>CAVZEZ010000034.1:0-40238 GCA_963774425.1 uncultured delta proteobacterium | reverse complement strand
ATTGATAAGTTTCTGCCAGAAAGCGGAATTGTCCGCTAAAAGGCTATGGAAGGTATTTGAAGGAAGAGCTCTCCCCCTATCCAGTAGGGGAAGCACAAACTGGAATTAATATAATACCTTAGGTGAAAGAATACAATATACAATATTTATTTGATAGGATTTACGCATCGCTTTTTTGTTTGGCTATGGGCGCATTATAGAAACCAGGGTCTGATACTTCATGTTTGTGGCAGTATTTCATGGCATTTTAAGTGCGAGGGCATTGGTACTAGCTGCAATGTCGCACACAAGTTACGGGATAATTTCGGTTGTCCGGAGCCAACGACCGATGAGGGGCAAAAGGGGCAGAATTGGCCTGCCCCTTTTGGCAATCATTGAACTATTTGATTGCTTAACCGAATTAAAAGTCCTTAAAATCCTCATCACCCATCGGGATCAACTCCTCCGGGCTGACTTCCCTGGCCTGATGAACCGAGATGGCTTTGCTTTTGGCCTTTTTTGCCGGAGCCGCCGAGGGCGAAGCCTGACGGATTCCGGATTTCGACTTTTTAGTCATAGAGGAGCGTTTGGTATTTCCACCATTGCCGCTGCCGCCTACCATGGCCACCAATTCATCCACCATTGCCTTCATCTGCTCGGCCTGGGCGCTCAACTCTTCCGACGCGGAAGCCGATTCCTCGGCGGTGGCCGCATTGGACTGGGTCACCTTGTCCATTTCGGTGACCGCCGTGTTGACCTGCTCGATGCCCTGGGCCTGCTCGTTGGAGGCCGCCGCAATTTCTGACACCAGTTCACCGACCTTGGCCGCACTCTCGGCCACTTTGGTAAAGGCCTCGTTGGTGTGCCCCACCAGATCCTGGCCGCCCTTGACCTTCTTGACGGTGCCTTCGATCAGCTCGGCCGTGTTCTTGGCGGCATCCGCTGCCCGCATGGCCAGATTTCTGACTTCATCGGCCACCACCGCGAATCCGGCCCCGGCCTCACCGGCCCGGGCGGCTTCCACCGCCGCGTTGAGCGCCAGCAGGTTGGTCTGAAAGGCGATCTCGTCGATGGTCTTGATAATCTTGGAGGTCGCCTCGCTGGCCTTGGCGATTTCGTCCATGGAACCGTTCAGTTCGGACATCGACCCGTTGGCCTGGACCACCACCTGGTTGGCTTCCTTCATCAGAGAATCGGCCTGGCCGGCGTTGTCCGCGTTTTGTCTGGTCATCGAGGACATCTCCTCAAGTGATGAAGAGGTTTCCTCGATGGAGGCCGCCTGCTCCGAGGAGCCTTCCGCCAGCGATTGACTGGCCGAAGAGACCTGACCGGACGCCGAGGCCACCTGTTCAGCACCTTCGCTGAGGCCTTCGATGATGCGGTTGATGGGCCTGGTGATGCTTCTGGTGATCAAAACCGCCGCCAGAATCCCCACGACAAGGGCGACGATCAGCCCGACGATCATGATAAAAGACGCGCCGGCAAGGGAAGCCACCGCGTGCTCGGCGCTCTCCTTTGTATGGGTAATGCCTGCCTCAGCCGTCGTCTTGCAGGTTTCGATGACTGTATTGGCCGCGTGCTCCTGCTTTGTCGCCAACTCTTGCAGGGCCAGCCAGTTTTTCAGCAGCTCGGACATGGCGCTTTTGTAGTCCGTGGCGGCGGCCCGGGTATTTTCGATGCGGTCGATATCGGCTTTCAGCCGGGTGATGACGGCCAGCTCCCCGAACATTTGGTCCATTTTCGGAAAATTTTCGAGGGCATCCCGGATCAGTTGCGGATCCCGCAGGGCCTGGGATTTGGAGTTTGCAATCCGGGTGCCATTGCCGATGTCGATGATTTCGTTGACCGTGGCGATCTTGCGGTGCCGTTCGGTCATGTCTTTGGTCAGCTTTTTCTGCTGCCCCGCCAGAAATTCGTCACAGCTTGTCGTGTATTTCCCGGCGGCCTTATCCATCGACTCCCGGTAGTCGCTCAACAGGGCGTGATCGGCCATGGCTCCCTTCTTGTGTTCCGCAAAAAAATAGCTCATGGCTGTCTGATAATCGGCGGATGCCGATTTTATATCGTCAATACGCTTGAGGTCCTCCTCGTCCCGGGTGATCTTACCGAGCGCTGCGACGACCGGCTGGACCTCATTCAGCTTGCCGATGGCGTACTCCATCAGAGCGGGCTCATCGAGGGCCTGGGATTTGAAATTGGCAACCCTCACGGTGGAGCCGATGTCCACCAGCGTGGAAACAAGCGCTATCTTCTGCTGGCGCTCCGCCAGGTCTTTTTCAAAGGCCTCGTTCTGGCCGGCCAGAAAGTCGGCGCAGTTTTGCATATACGTTGCCGCGGCCGCATCCAGTTTTTGGCGGTCTTCGGCAATCCTGGCGTTGGTCTCCGCGGTCTGCCGGGCCAGGGCCTTGTATTCTTCAACCGCCTGGCTGGCGACTGCGAGTTGATCCTTGAGCTTGACCAGATGGGGCGATTTCTGTTCGAGCTCCCGCGCCTCGGCCAGGGCCTTGTCGACCGTTTCCAACTCCTTGAGCGCATCCTGGTAGTATTTTTCATCCCCGGTAAAACCATAACCTCTCATCTCGTACATGACCCGGTTGGATGCTCCCCGCAGATCCTCGGCCACGCCCACCTCGGGCACATATTCGTGCGCCAGAATCTGGCTTTGGGTTTCCACGGCCTTCATGTTCCAGACGCCGAGCGAGCCCAGGGTTGCGGCGATGGCGATCAGAATGCCGAAGCCCAACGTGATCTTCATCCCCAATTTCATGTTTTTCATGCTATTCTCCTTGTGATTTCATATTTGTGAGCCTTGATTCTCAACACATACCGGCATGGCGTCGCACAGCCTTTCGGCTTGGCGGCTTATCCGATTTTCAATCTGCCGCAGGCCGTCAGATTTGGCCGATTCGAATTGCACATCTTGTAAAATTTTGTTTTCCGTCAGGCGGCTTTGTCCAAAACGGCAATTTCTTCCGCGTTCAGCACCCGGTCGATATCCAGCAGAATTTTGACACCGCCTTCCATCTTGGCCATCCCCAGGATGCAGTTAGTATCCAGGTTGGAGCCAAAAACAGGTGTGTCCTCGATCTCACCGGCCTTGATGTTCAACACCTCGGAGACCGCATCCACCACGATGCCGATCTGAACCATTGCGCCCTGCGCCGCGATTTCCACCACGATGATACAGGTGCGCTCGGAGTATTCGATTTCCTGCATTTTAAACCGCAACCTGAGATCCATTACGGGGATGACTTTGCCCCGCAGGTTGATGACACCCCTTACGTACGCCGGTGTTTGCGGTACGGCGGTAATGGGGATCATGCCGATGATCTCCCTGATTTTCAAAATGCCAATGCCAAATTCTTCATCGGCAAGGGTAAAGGTGAGATATTTTCCCTCCCCGGCGGCGATGGACTTTTCGTTCTGATTTCCTGTTTCACGCTTGTCATTCATTTAAATTTCACCTCCCCTCTGTTGTGAGCCCATATTTTCTGATCGGTATTTCTGTCTTTGTAATTGTTTCAGCAATACGTTCACATTCCCGCTCTCGCTGAATGATGCCCTTGTTAGACGACGGATGCTTGTTCCAGATCGATAATTTTGCCCTGAAGGTAACTTTTGGTTTGATATCTGCTGATTTGCATCAATTTTTTGGTCAGCTTGCCCATTCGATCCACTTGCGCCATTATTTGCTGCAGGTGGGCCTGAATCGGGTTTTCGGCGTCTACCATCATCAATAAAATTTCGGTGTATCCGGTGACGCTCATCAGAGGCTGGTTCAATTCATGACAGACGGCACCCGCGGTTTCCAGGACCGCTGCCAGTTTCTCTTTTTCCAGCCTCGTTTCCACAAGAATTTTGGTTTCAGTGATGTCTTCAATCCCCAAAAGTGCGACATCTTCGCGATCGATCGTCATTGGCAGCGTTGAAATTCGCAAATCCCGCTGGCCGGCTGTCTTGAAAGACATGGTGGTTTCCACCATGCTGCAGGCCCGCTTGTCCTGCAGGGTGCTCATAACGGTTTCACGCAATTTGCAGCGCAAACATTCGGGGCCGAATCCGCATCCTTCAGGGACATCATCATGGTGACTGCAGTCGAAGGCCTTACCGCCGAGTTGTCCGATCAAATCCGCTTCCTGCTTGTTGACGAACATGACGGTCATTTTATTGGCCAGGGCAACCTTGCGGCTGCGGTCGATCACTGAAATTGCCAGCGGCAACGCGTTGATGACGTTCAGCAGGCCTTCTTTGGTGTAGATTTTTGACTGGTTCATAAATCACGCAAATCCTGTACGTTTTAAGATTTTATTGATAAAAAATTCTTGGCGATCTGACATGCTGCTTAGAGGCTCTGCAAGGCTCTTCGGTAATTGTGAAAAAAAGATAACAAGAAAATAATGGCTAATTAATGTCTATACAAATTAGATACAACAAGGCCGCTGGGAAGGCGAACTGAGCCGGAAGAGAAAGGACAATCAGGGGCTTTGGGGTCGTCTGACGAATTCTCTATTCCGCGATGGAAAATTCCAGCCGAAATTCGGTACTGGAATCATAGAGGACATCACCGGACGCAAAATACCAGAGCAACGCAGTCCGCGCGCATCGAACGTAATCGTGTCGGTGGCCAGATCGTGCCGCCAGGTGACCAGATCCGCGGCCTCAGGGCGAAAATTTTCTGCAAATTGCACCCAGAATAAGCGCAGGAGCAGCTTCAATGAATCCCTGATGGTAGTGCGATTTATTTCAGCAACATTAGCAGAGTACGCTGCAGGTCATCCGGATCGATGGGTTTTTCAATAAAGGCTGCTATCTGATGAAACTTCAAATTGGCGTCTTCCCGCATCCCGCGATAACCGGAGCTGACGACAATCGGCAGGTCGTCGCGCGTTTTTCTGATCCGGGTTATCAGCTCGACCCCATGCATACTCGGCATTTTAATATCGGTGACCACCAGGTCGACGGCATCATTGCGGATCTGCTCCAGCGCACTCGCGCCGCTGGAAGCCAGCAGGATATGCCAGTTGGAATGGCGCAGCATGCGGCGGTATGATTTCAGGATGTTTTCATCATCGTCGACAAAGAGAATTTTTTTCTTGGCAGTGATCAGCCCGTCCACCACCCGCTGAAAATTGGCGGCCAGACAGTCGGCGTCGTTGGACAGATAAATGACTTCAGCGTCGTTCAGGGGGGCAAAGCCGTTTTCGACGGTCAGGCCGGATGAGTAAAGGATGACGGGAATTTCAGGATGGTTCTGTCTGAGCGTTATCAACACCGTCAGCCATTGCCAGTGAAACAGGCTGGGTTCCAGAAAAACGAGGTCCGGTTGGGTTTCCGCCACAGCAGTGATCTTCAGCGGGTCGGGTAAAAAAACCAGCTCATGTCCGCGGTCTTCGATAATTTCTCTCAACAACTCGGTATGGTTCCGATTTTCAACCAAAAGGGGTGAAACAATCCTAAGTTTCCTCATGAGTATCGTCTCGTTTTTTAAATTATTGGCAGCTGCAAGCGGCGGTGCCGCAGTAAGGACAGATTTTCCAATCTGAATTCAAATACTGTTCACACTCGCAACAGCGGGGTGTGATGGTCTGCCCGCAATAGGGGCAAAATGGGAATCGCTCTTCCAATATCGCATCGCAGCGGGTACAGTGAATTTCCAGGGCGTTCTGGGGCCCTAAAACCCTTAAAACTTCCTCGCAGGTCGTCACCCCGGCTTCGATTTTGGCGACGGCATCCTCAAGCAATGATTTCATACCGGTCAAACGCGCGGCCCGGGTGATTTCGGATTCCGCTGCATCCCGGTGGATGAAATTCTTTACTTCCGAATCGTTGTGAAATATTTCGAAAATTCCGATTCTTCCCCGGTAGCCGCTTCGACCGCACTGATCGCAGCCTTTTCCTTTGTAGGATTGAATTTGCTTTCCATGCAGCCTCAGGGCCCTCAAAATTTCCTCGGAGGGATCATCATGGGTCTTGCAGTGCGGACAAATGCGCCGCACCAGCCGCTGGGCGATAATCCCTGCCAGGGCATCACTGATGACATACGATTTCATCCCGATATCTCTCAGACGGGTGATCGAAGCGATGCTGCTGTTGGTGTGCAGCGTACTCAGAACCAGATGGCCTGTCAGGGCGGCATGGAAAGCGACTTCCGCGGTTTCACGATCGCGGATCTCACCCAGCATGATCACATTGGGGTCCTGACGCAAAATGGATCTTAAGATATTGGCGAACCCCAGCCCGATTTTTTCGCGCACATTCACCTGCTCGGCCATTCCCATGTGATATTCGACCGGATCTTCGATGGTGGTAAAGTTTTTGGTTATTTTGGCCCCATGGCGCAAGAGCGAATACAGTGTACTGGTTTTACCGCTGCCGGTGGGGCCGGTGGCCAGGATGATCCCCTGGGGCTGGGCGATGAATTGGGTGATTTTCTTGAAATCCACCTCGCTGATACCGAGATCGTTAATGCTCTTAATGGCCGCATTCTTATCCAGAATTCTAAAAACGATCTTTTCTCCATTGATGGTCGGCAAGGTCGAAATCCGCATATCGACCATGCGGGTCGATGTCTTGACCGTCACCCGCCCGTCCTGAGGGCGGCGTCTTTCAGATATATCCAGGTCGCTCATCACCTTGATTCGCGATACGATCGAAGGATGCATCGAAACCGGAATGCGGATTTTTTCATGCAGCAGGTCGTCCAGCCGGTAACGGACCATGGTATACTTGGTCTTCGGCTCGATATGGACGTCCGACGCCTGATGGCGCAGGGCATCGGAAAGGATCGCATTCACGATTCGGATGGTGGGCGGCAAATCCTTGGCATGCAGAAGCTCTTCAATGTCGGACTCTTCGTCATCTTCATCCAGAAAAATTTCGATGCTCTCGGTGGGATCGTTCAGATCGAATTCAGAAAGCGTCGCTTCCAGAGTGTCTTCTTCACCGAACAGCTCCCTGAGTTTTTCGATGATTTCCCCTTGAGACGCCAACGCGGGTTGAATCGGCATGCCGGTTAAAAACGTCAAATCTTCCAGCTTCAGGTAGTCCGTGGGGTCCGCCATGGCGACGATCAGATGTCCATTGGTCCGCTTCAATGGAACGAGCAAATTCTTCTCGCAGATCTGTTTGGGAATCACTGCGGCCAGAGCATGGGGCACACTGAATTCATTGGGATAAACGCGGTTGATGTTCAGCTTCGTATGAATTGTTTTCAGGATGGCGGCTTCATCCACGAGCCCCATCTCGATCAATATTTTCGGAAGGATCTTGTTGTTCTTGTTCTGCACCGCAACCGCTTTATCGAGATCTTCCTGGGTGATCTGGTTCGACTGAAGCAGCAAAAGGCCGAGTTGGCTGCGGTTGATATTGGCAAACCGGCTTAACTTATTGATTTTTTTATTCTGAATCTCGGTCTGCTGCTTGAGGGACTTGTTTTCCTGGATCAAATCGTATTGCTCCAGCGCGAGACTGACCGTCAGGCGCAGGTCATCATCGTTCCAGGGTTTGGTGATGAACTTAAAGACCGCGCCATCGTTGACCGCACCCATGATCGCTTGGGTGTCCGCGTAGCCGGTCAGCATGATGCGGATCGTGTGGGGATAAAGGGATTTAACCTTCCGGAGCAAATCGGCTCCCGTCATTCCGGGCATGCGGTGATCCGAGATCACCACCTGAACCTCCTCCTTTTCCAACAGTGCCAGGGCTTCTTCACCAGAGCGGGCCGTCAAGAGGGCATAATTTTCCTGTCTGAAAATGCGGCACATGGCTTTCAACACATTTTCTTCGTCATCCACAAACAAGACCTTGTATGTGGGCTTGGCGGCGGGAATCCCGGCGGGAGTATCTCCAATGCCGGCGTGATCTTTTTCACCGAGAAATAAGGATGCAAATTTGGTCATCAAATGCCTCTAAACAACATAAGCCCTAAATGGGTTTCTTCCGACAACGTGAATATTAATAAAGCAAGCCCTGCCGGAGCTGCCCGGAAGCGCCCGTTTCTACCATGAAACCAGTCCTTTTATTGAAAAGCAACTCATTCCACCGGCAGTTTGATAACAAACGTCGTTCCCATATTCGGCTCGCTTTCGACCGTAATGGTTCCATTGTGCTTTCTGATAATATTATAGGCCACGTTCAACCCCAAGCCGGTGCCGGCCCCTACGGGTTTGGTGGTAAAAAAAGGCTCGAAAATTCTTGTCAGATTTTCACCGGCGATTCCAACTCCCGAATCACTTATGGTAATTTCCACCTGCTCACCCACGGCGCGGGTTGCAATTCGGATGGTGCCTCGGCTTTCAATGGCCTGAACCGCATTCATCAAAATATTCATGAAGACCTGATTGAGTTCCCGGGCGTGACATCGAACCTGCGGCACCTCACCATACGCTTTCGTGATTTCAGCCTTTTGACGGAAGGCATTCATGATCATGTTCAAAGACGATTCCAGACTGTGGTTCACATCCACATGTCGGAGGCCCTGCTCTCCGGGACGAGCGAATTCCTTCAGGTCGCAGACGATTTTTCGGATACGTTCCGCACCATATCGGGATTCGGCAATCAGATTCAGCAGATCATCCAGTATGAAGTCGATGTCGATTTTGCTGCCGTGCCGACAGATGCGGTTAGCTTCCCGTTGGATTTCCCGGCAGCCGCTTTCGCTGCATGCCGATTTTTCCAGTCCCGTAATGAAGACTTTATAATCTTCCATCAAAGACTTTATGTCCTCGGCATAAGACCGCAGCGTATTCAAATTGCTGTAGACAAATCCGATGGGATTGTTGATCTCATGTGCCACGCCGGCGGCAAGCTGACCAATCGAGGCCAGCTTGTCCTGCTGAATGAGCTGGACTTGGGCCTCTTTAATCGTTTGCGTCTGCCTGGTTACTTCCGCTTCGAGATTCTCGGCCAGGAGACGGTATTTCTTCTCCGATTTTGCAAGCTGTTCCGCCTTTCGCGATATCTGCCGGTAAGACTCTTCGACCACCTGACCATGAAGCCCGGCGGTCATCACACTCCGGTGGCTCAGGATGACAAGCTGACCGAGCACCGCCGTCAAAAAACGGCCGAATTGTTGGGGCGAACCCAACACGGGTTGCGCCTCCTCCGCGCCCCAGACAACGATATAGCCGATCGGTTCGAGTTCGTGAATAATCGGGAACAGACCGGCCGTTTCCCGCTTCGTGTCGATGGTTATGGGTAAATCCGGTCGGGCTTCCCGCAGAAACCGACTTACGGCGGTGCGCGTTCCCGGTTCCGGGGATCCTTTAACATAATACGGAGTTCCCTCCGGATTGACCACCATTACATCGACCGGCGACGGATCACCCAGAGCGGAAAAAAGATGGTCCAATACGGTCGTCGGAAGCAGGTCTTCGAGTTCACACTCACGGTCAAAGTCATCAAGATGCATTTCTTGATTTTCAGTGTCCCCGGGCGGGCGATCTGACGTTGAGAAATTATGGTTGTTCATTGAAATCCCGTTTCGAGCCATTCGTTCGACAGCTCGGCTCCTGGCTGGATCAGGGCACGATCGAAAGAAAATTGCCTTCAGTCACCAGATATTTTTCCTTCAGGTGGTAGAGCCGATCCAGGTTCCGATAAGTTGCTTTCAAGGCGGCCGAAAAAGTCTCCGTAACGCCTTTACCATAAAGCGCCGTGCTGAACCGGATCGGCAGACCGGTGGGCTTCCAACGCTGCAGCACTTCATTTTCGCTGAGAATATCTTTCAAATCGCGCTTGTTGAACTGCACGACCAGCGGAAGCGCATCGAAATCGATTCCGACTCGTCCGGCATTTTTCTCGAGATTTTCGAAGCTTTCAAAGTTGCTGATCGATTGATTCAATTGAGAGTCGGCAACGAATACAACTCCATCCGAGCGGGACAGCACCGCCTTGCGGGTGGCGTCATGGGCGACCTGCCCTGGTACCGTAAATAATTTAAATTTAATTCTAAAACCGCTTTCCGATTTAGCCATCATGGGTAGCAGGTCGAAAAAAAGCGTCCGATCACCCTTGGTTTCAAACGACATCAACTCACCGCACTTGGCTGGATTCAATATCTCATGCAGCTGCATCAGATTGGTGGTTTTGCCGCTCAAAGCGGGCCCATAGTATACAATCTTGATAACGAGCTTTTTTTCTTTCTCATTGAGTTCCGCCATGAAGAATTGCTCCGCTTCTGTTGACCGAAAATATAAAATACCACAACATCCGCTGCTTTTTTATCTTACCGCCGACAGCGGCGTTAGCGGATAAATGTGAATTGCCTGTCCTTTTAATCCCGGCGCCCCGGAATCTGCGGGGAGTTTTTGAGTTTTCCGTTGGCCGGCCGGAGCCCTTACGTCCACTGTTGCGGTTCCTTGAGCGCCAGGACAAATCCCTTGCCTTTGAATCTGCCCGAAAGGGGGATTAATTCAATATCGTAAGGGGTGCCCAAAACTTCGCAGCCCTTGATTGACTTGGGAAATTCCGTTGAGCGCACCTCGTCGATGATCGCCAGGATTTCATCCGGAAAATAATCACAGACGGTGCCGCCAAGTTCAACTTCCGCGTTCTTGTGTGACAACTCCTGTACTCTGCGGTTGATGAAAGCGATCATCCCATCGGTACTGATTCCGATAATCGGCAGGGGCAGGTCTTCCAGGATCGCCCGCGACAGTTCGAGGGCCCGGTTGCGAACCTCCAGCTCCTGGGTCCTTTCCTGAACCATCTCTTCCAACTTGTGATTTATTTGTTTCAGCTCCTCGTTTTGCAGCATAATTTTTCCATGGAGCGATTTGTTGTCCTGCATCAGTTCGTACTGATCCAGGGCCTGCTTGATCTCGAGCTTTAAATTCTGATCATTCCAGGGCTTCAGGAAAAATTTATATATATGGCCTTTGTTGATGGCTTCGGTAATGGAGTCCACTTCCGTATAACCCGTCAGGATAATACGGATGGCATCAGGATATTCTTCCTTGACCCGTGCCAAAAATTCCACCCCGCTCATATCCGCCATCCGCTGATCCGATATGACGACGTGGACCTGGTCCTCCTGCATGATTTCCAGGGCACTCGGTCCGCTGGAAGCGGTGAGCAACCTGTAATCTTCTCTTCTCAGCAGGCGCTTCAATGAATTGAGGATATTGGGCTCGTCATCCACACAGAGAACGCACGCTTGGTCTTTGTTCATTTTGCACCTTCTTCCAGAAAAAAGCTGCAGGCCGCTTCAATCTCCGGGAGCAGCAGCGGGTACCATTCAGCCGCCTTCAACAGCTGGGGCTTCAAAATTTTTGCTACGCCGGGATTCAAGCCGTCGATGGAAATCCCAGCAGTCGTTTTCCCTTCCTCATAAACGTTCACAACCCGGTTGGCCACATGGACAATTGCCAGTAAATGATAGTTGGCGACGGTCTCCCGCACAACATGGTGACACCGGATCAAATCCACCAGTTCCTGTGGCAGTGCCCATTTCTTTGCCAGATGGCTGCCGATCATGGCATGGTCGACGGACATCACCTTTTTTTCAGCCGCATTGAAGGACAAATTCTCCGTTCGCGAGACGGTCCACACCTTTTCGAATAAGTCCTTGAATCTCTGGGTCAGGATCACCTTGCCGATGTCATGCACCAGGCCGCCGACAAAACCATTGTCCGGCGATTCCAGACGCGTCAATCCGGCCAGATGTTTGGCGGTCACCGCCACTGCGATCGAGTGTTTCCAGAAGCTTTTTGGATTAAACCCATCCAGTTCGCCGGCTCCCGCAAAGGCCTTGATTACCGATATCGAAAGAATGGCGTTGCGGACCGTATTGAACCCCAGCAGCATGATCGCCCTGGAAAGCGAGCTGACGCTGGATCGGTATCCATAAAAAGCCGAGTTGACAAGCTTCAGAATCTTCATTGCGATGGGCGGGTCCCGTTCTATGAGGCTGCTGACCTTGCTGACGGAAACATCGATATCCTCCATCAACTTGTTCACCTCGAGGGCGATAACCGGCAGGGTCGGCAAATCGCGCATCTTGTCGATTTTGGCGAAAATGGTTTTGGCGTTCATCAGGGCCTCATTCTTAAACGGTTAGCCTTCAACTCAGTCCGTTAACGATACATTCTTTGCATTTTGTGGCAAAATTTTATTAACCAGCTTATAAATCCAATCCAGGCAACCGGAATGATGGAATGGTGGAAAAATGGTTGGATTAATCGGGACAGCCATATTCAGCATTTCGACCCGAAATAGCGCTGAAGCTTCACTACCTGCCCAGCATTCCAATGTTCCAATATTCCAACAACCGTTCGGTTTTTCACCGGGATCCTGTTTGGTTCCGGCTCGGCCGGGTTAGGGTATAATAGGCAATTTTTGTCTATTCCATGCATACCGAAACTTCTTCATCAATCGCCCGCCCGGCGCCGAGCCGCCTGATCCCGTTGATCAACTTATCGGTCAATTCGGTATCGGGTGCCAGAATGAATCGGCCGTCCTTGGTTCGAAGGACCCTGGCCAACTTCATCCCGGTTTTGAGCGCATTGTAGTGTATAAAACCGGATGGGACCTGATTTACCGGGTTGTCGTCGAGCGCCAGATGATCGAGCAGCTTTGAAATGACCTCAGGATCATAAATGGTGCCGGTTCGTGCCCGCAGGAGTTCTTCTTTCAGCAGCCAGATCAATTTGCGGCGATCGTCGCCGACAGTCAGCTTTTGTGCTTGCGGCCCGATTATTTTGACTGCTTTCGCACTGATTTTAGCCAGGCTGTCCGGCCATTCGCCCATGCTTCTGAAATAATCCCCGGCGGCCCCGATGATCCGGGCTCCCAATGGAATTTCCTCACCTTTCAGGCCGGTTGGAAAACCACCGCCGTCAACGTGTTCGTGATGGTAAAGAATCATCTCGCCAATGCCGTTCAGGCGATCGACCGTCTCCAGACACACCGAAGCGATAACCGGATGATGACTGTAGGCACTGAACTCGTCGGCGGTCATTTCTTTTTCATCCTTGCGCCAGATAGCCGAGGGAAGGCCGATGAGACCCAGGTCATGAATCATGGCGGCGGTTTCGATATCTTCGATCTCCTTCTCGCCCAGCCCGAATTCACGTGCGATTTTGCCGGCGATCAGGGCGGTGTCATTCATGTATTTGCCCAGCCATTGGTTGGAGTTTTGAATAAAAGACGACAACAGCCGGACGGTATCCATGACGCTCTTTTCGAGCTTCAAATTGATTTCGTTCAGCTTTTTATTCTTTTTGGTTATCTCGAGCGTTCTTTCCGCTACTTTTTTCTCCAGCCCCCGATTCAATTCATTCAACCGGGCATTTTGTTTCCGGGTTAATTTCGTCAGGCGCAGGTTTTCCGCCACGAGTTCGTATTGCTGCAAGGCCTGTTGGACTTGCAGCAAAAGATCGTCATCGTCCCAGGGTTTGGTCAGATAACGATGAATTTCTCCCAGATTCACGGCGTCGATAACAGCCTCCATATCGGTATAACCGGTCAGAAGAAAGCGGATGGCATCGGGAAATATTTTTTTGGCCCGCTCCAGGAACCGCACGCCGGTCATGTCCGGCATGCGCTGATCGGAAATGATCAGCGAAACCCGCTTTTCAGTTCCTTCCAGGATTTCGAGGCCCTGAGATCCGCTTCCCGCTGAGAGAATCTGATATCCCTTGTTTCTGAAAACACGTTTTAAAGAACTCAAAATCGACTGCTCGTCATCGACGAGCATAAGCACATGGTCATATTGATTATCCATCGCTTATCTCCCGCAAAGCGTAACGGATGAATACATCCAGAACGATCGGATCAAACAGGGCCCCGGAAAGCGATTTCATTTCGCTCAACGCTTTTTCCATCGTCCAGGCCGCCTTGTAGGGTCGTTCATGGGTGAGCGCATCGTAAACGTCCGAGACCGTTACAATTCGGGACGCCAGGGGTATTTCTTCCGCTTTCAGGCCATCGGGGTAACCGGTGCCGTCCCAGCGTTCGTGATGACTGCGTGCGATTTGACGCGCAGTTTCGTAAAATGGGTTCTCTCCGAGAATTTTTTCGCCCGCGGTGGTATGGGTCTGCATGATTCGGCGCTCTTCAGGAGAAAGCGGACCGGCCTTTTTCAGGATATTGTCGGGAATGTGGATTTTGCCCACATCGTGCATAATGCTGGAAAAGCTGATTAAATCGCATTGCTCCCGAGGCAGCCCCAATCCCCGGCAAATTTCTGCGGTGATCTTTTGAATCCGGCTGATGTGATCTCCGGTACTGTCGTCTTTAGCTTCTGCTGCCAAAGCCAACATTTTCAACCCTTCCCGCAAAGCCTCCTGAAGCTGCCGGGTCCGTTCGCGTACCTGATCTTCGAGGTTTTCATTTGCGCACTTCAGCAGATCA
Source organism: uncultured delta proteobacterium (assembly GCA_963774425.1). Classification (GTDB taxonomy): domain Bacteria; phylum Desulfobacterota; class Desulfobacteria; order Desulfobacterales; family JAFDCJ01; genus JAFDCJ01. Next base: position 25,907 of record CAVZEZ010000034.1, on the reverse strand, counting down.
TTCTGCGCTGAAGTCACTCTTTCCAGCTCTTTGTTTTCGCGAATCAGCTGATTATGTTCAAATCCACGGGCGATGGTTTCCTTTAAAAGCCCGGCGGGCCATGGTTTTGTCAAGTAGCCGAAAATGTGGGAGAGATTGACGGCGTTCATGGCGTTGTTCAGGCTGCCGTAACCTGTCAACAAAATCCGGGCGGCATCGGGCATCTGCTCTTTGGCCAGCTCCAGAAAAGCGATCCCATCCATTTCAGGCATCATATAGTCCGAAAGGATGACGCCGAAATCCCTTTGTCTCAAAAGATCGAGCCCCTTGGCTCCCGTAGCGGCCGTATGAATCGCATAGCCTTCAGGCCGCAGTTCTCTTTCCAGGCTTTTGATGATGGCGAGCTCATCATCCACGATAAGTAGATTTCGATTGTCCATCTTTGCACCCATTTTGGGTTGCTCGGGTGAAGCAACAACTGATTGGAGTCTATTTTTTATTTTTCTCACCACAGAGGCACAGAGCGCGCAGAGACTTTTTTAAGAAAATTTAATTCTCTGTGCCCTCCGTGTCTTTGTGGTGAATGATTACGATTTTTTCCGATCAAACCGGCTGTCTTTCACCGGAGGCGGCGATTATATCAAATTCATTTTCGATCATGCTTCGCAGGGAATTCGAATTCTGAAAGTGGTGCCTTTGCCCACCTCACTTTCGACGTCGATGGTTCCGTTATGCTTCTGAATGATATTGTAAGCGACATGCAGCCCCAATCCGGTGCCCTTCCCGATTTCCTTTGTTGTAAAAAAAGGATCGAACAACTTGGGCATATGTTCCGGATCGATACCCTTGCCGGTGTCGCTGAAAACGATTTCGGCCTTCCCTTCCACGAGTCTGGTTGCTATTTTAATGGTTCCTTTTTCCTCAATGGCCTGGGCGGCGTTAACCAGGATGTTCATAAAAACCTGGTTCAGTTGTTGGGGATATCCGTTCACCAGCGGAATGTCGGCCAGTTCCTTTTCCACGACGGCCTTGTACTTGAGCTCATTCCAGACCACGTTCAAGGTGGTGCGGACACCCTTGTTGATGTCCACAGCCTTTATCTTGTCATCTCCGGGATGCGCAAAATCCTTCAAATCCTGAACGATTTTCTTGATCCGCTCGGTTCCCTCACGGGATTCTTCGATGAGATCCTGAATGTCATCAAGAATGAAATCGATATCCACCTGCGTTTCGAGAACCGAAACGGCTTTAATCCGCTCCAAAGCCGCCGGGGTAATCGGCTCATTTTCCCCGATCGCACGAATTAAATCTCTGTATTGGGTGAAAAGTTTATTGATGTCACCAAAGTAATTCAGCAAGGATTTCAAGTTGCTGCTGACAAAGCCGGTGGGATTGTTGATCTCGTGGGCGACACCGGCGGCAAGCTGACCGACCGACGCCATTTTTTCGGACTGCAGCAATTGCAGATTGGCGTTTTTGCGGGCATCCTCGAGTTCGAAAATGCGCTGTCCGACCTGGATCCTGGCGCCCAATTCCGCAGGATCCAGCGGTTTGGTGATGTAATCGTCGGCGCCGGCATCGAGTCCCTTGATGGCGTCGGCCTTTTGATCCTTGGCCGTTAAAATGATGATATAGACATAGTCCGCCGATTTCTGCTGTCGGATTTGCCGGCAGAGCGCCAAACCGTCCAGCCGGGGCATCATCCAGTCGGTGATAACAAGTTTAAATTTCTGTTTCGTGAACGTTTCCCATGCTTCCCGACCATCTTCGGCGCAGACGACATCGTGACCCATGGCCGCAAGCATTTTTTGTAAAAACATGAGGGAAATATGGTCATCTTCGGCGACAAGTATCTTCATTTTGTGCTCGCTTCAATCGGAATCTGAATGTTAAAAGTGGTCCCCGTTCCAAGTTGGCTTTCGACATCGATGGTGCCGTTGTGCTTTTTGATAATGTTCTGTCCCAAGTGGAGTCCCAGTCCGGTTCCCTGGCCGAGCTTTTTGGTCGTAAAAAAAGGATCGAAAATCTTTTTCAAATTTTCTTCAGCTATTCCGGAGCCATTGTCGCTGATGGTGATTTCGACTTTATCGTCCAGGCGCCGGGTTCCTATATTTATTTCTCCATTTTCTTTGATGGCATGTCCCGCGTTTACCAGAAGATTCATGAAGACCTGATTTAACTGGTGCGGATAACATTGCACCGGCGGCAGCTCGCCGTATTCCTTGGTAACGGAAGCTTTATATTTTAACTCATTCCAGACGACATTCAGTGTGGACTCCAAACAGCGATTGATATCGGCCGTCTCCAGCTTATCTTCTCCCGGGTGAGCCAGATCTTTCAGATCGCGCACGATCATGCGGATTCGGCCCATCCCTTCCATGCTTTCTTTAAGCAGAGCGACCCCGTCATCCAGGAGATAGTCGATGTCAAATTCTTCCTCCATGTTTCTGATTTTTTTCAAGGATTCCTGAATGAGCGTTTCGTTTACGCTTTTCTTAGCCATGTGGTCGAGGAAGTTGCGATACTCGCGGATCAGCAGGGAGGTATCTTTTTGATAATCCCCGAGAACGCTCAGATTACTGCTGACAAAACCGGTGGGATTGTTGATTTCATGGGCCACGCCGGTAGCCAGGTAACCGATCGATGCCAGTTTTTCATTGCGGATCAACTGTTCCTGAGTTTCTTTCAAACGGTTCAAAGCCTGCTCCAGATTATCCTTGCTTTTCTGGAGGGCTTCCGTACGCTGGGCGACCCTATTCTCCAAATGTTCACGATAACGCTGGTTTTCGATTTCCAGCATCTGCCGTCGCAATACATTGGCCACACTGAACAGAACCGCATTGCTCCGGAACGGTTTGGTGATGTAATCATGCACGCCGAGCTCCAATGCATCACGCGCAATGGAGTGGTCGGTCATCACCGAGACGAGGATCATCGCCGTCTGCGGATATGCCGTTCGCACGAAACATGCCAGTTCGATGCCCGATTCTCCCGGCATGCTGATATCGGAAAGGACCAGCTCGAATTCCCGGGTAGTCAGCTGATCCCTTGCCTGGGCCGCATCGGCCGCCTCAACGCACGTATGGCCGTTTGGAGTCAGCATGTCGTTGAGTACCTGGCGAAGGTCTTTTTCATCGTCTACAATTAAAATTGTTGCCATATTCGCTATTCTCCGACGATATGGGTGTATGATTGCAAAACCGGCAACCCCATCACGCAATTATCGTACCATTCAATATCTTAGATATCTGACCGGTATAACTTAAAATCTTAATTTCGACCTCAGGCAATCGCTATCAATTTGATGGATGGCAGGGTTGTTACGCTCAATCGGATAGAACCCGCTGAGGGAACCGACGGCTGCCTGGGGCCGGCCGGAGCACTTTTCCCGCGAATTCAGCCTGAAAAGCCGAAACTTTTTGCCGGGTGAGGATGTCAGGAGCCTTTGCTATCTCACGCTTCCAATCGTCGCTGTTGAAATAGTCCGTCAAGTATGACAGCTCGGATTCCAATTGACTCAAGGCCCTGTTTCCTGCCGACAGATTTCCGTTTCTACCGATTTCTTCCAGATCCCTAGCGGCGGCGGCCATCTTATCCGCACTCAGGTTGGCGGCAGCCCCTTTCATCGTGTGAGCCAGCCGCCTCAGGCTTTCGGCATCGTTTTGCGCCAGGGCTGCTTTTAATGCCTTAACTTCTTCGGGTACCTGTTTCAAATATACCTCGAACATCTCTTCCAAAAATGCACGGTCTCCCATCGCCCGCGCCATGGCCGTGTCCAGCTCGATCGGAGCAAGGGTCCGGCTGCCGCCCGATACTCCGGTTTGGGTATCGGTATCTTTTTCGCTGGAAGACGCAAGGGGTTCCTTGTGAATCAATTTTTCAATTTTCCGTACCAGTTCCGTCGGTTCGATGGGCTTGGTGATATAATCGTTCATTCCCGCTGCCAAACAGCGCTCGGCATATCCTTTCATGGCATGCGCCGTCATGGCGACGATGGGAACATCATGGTTCCGGACGGCGAACTGCAGGCCGCGGATCTGTGAGGTGGCTTCAAATCCGTCCATTTCGGGCATCTGTATATCCATCAGCACCAGGTCGTAAGAAACCATTTTCATGGCTTCCAGAGCCCGGCGCCCGTTGGGTGCCACATCGACTTTAAAGCCCGACTTCTCCAGAATGTGCAATGCGACCTGTTGATTCACGGCATTGTCTTCGGCCAGCAATATTCGGACGATTGAGTTCCATGTCCCACGGTTGGTATTCTTGTCCGTCATCGGCTCCAAACGACCGGAATCTGCACTTTCCCGGCTGTTGCTTACGCGGACCAGACAGTCATGTAGTTGCGACTGTCTGACCGGTTTGGTCAGCCAGGCGGCAAAGCCAATCGCTTTCAACCGGCTATAATCATCGCGCTGGCCCATGGAGCTGAGCATAACCATCACGGTTTGTTTCAAGTCGGCGTCTTCCTGAATCTTGCGCCCCAATGTTTCTCCATCCATCACGGGCATCTGCATATCGAGGATGGCAATCTCGAACGGCCGTCCCACGGCAACCGCTTCTCTCAGCCGCTTCAGGGCCTCGTTCCCACTTTCAGCGGTTTCCGGCCGGCAATGATAGGAGGTTAACTGCTCCTTCAGGATAAATCGGTTGGTCGGGTGGTCATCTACCACCAGAACGTGCTTGCCTTCCAGGCATCTGGGGATTACCGGCTCAGATTTCTTTGCGACCTGCTTTTGCAGGACAGTCGTAAACCAGAAAGTGGACCCCTCGCCTTCTTGGCTTTCCAGCCCGATTTCACCGCCGAGCAGTTCGACCAGCTGCCTGGAGATGGCCAACCCCAGACCGGTGCCGCCGTACTTTCGGGTGGTCGAGGCATCCACTTGGGAAAAGGATTTAAACAAGCGTTCACGGCGGTTGGCGGGGATGCCGATTCCGGTGTCGGAAACGTTGAAGCGGATTACAACCCGGCGGTCATTTTCTTCTTCCAGCCTGACCTGAATCACCACCTCTCCTTTTTCAGTGAACTTTACGGCATTGCTGACCAGGTTGGTGAGAACCTGACGCAGCCGTCCGGCATCCCCGTTTACCAGCGCCGGCACTTCCCTGTCCACCAGGCAGGCCAATTCCAGATTCTTCTTATAGGCCATCACCGCTTGAAGGTCCGCAAGATCCTCAACCAGACCGCACAGATCGAAATCGTGAATTTCAAGTTCCAGTTTGCCGGCTTCTATTTTGGAATAATCGAGAATATCGTTGATGACCGTCAGCAGGGCATTCGCACTCACGCGTACGGTCTCGGCATACTGGAGCTGCTCGGGATTCAGATCGGTATCCAGCAGCAACTCCACCATGCCGATCACACCATTCATGGGGGTCCGGATTTCATGGCTCATATTGGCCAGAAATTCACTTTTGGCGCGCGTGGCGGCCTCAGCTTTTTCTTTGGCCTGCATCAACTCCAGTTCGGTGTGCTTGCGCTCTGAAATTTCGTTATTGAGACGGTCGATTGATATCGTCGTTATCTTGAGATCAGCGACCATATGATTGAAGGCTTCCGCCAGGTCTTCAATTTCATTGGCGGTTTTTATTTCTATGCGGGCGTTCAGCTCGCCGGTGCCGAATTTTTTGACCGCATCCCTCAGGCAAATGATCGGTTGTGTTATTCTTTTGGACAGATAGATGCCCGCAAATGATGCCAGAATAAAGGTCAGAAGCATGACCAGGCCGGTCATTTTGAGTTTATAAGTCACCGGTGCGTAAGCTTCCGAAACCGGTAGTTCCACCACAACCGCCCAGTCCGGCATGCCGAGATGTTCATGCCAGGAAACAACCCGGGTGCCGCGGATGCCCTTCGATTCATGGAATAGGCTTCGGCCTTTTGAATTACCATCATTGACGAACCGGCCGACTTCTTCCAAATGGATCAGATTCTCGCCTTTTAAAACCCGACTGACATCCCCGAAAGCGATTAAATCTCCTTTTTTGTCTACGACGTATGCCAGACCATGCTGCCCAATTTTGAGTTCGCCAACCAGGTCCCACATGAATTTCAAATTCACCTCGGCGATCAGAGTCCCTTTGAAATCATTAAATAAATCGGTGACGGCCACCGCTAACAGCACCTGGGGCTCGCTGGTCATCTCATCGATATAGACGGATGAAATGAGTTGCCCGGTCTGTTTCACCTCGGCCCAATTTTCCTCCCGCAGCCTTTCCGCCAGTTGAATCACCCAACGCGTTGAAAGGCGTGATGCGTTGAGCATCTGTTGCCCTTTATCATCCAGCAAAAACAATTGGCGGAATGCCGGTTCAAATCCGATTAACTTTTCCAATACCAGCTTTTTTTCGGCGGGTTCCGCCATTGCCAACCGGCCGATGCCGATGGCCTCTCGCAGGATGCTGAATTTGTTCTGGATAAACTCCTTGACGGCCCCGGCGGCATCCCGCGCGATGAATTGCTGCTGGGCGGCGACCACTTTGCGTTGATCTCGAAAGCTGAAATACGTCTCCAGACCGGTCGAAATAAACAGGATCAACAGGCTCAGGGCGAAAAACGCAAGCGCCAGTCCCACCGTCAAACTCCGGAAGAATTTTGGTCTGTAAGGTAACTTGCTATAAAGCATCATCTCGGCCTCAAAAAGTCCAAGCGCCCGGCCACCAATGTCCGGTACCTATCGAATTATCTTGTCCGCCTGGCTTAATAATCCTTCCTGTATTTTCAGGCCCAACCTTTGGGACGCCGCGTAATTGATACTCAAATAACTCTCTGCCGAAACCACGGGTATGGACCCCGCGGAAGCCCCGTTGAATATTTTAGCGGCAATGGATGCGGCCTGCTTGCCCACGGAAATATTTTCGGTTGAGACCCCGAAGATGGAGCTATATCCTTTCACCGACAGCGCGCTGCCTGCGAGCGGAATTTTATGTCTGACCGCAAATTCACCCAGCAGGGCAAAAACCTCGGGATTGCTTGCCAGTGGCTCCGATATCATCAGGATGGCGTCCATACCGGTATCTCCTGAAGCGCTGCGTCGTTTCAAATCCCTCCGGATATCCGCAACACCCGTTGCGGGAACCTCCACAAGCGTGATGCCCAGAGAGGCTGCCGCCGGCCGCAACAGGTCCAACTGACTGGCCACGATTGGATATTCTTCCAGATAGGTAATCCAGATCCGTCTGGCCCCAGGCACCAGCTCCAGCAGGAGTTCAAAACGCTTGAGTGCGATATCGGGACCCGGAAAGCGAACACCGGTAAGGTTGCCACCGGGATGGCGTATGCTGTCGACCAGATCGACACTTTCAATATTGGCGTTGGCAAAAACCAGTGGAATCCCCGTTCCCTTGGCGGCGGCTTTGGCCGCCAGGGAAGCCTCGGTGGGAAAAGCAACAATGAGATCAACCTTGTCGGCCACGAATTTATTTAGAATACGCTGCTCGGCCGCAAAATCGAGCGTCGTCGTGTGCATTTCATAAACGATGTTCTCACCTTCCTGATAGCCCAACTCCCGCATTTTATCTTTAAAGCCCAGCGCAGTATCGGCAAAAACAGCAACGCCGCACAGAATGCCCACGCGATAAACCTTTTGCTGCTTTTGACTGCAGCCGCCTGATACCAAAAGTGACGACAGCAGCAAAATTAATAGCCCGGCTGAATAGCTTCTGGTTGCAGGCTTCATTTTCATTACCTTTTAATTAGTTTCCATCCACAAATGGCCTTTTTGCCCAATTTCTGCGTCAATCTGCGCCCTTGCTTGTGCGGCGTAGTGAACTACGCCGCACAAGGACTTGATTTCCTTGAACTTGGGCAAAAATCCTCATTTCTGGATTGGAAACACCATCCGGTGCCCATCATGGTAAAAGACCCTTTGATGGATGGGCACTAATTAGCATATATCTACCGGTGCCGGGTCTCATCGAGCACTTTTCGAACCGCCAGGGCCAGGTCGGTCCTGGAGACCGGTTTCATCAGGATCTCCCTGACCACCGGGGCTGCCGACTTTCCCCGGTTTCTGAACTTGTTGAATCCGGTACACATGATAATCGGGATGCTCGGATTTAAAAAGTCCATTTCCTCAGCGAGCCGATCCCCCGTCATATGGGGCATTGTCATATCGGTTATCACGAGATCGAATTGCTCCGGATCGGATTTGAACAGCTCCAAGGCGTCCATGCTGCTGGTTCGGGCGGTAACCGTATATCCGAGCTGACTCAGCATTTCTCTGTTTAAATGGGCCAACGCCTTTTCATCGTCAACCAGCAGGATATGTTCCGTGCCGGTGGGAAGGTCCTGTGAGTTTCGTGTTCCCGCGCTGAGGTCCGGTTCAATTGCCGGCAGGCAAACGGTGAACCGCGTTCCCCTTCCGGGTTCGCTGGACACCGATATGGCACCGCCATGACTTTTCACAATACCCTGCACGACGGACAACCCCAGCCCGGTTCCTTCATCTTTGGTTTTGGTCGAAAAAAACGGATCGAAAACTTTCTCCAGGATGTCCGGCGGCATTCCCTCGCCGGTATCCACGACCTTCAGGTTCACGTACGTTCCGGGGCTGATGCCGCTGTCGGCCGACGCCGCCTCGGCATCCAGTACTTCATCGGTCAATATCACTTCCAGGATACCGCCATCATTGCGCATGGCATACCCGGCATTGGTACACAGGTTCATCAGAATTTGATGAATTTGGGTGGGATCCGCCCGAACCATATAGTCACTGCTTATTTTTTGCCGGATCTCGATGGTGGCGGGCAGAGATGCTTTCAGCAGTTTTAACGATTCTTTGACGATGAGGCTGACCTGCACCGGCAGGAGTTCCTGTTCGCTCTGGCGGCTGAAGGTGAGAATCTGTTTGACAAGATCCCTGGCCCGCATGCCGGCATTGAACACCTCATCCAGGTTGGGCCTCAACGAATCATCCTTCGGCATGAGATCCATCGTGAGTTCGGTATAGCCGATAATCGCCGAAAGAATGTTGTTGAAGTCGTGAGCGATACCGCCGGCCAGTGTGCCGATGGCTTCCATTTTCTGGGTCTGACGCAGCTGGGCTTCAAGACGTCGCTTCTCGGAGATATCCCGTATGATTCCGATTGTGTGCCGCCGGTTGTCGAGGGTCACCGCCGAAATCGAAAGCTCGACGATCAGTTCTTCGAGTTTCCGATTTGTAGCCTTGATTTCCATCAGGCGATAGCGGTCCCTAACGCCTCCGCTCTCTTTAAAGCGGGCAATTTTCCGATTGAATAAATCTTCCTTGCACTCCGGTAAGATCAGCGATCGCAGATCGGCGCCGACAGCTTCCGCTCCCGAAAATCCAAACATCCGTTCAGCCGCCGGGTTCCAGTAGGTGACCCTGCCTTCCGGATCGAACATCACAATGGCATCCTGGGCCGAAGTGCTGATCATCCGGAATTTCTCCTCGCTCTGGCGCAGTTCATCCTTGACCCGGGCCATGTCGGTCACATCGCGAACGGCCTGAATAACATGGGTAATATTGCCGTTTTCATCTTTTAAGGGCGAATACAAAATGTCGGCCACCACCCGGGATCCATCCTTGTTTCGGTGCTTATGGACGCAGTTCTGAGGATGACCGGATTCCAAGACTTGCTCCATTCCGCAAACTTTGCCGTTTTCCCGGCAGGGGCGGTTCGAACGGTGCGTGATCTGAAAGCACCGCCGGCCGACAACTTCCTCGCGCCGGTGGCCGGTGGTAACCAGAAATGTATTGTTGACATCGGTGATGATGTAATTGCGATCGACCACCAGGATGTCCTCGTGCATGTTCGCGATCAACGATCGATAATACCGTTCGCTGGCTTGCAGATCCAGCATCGATTTTTCCCGGGCGGCCAGCATGGCATTGGCGGATGCGGCCAGAGATCGAAATTCATGGAAAAAAAGACGGTTCTCGTCGATGGACTCGTGGTGCTCGGCAGCCTGTTTGAAAAAGCGGCTGAAAATGTCGCGTTCCTTGCGGATTCGGAAATATACCAGCCAGGAGACGGCCAGGGCCAGCACGGCGGCACTCAGGAATATAGGCAGCAGCTCCAATGCCCGGCGTTGGAGGTGCGTCTTGAGATCCACCTGTCCGGCTTCGAGTCCTGAGCGTAGATCCTCGACGTACATACCGGCCCCCACATACCATTGCCAGTCCGGCACGCCTCGTACAAAGCTGATTTTGGGTTTCGAGGCGATCCCCTCAAACGGGGGCACGACATACCGGAGAAAACCGCCGCCTTGGCCGGCGATGGCGATCAGCTCCTGAGTGATTTTGACGCCGTTGGAATCCGTGAGATCGAGCAAGTTACGGCCCTTGCCCGGCCTGGTCACGGCGACACCGTCATACCGTCCGGCAAACACATAGCCGTCTTTTGCAAAATGCATGGCTTCCAGCCGTTTTATCGTCTCTGTCTTGATGCCGGACTCCACATCATCGAGGTACTCTCCGGTGCCGATCAGCCAGCCAAAGGGCTTGAAAAGCTTAACGAAGGCAATTTTAGAAAAACCTTCATGGGCATCGTGTCCGGGTTTGGTCCATTCGTAGCGGTAAAAACCTTCACCGTTTGCCATGACGATGTCGATCATGTCGCGCACCACAAAGCGACCTTCCAGGTCCCGCAGGGACAGCATGTTCCGACCTTCCATCTCCGGCCGGTCAGCGAAAAGCATCTCGATGCCGTCCATGCGGGTCGCAAAATAATAGCCGCGCCCATGATTGAACCGAACGGGCCGCAATGCGTCTTTGACCAGTTTCTCTAACTTTTCACGAGACAATTCGTCCTGGTTCTCGCGATAAATGTTCATGGCCAAATCACAGGCTTCATCTACCCTGGACTTTATCTGATCCTTAAGCCGCTTTTCGGTTTGCGAACGCATAAAATCAATATAGTCGACAGCCCGGTCCACCTGGTCTTTCAAAAGCTGTTCTTGACGAGCCAGCAGTTGGGCCTCCATTTGGCCTATCTGCTGTCGATACATTTCATAATGGTAGGGCACCCATTTGCCGAACATGGCGACGGTCATAATGAGCAGCACCGTGACGGCACATAAAAAAGTTAGGGACGGAATGCTTTTTATCAGTCTCATCACGCGTCGATATCTAAACCGGGTAGTGTTGCTTCCGACAGTCCGGACACAGGCTGTGCGTGAATCTGGCGGCGGAGCGGTTCATAATATAAGTTTCCAGCTGATGCCATCCTTCCCGGCTATCACGAATTTTGTGGCAACAGCTGCAGATAGGAAGGAGTCCTTCCATGGCCCTGCTGTGAGACAACGCCTGCTGGAGTTCATTTATTCTGTCGGCCAGAGCGAGGTGGGTGTCCACGAACCGCTGGCCGATTTTTACCCTTGCCTGCAGCTGATGCGGATCGATGGGCTTATATACATAATCATCCGCGCCGGTCGCCAAACTTGCGGCGATATCCTGATTTCGCCCGCTCGAAGCGATAACAATAATGTAGGGTCTGGGATGCAGGTCTGATTCTCGAATCATGCCGAAAATCTCGGAATAACTGAAACCTGGCGTTGCCCAGGTGGCAATGACCATTTTTATTTCATTTTTCCGTAAATGATTACGGGCTTGCTGCCCGTCGCCGGCGGCAATGACCTCAAAACCCATTTCCTCGATCAAACTTTTCAACAAGAGAAATGAGTCGGGATCAGTTTCGGCGACGAGAATTTTTCCTAGGGATGCTGGCTTCATGCCAAATCGGGAAGCAAAAACCATACCACTATAATTAAAATTGTATCTATCGGTAAAAACAACACATTTTATTATTGTGGTTGTGAAATTCTATCAAAATGATAGACAGATGAAGCTAAATAGGATGAAATTGGTGGAATTAGGAATGAACTCACGTCTTCGCCGGGTTGGACAGGGTTTTTCGCCCTTCCCCGAGTGGAACAACGCGAGACGACCGATCGTTGGTCGGCTGATCAGCCGATAAGGCCGTATTTTTTTATTTTGCGGTAAAGGGTGGCTTCACCGATTTTGAGAATTTTCGCCGCTCGAGTTCGGTTGTTACCGCTCTTGGTCAGCGCATTTTTGATCGCGGCGATTTCATATCCGGTGAGGCTGTCATCCGGAGGAGAATCAATGGGCGGCAAAGGGCTGCAGGGGGAATCCGGATGGGAGTAGAGGCGTGGCGGCAGATCCTCGAGCAGAACATGCGACCCCCGCCCCAGCGCCACTGCCCGTCGGATGACGTTTTCAAGCTCACGGACGTTTCCGGGCCAATCGTAATTTTCCAGATGGCAGATAATTTCCTGAGATATATTGGTCACCGGAGAAGCATCGTTTGCAAAGCGCTTTATAAAATATCTTGCCAGCAAAACGACGTCGTCTTTGCGCTCCCTTAACAGTCCAACCCTCATTTTAACGACATTCAGCCGATAATAAAGATCCTCACGAAATTTGCCGTGCTCCACCTCCTGTTCCAGATCTCTGTTGGTGGCGGCCAGAATCCGGACATCCACCGCAAATCTCCGGCTGGACCCAACCGGACGAACCTCTCTTTCCTGAAGGGTTCTAAGCAGCTTTACCTGCAAGGTGGGCGTCAGATCGCCGACTTCATCCAGAAACAAGGTTCCCCTGTCGGCGGATCGGATCAAACCGGGTGTGTCGAGATAAGCGCCGGTGAAAGCGCCCTTGACATGGCCGAATAATTCGCTTTCCATTACAGTTTCACTGATTGCGGCACAATCGACCGGCACGAAGCTGTTCTCGCTGCGCGGGCTGTGATGATGGATGGCCCGGGCGACCAACTCTTTGCCGGTACCGGTCTCTCCCTGGATTAGAACGGTCGTATCGGTAGGTCCTACCCTTGCGATCAATTCTTTCAGTTTCAACATGGAAGTGGAATTGCCGATCAGATCTTGGTAGCCGAACTTGTATCCCACATGGGCTCGCAGTTGTCGGTTTTCTTCCTTCAGTTGCCAGATTCGGTGGAGTTGGCTGATCCGGACCCGCAAGGCAGTGACGTTAAAGGGCTTTTCCAAAAAATCGACCGCCCCCAGGCGGGTGGCCTCAACGGCCTCCCGAATGCCGCCGTGGCCCGTGAGCATAATGACCATGGTTGCCGGAAATCGATCACGTATTGTTTTGAGCAATTCAAGACCGTCCATTTCAGGCATAATCAGGTCAATCAGGGCGGCATCGACCCGGGTACTTTGAAGTATCTCGATAGCCTCCCGGCCGTTTGAACTGGTGTGAATCGTATAATCATCCTCTGTAAACGTATCCCTGAGCAACTCGAGAATGGGGAGCTCGTCATCGACCAGCAGTAAGCTGAACCGGTTTTCACCTTGACTATTCATGCTGTATATCCCCCGGATCGAAAGCGGCTTGATAGACTGCCGCATTCATGGATGACTGCCCTCTACACTGATAATTATTTAATATCACAATATCAGTCCGGCAAGTCGCGTACGGGTCCCCCAAGGCCCATGGTGTGAACCGGGCAGGAAGGAATCAGGACTGCCCCGTAAAAATAAGCCTTGAGACTGCAAAAGTCGAGTCTGGTCCTTCGGAGTTCTGGAAACGGGAAATGGAACCGGTCAAGTCACTATCGCGGAGAACTGGCAGGGTCAGAAAGAAAGCGTCAGGGAATGGGAGGATAATATTCGAGAATTCTATGGACGGCGAATGCGATCGCCCTGTCTTTCTCCTCAGGAGTCATATCATGAAACGCATCTGCCCTGGTTTCCGCCCACCAGACTTCTTCGTTGGATTTAGCATCATACAGTGCAAGTTTCAATCTTCCGACCGAGTAGACCTTGTAGTCCGTCATGGCGGTCATGTCGACTTCCTTACGGTAACCTCCGTACATGACGAGAAATACATCCGGATTTCGCGGGTCTATTTTCAAGCCCCTGGCATCCAGCTCCGAATCGACGACGGCCTTTATTCGCAGACGGTTGAAGCGATCGATCCGCAATGTCCCCGGCAAAGAGACCCAGTCATACGATTTTACCCGATCGAAGTCGTATTTAACGCTAAAATCATAGCTCACACCATGATAGGCGGACTCTTTGTGCGCGCAACCACCCAAAAGGATTAAAAAACTTGCTGCAATACAGACGGCCGAAAATTTCATACCGAACCTTTCCTGCTGGACAGTTGTTGACACCGCGGTATTTTTTATTTTATTAATCCTATACTTGAAATCAGATGTCAAATTAAATTTGACAGCGGTCTCTCCGGCCTGGCAGGGAGGTGATCGGAATGTGGAAGTGGGAATCAATTGAATGCGGAAGTGGGAGTGCGGAATGCGGAAAAATTCCGAACTCTCCTTCAGCCTAATTCCATCTCTTTCCGCATTCCGCATTCAAATTTCCGCCTTCTTGTTACGCCTGGTGCCGTTCCGGCAATACGGGCTGGTCTGCCCACTGCTGCGGCCATTTCTGGTCGGGTGTTTCGCCCAACTTTTCTTTTCTGCGTTTCAGGCCCGGTCGGGCGAATTCCGGATGCCCCGCTTTCAAGGTCCGCCCGTTGATGGCGGCTTCGGAGCGCAGCCGGTGCCCCAGAGTTTTCTCCATCTGCCGTCCGAGCCATAGCACCCGATCCACATCCCAGCCGTGTTCTATGCCCATCTCATCGATTTGAACCAGGGTGTCCTCCAGTGTCACCAGACCGACAAAACGCGGATCCTCGTAGTAGTATTCACCGGTTCCTTTCACCGGGGCATCATCCAGGAAATTGGCCGGTTGGCCGCCGGTTCCGCCTAAGGTCGCCTCGAAATGGGTAATACCGGCCTGCAGAGCGGCCAGTATGGAAGCCGAAGCCACCCGCTTTGTCTCATGGAAATGGGCGATATGCAGATCGGGGTTCGGAATTTCGTCCAGGATCATTGAATAATAACGATACACCTCGGGCGCCGAAGCGCTGCCGTCGTGATCGGCATGTTCAATGTCGTGCGCTCCGATTTCCAGCCACCGTTTGGTAAATTCCACCGCGTCTTTCAGCTCGGTGGCGCCGCCGATGGGACTGCCCCAGATGGTACTGACCGTGCCGCACATTTTCATTCCGGCATCATTGCATTTTTTGGTGCTGCGCTCGGCTTCGGCCCAGTAATCCGGCAGCGTCGTGCCGGAATTGGCGAAATGATGCGCTTCTTCCGTGGAGACCATCATCAGCAGGCGGTCGGGACCGATACCTTGTTCTCTCAGCTTGACGGCCCGGTCCACCGCACTCTCACGAATGGTAATGGCGGTAAAGGTAATTTCGTTGTAATTAATGCCTTTTTGGGCGCAGCGCTTTTTAAAACGGTCGCTGCGAACGTGCGTCAGCAATTCTTCGGCGTCTTTGAACTGGGGCATCAGAAAGGGGTTTCCCAGGTTGGTGACTTCTATATCGCGGCATCCGGCAAATATCAGTTCTTCAAGATAAAATCTTTTGGCCGCGGTGGATACAAATTTTTCTTCGTGCTGAAAACCGTCCCGCACGGTAATATCTCCAATGGTAACTTTTCTGGGCATTCGTGGAAATATCTTCCAATAGTCGTATTCGGTCATAATAAAAGCAGTCCTCCTTTTGAATATATTTTTCAGGGGAGCCGTTTCCCGGAAGCGCCGGCTATCGGTTATAGGTCTAATAAGTCCTATAGGACCCATCCGCCGGTTAAAACCGGTGAACCAACCAACCGGCTCAACGGGCTCAACCGGCCAACGGGCTCAATGGACTAGCGCCCCTTATATATCGGCTTTCTCTTTTCTCGAAACGCGGCCAGCCCTTCCAGACGATCTTCGGTGGGGATACAGACCCAGTATGCATTCGATTCAATGGCAAGCCCCGTGTGTATGTCAGTTTCCATCCCGTGATTGATGGCGTATTTGGCCTGCTCGATGGCGATCGGTCCGGTTTCCAAAATCATGTCCGCCATCTTCCGGCATTCGTCCGCCAGATCCTGTGGCTCGCACACCTTGTTTACCAGACCTATTTTCAGAGCCTCCCCCGCCTCGATCCGCTGGCCGGTGAATATAAGCTCTTTTGCCTTTGCCTTACCCACCAGCCTCGGAAGGCGCTGGGTGCCACCCGCTCCGGGTATGATCGCCAGACGGGTTTCAGTGAGTCCCATAGCGGCGTTGCTGGAAGCGATGCGAATATCGGCTGCCAGCGCCAGCTCCGTGCCACCGCCCAGAGCGATTCCATTTACCGCTGCGATGACCGCTTTATTCAACTGTTCGATGGAAGTGAACAGATTTCGAATGGTAAAAATAAACTCCCGGACCTGATCCGGTGCAAGGGTGGCCCGCTCCTTGAGATCCGCACCGGAGCAAAAGGCTTTTTGCCCGCTGCCTGTTATGATGACCACCCGGATATCGCTCCTGAACCGGATCGAATCGATGTGCGACCGCAACGCGTGCAGCAGCGGAAAATTCAGAGAATTCATTACCTCAGGTCGGTTGAGTGTCAATGTCAGGACACCGGCATCCTCATTTACCAACAGAATATTGTCTTGCATCCCTTCCTCCCGTACTTGATGATTTCCCACCAAGATGTTAAGGCCAGGCGAAATGCCTTACGTCGCATCCCCTAATCCCTAATCCTTCATCCTTACCTTTATCCTTTGTCCTTTATCCTTTGTCCTTTGTCCTTTGTCCTTTATCCTTTGTCCTTTATCCTTTGTCCTTTATCCTTTATCCTTTATCCTTTGTCCTTTATCCTTTGTCCTTTATCCTTTGTCCTTTGTCCTTTGTCCTTTATCCTTTGTCCGCGTTACTGAGCGAGCGCTCGCTCATAAGGGTAAATAGTTCAGCTTTTTCCTTTTGTCAATATCTATATTCGGGGCTGCCGCCGGTGGCTTCACTTCATTGGCGGCGGTTTGCGAATCACCGTCGGAGAAAAACGTTGACACGAAAAATGGAAGCATGGTAGGGTTTTTCGACTGAGCGCTCGTTCAGATTGCGTTTCCAAAACCAGACAGGCTGCCATGCAGGAGTTTACCAGAACAAAAGACATTCCCACCCAGGTAAAAGACCCCGACCTGGTGGATCGCCGGCGTCGCAGGATCGCCGATGCCGCCGTTCAGCTTTTCATCGAAAAAGGCTTTCACAAAACCACAACCCGCCAGATTGCCCAGGCATCCGGCTCTTCCATCGGTTCGTTGTATGAATATTTTACTTCCAAAGAAGATATCCTTTATATGGTGTGTGAATCCATCCACGCCGAGGTGGCCCGGGGCGTTACGGAGGCGATGTCAGGTGCTCCGGACGGGCGGGATGCCCTCCAGGAGGTGATTCGGCAATACTTCCGGGTTTGCGACCGGATGAGCGACTTCATTTTGTTGATTTACAAGGAGACCCAGTCCCTGCCGGCGCAATGGCGTAAAAGAGTGCTTGAAAACGAACTTCAGATTACCGGTCTTTTCGTGGAAGTCCTGGCCCGTGTTGCCGACGCCGGGGAATTACCGGGTATTAAAGAGAAGCACCTCGAACTTGCGGCCCACAATATTGTCGTGCTGGGCCACATGTGGACTTTCAGGCGCTGGTATATGGCCCGCCACTACAGCCTGGAGGACTATATCGAATACCAGACCGAGTTTATACTGAAAATGTGCACCATTATGAATGAATAATGACTAATGAGGGGATGACATCGATTTATATTTTCGCTGTGATAAAAAAGCTCAAGTGGAACCATTACTGAAAGAAGCAAAAGAATTAACTTCGATCTTTATGACCTCAAGAAAGACGGCCCGGAAAATAAATCTATAATTAAATTTTGAGCGTTATTAGCCATTAGCCATTAGCCATTTGTCATTTGTCATTCGTCGGTTGCTATTTGTCATTAGTCATTTGCCATTAGTCATTCCAGAGGAGGGTACCATGAGCGCCACGGTTGAAGCGTATCAGCCCGAAAACCATATCCGGGTGGTTACCGCCACCGCCCTGTTTGACGGTCATGACGCCGCCATAAACATTATGCGCCGCATACTGCAGGACACCGGCGTGGAAGTCATCCATCTGGGACATAATCGATCGGTGCAGGAAATTGTGGAAGCGGCCATCGAGGAGGATGTCCAGGGTGTGGCGGTGTCGAGCTATCAGGGCGGCCACATCGAATTTTTCAAATACCTGGTGGATCTTCTGAAAGAAAGGGGGGCGGCACATATCCGTGTATTCGGCGGGGGCGGCGGGGTGATCGTGCCCGAAGAGATAAAAGAGCTCCAAGCCTATGGTGTCACCAAAATATATTCCCCTGAGGACGGGGCCAGATTGGGGCTTCAGGGCATGATCAACCACATGGTGCGGGAAATGGATTTTTCTCCCGTCGGGAACCAGGGCGTTTCACTGGACGAGGTGTCGCCGCAGCACAAGCTTCGGGTGGCACGGCTGATTACGGCGGTCGAACAGGCCAAGGCCAAAGAAGACGGCCATCTGGCAGCATTGCGGGCCGAAATGGCCGCTAAAATAGCGGACCGCAAAACGCCGGTTCTGGGAATTACCGGTACGGGGGGCGCCGGCAAATCGTCATTGACCGATGAGATCATCTTGCGCTTCCTGCACGACTTCAAGGATCTGCATGTGGCGATTATCAGCTGCGATCCTTCCAGAAGAAAAACCGGCGGGGCGCTGCTGGGCGACCGGATACGCATGAACGCCCTCGGCAGCCCGCGGTTGTATCTGCGGTCCCTGGCCACCCGCCAATCCCACACGGAAATCCCGGCGGCGCTGCCGGATGCGGTTAGCGCCGTTCGGGCGGCCGGTTTCGACCTGATCATCGCCGAAACCGCGGGTATCGGTCAGGGGGATTCGAGTATCGCCGACCTGGTGGACATATCCATTTACGTGATGACCAGCGAGTTCGGCGCCGCCTCCCAACTTGAAAAAATCGATATGCTGGACTTTGCCGATCTGGTGGCGGTCAACAAGTTCGAAAAACGCGGGGGCGAAGATGCGGTCCGGGATGTGCGCAAACAGGTTCAGCGCAACCGCAAGGCCTTCGACCGCGATCCTGCGGACATGCCCGTATTCGGCACCATCGCCGCCAAATTCAACGACGACGGGGTGACCGCACTGTATCACGCCCTGCTGGATGCGATCCGTTCAAAAACCGGACTACCATATAAATCTCGATTTCCCAGGCCCGGCACCCGGACATCTTCATCCAAAACCATCATTATTCCGCCCGAACGAATCCGTTACCTGAGCGAAATATCCGCTACCCTGCGGCAGTATCATCAAAAAACCCAGGAACAATCCCGGGCCCTGCGATCGTTCTGGCACCTGGAGAAAACCGCCGAACGACTGGGAGCCGGCGAAAACGGAGACGAAACCGCCGAATTGATGGGCCGGCTGAAAGCCGAAATAAAAAAAGCGAAATCCGCTCTGGCCCCCGAAACACTGGAAAGCCGAAACGAATGGAATCGAATCCGCACCACCTACCACCGCGATGAGCTGGTTTATCAGGTGCGCAACCAGGAAATCAGGATTCCGTTGTACACCGAATCCCTTTCACACTCGCGCATCCCCAAAATCGCGTTGCCGCGCTTCCAGGACCCGGGAGAAATTTACCGTTGGCTGCGGATGGAAAATATTCCCGGCCGATTTCCATTTACCGCCGGTGTGTTCCCGCTAAAACGACTGGATGAGGACCCCACCCGGATGTTCGCCGGCGAAGGAGATCCGGCCCGCACCAACCGCCGGTTCAAATTGCTGTCGGCCGATGCCAAGTCCAAACGGCTGTCCACGGCCTTCGATTCGGTGACCCTTTACGGATACGATCCCGATAAGCGGCCGGACATCTACGGCAAGGTGGGAACCTCGGGAGTCAGCATCTGCACCCTGGATGATATCAAAGTGCTCTATGAAGGCTTTGAACTGTGCGCCCCCGACACGTCGGTTTCCATGACCATCAACGGTCCGGCCCCCATCATTCTGGCCATGTTCCTGAATGCCGCCATCGACCAACGGATCGACAAATTCAAAGCTGAAAACGGCAAGCAACCCGAGCGGGATCAATACGAACAGATTCGCGCAACGGTGCTGTCCACGGTGCGCGGAACGGTCCAGGCCGACATTCTCAAAGAGGATCAGGGGCAGAACACCTGTATCTTCTCGATTGATTTCGCCTTGAAAATGATGGGGGACATCCAGCAGTATTTTATCGATCACAATGTCCGGAATTTTTATTCGGTTTCCATCTCGGGCTATCACATCGCCGAAGCCGGGGCCAATCCCATCACCCAACTGGCGCTGACCCTCGCCAACGGGTTTACATACGTGGAATACTATCTCTCCAGGGGGATGTCGATTGACAGCTTCGGACCCAATTTATCTTTTTTCTTCTCAAACGGTCTGGATGCCGAGTATAATGTGATCGGCCGGGTGGCGCGACGGATCTGGGCGGTCGCCATGAAGCACAAGTATGGCGGATCCGAACGCAGTCAGATGCTCAAGTACCACATCCAGACCTCGGGCCGATCGCTGCACAGCCGGGACATTCAGTTCAATGACATCCGCACCACCCTGCAGGCTTTGTGCGCAATCTACGACAACTGCAACAGCCTGCACACCAATGCCTTCGACGAGGCCATTACGACGCCCAGCGCGGAATCGGTCCGGCGCGCCCTGGCTATCCAGCTCATTATCAACCGCGAGTGGGGTTTGACCGCCAATGAGAATATGAATCAGGGCAGCTTTATATTCGAGCAGCTGACCGATCTGGTGGAAGAAGCGGTGCTCCTGGAATTCGACCGCATCACCGAGCGCGGCGGCGTGCTGGGGGCCATGGAAACCGGTTACCAGCGCAGTAAAATTCAGGAAGAATCCATGTATTACGAAATGCTCAAGCACACCGGCAGGCTTCCCATCATCGGCGTCAACACGTTTCGTGATCCGGACGCTTGCGATGATCTGCTCAGTGAAAGCATTGAACTGGCCCGAGCCAGCGAAGAAGAAAAGCAGTCGCAGCTCACGCGATTGGCCGACTTTCAAAAGCGCCATGCAAAGGAATCGCCCGCCGCCCTCGAGCGCCTGCAGAAGGTCGCCCTTGGAGGTGACAATATTTTCGAGGAACTGATGAATGCCGTTCGAGTCTGCAGCCTGGGTCAGATTACCCAGGCCCTGTATGACGTCGGGGGAAGGTATCGCAGAAATATGTGAAATAGGTAAGTTGGGTGTTGTATGGCGTAAGTTGGAGGATAAGTTTTTTGTTGTGAATTGTTAGTTATAGATTGTTTGTTGTAGGTCGTGGCTTGCAGAATTTGCTTTCTGAAAACAGCCAAAGCAGTCGTAATTTATCCACTGACCACTCACCACATCCAAAACAATGCATCCTCAGCAAAGGGCAATAAACAGCTTACAGCTCACAACGCACAACATACAACTTACAACACCCAACAAACACTGCCGGGTCGAAGCGACGAAAGCAGTCCAATGTATACATCCACTTAAATTAAATTTGGAGGTAAATAATATGCACGAGGCAGTCATCGTCAGCGCGGTGAGGACACCCTTGGGCGCCTTTAACGGCACCCTGGGCGGTATCGGGGGGACCCGGCTGGGCGCGCTGGTCATCGAGGAAGCGGTCAAAAGAGCCGGTATCGAAAAAAACACCGTCAACGAGGTCATCATGGGGATGGTACTGCCGTGCGGTTACGGACAGAATCCTGCCAAGCAGGCGGCGGTCATCGCCGAAATGCCGTGGGAGGTGGAATGTTTCACGGTCAATAAAGTTTGCGGCTCCGCCCTGAAATCGGTGATGCTGGCGGCACAGGCGATCCAGACGGGGGATGCGGAGGTCGTGGTCGCCGGGGGCATGGAAAATATGACGATGGCCCCCTATTACATGGAAAAGGCCCGTTTCGGATTTCGCATGGGCAACGGCACCCTGCATGATTCCATGGTCCACGATGGTTTGTGGGATATCGTCAACGATTTTCACATGGGGATATCCAACGACCTCTGCTCCGAAAAGTATCAGATCAGCCGTGAAGACCAGGATCGCTATGCCGCCCAATCCTATTCCCGGACGCTGGCCGCGATCGGATCCGGCCGATTTGAAGATGAAATCGTAGCGGTGCCGGTCACCAGCCGCAGGGGAGATCCAGTGCTTTTCAACCAGGATGAATGTCCCCGGGATACATCCTATGAAACACTTGCGAGGATGAAGCCCGCATTTCAGAAAAATGGTTATGCCACCGCCGGCAATGCCTCGATCATCAGCGACGGGGCGGCCGCTGTGGTGGTGATGTCCCGGGAAAAGGCCGCCGAATTGGGATGTACGGTGATGGCCGCCATCGGTGCCCAGGCATCCGCCGGCCTGGACATGAAATACGTTCTGGTAGCGCCGATTCTGGCCATCCCCAAATGCCTGGCCAAAGAAGGCCTTTCCAAGGAAGATATAGACCTTTTCGAAATCAACGAAGCCTTCAGCGGTTCCACCGTAGCCGTATTGAAAGAGCTGAAACTGGATTCGTCTATCGTCAACGTCAACGGCGGCAGCGTGGCGCTCGGACATCCCATCGGCGCCAGCGGCTGCCGGGTGCTGGTGACTCTGCTGCATGAGATGATCAAACAGAATAAAAATACCGGTTTGGCGTCCCTGTGTCTGGGTGGCGGTGAAGCCGTGGCAATGGTGGTGAAAAGGGATTAAATAGAGTTTGGAAGTTGGAATGCGGAATGAATTGAATGCAGAAGTCGGAACGCGGAATGGGGAAGTATAGAAGGTGAAAAATCAGCTAATGCCTGGAGATTATCATCGCGAAGCGATTGACAGTTTTTGGCCGATGGGTCTGTTTGTTTCACCCCTTCAATATTGGGTATCCATCGGCCAAAAGGACATGGTCCGTGTCAGTCTGTGTGCGTCCGTGGCTAATAAACATATAAAATCGAATCCATTCAATACTCAACGTCTTTAACGAACCATATTTATCCCGTTAAACCCTCGTTGCCCTCGTTTAACCGGGACGATATAGATTCAATTAATCTGTGTAATTTGCGGATCCAAACGAACTAAAAGTAGTGGGAGGAAAGAAATGGAGATTAAAACTTTCGGTGTCGTCGGTGCGGGGCAGATGGGAAACGGAATTGCCCAGGTAGCCGCAATGAGCGGTCTGAATGTGGTCATGAATGATATTGAAGCGGAATTCGTTGAGCGCGGTCTGGCAACCATCACGAAGACTTTGTCCCGCAATGTGGACAAGGACAAAATGAGCGCCGGGGAAAGGGATGCCATATTGGCAAGGATAAAAACCAGTGTCGACCTGGAGGATATGTCGGATGTCGATTTTGTGGTTGAGGCCGCGACCGAACGTGAAGAATTGAAATTTCAAATTTTCAGGAACCTGGATGAAATCTGCCGGCCGGGTATTATTCTAGCAAGCAATACGTCTTCGATCCCCATCGGACGGATTGCGTTCCAAACCCGTCGACCGGAAAAGGTCATCGGCATGCATTTCATGAACCCGGTACCCGTGATGAAACTGGTCGAGGTCATACCGGGCATCGCCACCTCTGATGAGACTTTTAAAATTACCTGGGATTTATCCGAAAAATTCGGCAAGATCCCGGCCAAAGCCAACGACTATCCGGGCTTTATTGCCAACCGCATCCTGCTGCCGATGATCAATGAGGCCGTGTACTGTCTTTATCACGGCGTCGGTACCCGGGAAGATATCGACACCGTCATGAAACTCGGGATGAACCACCCCATGGGCCCGCTGACATTGGCGGATTTGATCGGACTGGACACCTGCCTGGCGATCATGGAGACGCTTTGCGATGGCTTCAAGGATTCCAAGTACCGTCCCTGCCCGCTGCTGCGAAAATACGTCGAAGCCGGTTGGCTGGGCCGCAAGACGGGCAAGGGCTTTTACGAGTACTAGTCAGTTTGGCCGGTTGAGCCGGTTGAACCGGATATCGGTCTTATAAGTCATATACATATAGGACCTATTCGCCGTTTAAAACCGGCTGAACGATCTCAACCGGCAAACCGACCCAACCGGCCCACCGAACACGGAGGACATCATGCCAAGGCAAAAAAAGGCTGCCCCGACACCTGTCGGCAAGAAAATCAAGACAGCCCGCACAAGCAAAAAATTTACCCTCGATCATATGGCGAATGAAACCGGATTTTCCATTGATTATTTGAAGGAAGTCGAGTCGGGCAAAACCATTCCGCCGGTGGGTGCGTTGCTGCAAATCGGACGGGCATTGGAGATAGATTCCGGATCCCTGCTCAAAGAGCCGGAATCTAAATTGCGGAATCGAATAAAGGCCCACACCAAACGCACGAAAAACTATGCCTATACCACCCTGACGCCCGGTGCCGAGAACAAGCACTTGAAGGCTTTCCGGGTCAATATCGAGGCCCGCCAGGATCACAGCGGCGTGGATTACCATCACGAAGGGGAAGAGTTCGTCTATGTGCTTTCCGGCGAGATCGAGGTGGTGGTCGGCGAACACGTCAACACCCTTGAACAGGGCGACTCTCTTCATTTCAACTCGGGAATCCGGCACCAATTGAAAAGTGTCAGCGATGAGACGGCGGAGCTGGTGGTGGTTATTTACACGCCATAAACGGTTTAGCCGGTCGGCCGGCAGCCCGAATATTAGTCATATAAGCCCTGTAGGACCTATTCGCCGGAGATTAATACCGGCCAGCCGGCTCAAACGGATAGACGGGCCAATGAGCCCACCGGAGGGTACACCAGTATGTCTTTCAAACTCACAGAAGAACAACGTATGATCCAGGCCATGGTCAGGGATCTGGCCAGAACCGAGTTTGCGCCCGGGGCCATGGAACGCGATCGAACCAAGGAGTTTCCGGCCGACAATCTGAAAAAGCTTGGTGAGTTGGGGTTGATGGGAATGATGGTTCCACCGGAATATGGTGGGTCGGGTGCCGACACCGTCAGTTATGTGGTGGCCCTGTCGGAAGTGGCCTATGCCTGCGCCTCGACGGCAGTGGTCATGTCGGTTCACAACTCCATTGTATGTGAAAGCATCCTGCGGGCCGGAAGCGAAGATCAGAAGAAAAAATATCTGCCCCGGCTGGCATCCGGCGAGATCCTGGGCGCCTTCGCATTGACCGAGCCCAATGCCGGTTCCGACCCGTCCAGGCAAAATACCCGGGCGGTTTTCGAAGGAGATAGCTATGTCCTGAACGGCACGAAACGGTTTACCACCACCGGGAAAAATGCCGGACTCATCATCGTCACGGCCAAAACCGATGAAGCCGCGCGTCATAGAGGAATCAGTGTCTTTCTGGTCGAACGCGGAACGCCCGGTCTGAAGGTGGGACCTCTGGAAGATAAAATGGGTCTGCGGGCCTCCGACACGGCTGATCTGATATTCGAAAATTGTCGAGTCCCCGCGGAAAACCGGTTGGGAAATGAAGGCGACGGGTTTTTAATTGCCATGACGGGTCTTGACGGCGGCCGCATCGGCATTGCCGCGCAATCAGTTGGTGTTGCCCGGGCGGCCTTTGATGCCGCCGTCCAATATGCCCGTGAAAGAGAGCAATTCGGCCAGTCGATTTCAAAATTCCAGGGGCTGCGCTGGATGATTGCCGACATGGCTACGGAAATAGAAGCCGCCGGACTGATGATGCTTTCGGCAGCGGAGATGAAAGACAATGGGGATAATTACACCCTGCAGGCTTCGATGGCCAAGCTATTTGCATCCGAAATGGTAAACCGCATCACGGCGAAGGCCGTGCAGATTCATGGCGGATATGGCTTTACCAAAGAGTATCCGGTGGAGCGTTATTACCGGGATGCCCGGGTTTTCACCATCTATGAGGGCACCTCCGAAATTCAACGGGTGGTGATTTCAAATCTTATTTTCCAGGACAAGCGGAAACCATGAAAAAAGGGTTAAGGATTATGGGGTATGGATTAAGTTTTTAAATTATTCCTTTTACGGCTTAATCCCTAATCCAGTTTCCTCCAATTCCTAAATTCCTGAATCCCTGAATTCTTCAACTTCTGTGATC
>CAVZEZ010000033.1:0-104632 GCA_963774425.1 uncultured delta proteobacterium | reverse complement strand
TTTTTACCCGGCCGGGCGTGCGGGTTCCCCTCTATGCCACCGGCGTGGGGAAATTATTTTTAAGCACATTGCCAGCCGCCGAACTCGATGCGTACCTGGAAAGAGCAAACCTCACCCCCTATACCCCCTAGACGCTTGTGGAGAGGCAAAAGATCATCGCCGAATTAAAAAGGATCCGCATTCATCGCCGGTGCTGTGCGGCTCCCGAATCTCAGATTTTTGCAATTTCGGAGCGGTTTCTGAAGGATTAACCGCCGGCGAGCGCCAAATTATAGCAGGCGGCGGGCTTGACTTTTTTTCCGCTTTCACCTATTGTTTCCGACTCATTTTAACAATCCCAAAAAAAATATGCGGAGTTGTCATCCGCTGCCCACCCTGATGCAATTAAGATGGTAGCAAGAAAAATCTGGAGAAATGAGACGTGCCTGATTGTCATTCTGATTTCTCTATGCCTGATCCTGTTTTGTTTTCGATCAGGCAGCAGGCCGCTGTGGAATCCTGACGAGGGCATGCATGCCGCCACTTCCAAAGAAATGGTATTAACCGGGGACTGGATCACGCCGACGTTCAACGGAAAGCCTTTTTATGACAAACCTGTTTTCTATAACTGGTTGGTTTGTCTGTCTTTTGTCATTTTAGGCTTCAATGAATTTGCGGCCCGGCTGCCTTCAGCTCTTCTCGGCACGGGGTGTGTGGCACTCACCTATCTGTTCGGTCGCAAGATGTACGGATCGGGAGTCGGTCTGCTGGCTGCTGCGATTCTGGCGACCTCCGTTGAATTCATCATTATTTGCAAAGCTGTCGTACACGATATCAGCCTGGTTTTTTTCGTCACCCTGGCACTTTATTTTTTTTATTCGGCCTACCGGGATGACCGCCATCGGCAAATAAAACTATGGTTGTTTTATGCAGCCCTCGGATTTGCGGTGTTGTCCAAGGGACCTGTCGGTTTGGCGCTGCCGGCCATGATTATCGGCCTGTATCTGATTGTGGAAAAAAACATGCGCTTTGTCGGGCAGATGAAAATAGGATGGGGCATCCTGATTTTTCTGGCGATTGCATCTCCCTGGTATATTTTGGTCAGTCTGAAAAACCCTGGTTACTTCGAATATTTTTTTATTAAGCAGAATCTCGGTAGTTTTCTGTCATCCGACTCCCGGCACCCGAACCCCTTCTACTATTATATTCCCGTCCTGTTCGGCGGATTTTTCCCCTGGAGTTGTTTCTTGCCGTTGGCGTTTATGTACGTCGCCCGCAGAAAATTTCAAAGCATCGATACCTCGCCGGCGTTTCCGGTAATCTGGTTCAGCGTGATATTTATTTTTTTCTCGGCAGCGGGCTCAAAACTTGCCACTTATATTCTGCCGCTTTTTCCGGCGGTTTCCCTGCTGGTGGCGCTCTGTTGGCAGGAGCTGCTGCATAATCCCCGGGAAAAAATTCGCCGCGGATTCCTTTACTCATATCTTCCCTTGGTGGTTATCTTTGCGGCCGCCGCTGTCTATCTGTGCTTCAACCCGCAAACGCAGCTGGAATATGAGGCCGGTATAAACCCGCTATGGATAAACTTTCTGGCTTTTTGGATGCTGGGCTTTATCAGCGTTGCATTTTTCTTTTTTCTGCGAATTAAATACGCTTCCTTTCTGGGGTCGATTATCGCTATGGTGGTTTCGACAATGATCCTTTTTCTGGTGATCATCGTGCCCGCCATAAATCCCTATCGCAGTACAAAGGAGCTTGCCCTGAAATACGATCAGCTCATACCCGCCCAGGAAAAATTTATGTTTTACAGCCGAATAAGGGAATCCGCCCTTTTTTATACCGACCGCAAAGCATCCGTGCTGGATAATCCCGCACAACTCCGCGACTATCTGTCCGCCGAGCGGAGGGTCTACTGCATCATAACCAGAAAATGGCTTGCCAGACTTGCGCTTGCGCCTTATGTTGTTGACCGCCATGGAGATAAGCTGCTAATTTCAAATAAGAATTCTAATGGTTGATCAAACGAGAAACAGGGCCTCGGTCGTCGCAATCAAAACCCCGGCCATCTGGGGCTGGCCCACATACCTGAGCATTTCCTTTGCCGTCCTGATTTTAGTCTTCGCCGCAACTATGGTGGATCCGGCGAAAATCATGCAGGAAATTGCCGCCTGTGATAAGCGCTACGTCGTGGTAGGGGCCCTGGCGCATTATGCGACCTACTTTATACGCGGCATCCGCTGGCGCCGATGCCTGATCCATCTGCCTATAAACGCGGGAAGCGGCAAATTCGCATTGCTGGTATTTTTTTATAACTTTGTGGACAATCTAGTGCCGGCCAAACTGGGCGATGTATATGCCGCTCATCTGGCCCGGATTAATTTAAGGATTCGACGTTCCACCGCATTGGGTTCAATTGTGTTTTTACGCATGATCGATGCCTGGGTCATTCTAGTGCTGGCTTTCGCGGCATCCTGGATACTTTTTGCAGATCATCTTCCGGCGACGGTGGTCTGGAGCTTGGTCGGCGGTGGAATTATCGCCGTGGGAGCAACATCCGTGATGCTGGCCATTTTTTTGTTCAAACAAAAGCTTCCCGGTTGGGTGCCGGCTAAAATTCGGCAGATGATCTTTGCATTTCAAACCAGTATGTGGCCCCAATCGAGACAAATTCCGGCGATTGCCTTTTTAACGGCCGCTATCTGGATGCTCGAGATTGTTTGGATCTTCGCTCTGACAAAGGCGTTCGATCTACAGGTGGGTCCGGCCGAAGCCGTTTTTCTGACGATGATACCGCTGTTGGCATCCGCGTTTCCGATCACGCCTTCGGGGGCCGGTGTGGTCGAAATCACTCTTTTCAGCTGCCTGCGCGTGTTGGGGATAGCGACGCCCATTGCCGGTTCGTTAACAATCGTCAATCGCTTTATCGACTACTGGCTGCATATCGGTCTGGGTATTCTCACCTGGGCCGCCCGCCGAATCATCGGACTGCGCGCCTGGCGCGATGTACCTTTGGCACAGCTTGAGGCGGACAGTTCGGAAATGCCGAGCGACCAGGGATTTATTCATGGAAATTAAATCGGTTCTGTTGCTGCGGGTCAGTTCCGTCATCGACAAGAATGTCGGTCATCCGCAATTTTTCGATCCATCCTATCCATTGAAATACCTTCAGGCCGGTCTGAAAACGGAACGTAATATTTCCGTCCGGATTCTGGATTGCTGGATCCAGCCGATGACCGTGGCCGAGATGGTGGCGCATATCGCCGGGATACGACCCGATCTGATGGTGATTTCAGCTTCGAGCTTTGACATTCAGATTGCCGATAACCTGGTGGCTTCATTGCAGGAACAAACTCACTGCCCACTGGTGATCGGCATCGGGCAGGGTCACTATCTGAACCATAACCGCCCGAACCAGGATGGGTACGATGCAATTCTGCTCGGTGAGCCCGAGCAGGAATTTTTCAAGCTGCTGGATCGGATTCGAGGCACCCGCCCGGGTGACGGCGCCTGGAGAGAATATTATCGCAAATGTTACCGGGAAGGCGTTCGTTTCGTGGTTGAAGATCCGGACAGTCTGCCCTTTCCCTCATACAACTCCGGGGAACTCAATGCCTATAAATCGATTTATCCCGTCCAGATGCCACGTCGCGTGGTATGGGGCTTTCTCATCGCCACTCGTGGCTGCCCGCATGGCTGTGTATTCTGCAGCGAGGTGATGCGGGTGAGTATCGGCAAAAAAATTCGGAGTCGATCCGCCCCGAATGTAGCCGACGAGATGCAGCATCTGGCACAACAGGGAGTGAACATCTGCTCGTTTCAGGATGACAGCTTCTCCACCAATCAAAAATTTGTCCGGGCCCTTACTACGGAACTCATCGGCCGCGGTTCCACCCTGCCCTGGATGGCCCGGGTGCGGATCGACGAGTTGGATTACGAAATGCTGTCTCAGATGAAAGCTGCCGGCTGCATCATGCTGGGCATCGGTGTGGAGTCCGGCTGCCAGCGGATTGTCGAAGAAATGCACAAACAGCCCCATCCCAAACCGTGGCGGGATCAATGCCGGCGCGTATTTCGCTGGACGCGAACGCTCGGCATCGGCACCAATGCCTACTATGTCATCGGCAATCCGACCGAAACCCGGGAGGAGATTGAGCGAACCATTGAATTCGCGTTGGAACTCAATGCAGACAGCATCCAGGTTCATTTTTACACTCCCTATCCGGGTTCGGCCGCCTGGGAAAAATATCGGGACAGAATTTCGGATGAAGACTCCACGCGCCTGTTTCATTATGCCACGCCCATGTTTTCTCTGGCGAATGTGTCGGTGGTGGACCTCGTTAAACTACGGTCGAAATTTTATCGCCGCTACCTTTTGCGGGCCGGATTCGTATTCGATCATCTTCGCAAACATGCCTCCTTCTACTGGCACAACCCGGATGTATTCCGAAACTTGTTGGGAATACGAAAAATACTATAAGCGCTTCGACCGATATGGTAATATAGTTCGACAATGAAATTAAGACAGGTGTCAGCGTTGCCGATCATCGACCCGAACGGTTATTTGGATCGATATAAGAACTCCGGGAGATTGACATGGAAGGAGGTCGGCATCAAAGGTACTGAATTCTGAAACCTGACACCTGAAACCCGAAACCTATCATCGGGCCATTCCAGAGCGGCTCCTCAAGGCCGTATCTTCCGCGCAGGCTTGGAAGAAATTTAGGCCAACTCCTCATTGAAGGAATCAGCATCATGGCAATCATCGGCACCGTACCCAGAAGGAGTGTGAACCTTCCGCCGGGAAGTTTGAAAATCCTGCTCGGCTCGGTTTTTAGCGGCAGCGTGCAGCAAGGGCCGGCCATCGAAGAATTCCACCGGCGATTCGCACAATGGCTGGGTGCTTCTTCCCAAGTGCTGGGAACCGGCTCCGGCCGATCGGCATTTCAGCTTGCGCTGCAGGCGCTGGATCTGCCGGAAGGCGCCGAAATCATCTTCCCGGCATTCACCTTTCCGGTCATCCCCATGACGGCCAAGCTGCTTGGCTATCAGCCGGTATTCTGCGAAGTGGATCCGCAGACATACAATTCCGGTCCCGAACATATCGAACCCAAAATAACCGCTGAAACCGGCGCCATTCTGGCAACCCATCTTTTCGGACAACCATGTCCCATCCGGGAGGTATCGGCTCTGGCGCACCGCAACAATATCCGTTTGGTGGAAGACTGTGCCCATGCCTGTGGCGTCCGGATCGACGGACGGGCGGTGGGCACTTTCGGCGATATCGGCCTTTTCAGTTTCGCTGAAGGCAAGAACATGCCCTGTTTCGGAGGCGGGGCCATTGCCACTTCCGACCCTCAGATCGCTCGCAAAGCCGGTGAAATACTGGCTGAATCCCCTTTACCGGCAGCAAACGACATCACAAAATCCGCGGTGTCGATCTGGCTGAAATGGCTGCTGACCCGTCCGTCTATATTCGGTGTTACCGCCTATCCTGCGCTGCGATTGAAACTGCTGCTGGGCCAGCCGTTGATGGATTCCGTCGTGGGCGACAAACTCCTTGAGTCTTATAACCGCTCCAATCCGCGTATCGTCCCCATGTCCAATCTTCAGGCGGCCACCGGACTGCTGCAGCTCAGGCATGTTGATGCATTCAACGAGGGTGCCCGCCAGAATGCCCGCATCCTGACCGAAAATCTGGGGCAAGTGCCGGGCGTGCAGGCGCCGGCTACCGTCGAGGGAGATCATATTTATGTCTATTACCCTCTCAAAGTGGACCCGGCAAAGCGCGATGATCTGCGCCGCCATCTGTTGAAGCGAGGTTTCGATTCAAAAACTTCCGACATGTCGGATTGCACAACGCTGTCGCCCTTCCGCGAACCGGAATTTCCGCAAAGAGGTCAGGCCCCCGCTCTGGAGGCTTCCATTCTGGAAATTTGCGTGTATCCAGTGATTCCGCAGCCTGAAATGCGTCGCCTGGCTGCGGAAATCCGCGCCTGGGCGGGGCTGACGACAAATTGATTGGAAATAAAACTTGATGGATTCGGAAAAGAGCGCGATTTTGTCATTCCCGATGTGCTCCGGCATTCAGAACTTTCAAAGCGATCGCATCATTTTCAGCGAAGGATTTAATACTTAAAATGACAATATTAGAAAACATCGAAATAAATCTGGACCTGGAAATGGTTTGCAGAAAACTTCACCTGAAAACGGACACGCAAATAAGTGAAGTGAGCCGCTTGGCGGAAACGGTTCAACGGCTGATCGAACCCCAAGCCCTGTATGAGGTTTGTTATATCGAGGAAAAATCCGAAGACAGCGTCGTCGCGGGTGGAATGCGGTTGAGCAGCCGCGTCCTGCGAAAGAACCTGGAGCTGGCGGAAAGAATATTTCCCTTTGTCGTCACCCTGGGTAGGAAATTCGGTGAAATCCAAAGCAAATGCGATGATATGCTCGAAAATTATTACCTGGATTTTATCGGAAACCTGGCCTTGAACGCCGGTCGCAAACAGCTTGCAGCGCACCTACGGTCCAGATTCGCACTGGATCAAATATCATCGATGGCGCCGGGATCATTGTCGGACTGGCCCATTGAAGAACAAAAGCCCCTGTTTAAACTCCTCGGGGACGTGGACGCCGCCATTGGCGTAAAGCTGACTCCAAGCTTGCTGATGATCCCGGCCAAATCCGTGTCCGGGTTCTATTTTCCGACCGAAACATCCTTTTATAGCTGTCAGCTTTGCCCCCGCGAAAGGTGCGATTCCAGAAAAGCAGCGTACAATCAGACGCTGGTTGACGAATATGGTATCGACCACTGAAATTTCGTTTTCAATCAGACTGGTCGCTTTTTCGGCCTGCGGCTGATTTTTTCATTCTGATCCTTTGAACTTGGAACCACTGAACCCTGATAAAATTGTATGGCCCTGCGCTGGTTGATATTCGGGATTTCCACATCCCTTTTTTTCCTTTCCCAGTTTTTCCGTGTTTCCAATGCGGTCATTGCGCCGATGTTGGTCGAAGACCTTTCCCTGGATACCGAGGGACTGGGTCTGGTTTCGGCATCCTTCTTTTATGCGTTTGCCCTCACCCAAATTCCGATCAGCCTTTTTCTGGATAAAACAGGCGCGAGAAAACTGGTGACGTCACTTTCCGCCGTCGGTATTATAGGAGCTCTGGTGTTTTCGTGGGCCGATTCTCTCGCACTGGGCGTGACGGGACGGGTTCTGTTGGGGGCGGGTATGGCTTGCAATTTAATGGGAACCTTCAAGCTCCTGACCCTGTGGTTCAGTCCCCGAAAATTCGCCACTTTGATGGGAGTCGTTATCGCGGTGGGTACCATCGGCAACATGGTGGCGACCACTCCCCTGGTGATTCTGGTGGAAAAGGTCGGCTGGCGGGCCGGCTTTCAACTCATTGCCGGTCTTTCATTGGTTCTCACTCTTTTATTTTATGTCATCGTCCGCGATGGCCCGGAGGATGCATCCAACATCGGCAAATCAGAATCTGCCATCAGCCTGCGGGACGTCTTTGGCAACCTGCTGCAGCTTTTCAAGCGCAAAGACTACTGGATCATTTCCTTCGGGACGCTGGTCCGCTATGGGGTCTATGCCGCCTTCCAGGCTCTGTGGGCGGGTCCCTATCTGATGGAAGTCAGGGGTTATTCCGCCTTGGCCACCGGCAATCTCATCTTGCTCTTAAACTTCGGAATGATAATGGGAGCGCCCTGCTGGGGGACCTTGTCCGACCGGGTATTTGAAACCCGTAAAGGCTGCATCATCGCCGGCATGATCGGTATTGTCCTGACCATCCTTGTTATCATGTTGATTCCGGCTGGCGCACATTCCGCGGCCATCGCCGTGCTGTTCTTTTGCTTCGGCTTTTTCAATGGCTCGGGATTGTTGATGTATCCCCATATAAAAGAAATGATGCCGCTTTCCATGGCCGGAGTCGCGATGACCGGGATCAACTTTTTCAATATGATCGGGCCGGCGGTCTTTCTCCAGGGATTGGGAAGTCTCATGCAAGCCCTGTATCCGGCTGCTTCCCGGGGCCCCCGGGCATTTAATTCAGCCTTTCTGGCATGTTCGGTGTGTCTGGCGCTGGCAATCATGCTATATTTTTTCACCACCGAGAAGCGGCCGGGTGGTGATCATATTTGATCGAACCCTCTTGTGAAACCACAATGAATTAAATACCAAAATGGCACGGTCTTTTATCGATCAGACGGGCCGCTTTTTTAGCCAGCGGCTGCCGCTTATACAAGAATTTGCACGAATTTGGCGGGCACTTGTTCATGACGCGGTCGGGTCGAAAAATCTCCCTTATTTGGTGTCATCCTGCGTCTGCACCCACTGATATAGATAATCGACAATATCGGTCAGGTATTTTCGGCCGGCCTCGGCTTTCGCCGGACGGGGATCTCCGAGGACCCCGTTTCGATCCAGCGCCTGGATGCCGTCAAAGACCTTCGCCATAATTTCGGAAAGTTCGCCGACAAATCCCGCGGCTGCCCGGTCCATCTTGACCTGCTCTGGCCGCAAAGCGAGAATTAAAGAGGTTTCCCATTCGCCGGAGTGCGCCCCTGATTCCGCGGCGGAAACGCCAAACGTCCCGGAGCTTTCGGCAGCCGTGGTTACGAGTCCCTCCAAATTCGTAAATGCGAGAACCCGAACCCCGTCGGTCGGCTCGATAGTTGCCACGGCGTCGGCCAGGGGCTTGAAATTGCCGCCGTGGGTCGGCAGCAGGATAATCCGCCGAAAACCGTGGCCGGACAGACTGGCAACGATGTCCGCCACGATCCGGTGGAAGGTTTCCTCGGCAAGCGAAATGGTTCCGCTGAAAGCCATATGATGCTCGGAGCAGCCGAAGCGCACCGTCGGCGCCAAAAATGTATCCAGGCGCTGAGCCAGGCCCCACCCGATTTCATCTCCCAAAACAGCATCCGTTCCCAACGGCAAATGCCTTCCATGCTGTTCGGTGGAGCCGAAGGGCACGATGACCGTATCCCTTCCGCTATGGATCTCACTTTCGATTTCCGGCCAGGTCAATCGATCAAGGTGTATACCGGTCATTAAACGTCTCCTTGTGGGGATTATGGAATATTTGCAGCAGAAAAACCATCCCAAAGGCCGCCCATCCGATCAAATCCGCCCACAACTCGGTCCAGAACAAACCGGCGGCGGCCAACGCAAACAGTGCCGTTTCCAGCCAGGTCGTCGGACGCAGAAAATAACGCTCCAGTGTCGCGGTAAAGGCAATCAGACCCACAGCCGTCGTGATCATCGTAAAAATGACCTCCCAATGTAACAATTCATAGTCGGGACCCATGCCAAGCAACGGGCGGTAGGCCATAATGATGGGGATGATATAAAGGCCTTTTGCGAGCTTCCAGGACGTAAAGGCGGTCCTCATGGGATTGGCCCCGGCCACGCCGGCGGCGGCAAAACTGGCCAGGCTTACCGGTGGTGTGACGTTGGCATCCTGGGAATACCAGAAAACGATCATGTGAGTTACCAGGATGGGAACGCCCATATCCAGCAGCGCAGGCCCCGCGAGGGTCGCCAGTACGATGTAGCTGGCCGTCACCGGCAGTCCCATTCCCAATACCAGGGAAGCCGCGCCGATCAGCAAAATCGCCAGGGCTTTGATGCCGAAGCTGAGATCCAGCACCAGACTGGAAAATTTGAGGCCCATCCCGGTCAGGGTGACCATGCCGACGATGATCCCGGCCGCCGCACAGGCCACTGACACCATAATGGCATTGCGGGCGCCCCTTTCAAGGGCGGTCACCACTTGATTGAATTCGGTGCGGCCGAAATTGTACAGGCTCGTATGAGGGGCATCGCCGGAAGCGTTTCTCGCCAGAACCGCCCAGCGCACCGCATTGGCAGCCAGGCTG
This sequence comes from uncultured delta proteobacterium, assembly GCA_963774425.1. Taxonomy (GTDB): domain Bacteria; phylum Desulfobacterota; class Desulfobacteria; order Desulfobacterales; family JAFDCJ01; genus JAFDCJ01. The sequence continues at coordinate 94,758 of CAVZEZ010000033.1, read as the reverse complement.
GCGGCGAAAGTGCTCAGGACCGCCACAAACCCCGCCATCATGGGCGAATAGTTTGCCACCAGAACATAAATAAGGATTGCCAAGGGAATGATAAAATGCAGTCCGCTGCGCACAACGTTGCGTATTTTGGGCAGGTTTTCTCGGGGCTGGCCGACCAGGTTTTGTTTTTTGGCTTCGAAATGGACAAAAAAAAGCACGGTCATATAATACATGATGGCCGGAACCAGGGCCACTTTAATGATGGTCAGATAGCTGGTATTCGTGAATTCCGCCATCAGAAAAGCGCCGGCGCCCATGATGGGCGGCATGAGCTGTCCACCGGTGGATGCGGCCGCTTCGATCGCCCCGGCGACATGGGGACGATAGCCGACCCGCTTCATCATGGGAATGGTGAAAGTACCGGTGGCGACCACATTGCCTACGGCGGAGCCGGAAACCGATCCCATGAAACCGGAAGCGACGACGGAAGTTTTGGCCGGCCCCCCTGAAAAACGACCGGTCAACGCATAGGCCAGATCAATGAAAAAGTTGCCGCCGCCGGTGGCTTCCAGCACGGCGCCAAACAGCACGAATACATAGACGAAGGTGGCGGCCACGCCGATGGGCAAACCGAAAACACCCTCGGTGGTCAGCCATAGCGTTGTCGAAATCCGTTCGATGCTGTAGCCTTTGTGAATAATCAGTTCGGGCATATAAGGGCCGAACACGGCATATGCAATCGCCGCCAGGCAGATGGCGAGCATCGCAACGCCGATGACGCGGCGGCAGGCTTCCAGAACGAGAATCGTACCAATGACGCTGATGACAAGATCGGCGGGCAGCCAGTCCCCCTGCCGTTCGAAAATCGCATCGAGATTATAGCAGATGTAAACGACGCAGATAACCGACAGCAGCACCAGAATCCAGTCAAGGACCAACCACACACTCAACCGATCCTTGCGCGCGCCTTTAAATGGCGTCTTCAGCAAAAATGTCAGCGAGAGGATCGCACCCAGATGGATGGACCGTTGAACCAGCGCGGTCAACGCAGCGATGCCGGCCGTATAGAGCTGATACAGACTCAAGCTTACCGAAAGCACCAGGACGATGGCCGCGGTTGCCCGCACCAGAGACAGATTGCCCTGTACCGGCGCGTCTTTGCGGGTGGAGATGGAGGTGCGTTCTGAAGAATCGTTCACGGGGGCGCTTGCAGATGGCTCTGGCATCAATTATTCTCCCCAAGCGGTGTGGCCGGATGCGGAAAAAAATGTCGCCGCCACCTGTGCAATAAGCTGATCGGCCGGGCCGAAAAGCGTACCGCCTGGTGCGCAGCCACAAGCGACAGATTGATCCGACCACCCCGGTAAATGATGGTATGGGCGACTGTTCGGCTTCCGATCCGCAGGACGAAATTTCCGGTCGGCATATGCATGTTCACAATGGCCTCGTAAGGACCTTTTTGTACCATTCGTCCGACACCGGGCATCCGGCCCATTCCGGCCCCGAATTTCAAATAGCGTTCCTCTTCAATATAAATGCGGCCTTCATCGTCGAGGCTGTGTTCCTCCCAGATCGGGGCATTTTCAACCGAATGGTAGTAATGCAGGGTGAACCGTTCCCCCGGCTGAAGCGGCAGCACCAGCAGGACAGGTCCGCCGTTTACCGGCATCACGGTCATTTGGAGACCGCCCGGCAGAATCATGGCGACCAGAATGAGCGCCAAGAAAGAGCCGGCTGTCAGTAACACGAACAGCCGGCTGCCTTTTGGGAAAACGCTTCCAGGGATCCGGCCCGATCGCGGCTCCCGCGACGGCCGGGTACCCATTCTTTTTCCTGAAAACCGCCCAAACATCCTAAGTTGACCCTAGTTTCACTGCGTCCCCGGTTGTGGAGATTGAATGCAACTCGGGGTTCAGTTTCAACGGCCTTATCTTATTTTAAGTCTGAATAGCCACCCGGGAATCAGGGCATCAGATCGGCCGGCACATCTATTCCTTTTTCTTTCAGATACTTGACCGTTCCCGGATGCAAGGGAATGGGCGAATACTTGGCCGCATTTTCGGGAGTCGTGTAGGCAGCCGAAGGATGGATTTTCACCAGATAGTCCTGATGCTCGAAAAGCGCCTTGACCAGTTCGTAAACTAGATCTTCCTTCAGGGATTTCTGGCAGATCATCACGTTCCAGACACCGACGGTGGGAACAGGGTTATCCACGCCCCGGTATATACCGCCGGCCAGATCGACGGCTGAATATTCCTGGTTGGCTGCCTGAACCTTTTTCTGCTGTTCCGGGGTAATGGGGATGATGCGAATGTCATGGGTGGTTGCCAGATCCAGAATAGAACTGGTGCCGGGTCCCACCACCCAGAATCCCACATCGATGGTGCCGTCTTTCAATGCATTGGCGGTTTCGGTAAAAGACAAACGGCTGTCGTCGTAGGAGTCGAGCGGAATTCCCAGTGCCTTGAACACCGCCTCGGACATGAAGTTGGTGCCGCTGCCGGGGCTGCCCGAGCTGATTTTCTTGTCCTTGATTTGTTCGATGTTGGTAATCCCGCTGTCTTTCAGGGTCACCACCTGCAGCAGGTTGGGATACATGATGGCCATCGACAGGATATCGTACTTTTGGCCCTGAAACTTGGAAAGCCCCTTGTAGCCGCCGATCGCCACGTCCCCCATGACCAGACCGACAACCGTTTCACCCTTGTGGGCCAGCTTGACATTTTCCACACTGGCGCCGGTGACTTCCGCCACCGCTTTAATGTCCTTGACATATTTGGTCCAGATCTCGGCCACCCCACCGCCGTAAGGATAGTATACTCCGCCGGTGCCGCCGGTGCCGATGGAAATAAATTCCGTCTTGGCAGCCCCGGTGCCTGCCAGCAACATGATACAACCCAAGCTCACGATTCCCGTTAGAAAAATTTTCAAACTCAGCTTCTTCATGGCATACCCTCCTTTTTCGGTTTTTAAAATTTATCATATCAGCACGATTACGAAACTTCTCCTGTCAGTCAGGCTGGCTTCATGTTGAAAGGTTGAACGGGGCTAACTGGATATCCGGCAGATCGGCGCAGGATATAGGACCCATAGCAGGATATCATTTGAGAAGTCAAGGGGTAACCGTGTTGTGAGGTGTTGTGAGTTGCAGGCGGCCGGTTGCGAATCTGGAAAACGGGCTAATTGTGAATTGGATCAATGTCATTTAAGGCGGTTTTTAGGGGAGCGGCTTCCAGCTGCGAAAAGAAATCGCTTTACGTCCCCACTGGGCAAACGCGGTTGGAAGCCGCTCCCGCATACTATCAGCGAGGTCAAGCAGACATGACGTTGTGCAGTGGGTTGCGGCTTCCGCCCCACAGATTCCGCTTCACAGCACCAGAGCCACCACCCGCTACCCGCAAACCACCAATACCCAACTGCCCCAAATCAGTCTCCCATGGCCGCCGCCGACCACAAATAATAAAAACCGGTTCGCATATGGTTCAGGGACCCCGGCAATTCCAGGGAAATAAGGGACCCGTGGCCTTCATCATAACGGGTGGCGGTGTTATACACATTATCGTTGGGATATTCTGAACGGCGATAGACCACCACCCTGGCATCCTCGGGCAGCCGAGCCAGGGTTTTGGCCTGTTCGATGGCGCGGTCCAGATATCCGATTTCATCCACCAGCCCGAGATCCAAAGCTTCTTGGGCCAGGTAAACCCGCGCAGTGGAAATTTGATCAATCACCTCGGGTGCGAGTTTGCGATGCCTCGTCACCAGATCCAAGAAGCGGGCGGCCAGATGGTCGGTCAGGTTTTGAAATATCATTTTTTCTTCCGCGGTGGCCGCCCGGAAAGGGGATCCAATATCCTTGTTTTTGCCGGACTTGTTCACTTCGACCTCGATGCCGACCTTATCCATCAGACCGGTGACCCGGGGGCGCATGAAAATCACGCCGATGGAACCGGTGATGGTTGTGGGATGGGCCAGGATATAGTCAGCCGGAAGCGAGATATAGTATCCGCCGGAGGCGGCCACGCCCATCATTGCAACCACTATTTTGGCTCCGGTGCGCTTTTTGAACATCTCGATCTCATTGTAGAGGACATCACTGGCCGTTGCGGAACCTCCCGGAGAATCTATTTTGAAAATCACCGCCTTGATGTCTTCGTCTTTGGCTGCCAGCCTGAGCTGGGAAACGATTTCCTGAACCATGCTGGGCCGGGTGCGGATAAAGCCCTGATCGGGTTGATCGGTTATGATCCCCCGGACGGGAATGACCAGCACTTTGCGGTTGTCTTTTCCCTGGAGGGTATGCTCTTGGAGCGGATCTTCCTGGCTCGGAAACAGTCGGATTTTAGGTGATGTGCAGGACGCAATGAAAAAGGCAATAATCAAAAGTGGCACAACAAATAATTTTCGCATCGTGTTCACCCCGGGTTGCTTTCAAGCGGTTGTGATCGGTCCAATATCGGGATCGCCGTTCGGGAGGAGGATTCGCATTTTTCCCGGAATATCTTCAGCGAAACATAAGACATACAGGTTAGTGGTAAAAGAGGGAAACAATACCCGTGAATATAATTAGGCGCCTTGTGTGTGTCAAGCAACTGCCGACGGCCGGTGCTTGATTCACTAACAGAAATGGTTTCAAAACCCCGCAGCGGGTCCGAGGGCGTGGGGTGGGCCGACGAAAAAACGCTGCAACCATAGGGGTTGAGAGTATTTTAAGGACGTCTGCGTCCAGCCATCGCATCGAGCCGTAAATGGGGTTTTGAAATTGCTTCTAATCAGTTAACCGAACGATTCCCTGAAGTAATCCCCCGACGGTGCCCGGCGGCTTTTATTCGCGGCATCGGCGCCGTTGGCAAAGGTCAGGTTATATTAAAGATTATCTTGACTAATGGAGAGTTTATTTGATTAATAGTATGAGTCGGAAACAACTTGAATAGAAGTGTTCCTGTTCGGAACGCAGCTTCGGCTTCGGACTGGATTTTCAACGAATTGCCCTGAACCCCCAACCAGTTGCCTTAAACGGTTTGACGTTTAACAAAGTTCTTACCCAATTCTAATATATTTAAAACCTCCTTAAGAAATTGCTACCCGCTGAGAAAACTTTGTGACGACGGTTCAGGCAGAAAAACCGGGTCTGAGCCACTGCATAAACCGCAAACCAAGTAAAGGAGGATTAAACCATGAAACATTTAAAATTGCTGTCAATTGTTGTACTCGCCTTTATGGTCACATTGCCCGCAAGTGCCCTGGCCCAAAAAATTACCATCAACTGGTGGCACGCCCATGGGGGCCGCCTGGGGGAGTTGGTGAACGGCATCGCCGAAGGTTTCAACAAGTCCCAGAATGAGTATGAGCTGGTGGCCACCTACAAGGGAAACTACGCGGATACCATGACCGCCGGCATCGCGGCCTTCCGATCAAAAAATCCACCGCATATTCTCCAGGTTTTCGAGGTGGGTACGACCACTATGATGGCTGCCAAGGGGGCCGTCAAGCCGGTTTACGAGGTAATGGCCGAATCCGGTCTGCCGTTTAATCCGGGTGTGTATCTGCCGACGGTAACCGGCTACTACACAACCGCCGACGGCAAAATGCTGTCGATGCCCTTCAACAGCTCCACACCAATCTTGTGGTATAACGTCGACGCCTTTAAAAAAGCCGGTCTGGACCCCGCCAAACCGCCGCAAACCTGGCCCGAAGTGGCCGAGTATTCGAAGAAACTGGTGGCGGCCGGTTATGAGGGGTTTTCGACCGCCTGGATCTCCTGGATTCAGATTGAAAATTTCAGCGCCTGGCACAATGTCCCCGTTGGAACCGAGGAAAATGGATTCGGCGGACTGGATACCGAATTCGTTTACAACAGCCCGCTGCACGTCAGGCATATTCAGCAATTGGCTGACTGGCAAAAAGACAAAATTTTCGTTTATGGCGGCCGCCGAAATCTGGGAGATGCCAAATTTGAGATCGGTGAGGTCGCGATGCACACCGAGTCTTCCGCGGGCTATGCCAGGTTCAAGGCAAACTGCAAGTTTGAATTTCGCACCGGAATGTTGCCATACTGGCCCGATGTGCCCGGAGCCCCTCAGAATACGATCATCGGCGGTGCCAGCCTGTGGGTCCTGCAAGGCCATTCGGCCAAGGAATACAAGGGGGTTGCGGCGTTTTTCAATTACCTTTCCAGTCCCGCCGTTCAGTCTGAATGGCATAAAGAAACCGGTTATCTGCCCATTACCATGGAAGCTTACCAGCTGACGAAGGAACAGGGTTTTTATAAGGAAAATCCGGGGATGGAAACCGCCCTGAAACAGATGACCTTGCACAAACCCACCGCGTACTCCAAAGGACTGCGGTTCGGCAATTTTCTCCAGGTACGGGACATCAATTACACCGAACTGGAAGCGATATTCGCCGGCAAGAAAACCGCCCAACAAGGGTTGGATGACGCCGTAACGGCGGGCAACCGGCTGCTGCGCAAATTTGAAGCTGCCAACAAATAATCCCGATGGGCAGGCTGGATACCATCATCAAGGCCGGGTACCCTGAAACGGGCCCGGCAAGTTTGATTCCTGCATTTCGAATTTTATCTTTATCCGTATCACCCGGGCCTGACCCCAAAGCCGGGCCCTGTCCTTGATCTCTACCTTCGGTGACCGCTGGTCCGGGTCAGCATCAGTGCTTCATTGGAACCGAGATGCAAAAGCGGGTTGTATTCAAACAAAAATTTTTGCCTTACCTTCTGGTGGCACCACAAATCGTCATCACCATCGTCTTTTTTATCTGGCCGGCAACCCAGGCCCTTTATCAATCGTTTATGCAGGAAGATCCTTTCGGACTTTCCGCAACATTTGTGGGGCTGGCAAACTTCGCCTACATCTTTACCGACCGCATTTATCTGAATTCAATTTATGTGACCGCCGTTTTCAGCTTCTCGGTAGCGGCCATTGCCATGACGATGGCCCTGCTGCTGGCGGTCATGGCCGATCGAGCCGTTCGGATGGCGACCACCTATAAAACTTTTATCATTTGGCCGTACGCGGTCGCGCCGGTGGTGGCCGCGGTTCTCTGGTATTTTTTGTTCAATCCGACGGTGGGCATGATTGCGTTTTTCCTGAAAGCCATGGGCATCGATTGGAATTATACCCTCAACGGCGGGCAGGCGATGCTGCTGGTGATCATGGCGGCAGCCTGGCGTGAGATCTCTTACAATTTCTTATTCTTTTTGGCGGGGCTCCAGGCCATACCCAAATCATTCATTGAGGCCGCGGCCATCGACGGTGCGTCACCGTCGAAACGCTTTTGGACCATCATTTTCCCCCTGCTGTCGCCCACCGTATTTTTTTTAATCGTGATGAATATTGTGTATGCTTTTTTCGATACATTCGGCGTTATCCATGCCATAACGGAAGGCGGTCCGAACGGCGCCACCAACATCATGGTCTACAAGGTTTACCATGACGGATTTCTGAGCCTGGATCAAGGCAGCTCCGCTGCCCAGTCGGTTATTCTGATGCTGGTTGTCATTTCCCTGACTGTCCTGCAGTTTCGGTACATCGAAAGAAAAGTTCACTACTGATTTATTTGCCTTGTAAAATCAGGAGTCACCGATGGTAGAACATCGCCCATGGCTGACATTTCTAACCCACGCGGTTTTAATCGGCGGGTGTCTGATCATTGCCTTTCCGATCTACATTACCTTTGTCGCCTCGACCCACAGCCTGGAAGACATAACCACCGGTTTTCCGCTGCTGCCGGGCTCCAGGTTGGTCGAAAATTACACCCGGGCACTTTCGGTCGGCCCCCGGGACGTGGGTGCCAGCGTCGGCAGAATGATGTTAAACAGTCTGATCATGGCCCTGGGGATCACTTCCGGCAAAATTTTTATCTCCCTGCTCGCCGCTTTTGCCATTGTCTATTTTCAGTTTCGCTTTCGCATATTCTTTTTCTGGATGATTTTCATCACGTTGATGCTACCGGTCGAGGTCCGGATTTTACCCACCTACAAGGTCGCTGCCGATCTCAACCTCCTGGATTCCTATGCCGGCCTCATTTTCCCTCTGATCGCCTCGGCCACGGCCACGTTTTTGTTTCGCCAGTTTTTTTTGACCGTTCCGGACGAGCTTTGCGAGGCCCATCGCATTGACGGCGGGGGGCCGATTCGGTTCTTTTTCGACATTCTGTTGCCCATGTCGCGAACATCGATCGCGGCGCTTTTTGTGATCCTGTTCATTTACGGCTGGAATCAGTATTTGTGGCCGTTGCTGATCACCAGCCAAGAGAGCTACTACACCCTTTTAATCGGTATCAAGCGCATGCTGGATGTAGGAGAAGGACAGGCGGAGTGGAATATCATTATGGCCTCAGCCATGATGGCCATGATTCCGCCGGTCCTGATCGTGATTTTCATGCAGAAGCAGTTCGTAAAGGGAATGACGGAAACGGAAAAGTAGAAAAATTAATAGATGGCTGAAATGAGCTAAGATTTTGGAATTCTATCGTTTTAGGCAGACAGAACACCTTAAATTAGGCAATTTAGGCATTTGTATTAAATTAAACTCTCAAATCGGGAAGTTCTAATAAACCGTTCAGACGGGTCGCAAAGGTATATCCATGGCAGACGTGAGTTTGAGAGATGTATATAAATTCTTTGGCAAGGCCGAGGTCATTCACGGGATCAGTTGCGATATACGCGATGGGGAGTTTATCGTGATTTTGGGTCCATCCGGTTGCGGCAAATCCACGGTTTTGCGGATGGTTGCCGGGCTGGAAGTCATTACGGCCGGTGAAATTGCAATCAACGGCGAGGTCGTCAATAAACTGGAACCGGCCGACCGGGACATTGCCATGGTGTTTCAGAATTATGCCCTCTATCCGCATATGACAGTCTATAAAAACATGGCCTATGGGCTGAAAATACGTCGAATGCGGAAAAATGAAATTGACGAAAGGGTCCGCAAGGCCGCCCGAATTCTGGAGCTCACCGAATTTTTAGACCGCAAGCCCCGTCAGCTATCCGGCGGACAGCGCCAACGGGTTGCCATGGGCCGGTGTATCGTGCGCGAACCCAAAGTTTTTTTATTCGATGAGCCGCTGAGCAATCTGGATGCCAAACTTCGGGTTCAGATGCGACTGGAAATCCGCAGACTCCATGAGAATCTGAAAATCACCAGCATCTATGTGACCCACGATCAGGTGGAGGCCATGACCCTCGGTGACCGCCTCATCGTCATGGACAACGGTTATGCCGCTCAGATCGGATCCCCCCTGGAGGTGTATGAACGCCCGGCCACGAAGTTCGTGGCCGGGTTTATCGGCTCACCGGCCATGAACTTTCTCGACGTCCGTTTGAACCCCGTGGGCGATACGGTTGAATTTCCCGGAGGTGTGCGCCTGCCGCTTGCCAACGGAAGCCTTCCGGCACACGGAGGTCGGGAAGTGGTCATGGGTATTCGGCCGGAGCATTTCGAGCTCGCTGAAGAAAAGGCGGCCGCACTGCATCTAAAAGTCGATCACGTGGAGCATCTCGGAGCCGATACCCTGGTGCACGGACATTTCGGCGAAAATAAAGACTTATTAACGCTTCGTCTCGCAGATATTCGGCCTTTTAAAAAAAACACGATGCTGCCGCTGGTCTTGTCACCGGCGAAAATCCATCTATTCGATAAGAAAACAGGAATCCGCATCGGAAGATAATTCGCCTGTTAAAGGTACAGTGTTGCTCCCCGTAAAGCACTCAAGCTTCACTCCGTGCCCAATATTCCAGTGCCGCTAAGACAAAGGCAGCGAGATCGGCAAGATGTCTGCATGCCGTTAGAACCTGAATAAACATCTGCCTCTTGACCTACAGGATTCCGGCTTTACTATTTATCGTCTTGAATAATCGATTTCCCGATGTCGGATTTATTGAATTAAATCGTTTCACTCACCGACAGATATATTAACCCCTTGAAAGTATAAGGATTCTATTGAGAATACGATGAAAGCAAAATTCTTGGTCGACCCCTGGATCATCGCCCACCGGGGATATAAAAAAAAATATCCGGAAAACACTCTGGCTGCCTTTCTGGCCGCAATGGATACAGGAGTGCCCATGATCGAGCTGGATGTGACGCTAAGCCGTGACCGCAGGCTGGTTGTCATCCACGATGACACCCTGGACCGCACCACCAATGGGCAGGGGCCGGTTGGCGACCAAACCCTTGAGCAACTGAAGCGGTTGGATGCCGGTAGTTGGTTTCATTCCGATTTCAAGGGGAAACAATTGCCGGAATTCGTCGAGGTACTGGAGATGGTAAAAGGGCGGGTGATTATAAATATCGAAATAAAATCAAATGCATACGAGTCTCATCATCCTCCGGACGCCATCGAAAAGCAGGTTGTGGATCTGGTAATGCAAAAAAATGCAGCCGATAAGGTCTTGATTTCCAGCTTCAACCCCGAGATCCTCCGGCAGATATCTGAAATTGCCGGTCGCCCCGAACTGGCATTGATCTCCTCGGAACCAGCCGATGAGCATACCCTTGAATTCTGCCGGCACATCCATGCATTTTCCTGGCATCCCGATCATCGGATCGCGACGGAAGACCAGGTGAAACGAATGCATGATGCCGGTATCCGGGTATTTCCGTATACGGTCAATACGTTTGAAGACTATGCCGCCATGCGGGCCATGGGGGTGGACGGCATCATTACCGACGATCCGGAAGCGGCCAAATCCTGGCAGGCTGCCGGAAAGAATGGAAGGTAGTGCAAATTCGGGGATATATTCTTCTTTCTCCCTAACGGCTTTGAGCGTTGAGCTTTCAGCTTTGAGCCCTCTCCCTTACATCTGCTTGAACAAATGCGCATACGACCGGCTGACCGTCAGGGTTTCCGGCAGGTCTTTGAGTTTGACGACCAATCGCCCGGCAAACGAGCGGTGGACGCCCGCTATCCGGCGGACATTGATGATGCTGCCCCGGTGGATGCGCCAGAATTGATCGGAATCCAGTTCGCCGGCGAGCTCCTGGATGCTTTTTTTGATCAAGGATTCGTTATCAGGGGTTTTCACCAGCGTATATTTGTCTTCTGCTTTGAAATAGCAGATTTCCTCGACTGAAATCAGCCGCAATTCCTCGCCGTGCCGCACCTTTATCCACTTCAGCCGGACCGCCGTCTCCCTGCTGTCGATGGCCGCAAGCAATTTTTTCATAATGGCTCCGAATTCAGGTTGGGAATCGGAAGCAGCGGTGAGTCGCTTCTGCAGCCGTTGAATCGTTTTCGCCAGCCTTTCCCGGGTGACCGGTTTGAGCAGATAATCGATAGCCTCCGTCTCGAAGGCCTTGATAGCGAATTCATCATAAGCAGTAATGAATACCACCCTGCAATTGCCGCTGATTTTTCCGGCCACTTCCAGGCCCGAAAGCCCAGGCATTTTAATGTCCAGAAAAGCGATCGCAGGCTGCAATTTTTCAATCAGGGCCAACGCTTCCAGCCCGTTGGCCGCTTCGCCGCTGATGGTGAGCTCGGGCCACAGATCGACCAATTTTGATTTTAAATAGGCTCTCAACGGCGCCTCGTCATCGACGATAATGGCTTCAGGTCCTCTCATGGGGCACCTCGATGACAGCCTTGAGGCCGCAAGGTTGATTTGGCTCCAGGATCAGCCGCGAACGGGTGCCGTACAGCGCTTCCAGTCGTTCGCGAATATTGGCGAGTCCCATCCCCGCATGACGCTCCTGTCTCAAACCCAGGCCGGTATCGATTACCTCGAGGCGGATGACACCGTTTCGGTCTTCGCCGAAAATTGAAATTTCGCCGCCTTCTATTTTGGGCTCCAGCCCGTGTTTGACGGCATTTTCAACCAGAGGCTGGAGCAGCATGGGTGCGATCGACATTTCGGCCATCGAAGGCGGGATTTCGATGCGGTATCGCAGACGCTCGCCCATCCGGACTTTAAATAAATTGAGATACGCGCGAATCATCTCCATTTCCTGCCCCAGGGTGGTGGTATCCCCTCTGATTTTGGTGAGCGATAATCGCAGGTAATGGATAAAATCCAGCAGCATGGATTTGCCTTTTTGAGCATCGGTGTCCAGCAGACTTAAAACATTGGAAAGGGTGTTGAACAGAAAGTGGGGCTCGATCTGAGCCTGAAGAAGTTTCAGATGGACTTCGGCCGCCTTTTTTTCACTGGTCAGTCTTTTTATTTTTTCTTCCTGGATGCGTGCCCGCGAATCTGCAAGTTGTTCCCGGGAACTGAAAAAGTAGGTGATGATGGCGCCGAACATCACGCCCAGAAGCAGCAATTGCAAAAGGCTATGCTTTTCAAAAAGGACCGCAGGACTGATTCCCGCTAGAAAGGACCCGAGATAGGACCCGCACAGGGTGCCGACAGTCATTGCTAAGGCCATCAGAACGGCCTTGAGGGCCGGTCCGGACTTGTCGAAAGATAGATGAGCGATCGTCACAAAGATGCATATGGACAATCCGATACTCTGGGAAATGACGAAATTGATCCAAAATTCATCGCCGAATCCGATGGCCGTCAGGAAAACAGCGATCAGGGTGTTAAAAAGGATGGTTGCCGATAAAAATTTGACAACGACTATTTTGTTGCTGTACGCCTTGCGGAAGTTCATTTTTCTTAAATTTCAAGTCACCTTTCAGGGTTCCCGGAAAATCGACGGCCATCGCCGTTGGTCAGCCATCTTCGTCAGGATAGGCAATTGAATGTCGATCCTGTTTTTTACGCCGACACAGACCAAAAGGCAAGCGGGATCCGAATCGGCGCATTTCTTGCCCACATCCGCCCGATGGTTGCACTCCCGAACATAAACTCGACCCATGAGGGTCACCCGGCAAAGGAACCGCGTCCGGTTAAATCATCATCTCCATTTCGCATTGCGCCTGCAAAACGCCGATTCCAGAATTTGGGAATCGAGTCCGATTTCCCGGGCGGTTTCGATCAGGTCCTGATGACTGATCGTATCCGCCGGTTGCTGCCTCAATGCCCGCCGGATTATACGGCTGACCTCGTTGTAAGTATACTGTCGGGATGCAAATTCTTTCATTATAAACTGCCTCCGCTTCAATGATTTCTATCCACCCAAGTCTTCCATCAATGCCTGAAAAGCGTCCTGTCCGGCCCGGAACACACCCCCGTATCCTCCCCCCGGATTGCCCCAGGCGCTGGCGAGGTAGAGCCCCTTGATCGGGGTTCTGCTTTTAATGCGGTTCATATAGGCATTGTCCATGGACTGGGCATAGCCGTAGATGGCACCTTCCGTGTTGCCCGTATAGCGCCAATTGGTCAGGGGTGTTGCGGCCTCTGATATTTCAATCATTTCTGACAATCCGGGAATGACCGCGGCTTCGGCCCGTTGGATCAGAATATCCGTCCAGCGCTTTTTTTCCTTGTCATACTCGGCCTTTTTCCCTGCGCGGTAATCGGATTCGAATTTGCGCCAGGGGGAATATCCGCTTAATACCAACACCTGCAGCGTGGAGGTGCCCGGCTGGGAATAACCTTCAAAGATATTGTCATAAACACAGAGGCTGAAGGACTGATTTTCGATATCCCCCTGCAGGCAGGACCGGTAATCGGCCTCCGGTCCCCGGCCGGAGGACACATGGGTGCTGAAGGCGTTTACTTGACCCTTGATTTCCCGGTTCAACCCCAGCCAGACCATGAAACTGGAGATACTGGGCGTGTACCGGTCCAGTTTTTGGCGGTAATCGGTGGGGACCGCATCGGGCGGGATCATTTCCCCGAAAGTTGCCGGACCGCTGGCATTACTGACCACTGCCCGGGCCGGCAGCTTTTCGCCGCTTTCCAGAACGACCCCTTCAACGACTCCGTTTTTAGTCAGCACCTTTTGCACCCGATGGTCATACAGTAGCCGGCCGCCGTGATCCTCGATCGCTTCCGCGATGGCATTGCTGAGATTCTGGGACCGTTCCTTAATGTAGTAGGAGCCGTTTTTGAGATACTCTCCGGTGGCGTTGGCGTAAAAGAAACCGGAGAGCCGTGACGGCGGTAATCCATAGTACCCCCAGAGGGCGCTCAATACAGCTTTCAAATCGGGATCCTTGACGTGGTCATTCAGCAGATCCGCCAGGGTTTTGTTGCGGATGTTCCACATCTTGGGATATTGCAGCGGAAAAATCAGTTTAAATAATTTACCCTTTTTGCGGCTGAGGGTATCGACCTCATCGGAGATGGCGAGCAACTCGGAGACAAAACCGCGAATTCCCTCCGCTTCGCCGGGAAAATGCCCGCTCAACAGCGCAACATAGGCTTCCGGATTTTTCTGGGGAATCGAGATATCCAGCCGGGAGGTTTTCAAGCGGTACACTTCCGGGAGTTCTACCAGCTGCAGTTTATCCAGCACCCCGATGTCGCTCAAAATCCGGGCGGCACCGTTGTTATGGATGGATGTACCATGCAGGGATACCTCGAAATTGAATTTGCCGGCGGCCCTTTCGAAAGAGGTGGCGTAGCCGCCCGGCACGCTGTGCTGCTCCACCACCGTGACCGGAATCCCCTGCCGGGCCAGATAGGCCCCGCACACCAATCCGCCCAGACCGGCGCCGATCACCACCGTGGGGTAGTCGGATTTGGGGCCCATTTTCGCGGCATACGCCGATATTTTATGCCAATCCAGGACAGCGGTCCCAGCGGCCATGGCTGAAACGGTGAGAAAGGATCTTCTGGAAATAGGTTTGTTTAACATGGTTATTCTTCCCCTTGCATTCAGATAATTTAATCCAATCGCGAGATCGATGAGTCGTTAAGGCATTCGTTGCTTGTTGTCCGTTGTCTGTTTGCTGTTGTTTGGTGTTTGGTGTCTATAAGGATGGCCTCTCTAATTAAATTGAACCTCCCAGTGGTTTCTGCCGATTCCACAACGAAAAACACACAACTGATAACTCGCGCCACGAGCTGACGCCCGATATCCAATACCGCTGATCTTCAAGTCCGTCATTTGGCCGATTCATGCCTCCTTGCAAACAGCTTTTCCATTTGCATTAACAGGGACACATCGCCTTCGGCCGTATATTTCTGATCCAGAAACAGCTGCTGCCCATCGGCCTTGCCGGTTAAAATATCCATCCAGATGTCAAACGGTGCGGACACGGTCAGATCCGGACCTTCGAAGGACCCCGAGCGCACATCGATGTCTCCTTTGTCTATTACCAGGAAGCAGGAACCGCCCTGATCCCCACTGAAGTTGAATTGGATGCTGGCCTTCAGGCCTTCGGCGCCCGCGGGATTGAACGCCAGCTTCATCAATATGACATAGGTATTGATCGAATCGGGCCGGGGGATCAGACCTTTGCGTCCGAATTCCTTGGGGGTGACACCTTCGGCGATACAGGTCTGCCACATCAGGTTACCCATTCTAAGAAACATCTCCGGATTTTGAACCAGCGGCTGTTTTATCCGCCCCCGAGTTTTTTCGCTGATATTCTTGGATGTGACAATTTCCCGGCCGGCCTGTCGGGTTGCATCCAGAATGTCGGCGGTTTTTTCTTTAAAAAATGGATTTGTCAACGCCTCCGCCATGGGTCGGTAGATTTCGGCCACCAATGCGGGCCCATCCGAATGGTTTCCGCTAAAAATAAAATTGGCCCAGGATGATAACTGATCGAATACCGATTCCTCCGGAAAGCCGGCCACGGAAAGCACCACCGCTTTGGGCGGTATGGCTCTGAATGGATGAAGAGTTCGACCCTCTTTTCCGAGGAAAAACGGCTCGAGAACCGGCAGCGTTCGTTCGATGAAGGCCTTCATCTCGGCGTTGATGGTAAAATGGTATAATGGCGAAGCGTAGACAACCAGATCGGATGCCAGCCAATGGGGAAACAGCTCGCGGGTCATGTCGTCTTTATGAATGCAGGTCCCCGGATGCTGGGTCCAGCAGCTGAAACAACCGACGCAATTTCGGATTTTTTTATCGCGCAAGGCAACGACGTCCACTGTGGCGCCGGCCGCCCGCATCCCTTCAACCAGTGCATTCAACATCAGTTCGGTCTTGCTTTCACCATCGCTTCTGGGGCTCGAATTCAAGGCCAGGATTTTCATGAAACCTCCTTTTTTGGGTATGGTGCGAGTTGTCCGTGGTGAGTTGGAAAAAAGGGTCTTGCTGAGCCCAACAGTTCTATTGAATGAGTTTAACTTGAACGTCGAGCATTTTCGGTCTGACATAAAACCTAATTGAAATGCAGGATCACAGCGAGTATTAGGTGACGGAATGCAAAATGAGGGGGGTGAGTGGTTTCTCTTGGGAGTGAAATGCCGGTATGATGGCTTTGTCTATTTAAAAAAACTTGTCCGATGAGTCCGACTGTCCATTCGACAGCAGTCGCCGATTGTGTGAAACTGCCGTTGTTTAAAGGTATTTTTTCATTTAATTCACGCTCACCCGGCCTCTCCCGTCGAGGGAGAGGAAAAATCCGCCTTGGCGGAACCCATGGCCGCTGACAGACCTTCCGCCAGAGCCTGAAGGTATGCGGTATCATCGGCGCCGTCGTCCAGGGCCACATCCAGATCGCCTTGTTCCTTATGAAAGGGAAAATTGTTTTTACCGTGAATTGAAAAGGTGTAGATAGTCTCATCGCCGGCGGCGATTGCGGCCGTGCCGTCTCCTTGATGGACATCGCAATCCACGATTAAAATGCCCGCGCCTGGACCGGAGGCCTGAATCGCCCGGGCGGCTATCACGCTGTCATTCAACCAGCAGTACCCCTGTCCGTGACCGCGGAAGGCATGATGGGTTCCACCACCTATGTTGACGGCGATTCCCTCTGCCAGCGCCTCCCGACAAGCGGCGATGGTCCCCCCGCAGGAATAACGCGTGCACTGCACGATTTCCGTCGACCACGGCAATCCGACTCGCCGGATCTCCTTGGCGGTCAGCTCACCATGTTGAAATCGATGCACATACACCGGATCATGGACCCGCAAAATGTCCTCGTCCGTGACCGGCGGCGGGATTTGCAGATCGACGGCCTTGAAGATGCCGCTTTTCAGAATACGCTCTCGCAACAATGCATATTTGCTTGTGGGGAAACGGTGGTGCTTCGGCAGCGGAATGGGGAATATGTCGGTGTAGTATAAATTCAAGGCGGTCTTATACCCCTGGTGTTTCATTGCCTGGAACTTCCCGGATAACCGGTTCTTGAATTCTATCTTTTAATATACCCGTCGTCAAATAAACAATTTCGATCGAAAATGCGAAATCCTTTTTCATTGACAGGACAGTAGAGCGAGCGTATTTTGGTTTCTCTTAAAGCTTCACGGGAACCGAGTAGCAACATGAATTGCAAGAACGCCTGTCGATAAAGGAGGAAAAAAGTGGCGACCTTACCTGAAATTGCAGCCCAAGCGTGGGACGATCGTGAGGGACCGGTGGTATTGACGACGGTGGACACCCAGGGAGTTCCCAACACCATCTATGTAACCTGTGTAAAAAAGATCTCTGAGGAAAAAATCGTGGTGGCCGATAATAAGATGGATAAAACCCAGGCCAATATCAAGACCGGCGGCACCGTCAATTTGCTATACATCACCAAAGACAAAAAAGCCTATCAAATAAAAGGCTTCCCAGAATACCATACCAGCGGAAACATTTATGAAGATATGAAAAACGGCTGGTTGGACAAAAAATATCCGGGAAGAGCGGCCGTTGTGATTAAAATAGATGAAGTCTACAGCGGTGCCGAAAAACTGGCATAATACCCATTCCGGGATAGCAAATCAAAATACAAAATTCAGGCTCTCTTGCGATCCGTGACCTGCCGGTCCCGAGGCGCCTTTCCGGATAGCTGTCTTCAGCAGGACCCCAGCACCCGGACACCAAGAAAATAAATTTGACTTTTTACGCCAAACCGGGATTAATCAGGCCAAGCCCGTTCAGTAGACCGCAGCAGTCAAACCTCCGGTAACGCATCGATCCAATTTCCAGTTTCATGGCCAAAACAAAAGCAGAAAAGCGCAAAGCGAAACGAAAGGTCAAAATAAAAGCGAGGCGTCAATCGGTCGCGGCCGAGGCACAATCGGAAAAAGCCGATTTTTTCTTTTCCGAATGCGGATGGTTCAGGGCCTCCGGCAACCATGAGAAGGCCCTGGCAGCTTTGAATAAAGCCCTCAAGCTGGACCCCGACAACAAAATGTTTTTGGAAGAAATGGTCCGTCTGGGCGTCGACATGGCCAGTGAAGAGGTTGAATTGAGAGCTCTTTCGCGGCTCTATGACAGCAACCAGCTGGATGATGTACTCCTGCCTCCATTCCTCGACCTGTTGACAGCGAAGGACCGGTACCACGAGGCCCTCGAGATTGCCGAAATTTTGCTTTCCCGCCTTGCCGGCATGCAAATTACCAACAAACGCAAAATCAGGTCCTTTGCCATTCAGTCTCAGAAATATTGCCGTCAGCAACTGAAATTGTCCCAAGCCGTGAAGAGCGCGTTCGAGGAAGCTGTCTCACGAACTTCGCCTCCCCCAAAAAAATCGCCCGTCCAGCCGCCTGAAAAAGCTGTTCCTCGGGAACCCGAAGAAAGGAAAAATTCCGTTCCGGATATTCCGGTCGAGATTACCATCGAGGAGGCGACCTTTCAAAAAGCCCTGGCTGGCGGCCGCTTCACAGACCACCACCGGTACGAGCTCGCCCTGGATGGGCACAAAATTCGATTCAGGGATTCGTTTGAGAATCTCATCTGCCTGTCCGGGCTGAATGAGGTTCGCTCCATCTGGTATCAGGAAGAGACCGCCCGCAAGGTGATGAAAAGCCTGCGGGGACGCGCCCTTTTATGCGACGAGGTCGGCCTGGGGAAAACCATCGAAGCGTCGATCATACTGAAAGAATACATCCAGAGGGGCATTGTCAAGAGCGCGCTGATCCTGGCACCTCCATCCCTCGTCAGTCAGTGGCAGGAAGAGCTGCTGGCTAAATTCGGGCTTCCTTTTCCTTCCACCGATGACCCGGATTTTCACAAAACTGGTATTCAGTTCTGGGAGGCCCCCTACATACTGGCATCCATCAATCAGGCCAAATCCAGGCGGCATATGGCGGCGGTCATCCAGCGCGATTTCGACATGGTGATCGTGGACGAGGCCCACCATCTGAAAAACAGAAACACGCTGAATTGGAAGCTGGTCAATTCCCTGAAAAAACGTTTCCTGTTGTTGTTGACGGCCACACCAGTCGAAAACAACCTCATGGAGCTCTACAATCTGATCACTTTGCTGAAGCCCGGACAGCTAAAAACCGCTTCCGCCTTCCGAAGTGAATTCATGACCAAGGGAGATCCCACGGGGCCGCAAAACCGCACCCGACTGAAAGAACTGCTGGGACAGGTGATGGTGCGCAATACCCGCGCGCTGGCAAAAATCGGAATACCGCCCAGATTTGCACAGACTATCCGGGTAAAACCGGGTGCAAACGAATTGGCGCTATACAACCTTGTCACGGACCTTGTTCATCATATCAATGACACCGATCGAACCGGCAGTAAACTTTTGCTTAAAAATCTGCTGACCGAAGCCGGATCATCGCCCAAGGCGGTCGAATTGACCCTGCAGCGCCTGATGTCGGAAAGGGATTTTTTGTGGGACCATGAAAAAGAGATCAGGGCCATTCACAACCTGTGCCGCACCATGGGGGATACGGAGAAAAACAAGGTGCTGCTGAATCTGATCCGGTCAACCAAGGGCAAGCAGATCGTCTTTGTCAACTATCTCGGCACACTGGATCACCTGTCGTTGTTTTTGTCCGTGAATGCAGTTCCCCATCGGGTTTTCCACGGACGAATGAGCAGCCGGCAAAAGGACGAGGAGATCAGATGTTTCCGTGAGGAAGCGGATATTCTCGTTACAACGGAAATCGGCGGCGAGGGCAGGAACCTTCAGTTTTGCCATCAAATGGTAAATTATGACCTTCCCTGGAATCCGATGAAGATCGAACAGCGCATCGGCAGAATCCACCGCCTCGGGCAGCAGAGCGAGGTCATGATTTACAACTTGTGCGCCGCGGAAAGCATCGAGGAGTATATTCTGGATATCCTCGATCGCAAGATCAATATGTTTGAAATGGTCATCGGCGAGATCGACATGATTCTGGGCCGCATTCGTGAAGAGAGGGATTTTTCCGACCTGATCTTCGACATCTGGACCACCTCGGCAACGAAAATGGAACGTCAACACGGTTTTGACCTGCTTGCCGCCCGGCTGCAACGCTCCAAGGCCCAGTACGAAAAGACCCGGGAACTCGATGAAAAGCTATTTGGAGTGAATTATGAACTTTAATTCCGACGATGCCCTGGAACAGTTTGTCCGGCGTTTTTTCGAGGTCCACGGCGCGGAAATCGATAAAAGTTCCCATGGACTGGACGTGCTGCTTCCGGATCATCTCGCCCTGCGCCTGCAAACTCCCGAGTTTCTGCAACTCACAACGGAAGCGGACAACAAGGAAAAATTTGCCGTCCAGTATGGAACTCCGCTGCTGGAAAAAATAGTAAACACGGCCTGTGGCACGGCGCCCGTGGCCGGCTGCCGGTTGAATTTCCATTACATCAAACGCCAGGGTTTTGACAGGCTGATCCAGGATCGATTCGTGTTTCACAACTGTGCCGGCCGGGTGATTGGCACCGCCGAGGTGCAAACGGTCTATCTGTTGCTTGCCTGTCGCTATCTGGCCCAAAGCGACGAACAGAAAGAAGGGCTTTTTCCCCTGGTGTTCAATCTCGAAACCGGCGCGGCGGCTCCGGAGATGGCCGGAATGTTGGACAGTGTCGAAAAGACGTTCGAGGAGGATTCCGTCCGCCCTCCCTTGGGCGGTGGCAAAATCGAAAACGTCCTGAAATGGGTTCAACGGCAAGCGGGCCTTATTGTCGAAAAAGAAATCGAGCCTTTCCAGGACAGCATGAACCGTAGATTTCACAGGGATGTGGCCAATCTCGAGGAATACTATGCGGACCTGAAGCTGGAGATGCAGGCAAGTCTCAAACGCCCCGGGATTTCAGCACAGCTGATGTCGGATCGCGAAGCCAAAATCAGCTTGATTCCAGGCGAGCTGGAAAGAAAAAAGTCCGATCTCTTCAAAAAATACAGCATCAGGGTCAAGCTCGCCCTCTGCGGCGGCATCCAAATCGTCACGCCGGCCGTAAAAATCCTCTACGAGACATCCCATGGCAGGAAAAAAAAGCAGTTGTCCCTGATATACAATCCCGTCACCAAATCGCTGGACCCCCTGGTCTGCGACGGCTGCGCCGACAGCACCTTCAGCGTCCGTTTTTGCAGCCATCTTCACCTGCTGTGCCCCGCGTGCGGCGCCAACTGTCCGGCGTGCTGACTTATGTCCGGATTCAGATAGATGCAGTATAAAAAAAGAAAAGGCCCGCTGGTGACAAAGGAAAAGTGGTGGTTAAAATTCTGGAGCAATTATGAGCGAATATCAATATTATGAATTCAAGGCGGTGGATAAACCCTTGAATGAAAAAGACATGCAGGCGCTCAGAGACCTGTCGACCCGAGCGCGGATTACTACCACCAGTTTTGTAAACGAGTACAACTGGGGCGATTTTAAAGGCAATCCGTTGAAACTGGTGGAAAAATATTTTGATGTCTTTCTGTATGTGGCGAATTGGGGGACTCACTGGTTCATGATCAAGGTACCGCGGCATCTGGTCGATATCAATAAGATCAATCAATATTGTACCGGTGAGAGCGTGCTTATCCATGAAAAAGAGGAGAATTTAATTATCGAGTTCATTTCCGAAACCGATGACCATGAATGGGAGGAAGGCGAAGGGTGGTTGTCGTCCCTGATATCATTGCGTGCTGATATCATTAATGGCGACTATCGCGCTCTGTATCTGGCCTGGCTCTTTTGCGCCCAGATGGAAGAGATGGAAGATGACGAGCCGGAACCCCCAGTCCGGCCGAATCTGGCCGATCTCAGCGCACCGCTGCAGAGCTTTGTTGATTTTATGCGAATCGATCAGGACCTGATTGTCCCAGCAACTGAAAACAGCGACTCTGATTCTCGCCAGACCGATCCCGAGGTCTTGAAAACCTGGATTCATAAACTTCCGGCAGGTGAAAAAGATGACATCCTGCTTCGGTTAATTGAGGCGCCCAACCCTCATCTCGGGGCAGAATTAAAGCAAAGATTTCTGCGCACAAGTTCGACGGCCACCAATTCAACCCTAAAAAAGCCCCTGCGCAGCGTTCAGGAACTGCTCGCAAGGGCAGAAATAATCACTGAAGAAAGAGAACGCCAAGCTGCCGAACATAAAGCCAAAGCACTGGCAAAGGAAAAAAGCAAAGAGCGATTGCCCACAAAAAATATTTAGAAAGCCTTGCCGAACGAGAAGACAGCATCTGGAAAAAAGTGGCCATCCTCATCGATTCGAAGCAGCCGGCCAAATACGATGAGGTGGTAAAATTGCTGGTGGATCTGAGGGATCTTAATAAGGCCGCCGGAAAAGAAAGTGCCTTTAATGCGAAGCTTCAAAAAATCCGCGAAAAGCACCATCGAAAACCGAGTTTTCTGGATCGGCTGAAAAAGAAGGGACTGACAGGTTGAACGTACAAAATTAAAAGACATTTAAAGATCCCATCCAAGGTTGGCACCAAGCTGGCACCAAGTAAGAACCAAGCAAGGTAAGGGCAGATTCGGAGCAGGGTGGAGGCAGAATCAAGGCGGAATCACAGCCAGAGTTATTAAGCAATGAAACCCATAGGTTTCCGAAATGGCTCAACCCGTTGTGACCTATACATTTTCTTCAAAAAGTTTTTAAAGATTTATAAATAATTGAGCATTACCATCCTTTGCGGGTGTCTTTTTCGAAGGAAGGGTATGGCCAATCTTTTATGTATTTCAGGTAGCTTAGCAAAGTTTTGATGTCGCCAAGCAAAGGTTACACCAAGTTCACTCATTTGAAAATCGTCGGTAACCACCGGAATCCCTAAAGCATCGCCATAGGCCAGTGCCCGAACATCAATCCGTGAAGCACCTAAACCTTCACTGATATTATTAGGCCATAGATACGAGTAAATTAAGTTCACCTGCTCTTTTCCAATCCGACTGACCGAGATACGATGCTTTCTGTTTTCTATATACTCCGGTTGGTTCACCCACCCGAATTTATTGGCCAGGCGAGGGTTCTTATCAAATTCTTTCTGAAATTCGGGAATCAGATATAGCGCGTATTGGTTTTTTCCAAAGGGTTCATGCAGCAGCGGATGAAAACTGTTGGCGAGTCTGAGATAGGCGTTGCTGTCGAGCAGAATTCTTTTTATGGACATTTATTGAATCAGTTCAGCATGAATCTCTTTGGCATCAAGAATAGAGCAATCCAGTATTGATTGAATAAATCCTCCTGATTTTTCATTTTCAGAAATATATACCCTAAGTGCATCAAAAAAAGGACTGCCGAATAGCTCTTTCGTTTTCTTTATATAATCTGAAGCGCCGAAAAGCTTTCCATCAAATAGAATCTCGCTTACGTTTGAATAATTTTTATTGAAATTTGTGGTCGCAGCGTAAATGTCAGGCTCCAATTCCAATTCAACCAATCCGAAAGCGGCCGCATACCCATTAATTGCCTTATAGACGGTTATAGGAGAAATCGTAAGCAAGTCTGCCAGTTTTATTATCGCACGAATTTTCGAACGTGATGAGCGCAGGCGTTCTAAGGAGATGTATGCCCTTTTGGCTTGCATCTCAGGGAAAAGAAGGGCTTGGGCAAATGTATCGGCGAAATCTTCCGCACTATCCCCCGTCAACGAAGGCGATAGAACATGTCCCAATTCATGAGCCATCCAGAATTTGAAATCATGCAAATTGCTATCCAGGTTAAGAAAAATCCAGGTGGTTTTTGAGGTCGGCAAAAAGATATGAAGAGCGTTCTCATGATGCTCTCGACGCCCATGGAATACCGGAATCAGAACGACTTCGAAACTATTCAGTTTGCCGATCATTTGCTCGAATGCAATTGACTCGTCGTCTTTTACCTTAATTTCTGATCTTGTACGCTGGGCCGCTTTCTGAATATAGCTGTAATCCAGTTTGGGCGCTTTGAGAGAAGGCGGCTGAAACAGACCTTCAAAAGGAAGATAGGGTACCAGCAATTCAAGCAACTGACCAATTTCTTTAGCATTTTCGATGTGGTTATCAGTAGTTTTGCGGCGACCTTTTTTTCGAAAGGCCACAATCGGCTCAGTTGCGGTAACAGATTTTTCAACAAGATCCTGAAACGGCAACCCGAGTTCCAAACCAAACTTCAGAAGCTTATCCGGACGTGGAAACTTCCGACCTTTGAACCAAGCGGATACAATGGTTCTGGAAACACCTAACCTTTGGGAAAGGCTTGCTTGATTCAAACCCTTTTCTTCCATGGTTTGGCTGATCTTCAGTATATTCAGTTTTTTTTCCATGGAAGCAAGATAAAACATGTTGTAAACTTTTGTCAACTATATTTTGCCAATGCCTAAGAAATAAATCATCCGGGGCAAAATCCTAAGCGAGACTCTCAGCAAACCCCTTAATTATCAATCATAACAGATTCATTAATACTGGGATTTAAAGATAAAATTTCTTGTAAAAAAATAAATATTTTTGTATCTACTGGGTTTATGAAATCAATCCTGTTTTCATGGATCGGGTTTACCGATTTAAAAGCCTCCCGGGGAGAAAAGAATCTTGGTTTAGGCCCCATCGCCCAAGCGGTATCGGAACGTTCATTTCAAGAGGTAGTCCTGATTTATGATGTACCGGACTCGGATTGTAAAAATTACGTAAAGTGGGTAAAAACCTTTACGCCAGCCCAAATACAGACAAAGAAAGCCGGCCTGTCCAGCCCGACCCATTTCGGCGATATCTATGAAGCCGCGGTCGGGGTTATCACAGAAACACTTGAATCCGAAGATAGTGATGTCGAATTGACCTACCACCTCAGCCCCGGCACACCCGCCATGGCCGCCGTATGGATCATCATCGCCAAAACGCGCTACCCAGCCACTCTGATCGAATCTTCAATTAAAGGCGGGGTGAAAGTCGCCTCGGTGCCCTTCGATCTTTCGGCTGAATTTATCCCGGATCTGCTGCGAAAACCGGATCAAAGATTGGAAAAACTGACCGCCGGCCTTACGCCCGAAGCCCCGGAATTTGAAAGCATCATCCATCGCGGTCCGTCAATGAAACGGGTGATTGCCAAGGCCCGTCTGGTGGCGCCGCGCTCGGTACCCGTGCTCATCGAAGGGGATTCGGGCACCGGCAAAGAACTGCTGGCGCGTGCGATTCACAATGCCGGCCCCCGCCGGGACAATCCATTTGTTGCCGTCAACTGCGGCGCGATCCCATCGGAACTGATTGAATCCGAGCTGTTCGGCCATGAAAAAGGCGCCTTCACCGGCGCAGACAGGCAGCGAATCGGCTATTTTGAATCCGCCCATAGAGGGACATTGTTTCTGGACGAAATCGGCGAACTGTCTTTGCCGGCCCAGGTAAAACTCTTGAGAGCCCTGCAGGAAAAAGAAATAACCCGTCTGGGGGCTTCAAAACCAATTCCCTTTGATGTGCGCGTCATCGCGGCCACCAATCGGGATCTGGTTAAAGAAATGGCGAGCGACCGCTTCCGGCCGGATCTTTTTTATCGGATTGCAGTGGCCGTCTTGAAGCTGCCGCCGATGAAAGAGCGTACCGGTGACGTCGGCTTGCTGATCGATGGCATCCTGGATCGAATCAACACCGAGAGCGTTGCCGAACCCGGGTATAAGCACAAGAAAATTTCCCCAGGCGCAAAAAACCTTATGCTTCAATATGACTGGCCGGGCAATGTGCGGGAGCTCCAAAATACGTTGGCGCGGGCGGCCATATGGACGCCCGGAACAATCATCGAAGCGGAGGACATTCGTGAAGCCATGCTGCCGATAGCCCAATCCTCCGAGGATGCAATGCTCGGCAAACCACTGGGAAATGGATTCAACCTTTCAGAATTGATGGAAAAACTGGCGCAGCACTATTTGAATCGAGCCTGGGACGAAGCAAACGGAAACAAGACCAAAGCTGCCGAACTCGTGGGCCTTCCCAGCTATCAGACATTCTCGAATTGGGCCAAAAAGTACCATGCAACCTGATCCGGCACGACTGTTGCTGTATTTCAGGTTCATGAACGGGATCATCATGGAATCCAGGAATTTTGAGTTTCTTCGAGACCGCTGGCCGGAGCTTTCAAGCCTCGGGGGGTTTGCAGAACAATATGCTTGGCCGGATCCCTCCAGCGCCTTGGTAAAGCTGAGAACTTATGTCGAGTCGATGGTCCATCGATTTTATGATGAACACGGCCTGCCCGCTCCCCCATCGGATTCCCTGATCGAACTCCTCAATGGCGACGACTTCAAACAGTCCGTCCCTTCGGTGGTGTTAAATGCGTTTCACAGCATTCGGCTGGCCGGCAACAAGGCCGCCCATGGTGAATCCGTAACCCGCTTTAACGCACCTGAGTTGCTTAAAGATGCCTTTCACCTCGGCTGCTGGTTTTTCATTATAAACGGCGGCCAAAAATCCGGCTGCCCGGCATATCAGCCGCCCGAACGGATGGATCGTCTTGCAAAAACTGCGGCGGAATTCAAGCAGGATAAACAGCGTATCCAAGAAGCCCTTGCCGCCAAAGAATCCGAAATGCAATCGCTTCTGACCGAACTGGAAACCGCCCGGGGCAAAACCCGCGTCACCGAAAAAAAGGTGGAGGAACTCCAGCAGCTGCTGAACATCGGTAAAACCGCGGCGGATGCCTTGGGCTTTGACGAGGCCGCCACTCGCAAACGGCTAATCGATACCGAATTGACGGCGGTGGGCTGGAATGTCGGCATCAACGGCGTCAATACCGGTGAGGTTACCCAGGAGGAAAACGTTCTGCATCAGCCCACGAAAACCGGCATTGGCTGTGCGGATTATGTGCTTTGGGACGAAAGCGGACTGCCGCTGGCCGTTGTCGAAGCGAAAAAAACGGCCGTCAGCGCCGAGTTGGGCCAACAGCAGGCCAAGGTTTATGCAGATGGACTGGAAAAGGTTCACGGCCGGCGGCCGGTGATCTTTTATACCAACGGTTTTGATATCTTCATCTGGGATGATGGCTGCGGCTACCCGCCCAGAAAGATCTACGGCTTTTATTCAAAGGACAGCCTGCAATATCTCATTTATAAACGGGAAAACCGCCTCTCGCTGGATAAGATTTCACCGAAACCCGAAATCGTCGATCGGATCTATCAGGTCGAAGCCATCAAGCGGCTGACTGAAAAGTTTTCCGCCAGCCACCGTAAGGGGCTGTTGGTCCAGGCCACCGGTACCGGTAAGACCCGCGTGGCCATTGCCCTGACCGATTTGCTGAACCGCGCAAGCTGGGTCAAACGGGTGCTGTTTTTGTGCGACCGCAAAGAGCTCCGCAAACAGGCCAAGAACGCCTACAACGATTACCTGTCCGAACCCATGACGGTCGTCACCGCCGGCACGGCCAAAGACCGGGACAAGCGTATTTATCTGGCCACCTACCCGGCCATGAAAAGAATCTATCAGACCTTCGATGTCGGCTTTTACGATCTGATGATCGCAGACGAATCCCACCGCAGCATCTACAACCGCTACCGGGATATGTTCCGGTATTTCGACTGTCTGCAGGTGGGGCTCACCGCCACGCCGGTTGATTTTATTTCCAGAAATACCTTTAAAATGTTTGGTTGCGAAGACCGGACGCCGACAGCCTATTATCCGTTGGATCAGGCCGTGGAAGAAGGCTATTTGGTCCCCTATGAGGTCTACACGCACACCACCCGGTTTCTGCGGGAGGGAATAAAGTACAAAGACCTGACCGAGGAGCAAAAGCGCCAGCTCGAAGAAGACGGTGAAGATCCGCTGGACTTCGACTATGAAAACCACCAGATCGACAAGCAGATTTTCAACCGCGATACCAACCGCGCCATCATTCGCAACCTGATGGAAAACGGAATAAGGGACGACACCGGCCAGTATCCGGGCAAATCCATTATCTTTGCCCGCAACCACAACCACGCCGTGTTGCTGGCGGAAGTCTTCAACGAACTATTTCCCCAATATGGCGGTAAATTCTGCCGGGTTATCGACAACTACGATTCCCGGGCCGAGCAGTTGATCGACGATTTTAAAAGCGCACCGGACAGCGACCCGAAAATCGCGGTGTCCGTCGATATGCTGGACACCGGAATCGACGTACCGGAAATCGTCAATTTATCATTCGCCAAACCGATCCGGTCCATGGTCAAGTTCGAGCAGATGATCGGCCGCGGCACCCGGCTCTGCCCGGATCTGTTCGGGGCGGGCAAAAACAAGACCCATTTCAGAATTTTCGATCATTGGGGCAATTTCGAATTTTTCGACAAGCAGTACAAAAAAGCCGAGCCTTCGGTTTCAAAGTCGCTGATGCAGCAGCTGTTCGAAGCCCGCCTCGATCTGGCGCGATCGGCCCTGGATCAGAGCCAGCCGGCGGCATTTGATCTGGTCATCGCATTGGTCAAGGAGGATCTCGACCGGCTGTCGGAGGAGACCATCAGCGTGCGGGAAAAATGGCGTGAAAAGCGCAGCGTTTCCCGGCCTGAGGTCCTCCACCGGTTTGATCCGGCTGTTGAGCTGACCCTGCGCAAACAGATGGCACCCTTGATGCAGTGGGCCGACATCCGGGGCCAAACTGCGGCCTACCGCTTTGATGTGCTGATGACCGAGCTGCAGATCGCACGTCTAAAAAAATCCGGCCGGTTTGATGACCTTAAATCGCAGCTTCTCGACCGGATCAGCTGCCTCCAGATGCACTTGAATCCGGTTCGGGGCAAGGCCGATTTCATCAAGACGGTCAAAAGCGCCGCGTTCTGGACTGCGGCGACCATCGAAAACCTGGAAGCCATGCGCCGCGAGCTGCGCGGCATCATGAAATATATGGTCAAAGCAACCTATGAACCGCCGCAGCCCAAGTATATCGATGTGCATGACAGCCAGGAGAGGTTTCAGCGGCTTCCGGCCCAACTCAAATTTGCCGACATGCCCGGATACCGCAAACAGATTCAGGCCGCGCTGCTCAAAGTGTTCGACAAAAATCCCACCCTGCAGAAAATCAAAGCAGGCGAGCCCGTCACTAAGGCGGATCTGAAAGGCCTGACCTCCCTGGTTCTTACCCAGAACCCGGATGTTGACCGGCAAATTTTGCGGGAATTTTTCGAAGACACGGCCGCACCGCTCGATCACGCCATCCGCAGCATTATCGGAATGGATGCCGATGCGGTCAACGCGCGCTTTACCGATTTTATTTTTTCCCATCCCGGCTTGACAGCCAATCAGATGAGTTTTCTCAATTTGCTCAAAAACCATATCAGCCGCTACGGAGCCATTGAAATCGAAGATCTTTACGAGCCGCCTTTTACCAATGTTCACAGCGACGGTTTGGACGGTGTTTTCATGGATGAAAAAATAATCGAAGAGCTCATTGGAATCATCGCTTCATTCAAGCCTCAAACCATGATTCTGAGGGATGGCAGCGATGAGACTATCCAATAAATCAAATAAGCATAAACCGCAGATAGACGCAGACTTTAGGCTGAGTGAGCTGATTAACTAAATTACTCGTTCCATAAATCAAAAATTATGCTTCCCGTAAAATATAATATTAATATTTGTCTGCGGTGGTCCGCGTGGGTCTGCGGTTAAAATAAATAATTTGATGAAGCTCAACGATATCAACTACGCCATCAAAGGACAACAGCGATGACGCAATCCAACAAGTCCCGGCCGGCATATCTTGATCAGCCCGAATCCCGACGACTGGAATTCAAGGAGATATTTCCAAAGGGGGACAAAGTTGCCCAAACAGCGGTCGCGTTTGCCAACGGCGCCGGGGGCAGGATTGTATTCGGTGTCAAAGATTCACCCCGTCAAATCATCGGCATCCCCGACGATCAGCTCTTTAAAACCGAGCAGCGGATCACCTCCTGCATCTTCGATCTATGCACTCCTAGCATTGTTCCGGAAATTTACTTTCAATCCGTTGAAGACAAATCGCTTCTGGTGGCTGAAATTTTCCCTGGTCCTCAGAAGCCTTACGGGATTGAAAAGTCCGGCCGTCCAAACGAGGTCTATATCCGGGTCGGAGCTTCCAATCGCAAAGCCTCTGCGGATACCATCGAAGCACTCGAGCGCCAGAGGCGCAAGGTCTCATTCGATGCGCTCACGGCCCTCGACTGTCCGGTTGAAGATGTGGATTTATCCCGCTTCAAAAAGGCATTCAAAGCCCAAACAGGCCGGAATATCGGCAAAAACCAACTCATCAATATGGGATTGTTTCAAAAGGAACAAGGCAACCAATGCCCGACCAACGCGGCCCTGCTCCTATCCGACTCGCCTGCCCGCAAAAAGTTTTTTCCCTATGCCAAGATCGAATGCGCCCGCTTTAAAGGCACCGACCGAAGGGTTTTTTTAGACCAACTGACCATAGAAGGGCCCATCCCCGAAAGTGTCGAACCCTGTATGGCGTTTATCAAGAAAAATATCGCTCTGGGCGCCGCCATCGGTGAAATCTACCGCAAAGACCGCTGGGAATACCCGCTGGAGGCCATCCGGGAAGCCCTCATAAATGCCGTCATCCACCGCGACTATGCCATTCTCGGCAGCGATATCAAGGTCGCCATATATGACGACATGCTGGAAATCACCAGTCCGGGTCCCCTGCCGGATGCCTTATCGGTTGAAGAGCTCGGAACCGGCCGCAGTGAAATCCGCAATCGTGTCCTTGCGCCTATCTTTAAGGATCTGAAGCTCATCGAAGCATGGGGCAGCGGCATTCGAAAAATGCACGCTGAGCTCTCCAACTACCCCGAAATCCAACTCGTCTTGAAAGAAGCAGGTCAGACCTTTCAGGTGCAGTTCGTCAAAAAAGATATGATCTCGCAGCCAGAGTCGGGGCACAGTGAGGGCAGAGTGAGGGCAGAGTCGGGGCAGAGTGAGGGCAGAGTCAAGGCAAAGTCAGGGCAGAGTGAAGAAATTGAGGCTGCGTCGCTTAATAACAAGATTACGATGGCATTGTCGGAGGGTGAGCTATCAAAGGCCGAAATTGCCAGCGAAATCGGAATGAAGGCTGTCACCGGCTATCTCAACCGAACCATACGCTCCATGCTGAAGAAAGGGCTCATTGAATACACAATTCCCGAAAAGCCAAACAGTCGATTGCAAAAGTATAAACTAAAGAAGCAATAACCGCGGACCCACGCAGACTGTCGCAGACGCTTTATCCGTCTGCGGTCGTCCGCGTAAGTCTGCGGTTAATTCAAAAATAGGAGCCACACAATCACATGATCAATCGAGAACTCAGAAACCAGGTAGACAAACTCTGGACCGAATTCTGGACCGGCGGCATCACGAATCCACTGATGGTGATCGAACAAATTTCGTTTCTGATGTTTGCCCGCCTGCTGGATATCCGTGAAACCCGCGAGGAAAAAAAGGCCAAGCGAACCGGAAAAGGTTTCAACCGGATTTTTCCGAAAGGCAAACAGAACCTGCGATGGTCCCAATTCAGAAATGTCACGCCGGCGGCTGAAATGCTGCGGGTGGTGCGTGACGAAGTCTTCCCCCATTTCAGGGAGGTGGTGCTGAACGGCGGCGCCCTGGCCGAATACATGAAAGACGCCCAGTTGATGATTCAAAAGCCCAACCTGCTGGTTTCCGCCGTCAACATGATCGACAAGCTGCCTTTAACCGAGGGCGACACCAAGGGCGATCTGTATGAATACCTGCTCAGCAAGCTCACCACGGCCGGCATCAACGGCCAGTTTCGCACCCCCCGGCACATCATCCGCAAGATGGTGGAGATGGTCGATCCCCGGCCCGACGAAACTATCGGCGATCCGGCCTGCGGCACGGCCGGCTTTCTGATTTCCGCCATGGAATACCTGCTGGAAACCCACACATCGACCGAAGCGATCATCAACAACGAGGACGGCAGCCAAACCTTCACCGGCGACAAGCTGGTTCCCTACAAAGACCACATCCAGCACCGCATGTTCAACGGCTTCGACTTCGATGTGACCATGCTGCGCATTTCCGCCATGAACCTGCTGCTGCACGGCATCGACGCTCCGAACATCCACTACCAGGACACCCTGAGCAACAATTTCGCGGAGCGCTTCCCGGAACTGGCAACCGACCACTTCGATGTCATCCTGGCCAATCCGCCCTTCAAGGGCAGCCTGGACTACGAGGATGTGCACGCCTCCCTGCTCAGCAAGGTCAAAACCAAAAAAACCGAGCTGCTCTTCGTCACCCTGATTTTGCGCATGCTCAAGCTGGGCGGCCGGGCGGCCACGGTCGTGCCGGACGGCGTGCTCTTCGGCTCCTCCAAGGCCCACGTGGCCCTGCGCAAGCTGCTGGTCGACGAAAATCAGCTCGAAGCGGTCATTTCCCTGCCTTCCGGCGTGTTCAAACCCTACGCAGGGGTTTCCACGGCCGTCATCGTTTTCACCAAAGGCGGCAAAACCGAAAGTGTGTTTTATTACAATGCACAGGCCGACGGGTTTTCGCTGGACGACAAACGCGAACCGACGCCGGACAAGAACGATCTGCCCGATCTTTTCAAACGCTGGAAACATCGTGACCCTAAAAGAGACACTGATCGCACGGACAAGGCCTTTTTCGTGACAGCACAGGAGATCCGTGAGAACAAGTACGATCTTTCGATTAACCGGTATAAAGAGATCGTTTACGAGGAAGAGACGTATGATCCACCTAAAGAGATTTTGAACCGGATGAAGGAGTTGGAAAAGGAGATTTTGGAGGATATGGAGGAATTGGGGGGGATGTTGGGATGAAGAGTGCTCCTTTAGGCAGTCTTGTAAAAATCAAAGGGGGAGGTACCCCTCGCCGAGATTTGCCTGAATATTGGGGCGGATCTATTCCATGGGCGACTGTTAAGGATTTTGTGACGACAGAGATAGATAGCACTCAGGAGTCGGTTACAGAACTCGGAGTTAGAAAGTCAGCGACAAACATTATCCCTGCCGGAAATATTATCGTTCCAACTCGAATGGCCTTAGGAAAGGCGGCAATAAACCGTGTTGATCTGGCGATTAATCAGGATCTTAAAGCGCTTATACCTATCGACCCGCAGACAGTTGACAGGGACTATTTATTTCGATTTTTACTATCAAAGGCTCGTTTTATTGAGTCTTTAGGAAAAGGCGCCACAGTAAAAAGAATTACGTTGGACGCTTTGAAGGATTTGGAAGTACCTCTCCCACCCTCGAAAGGACAAAAACGAATCGCCGCCATTCTCGCTAAGGCCGATGCCATCCGCCGCAAGCGCCGCCAGGCGATTCAACTCGCCGCTGAATTCTTGCGCTCGGTGTTTTTGGATATGTTTGGGGATCCGGTCTTGAATCCTAAGGGGTGGAAAGAAGCTATACTCGATCAAATATCTGAGATAGTTTCCGGAGTAACCAAGGGTAGGAAATTCAACGGTAGGGTAACAGTAAAAGTTCCCTATATGAGGGTTGCAAATGTTCAAGATGGCCGCATCCTTATCGATGATGTTCAGGAGATCGAAGTTCTTGAATCAGAGGTTGAAAGATATAGACTCAAACTAGGTGATATGCTTCTGACTGAGGGGGGAGATCCGGATAAATTAGGAAGGGGCGCTGTTTGGAAAGGCGAAATTGACCCCTGTATTCATCAAAATCACATCTTTCGTGTACGTGCAAATGCAAAAATAATCTTGCCTGAGTTTCTAAGCGCTTTGATTGGAAGCCAAAGGGGCAAGCGATACTTTCTGAAAGCAGCAAAACAAACAACTGGGGTTGCATCCATTAACAAAACGCAATTAAGTGGTTTTCCAGCGTTATTGCCTCCTATTGAAATCCAATATGAGTATTTAAGGTGTTTAGAAAAATTTGATCATATGATTAATTTGCAAGAAAATAAATATAAAGAAATTGTAAACTTATTTAATTCTCTAACTCAACGCGCCTTCCGCGGAGAACTATAATGCCAATCTCCTCTATCACCATCGAAAACTTCAAAGGCATAAAGGAGCCGATTCGCATCGACTTCAAGCCGATCACCCTCCTCTTCGGCCCCAACAGCGCCGGCAAAAGCACCATTGTTCAGGCCCTGCACTATGCCCTTGAAATTTTCGAGCGCGGCAACCTCGATCCGGATCGCACCTCCATCGGCGGCAAGGCGGTGGATCTGGGCGGCTTCGAAACTCTGGTTTACAATCACGACGTGTCCAAACCGATCCGCTTAAAAATAGATCTTGACCTTCAGGATGAAGACCTGCCGCAATATTTTGACGGCTACGAAGACATGGGGCTTGCTCAATTTTCAGAAAAGCAGATCGCGGAAATTCCCATGCGGGCCGTTTCCGCAACGGTGGAGGTTGCCATTCGCTGGAACCACCAACTGAATCGGCCGATTCTTTTTCAATACGCGGTGGAGGTAAACGACGCCCCCCTGGCCACCATCGAAAGCACCGATGACGGCAAACAGGTGTTCCTGTCGAAAATCAATCCATTGAATCCGGTATTTCTGGAAAATATCAGCCCGGAGGAGGCCCAGGGCATTATTAAACGCTATTTTGTTGAAGAAACCGCAGGTGAAGGAGAATTTGAAAAACTGGGCCCGATATTGCCGGCGCTGATGACGAATTTCAAATTGGAAAAGGGGGTTGCCGGATTGACCCAGCCCATCGGAATCGCCGGTACGGGCACGGCCTTGCCCGGATGGGGCCGGGGCCTGCAATTCCATGGCCCGGTCTGGACGGACGATACGGATTCACTGGACGAGGGAAACCTCCTGATGTGCTTGAGTTCACTGATCGTCGGACCGGGTGAGCTGGTTCGGGATGGATTGAAAAAAATGGGCTACATCGGTCCGATCCGGGAAATCCCGCCCAGAAATTTCACACCGGAAAAATCGCCGGACCCCTCCCGCTGGTCTTCCGGCCTGAAGGGCTGGGATGTATTATACACCGCCGACAAGGGCTTTGTTGAGCGGGTGAACCGCTGGCTGAACCAGGCGGACCGTCTGAATGCCGGCTACAGCATCGAGGTCAAACGCTTTCGCGAATTCGCCGAGGATGACCCGATATCGGTCTTCATAAACGAGGGGGTCGGCCTGGATGAAATCGACATGATTCAGACCCGGTGGAATGAAATACCCGTTAAAAGCCGGGTAACGATCCGTGAGGAAAACTCCGGCATCGAGTTGATGCCCCAGGATGTGGGTGTCGGCATCTCCCAAACGCTGCCGGTCATCATCGGCGCCCTGCATATCAAAGAAGGCATACTTGCCATCGAACAGCCCGAGCTTCATATCCATCCGGCCCTTCAGGTCGCCCTGGGGGATCTGTTTATAGCCCGAATCCGGGAATCTCAAGTCCGCTTTCTGCTGGAAACCCACAGCGAGCACCTGATGCTGCGGTTTCTGCGGCGGATCCGGGAAACCGACGAAGGCAATTTGCCGCCGGGAAAAGATCCGCTCCGGCCGGACGAGTTGGCGGTTTACTATATTCAACAAGCTGCAACCGGCGTTTCAGCGTTGCCCATCCGTATCAGTGAAGACGGTGAATTCATCGATCGCTGGCCCAAAGGCTTTTTCGAGGAGCGCGAAGAGGAATTGCTTTACTGATGCTGTATGAATTCGCGATCTCCCCGAAACTTTGCACCAACTATGGGATATTGCAGTTATTTCTGCAAACATTCGGAACCGGCGAGGGCCGACTCTTTTCGGACATTCCGCGAAAGAGATGGATGCGAATGGCCCGGCAGGAAATCAAAGCTTCCGCAAACGGCCAGGTCATGAAAAAAAGATTGACGGCTGCCATGGAAAGGCTGTCCCGCAAAGCGCTTTATCGCAGAAATTATGTCCCGGATGTCGGAAAAAAACCCTGGCTCGATCACGCCACGGCCGCCCATGCGAACCGGCCTTTCAAAGCCATACTCACCGACAGCTATAATGGGAATGAAGAATGCATTATTTCTTGTGACCGCGATTTCATCGATGACGACAAATGGATGGTCCCTCAGGATTCCGAGGTGCAAAGATCCGCTTCAAAAATGGTTCAGGCGATTCATCCCATGCTCGACTGCGCCAGGGACGTGGTTCTGATCGACAGAAATTTCGATCCCGACAAATATCGCTGGCGGCAGTTCCTTATCAGGCTGGCGGAATTTCTCGCTGACCGCACCATCAGCCCCTCGATCTGCCATATCGATTTTCACTTGGGAGATAATATTGCCGTCGATCACCTTCAACTTTTATGTGCGGACTACATAACCGGAGCGCTTCCGACGGGAATCAAGGTGAATTTTTTCATCTGGCCGCGCGACCAATTGCACGACCGTTATGTTTTAACCGATGTCGGCGGTGTCCGCTTTGGCATCGGTCTGGACATCTGGGATGGTTCCGGCCCGGAAAAAGTTGAAATAAGCCGGATTTCAGAGAACATACGCCAGCGGTGGTGGGCTCTGTGCAAAAACAGAACCGTAACATTTACAATCGCCAATCCGCCCTCACCTCATGCTTCAAATCCTATTTGACAGATCCGATTGCATTATTTCTATTAACGGGCACATCGACCGGCGGCATTATTGCCCTGGCTCTTGGTTCCGGCATGAGACCAAAAGAACTGCCTGATCGAGAAGGCCTTTGCTCGGCAGGTCGACAACAAGCTGACGGCTTCATGCCGTATGCTCCAAGAGCACATTCGGGGCACAGGTAAGGATTCCGGAAGCATGGCCCGACTTTTCGGCTCGTGGGATGATTACCAAATCAACATTCGCAACCTGCTTGAACGTCGTCTGGCTCATATCTCCCGTTTCGATGAACGCTTGTATCGTCTAGTTGAAAGAGCCATTAATGACATTCCTGGCTATCCCGACGATTGCCTTAATAACCTAACGGGAATCAGAGATTGTGCACTGAATCTGATCTGGCAGCGAGAATTCGGCGTGGAGAGGTCCGTGCCGCGAGAAGTTGTCACTTACTGGACGACTGGCCCTCGTACCGGGAACAGGCTGGTTCAGCAAATGATGCAGACCAATTACTGGAATGTTCCGACGGACCCGCTTAGCCAGATTCGTCTTTTGGGGTTGCTTACCGGAAGCAGCAGGAACTTCGATGCCAAAGCGAATGCAACCTCAAAGGATACCTACGTCTTGATAGATGCAATTCATAATTTTCGGAATCGTGCACAACATCCTGACGGCCAAGCGATACATCTCGGAGTGGCCGTGGCTGCGATCATGACCTGTTTGGAGCTTCTGGCGTGCCTGGAGAGGGAATTGTGTTGATATGGCATCATCACTCATGGGTACAGGTTCCGGGGACGGAATCCAAAAGAAAATTCAAGCATAAATATTTTTATAACAAAATAATATATTTTATCAAGATTACCTAACCGTACTCGAATTAGTGTCTCTCCCTCTAAAATATCGAAACAAATCCTTTTTCGAAAAAATCAAAATATCGTTAAAATTTATATTGTTATATTGATATAAATTGCCCTCAGATATTGAATCAAGGCTTAGATACTTCTTTGGCATTTGTTTTGCTATAAAAAATAATTAAATTTATTCTCGCAAAAAACTTCCAGATAGGGACTGATCCAGAAAGAAGGAATCTGATATGTTTCAAAATAATGTCACCTTAAATATCCTTGCCGACGACCGCGAAAGCAAAAGCAACGTCATTGAATCACTCCTGGAAATAGAAAATGTTGAAGTGGATATTAAGCGGCTTTCTATTGGTGACTATCAGATTGGCAACCGAGTGATTGTAGAAAGAAAGACACTAAAGGATTTTGCAATATCGATAGTCGACGGAAGGCTTTTCAATCAGATGGTTCGCCTTGCAAATTCCAAGTCTCAAGGCGTATTGATTCTGGAGGGCACGGCCGGCAACCCGGTTGACATTGGAGTGGCCAGGGAAGCCATGCAGGGAGCGCTGATTACAGTTTCCTTGATAATGGGTGTACCTGTGCTGCGATCCAAGAACCCTGCTGAAACGGCTAAATTAATTATCTATATCGCCCGCCAGATAGAATCAATTTCCAGCGGCGGGGTGCAACGGCACGGCTATCAGCCTAAAGGGTTACGGTACAGGCAACGTTATATTTTGCAGGGATTACCTGGTATCGGTCGTGATAGGGCAGATAAACTTCTGGATCGTTTTGGCAGTGTTGAGGCCGTCATTTCTGCCGGCATTGACGATTTGCAAACCGTAGACGGTATCGGAAAAAATATTGCCGAAAAGATCAAATGGGCGGTAAGCGAACGTGTGCCCCCAAGTTCTGACAACAAGCCATTTGAATCTGAGCCGGGTTCAGTGGAAATAGTGTCAATGGAGGGACAACCCATTATTGCCGATATTTCACAGGAGTATACTTATGAATCAGCCTGACGGCTTCATCGATCCCCACGGCGGCTTTCGCAACCTCAAATCCTATCAAATGGCGGAGATTGTCTTTGACGGTACCGCAGCATTCCGCGACCGTTGGATCAGCCGCCGCTCCCGCACCCATGATCAAATGGTGCAGGCCGCCCGCAGCGGCAAACAGAACATCGCCGAAGGCAGTATGGCCTCCGGCACATCCAAAAAGACCGAGCTCAAGCTGGTGGGAGTGGCGCGCGCCAGCCTGGAAGAGCTCTTGCTCGACTATCAGGACTTTTTGCGGCAGCGCAAGATGCCGCTGTGGGTGAAAAGCCATCCGCAAGCCCAAAATGTGCGCAAGCTAGCCTTTGAAAAAAATAGGTCCTATATGACCTATAGGACCTATATTGAGGGCGCTCCGCCCGAAATCGCCGCCAACACCCTCATTTGCCTGATTCATCAGACCAACTTTTTGCTGGATCGGCAGTTGCGGCAACTGGAACAGCAATTCCTATCGCAAGGGGGCATCACCGAAAGACTCTATCGCGCGCGAAAGCACGCTCGCCGTAAATTTTAATCCCATAAAGGATATTCTCATGCTGCAGAAAAAATTGGAGAAACACTTCGGATTCAAATCATTTTTAAACGGCCAGGAAGCGGTTATCCGCAAAATTCTTGACGGCCAATCTGCGGTGGCCGTCTTTCCCACCGGCGCCGGCAAATCCCTGTGCTATCAACTCCCGGCGGTATTGCTGCCGGGCCTGACCCTGGTGGTGTCGCCCCTGCTGGCCCTGATGAAAGATCAGCTCGACTTTTTGCTGGCCCACCACATCCCCGCTGCCCGCCTGGATTCGACGCTCTCCAGATCCGACTATAATAAGATCCTTGAAAATGCCAAAAAAGGCACACTAAAAATTCTGATGATCTCCGTGGAGCGGTTTAAAAACGAGCGGTTTCGTGCTCACCTGCAAAAGATGAACGTCTCGCTGTTGGTGGTAGACGAAGCGCACTGCATCTCCGAGTGGGGCCATAACTTTCGACCGGAATACCTGAAGTTGCCCGGGTACCGGAAGGAGTTCGGCATCGGTCAGACTCTGCTGCTGACCGCGACGGCGACCACCCGGGTCAGAGACGACATGTGCGCCAAATTCCATATTTCCAAAGAAAACGTTTTTGTCACCGGTTTTTATCGAAAAAATCTTTTCTTGCAGATCACTCCCACTGCGAATTCAGAAAAAAAGCGGCGCCTGCTCCAAAGAGTTCAGGAAAAACCCCGAGATCCCACCATTGTGTATGTCACCCTCCAAAAAACGGCCGAAGAGGTGGCGGAGTTTCTGCGGGCAAACGGAATCAGCGTGCATGCCTACCATGCCGGCCTGCAAAACGACCTCAGGGAACAGGTCCAGAACCGGTTCATGGACGGCCAACTGTGCTGTGTGGTGGCCACCATCGCCTTCGGCATGGGGATCGATAAAAAAAATATCCGCCGGGTCATCCACTATGATTTGCCCAAATCAATCGAAAACTACAGCCAGGAAATCGGCCGCTCCGGCCGGGACGGGCAGCCCGCCGGGTGCGAGGTACTGGCCAACCGCGACAGCATCCATGTTTTAGAGAACTTCATTTATGGCGACACGCCGGAGAAAATCTCGGTCCATCAATTGCTCGTCATGTTGAAAGACCATAAAGACCCGGTATGGGAGCTTAAACCGACCCGGCTGGCCGCTGAATTGAACATCCGGCACCTGCCCCTGAAAACCCTGCTGGTTTACCTGGCGATGGAAAAGATCATTCAACCCAAATCGACCTATTTCGAAGAATATGCCTTCAAATACACCGCGGAGCCGGCGGAGATCGTCAACCGCTTCGAAGGGGAAAGAAAGCGGTTTACGGCCACGGTCCTGAATCATTGCCACACCAAGAAAATATGGACAACCGTCGATATTCCGGCAATTCTGGACAGTTACCAAACAGATCGGCAGCGTATCATCACCGCCCTGGAATATTTTGAAGAAAAGGGCTGGATCGAGCTTCAATCCCGGCAGGCCATGGAAGTGTACGACATTTTGACCCCAGCTTTCGATGTCGATGCCCTGACCGAAAAAATGTATCGTATGTTTAAGGATAAGGAAAAGCTTGAAATCCAGAGAATACACCACATGCTCCGTTTTTTTGAACGCGATGCCTGCATCAGCAGGCAGCTTGCAGGTTACTTTGGAGAGCAGCTCGCAAACGAGCGTTGCGGCCACTGCTCATTTTGCAACAGCGGAAAGGCGGTCCTTCAAATGACTTCCGATTTATCGCCTTTATCCGAATTTAACTTCAACAAGATGGCGTCCGAATTCAAACAAATTGCCGGAAACCGGTTTAGTGAGGTCAATTTTACCAAATTCTTGTGTGGGATATCCAGCCCGGCGTTCTCCAGGCTGAAAATAAAAAACCTGCCGTATTTCGGTGTCCTGGAAAATTATCCCTTTCTGGAAGTCAACAATTGGATCAGACAAAAGGGTTGAATGACCTGTGTCCGGTCAGTCTTTAAATGGGGAAAAATTAACACGAATAAAATCGCTGAACTTTCTTGGTTCAGGCGGTTTCGGTCATTGATTATTGAGATTTGAGATTTATTTGTTATTTGGTGCTTGGAATTTGAAATTTATTCCTGGTCCGTTTCACCATGGAATTTGTTTTCGCCCCCTGAGATTTGAGCGGATACTCCGCCTCGTTTTTGTGAAGTTTCACACGCGCGAGGCCTCCGGCTAAAAGGCAGCCGGTCTGATTGCGTTGGTTCTTTGGGTGCACGGCGAATCCTGACATCTGAAACCCGAAACCTGAAACCTTTCATAACGTTTCACCTGAAGCGCAACCCCCCGACCGCTCCGGTTCCAAAAACTGATAAAGAAATTCCGCTATCCGCCGATAAAAGAGTTCTGAAGGCAGACAAAATCTGTGGTT
Source organism: uncultured delta proteobacterium (assembly GCA_963774425.1). Taxonomy (GTDB): domain Bacteria; phylum Desulfobacterota; class Desulfobacteria; order Desulfobacterales; family JAFDCJ01; genus JAFDCJ01. Next base: position 53,411 of record CAVZEZ010000033.1, on the reverse strand, counting down.
TGATAAAGGAACATTATGGAGAGCAAAAGCATAGAATCCTTTGACGTCAAGGAAAAGATATGTACATCCGTGTTGGAAGTATTTGAGACGATGTTGTCCATGGAGCTCGAATATCAGGAAATAATCGCGCAGCAATACATGTTCGGTTCCCGTCTGCTGGGTTCGATCAACCTGGTTGGAAAAGCGATGGGTATTGTTACGATTCAGGTCAGCGAGGAGTTGTCCTATATCATGACCGGACAGATGCTGGGAATTGACCTCGATGAAATTGAAAGCAGCGATGAAATCCGGGACGTCATCGGCGAAGTGCTTAACATAATCGGCGGAAATCTGAAATCCTCCCTGTGCGACGCGGGATTGACCTGCAAGCTTTCGACACCGGCGCTGACCTCCGGCAAGGATTACAAACTGGAAACCGCCGCAATGACCCGCAATGAATACCTTACCTTCTATTTTCAGGATTACACCATCCTGGTCTATGTCGGGTTGAAAAATCAGGACCTGGAGATTGCATCCCAGGAGCAGATCCCGGATGCACCCCCCGCCGGTGGATTCGAGATGGGTGATATCCAGATTGCCGAATCCATCAGCCAGGCGGTTGCCGAGGTCTTCGACACCATGCTCGATATGGACATTGCGGCCACCGAAAACCAGCCGGTGAAAAATCCGGACCAAAAATGGATCGTCGGCTCGGTCAGCTTGTCCGGAGTGATAATGGGTCGGGTTAACATCCATCTGTCGGATATCTTTTCCAACGAAATAACGGCGGCAATGCTGGATATGGCATCCTCGGAAATTGAGGACTTCGACACCGTCAAGGATTGCATCGGCGAGGTGTGCAACATGATAAGCGGTCACTTGAAAACCTTCCTTTGTGATGCCGGCCTGAGCTGCCAGCTCTCACCGCCCTCGTTTACCAGCGGCAAAAATTTCGAAACGGATCTGATGCAGCTCCCGCAAATAAAAAAATTCGAATTCCAGCATCAGGGCCATGTCCTTCTCGTGGAAGTCGGTCTAAAGCCTGCCGGTAATGATTAAAAGCTGTCTCAAATATATTTTCTGCCTTCCGGCGGATACCTCACGGTCCGAATCCATGTAATTGTTTCTTGAGTGAACCAAAATTTCCGCTTTACATCTCTTTCAACGGAATCCTACCTTTGACCGGCATCCGAATTAACGCTTCGGATTTGCGGTTAGCAATTGAAATCCATATGAATATTAAAGATTTCCCATCGGGATGGAATGGAAATATTATGTGTTGATTTGATTGAGAAGATGGTTATAATTTATGGTTTGAATATGTCATTAGGCCTGTTTTGTTAAGACTCGATGTGCACCCATGATTTCTACCTAGAAAGAAAATGCTTTTTCGCTAGGGTCTACTATGAGGGAAGGAATTTAGGATAGATATACACGGGTGTGTACTCCTCCAAGACGGGAAATGTAAAGGAGCGGTCCGCGTCCGGCGGATAAAACGATAACCATCCAAATTTCGTATCGTATGATTTATGAAAAAAAAAGACCTTAATACATTGAAAAAACTATTGGTGCAGCAACTGATGGAATTGCTTGGCCGATCCGACTGCAGTTTGAATGGACTGGAAGAAGCGGACGCGGATCTTTCGGATCTTCTCGATCGAGCTTCCCGGGTTAACGAACGAGAATTCTCGCACCACCTTTGCAGCCGTGACAAGCTGTATATGAGGCGAATCGAGCGCTCCCTGCAGGATATGGAGGCCGGGGCGTATGGTTTGTGCGAGGAGTGCGGAGAAGAAATTTCCCTGCCGCGGCTAAAAGCTCGACCCACCGCCCGTTACTGTATCGATTGTAAAACAAAGCTCGAAAAGATGGAAAAGCTCACAGGTGTAGATGCCACCTGATTTCAGGCGTTCGATATATCCATCCGTATCGAATTTGTTAGATCGTCGTTGTTCTCCTGAAGTTGGTATCGGTTAGCAACACGACGGAAACCTGAGAAGCGCCCATTCACCTCCAGGTGCATAAAAAACCAGACAGGCCGGAATTGACAATCCCAAAAATATCGGAAAATCCTTCTTCAGTCTGTGTCCTGGATCGGGGTCCGGGATGACGGCCACACCGCAATCCAGTAATATCAATAGCTTATGGACTCCGGCATTCACTGGAGAGACAAGAGGAAGACTTTTTGCGAGACTATCAGAACTAACAGCATATAGATCAATCGGGCGGTTATATTATCCATCCATTCCCGGGCAGGAAACGATTGGGCGGATCCTTGCCCATAGAGAATTTCATCGGAATGCCTCATGCTGACCTTGATTCAAAACGCCTCACTTTTTGCTCCGGATGAAAAAGGAATTGGCGACCTATTGATTGCCGGGGAAAAGATCATCAAAATCGCCGATAAGATCGATGCTCCGACCCATCTTGAAGTGCAAACTGTGGATGCGACCGGAAAGGTCGTCACTCCTGGATTTATTGACCTTCACGTGCATATCACCGGGGGCGGGGGAGAGGGCGGGCCCGCCACGCGAGTTCCGGAAATCCAGCTCAGCCGGATCACGCGCGCCGGTGTAACCACCGTGTTGGGTGTCCTGGGAACCGACGATGTCACCCGCTCTCCCGAAACCCTGCTGGCCAAGGCCTTGGCCCTGGAAAAAGAAGGCATCACCGCCTATATTCTGGTGGGGTCGTATCAATTTCCGACGGCCACGATCACGGGCTCTATCCGCAAAGATATCGCATTGATTCCCCATGTTGTCGGCGTGGGTGAAGTCGCTCTGTCGGACCATCGTTCATCCCAACCGCGTTTTGAAGACATTGCCCAATTGGTCGCTGCGGCCAGGGTAGGAGGCATGATCGGCGGTAAAGCCGGCGTCGTTCAATTTCATATGGGAAATGGAAAAAGGGGTATTGATTTTCTATTCCGCCTGGTGGAGGAAACGGAAATCCCCATCGGACAATTTTTCCCAACACATATTACCCGTTCTCCGGCGCTGCTTGAACAATGCCTGCGTTTTGCGAAAATGGGTGGAAATGTGGACATCACCGCTTCCGGTAAACGGCTCGAATGGGACATCGGCGCTGCGGAGGCCATCAGGCGGTTGCGATCGGCGGGGGCGGCCATCGAACAGATTACGATGAGTTCGGATTCCAACGGCAGCATGCCCGTTTTCGATGAGAGCGGATCTCTGGTCGGACTGGCCGTGGGGGATATCGAAAATCTGCTGACTGAATTTCGGCGGCTGGTCATGGAAGAAGGTTTGCCTGTCTCCGATGTATTAAAGTGTTTCACCCTCAATCCCGCAACGCGAATCGGCATCAGCCATCAAAAAGGCACCCTGGCGGAGGGCAAGGATGCGGATCTGGTGGTATTTGATCGACAATGGAAAATCGATCGCGTTTATTCCCGCGGAAAACTGATGGTCTCCGCAGGCCGGGCGGAAAAAAAGGGGGTTTTTGAGTGACCCTTCGAGCGGACATGGATTCGAAGTGCCACCGCTGCCGGCGAATGGGAAGTCAACTACCCAAGGGTTTTCGACGCAAAGAATTAGACGGCATCGGCCCTTTATGCTACAAACGGCAAATATACTATCTCTCTGCATCAACAGGGTAGACTTATGGCTTCCAGCATATCCCTTGAACAAATGACACAACAGATTGAAATAATTGAAAAAGAACTCGATGCATGTCGCCGGGAGGCGGAAAAATCGCGACATATCGAATACAAATATCGCAGTCTGGTTGAAAATGCACATGAAGGAATCATGCTCCTGAATGGCAGCCGCGTGATAAACGAGGTGAACCGGGCCATGCTGCAAATTTCCGGGTACAGCCGCGAAGACTTTGTCGGTCAACGGGTCGACAACTTCTACGACAAGGCTTCAGTGGATTTTTACTCGGCAAGCCGCTCCCATTTGAGCTTCGAGGCCTCTTTCTGCACCCGGGCCGGTATCTGGATTCCCATGCTGTTCAGCCGCAGTATCCTGCGCGACGAAAACGGCACGCTTCATGGATACATGTACTTCCTGTCGGATCTGACCGATTTGAAGGCGACCCAGCTTGAGCTGAAACGGGCGGAGCAGCGGTACCGCAACATGTACCATCATGCGGTGCAGGCCATGTTCCAGAGCGAAATTTCCGGGGAGCTCATTCGGGTCAATCCGTCTTTTGCCCAAATCCTTGGATACGGCTCGCCGGAGGAAGTATTGGATATCAAAGACGGCACCGAAAAATTTTATTTCAATCCCGGAGATAGTTCCCGAATGATTCGGGCCGTGAAAAAAAAAGGCATTCTGAAAAACTATGAACTCAGGTTAAAGCGCAAGGATGGAAAGCCGGTCTGGATCCTGGCGAACATCCGACTGTCGGAAGACGATCGCAAGCATCCCATTCTCGAAGGCATTTTGGTGGACAATACCAAGAGAAAAGTCCTGGAAAAAGAGCTTCGCCGCGATCAGAAAAAATTTCGGAATCTCGCCATCCACGATAATCTGACCGGACTGTATAACACCCGACACCTTTATAATGCCCTGGATGAGCTGATCAAGGAAAGCAATATCACCCAGAAGAAATTTTCCCTGATATTCATGGACATGGATAACTTTAAACGGGTCGTCGACGGCTACGGTCACCTCAACGGCAGTCAGGCCCTCAAGGAAGTGGCCGGCACCATAAAAAGTTGCCTTAAAGAGCCTTGCTTCGGAGTCGCCTATGGCGGTGATGAATTCGTCGTCGTACTGCCAGGATTCAATAAACCGCAGGCGATCGAAAAAGCCGGGCAAATCCAGTTGAAAATGGCGTCCACCGAATACCTGGCCAAGGCCGGACACAATGTCCGCCTGTGCGCCAGTTTCGGCCTGGCAACCTTTCCCGACGACACCGACAGCCGCACCGGCTTGCTGGCCCTGGCGGACAAAGCCATGTTTCATATTAAACAGACCGGCAAGGGTTCGATCGGGATCACAGAGCCTTAGCTGTTGCGGTGCAGCCGGATTTCATCGTAAACCGCCATCATATTTTACAAAAACAGACTGACACTGCCCGGTTTTTCCAATTCCCCTGCAATACGGTTCAGGTCTCTTCGCTCTCTGCGGATAAGTTCCGGATACATGGTAGTTCCCACCCGCTTCAGAAAAACATCGCCGGTATCCGTGTGAAAATAAATTTTTCGCGATTCACAGCCGCCAAGACTCTGGTTGAGAATCCGGATATTTTCGATTCGGCAGAACTCTAGAATGAACTCGGCATTTTTCAGGCCGACGCCATTTTCTTCGGATATCGCCGAAATGACATGCGCGCCTCCAAAAACTTTCGCCACGATGTTCTGGCGAGCGGCGGCCAGTTTCATCATCTTGTTGATCAGCAGCTCCATCGCATTGATACCGTAACGCGCCCGCACGTCAAAATGCTTCATATCGGCTTTACCCGGCAGCAGGATGTGATTCATGCCCCCGACTCGATTGACGGGATCAAACAGGCAAACCGCCACGCAGGATCCCAGCAGGGTATGAATAACCACCGGAGAATTGCTGGCATGATATTCGCCGATGTAGATGCTGATCCGTTTTTTTTTCATCGCCGGGGCATTGGGCGTGCGGTGCTCAGCCGCACTTTTTTCTATAATTTGTTGTCAGTCTTGATCTAATCTCTCAATGCGACAGATGATAAGCTTGTAAAAACGGCCTCACCATTTCCGAACGACGGCATCTCACCCGATGCTTGAAAAACGCTCAGATCGTCTGTTGAAAAGACTTGGTCGATATCCAGAATAATGATAAATTGATCACCGTGTTTTCCCATCCCCTTGATGAATTCCGTGTTCAGGCGGCTGCCGATCTTGGGTGCCGGCTCGATCTGGCCGGGCTCCAGTTCGACAACCTCGTCGACGGAATCGGCCAGGGCACCAAGAATTGTGCGCTCGCCATCCACGGTGACTTCCACGATGATGATACAGGTATTTTGCGTCTTCTCCTTGCAGGCCATACCGAACTTCAGCCTGAGGTCCACCACGGGCACCACGCTGCCGCGCAAGTTGATAACACCTCGCATGAATTCAGGTGTACGGGGAATCTTGGTTAAATCCTTAAAGTCCAGCACCTCTCTCACCTGGCTGATATCCAGGCAGAAAACCTCATCGCCAAGCTGAAACGTCAGGTACTGGGACGCGTCTGTTATTTCGGAAGCACTCATGAAAAAATCCTCCTGTCTGCCTAGTGACGATTTCAGCTTGATAATTGCAACTTTAAAATGTCTGTTTAAGATGCAATTATCAAACCTCAATCGTCAATTGCACATCGATTTAATATCTTTCAAATTCGTTGTCATGGGCGTCTCCCTGGATGCTCAGATCCAGGTCCAAACCCTGTCTGCCCGCAGGAGTACCGCCGCCGTTGCCAATTTTAACCTCTTGCCGGGACCGGGTTTCAAACTTTTCTTTTTGTGTGGCCGCGGCAGAAGCCTTGGCTGTACCTGTAATGTGTTGGATGTTTATGTGACCCTTCTTCACCTTGCTCTTCACGGTTTCATCGGCATCCCAACTGCAGTCGCTGTTTAATTTGAAGAAGGCGATGGTGCTCTGAAGTTCCTCGGCCTGGGCCGCGAGTTCCTCGGAGGTGGAGGACATTTCCTCGGAGGCGGTGGCATTCTGCTGAATGACCTGGTCGAGCTGCTGAATGGCGCTGTTGATCTGATCCGCGCCGGTGTTCTGTTCGTTGGAGGCGGCGGCGATTTCCTGCACCAGCTCGGCCGTTTTCTGGATATCGGGCACCAGCTTTTCCAGCATCTCCCCGGCGCCCTGGGCCACTCCCATGCTGGAGCGTGCCAGAGTGTTGATCTCGGCGGCCGCGGTCTGGCTTCTTTCGGCCAGCTTGCGCACCTCGGCGGCCACCACGGCAAATCCCTTGCCGTGTTCCCCGGCGCGGGCGGCCTCGATGGCCGCATTGAGCGCCAGCAGGTTGGTCTGGCGGGCGATCTCTTCGATGATAAATATTTTCTCGGTTATTTCGGTCATGGCCGAAACGGTGTCGGCCACGGCCTTGCCGCCTTCGCGGGCGTCCTCGGCCGATTTTACCGCGATCTTTTCGGTCTGCATGGCATTGTCGGCACTCTGCTTGATGTTGGAGACCATCTCTTCCATGGAGGAGGAGGCCTGCTCCGCCGCCGACGCCTGTTCGGTGGCGCCTTGCGACATTTCCTCAGAACTCGAGCTGAGTTCCTCGCTGCCGGCCGCGACGTTGCTGGCAGCCGATTGCACGCTGCTCACAATGTTTCTGATATTTACGACCATTTTCTGCATGTATCCAAGCAAATTGCCGATTTCATCCTGGCTGGTAACCTCGACATCCGTGCTCAGATCGCCTTCGGATACGGCCTTGGTGACACTTATGGCATTGGTGAGCCCCTTGTTGATGCTGGTAACGATCCAAAAAGCCATCCCCAGACCCAGAAGAAGGCTGCCCGCCGCCAGTCCAATGAGCAGATTTCGCGCCGTCGCATAATCGCGGTCGCTTGCCGCCTTATCCGCTTCCATATCCTTCTCGTTTTTTGCGACGATACCCGCCATGAATTCCTGGCTTTGGTCGGCAAGCTCCCGCCCTTTGCCCCAGGCCAGTTCGACGGCCCGGCTGTTGCTGTTCTGGAGGGTGAGTTCTCTCACTTTCTGGTGCTGATCGATAAACTGCTGGTAATTTTCCTTGAATTTTTCCAGTTCCGTTTTCTCATCGCCTGTGACCAGATTATCGAGGTCATCAAGTCTTTTTCCCAAATCTTTCTGAACCGTCTCGATGGCCTTGGCATAGACATCCATATCCTCCTGGGTTTTAGCGAGGATCATGTTTTTCTCCCCCCGCTGAATTTCCACCAGGTTGCGGTTGATGCGGGCAGCCAATTTCATTTTTGCGGCCACCTGCCGGAGATCATTCAAATCCTTGGCGGCATCGGCGGCTTCATCGTTTTTTTCCACAATTGCTGCGATGGCCATGGCCGCCTTGTCAAAAGTTTCCCTGGCTGCGCCCTGTGAAAGCTGTTTGGCCTTGACGTTTGAGTTCAGCAGCGCCAGCTCCCTTACCTCTTTGTGCACTCCAAGATATTGATCCCAGGTGGCGGCAAACTTGTCGAGGTTGGCCGCTCCTTCGTCGTCCGCCAATGCTCTCAACTGCTCGCGGCGGCTTTGCATCTCTGTTCGGGTTTGCTCGATAAATCCGGCATATTTTTCCATCTGTTCCTGGGTGTCGGCCAAAATCAGGTTCTTCTCACCCCGGGTAATTTCCAATAGATTTTGGTTGATACGGGCGGCCAACTTGACTTTTTCGGCCGAACTGTTAACGATGCCATTCAGCTTTCCGTTTATCCCGGAGAGCTTGTACATGGCCACGAAGGCGGAGATCAACATGATCACCAGCAGGATGGAAAACCCGCCGAAAAGCCTTGCTTTAATGGTCAGTTTCATATCTGTTAAATCCTCCCACAATTGTTTTTTCACTAGTAAACGTTCAATTTATACAAATTTATATAAAAACCGCTCAATTACAGGTAATCCTGCCTTTTTTGAGATCACCTCCTTTATAGTTTTATGACTCGCGCATCAAATGCGACCCCCTCTCTTCGCGATCTTCTCGTTTAGGATGCGAAGAATTTCATCATTTCGCAAGTGATCGATCATCGCCATCACATCCTTTACGTTCCCGTGACTGCGGACCGGATCCAGAAAGCGGGTCACCTTTTGGTTGCGAATCATGCGTTTGGGGGTTGAAAACTCGGTGATCAGATGGTCATCTGTATTCTTGCCCAGGGGACGCTGTAAATTCGAATAAAGATAGGAAGATAACTTTGCCGGATTCATTACGAAAAGTCTGAAGGGCAGGAGCATTGGATCCAGCCCGATGCGGGCGATATCCCGGTGGACTTGTTCCCGGCTGATCCTCTTTGAAAAGCGGTCATAGTCGATGCGCAAGGCGGCCCCCTTGCCGGCCAGCAGAATCAGATCTCCCGCGGCGCCGCTGCTCCAGAGGCTCAGGTTTGGAAAGACCGATCTCATGGTATGAATAATAACCTTCAGATCCCTTTCATCCATAAGATAGGACGGCACCCACTGGAGAAAGAGGCCCTCTTTGTTCAGGTGATCATGCACCAGATGATACCATTCCTGGGAGAAAAGGCTGGATTCACCGCTGATCCAGGGGTTGGATGGCTGCGAGATGATCACATCATAGTTCTTCTTCGATGTGAGCAGCATATGGCGCGCATCCTGAGGAATGATTTTGAGACGTTTATCCTCCAGAGCTCTGTGATTGGCATTTGAGAAGAACTTGGCGGCTTCGATGACGCCCGGTGATATCTCCGCACAGTCCACCACCCGCACATCGTGGGTCAAAACCGACCCGACCGTAATGCCGCTGCCGAGACCCACCACCAGGACCTCGTCCGGACTCTCATGGAAGAGAAGCGGAAGCTGCCCGATCATAACCTGGGTCCGCAGGTCGCTTTTCTTTCCGGTGCTGGCATCGGTTTTTCCGTCGATGGTCAGAAAGCGGACCCCGTCATCGCGCTCCATAACCGCCACCGTGGCGGTAATCCCCGGATTGTAATACAAAAGTCGAAACTGCTTCATGGCCATTTCCCAAAGCATCCATTCGGAAGCGTCCGGGATCGATTCCGAAAGCCGGGCCGCGGCTCGGTACCTGTCCAGTGCCGCCTCATAGCGCGAGGCGTAAACATAGGCTCCGCTGCTCATGATCCGCGGTGCCCACGGCGCTATGTTGAGGATAATGAGCAGAGCTGCAATTCCCGTAACCGAAGAAATCACGAGGCGACGTCTCCAGGAAATCTCTGTCCGAAGAAGATATATCCCCATACCCGCCATGAGGTTCATGGCCCCGCCAATCACGATGGTCTTTTGCATGCCGATGCCGGGCACCAGCGCCAGCCCGGCCAGTGCCGCCCCGATGGAAGCTCCATAGGTATTCCAAGCGTAGACCTTTCCCAGCCGAGCGCCTACATGCGCGGCTCTTTCGATAAACAGGGAACTGACCACCGGAAATAGAATACCCATGGCCAGGCAGGGCACGATCATGACCAGCAGTGCCATGGCAAATCGGATAATCTGGAGGTTAATCCAGGAATCCGCCCAGCGCATGTGAAAGGTGATAAAAAGAAAAGGCAGCTTCTCGAATGCCGGAATGGTCATCAGGACCGAGAGCCCGATGATGGCCTGCAGAATAGAAAAAAGTCGAATCCGAGGGATGGATTCCGGAATCCAGCGATAAAGGATGCTTCCCAGTCCGATTCCCAAGAGGAATGCAGCCAGCATGGTGGTAAAGGCATATGTGGTGGTCCCCAAAATCATACTAAGCGTTCGGGTCCAGGCCACCTCGTAAAACATGGCCGCCGTGCCGGAAACGGCAAACCCCAGGACGATGGATTTTTGCAGCGACGTTGACTTCTGCGCGGACCTCTGGACGGCAGCTTTCTTATGGCCGGATTGTTTCATCGCAATCAGGCCCGAGACGGTATCCAGAAGATAGAAACCAGCGGCGACCAGAAAACTGATTCCGACAGCCACCAAATTGGTAGATCGGATGCCCAGGGCAGGCAGCAAAAAATATCCCGTGGCAATCGTCCCGATAATGGCCCCGATGGTGTTATAGGCATAGAGGTGAGATATGGTCAGGGAGATACCCCTGCGGTCCCTGATAATATACCGGCTGAGTACCGGCAGGGTCGCTCCGATCAGCAATGTGGGAACTGTTAGCAAAATGGATGCCAGCACCAATTTAAACCCGTTCAACAGGATCGGGTTGGGCAGATAGACGTGATAAAATTTTACATAGACGCCTTCCGTCCATTCGAGCAAATGCGGAAATAGAAGGGCGTAGGTCCCGATGCCAATTTCAATGAGGACATATGCCCGGATGAGTTTTTTTTCTTCGATTCCATCCGCCATCTTGCCGATGATCCAGGCGCCTGAGCCCAGACCGCACATGAATGTGGTGAGCACCACGGTTATCGCATAGGTGGAAGCCCCCAGCAGATGGGTGAATTGTCTTACCCAAAGGACCTCGTACATGAGTCCCGCAGCTCCCGATAGAAGGAAAAGGAAAAGGGGGAATCGGTGCAACAGGCGTGTGTGCTCCCCTGAATGGGCGCCTGTAGTTTCTTTAGAAGTCATCTGTTTTATTTCCGTTCATTTTTGTGGAATTGGAGGGCTTTGAGAGTAAGCTCCTGCTCACGACCGATAGGATCTCCTGTCGGCCGGTACCGCGGATTCTTGGAGGCAGCGGTCAACGCTTCTGCGATCATGGAGTTCCGATTGCCGTCTTATGATAAAAAAGCAGCGACTGTTCCTCGATGGCCAGTTGCTGCTTCTAATTATGTCGCATTCTGTTGGCTGCCCGGAAGACACCAAACCAAATAAATTCAATCGAAAGTATTCAGTATGCCTCCAGTATCGGAAATTGCCTGACGAAACATTAGGTATTTTTCTTACTACTCTATTTCTTTCATCTGCTTCAAAGCGGGGCAATTTAAATATTGATAATTTCATCTATTTTCATTTGGCGGTTGAGCTCGAACGCTTATAGGCTACACTCCCTTAAGACCGCCGCGGCGATTTTTTCCAGGGGAAGCACCCGGTCCACGCCGCCGCGCTTGATGGCTTCATTCGGCATGCCGAATACCACCGAGGTCGCTTCATCCTGGGCGATGTTCGTGGCCCCGGCCTGCTTCATTTCGAACATTCCCCGGGCCCCGTCGTCACCCATGCCGGTCATGATAACGCCGACGGCGTTGGCGCCCGCATAGCGGGCGGCCGAACGGAACAGTACATCCACGGAGGGGCGGTGGCGGCAGACCAGCGGGCCGTTCTTGACATCCACATAATAGCGGGCACCGCTGCGTTTGAGCAGAATATGATGATTGCCCGGCCCGATGAGCGCCCGGCCCCGCAAGACGCTGTCACCATCGGCGGCTTCCTTGACCTCGATCCGGCAGAGGCCGTCAAGCCTGCGCGCAAACGCCTTGGTGAAGTTCTCGGGCATGTGCTGAACGATGACGATGCCCGGAGCATCAGGGGGAAGAACTTCCAGAAACATTCTCAGCGCCTCGGTTCCGCCGGTCGACGCTCCGATCGCAACGACGCGTTCGGTGGTTCGGGCCATGGCCTTGCCGTTGGGCGGCGGGATGACGGCGTCTGCCGTTAGTTTCTTTTCCACCTGACGTCTGGTAATCGGCAGGATATTGGCTCTGGCAGCCGCCTTGACGGCGTCGCAGATGGTGATTTTGGACTCTTCCAGGTACTGCTTTATCCCCAATTTCGGCTTGGTGATGATGTCGACCGCACCGTATTCGAGCGCCCGGAGAGTTGTCTCACATCCTTTTTCCGTCAGGCTGGAAACCATAATGACCGGAATGGGATTCTGGCTCATAATCTTTTGCAGAAAGGTGACCCCGTCCATTCTCGGCATTTCAACATCCAGCGTAATGACATCGGGCACCTCATCTTTTATTTTTGCCGCCGCCAGATAGGGATCGGCTGCGGTGCCCATAACCTCGATATCCGAATCCGCAGCCAGAACCTGTTCGAGGGTTTGGCGGACAACCGCTGAATCGTCCACAATAAGGACTCTTATCTTATTATTTTTCATTTGCGCATTATACCCTGGAAAATTTGATACCCCTGAATTGCTGCTGCAGTAAGAAACCGGCAGCCTAATTGATTCCTCCTCAGCCGCCGGACCGGAAACCAGTCGGTCCGATCTGCTGAAAATTTACTAGCCGGCCACATATTGTATGGAAAACAATTGCCAATAGCTTCTGCGGTCTCAGCAGCGAGTGACCGCCCAAAAATCGGTTTTGTCCGAATGTATAGGCCGCTGATCGGCATTAACCCGGTTTCCGGTAAACGGATACGGATACGGGTCTGAAATGATCAAATATCCCGTGGAGGGTCTCGGAGTGGCCGATAAACATGAAGCCCCCCGGAACGAGCTGGTCATAAAACTTTTTAAAAAGCCTTTTCTGGGTTTCCCGATCAAAATAGATTACGACATTGCGGCAAAAAATAAGGTCGAACTCGCCTCTGAGCCCGAAGTTCGGGCCATCGTTGAGATTCAGTCGCTGAAAATGGATGCGGTTGCGCAGTTCGGGCACGATCCGGAAAAACCCCTTTCGCGAACCTTTGCCTTTCATCAGATATTTCGGCTTGAACGAGGCCGGAACCGGCCTGATGGCTTCCCCGCCATAAATTCCCTGCCGGCCGATTTCCAGGACCCGGGTCGAAATATCGGTCGCCAGAATCGAAAAATCGCCTGTCCCCTGGTTAGTGAAAAATTCTTGTACTACCATCGCCAGGGTGTAAGGTTCTTCACCACTGGAGCAGCCCGCGCTCCAGATACTCAGCTTTCCGGTCTTTGCCAGCCTTCCGTTTTGCAGGAGGGCCGGCAGAGCGGTTTGCGACAAAAAGTCGAAATGTTTGGGCTCCCGAAAAAAGTCCGTCTTGTTGGTGGTGACCACATCGATCATGTGAATAAGCTCTTCTTCCTGACCTTTGGGACTTAAAACATAGTCATAATAGCCACCGAAAGAAGATATGCCCAAGGCGCGCATTCGTTTGAACAGTCTCAGGGTCAACATGGTCTTTTTGACGGAAGTCAGGTTGACCCCGCATTTGTCATAAATGTACCCCCTGAAGCGCTGAAATTCGCCATCGGGCATAACCGTGCCGGAATTATATAAATTTTTTACAGCCGCCTGGGCCTGAGCAGTAGTCATTTCTGATAGTATCTTTCAAACTGATCGTCTATCGTATCATCGCTGGTCCGCATTCTGAGAACAACACCCTTTTTGTTCCGGATTTTTAAACGCGTTAACGCTTCGTCCTTTTCTGCCTTTCAGGTGCTTATTGAACACCAGGACGCTCAGTTTATTGTGATGTTCGCTTTTCAGGACCTGTCCCCGAAGCTTGTATCAGGCGGCCATGCGCTCAGTTTTCGAAACAATCGGATCATCGGCACCTGCGTGGGCGATCTCCAGTTCGGATGTAGAAAATATCCGGTCTATGTCCAGGATGATGATAAATTCATCGTTCTGTTTGCCGATCCCTTTGATAAACTCGGTCCGCCAGCGGGACCCGATCTTCGGCGAATCCTCGATCTGCTCCGGATTCAGCTCCAGGACCTCGTGAACCGAATCGGCCAATGCCCCGACGATCGTGTGCTCGCCCTCCACATTGAGCTCCATGACCACAATGCGCGTGTCCTTGGTCGCGGTCGCTTCCTCAATCCCGAGCTTGCGGCGCAAGTCCACCACCGGCACCACATTGCCGCGGACATTGATGACACCGCGCATGTAATCGGCGGTTCTGGGAATCTTGGTGATCGGGGTCAGGTCCAGCACCTCCCGAACCTGTCCAACTTCGAGGGCGAACACCTCGGTCTCCAGTTTAAAGGTCAAATATAATGATGTCTCCGTGGTTTTTGACTCACTCATGATAATGGTTCCTATTGATGGTTATCTATAAACGGCTCAATTTAGTATAGGGGGCCTCAATGCGATTTCATGCGGACTTTAGACAGTGAATCGCGACTGAAATCCAGCTAGTAGCGCTCAAACTCGCTGTCCAGTGTTTCATCCTGACTTTCCCGAAGTCCCATATCGATGGCATAACCCCGGTCATTTTCCCTGATCCTCCCGGAAGCAGACGCTTCTTCAGTTCCGGATATTTTGACCTCGGAAGCCGTTTTTCGGTGTTTTTCAATTTCCGACTGATGCGCCCTGTTTAGTTGACGCGCGGCCCTGCCTGGGTTCTTATCTGAATCGAATTTTCCCTTCGAAGCGTCATCGAGTTTGAAAAAACCGATGGTGTCCGTGAGCTGCTCCGCCTGGCCGGAAAGCTCCTCGGCCGAGGAGGCCAGCTCTTCGGATGCGGATGCATTCTGCTGGGTCACCTGATCCAGTTGCTGGATCGCACTGTTGATCTGTTCGGCCCCCGCATTCTGTTCACTGCTGGCCGCCGCGATCTCCTGCACCAGTTCCGCGGTTTTCTGAATGTCGGGCACCAGCCGATCAAGCATCTCACCGGCTTTTTCCGCGATATCCACGCTGCTGGATGAAAGCTGGCTGATTTCGCCGGCCGCCGTCTGACTGCGCTCGGCCAGCTTGCGAACCTCGGAGGCCACCACCGCAAACCCCTTGCCGTGCTCGCCGGCCCGCGCCGCCTCGATGGCCGCGTTCAGCGCCAGAAGATCGGTCTGACGAGCGATTTCCTCGATGATCGATATTTTCTCCGCGATCGCCTTCATGGCCGCCACCGTCTCGGTTACCGCCCGGCCGCCCTCTTTGGCATCATCCGCCGATTTGAGCGCGATCTTTTCGGTCTGGCCCGCGTTTTCCGCGCTTTGCCGGATGTTGGCGCCCATCTGCTCCATGGAGGCCGAGGCCTCCTCGGCCGCCGAGGCCTGCTCGGTGGCGCCCTGGGACATTTCCTCGGAGGTCGACGACATCTGCTGGCTGCCCGCCGCGACATTGTCCGCCGCGGACCGGACTTCTCCCACCACCTCGCGCAGCTTCACGATCATGGCTTCCAGCGCCTTGCCGAGTTTGTCTTTTCCGGACTGGATTTTAATCTCCGCATTCAAATCACCTTGAGAGAGCCGCTCGGCGACCGCAACCGTTCCTCTGAGATTTTGGATCATGCTTTGCATGGCTGTCATGAGCTGTCCGGTCTCATCTTTGCCTTTGACGTCGATTTGCATATCGAGATCACCGATAGCCAGTTTGTCCAATGCGCCTACCGCTGCATGCAGGGGCCGCGTTATTTTTCGTGAAAGCAGTATGCCCAGGACCAGTCCGACAATTATGCTGCTGATGGAAATAATGACAATTCCTTTAAATGCCGATTGCTCATCGTGCTCCGCTTTCAAGGCGCTCTCGTTTGTCAGTGAAGCAATTTTCTTCAGACCGGTTTCCATTTCCCGGTCGAGCTGGTCCTCAGCTTCTTCGATCTTTTCTGCCAGAGCTTCCCCTTCGTCGATCCGTCCACTGTCGATCAGAGCGAATGCCTCATGGACGTTTTTCTGATATTCTTCCTGCTTTTCCTGCAGCATTTTGAAAAATTCACCAATGCCCTGGAAACTTTTGCGGTCCTTGTCTGTTTCAGCGGTCTCGATCGCTTCTTGAACAATCTGTTCCACCTTTTTGAACTCTTGATGAATCAAATTGTTTTTGGCCTCAAACTCATCTTTTGCAAGTTTAAGTCCCGTTTTTGCCTTTTCCGAATCAGCCAATACCCCGCCGTACCGCAACGCCCGTTCCAAATTAATGGATTGGTCCAACCGGTTGCTCACCACCTGTCTGAACATGTCGCTCAAAGGCAGGTTTTCTTCCGCAATCGACTTAATTTCTTTACCAATACTATTTATCTTTAGGATGCCGTATCCCGATGCGATCCCCATCAAAATGGCGATAACCAGGACAAGTCCGTTGATTTTAACTCCGATTTTAATGTCTGAAAATTTCACTTTTGACTCCTTAATCCTTAACCAGGCAAATTCAGTCTCTGGCGCTTTGTTCGGGTTTTCCTTAATTATACGAGCACAATTGTTGTCCCTCATTCGTGGCAATCTCCAGGATTCTGGGCAACTCCAGGATCAGGGCTACGGACCCGTCGCCGAGGATGGTCGCCCCTGAAACACCTTCGGCATCCTGGTAGAGGGCGCCCAGGTTCTTGATCACCGTCTGGTATTCCCCCAGCACATGATCCACCACAAATCCGATCCTTTCGCCATTCACTTCGGCTATGACGATCTGTTCGATGGAAGGCCAATCGCCGTCGACCCGGAAAATGTCGCGCAGCCTCAGGTAAGGAACAATGGCTCCTCTAAGATTCACCATGTGCCGGCCGTTGTCCTTCATTCGCTTCTCATGCGTCAATTCGATGCACTCCTCCACGGCTGACAGCGGCATCACAAAATGCCCGTCTCCGAGCTTCACCATGAGCCCCTCGATAATGGCCAAGGTCAAAGGCAGCTTGAGCGTAATGGTCGAACCGCGGCCTTTCTCGCTTTCGACGTCAATGGAGCCCCGCAGGGCGTCGATGCTTCGTTTGACCACATCCATGCCCACACCCCGGCCGGAAATGCCGGTCACCGTCTTGGCGGTGGAAAACCCGGGGTTAAAAATCAGAGCGAATACTTCCTTGTCTGTAAGATCGGCATCCGCTGCGATCAACCCCTTTTCGACGGCCTTGTGATAAATAGCCTCCCTATCCAGACCGGCACCGTCATCTTCGATTCGAATCAGCACATAGGCCCCGGAATGAAATGCGGATAAACGCACATGGCCCTGCTTCGGTTTTCCGGCGGCCTCTCTGACCCCAGGGGCTTCGACACCATGATCGATGCTGTTGCGGATGATATGGACCAGAGGATCGTTCAGGCGTTCGATGACGGTTTTGTCCAGCTCCGTTTCGCCGCCTTCGGTCTCCAAAAGGACTTCCTTGCCCAGATCATTGGAAAGATCCCGCACCAACCGCTTGAATTTGCTGAAAGTGGTGCCGATGGGCAGCATTCGAATGTCCATGGTGTTGTCGCGCAATTCGCCGGTGAGCCGCTCGACCTCCTCGGCAATCGACAGCAGTTCGGAATCATGTCCGAAATTGGCCTTCTGGGTAAGGCGTGCCTGGGCGATCACCAGCTCCCCGACCAGATCCACCAAGGTGTCCAGCTTTTCGGCCGCCACCCGAACGCTGGATGACATGCCACTGTTTTTCTGACCGAGCCGGGTCTCCTTGAGGTGTTTCTGCTCCTTTAAAGCGGCCTCTACCGCCTCCTTGTCGACGGCCTTGGCCTCCACGAGCATCTCGCCGATCCGCTTTTGGTTCTTCAGCACCCCCACCAGTTCCTGGGAGGATACATCCCCCCGATCCACCAGAATCTCGCCCAGTTTCTGGAAGCTTGATTGACCGTCGTCCTCAATGCCGTCATCAAGAAGGTCGATGGCGACCTGACAGTCATCTTCCACAAAGATAAATACATCTCTGATGGCGTTGATGTCCGCCGCGGTCGTCAAAACGATGTCCCACTTCAGATAGCATTTCTCGGCATCCAGATCCTGGAAGGCGGGAATTTTCCCGGTCCGGGCAAAAATATTGCAATCACCCAGGACCCTGAGTTCATCCAGCAACAGAATCGGATTGGTCCCGGAGGCAAAAATCTCCGCCTGGGGCGCAAACCGGATGCGGTAGGTCGCTTTATGGCCGTGGTCCTCGGAAGGTTGAGTGCCGCCGGTTTCGGGAACGTCGCAGAAAACATCCTGCCTGTCCGGAATCATCTCCTTGAAGCTTTCTACAAGCCCTTGAACCATGTGCTCATCCGTGGGTTGGCCGTCGACCATTTTTCGGATCTGGTCACAGGCAGACAGCGTCAGGTCGACCAGCTTTTTCGTGACCGTAATTTTATCTTCGCGCACCAGATCGAAAACCGTCTCCACCTCATGGGTAAATTCGGCGATATCATCAAATCCGAACATGGCCCCCGACCCTTTGATTGTGTGCATCGCTCGAAACACCCGGCCGATCAGTTCCATGTTGGCGGGATTCTCCTCCAATTCCAGCAGGGAAGATTCCAGTTCCGAGAGCAATTCGTAAGCTTCAACCTTGTAAGCTTCTCGATGATTTTCCATTATCCAAATCTCCTGACGGACGGCCGCTAGCTCTCTGATGGAGCATGTATCACTGTTTCCGGTCTGCGTCCGATGATTATTCTTCCCCGCATCAATGGTAGGGGCAACTCTTAGCCCAGCACCTTTTTGGTGACTGCCAGAAGCTGTTCGGGGTTAAATGGTTTAACGATCCACCCTGTCGCGCCCGCGGCCTTTCCTTCCTGTTTTTTGGATGCCTGGGATTCAGTTGTCAACATGATGATGGGGACGAACTTGAATTGAGGTTTGGATCGCAACTGGCGGATCAGCTCGATACCATCCATAGTGGGCATATTTAAATCGGTTATGACCATATTTACGGACTCACCACTTAATTTTTGCAGCGCATCCTGGCCGTCTTTGGCTTCCAAGACACCATAGCCCGCCTGCTTCAGTGTAAAGCCCACCATCTGTCTGACACTGGCGGAATCGTCAACTGTCATGATAGTCTTATCCATCAATGTTCTCCTTGTTCAAATTTTGAAACCCGGTCAGCTCCAATCCGGCGCGCACAATGGCATCGTCGACGGAGGCGGAGGACCGCGTTATTCCGAAGGGTCTGCCGGCAGCCTCCAATGATTTTCGAGCCGCGAGCACTATCTGCACCCCGGAGGCATCACACTCGCTCACCCCAACGAGGTCAAGCGATAGACCTTTAGACTGCTCCAAACAGGATACCAGTTCAGCATGCAGAGCGGCGGCATTGCCAATGGACATGGCCCCTTCGATGGTCAGGGATATGCCGTCATCATTTATAACCCGTTTAAATTCCATTTTGTCCTTTCCTTGCTAAACTCTATTAAATTCAGAGCGAAGTAATAAATTCGAAATTTCAGCTCTTTATGTTTTGATTGGATTGCTCGTTGCTCTCCGGTGCCGCGGTCCGCGAAAAAATCAGAATAGTTCCACATTCCCGCCCAGGTCTTCTTCTCCAGGGGTTGGATCCGATAAAGATTCAAACGGGCTTCCGGAGTCTGCCGGGCTTTGCGGCGGCACACATTTGGACGGATCTTCCGCAAACAGCTCCAGGTTGTCATCCTCTAAGCGAAGGGCTCGATCATGCACCACTCTCTCTTCGGCCATGGTGTACCGGCCGACCAGCGCCGTGGCTCTGTCATCTTCATTCTCCTGATAGGCGGCTGCCCAAGGGCTAAGAATTTGACAGATTTCTTTGGCCTCTTTCAGGTGACGGCCCAGCTCGTCCGATAGCAGCGGCAGAAATTCAAGTTTGTCACTCGTGCGGCTGATCTCCGTGTTGAGCGCCTCCGTACGCTTCAGTATAACCGCCGCACTTTCCGCAAAACCGGCATAGGTGCCGGTCACTTCCTCCCCATCCATAGGCAATGAGATGTCCAGAGGACTGTCGCATGCCTCACCCGCGCTTTGGTCCCGTTCGGCAGTCAGATCCCTTGCGGATCGGTTGATCTGCTCGATGATCGTCTCGACATCCTCGACAAACATTTCCGAACGTTTCGAAAGGCGCCGCATCTCCTGGGCCAGCACTTCGTGGGTCCTTCCGCTTTCACCCAGATGGGCTGCTTTTACAACGGCATTCAAGGCCATGAGGTGGGTTTCCAGGCTGATACGTCTAACGTCTCTGGTATGGTCAGAGAGGGTAACCGCCTTCTCGGATGCCTGATGGGTCGAACTATCCACACGTTCGACTAAATGTCGCCCCTTTTCCTGGATATCACACAATGCATCGAGAGCTTTCTGCAGCGCGGCAATTGGATCCGTAGGCACTGATTTCCCGTCGTCGTCGTGCTTCTGACCGACGGAATCAAATGCCGGCAGCGTATTTGCCAACTCCTCGATGGCCGTTTTTATCTTCTCGAATGCTTGCCGGCTTTTCTGGTGGACCCGATCCACCTCGGAAATCACCCGTTCGAGCTGAGCCTGCTGAATATCCATAATAAGGTAAGCCTTGCCCCGACACTGCGCCTTTTCGTCCTCCAGGCAGGTATCTTCCGCCGCCCGATTCCACAAAATTTCCACATCCGCAAATCCACTGACGATGTGCTCGATCCGCTGGTTCATGTTATCGTGGAATTGGATTGCCTGTACAATTTCACCGACCTGACGCGAAATTTCAGTGGCGTGTTGGGTGGCATCTTCCAGGGTTTTCAGGGCGATGCTCGTCAGATGCTCGATATTCTCGACAGCATGTCGGACCGCCTGTTCGCCTTCTTCAGCCAGGGTATTCAGGCGAGTCATTCCTTCGAATATCTCAGCGGAAGTCGACGCCTGCCTGACCTGTTCGGCTTTGGCATCCTCCAGAATAGCTTTGGTGATTTCGGTTATTCTTTCCGAAACTTTTTTAATTTCACCTGAAACGACCGAAAACATCTCGCTGGATTCAGTGGACCGGGTGCTCTCGACACCGATGTTCAAACCGACCACCCTGATGAACATGGTGGTCTGCTCGAATTTCTCGCAGTGGTGATAAAGATGACCCAGGTGCTCGATAATGCTTCTGATATGATCTGTGTCCCTGAAAACTTTCCGACGAAAATCCCGCAGTTCCTCCAGTGAGGTTTCGACGCGTTGACGAAGTTTGACCAGCAGACTCCGCTCCGAATTCGTACCGAACAGCTCCGCATTTTGCGTTATCTGCCTGGTCAGCCCGGTCGCTTCGAAAAAAACAGCCTGGAGTTCTTCCCCCATCTTTATGAATTGGGGCTCCACGCTCTGACTGACACTCGTGAGGGCGGCGCCGTTGTCGCCAATTGATTTCACTGCCGCAGCCGGATCGGGACTCGATGACACCTGCCGACTGGCGGTTCTTTTAACCAGAGCCTGCAACTTATTTACAGCCAGGCCGGTCACAAGATTCTTCAAATGAATGGAAAAACGTCTTTTGCCCCGGAAACCGTGTTTAGAATTGGATATTTGCTTTTTCATCAAATTTGGCTCTGTACAAGTTTGTTAAGATCTTTTCTGCAAAGATGGCAATTGCGCCCTCCAGCAATTAAATCGTCAGCCTCAAAAAAACGGCCGGTTTCTCGATGGCCAGTTGCCGCCATCATCACCACGCCGCACGGCTGGTTGTCGCATACAAACCCAAACCCCAATTATATTGCAACGTCTGACACAGACGACATGCTCAAATATTAAGTTAGTTTCCCTCCACAAATGGCCTTTTGGCCCAATTTCTGCGTCAATCTGCGCCCCTGCTTGTGCGGCCTAGTAAACTACGCCTCCGCACAAGCACTGACTTCCTTGAGCTTGGGCAAAAATTCTCATTTCTGGATTGGAAACACGATCAGGGGCCCATCATGGTAAAAGACCCTTTGATGGATGGGCACAAGTTAGTCGACGACGCTGATTTCTAGTTTATTATCGGAATTTTCGGCAATAACATTAGTAACTATCTTCCTCCATCGGAAGCAGCTCTTCCGCAGAAAGACGCCGGTTTGCAGCTGGTTGTTTTGGTAAGGAAGTTGTGTGAGATCTATTCGCCATGCAGACGGGAAACTTTAACACCGGAGAAAAAATGCAAAAAAAAACGGCTAAATGGAATAACCATTTAGCCGTTAAGGAGGAGAACAGATGAAGTTATTTATTAGGCTGGATATTTATAATGCACAAATCCTGCCAGAATTCCCAGAGAAGACAATTAATCGATTATTGTCAATATTTCCAGTGGATTAAAAATTTGGCCGGATAAGAGAAATGTAATTCTGCGCCGATATAAGGGTCTTTGCGCACGCCATCCGGTTTATAAATTGCAATCCTGCCGACACCTGAACCGATAATTGGTTGAAATCAATAGTATTTTTTTATTTCAGCGAAAGTTCAAAAATTTGAACCCGTGTTGTTCCTGGCATGGGCATTTCACATTAACAATCTGAATTAATTTGGATTGATATGGTTCATTTTTTTAAACTATCGATGAAAACACCTTTGCAAAAGTGAGTTTAATAATTATAAAGGGGAATGAAGATTAAATTCCGATTTTCTTTATAAGGTAAAAACACATGGATAAGATCAATGAGTCAGACACCCGAATGAAAATAGGAGTGGTGGGCGGCGGGGCCTGGGGGACGGCCCTGGCAAATCTGCTGGCCACCAAGGGCTTCGACGTCGATTTGTGGGTTTTTGAAAAGGAGGTCAGGGACCAAATTCTCAAAACCCGCGAAAATAAAATTTTTTTGCCGGGTATTGAGCTGAGCCGCGGAGTCCACCCGACAAACGAAATCGGCCGTTGTGTCGGTGATAAAAATCTGGTGGTGTTGGTGGTTCCCTCTCATTTGATGCGCGATATCACCCTGAAAATAGCAGCCGACCTCTCTAAAGAAGCCATTATAGTAACGGCCTCCAAGGGCATTGAGAACCGGACGCACCTGACCATGACCGGTGTTTTGCAGGAAACCCTGCCGCAAATCCCGCGGGGACGGCTTGTAGCGCTTTCGGGGCCGAGCTTTGCCAGGGAGGTGGCTAAGAATCTGCCCACCGTCGTCACGGTGGCCTGTGGCAATATTGAAACCGCCGCTTTTGTACAGCAGGCGTTTGCCACCCCGAATTTCAGGGTGTATTCCAGTCAGGATGTGATCGGCGTCGAATTGGGCGGTTCCCTGAAAAATGTGATTGCGATCGGCGCCGGGGTTGTCGACGGCTTGAAGCTTGGATTGAACGCCCGGGCCGCCCTGATCACCAGGGGAATGACCGAGATTCGACGGTTGGGAATCAAACTGGGCGCCAATCCGCGAACCTTCACGGGCCTGGCCGGTATTGGCGACTTGATTTTGACCTGCACCGGGCATTTGAGCCGTAACCATACCGTGGGGGTCAAAATCGGCCAGGGCCAAAAGGTGGCAGACATTCTGGCTGAAATGCGTACAGTGGCCGAAGGAATCAAGACCGCCCGGTCCGTCTACAATTTGTCCCGCGAGTTGGGTGTAAATATGCCTATTTTCAACGAAGCATACTGCATACTTCACGAGGATTGCCCACCGAAGGAAGCCATTTATCGCTTGATGACCCGGGATTTGAAAGAGGAACTGGACGAAGATTAACTGGACCCGTTCCGGATCACGCCGGGTCGGGCCTTCTCCATCGGTAGGGAAGCTCTGTTATGGAGCCGGGAATAGTCATGGACCTCAAGGCTTCCAGCGCATCCAGAATGATGCGTTTGTGGCGCGCGGCATTCTCCGGCTCGCCCAACATACTGCCACGCGCAAACTTAACCAGCACCGCCCGGGGCGGTCGAATGCGATTCATCCGCTCGGGTGCGTTTCCCATGGAAATGGTCGGAATCCCGGCTTCTTCCACTATATGTTGGATCAGACCCACGGTCTGATGGCATTTCGGTCACACGGGAACCAGGAAGAGCACATCGATTCCGGCTGTCTTGATGCGGGCAATTAACTCGGGAATAGTCTCGGTGACCAGACTCACCACATCATTCACATAGCTGAAACTGTAATTGGTCTCTGCCAGCTTACCGATAACCCCATCTCGCTCCAGTTCAGCGAAACGCTGGAGGGGAAAGACGATGTTGAAGTCCTGTTCGGCCAGGCTGTGATCGTAATGCGCGTGGGCGATGCCGAAATCTTGCTGGGCGGCATCCCGCGGGATTTCTCTAAATGATGTATCACCATGAATTGAAACCGTGTCGAAGGGCGGCTGGTTTTCTTTGAGATAGAAACCGCCGCTGGTTAGCACCGCGAAGGTCTGCTGAGAGGGCTTCCCATGGTAAGGCGTCCAGGGAACATGATCGGGCTCGATGAGCGGATATTTTTTAATGATTTCCTCCATTTTACCCGCCTGGTAGTCAGGGAGGCTTTCCGCTACCCATTTTTCATAAGCTGGTCTGAAACTTTCGATATCGATCGACATGTAATCTCCCTTCGCCCTAATTTTTCCAATTGTTAAAAATCTGCAACATACGGTTCTGCTCGGCTTGGGATAATTCCATATCCCCGATATTTGCTTTTGTGGCTTCCTGCCATTAAGGTAGGCCGCTTTTTTGAAAAGTCAAAATTTCAGACTTCACGAAAAGACTCCGTTTCTTCAGGCCGGGCCGCGGCCGGCAGCGGATCCGGTGTCCGTGTATCCGGCCTATCTCAAGCAAACATGGCTGTTTATCGAACCCGCGGTTATTATGGCCCGAATTCCGCACGTTTCCTTGACTTAAGATGAATAAAAATGATATTCGTATCTACAAAGTCAGCAACCCCCTTTACGGCAGGAAACTTTGGATGTCACCCGCCATCACCATAAGAGAAAACTATATCCTGATCGAACCCAAGGCGGGGATCGATTACCATGAGATCCAGCGAGGTATCGCGCGCTTGTTCTATGTGGACAGGATTCCCGACAGAAATAGAATCTGGCTGTTTCGCAATGGTCCCCAAAAATTAACCGAAGATGATTTAGCACGACTGAAGGACTTGATCATAGAAAATTATCCCGGTGATGCCAAGGTTAACAAAACCGCAATCGTGGTAGCCTCTGACTCGCAATCGAGTGTTGTGGAGGCATTTGCTCAAATTATCCGGGAACTGCCGCAAAAGCTCAGGGTATTCGCCCGTCTGGCGGACGCCGAGCTCTGGATATACGAATAATCGCAATTTAGCGTCGCCGGTAAGGATTCGGCAGAAAATTCCGTCAAAATACGGGCCGAGCACCTTATGACCTCCCTTGAGTTTTCAGCATTTTCCCCTGTCTATCCGGCCTGGTTCCAGACACCCAGCCTTTTTGCACATTACCCGCTTTACACCCAAGGACCGCCCGTCGCCCGTAACAGAATCGATTTTTTATAAAAATGTTATAATTTCGTGATGATTCCGCCGGTTGAGCTCCTTATGTTTTTGACAGCCAGGCGCAAACGATCCGGTTTCGAAGACCTTTTCAAGCGGTGTCGGCAACCGGACCACCGAATGATGCCAGACCCCTGCAATATTGACATTTTCCTTCAACAAACATGCACCTATATTGAGGAGTATCTGAAATGGAAAAACGACGCCGATTCCTTCGACGGATGATTGGAATCTTCACCGGGATAAGTATTTGGGGCAGTCCATTGGCCGGTGCGCTTCGCAGGGCATGGGCCAAAGTCGAAAAAATCATCTTGCCTGAAGGGACCCGCATGCGGAGCCTTATCGGACAAAATCCAGCCAATTTGGACACGCGGAACTTAAAACAGACGCCGCTGGAAGAATTTGGAACCATGGGCCTGGATGACCACAAGGTCGACATCGAAACGTGGCGGCTTCAAATCAATGGAATGGTGCACAGTCCGGTTGATATCCGCTATAGCCAACTTACCGAAATAGCCTCCGTTAAACGGGAGGTGCTTTTGATCTGTCCCGGTTTTTTTGCATACAACGCCCTCTGGGAAGGCGTATCGGTTGCAAAATTGCTGGACACGGCCGGACTTGACCCCGCGGTAACCCACATATCGTTTAGTGGCCCCAGCGGCCGCCACGAAAAGTCTGAAAAATTTCCCGTTGAAGATATTATATCCGACAAGGTTTTTCTGGCCTGTCGGGTCAACGGCCAGGTGTTGCCCCAAAAGCATGGATTTCCGCTGCGGCTCGTGGCGGAAGGATACTACGGCAACGACTGGGTCAAGTACGTTGACAAAATAATGGCGCTCAAATCATGACCGGTTGAAACAAGGTTTTACTATTGCTGGATGGAGAGGGAAACATATGCAGCGAAAAAAAACGAACATGCTGCGAATATCCGCACTGATTCTGGTTTCGATGGTTGTAACTGCCGCTATGGGACGGTCTTTTGCTCAAGAAACCGGATTGGCCAAGGTCGTTTTTCTTGTCCATTGATATGATGTGGGAAAAGCAGTCCTGGAAGGACTGAACGGAGTCGACGAAGTCCATAAAGGGTTTAGAAATTCCGCAGAAATCAACACAGTCTGGTATGATCCCGCGGTGATCACCATCGCTGAGATGGAAAAAGCCTTGAAGGAAGCGGGAACGTATCGGGGTACGATTGAATAAAGAAAAACCTTGAAAAATTTTGTTGGGAAGGCCGGCCTCCGTCACCCCGCCCTTGCCGCTCCTTGTTCAGCGTATTATTTTAATCGATGAGCGATCGAACCGGATGGGATCGATGCGGGGAACTCTGCCATCACGACGAACCGTACACCGTGCACCTTGATATACTCGCTGACTTGCGAGGCTCCAGCCCATGAAATTCGACATGGATGGAGATCGTTCCGATTGGTGGGTTCGCTCACGGCCGATTCAAGAATATCCGCCGCTAGTGGCGGCAAAAATGATAAGGCATCAGTTGCCGTGTAGATGCACGGGAGAATGATATGGCTTTCGGAAATAAAGTGGCAAAGCTGAGATTGAGCGATCGGGATCTACGTTTTTGGGCTGACATTGTTTCACCCGAAGTCACTGATAAAACGCAACTGAAACAAATCATTGGTGGGGATGAGGATTACCGAAATAAGTATGTGGGTGACAAAAAAGTGTTTCGCAGGGTCATGGGCGAATATCAGGTGAACCGAAATATATTGAAATCACTTATGATATTGGTTTACGGGATAATTCTGTTCTCCTGCACGCAGCAACGACCGGTGCTTTATCCGAATGCGAAGTTGAACCAGGCCGGCAAACAGGCCGCCGAAGCCGATATCGATGCCTGTCTTCAACTGGCGATAGATCACGGTGCTGAAGGAGACGGCGGAACCAGGGTCGCCAAGGATACCGCCAAAGGTGCGGCGATCGGTGGTGCCGCCGGTACGGCCATCGGAGCGGTTACCGGAAATCTCGGGCGGGGCGCTGCCGCGGGAGCCGCCGGGGGCGGAGCCGCATCCATGACCCGCAGTGTTATAGATTCGGGCAAACCCGATCCGGTGTTCAAAAATTTTGTGGACCAATGTCTGCGGGACAAGGGATACCAGCCCGTTGGATGGCGCTAAAACAAGAGATACACCAACATCCACCCCCGGGTAGCTGTTGAAAAAATCCGGGAGGGTGTCCAAAACGCACTTGAGGTTGATGTATCAAAATGCCGTTTGGCGATGCCCGGGCGATTTAAGGTTGATATGCTCCGCATCGGCAGACGACATCATCCATGAAGCCAGTGAGCTCGTCGGCATTCTGGACCAGGCTTTTCGACAGCAGACCGGCAACCTGCATGATCACACCCGGCCGGGCAATGCCAGGTGTTCATTCATCAAGGATCAGGACCCATTGGATTGAGATTTTTTAGCCACTGTGTTACTTCATCGATAACCGCCAACTATGATTTAAGGGGGAAACTTGCATCTCAACAGAAAGGAGATTCTCATGGCGACGACGACGGTTCGCTGGCTATATGAACAACACTTCGTAGGCATCGATTCCGGGGGGCACTCCGTGGTGCTGTCCGGGCAGAAAAACGGCATTGGTGTGAGTCCTTCTCAGATGCTGCTGGTTGCGCTGGCATCATGCACTTCGGTGGATGTGGTTGAAATCTTAAAAAAAAAGCGCAAAAAATTAACCTTGCTGGAGGTCACGGCCAGCGGAGAACAGGATCCCGAACCGCCATGGGCGTACCGCAAGATTCATATCAAATACCGCGTCGGCGGTAAAGGCCTTACAGACAAAGCCGTGTCCCAGGCAATTGCACTTTCCCAGGAAAAATATTGCTCGGTAGCCGCCACGGTCAGGGGGGTAGCCCGGATCACGACCGAACATGAAATTGCAGCACCGGATACCGATTAGCGCAATGCCGGTGATTTCCCGGCAAAGAATCGCCACAGCGCAATCACCTGCCGGCAATGGACACGCGTTTGTTGCCGGGTATCCTCTCAGACGTTTGCCATTGTCCCGATTGAAATCGCTGATTTAATGGCTATGTTGAGTAGGATAACTGCTGGATCAGGCACAGGGCTGAGCCTGGGATTGGCGAATCAATGGAATGTATCAGACTCTCGTCGGAAAATGCCACATAATCATCGTCACCAACCAAAGGACTATAGCCGAGCGTTTATAATTGGCGTGGCCCTCAATGTTGCATACATTGTCATCGAAGCGGTATTCGGCCTGCTGGCCGATTCTCTGGCCTTGCTGGCGGATGCCGGCCACAACATGAGCGATGTCCTCGGCCTGCTGCTGGCCTGGGGCGCCAGCTACATGGTCAGACGTCGAGCGACAGAACGGCGGACATATGGTTGGCGGAAATCATCCATACTGGCAGCGCTGTTGAATTCCTTTATTCTGCTGTTTGCCATCGGTGGAATAGCCTGGGAAGCGATACGGCGTCTGAGCAATCCCGACCCGGTGACCGGACAAGCCATCGTTATCGTCGCGGCCATCGGAGTCATCGTCAACACGGCTACGGCTCTCCTTTTTATGAGAGGACGTAAAAGCGATCTGAACATCAAAGGCGCTTTCATGCATATGGCCGCCGACGCCGGAGTTTCGGCGGGAGTCGTGGTGGGAGGTGCGGTGATACTTGCGACCGGTTGGTTCTGGATCGATCCGATCGTGAGCCTTCTCATCACGGTCGTAATCCTCGTGGGCACCTGGGGACTTCTGAGAGAATCTTTCGATCTGGCGATGGATGCCGTGCCCAGAGGCATCGATCCCAACGCTGTCATGGCCTATCTTTCGGGGCTGCCCGGCGTTATCGGCGTTCATGACCTGCACATCTGGGCCATGAGTACCACAGAGACCGCTTTGACCGCCCACCTCATAAAGCCGAATCCCGAAAATAACGACTTTCTGATCGACAAAGCCCGCAGAGGGCTTCATGACCGCTTCGGGATCGAACATGCGACCCTGCAGTGGGAGCATTGCAATGAAACCAATGTGTGCGGCGGTTTTTGCGAGCTAGACAGCGTCCGGGGTAAATGAGATCCGTATCGGCCAAAAGTTACCAAAAAGGATACCGAAATGAACCACACCGTCAACGCATCCGCATCGGATGAAAAACACCATATGATTGAAACCGCCGCCTACTACCGGGCTGAAAAACGGGGATTCTCCAGCGGGGACCCGATGGCAGACTGGATTGAAGCCGAAAGGGAAATCAACGCCTCATTGCAACGTCATGACGATCCGGCGACTGCAGAACACGAAACGGCCGCTTACCGGCGGCTGCGCGCCGAGTTTAAAAAAATCATGGCCGGCACCCAGGAAAGAATCAGCGCGGACAGCGTCAAAAAGGCTTTCGACCGGGCGGGAAGAGAACTCAAGCAATTGGGGGAATTTTTTCCGGATACGGTAGATCGCGCCGGCAGGAGACTTCGACAGGAGGTAGCCGCCGCGGTTGAAAAGACCGGGTACCGGTGGGATTCCCTGGCGGATAAGAGCCACGAAATTTTCGATGACTGGAAGGACAGGGGGGATCAGTTTGTCAGGCAGGCATCCACCGCGTTAAACGACCGCGTGAAACGGTTTCGTCGAAAAGAGGAACGAGACAAGAAATAGCCGGGGTTTCGTCTCCGAGAACACCGATAATCCGGGGACGGCCGGTTTCACGCTCTCGACCGCATGAGGTCGCAAAGCTGTTCGATAAAGCCCACCTGCGCCTTCACGAGCTTCTGTTTCGCGACCGTTGCCGGAAACCAATCCGCACGGTCCACCTCCGGAAACTCGGCACGTTTACCGGAGCGCGGCGGCCACTCCATTGAAAAGGTATTGCTTTTTGCCTTTTCTGCATCGCAGTCACCCTCAAAGGCCCAGGCGGTAACTATCTTGCCGCCCGCCTGGCGCACCGGGGATAGCGGCTGGAAGATTCCCTCGGCATCATATCCGGTCTCCTCCTTGAACTCTCTTTTCGCCACCTCCAAGGGGTCCTCGTCTTCAGTGTACTCTCCCTTGGGTATCGACCAGGCGCCTTCATCCTTATCGCGCCAGTAAGGACCGCCCGGATGAACCAGCAACAATTCCAGCCCACCGTCCCGAAGCCGGTACATAACCAGCCCGGCGCTCATTTTCGCCATTGCTATTCTCCGGGGTTCTCAGATTGGGTCGATCC
Source organism: uncultured delta proteobacterium (assembly GCA_963774425.1). Taxonomy (GTDB): domain Bacteria; phylum Desulfobacterota; class Desulfobacteria; order Desulfobacterales; family JAFDCJ01; genus JAFDCJ01. Next base: position 22,799 of record CAVZEZ010000033.1, on the reverse strand, counting down.
GCTTGAAACTTCGATCACTTTATCAAATGAGACTTTCATCGGCAAAAAGATCATCTGTTGCGGCTTGCAGGTTACCGCAATATATACCTGAGCCGGGACCATGGCAACTGAAAGAAAATGAGTTTCGCCAGACGGTTCGGCCTTCAAGCCCCCAGGGGTCCAATCCATCGCAAAGTCCTACCCTGTTCAAGATACTTGATAACAGTCACGACTTTTGATATGCAGCCAGACAGATCTATATTTACTTAGGTTGAACACTTCAGCCTTTCCCGATAGAAATGTCGTAACCTTTGATCACTGGACCGGGAACCGATCAGTTTAAGGTTTAAATTTTAAATATGCCGGCCGGAATTTTAGCCGGTGGTATCGGTCTCACGTTCTGGTGTCATCTTTCTTTTGTGAAGGAGGAACGAAATGAGCTTAAAAATGACGGCAGAATCGATTTTGGAGCTGGCCCGGGGTTTCATGGCCAGCCGTATTTTGCTCAGCGGTGCGGAATTGGATCTGTTCACCCTGCTTGTCGAAAAACCGTTGTCGGCCGAGGAAATCGCGGCTGCAATCGGCTCGGAGCTTCGTGGGACGGTGATTTTGCTGGACGCCCTGAGCGCCCTGGGATTCATATTAAAAAAAGACGGCCGATACCTGACCGAGCCTTCGGTCGCCCCCCGGTTGTCGTCCACTGCTCCCGAGTCGATTTTGCCCATGGTACTTCACATGGCAACAGTCTGGCAGAACTGGTCGGAAATTACGGACATCGTTCTCGGCAAAACCACGGCCGGTCTCAGGCAAAAAGGCGCACTGGCCAAGGAAAACCGCCAGGCTTTCATCGGCGCCATGCACGTGGTCGCCTCCAAGGCCGCGCCCCAGGTTGTGACCACCATCAATCCGGAACAGGCCGGCCGCCTGCTGGATGTGGGCGGCGGCTCCGGAACCTATACCCTGGCCGTATTGGCGGCAAGACCGCAAATGCAGGCGACCCTGTTCGACCTGCCGCCGGTTATCGAAATGGCGCGTGATCGGCTTGCCGCCGCCGGAATGCTCGACCGCGTCGAACTGGTAGCCGGGGATTTCTACGCAGACGAACTGCCTGCGGGGCACGATCTGGCCCTATTGTCAGCCATCATCCATCAAAACAGTGATGCGCAAAACAGGATGCTGTATGCCAAAATCTTTCACTCGCTAAACCCGGGAGGCCGGGTGATGGTTCGCGACCATGTCATGTCGCCGGACCGCACCCAGCCGACGGAAGGGGCTCTGTTTGCGGTCAATATGCTGGCCGGTACGAAAGGAGGCCGCACTTACACGTTCGAGGAGATTAAAGAAGGCCTGACGGCGGCCGGCTTCAACCGGATCAACTTGATTCAGACCAAAGGCATGTTTTCGCTGGTCGAAGGTTTTAAACCCTGAGGTTGCCATTGCACCGCAAATGTTCAAAAAGGGGGGCACGCGAAACTGAAAAAAGCGGGGGAGGGGGAGACCCGGGCAGCGGCTCCCTGCTTGTAAAGGTGTTCTTCATCCAAAAAGGCGGCCTGCGGGGCTGCAGGCCGCCTGTCGAAGAGGGGAAGTTTGGATAAAATAAGAAGTTTATGTATCCAAAGCGCATCAGCGCCATGGTTTAAAATATTGCCACAATGTCAGATGTCAAGATCACCGGTAAAATTTAATAAATTAAGTTTATCTCCCCAGCAAGCGACGACCTGGCCCTCTAGACCGGTTTAGGCGACGACCTGCTCTCCATCAGCAATCGAATCGACGAGCGGGTTCCGAGGAGATTTCGGAGCGTTGCTCCCGGTGGTTCCGCCGCCTACAACATCGGCCAGCTTGCGAACCAGTTCATCCAGCTCACGCGCCTGGCCCGAAAGCTCCTCACTGGCGGCTGAAGATTGTTCGGACACCGCGGCGTTGGCCTGGGTGACCTTGTCCATTTCCTGGACGGCAATATTGATCTGGTTCACCCCTTCGGCCTGATCGCTGCTGGCATCAGAAATCTGCTGGGCCAGTTGACTGACCTGGTTAATCCCGTCGACGATCCGGGTCAAAATGGTGTTCACCTCATCAGCAACACTCACACCATTGTCCGCGTTTTGTTGGGATTTTTCAATAAGCTGGGCTGTTTCCTTGGCTGCTTCCGCACTTCTTAAGGCGAGCGCACGGACCTCATCGGCAACGACGGCAAAACCGGCGCCGGCTTCTCCAGCCCTGGCGGCTTCCACAGCCGCGTTCAACGCCAGTAAATTCGTCTGGAAAGCAATCTCATCGATAGTTTTCATGATTGAGGCCGTCTGGTCCGAGGACTGTTTGATAGCTGAAATGGCATTTTCCATGCGAATCATGCTTCCCTGGGCCATTTCCGCCGATTGACGGGCCTCTTCGGCCACCTCGCTGGTTGTGTGGACGTTTTCGGCATTGGATTTGCAAACTTTAACATTGATTTGTGTATGGATGAGGTTTTATAACGGATCTGTTTTCCAGATCATGAATTTGAAGACCAAAACAGAAATGAGGTACATCCAATGAGGACGAGAGGCGCTTATCTTGCGGGGATTCGAAAAATTGAATTGCACGAACGGGAACTGAGCCCCGGAAAAGACGAAATTCTCGTTAAGACCCGTATGGCGGGAATTTGCGGCACAGACAAAAATTTTTACGAGGGAATTTTCCCCAGAACGGAAGGTCTGGATGCGGAAACCCGCAAGGATCTTGGCAAGCCTTTCTTTTTCGGACACGAAGGCGGCGGAATCGTTGTGGAAACCGGGGCCCGGGTCACCCGGTTCGGTGCCGGTGATCGGGTGATCGCGTTCGGCTGGGTGGACACTTTTGCCGATTATTTTATCGCCGCGGAAACCGATCTCGAGTCCGTTCCCGAGGGTATGGATCCGGAGGTAGCCTGTTTGGGCGAGCCCATCGGCTGTGCGGTTTACTCCGGGCTCCAGTCGCGGGTACAGCTGGGGGATACAGTGGCTGTTTTCGGGATGGGATTTGCCGGTCAAATCATGGCCCAGGTCGCCCGGAAAAAGGGGGCTTACCGGGTGATTGCGGTGGATGTGGTGGAAGATAAATTGAAAATTGCCCGGGAGCTGGGTGCCGATACAACTGTTAATAGCCGACAAGAAGACCCCGTCGAAGCCATCCTGGACCTTACCGGGGGCAAGGGGGTTGATGTGGCCGTGGAAATGGCCGGTACCCAGGAGGCGGTCAATCAGTGCACCGCAACGGTGCGGCACAACGGTACCTTGGTGTTTTATAGCTGGATCACTCAGGATGTTACCGTGAATATTTCCCGCTGGCACAACAACAGCCTTCACGTTGTCAACACCGGTTTGGTCCATCATTCCATGGAGGAAAGAAGGCTATGGACCCCATGGGCGCTGCGGCCGGTGGTGCGGAAACAAATTAATATCGAACCGTTGATAACCCATCGATTCCGATTGGATCGAATCGTGGAGGCTTTTGAAATCGCCCGAACAGATCCGAGGGCCATCAAGGTGGTCATTGAGCCCTGAGGCCCACCAAGGCGCATACCTGATGGGTATAATATCCGGCCGAGGGGGCGTCCAATGAGAAAAGAAAGGCTACAATTCCGTTTTAACACGGATTTCATATTTTGAGTTTGCGCTTCAGCCATTTGAACGGAAAAAACATGGCCACACGGCGCTGGTAGTCTGCATATTGAGGATCGAACAGGACCTTGAGCTTGCGCTCTTCCAGCATCGCACCCAGCACCAGATATCCGCAGAGGACCGCATTGGTCAGAATGGCCGCACGGTCCAAGGGTCGCGCCCAGACAATGAGCATACCGCCGGTGTACCATGGATGACGAACAAGGGCCAACACGCCGGCGGTATCCAGGGAGCAGTCCTCGGTGAGCACACTGCAGGTATTTTCTTTCTTTATTTGGCGAAGCCCGATAAACTGGAAAAAGTCGTAGCGTCGCGCTCCGGCGACAAAAAAAGCCAGGGCGGTCGCCGCCAGCAAAATCGGTACGACTTGCCAAGGCCCCTCCCAGGTGACAATCGGTGTCTGCCTGATTGAGGAAGAATAGAAAAGCACCGGAAGCAGGGAAGCCGTTGCAAAAATATTGTATGCAATTCGATAGAAACGAAAACCGTCCGGAAATCGGTTGCGAAGGGCTTCGGTGAGCGCAAGGCTGTTCAATCCGCTGTGAAGCGCGCACCAGGTGATCCACAGGCTGACGAGCAGAAAGTATTGCATGTTTGAACCGGCGCTTACCCGCTGGCCTCATTCAACATCGCCAGCGACGATTGATCCAATTCGAGCGTAGTTGCTTCGATCAGCTGATTTAGCTGTTCGAGATTGCTGGCGCTGGCAATCGGAGCCGTTACCGCCGGCTGGGCCATCAGCCAGGCTAATGCTACCTGTACCGGCGCCGCTTCATATTGCTGCGCCACCTGGTCAAGCGCTTCGAGGATCCGGTCTCCCCGTGCATTCAGATATTTTTTGACGATCTCGGCGCGAGCATGGTCTTTCAGGTCTTCGTGTGATCGATACTTTCCGGTGAGAAACCCGCTGGCCAACGAAAAGAAGGTAATGACGCCCAGGTTTTTTTTCCGGCAAAGCGGTTCGAGCTCCGTTTCAAAGTCGGCGCGGTCGTATAAATTGAACAGCGGCTGCAGGCACTGATAACGGGAATAGCCATGCTTTTCGCTGATCTGCAGAGCTTCAGCCACCCGTTTCGCGCCGTAGTTGGATGCGCCGATGGCCCTGACTTTTCCGTCCCTGATCAGCTCGTCAAAAGCCTGGAGAGTCTCTTCGAGAGGGGTTTCGGCATCGTCTTCGTGGGCCTGATACAAGTCGATATAATCCGTCTGCAGGCGACGCAACGACGCTTCCACCGCCTGAAAGATATAGGATTTGGAAAGACCCTTTTGGTCCGGACCCATTTCTTTTCCAACCTTGGTGGCAATAATGACTGAATCGCGTTTGCCGCTGTGCTTCAGCCATTTGCCGATGATCGTTTCGGATTCGCCCCCTTGGTTGCCCGGAACCCACCGTTCGTATACATCCGCCGTATCGATTAGATTAAAACCCGCCCCGGTGAAGGCATCGAGCAGTTTAAAGGACATCGCCTCATCCGCGGTCCACCCGAAAACGTTGCCGCCGAATGCCAGTGGGTAAACCTCCAATTCGGAATTCCCGAGTTTGCATTTTTTCATTTTTTCCCCTTTCATGATCACTGTACATTCCATTAAACAAATTCTAAACATCGGAAGGCCGATTTCAAAGCGGCCATAATGAAAGACTCCCAATGTCGCATAAATATTGACAATGGACCAGATCCCGCAAACATTCGAATTACACCAAATCGGAAGCTTTTGGGCATCTGAGCAAAAATGGGGACAAACAGGCGGACTGGGACAGCCGTTGCTCAGCCCAGCGGCAGGTTTTTGATTTGGTTGACATTTTTTTCAATAATAATGATTTCTTACTTCCGGTTCAGTACATCGGGTAGCGTGACTTGATGCGCTTTTCCCAGTATTTTTTTTCTTTTTCCCGCCAATCAGTCCCTTTGAATTTTCGGTCATAATAGCTGCCCAGGCGTTCAAACATCCTCTGCCAGGGGCTCATCCCCTTTTCAATCGCCTCAAATACATCGGCGATGTACTGCGGAATATCCGCCATCTCTTCCTTCGGTGCATAATAGGCCGCGCCCTCATCGGCGGAACGTTTAAGATTTTCCCTGGAAAGGGCATGTGCGGTCAACATGAGTGCCGGGACTTTATAGCTATTGGCAATTTTCAACAATTCGTAGCCGTTTACGCCCATTATATCCAGCACGACGATATCATAATGGTTTTCTTCAATTTTTTGTTTTGCTTCCTCAAAAGATGCGGCTGTGTCGATTTTACAGAGGTCGAGGATCTCCACCAGGGTGTCCAGAACATCTTTTTCATCATCGACCACCAGAACACGTTTTCCCTCGATGATTCTTTCGGGTGGCATAAATTCGGCTCCTTCGTGTAACATGTTTACGGATTTAGGGCACCTGACGGTGTCTCATTATACGATTGGATTTGTTATTCACTTTGAACTGCAGGGACCACTATTCCGATATAACATACACATGCACCTCACGAGGCCCGTGGGCGCCGTGAACCATGGTGGCCTCGACATCGGCGGTTTTGCTGGGCCCTGAAATGAAGGTCATGCAGTTGCTCAGCCCGGCGGCCGCCTCTCCGGACCCGGTTTTTACAAGGGCGTAGAGTTCTTTGAGATCCGCTATGATTTGACTCAGATGGATGACTGCGATGTGGATGGAAGGCACGAGCGAAACCGATCGCGCCTGTCCCGGTCGGGTCCGCATGACGAGCGTTGCCGTTTCGGCCATGCAAAAATCGGCGGAGGTCACCCCCATGTAGGCGTCGATGATTTGTTGGCGCAGTCGCTCTCGGTATGTTTTCCCAACCGGTTCCACCGCCTCATTTTCTTCTTTGCCTGTGAAATAAACCGGTATGCCCTGATCTTTCAGGACAGCCGGAAGATTCAAACTCTCGATTAAAGGATGCCGCCAGGCAGCGATGCGTTTGTCCGGGCCCCATTCAGGATCCTTTTCCCGGACGAGATCGGCGATATTTGCGGCCGCGGAGGGCGGATCTTTGACAATATGGACATGCAGGCATATCGGTTCGGCCATTTCAACCAGCCGGTCCAGTAACCGCCGCCTTTCGGACGGGGTACGGTTTCTTATCCGAGCGAGGATGGCGGCGGCCCCAATCTCCGACCCGCTGCTGAAAAGCTGCCGGGCATTGCGCCGCCGATCAGGCTCGTGCCCCAACGCACGGCGGATTCTGCTGATAAATGCTTTTTGATTCGAGGATTCCATTGGCTTCATCGTTTCTTGAACTCACTGGATCGCCAGCGCTGCAGGAAGCTTTTCCCGGCGATCCGGCGAATGTCTCGTCCCCGGGTCCATCCACCCATGGGCGGCGGCAGCCGCTGAATCATGTCGTTGTTTTTCGGCAGAAAATTCTGACCGGCAGCCGCCAGCCCCAAAAACAGTTCGTAGCGACTGCGACTTTTAATTATCCAGGACCACAGTGTGTAAAGACCTTTTTCCGTGATACTTTCCCGGCGCACATTCCAAAGTGGATCGCCGTCTGCCAGTTTGGCCCGCAAGGCAAGCAGCATGCGCGGGATGTCGATATTAACCGGACAGGCATCGCGGCAAGCTCCGCACAGGGTCTCTCCGCGGCAGAGATCCCGGCAGCGGTTGATACCCGACAGCAGCGGCATGACAACGGCGCCCACCGGTCCGGAATAGGGGTGTCCGTAAGCGTGTCCGCCGATCTTTCCGTAAACCGGGCAGATATTCAGGCAGGCGGCACAGCGGATGCAGTACAGCATCTCCCTGAACACTTCATCCGCTAGAATGCGGCTGCGTCCGTTGTCCAGGATAATGAGATGGAATTCATCCGGTCCGTCAGCTTGATTTGCATACCTGGGTCCACCGATATAACTGACATAGGTGCCCATGTTCTGGGCGGCGGCGGCACGGCACAGCAGTCTGAGGAGAACATCGTGATCTTCCAGACGGGCTGCGACCCTTTCCATGCCCATGAGGGCGACATGCACCCTGGGCAGGGTGGTGGACATCCGGATATTGCCCTCGTTTGAAACTGTCATGACATGACCGGTTTCCGCGCAGGCCAGATTGCAGCCGGAAAACCCCATATCCGCAGCGAGAAATTTCTGCCGCAAAGCTTTTCTGGCGGCACGCGTCAGAGACGGTGGGTCATCGGTATATGGAATTCCGATCCGATCGGCGAAGAGCTTTCCGATATCGAACCGGGTCTTGTGAATGGCGGGTGCAATGATGTGAGAAGGGCGTTCTCCAGCCAGTTGGATGATGTATTCCCCGAGATCGGTTTCAGCCACTTCGATACCGGCTTCAATCAGAGCGGTATTGAGCCCGATTTCTTCACTCACCATGGATTTGCCCTTGACCGCCAGCTTAACCTTGTGGCGGCGAGCGACCGACAGGCAGTAATCCAGGGCGTCGTGTGCCGTCTCGGCAAAAAATACCCGACCGCCGTTTTTTTCAATGTTCGCCGCCAGGGTTTCCAGCACGACATCGAGGCTCTCGATGGTTTTGCGCCGGATTTCGTGGGCTACCAGGCGCAAATCCGGACCTTCCGGCAATTTCCGGTAAGCATCGGCGGTCCCCCGGCCGAATCGCTTCTGAAGGTCGGCCAGAGCAGCCTGGAGAACCGGATCTTTTAAGGCCTTTCGGGCTTCAGCCATATAATCAGCAGTGGTGATCTCACTCATATTCGTAATTAACCGGCCAGAATCTGCGCGATGTGCATGGTCTTTACCCCAGATTTCCGGCGACTCAGCATTCCCTGGATGTTCATCAAACAGCCCATATCGCAACCGACAACCGTATCGGCGCCGGAGGCGATAATATTATTGATTTTATCACCCAGCATGGCTTCGGATATATCTGCATATTTCACTGAAAACGATCCCCCGAATCCGCAGCAGCGGTCGGAGTCGTCCATTTCGACAAACTCTGCGCCGGCCACCTTCGACAGCAGCCTGCGCGGTTGCTCGCGGATGCGAAGGTGACGCAATAAATGGCATGAGTCATGATATGTGATCCTGCCCGTGTAGTGCGACCCGAGCTCATCCACCCCCAGCACATCCACCAGGAATTCCGTCAGTTCGTATGTTTTGGCAGCCACCCGCCTTGCGCGGCTGAGCCAAAAAGCATCCTTTTCCAACAATTGAGGGTAGTGGTGTCGGACCATGGTGACGCAGGATCCGGAAGGGCATACGATTGCCTCTGCGGATTCAAAAATGTCGATAAACCGTTTGGCGGCAACGGTGGCTTCCCCGCGATAGCCGGCATTGAAGGCCGGTTGGCCGCAACAGGTTTGCTGCGGCGGACATCTGAGGCCGAGGTCCAGTTTGTGAAAAATGCGCACCACGGCTTCCCCGACTTCCGGAAACATGCCGTCTACCAGGCACTGGATGAACAGGGTAACCGTTTTCTTTTTAGCGTCCATAAATTAAGCACCCGCGGGCAAAAGCTCTGTGTCGTCACCTCTACCGGAAAAAAATGAATCCTACACTGAAATCGCCAATTTATCCAGTGTAAAATGGTTTGAGACGGAACTTCGCCCTTTCACTCAGCAGTCGATTATGCTAAGCTTGGATCTGCGGAATCGGGAACGGGAGTGAGATTTACGATCTGAAACGAAATTGCAATTATCATGATGGAAAACCGGATCGCCCTGCTGGAACTCATCGAAAAAATTGAGCGGTTGGGACAGTTTCAGGATAGAATAGAGTTCCCTTCAGGCGTCAGCCAAATCTGGACGGCCTTTTTAGCCGATGTGCAGAATTTGCTGGAAATCGAAATCTGCGCATTGTTTCTTGTGAACGAAACCACGAATGAATTCGTGCTGAAACATGTCGTGCCGGAAAATATGGCCCCAAAGTGCCGCCAGGAAGTCGATCTTCAGATCGAATGTGGACTTTTTTCCTGGATAATCAACAGAAGACAACCCGCGCTGGTTCCTGCCTTGGCTTTCGACCGCAAAAAATCGATTGTGATGCTGCCGGTTTCGACGGTCAAGAATACCCTGGGGGCGGTATTGATTCTGACGTCCATACCTCAAAGCGCAATGACTCATGAAACCATTAAGCTTTTGAGGCTTCTGACAAAAGAATTTTCGCTGGTCCTGGAAAATACCCGCCTGGTTGAGCGCTTGAGAAAAAAGCAAGCATCCCTGAAAAAAGCCAACCGGGAAATCAGGCTCCTGTCACGCATCGATCCCCTGACCGGGTGTTACAATCGTGGATATCTGGATGAAATGCTTCCCCGCGAGATTGCCCGAGCCCTTAGATATAAGCGGCCCCTGGCTTTGGCCATGTGCGATCTCGACAATTTCAAGAAGATCAATGATACATATGGTCATCAATGTGGGGACGAGGTGTTAAAAAAGTTTGTTCTGAGCATATCGGCCGCAATACGTACGGACTCAGATTGGCTCGCAAGATATGGCGGTGAGGAATTTTTGGTGGTGCTCCCCGAAACCCACCTCGGACCTGCATCCGGTCTCGCCGACCGCCTGCGCAAAATGATCTCCGATCAGGAGATTAAAATGCAAACCCATAAGATACCGGTTACGGCGAGTTTCGGCGTCACCGGCTTCAACTCCGCCAGGCCACCCGTCGCTGTCACGGCCGAAGCGCTGATACAAACCGCGGACAGGTACCTGTATCAGGCCAAAATTCAGGGCCGCAACAGAGTGATCAGTGGCGGATTAAACGATCAGGCCTAGAAGTGCCCCGCGTAAAAGTCAACTACCTTCGGCTAAAGCCGAAGGCTGGGGGCTCAGGGATTCCAGGGACCAAGTGGAAAGCCGGTAGAACCTTTGCTTGAATCCTGGCCCCTCTCAGAAAGGCGATGGTTAGGCTGCCATTCCCCGAGTGGGACAATAAACCACAAATTTAGGCCGGATCCTGTATTCCGGTTCTCCTGCCAAACTCTTCGAACCCCTCTTTGATTGCCTTGTGGATAAGATCGATTTTGAAGGGCTTGGTGAGATGCTTGTCAAAGCCGGCTTCTTCCAGTTTACCGGGGTCAAACAGATCCGTGTGCCCGGATAGAGCAATCATAATCGTTTTATCGTCGGTTTCCCGAATCTTCTGGCAAAACTCCACTCCATCCATGCCAAGCATGATTAAATCCGTAATTATAACAGGGATCTTTTCTTTGGCTAAATATGAGATCGCAGCTTCGGCGGATTCCACTACCGCAACCTCATATCCCAACTTAAACAGAAGTTTTTGCATGAGTTCCCTGTGGAAATCCTCATCATCGACAATCAGTATTTTCTTTTTCATTTTAGACTCTTTTTCTCTAAAACTCCAATATGAATAATGTCAGAAAGCGGGAAGACCAGCGAGCAGTGGACCGGATTTTCCGGCGAACCTGACAAATCACGGTACTTGATCCGGTTTGGCCATACGAAGGTGCCGTTCACCGCTTCCGCTCTTCGCATTTGATCGAAACTCTGATTCTGTGTCGGCCGACATTAAAAAGACATATGGGACTTGAAGGAATATCCGCGGTCGAGGGCTTTCATACGGTCCCTATTCCGGCCTCGCAGTATAGGAAAAATCCCTTTTGTTGTCAAATCAGATCAGCAACACCGCGTACCGATTGAGCCTTTTATCGAGTTTTTTTGCATCTCCCACCAATTCATCCATTTTGCTCCAGAATTGCCTGCCGTGGTGTTTGATGCGGGTATGGACCAGTTCGTGAATTAGGGTGTAATCAATCAGATCATCAGGCAGTCTGGCAAGGCTGATATTCAAATTGATATTATTCTTCCCGGAGCAACTTCCCCAGCGGGTTTTTTGATTTTTTATGAATGCCCTGTTATAAATGAACCCGTGCAGGCGCGCCAATTGATTCAGTCGCTCAATCAAGCGGTCGCTTGCTGCGCGGCGGTCGATCGGCTTTTTTAATAGCATCCTGGCTTCCTGTTCCATGACCGCCATTTTTTCCTGCTGTTTTTTTATCCAGCCGGCTTTTGCACGTGCAAATTTTTCGGCGCTGGCAAATGTAACTCCTAAAGGAAGGGCCACCCGGACACCTTTGAAAGGTCTCACCGACAGGTTCATGTGTCTGGCGCGGAGACTGCGTTCTATTAGGATTGTACCGATGTTCTTCAATTCGACTGTCTTCGCTTCCACGATTGGGCTTTCTCTGATGATTTGTCTCCCGCATCCAATTTACGCACAGCGGAATTTATAAATATTGTACCCGCGAAAGTAAAGAAAAAAACTAGCGCGGATTTCAGCGGCGCAACGGTCCTGTCTTCGGAGGAGGTCGAGCTGACGGATCCATGTGCATGAAAACGGCCATAAAGGCCCTGAGATTCAGACCAATGATTTTATATAGACTGGGGGCAACCGCAGCGGTGGATTGCGGCCGAGGCTGGTCGAGGCAGGGTTACGCGTCGGTTACTATCCGCTGGGCATCCGGGAGCGCGACTGTCTGCAGGCTGGAACAGCCGCGTGCGGGTTCAATCCGGGATAGGTATTTTTTTATAACATTTCATCAGCGCCTGCTGTTTCGACGGAAGTCGATATTTCCGGCGAAACTTTCAAAAATCTGCGAAATCGTCCTCATTAAATGGATTGTGGTCTTCGGATCCCATTTCATTGGCGTAATCACCATTCAGGCGATTACCATCCTTCGTATGAAATTCAGGGGTGGATCCGGAAGGCGCGAAATGGGTTGTTCCCGGTTCTTTTTTAGAACCCCTCTTGCTTTTTGTTCCGGTTGCCGGATCCTTTTTTCGTTGTTTTCGGTTTCCTCCGACCATCGCATCCAGATCCTGCACGATGGCTTTTAATTTTTCGGCCTGTGCGGTCATCTGTTCGGCACCGGAAGCGGATTCTTCTGAATTGGCGGCATTTTGCTGGATGACCTTATCCATTTCCATCACAGCGGTATTGACCTGGCCGATTCCCTGGGCCTGTTCGCGGGATGCCGCTGCAATTTCTCCGACCAGATCACCGACTTTACCCGCACTCTTGGCAACGGCTGTGAAGGCATCGTTGGTTTGGGTGACCAACCGTGAGCCCTCGCTGATTTTTTTGACGGTTCCCTCCAGAAGATCTGCTGTGTTCTTCGCAGCATCCGCTGCGCGCATGGACAGGTTTCTCACTTCATCGGCGACGACCGCAAACCCGGCGCCGGCTTCTCCGGCCCTGGCCGCCTCGACGGCTGCATTGAGGGCCAGCAAGTTGGTCTGAAACGCAATTTCATCAATCGTCTTGATAATTTTGGAGGTTTTCTCACTCGAGCGGGATATATCCTCGATGGAATTCGTCAGATGAGCCATGGATTCATTGGCTCGTACCACGATTTGATTGACTTCGTGCATGACCGAGTCGGCCTGTAGGGCGCTATCCGCATTGCTTTGGGTCATGGAAGACATTTCCTCCAGTGATGCCGAGGTTTCTTCTATGGACGCCGCCTGTTCCGATGAGCCCTCAGCCAGAGAATGGCTGGCTTCAGAGACCTGTCTGGAATAAATATCGACCTGCTCGGCCCCTGTAGCCACACCCCGGATGGCTTTTTCGATATTGCCGACAATTCTTCGGGTCGAAACAATCGCATAGGTAATTCCGAACAATAAACCGGCCGCCAAAAATCCGATGATAATTTTGAGTGAAAAATTGATCTGCTTCTGCAGTCGTTGTGAACTGATAGTTCCCAGGGCAACAGCCACTTTGTTGAGATTTTCTTTTCGGGAGTTCATACCTGCCCTGAATTTAAGGTGATTGATCACTTGGGCATGATAGGCGTCCAAATTCATTTGAATGCTTTGATAATAGGCTTTTAAACGCTTGCTCAAAGCATTCAGCTCTTCGCTGCTTTCGATTTTCTGATACCAGGCATCCATCTCCTTTTCGAGCAGCGATGCGCTGGTTATCAATTGCTCCCAGTTTTCCTCGGTGTTCTGATTAGTGTACGTAATATAAGCGGAAATGAATATGGAACTGGTCATTTCCAGGGTGCCGGCCAGGAATTGCCCTTTGACTCCCTCGCTGAATTGATTGCCAGTTTCGCGAATCTGCTCGTCCAACGCGCCTCTTTTTTCAATGGAGCCAATCAACCCGTTGAAATCGTCTCTGTAATTTGCAATTTCGCTCTCAGCGATGGAAAGTTGGTTTCGACCCTCCTCTCCCAAAAGGGAAAAGGTCTTGATTCTGCCGATCAAATCAATGCCCTCCTCCAGTTCGAGAAAGGCTTTTTCACGCGCCGAATCCCGGAGGTCGTTTTCAGCGGCATATGTACTTAGCTGATATTGATCGGTATGTTCCTTTATGGATGAGGCCATATTTTGAAAAATCTGAATGGTATCGCTGAATTCCATCACGGACAAGACGCGGTTAAGGCTGTAGTATCCGGCCGAACCGACCAGAACCATCAACAGCAGCATAACAATGATTCCGAAAGCGATTCGTTTGCCAAGTGTCATTTTGTTCTTCATCAATTTTTTCCTCCCATTCAGTTTCAAACGTCCGTTCATCAGCGGCAATCTCACATAGACAGTTCGCAAATTACATGCCACCATTTCAGAGGCTGCAGTTACCTAGTTTCCATCCACAAATGGCCTTTTTGCCCAATTTCTCCGTCAATCTGCGCCCTTGCTTGGGCAGCGTAGTAAACTACGCCTCCGCACAAGGACTTGATTTCCTTGAACTTGGGCAAAAATTCTCATTTCTGGATTGGAAATCAGGTGCCCATCATGGTAAAAGACCCTTTGATGGCTGGACACTACCTAAGGATCCGGATAATATTATAAAAAAATCGAGCCGGTTACGGAGGTGATCGTTTAATATTGTCAGTTACGCCGCTTTTTTAATCATGGGTATTCATTTCGTTGAAATGGTCTATCGGTATTTTGCATCCAAACATTAACTGTTTTTGATGTGGGATGCCTAGCGGTTTAAAATCCAGGCATATCCAATTCATCGATATGTGGCTTATTTTTTCTAAGGAAATCCGTGTCATAATAAGGAACATCCTGATTCAGCAAATAAGTTTTAAAGTCTTCATTGATTTCACTTCTTCCGGTCGAATGTTGCCGGATGTGCCCATTGTCTTCGGCAAGAGGCCGCCGATCCCTTGATTTTTACGCAAAGCAGGTTAAATTAGTTGCTGTTGGTCACTGATTTACGGATAAAACCAGAGGAGGTTCCATGGGTTTAGCTGATAAGAAATGCATACCATGCAGCGGTGGAGTCCCGCCAATGGCCGGAGAGGAAGCCGAGCAACTGCTGAAGCAACTCGACAGCGGGTGGACTATCAACGATAAAGGCCGCCTTGAGCGACTGTACCCATTTCCGGATTTCGCTCAGGCCCTGGCTTTCGTCAACAGGCTCGGCGCCGTCGCCGAGCGGGAAGGCCATCACCCGGACCTGCATCTGTCCTGGGGAAAGTGCCGGGTCGAACTCTGGACACACAAAATCAAAGGGCTCACCGAGAGCGATTTCTATATGGCCGCCAAGACGGATCGAGAATATAAATAAAGATGAAATATCTCAGATTTGAACTCCGGGCAGCATTCCAGGCATATGCCCTGTTGTTGGCGCTGGCATTTATCGGCTGCGGCAGCGGTGGGAGCGGGGGGGGGAGCGATTCAATGCCGCCGGCCACATTTGCCTTGAGCGGCACGATCCGGGCGCCGGACAATGCGTTGATCGACAGTGATGTCAACGACCCGGCGGCAACCTATGCTTCCAATGACGCTTTTGAAAATCCCCAGGATTTACCCAATCCGGTCATCCTGGGCGGTTATGTCAATGCAGCCGGCGCCGGTCCCGATGGACGCTCGTTTGATGAGGGCGATGTGCGGGACTTCTTTCGGGTCCATTTGACAGCAAACCAAAGCATCACGCTGTTGATCGCATCGGATTCCGAGGACCTCGATCTCTACCTGTATGATGATCTGCAAACGCTGGTCGACGCGGCCATGGGAACCGGAAGCCAGGAATCCCTGAAAGCCCCGGTAAACGGAATCTATTTCATCGAGGTCAGGGTTTCCGATAACTCAGCTTCAAATTACATCCTGACCATCGGCCAGGACAGCCCGGCCGATTTATCGGAAACGCTGCGTCTGAGTGACCAATTCGTACCCGGTGAGCTGATCGTCCGCTTCGAGGAGGATGCCGGCCCTTTTGTCCGGACCCGGAGTCTGCCGGGCCCCGGCGATCGGTTGTGGGGCATGCAGATCGAAGCCGGCACGCCCCGGCGGGCGATGCTGCTATGCCTGGGAAAAGACGGCGGTCGTCAGGAGGCGTTTCGGGCTTTGGGAATCCGGACCGACCGGCATCGCCGCATCCATCAATCAGCCCCCCCCCACCTCCAGGACAAGGCCGATACCCTGGCCGTCGTCAAATCGCTGCGTCGGCAAAAGGGGGTCCGCTATGCGCAACCGAATTATATCCGCACGGCGTTTGCAACTCCCAATGACCTCCTGTATCCCCGTCAATGGCAATACCCCCTGATCAATCTGCCGCAAAGCTGGGATATCTCCGCCGGCAATGATGAGGTCATCATTGCCGTGGTCGATACCGGCGTGCTGCTCAACCATCCGGATCTCGCAAACCGGCTGACGTCCGACGGCTATGACTTTATCAGCGATCCTGCCCGGGCCCTGGACGGTGATGGCATCGATGACAATCCTGATGACCCGGGTGACGACAGTCCGGGAGGCAGTTCCTTTCATGGCACCCACGTAGCCGGCATCATCGCCGCCGCCACAAACAACAGTACGGGGGTGGCCGGCACCACCTGGTTGGGCAAGATCATGCCGGTGCGGGTTCTCGGCCGGGGCGCCAGCGGCACCGACTTCGATATTCTGCAAGGCGTCCTCTATGCGGCCGGCCTGGAAAACAGCTCCGGAAGCCTTCCGACGCAAAGGGCGGACATTATCAACCTCAGCCTGGGCGGCAGCAGTTTTTCCCCGGTCGCGGCCGAAGTCATTGCCAAGATACGAGCGGCAGGGGTTATTATCGTTGCGGCGGCCGGCAACGGCGCCACGAACGTACCGGTCTATCCGGCGGCTTACGATGGGGTCGTGTCGGTGTCCGCCGTGGACCTCAAAAAGGAATTGGCATGGTATTCCAATTTCGGAAACACCATCGACTTGGCGGCCCCCGGCGGCGACAACCGAATCGATTTCAACGGAGACGGTTTCCCGGATGGGGTTCTCAACACCTGCGGCGACGATACGAGCGGTACCATTGAATACGATTACTGTTTTTTACAGGGCACCTCCATGGCCGCTCCCCACGTGGCCGGTGTGGCGGCCTTGATGAAAGCGGTTTACCCGGATCTGACGCCGGAACAATTCGATATCCTGATCAGCAATGAAAACGAAAACAGAATTACCGAAGATATCGGTCCGGCCGGTCGTGACAGCCAATTCGGCTACGGGCTGATCGACGCCTATGCGGCACTGGCCGCCGCCCAGAATCTGGCCGGCGGCGGGGTGCTGCCATTGACCCTGATCGTAAACCCGACCGCCGTTAACCTGGGTTCGCAATCGACGGCCACCCTGCGCGTGGAGATGGCCGGTGGTAATCCCGGCGACACGCTGATCATCGATTCCGTCAGTACAGATGTGGCCTGGCTGGATATTACGGCGCAAAGCGTCGATGACGACGGGCTCGGGATTTACCAGATCGTGGTCAACCGGGAGCCGGACGGGGTGCCGCTCAATCCCGGTATTTATACCGCCACCATCACCGTCGATGCCGCCGAGCCCACCATCAGCGATGTCGAAGTACCGGTGAGTCTGCAGGTGGTCACCCCGATCGTGGGCGGCAATGCCGGCTTTCATTATGTCCTGCTGCTGGATTCCGACACGCTCGAATTTCAGGATCAGAAAAATGTGGCTTATGACGAAAATCTGGGGGAAAACGGAGGATATGCCTACACATTCACCGATGTGCCGGTTGGAACCTACAAAATATTTGCCGGAACCGACTCCAACAACAACTTTTTTATCGGTGACGGCGGAGAGGCCTATGGCGCATATCTGACCCTGGATCAGCCGGTTGCGGTTTCCGTCACGCAAGATATGGACGGCTTGGATTTCACCACCCATTTCGATGTGAGCTTTCCGACGGAACTGGATGTGAACGGTCCCGAACGGCCCGTGCTGGAGCGCTACGGCAACAGGAATCTGCTAAAATAATCATGCAATATTTCAAATATGCCGGGTTCATATTAATGATGCTTTTTTCAGCCGGATGTGCCGACGGCGGCAACGTTTCGAACAAGGAATCGGCTTTAAGCATCCGGCTGCTCCGGGAGGGAATCCAAAGTGGGTTTAATCGGCCGGACTCCCAGGCAATCTGGATCGAAAATTCGGATCAATTTGAAAAAATGGTCGCCCGGCTTTTCAGGTTCCGGTTCAGCCCGCCACGGGACCTTTCCGACCGGGTGAACTTCTCGCGGGAAAGCGTATTGATCGTCGCGATGGGTCTGAAGCCGACCGGCGGATTTCGCCTTGAGCTGAGTGAAAAATTTGCGGCGATATCCGGTGATGCGGCGGTTTTGACGGTTAACTGGATCGAGCCCCCCAAAGATGCGATCCTGCCCCAGATCATTACCAGTCCTTTTCTAATGGTTATTATATCAAAAGGGCGGTATGCTCGAATTCGCGTCATCGATCAGGATGCGCATCTGAGGCTGGAGTTCCGCATTCCGTGAGGCGCCGACACGGGTTATCTATCCATCGACGTGATTGGCTTGATCCAATATTTTCCGAATGAGAACAGCCAAATCTTTCCGGACCAATGGTATCATTAGCAGCGCTTTAACACCGATTTCAGCCTTTTTCATCGGATAATAAGGTATTCGCCATAGCCACCGGTTAAAAGCCATCCGGTCCGAGTAAAAAGAGAGCAAGACATGACGACGACTTACGAAATCTATGGCAATACCCCCCTGGGCCCTTTAAAAATTACCGGCAACCAGGATGGTATTTCAACCCTGGATTTCGTTGAAACCGCACTGCCGGGAGATGACGATCCGCCATCCTGTCTGAAAGCCGGTGTCAGCCAAATCGATGAGTATTTCAAGGGAATTAGAAGGCAATTTCAGTTACCGCTCAACCCGGCGGGCACCCGTTTTCAAAAATCGGTTTGGCGGCAGCTTGAAAAAATACCTTTCGGAGAGGTGATCGCCTACCGTCAGCTTGCCGACGCTGTCGGAAATCCCGCGGCATGCCGGGCGGTGGGGAACGCCAATGGTAAAAATCCGATTGCCATCGTAATTCCGTGCCATCGGGTTATTGGAAGCAACGGAGGTCTGACGGGGTACGGTGGTGGGTTATGGCGCAAGGAATGGCTGATATCGCATGAACGCGGTCTCCAGCCATCGAACCAGCGGATTTAATCACCAAAGAAACTCTAAAAGATACGATTTATGAGAAGATTTCAATACCCGAATCTTCTCAGGGCCCGGGTGTCTTTACGCCAGTTTTTCTGGACCCGTACATACAACTTCAGATAAACCTTGGTCCCCAGCATGCGTTCTATCTGTTCGCGGGACCGGGTGCCGATCTGCTTCAGTTTCGCGCCGTTTTTTCCAATCACGATGCCTTTCTGGGAGTCGCGCTCAAGATGAATTGTGGCTTCTACCCTAACCAGACTATCCCCGCTTTTTCCCTTGAAAGATTCCACCGTCACCGCTGTGGCATACGGAATTTCCTCACCGGTCAACCGGAAAACCTGCTCGCGGATCAGTTCGGCGGCAAGGAAGCGTTCGGATACATCCGTGAGGGTATCCTGCGGAAAATAGGGTGGACCAGGGGGCAAAACCGACGCCATCGCCCGTATCAGATCATCGATCTGGATACCCTCTTGGGCTGATACCGGAATGACTTCCTCGCATGGGTGAATCGTGGACCATCTGTCGATGATTTCGAGCAACTGAGGCTTTTTGACCAGATCGATTTTATTCAAAGCCAGCACGACCGGTTTGTTCTGTTTCCGAAGCTGCTTAACCAGAAAGCGTTCGGCAGCGGAGTCTGGCTGGGCGGCATCGATCACCACCAGGATCAAATCGGCATCGCCGACCGTGGAAAGGGCTGTTTCGACAATTCGCAGGTTCAGCTTGTCTTTGGCATTGAATACACCGGGGGTGTCGAAAAAGACAATCTGCATGTCCGGTCTGTGCAGCACACCCAGAATCCGGTTGCGGGTGGTTTGCGGTTTTGGGGAGGTAATGGATATCTTTTCGCCCAGCATCCGGTTCAACAAAGTGGATTTGCCTGCATTGGGAGTGCCGGCGATGGCGACATACCCTGACTTAAAGTTGTGATGTGGTGTATAATTTGTGTGTTCCATCGGTTCAGCGGCCTATCAGCGGCCCACAGCAGCATAGGAGGCAAGAGGACAGGTCCTGGAGAGATCCTCGCTCAGCCGGGAGTTTCCGGTTTTTTTCAAAAGGCCTTTGATCCTAATATGCATCTCCCAAACCGCCAAGTAAAGGTTTCGCCCCGTAACCTCGCAATCAATTTGGGTCTGCAAGAGACATGATTGCATCCCAGAGCGTATCCCTGCCC
The DNA here is from genome assembly GCA_963774425.1 of uncultured delta proteobacterium. Taxonomy (GTDB): domain Bacteria; phylum Desulfobacterota; class Desulfobacteria; order Desulfobacterales; family JAFDCJ01; genus JAFDCJ01. The sequence continues at coordinate 2,670 of CAVZEZ010000033.1, read as the reverse complement.
ATACGGGATTTTGCCGAAAACGGAATCAGACAGGATGGATCAATTGCGAGGGCGTGGGCGACGACACGCTGCTGTTTTATCCGTTTCGAGGTGGAAAGTTTATCCGCTTTTGTGAGCACGAGCAGGGCGTCAAGAGAGTGAAAATGAAGCCATTCAATCAGGTCGTGCTCCTCTCGCTGGGGGACACGCCGGATATCCATGATAATGACCACACCTCTTAATGTTTGGCGGGTCGAGAGATAGGTTTCGATCATGGGGCCCCAGTTTTTTCTCACGGCCTCCGGTACCCTGGCATATCCGTAGCCGGGCAGATCCACAAACGTTATACGGCCGTTGACATCAAAAAAGTTTATCAACTGGGTCCGGCCGGGGGTGGAACTGGTCTTTACCAACCGCCGCCGATTGACAAGTGTATTGATTAAACTGGATTTACCGACATTGGAGCGTCCTGCGAACGCCAGCTCGGGGAAGTTCACCGGAGGATATTGGGATGGTTTGACGGCGCTGGTGACAAATTCGGCGGTCGTAACGTTCATGTCGGTACCATGCAATTTCCCGCGGGTCATGAAATTTTGGGAATCGCGAAATTTGGGTAAGGTTTCATTGATGGATTGAAGAATTCAGGTATTTAGGAATTGAAGGAATTCTACGGCTATTTCAGCCCCAAACCCTGAATCTCCCCCTCTGTAAACCGATAAATCCCTAAATTGCTGAATTCCGCAATCGGCTTAATTTAATTTAAGGTATCTCTCTAATCGATTCATGCCTTCCACAATATTTTCCAGTGAATTGGCATACGAAAATCGGAGGTATCCTTCTCCGTTTTGTCCGAAATCGATTCCGGGCGCCACACCCACATGGGCTTTTTCCAGAATATCGAAAGCCAGCTTATAGGAATCACCGGATATATGCCTTGCATTGGCAAAAACATAAAATGCTCCCGTGGGCTCCACGGTGATGCCGAAACCGATTTCCCTTAACCGCTGGATCATGAAGCGCCGACGTTTGTCATAAATCAGCTTCATGTCGGCAACATCCCGCCCGGCTTCCGTCAACGCGGCGACCCCCGCGTGTTGAACCATGGCATTGGCGGATATGAAAAAGTTTTGCTGCAGCTTTTGCATGGGTCGGATAAAGGGTCTGGGCGCGATGACGTAGCCCAGTCGCAGTCCAGTCATGGCGAATGCTTTCGAAAAGCCGTTGATTACAAAAGCACGATCGGTAAATTCCAGGATGGAGTGCTCTTTCCCTTCGTACACCAGTCCGTGGTAGATCTCATCGGACACAATATAGGGCGCATCGACCGGGCACGCCAGGGCGCCGATCGCTTCCATCCGGTTTTTAGATAGGAGATTACCGGTGGGATTTGAGGGTGAGTTTATAAAAACCGCCCGGGTGCGGGGGGTAATTTTTTCCGCAATCGATTCCGGGCGGTACTGAAAACCGTCTTCTTCATACACCGGTATCGTAACCGGTTGCCCCTCAACAAATTTGATAAAATTGGGATAGCAGGCGTAATGGGGATCGGAAATGATCACTTGGTCGCCTTTTTCAAGCAAAACCGAAAATACCAGAAAGATGGCCGGAGAAGAACCGGAGGTGACCACCACCTGATCCGGTTCCACCGATACTCCGTAGGTGTCGCGGTAATAATCACAAATAGCGGCACGCAACTCGTAAAGGCCTAAACTGTGGGTATAGTGGGTGTGTCCTTTTTCCAGAGCGCTGCATGCTGCCTCTTTGATGCAGGCAGGTGTGTCGAAATCCGGCTCGCCCACTTCCAGGTGGATGACATGCACACCCGCCCGTTCCATTTCATGAGCCCGCTCCAGGACATCCATGACGATAAAGGAGGTCATTTGTTGCGTACGTTTCGAGACTATAGGGGCGCGGTGCGCATGCTGCGGCTTTATTGTTGTGAGTTCCATCTTGGCTTTTGCTCTCGTGTGAATTGTATGTTATGTGTTGTATCTTGCTGTTTTACCCCCACCGGTTGTGCATCTCGGGCGCCGTCTGCTACAAACTGTTCAAGTTAAAAATGTGAGGATGCACGCTTTTCATTTTGCTCCTTGCGGCCAAAAAACTCGATCTGAAGCTCCATAGTTGGCAGCTGCCCCCGCGATCCAAACCGTAACCTTGCAACCCACCGCTCGCGCACCCACTCCCAAACTCACAACTCGCACTCACCACGCGCAGCGTCATACCACCTTGTTCAATGGGTATTCGATGATTCCTTCCGCGCCGTGTTCGAGCAAATTGGGAATCAACTCCCGAACGGTATCCGAAGCGACCACGATTTCCACCGAGAACCAATTAGACTGGTAAAGGGGAGCAACGGTAGGCGCGTTGAGGCTCGGCAGAATGTCGATCACCTTTTCCATGAGGTCGCCCGGAACGTTCATTTTCAAACCTACCATCTTTTCGCCCAACAGGGCCCCTTTGAGCAGGAGCGCGATCTGCTCGATTTTTTTTCTCTTGATTGGATTTTTCCAGGATTCATGGTTTGTGATGAGCTGGGTATTGGTTTGCATCATTTCATGAATGATACGCAGTCCATGGGCCTTGATGGTGCTTTCGGTTTCGGTTACCTCCACGATGGCGTCGACGAGGCCGGATACCACCTTGGCTTCCGTAGCACCCCAGGAAAATTCCACATCAACACGTATACTG
>CAVZEZ010000032.1:0-19989 GCA_963774425.1 uncultured delta proteobacterium | reverse complement strand
CGATACCGTGGGGTTCCAGATTTTTCAGCATCTGTTCGGCGGACGGTATGGAGGCGGCTTTCCCCGCCTGCTCCACATTCTCAAAGAGATACGGCAGAAACCATCCCAGCATCGATTCTTCACGGTTGGACAGCACGCCGGCCGGCAGGATGGAAAAAGCGATCGCCCCGGACTGCAGCATGCTGATCATTTGCGGTTCGTTGCCGAGCTTGGACAGGGGGCTGACTCTGATTTTAAAGCGGCCCTCGGATTTGGAGGCCAGGTTGTCGGCAAAGCGCAGGGCGACCTTGTGCCATACATGGCTGGGTGGGACGGTATGGCCGAGCATCAGGGTTTTGGCCTGACCAGCACCCGGGACGAAGACTATTAAGACTAAGGCAATGCTCAATACTTTTAATGACACGTGAATCAATTTGGGTCCGTAAAACCAAACACCTGATTTAGAACACGTGGTCCTGGCTTTCATGGTCATTTTGGTACCTCCTCCAATGTTTTGGGTTCCATTCCTTTTGCGAACCTTTCGTTTGCCTTTGCTCTCTTGCGTCTACCGGTTCCCAGAATACGGCACAGATCGCCAAGCTGCTTTAACTCGGACTCGTCCAGAACGCTCATTTCCGCTTTCAAGTATTCTATGTGACGGGGGAAAATCTGCTCGAACATCCCGCGGCCTTCCGCGGTCAAGTGAATGTTCAAAAATCTCCGATCGCCCAGGTTGCGTTCCCGCCGCACCAGGTTTCGTTTCTGGAGGTTATCGACGATCATGGTAATATTGCGGGGACTTTTGAGTATCTTTCCTGCGATATCTTTCTGACACATCGGACCCAGGTGGTAAAGCGCCTCCATCACGGCAAACTGACCGAAACTTATCTGAACCTTTGACAGATGCCGGTGGGCCCGAGCTGAAACGGACTCGGCAGCCCGCAACAGCTTAATAAAGGTCGACAATACCATCGTATCAATTTTCGAAGCCTGCTTGTTAACCGGCATGGGGATCTATTGTTCTCGCAATATAGTTACACATGTAATCATTACAGATGTAATTAAATTAACGCGTTCTTGATGTCAAGTTAAAAATCGGCATAGCGGTAGTGAGTCGGATGTATTTCTACTGAATGCGTTGGATAAGTGCAGGATCAAGGAGGGTTGAGCTGAGGATTAAGGATTAGGGGGTAAGGATTAAGGAAGCTTCGACTTCATTGGAATCGAAATCGCTATCGGGATTCGAAATCGAACTGCTCAATTCGGTATCCAGCAGGATTTTCCTTTACGCAATAGCCCCGGCTTTCCGATCGACCGAGCATTGCGGCAATACTTTCAGGCTGTCAGCCTTCTCGCAAACTCATGCCTCGTAAACTATCCAAAGGCGATAAAAGCCCGGTTTTTTGTGTCCGAGGGGCATTTTTTTTCGATCCCGATAGCGATCCCGATTTCGATTTGGATTATGCCAACAACATGCATTCCGATCTACGCACCAAAAAGAGCTGAAACCCTTTTTGACAACGGATAGCGAACAACACACGGCAGACACAATTCAGCTCAGCAAAATTGCATTAAAGTATCGTCAGATCCTCATCCCTTAGATCCGAAACAAACATATGTCCCGGGGCGTGGGTGATCACCCTGTCAAGGGGGGTGGACGTGGCCGCCAGTTGGGAGGTGACCCCGCAGGCCCAGAATACGGGGATCTCATCGGGCCGGATGGTCACCGGATCGCCGAAATCCGGCTTGTCCAGGTCGGCGATGCCGATTTTTTCGGGGTCTCCCAGGTGAATGGGTGCACCGTGAGTGAGATGAAAGCGGGTGGTCACCTGCACCGCCCGCACGGCCTGGTCCGGCCTCATGGGGCGCATGCTGACCACCAGCGGCGCCGAAAAAGGTCCGGCCGGGGTACAGGACCGGTTGGTGATATACATGGAGACATTTTTTTTCTCCTCCATGTTGCGGATGGGAAGACCGGCGGCCAGCAGGGCATTTTCAAAGGAAAAACTGCAACCCAGCAGAAAGCTGACCAGATCTTCATCAAAATAAGGGGATACATCCTCGATCTCGGATTTGAACTCACCCTTTTCGAATACCTTATAGCGCGGCAGGTCCGTGCGCAGGTCGGCCCCGGGTGCGATGATGGGTTCGAACCGGCCGGGCTCTAGAACATCCAAAATCGGGCAGGGTTTGGGATTGCGGACGCAGAAGAGCAAAAAATTAAAGGCCTCCGCGGCCGGCAGCATCACCAGATTGGCTTGTAGATAGCCGCGTGCGGCCCCGGAGGTGGGTATGTTCCATTCGCGGCTGCGGATAAGACCGCGCAGTTTTTGGGGCGAAACATCATGGGGCATGGGTGTAATCGTCTCCTGAATGAATTGGGTCGGTCGGGCGGCGAAAGAAAATCCAGCCCTGCGGTTGTCGTGAAACGGAAACTCCCCGGTTGCGGTGAGCCGACTGGTTCAAGGCCCGGCTGGCGCTGTTATTTCTTCTACCTCACCGGTATCGGATTTTCAATAGTGAATTATGGAAAAATACAGGATCTAATGTATTTACCCCGTCATTCCCCGGTGGTAGGCACCAGAAGTGCCATCATAGGGCACGGGACCATCACTTTCACAGCGTTTCCCGCAAGGTCTCTCGCAATATCAGATCGATAGGCCCTGTGTGAACAATACCCATACCAAACTGAAATATCATTATATGACCCCCGCAGTGTCTATAGAAAGGGGCGGACATCGGGCCGAACTCAAAACATTGCCCGCGTCGGCTGTGCCGGTTATCCTATCCATTATCCTCGGTGCCCATTTTTTTCTGCCGGATGATTTTTTGCGCTACCATATCTTCGAACCGCCCTTTCTGATGCCGGTTCTGAATAATATCTTTCTCGGTCTGTCTTCATTTTGCGTGTGTCTGCTGGCGGCCCGGGGATATTATCGCATCGGCAGCCTGAATCTGGCGCTGCTGGGCAGCGGCGCGCTGGCGTTCGGCCTGGCCGGCGCTTCAGCCGGTTGGTTCATCCGCCTGGAGCAGGGCGTCAACACGACGGTTACCATCTTCAACTGTGGGGCGCTGCTGAGCGGAATTCTGCATTTTTCGAGTGCGATTGCCGACATTCTGGAGCTGCCCCCGGAAACCGATATCGGGCGCAGAAAGCGGACGCTGGCGATCAGTTATGCCGGCGTTTTTCTGACGGTGACTCTGATCGTGACGGCCACGCTGGCAGATTGGACCCCCGTCTTCTACATTCAACAGGTCGGACCCTCTCTGATCAGACAATTTGTGCTGGGATCGGCCACCGTTCTGCTTTGTTTTTCCGGCATCTATATTTTAACGCTGTATTTTAAATCCAGAAACGATTTTTTCTTCTGGTATGCTCTGGGATTGATGCTCATCGCCGAAGGATTGTTGGGGGTATTTTTTACAAGAACCTTCGGCGGCATCATCGGCTGGACCGGACGCTGCGCCCAGTATCTGGGGGGTATATATCTGCTGGTGGCGGTATTCAGGATGCTCGCGGAAAGATCCATCGAGGAAGTGCTCTCCGAACTGAACAGAAGCCCGCGAAAACCCTATGAATCCATATTCGAAAACAGCCTGGACGGCATTATCCTGGGGGTCCAGGACGGACCGATTCTGACCGCCAATCCGGCCGCCTGCGGTATGCTCGGCGATGATATCGCGAATTTAAGGGAATCGACCATCGGAAACCTGTTGGATTCAGATTCATTCGATGTCGCCAAATTTCGCGAAGACCTCGCTGCTCTGGCAAAAGCCAGCGCCGAATTGAACATGATCCGCCGGGACGGTTCCCGTCTGCCGGTTAATGTATCTTGTGCGGTGTTCCGGGACACCCGGGGACAACGGCTGGAGATCCTCACATTTATCGATATCAGCAAACGGCTGAAGGCTGAAGAGGCTTTGCGTCGGGAAATGGCGATCAGCGGGGAGCTCAACCGCGAACTGGAACAGCGTGTCAGGGAGCGCACGAACGAGATCGAAATGCAGTACAGGGAACTCGAAGAACTCAATTCGACCATCCGGCAGCTCGCCGGAAAAACCATAGACGCAATGGAAAGTGATCGCAAGACACTTTCGAAAGAAATCCACGACAGTATCGCGGGCACCCTGGCCGCCATAAAAATGGAGCTTGAAGCGCATTTGAGCTCGCCGGAACAGGAGATCCCAACGCCACAAATGCCGCTTCCTAAAATAGTGGCGCATCTGGCTGCAGTCATCAGAGAGACCCGAAGCATTTCAAACCAACTACGTTCCAGAACCCTCGACGATTTTGGATTGAAACCGGCCCTCACCGAATACATCCAGGATTTCAAACGGTCCAATCCCGGAATCGTGATCATCTCCGCAATCGACATCGAGGGTGAAGACCTGGCCACCGACATTCAGACGGTGATCTACCGCGTCATGCAGGAGGCCCTGAACAATGTCGGCAAACACAGCGACGCGACCACCGTGCGCATCAAGCTGAACAACCGTCAGAATCAAATCCGTCTGGAAGTTGCCGACAACGGCAACAGCTTCGATCTTTCAAAAGTACTGTCGGAGAATGGTTCTCCCGGGGGGTATGGCATTCACAGCATGCGCGAACGGGTCGAAATCTGCAAGGGTGAATTCCGGATTCGTTCCGAACCGGGGAAAGGGACCGTGGTGAGTGCTTCCATACCGACATGACGGCCGGCGCTTGCTTGACGGTAAAAACTTAGCCCTATCAAATAAGGCGGAGACATGGCTTTGAAGGCTGGCGGCGTTTCCGTCGCCATTGCCATCACCGCCGGCCGTTTCGATCAAATCCGCAGTGCCGTCCTCGTCGTCGTTTAAATTCCCCCTTAGTTTAGCATGCTGGTTATCCTTGACATCCAAACATACTCCTGACATATTCCCTCAAGTACTAAGCTAGCCCCTAGTTTCACAAGTGAAAAGGTGGCAAACGGTTGGGTCGAGACCCGTAGCGAGACTGCCCGTTTTTGGGCTGAAATCCATTCCGATTGATCGCCTCCGGCGGCAGGAAAAAGCAGGCCGGCCGGGCGTCGAAACGGACATGTCCGGCCGGATCGTCTCATCGGTTCACAGGTACTGGTATGGTGACGAGGCCGCAACAGGGAACGGAGATGAGAATCGCTTCGCAGATGAAGTGGTTTTGGTTCAATCTGGGATTAAGAGAAAAGTTCCGGGCACTGGCACTGGTCGGTATTCTCATCTGGCTGTCCAATTTTTCAATCATCTACTTCGAGATTCACGGTATCAACCAGGCCACCCTGGATTTAGAGAATTGTGAGGACCTGTACAATACGGTGCTCGAAATTCGACGCTATGAAAAAAATTTCCTCCTCTACCATGAGCAAGTGGATCTCGACGAAACGGTCAACCAGTTCGACCACGCCCGGCGCATGCTTGCAAAGCTGTCGGCCAAAGCAGGAATCGGGGAGCGTTCAAATGAACAAGGGAATTTGGAATCGGCCTTGCAAGAATACGGCAACGTACTTTCCATCTTTGGAAAATCGCCGCATCGTAATTCACCGGATGAAGCGGTTCAGGAAAAAATCAGGACGGTCGGCAAACGCATGGTCGATTTATCATATGAGCTGTTGACCGCCGGCAAACATCAAGTCACCGTCGCCGCCCGCCGGGCATTACGCTGGCCGGTTATCTCGATGGGTTTAATCCTGGTCGTTTTCATCGTGGGAATTGTCCTGGTGAATCGAAAGGTCGTCCAACCCTTGACCAGACTTGAAAAAGCCACAACCAAGATCGGCCGCGGCGATTTCGGTCCGATTCATCATCCGGATCGCATCGAAAGTGAAGTGGATCGTTTGATTCTCGCTTTCAACCGGATGGCGGAAGAACTCGAAGCCCGGCAGGAGCAGATCATCCATTCGCGCAAAATCGCGTCTTTAGGCACCCTTGTATCGGGTGTGGCCCATGAATTGAACAACCCGATCAACAATATCATTCTGACCATCGACAGCCTGATGAGCGGACGAAGAATTACCCCAGAACGGCGTTCGGCCATGTTGGACGATATCCTCACCCAGGCCGTGAGGGCCAGCGGAATCGTGAAAAACCTGCTCGATTTCTCACGATCCAATACGGCCATTATCGAAGACCTGAATATCGCCCGGCTTCTTCAGGAAACAATCCAGATTTCAGAAAACCAGATTACGGTCAGCAATATTAAATTGAGGGTGGACCTCGCAACAAACCTTTCTGTCGTCAGGGGCAATCGGCAGGCTCTGGAGCAGGTTTTCATTAATTTGTTGACCAATGCGGTTCACGCCATGCCGAACGGCGGTGAACTTTTTGTGCAGGCCGCTCCGACAAAAGATCAAAAGATCGTTGTCACGGTTCGTGATACCGGCAGTGGTATTGCCGAAGAACATCTTTCTCGAATTTTTGATCCTTTTTTCACGACCAAGAAAGTAGGAAAGGGGACGGGACTCGGTCTTTCGGTCAGCTACGGCATTATCAAGAAACATGGCGGCAGAATCAGCGTTGCCAGTGCTCTCGGAAAAGGAAGTACGTTTACCGTTGTGCTGCCGATCAAAGAGGAAGTGATCGATGGATAAAACACCCGTGCGCCTTGCCATTATCGAGGATGAAAAAATCTCCGGGCTGCGCCTCCAGGAACACCTGGCCGACACCGGATACCCCGTCGATTTGTTTTTCGAAGGAAATTCTTTTCTAAAAGCCTTTCGGGCAACGCCGCATGACCTTGTGATTACCGATCTGAAATTGCCGGATCTAAGCGGCATGGATATCCTGCGGCGCGTCAAGGCCCACCACAGTGATACCGAAGTAGTGGTTATCACCGGCTATGCGTCCATCGATACAGCCATGGAGGCGGTAAGGGCCGGTGCCTTTCATTATTTAACCAAGCCGATCCGCCTCGCCGAGTTCGACAACCTGATTTCACGGATCGTCGAAAAAATCACAATCAGCAATGAGGCCAGCAGTCTGCGGGCTATGTTGGTTCACAACGCCGGCAAAGCGGGTATCATCGGGACCAGCCCTGAAATGGAACGGGTCTACCGGCTGATCGAAAAGGTCGCCCCGTTGGATTGCCCCGTGATCATCAAGGGCGAGAGCGGTACCGGCAAAGAGTTGGCGGCACGCGCGATTCATCTGCTCAGCCCCCGGCAGCAGGCGCCGATCGTTTCTTTCAACTGCGGTGGTTTTTCGCCGGAACTCATTGCCAATGAGCTGTTCGGCCATGTGAAGGGCGCTTTTACCGGGGCGTTTTCCTCGCGCATGGGCCTGCTCCAATCGGCGGATGGCGGAACGGTTTTACTGGACGAAATCGCCGATATGCCCACGGATATGCAAGTCAAGCTCCTGCGTGTATTACAGGAGGGACAGATCTACCGCCTGGGGGCCAGTTGCTCCGTGCATTTAGACATTCGCATCCTGGCTGCAACCAACCGCGATCTCAAAGTGCAAGTGGAAAAAGGGTTATTCCGGGAGGATTTGTTTTTTCGCTTGAATGTGATGACCATTTTGCTGCCGCGGCTGGTGGATCGCCAAGGCGATCTATGGTTGTTGGCCGACCATTTTCTGCATAAATTCAACAAGGCCTACAAGAAAGAAGTGCGCGGGTTTTCGGATCAGGCGCGGGAAATACTGGCGCAATACGAATTTCCGGGCAACATTCGGGAGCTTGAGAATATTGTCGCAAGAGCGGTCGCCCTTGCAGACGGCGGGGAAATCCAGGTCAATGACCTGCCGCCTTTTCTCAGCAGCATGCAATCATCGACCGCTAACAGGCTGCAAAGCCTGGAAGAAATGGAACGCGCCCACATCGCCAAAGTGCTGCAATCCGTCGACGGCCACCGTGACAAGGCGGCCTCAATTCTGGGCATTACCCGTTCGACCCTATGGCGCAAAATCAATAAGTTCGGCCTCCTGGAATAGCGCCGCCTTTGATTTCGGCAAGGTTGACGCTACGGTTGCAAAAAATTCATTTTCTGTCTAAACTATCCAGCATCCAGCAGGTAAGAGCTTCACTGCACTCCCGGTTGAGGCGATTTTATGCAAAGTTGGGGTTAGTGCCCCTCCAGGTGCAGAAGAACGGCCTGAATTTCATCTTCCTGCAATTCGTGAGAAAAATGACAGAGGTCTTTTCGGTGAACAGGATTGACCAACAGATCGGCGGCCTTCAATATGGCCGCCAGACGTTCGGTTCCCAACGCTGAGGCGCAATGGCCGTCTGCCTGGATGCCCTTCTCGTTAAAAATTGCCAACCCTCTCTCAAGGTTGAGGGTCTCCATCGAATCATCTTTGGCTTTAGCCGCCCGCGTACTTACTAAAGTAATCCGCCCGGAAAGAAGAGGACTTATTTTCATCAGGAGTCCCAAAGTATTCTCCGCGAGATCACTGCCATCGGTGAGGGCAACAATTTTCGCTATATTTTTAAGATGGCGGACGACCATCAGGGGCAGGGTGCGGCCTTCTTTGCGGGCCGCATTGCCGAAGCGCCGGCACAGGGCCAGCGGTCCCGAACCTCTGAAAGGCGCGCCTACAACCAGCAAATCGAACTTGCCGGACCAGAAATATTCGGCCGGCTCCTGAAAGGGGTCACCGGTCAGAACCACCGGATCATGGATGTTGGGGCACTGATTCCGCTCAGCCAGGACAAGATCGCCGATATTCTCTTCCGCCTGCCGGCTGGTTTCGCGTTCCCAGGATTTACGGGCCCAACCGGCACCGAAGGCAAAATCGCGTCCCGGAGGATCAAAAATATAAATCGGTTGAATATTAATGTCGGTACCGAACAGACAGGCAGTCCTGAGGGCAAAGCTTGCTTCCAGGCTGCGATCAATCGCTACGAGAAGGCTGAGCATGTGTGATACTCCCTTTCCGGCCATTGTTGCGGTTCTTGCGACCGCGACCCCGAGCTTTTTTGACAGCATCCCGGATTTCGCTGATGCGAAACGGCTTTGCGATAAAGTCATAGGCGCCGCGGATGAAGGACTCGCGGGCTGTTTCAATGGTGGCGTAGCCCGTGATGATGATCACTTCACTTTGAGGGCAGTACTCCTTTACCTTTTCCAGGAAACCCATTCCATCCACGCCTTCCATCTTCAGATCCGTAATGAAAATATCGAAACACCGATCCTCCAAGCGTTGAATTGCGCTGGCACTTTCGATAAAGACCTCAACCTCATAACCGTCGTCTTCCATTTCCGGTTTGAGGCGATCGCCGACGATCGATTCGTCATCGAGAATACATATTGTTGGTTTCGTAGCCATTTTTTCACTCCTTTAATTGTTCTCACCCTGAAAAGCACGCCGGTAGTCAGCCATAAAGCGTTTGAAATAATGGTCGACGGCCCCATCGTCTCTCATCAGGATATCGAGCTGCCGTAAAAAACCGATCAAACGACCGATGATATTGAGGTAAGCCCGCGTCTGTTCCTCTGTACCATTGACGGAACGGGCGATGACAAGATCCCCTTTTTTCTCCACTTTGAGGCCGAACTCCTCAAGAATGGATCCCAGCAAGGCTGCCCGGCGGGAACGCCGGGTGATATCTGTGGCGCCGCCGATAAACCGAAAGAAAATGTTATTTTTCTCAGAAATCGGCCAAAGGCTGGCATCGACCACGGTAAAATGGTACCCGACTCGCAACGTCAGGTTTAAATAATTCGCACTCAAAACAGCGACATTCAAACCTGTCAGCATATTTCCCGGAAGCGCCATGGTCTGCGTTCGCGTCAAGCTGGAAATCAAACCTTTGAAATCCGCTGCAATCGGGTCCGTATTCCAAATGTCCGGTGAATCCATGCCGGCCCAGAGCGCCAACATCGGCTGAGATTTGATATGCCGGGGCTCTGCCCAATCCGTCTTGCCCAGGTTTGATTCCAAACCGCCACCGATATCGATGACGATCAAATTGAGCGGCAGGTTCGCCTTCAGGCGTCGGGCACCGTGCTTTATCAGCGTTCGTCGGTCCTGGGCGATTCTGACGAGGGCATTGATTGATTTCTCATGGAAAAACCGCAGGACATCGTGAATGGTGCGGCAGCCTGCCGGCGTAAATCCGGAGTCCTCAGGATCAACCAGCGTCAGCGGAGCCATTCGTTTAAGCATCCGACGCAGAAGCTGAAATTCATAGGCCGTTTCAAAGGAAGCCCGCTCCAGCAATTGATGGTGGAGCAATTCCTTGATTCGTCCCTCATACACCACATTTCTTTCGGCGTCCACGGTGACCAACTGGCCGGATTTCAAAATTTCGGTGGCCGAACCGGTGTCCACGATCGTCGGAATTCTGAATTCACGGGCAACCGTGGCCATATGGCCGGTGGGACTGCCCACATCGGTAATGATTGCGCTGGCACGCGGTATGACTCGTGCCAATACCGGAAGACTGTAATGCGACACCACGACCGCGCCGGTTGGAAAATCGTCAAAATTCGCACCTTCCCCGGCCAACCATATGGGGCCGGCCCCGATGCCCCGGTAGGCAATCGTTCCCAGGTCCTTGAAGATCGTGGGGTAATACCGCAAGAGGTTTTTCAATTCAGGGCTGCGGGCCCGGCTGGCACGGTTCAATCCCAACGGCCGGGCTTGCAGAATCCACATACGTCCTTCGGTGTCGATGGTCCATTCAATATCCAGCGGCCGCTTGAAGAACCGTTCAAGAATCATAGCGGTCTCTACCAGGGCCGCCGCCGTTTCAGGTGCCAGACAGGGGTGGGCAGCCTCGATACCCCTACGGTCCGAAATGTGCCTGGCGGGCTGTCGAGAGGCAGCGAATCCGCTTCCACCGACCCGCAACGATAGGATCGGAAAGGGAGGGTCGCGGGAGAGTCGAAAGGTATCGGCCACCGCGCTGCCTTCGACCACGCCCTTGCCCAATCCCCGGGTTGCCGTAAGCAGACAGACATTCTCATGCGGTGCGTTGGGATCGATGCTGTAGATCACCCCGCTGACCTGGCCGGGAACCATCTTTTGATACAGCACGGCCATGGCCATATCCGAGAAGGGAATCTGGTGCTTGATCCTGTATTCGAGGGCAGCCGGATTATATAAACTGGCAAGGACCTGCTTATAACTCGACAGCAGTTCCCGAAAAGGAACGTTTAATAATGAATCGTGCAACCCGGCAAAACTCAGTTCACCGTCTTCTCCCACCGCACTGCTTCGCACGGCATAGAAAGCGGATTCCGGTCGGTTGGGGCAAATCGTCTCAACCGCTTTCAGAATTTCCTGGCGCATATCAGGCGGAATTTCGCCTCCCAGAATCATCAGACGAATATTTCGGGAAACAGTTTCCAGTTGGCGACTTCCTTGCGGGCAGGCAGTCAACAAAGGCGATATCTCGTCAAACAAGTTATTATACGCCAGGTAGTTGCGGAATCCCATTACCGTGACGACAATTCCTGGTGGTACGGCGGTTTGCGGCAGTGAAACAATCTTTGAAAGCTTGTAGGCCTTGTTGCCGACCAGGTCGGCCATAATTTCATTGATTTCGGACAAGGCGACCACATTTTGTCCGTGTGGAACTATCAGATGACCACTTAATTCCTGCTGCAATTGCTGGGTCAGGTTTTCGATGACTTCATAGATTTGCGAAAATCGGCCGTCGGTGATGACATTGAAGTGATAGGCACTGCGCAACATGACGGCTTTGATGTCATGGACCGAATCTTCCAGAAATTTATGGTCAAAGACATATTCTCCTCCCAGCTTGTCTTCCAGTTCCATTATGATTTCCATGGCTTTTGTATTTTCTTCCAGGACCTGGTGGAATCGGACAAACAAATCGCTGAAGGGCATTGAGGCGGGTCTGTACCGCAGCCCTTTGATCTTCAAAAATCTCGCGATCTTCCTTGTCCTGACCATCAATGCCCTCCACCGCCTCTGAAAAGGAAGCCCATCACGGCGCCGGCAAACAATGCGATGACGACAGCTAAAATGCCGTAAGTCAAGCGCTTGTTTGTGGCCAGATCATCGACCAGGCGGGCGAATCCGACCTCATGGACAAGAAAGCTGCCAGTCTGCACCATGCCTTTCGCGCCATTTGCAACGCCAACAGCTCTGACGGTATATTTCCCCGGAGCCATGGAGCGGGGAAGACAGCAGATCGCCTTAAAGCGCCTGCCGCTGTTTCCTGCGGGTTTGTAGGAAACGGCTTTATCCAGCACGACATACAACCCTTCGCTTTTTTTCAGGTCAAGAAACATATTGAAGATTTTGGCCGGGGCCAGGGTGGCGGACTTTATAGAAATCTTTCTTCTCAAGTTTTCGAGGCCCAGGCCCAATGCGGAGGCTTTCCGTTGCCACCGACGTCCCGGCAGCAAAAGCGCATACATGACCGGTGCTCCGTCCAACTCGGCCCGGTCCCGCGTCATCCAGAAGGGCCCCAGACGACCTTTGAGGTCAAATTGTCCATTTCCCGTCGGTCCGGCAACCTCGACAATGACGTCCTGCCCACCCGGCACTTCACCCGAAATCGTGATCTGACCGCCCGAATAAAAAGTACCCATGTCCAGAATTTCCGGATGGACCTGCAGTGGGTCGGATTCTGCGGCCCAGGGGGTTTCGGCAAAAAAGGTAACGAGGATCGCACAAAATAAGAACCGGAGGAAATGTACATGTCGCATGAAATCAGTGACCTCCATGGTATGATAACAGATTGTGGGGAGGGAGCACCAGGCTTAACAGCATTTTAACCGTTACCGCCAGCACCAGGACGGCCAGGAATATCTTGAGTTGGTCGTCTTTGAGTCTGGTGCTCAGACGCGCCCCGATCTGGGCCCCGAAGGTGGATCCGATCAGCAGGAGCAGCGCCAGAACGAAATCGACGGTTCGATTTGAATAGGCCTGCATGATGGTGACGTCGATGCAGGTGAAAAGGACTTGAAAAAGACTCGTGCCGACCACCACATGCATCGGCATCCGCAGCAGATAAACCATTACCGGGACCATGATGAATCCTCCGCCGACCCCCATAATGGCAGCCAGGACACCCACCAAGCCCCCCAAAAACAAAGGAATGATGGGCGACAACACGATGCCGGATTTATCAAAGCGGGTCTGAAAGGGCAGTCGCCGGATAAAGCGCGAATAGGCGGAGGCGCTTTTTTCCGGTACCGCTCCGACCGGGGCTTTTTCCTTCCGCAGCCCCTGAAGACTCTCAAAGAACATATAACCACCCACAAAACCCAGCATGATCACATAGGTGATCTTGATCAGAAAGTCGGCATTTCCCATCTGGCGAAGAATACGGATAATCTGAACGCCTCCCGTTCCGCCGATAACGCCCCCCATGAGCAGGAAGATCCCCATTTTGAAATCCACATTGCCAAGCCGGTAATGGGCATAAGTTCCTGAGGCCGAAGCAGCCACAATCTGGTTTGAATCCGACGCCGCAGCGACGGTCGGAGGAATACCGATCATAATAAGCAAAGGGGTCATCAGAAAACCGCCGCCGACTCCGAAAAGACCGGACAACAGGCCCACCACAAAACCAAGCCCTACCACCGCCGGCAGGGAAACACTGTGCTGGGCGATCGGAAGATAGATGTACCAGGACATATTCACTCCAATGGTTGAGGGTGTATGGACATCTTTCTTCGAAGCAAAGACGGTGCCAACTGAAATTATGATTAAAATTCAATTAGTTATAGAATATTTGCCGCACCCTGCCCGGGATATCGTTTGAAAATTAAACGTATCGAGGGCTGCACGCCGCTATGCAGACAAAATAGCTTAAAATTTAGGTAGCTTAGGATGTTTTAAAATAAAACGCCGTGATTTGGATCTCAAGGTGCATTAAATTTCCATAACCTCCTGCGGAAATTGCCCCAGTGGCTCCAAACCGTCGGCGGTCACCAGGTGGGTGTTTTCGATGCCGACCACACCCTGACCGGGAAAAACCACCTTCGGTTCCAGGGCGATGGTCATCCCGGCCTTTAATTCAAGCCGCTGCCCGGCCGCCAGGAAGGGGTATTCATCCACCTCCAGGCCGATGCCGTGACCGACAAAGCGGACGCTTTCCTTCTTGTATCCCATGAAATGATCGGCGTATCCAAACGCCTCGGCCCTTTTCAATGCCAGGTTATAAACATCCCCCGCTTTTACCCCCGGGCGGGCCATCGCCTGAACCTCGCGCTGGATTTCCAGCATGGCCCGGTGGGCTGCCCGCAATTCGGACGGCAACGTTCCCAGGGAAAAAATCCGGCTGTGATCGGAAAGATAGCCGTGGTAGCAAAATACATAATCCAACAGTATCGGCTCATGCCGTTGAATGGTTTTAAATCCCGCTCCCTGGGCCACGGCCGGACCGGCGCCGACACCGCCGGTGGGCGATGACAGGAAGCTGGGTACCGCTCCCGCGGCACCGGATATCAGATGGCCGTAAAACATTTCGTTTCCCCACAGCCGCATGCGTATCACCCCCTGATGGCCCAATTTGCGTGCCTCCGCTTCTATTTTCCCGGCAACCTCAAGTTCGGTCATGCCTTCCCGCAGGACCTGCGGCAACCAGGCGGCGACGCGGTCCGACAACCGGGCGGCCTCGCGCATAATATCGATTTCATGGTCTGATTTGACGGCACGAATCATGCGGATCGCATGCGAGATGTCGGTGACGCGCGGATTGTCGAAGGTTTTCTGCAGACCGGAAAATATATTGACGGGCAAAACATCGAGTTCCAGCCCAACGGTGGCGGGCAGGTCATGTCCGTTGGCTTTTAAAATGTCGGGAAGGTCGGAGGCGCGGTTCAGCGGCAGGATTTTTTCGATCGCCGATTCCTTGCGGGCGCGATCATAGCTTTTGCGCACCATCAACAGCGGATCTCCTCCGGCCGGAACGTAAAAATGGGCCTGCTGGATGGTGCCGGTGAAATAAAACAAATCGACGAGCTGTAAAATCAAAGCACCTTCGATATAATTTTTAGTAAGGTATTTCTGAAGTTTAGATATTCTATTATAAAGTTCTTCTTTAGGGGTATTGAAGCTTTCGTGATCCAATTGACAACGTCCTTTATGATCGTTCAGGGTTTTATCGGTCAGGCGTTGAGGGGTTCAAGGTCTTTGACCCTTCCGCCTTGAATCCAGTCGCTGAGATAGATCGATGGTGATCGGCCTGTCAGGGAAAATACAGGGCTTCCCCGTTTTCCATGATTTTCCAGCATCGTACCCGATGGTTTCTACCGACTTTTACAAACCGCCGGCCGGTCTCCCGGCAGCGGGATTCCGCTAAGGGGCATTTCTGCCGAAATCCGCAGCCGGCGGACTCCGCCGATGAAGCGGGTTTCTCCTCGCTGTCCTCGATCAGGCCGTATTTTTCAGCGATCGCCGATCCGGGTGCGGCTGACAGCAGCATGCGGGTATAAGGATGGCAAGGGCGGTCGAAGAGTTCATCCGCCGGAGCGGATTCCAGGATACTTCCCCGATACATGACAGACACGTCGCTGCACAGGTATCCCACCACATTCAGATCATGGGAAATGAACAAATAGCTCAAACCGAGGTCGTCCTGCAGGTCTTTCAGGAGGTTTATTATCTGGGCCTGAATGGAAACATCCAGCGCCGAGACCGGCTCATCGCATATAATCAGGGAAGGCTCCACGCTCAGTGCGCGGGCGATGCCGACGCGCTGTCGCTGTCCTCCGCTGAATTCGTGGGGATATCGGTCCATGGTTGCCGGGGACATGCCCACCATCGTCAGCAAACGTTCCAGACGCTGCCGCCGATTTCGCTCGGAATCCGGACCCGCCCCCCTCAGCCCTTCCGCGATGGATTCTCCGACGGTCATCCTGGGATTGAGGGAACCGTAAGGATCCTGGAAAACAATCTGAATTCTGCGTCTCAGCGGTTTCATTTCCGCTTCGGAGAGCGGCACCAGGTCCTGCCGGTCGAAAAGGATCTTTCCCCGATCGGCCTCCAGCAATTTCAGGACCAGCCGCGCAACCGTGGTTTTGCCGCAGCCGCTTTCTCCCACCAATCCAAGCGTCTTGCCTTTCTCGATGTGAAAGGACACATTCTCGACGGCTTTTACCCAGCCGGCAATCCGTTGCCAAAACCCTCTGCGGATCGGGAAATATTTCTGCAGCGCTTCGACCCGCAGGATGACGGAACTATCAGTGCTGATTTGATTCATATGTCCATACGCCTGATCTGCGGCTTTCCGAACATTGCTATCGGAATGTCAGCGATACTCCGATTCGTTGTCAATTCTCGTCCATTTCAGCCTGACAATCATATCCTGCCTCACCATCAAACAGCACCGGGCAACGTGCCAGGTGTCCATCACCATAATCACACATCCGGGGGACCTGTCGGCGGCATTGATCGATGGCATGCGTACAGCGGGGATGAAAGGGGCAGCCCGGCGGTTTGTAGGCCGGGTTGGGCACGCTGCCCGGTATGCTGTAAAGCCGCCGGCCGCGTTTGGAACGATCAGGAATGGATGCCAGCAGCGCGCGGGTGTAAGGATGGCGGGCATTTTCAAGGACCGCCTTTCTGGCACCCTGCTCGACGATGATGCCGGCGTACATCACATATACGGTGTCTGCAATTTCGCCAACCACGCCCAGATCGTGGGTAATATACAGAACCGACATTGCGCGCTGCTTCTGGATCGAGTCGAGCAGGCCTAGAATCTGGGCCTGGACCGTCACATCGAGGGCCGTGGTGGGCTCGTCGGCGATCACCAGTTGCGGGTCGCAGGCCAGTGCCATGGCGATCATGACACGTTGGCGCTGGCCTCCGCTCAGTTGATGCGGATAGTCGCCGATGCGTTCTGCGGCGGCCGGGATGCCCACATCCTTTAGCAGCCGGATGCAGCGGGATTCCAGTTCGGCATCGGACACCTTTTCATGGATTCGAATGGTTTCTCCGATCTGGTCGCCGATGGTAAACACCGGATTGAGCGAGGTCAGGGGCTCCTGGAAAACCATGGCGATCCGGTTGCCGCGGATAGCCTGGAGCTGGTCCTCGCTGTATGCCAGCAGATCGCGACCCTCGAAAAAGATGCCGCCGCCGGCGATTTCACCCGGAGGGCAGGGGACCAGTCCCAGAATACTGAGGGCTGTCACCGTTTTGCCGCAGCCGGACTCTCCCACCAGACATACCGTTTCTTCGCGGTGTACATTGAAACCGACGCCGTCCACTGCCAGTGACAGCTCGTCGTCACCACGGAAGTAGATTTTGAGGTCTCTGACGGAGAGCAATATGTTGTTGGTATCCATGCCTATCTTTCCCGCAGTTTGGGGTTCATGACATCTCTCAAACCCTCCCCGAACAGGTTGAACGACAGCACCACCGTCAGAATGGCGATTCCCGGGGTATATGTCAGCCAGGGAGCGTCGAAAATGAACCGTTTGCCGTCTGAAAGA
Organism: uncultured delta proteobacterium; assembly: GCA_963774425.1. Lineage (GTDB taxonomy): Bacteria > Desulfobacterota > Desulfobacteria > Desulfobacterales > JAFDCJ01 > JAFDCJ01. The sequence goes on along the minus strand of CAVZEZ010000032.1, from coordinate 2,650 downwards.
ATGTTTCCCCAGGTGGCATGGGGGGGCGGAACCCCGAATCCGAGAAAACTCAGGCCCGCCTCCGTCAATATGGCCGTGGCAATGCCGATGGTGGCCGATACCAGAACCGGCGCGACGGCATTGGGCATCATATGGCGGAAGATGATGCGTGCATGGCTCAGGCCCAGGGCTTTGGCGGCGGCCACGAAATCCTGTTCCCGCAGCGAGAGAAATTCAGCCCGTACGAAACGGGTGGTCCCCATCCAACTGGTCAGTCCGATGACGACCATGATGTTGTAAATGCTGGCCGGAAGGAGCGCGACAACCGTCAGGATCAGGAAAAAGCTTGGAAAGCACAGCATCACATCCACGAAACGCATGACCAGGGTATCCACCGAGAGGGTGTTTTTGCGCAGCAGGCGATTCAATACCGACCCGCGGCGATTGCGCAGCGGCGATTTCTTCCACAGGCGGTGGATCGCAAAGACCGCAGCGGCGATGACCGCCATGCCGCCCGGATGTACCTGGCTGGTCAGCAGCAGCGCGATACCCAACAGCGCCAATGTGGCCCACAGCAGATGGCCCACCCGCAGATGCCGTTGACCGAAATAACCGGCTACGCCCCCCATGACGATGCCGATCAACACCGAAATCCCCACGGCGACGAAACCGACCGTCAGTGAAACCCAGGCCCCCTGCAGCATCCTGGCAAGGACATCGCGACCCAGATCATCGGTTCCCAGAAAATAAAGCCCCAGTAGCGGAATTTCATTTTGCTGCAGTGTTTCGAGATTGGCCCTGGCCAGCGGAGGGCGCAGTTTCTCCTGCAGTCTGATGACCGCCGGATCGAATACCGGCCGCTGACCGGATGTCAGCAACAGACCGGTCAGGGCGATAAAGAAAAACAGAACGAACAGAATCATGCCCGCAACGGCGAGTCTGTTTTTTCTGAACAATCGCCAGAACTCCTCCAGCCGGGTGCGTTTCGGGGCCGGGGGCTCGTAGAGAACAGCTTGTGTTGTCTGTATGGGCTCGTTTGGGCTCATAAGTGTATTGGTTTCAGGTTTCAGGTTTCAGGTTTCGGGTGTCAGGTGTCAGCTATTGGCGTTCAAATTCTGCACTTCTCTTATAGAATTTTTGCTTTGATCAGACTGGCTGCCTTTTAGCCAGCGGCCCCGGCCTATATGAACATAGAATCTACGCTGAAGTTCAGCGACTTGGAATAATTTTATACCGTGTGGGAGCGGCTTCCAGCCGCGATATAATTGAAACCCAGCGCCTTCAAACCATATCGCGGCTGGAGGCCGCCCCACAAGATTTACCAGGCTATCTTCAAGCTCATGAATAGTTTCTTTTTCGACAAAACCATCCTTTTTTCATGCCCCGCACTATAGCGGACAGCTGAAATCAATTTTCTGCCAATTGTTCATCGAGTCCCAAACTGCTGCAAATAGAAATTACCCCCCGCCGCAGCCTCCCGAAAAAATGGCTACAACCGGATCCTTGGGTCGGCGATCATATACAGCATATCCGAGATAAACGTACCTGCCAGAACCAGGAGCGCCGACACGAAATTGAGCGTCAGAATGACGGGATAGTCCCGGGCCAGAATCGCTTCGAAGGCCATTCGGCCGATGCCCGGCCAGGAAAAAATCGTCTCGATGATAACCGATCCGCCGATCAGACCGGGCAGTATCAAACCGAACATGGTGACAAACGGCAGCAAGGCGTTGCGCAGGGCATGTCTGTAATGCACCTGTTCCGCCGGAAGTCCCTTGGCCCGGGCGGTGCGCACATAATCCTGTCCTTCGACTTCCAGCATCTGGCTGCGGACATATCTGGAAAGCACCGCGATGCCGGCGGTGGCGCTCAGCAGGGAAGGCAGCAGCAGGTGCCAGATACGATCCATGGCCGCCTGTATCCAGGAGGTGCCGGCCGTACCGAATGTTTCCATGCCGATCACCGGGACATGGAACTGGGTCACGACGGCGATGATCAGGATATAGGCGAAGAAAAAACCCGGGATCGAAATCAACAGATAGGCGAAAAAGGTGGCGCTGCGATCGTACACGCCCCCGCGAAAAATAGCGGACCGAATGCCGATGGGAAATGAAATGGTCCAGGTAAGAATCGTGCCCACGGCAAACAGCGGCAGGCTGTTCAGAAACCGCCCCCAGATTTTATTCAAAACGGACTGATTGTCCTTCCAAGACAGCGTCCGGCCGGTGAAAAGGTCGCGGTAAAAATAAACGAACTGGGTATAGAGCGGTTTGTCCAGATGAAACTCCGCACGGAACCGCTCCACCATTTCCGGGGTAAACTTGGGATTCAGCGGATCCACCTGGCTGGGCTTGCCGGGAGCCAGATGAATGATCAGAAAAGAAACCACCGCCACGAAAAAGAGGGTGATGATTTTCTGAATGATGCTGCGTGCGATGAAGGCTGCCAATGTGTTTGTCCTTTGGGCCTTGCCGGTTGAGCCGGTTGGGTTCGTTGTGTTCGTTAGGTTCGTTTAGATCGTTGGTATCGTGAATGCCTGCGGTCGTTGGAGGCAAATAAGGATTAAGGATTATGGGATACGGATTAAGTTTTATGACATTTATCGCTACAACCCGATCCCCAATCCTCAATCCCTTAATTTTACCATCTGCGGTCTGTCCTCCGTCCTCCC
>CAVZEZ010000031.1:0-32400 GCA_963774425.1 uncultured delta proteobacterium | reverse complement strand
CACTGCCAACCATTCCAACCCAAGAAAAAGGAGAAAGATGATCCGATCGCATCGTGCAACGTCGTGCCACGGCGGTCGTCACCGCCCGCAGCGTACCCTTCGTCCCCAAAGCCCACCGCATTTTGGTCCGACTCCGTATCCGTTCTTCACCCGTCCCACATCCTTGCAGGACTTTAAACTTTCTCCCGTCGGTGCCGATACGCTGGTATGCAGCGCAATTTTCGTCCGTTCGATTATAATTTATCAATCTTTTCAAAAATATAGGTAAAAATTGAGCCGGTTTGATTGGGATGCAGTGCCCCTCCCAAAACGCCGTCAATGAGTCAGACTATTTCATTTTGCCATCGCGGCTTTAAAAAGAAAAAAATTCGGACTGCTAGCGCTTGCCCAGGTAGTTGCTTTCCAACGCTTTGACGAGATTCGTCATTGCGGCAACAACCGGAACGGGCACCCCCATATCCCGTGCATACGACACCACCTTTGCTCCCAAAAAGTCGATTTCAGTCGCGCGCCGGTTTTCGATGTCCGCGCACATCGAATCTTTATGGATGCCCGCTTCTTCCAGATATGCCACGGCCTGTTTGAGATACGCACGGCCCAGATGATAGCCCTTTGCTTCGGCTACTGCCAACATTTCTTCAAAACAGGCTTCGGCGATTTCTCTCGTCGGCGGAAAGTGCAGGGCTTCCCTGATGGATTTGCCGGTGACCGCACAAATGGCGGCCATGGTGCATTTCATGACCATCTTCCTCCAGACGGTCAATTTGATATCATCGGAGAATACCATTTCAAGACCCGCATCGGTGAACAATTCGGCGATATCTTCGGCGGCAGACCGATTGGTTTCGCTGACGGCGCCGATTTGGTTCGGCCGATTGAAAAAAGCCACGTGGGCCTCTCCGGGGCTTTTCAGGGACACACCGAAGTTCAAATTCATGCGAAATGCGGCATCGGCTCCAAATCGCTCGGCAATCAAATCCTCGGTTCCCAGTCCATTGTGGGTGCTGACGATTCGCATGCCGGGGTTGAAAATCCCGGCCAATTCATCCAGTACCTGCGGCAGCGCCCAGGTCTTGGTGCTGATCAATACCAGGTCGAGGTCGAAGTGTTGCAGATCCTTGATCCGGCTGCAAAAATTTTGCACCGGTTGGTGCCCGGAAATTTCTCCAGACACGCTAACCCCATTTTCCAGGAGGATCTTTCCCATTCGGTCCGACCTGCCAATGAGGACCGTACACGGATCCTTGCGAAGCAGGACGGTGCCCAATACGGTTCCGATGGCGCCTAAACCCACGATGCCGATTTTGAATTTTCGCATAAGTTATTTTGTGACAAGAGATCAATTGTGAGGAAGGATGATCCGGACGAAGTTCACAGCACCCCATGTATTCTATTAAGGGCTGCATGGCCCTGTATCAGCGATCACCAGCAGAGCGCGGCCCCTACTAGGGCCTTTCTCATATTACCTGCTCCGCTGGTGGTCGCATAGCCTTGGGGGCTTGAAACGCAGGCCTGCCGTGGCTGGGTTCAACTGTTTGGTATTTGCAGCGGATCAGGCACCAAACAGGTTGGCTTGATAATCCTTTGAGAGGCTATTCGCCGCCGCCGTACTTAAATGACAGGTTTACGCGGGCGCGAAAAGATTTTACCTTGCCGTTTTCTACTTTCATGTCAAGCTTTTCAATTTCCGCAATCCTCAGATCTCTGAGGGTCTGGCTGGCTTTTTCTACCGCATTCCTTGCAGCTTCTTCCCAAGAGGTTTCGCTGCTTCCTACCAGTTGAATCACTTTGTAAATGCTTTCAGACATATTTGCCTCCTTTCCAGCGCGTCGGGACATCAACGCCATTTGGGTTCCCGTTCCGCGGAGATGGACCCACGATTTTTCGTCCTCTTCCGCCAGATGGTTCAAAGTGATTTTGCTTACGCTTCATTTGAACGCTTTCCGATTTTAACCCGTGTTCAAAAGATGAAATTGGAAATTGCAATAGTCTATCGAAAGGAGAGGTGCCGTTTGAGACGGTTCCGTCCGATCGAATACAATCAGAAGAATTTTGGAAACGTAGCAGCTATCCGTCAATGTAAGATTTGAAGAAATCAGAAGATTTCGATTATACGAGGTAAACTAAACCTTGATATTGTTAAAGTCAAGATCGAAACACGGAAATTGTCTCTTGATTAAGGTCTAAATTATCTATATTAATATCATCTTACGATTGAGAAAGGTAGACCGGGATGAAATCTGAGACCTTGATAAGAACAGCGACAGCGGATGTTGCCATCAATATCGACGCCGTCTGCAGACTGATTGCTGAAAACCAGATGGGCAGTGGAGAAATCCCATGGTGCGACGGTCAAAAAACGGATCCATGGGACCATGTCGAGGCAGCCATGGGCCTGAGTGTCGGCGGCTACCTGACCCAGGCCCGGCGAGCCTTTGAATGGATGGTGCGTACCCAGTTGGAAGACGGCTGTTGGTATGCGGAGTACATGCGAGGTGAACCCCGGGACAAAACGCGGGATGCCAACATGTCCTCCTACTTTGCCGTGGGTGTATTCCACCATTATCTCATTACCTCCGACGTTGATTTCTTAAAACGCATGTGGCCTACCGTGGCAAGGGCGATCGATTTCGCCTTGCGCCTTCAAACCCCAGACGGTGAGATTCACTGGGCCATCAGCCCGGAAGGTCGGGTGGATCCCATGGCGCTTTTGACCGGATCCAGTTCGATATACATGAGTCTCAAGTGTGCCCTGGCCATCGCCGCAATTCTCGGGCGGCCTAAAAAAAAATGGAAACTCGCGCTATCCAAGCTGGGGGACGCCATCCGTCATAAACCGCATCTGTTCAATATCGCCAAATCCCGGTATTCCATGTACTGGTTCTATCCGATACTTGCGGGCGCTTTAACCGGAGCCGAAGCCCAAAAGCGCATCGATAAATACTGGACGAAATACATCATCGAAGATCACGGAGTTCGATGTGTTTCCGATGCGCCGTGGGTAACCATCGCAGAGACCTCGGAGCTGGTAATCGCACTGGCGGCGATGGGAAATCAGGAGCAGGCCAGGATTATTTTCAGCTGGGTCGCCGAATGCCGATATGAAGACGGCTCCTATTGGTGTGGATTCACTTTTCCGGAAATGGTCATTTGGCCGGAGGATAAAATTAGCTGGACCAATGCCGTGGCCCTGATGGCGGCCGATGCCGTTTACAATCTAACCCCGGCCGGCCAGTTGTTCAGTCATAGGTTTTGGCGATCCATAGGATATTGAGCGTCCCGACCCAGGTTTCAGGTGTCAGAAATTAGCACTTTTGATGCTTGATAGCTCCTATGGATCTGTGTAGTTCGTAGCCCTTTGTTGATCAATATAACTGTTAGGGGCAACCGACGACGCTGACACCTGACACCTGAAACCTCACGTCAAATAGCAATTAATCGACAATTTATTGATGTCGTCGGGTTAAGCGCCTAAACAGATGCACCCTCCTAATGCTTCCGGTTACCTGCCGGACGGAATTCAGGGCACATCCCTTGCGAAGAGATCATCGTCCATATTATCTGAAGAAAATCCATTTGAAATTTCAGGATTTTTATGTTCGCCATTTCCTCCGGGCGCAACTCGAACACCTGGGAAAAGGCTTCACATTTATGCGTCCCTGGCACGTGAAAATCTTTGGGGCTCCCATTATAATCGGTGATTACGTAAATGTCGTCGCATCTTCCGAAAAAAACGTCCGGCTGGCGGTCTGGGCGGAACAAAAAGATCGGGGACATATACATATCGGCAACTATTGTCTAATATGTCCCGGTGTGCGTATCAGTTCGGCCCATGAAATTTTGATCGGAGACAATTGCATGGTCGCCAGCAATGCCTACATCACCGATTCGGATTGGCACGATATTTATAACCGAATCTCCGTCGGAACCGCCGCTCCGGTCAGGATTGATGATAACGTATGGATCGGAGACAGCGCCATTGTCTGCAAGGGGGTCTCCATTGGCGAAAACAGCATTATCGGAGCCGGTGCGGTGGTGGTGGATCATATTCCGGCAAACTGCGTTGCAGCGGGGAACCCGGCGAGAATTGTCAAGCAACTCGACGCCGAACGTCCCTTTACCACCCGGGCCCACTGGTTCTCGGAGCCCGAAAAGCTCTTGCGGGGATTCGAAGAAATCGATAGAGCGCTGTTGAAGGACAATACCCTGGTCCACTGGCTGCGGTGCCTGTTGTTTCCATCTACAGAGGATTAGATATCATTTGACTTTAACAGCAACCATCGTGGCGTCATCCTGGAGATCGTCGGAGTTGACAAATTCGTGCAGGCGGGAATTGATCCGCTTTAGGAGGTCTTCGCTCGATTCATGTGCGCTTTCTGCAATGACCGCTTTCAGTCCGGATATATCGAACATGAGATCCTGGGCATTGGCCGCCTCGGTAACACCATCGGAATATAAAAGCAAGAGATCGCCCGGGTTCAGATACAGCTTTTGCTCTTCCATCTGGTTGCAAAAACGATCATTTTCACACAGGCCGATACAAACGCCCCTGGGTTTCAGTTCGGTTATGGTTCGGGATTTGGCGCAGTAATAAAGCGGCCAATTGTGACCGGCGCGTGCGATGGATACCGATTTTTCGTTGAGATCGAAAAAGGCGATCACCGCTGTAATGAAGTCTCCGTCACGCAGCCGCCGGCCGATCAGATTGTTCAGGCTGTGAAATATAGCGGACGGCGAAACACATGTTTCCGAAAAAGATTGAAACATGCTCTGCGTATAGGCGGCATACAGTGCGGCGGAGATACCCTTATCGGAGACATCGCCGACGATACTTATGATCCGGCCGCTGTCGGGCTGAACGATGTCGAAAAAGTCGCCGCCGACGAGTCTGGCCGGTTTGGAGAAGGTTGCAATCGAAAGCAGTCGTGTTTCGGGAATATTCATCGGCTGCAGACTCAATTGAATATCCCTGGCGATCTCCAATTCATCGCGGGTGGTCAGCTTGTCAACGAGTTCCAGGGCAAGCAGCAAATTCAAAATAATGAAGGACAGGGCGATATAGAACAGTTCAATGTGAAACACGCCAAACAGAAAGCAGACAATACCGATCCCGTAAAACAAACGACGCGCGGGAGTCAGCTGCATAATGAAACTGATAAAGATTTGCTTGCAGACAATCAGGACCGATTTGACCGAAAGGCGCTGGCTGCCATGCTCGGGAATCAGCGTCTTGCTTTTTAAAGTAAGAGAACGCATCCACCGTATCCTTCTTCAAAAGCCGCTCGACTTCCCTTCGGTTTAGACCTCTGGTATACAGATAGAAAAAATCCTTCAGCTTTTCCATCCGCTTTTTGAGACGCTTGGCCAGGCGCATATGAGCTCCGCACAGGAATTCAAATAATTATTTCAACGCTGGAAAAAACTGGGCGGCTATTGGTCAGAAAAAATTCCCGGATGCCGAAATCTATTAAATTTTGGGATATTATAACGATTATGGGGTGTGAACGCCGGTCATTATTCAATGCTGACTGCTATTTGCTTGGGCTGCTCCAGCTGGGGTCTAGGGACCTCAACCTTGAGAACCCCGTCTTTAAAAGTCGCTTTGATCAGACCGGGTTGAATGATTTGCTGCAACGTAAATGAACGCTGAAAGGTTCCATAACAGCGTTCCCGCCGGTAGAAGTTTTCTTCTTTAAGATCGGAAACGGCTCTTCTTTGGCCTCTGAGGGTCAGAATACTGCCTTTGACCTCCACGGAAATATCTGCTTTGCCGATGCCGGGCAAATCCGCGTCAAAGACGATTCCGTTTTCAGTTTCGTAAATATCGACCGCAGGCTTCCAGGCGCAATCACCCGTTTCATCCGCCGGGTCACAGGTGCGGCCGAAACAATCCTCGAACATACGGTTGATTCTGCTTTGAAGCGTTTCTACGTCTTTGACCGGGTCCCATTTCACGAGGGGCATGATCCAACCTCCTGCTGCTATATCTGGATTTTTCCAAATTTAAGCATGCATGTATCCTTGTCAAGACGGCATCGGAGTTGTTTACCACCAAAACCAGGTCTGCCCGTTAGTGGGAGATATGGCTGCGCAGGTCAATCATTGCAGCGGCCGTCGCCGGTCTTCCCTTTACAAAGATATCTTTAGGTGTTATTTTTCGACAATTTGACTTGAAAGATAAGAACGCGTAATTACAAACGTTAGGAGCCGGAAATGGAGTACATCAAAATACGGTTTTTAGATGATTTCGGTCAGCTTGGTTCCAAGTTCGAAAAGACAATTGAAGATATGTTTCGATCCGTGAGCCCGGGGTTTTCGCTGGCGGAACGCTCATGGAAGCCCCCGATGGACATGAATGAAACTGAGGAAGAGGTGGTGATACTGGCCGAAATACCGGGTGTCGAAAAGGATGATCTTTCCGTCGAAATCAGCAGCAAGGCCGTCAGAATCCAGGGGAATCGGTATGCGAAGCACTGCTCGCCCAAGGCAACGTATCGTCTAGCTGAGATACAATATGGGCCGTTTGAACGCATTCTATTTCTGCCGACGCCCATTGACCCGGAAGTGGTGTCCGCTTCCTATCAAAATGGATTGCTCGAAATCCGGCTGGCAAAACTGCCGTCGGAAAGAACCCACCGGGTACCCATTCAGGACGGGTAGGGGGCGCACTGTAGGCTGATACAGTGGAGTAGGGTAATCATTATTCAGACACAGACAGATGGAGGAGATTATGGCTGATCAACCGGCACCCAACAAATCAGAAACAGAAAAAGAGGCGGAAATCCTTCCGATTTTGCCTTTGTATGATGCGGCTCTTTTTCCTAAAATGGTATTGCCACTGGTGGTTTTACAAGGTGAATCCGTACAGCTGGTTGATGAAGCCATGGCTAAGGATCGTATCATCGGCCTGATGGTGTCCAAAAAGCCCAAAGACAAAGAAACGCCGGGGCGCGAGGATCTCGCCAAAATGGGGACCAGTGCCATGATTCTCAAGATGGCCAAAACCCAGGATAATCGAACCCAGCTGCTGGTTCAGGGCTTGAACCGGTTTAAAATAGTCGCTTTCGAGGAGGGCAAATCCTATTTTCGGGCGCGGATCGAACTGGTTAGGGATATCGAAACAAAAGACAATGAAACCGAAGCGTTGATGTCCAACTTGATGAACCAGTTCGAAAGAATTGTGGAGTTGTCTCCGGGGTTGCCGCCGGAACTGGCCCAGATGGCCAAAACCATCCAGGAAGCCGGCACCATGGCGGATATGATTGCATCGACGATCAATTCGACGCCGGAGGAAAAACAAAAAGTCCTGGAAACTGTGGATGTAAAAGAGCGGTTAAAACAGGTCACCCGGCTGGCAAACCACCAGCTCGATATCCTGGAATTGGGCAGTAAAATCCAAAACCAGGTTAAAGGGGATATGGATAAAAGTCAGCGCGAATATTACCTGCGGCAGCAACTCAAAGCCATCAAGGAAGAATTGGGAGAAAAAGACGAGGCCGGCGTCGAGATAGAAGAGTATCGCGCCAAAATCGAGGAGAAGAATCTGCCCGAAGAAGCCCGCAAGGAGGCCGAACGGGAACTGGAGCGGTTATCCCGTATGCATCCCTCCTCGGCCGAATACACGGTGGCCTCGACTTACCTGGATTGGATCACGGCTCTGCCCTGGCACGAACGCACCGAAGATAACCTGGATATCAAAAAAGCCCAGAAGATCTTGGACGAGGATCATTTCGGGCTCGAAAAGCCCAAACGTCGGATCATCGAGTATCTGGCGGTTCGCAAACTGAAACCTGAATCGAAAGGACCCATCTTGTGCTTCGCCGGTCCTCCAGGTACCGGTAAGACTTCGCTGGGGCAATCCATCGCCCGGGCTCTGGGACGCAAGTTTTACCGTATTTCTCTCGGCGGTGTGCGGGACGAAGCAGAAATCAGGGGACACCGGCGCACCTATGTGGGGGCACTGCCCGGACGGATCATACAGGGCCTGCGGCGGGCGGAATCCAACAATCCGGTCTTCATGTTGGATGAGATCGACAAGGTCGGCAGCGATTTTCGCGGAGATCCTTCGTCGGCATTGTTGGAAGTACTGGATCCCGAACAGAATAATTCTTTTTCCGATCATTATCTGGACGTGCCCTTCGATCTTTCCAACGTCATGTTCATTACGACCGCGAACATTCTCGATACGATTCCGCCTGCTTTGCGTGACCGGATGGAGGTCTTGAGGCTTCACGGATACACCCTGGATGAAAAAATTAAAATCGCCAAACGTTATCTCATTCCCCGCCAACGGGAGGCGCACGGGCTCAAGACCAGCCAGATAAAGTTCACGGCAGCAGCGGTGAAACAAATCATTATTGGCTACACACGCGAAGCCGGCCTGCGTAATCTGGAAAGAGAGATCGCGAATGTTTGCCGCGGCGTGGCCAGCGAAATCGCCCAGGAGAAAGTGGAGTCCGTGAATATCGCCGTCGACGACCTGCACCGATATCTGGGCCCTGTCCGATTCACCTCGGAAACCAAATTCCGGATAACGACACCGGGTGTGGCCACCGGCCTCGCCTGGACACCCACGGGGGGAGAGCTTCTTTTTATCGAGGCCACGGCGATGAAAGGCAAAAAAGGACTGACGCTGACCGGCCAACTCGGAGACGTCATGAAAGAATCGGCCACGGCCGCCATGAGCTATGCCAGGGCCAATGCATCCAGCCTGGGGATTGACGAGGAGTTTTTCGAAAACCACGACATTCATATCCACGTGCCGGCTGGTGCCATTCCCAAAGATGGACCTTCGGCCGGAGTGACCATGTTGTCGGCGCTCACCTCCCTGCTGACTAAAACGCGACTGCGCAAGGATTTGGCGATGACCGGCGAAATTACGCTCAGGGGTCAGGTGCTTCCGGTGGGTGGAATTAAGGAAAAAGTACTTGCGGCCCACCGGGCGGGGATCAAAACCCTCATTTTGCCGGCGTGGAATCGCAAGGATCTGGAGGATATCCCGGACAAGGTCGAGAAGGATATCGAGTTTCATTTTGTGGATAAAATGCGGGATGTGCTAGAGCTCGCGTTGGAAGACGGCAAGCCCCGTGCCGCCACAAAAAATCGAAAAACCCCCATGAAGGAATAAACGATTGGGGACTTCGCCCGCGGGCTTCGACCCCACAGACAAGGGCCAGCCCGGCTGCAAGCCTGAAAAGAAACCAGTCTGATCGAAAAAGAAACGGAACTCAATCGCCATAAAGGGGCAGAGAAAGAAAATTGCCAAGATTTTTTGAAAAAGGTCAGCAACCACCGGCAGAAGGTGGCCCCTTTCAAGGGCCTTCCGCATACCATCTGCTCCGCTGGTTGTCGCTGATCCTTTCCTTCTTCAGAAAGAGTGGAACCATTCCGGTCGTTGCGGTCATTGCCGTTTTTCTGTTGTCTTTTTATGGCTGTGTCGCCAGTCCCCCCGCTTCGCGACCACCGGAGGGCCGTCCCCGGCCTTATAAAGTTTCGGGGGTATGGTATCAACCGCTGCCGGATTCAAAGGACTTTCGCGAACGGGGCACCGCGTCTTGGTATGGGAAGGATTTTCACGGGAAGAAAACATCCAACGGTGAAGTTTACAATATGTATGCCATGTCGGCGGCTCATAAAATCCTTCCGCTTGGCACTTACGTGCGGATTCATAACCTGGATAACGATCGATTCCTGGATGTCCGGATCAATGATCGGGGACCTTTTGTAAGGGGCAGAATCATCGATCTCTCATATGCCGCCGCCAAGGAACTCGGTCTGCTGGAACCCGGCACGGCGCAAGTTGAAGTGGTTGCGTTGGGTGTTCCTGCCCCCGCAGACGGCGGCGCCGGTCGCAGCTATGTACGGGGAGATTATTTCTCTGGAAATTTCACGTACCAGGTCGGTGCGTTTGCCAATCGCGAGAATGCCGAAAGGCTTCAACGCAGCTTGAATCAGGCATACCGAAATTCGCACATTACCGTTTACGATCGAGGGGACACGATTTTTTACCGGGTTCGCGTGGGGGTCTTCACTTCGCTGGAGGAGGCCGTGCGAAATGAGGAAGTCTTCATAAACGACGGTTTTTCGGATGGATTTCTGGTAGCGGAGTAGCAAATGGGCCAAAGATCGATTCGCAACGTCGTTTTCCTGGACCGGGACGGCACAATCAATCACGATTCGCCGAATTATATCAAGAACCGTTCTGAGTTTGGATTTATTCCCGGCAGCATAGACGCTATTCGGGATCTTACGACGGCCGGCTACCAATCGATCGTCATCACCAATCAATCGGCGCTCGGCCGCAAATTAATTTCCCCGGCAGAACTCGATGATATGCATGAGATGATGAAAGATGCCATCCTGATGGGCGGCGGCCAGGTGACGGATATCTTCCTGTGCCCGCACATGCCGGATTCGGGCTGCGAATGCCGCAAGCCCGCGCCGGGATTGATATTTCAGGCCCGGCGCAAATATGGCATAGACCTGTCTCGGACAATTATGGTGGGCGACAGCGCCAAAGACATCGAGTGCGCCTGCAATGCGGGCTGCGGTCAGGCCGTACTGATCAGAACCGGGAATGATCCCGAGGTAGAAAACAAATTGCGAACGAAAGGGATTATCCCGGATCACACGGCCGAAAATCTGTATGACGCGGCCCAATGGATCATCAGCCATCCCCACCAATGACCGCCTACTCCCATGAATTCTTATAAAAAAAGCCGATCCTCCCTGATTACCATTGAAGGACGCCTGGAAAGTATCACTTATTATAATGAAGAAACCCGGTATACCATCGCTAGACTGAAAGCCGGCGGCGCGGGCGCCAAAGTAACGGTGGTGGGCTACCTCCCGGGAGTGAGTCCCGGTGAAGCCCTAAAGGCTAGGGGTGACTGGCAGACCCACCCCAAATATGGCCAGCAGTTCAGAATCCATTCCTATGAAGTCACCCTTCCGGCGGAAGCCGACGGGATCCGCGTTTACCTTTCATCCGGGATTATCGGGGGGATCGGCCCCACTCTGGCCGCGAAATTAGTTCAGACCTTCGGCATCCTTACGCTGGAGATCATTGAAAACCAACCTGAACGGCTGCTGGAAGTCGACGGCATCGGCCAGTCCAAATGCGACATGATTCACAGTGCCTGGAGGGAGCATCATGCCCTGAGACATCTGATGCAGTTTTTGCAGGAGATGGGTGTCAGGACATCCTGCTGTGCAAAGATATACAAAACCCACGGTCCCGACGCGGTCAACCTTATCCGGCAGGACCCTTACGTTCTGGCCGATGATCCCACCGGCACCGGATTTTTGATTGCCGATACGATCGCCCGCAAATTGGGGGTAGATCAAGAAGAGCCCCAGCGGGTGTATGCCTGCATCCGTCATCTCCTTCTGCAAAACGCCTCCGAGGGCCATGCCTTCGCCGAAGCCGAAAATCTTTTTGCACGCTGCGAGAACCTGTTTCATATCGGTCAGGGAGCCATTCGCAAAGCCGTTGACGAATTGGGCACTGCCGGGATCATTGTCGTGGAGCCCATGATAAACGGTACCGATGCCAGCGCTATTTACTTGAAAGAACTGCACCGGGCTGAAATCGGGCTGGCCCGCCGGGTGAACGCCATGCTGTCTGTCCCGGTGAGGCACAGCTCCGTCGATGCCGGCCGCATATCGCGTGCGATCAATCGAAAGCTTGCCATCAATTTATCCGCCGAACAGTTACGGGTCCTCGAAGAGGTTTTTTTGCACCGCATCGTGATTATTACCGGAGGGCCGGGAACCGGAAAGACAACCCTTTTGAGGGCCATCAGCACGCTGTTCGCAGACCTGGGCAAACGCGTGCTGATGGCCGCTCCCACCGGGCGTGCCGCCAGGAGGCTGGCAGAGGTCAGCCGCACAAAGGCCGGAACCATCCACCGGATGCTCGGGTATAATTTCAAAGACGGTTGGTTTATACGGAATCGGGACAATCCCCTTGAGGCCGATGCGGTTATCATCGATGAGGCGTCCATGGTCGATACCCTGCTGATGGATCGCCTCATGGATGCCGTGCCGGTAACGGCCGTCCTGATTCTGGTGGGAGACACTTTTCAACTTCCATCGATCGGTCCCGGTAATGTGCTGTCGGATATGATCGACTCTGGCTGTATCCCGGTCTTCTACCTGAACGAAATTTTCAGGCAGGATATCGAAAGCACGATCATAGTAAATGCACACAAGGTGCGGCAAGGCGAAACCCCCGTTTGTTTAAACCCGGAGGATTTCAATGGGCCGGGGGATTTCTATTTCATCGAGGAAGGCAATCCGGAGCTGGTAGCCGCCCGGGTCGGTCGCTTGTGCCGGCATGAGCTGCCGGCCAGATTCGGTCTGGATCCCATCCGCGACATTCAGGTATTAACCCCCATGCACAGAGGACCGGCGGGAACGATCAATCTGAATCAGATGCTGCAAAAAGAGTTGAATTCTCAATCGGTATTGATGGAAACTTCGGGCAGCTGGTTTAAACTCGGTGATAAAGTCATGCATCTGATGAACAATTATCAAAAGGAAGTTTACAACGGGGACATCGGGGTAATTTGCCGCATCGATAGCAGAAAAAAGGAACTCTCAGTGGCGTACGATGGCAGGATCGTCGATTATGCGGCAGACGAACTGAACCAAATCACCACCGCCTATGCCGTTTCAGTCCATAAATCTCAGGGATCCGAGTATCCGGCCGTCATCGTACCGCTGGTAACCCAGCACTATATCCTGCTGCAGCGAAACCTTTTGTACACGGCCATCACCAGGGCCCAGCAACTGGTCATCCTTATCGGCTCCCAAAAAGCGCTTTCTATCGCTCTAAACAATGATAAACCGCAACAGCGTCTGACGGCCCTGGCAGGCCGGCTCCAAGGATTCGATCTTTAAAGATTCACTGCATTTTCCGAGACTGCACCCGGAAAAAGTAGCCCTGCAGGGCAGGCGTGTACGGGTCAAATTGCGGTGTCAGGTGTCGGAAATATACAATTCGACCGCTTCTTCCAAAGAGCGCCTAAGAATCCGTATCCGGAGTTGCCGGCAGAGGAATTTTATAAAATTGGATGCCTTCTTCCCGTAGGGTTTTCTCCTCGTCTTTGGTGCTCACTCCCCGAATGTTGCGCGGTTCGGTCGCTCCATAGTGAATTTTTAAAGCTTCTTTCGCAAAATCGCACCCCACGTCGTCGAAATTGCTTTTAATATATTCAACGGCTTCTTTGCTGATTTTTTCCAGGGCGGATTCTTCAGCGGATTGAACCTGCGGCTTGGCGGATTGGGATGACTTTATGGCAAATGTGGAGGGAACGATATTCACAGAAGTATCATTGCAGAGCGGACAGGTAATCAGGCCCTTTTTTTTCTGGGCGAGATAGGCTTTGCGATGTTCGAACCATCCTTCAAAAGCGTGACCATTGGTGCATAGCAAGTCATAGGCGATCATACGTGAAAATCCATCCTGTGAGTGCCGAAAGACGTGTTTGGGTAGAATATGAAATCACCTTCCCTTTCGGGCGATTATATGCGAGCATCATTTAAAATTATAATTAAATTAGACAAATAGGCTTAAACAGACGTAAGAATAGCATATGTGCCAACATTTTTAAAGACAATGTTGACATAATTTGCTATTTTAACAAAATGTTGTAAAATATGATGTTAAAAATGGACTATCAACATTCATCGGAGGGTGTTCCGTTTATGAAAATCCTGCTAAAGCGAGTTTTTATCGTTGGAACCTGTTTGTTGTGCCTTGCTGGTACCGGATATGCTCAGACCATGTACGTAACGGATTTGCTGAAACTGCCGCTCAGGACCGGTCCGAGTACGGAATACAAAATTCTGGCTCTGATTGAATCCGGTCAGCAGGTGGAGATCGTCGAACCGGGTGACAATTGGTCTCTGGTGAGGCTCCTCAACGGCAAGGAGGGATATGTCCTGAATAGGTACCTGGTCGCCGAGCCCACCAGTGCCGTTCAATTTAGCCAACTCCAGAGTAAATACACCGCATTGAAAGAGCAGGCCCAGACCCTGACCGAGGAGAACGAACGCTTGAAGGCGGAAAACCAGACATTCAAATCTTCCCTTGAAGGCAACGAGACCGCGCTTAAAAAGCTGGACACCGATTATAAAGAGCTGAAAGCCGGAGCCGCCGAATTTTTAAATCTCAAAAAGAAATACCAGGAAGTCAGTTCCCAGCTGGCCGAACAAACCGAAAAAGCCACCACGCTTGACAAAGAATTGAGCAAACTCGAGATGAATCAATATATTAAGTGGTTCCTGGCCGGATCCGGTGTTCTCCTGATAGGTTTCATCATCGGGTTTTCCGCCCGGCGAAGCCGTCGGCGACCGTCTTTGATGTAGTGTCGCGGCGATCCCATGCGACCTTTCAATGAACACGGACACCCCGTAAGCATATTCAACAATCAAAATAAAGCTGTCAGAAGCGAAATCGAAGTAAAGATTTCGGCTCACGTCCAGGCGTGGCTATAATTTAGCCCGCTGACCCCACTCGAGGGTGTTGAGGAATTTTGTCGCCGAAATCGAGGGCCAAAAATTTACTTTGAGATAGCTTCTATTTATCAGCAGAGGGAGAAGAGGGAAACTTCGCAAAATATGGATGACGTCATGGGAACACAGATGCTATTAAACCAATTATTGATTTTGTTCATCCTCCTCTTGCTCTCCGGTTTTTTTTCCTCCGCCGAAACTGCACTGTTTTCAATCAGCAAAGCCAAGGCCATTCATCTCGCCAAAGAGAAGGGATTGGTTAATTCACTGATCAAAAAGATGAAAGACGACCATCACCGATTGCTCTCTACTATTCTCATCGGCAACAATATCGTCAATGTCGGCGCTTCAGCTCTGGCCACAGCGATCACCATCCATCTGGTTTCCGACAATGCGGTGGGAATCGCCACCGGCGTCATGACCCTTTTGATTCTCATATTCGGGGAAATTTTCCCTAAATCACTCGCAACCCGAAACAATATTCTGATTGCCAGGCTGGTTATCATCCCCTTGTATTGGCTTTCGATTCTGTTCACGCCCATTATTTTAATGCTGAACTTCATCCCCAAAATCGCGGGAAGAGTCCGAAAAAAACCGGTGGTGACCGAAGAGGAATTGATGACCTTCGTTGAAGTCGTCGAAGAAGAGGGCGGTATCGAGGAGGGAGAAAAAGAGCTCATCCACAACATCTTCGAATTCGACGATACCAGCGCCTCGGAAATCATGACGCCCCGAGCGGATATGTTCGTCATCAATGTGAATGAAAAGCTGGGCCTCGAACCAATCATCCGATCGGGATTTACCCGGATCCCGGTAATTGAAGAAGACATCGACCATGTCATCGGTATTTTAAATGTCAAGGATTTGTTCATGCACCAAGTGATTTCGTCGGAGAAGGCGCAAGCCCGCGATATTATGCGCAATCCCTATTTCGTTCCCGAAAATAAAAAGCTGGACCATCTGCTGCAGGAATTTAAAAGAAGAAAGCAGCATATGGCTATTGTGGTGGACGAACACGGTGGGGTGTCCGGTCTGATTACCCTGGAGGATGCCCTGGAAGAGATCGTCGGTGAAATTATCGACGAGACCGACATATTCGAAGCCCATATTGTCAGATTGGCTGAAAACGAATGGATGGTGCTTGGGAAAACCGAAATCGATGAAGTCAATGACAAGCTGCAAATGAACATCCCCGATACACGGGAATACGACACTTTTTCGGGTTACGTTCTGGATCAAATCGGCAGAATCCCCAAGGAGAAAGAAGAAATCCGCTTCGGGGATTTTGTGGTCACCGTCAAAGAGATGGAGGGAACCCGAATTAAAGAATATATCATAAAAAAAATAAAAGACACCCCCGAAGAAGTCGCAGATCCCTCCTCATAGTTCCTCGGGCGTAAATGTCACCACATCGTCGATTTTTACGCTATCGCAAAACAGCATCACCAGCCGATCGATTCCCAGGGCATTGCCGCAGGCATCCGGCATATCCGCCAGGGCCGCCAGGAATCTTTGAGGCATCGGATACACCGGGTGCCCATAAGATTCTCGCAGCCGCTGCTCTTTTTCGAAACGTTGATTTTGTTCGACCGGATCGTTTAATTCACTGAACCCATTACAAAGTTCGATGCCGGCGATATACAGTTCGAACCGTTCGGCCAGCGAACCGTTTCGGCCTTTCAGTTTTGCCAAAGATCCATGGCTTGCCGGATAGTCATACAGAAACAGCGGCGTCGGCGACCCCAGGTGCGGCTCGATTTCCATTACCATAATTTCATCGAAGCAATCCCTTTCTAGGGCTTCCGCGATGGTCACGGACGCATATCGTTGAAATGCTTCGGCAACCGTCATGCGTGTCCAGGGATTGCGTAAATGAATTTCCCGATCCTGATACCTGATAACCGGGTCTCCATTGACTGTGTGGGCGACGGCTCGGACAAGGGCCTCACAATCATCCATCAGATCGGTGTAATCGCGCCCGGTGGCATACCATTCCAGCATCGTGAGTTCGGGAAGATGTAGGGCGCCCCTTTCACGGTGGCGGAAGCACTTGCAGATTTGAAAAATGCGTGAAAAACCTGCTGCCAGCAGCTGTTTCATGCATAATTCCGGAGAGGTTTGCAGATACCAGTCTCCAGTAGCGACGGCATCGATATGGGCCTCCGGCGCCGGCGCCGGAATTCGGACCGGTGTTTCAACTTCCAAGTAGTCTCGGTCGAAAAAAAAATCACGAACCGTCTGGATGATTCGCGCGCGCGACTGAAGGTTGGAGCGAATCCCGGACTGCCTATACGGAGCCATCGTCGTATCTATCCTGCGTGCGATCCTGCAAAAACACCCGGTCGAATTTGTCGGCGTCTGCCGTTTCATGCCATTGATAACCGAGTTCCCTGCATCGGCTGCAAGCCTTTCGTGGGATATGGACTGCCAGAATGTGATTCCCGCGGTCAGAGGTCGATTCAATTCGCAGCGTTCCGGCACAATCAGCGCAAACCTGTATCTGTTCCACCTGGTGTTCCCTGATCCCGTCGGTATCGTAATAAATATTGCGTGATCGATGCCCGGGGTCGGATTTTTCCAGCAGTTGATCCCGTATTTTTGCCCTCTGTTGCCAGAGAGCGACAACGGCTTCGCCGATTTTTTCAATGGAATCCGTGACGGCCTGAGTCTGGCGAATTCGTTGCGGATCGTAGTCCGGTTCTTTTATTTTGCTGTAATCAACGCCGGCCATTGCCAGAATGATTCCTACATTGACATAGGGAAGCGCCCCTTCGATCGCATAACCGCCTTCCAGGACGGCAATATCCGGCTTCAGGGCGGCCGTGAGATCGGCGTAACCCCGGGCCGAAAAGTTCATATTTGTGATCGGATCGCTGTAATGGTTGTCCTGGCCCGCGGAGTTGACGATGAGTTCCGGCTTGAAATCATCCAGAACCGGCAGGACGATATTTTTGATGGCATGCATGAAGCCCTCTTCGGACGTGTTCGGCGGCAGGGGAATATTGAGCGTTTTTCCAACTGCATTGATCCCTCCCAGTTCATAAAGAAATCCCGAACCGGGGTACAGGGTCCTTCCATCCTGATGAATGGAAATAAAAAGGGTGTCGGGGTCGTGCCAGTAGATATCCTGGGTTCCGTCGCCATGATGGCAATCCGTATCCACAATGGCAACCCGGTCGATGGCGTAAGCCTGACGGAGATATTCGATCATGACAGCCTCAGTATTGATATTGCAAAACCCCCGGGCGCCGTGCACCACCCGCATGGCATGATGGCCCGGAGGCCTGACGAGTGCAAATCCGCAATCGATTTGGCCGTCGAGAACGGCTTTGCCGATGGTTTTGGCACCCCCGGCACTGATGAAATGCGATTCGGTGGTAACGCTCGCCACGTTCGGCACACAAAAATGGACGCGCTGAATATCCGTGGTGCTGACCGGGTTCGGTTTGAGCTCGGTGATACCCTCGATATCGAACAATCCTTCTTCAAATATCTGGTCCTGAGTATACAGCAGACGTTCCTCTCTTTCCGGATGGTCCGGGCTGATGGCCCAGTCGAAGGCGGGGAAAAACACAAGACCGGTTTTATGCCTGGCCTTTAGCATGTTGCAGGTGGCCTCCTTGCTTATATGAAACTACAAATTCCAGGTTCAAGGTTCAAGGTTCTGGGTTCTGGGTTAAAAAGGCATGTTGCCATTTTATCACCCTCACCCGGCCTCTCCCATCAAGGGAGAGGAGACAGCTTCCCTCCCCTGGTGGGAGGGACTGAGGGAGGGGGTAAAATGAAGCAATCCTTTTTGAATGTTTCTATCTTTGATCAAACTGGCTGCCCTTTAGCCAGCGGCCGCGGCTTATATGAAACTACGCCAGAATGGCACAGTTTCTTTATTGATCAGACTGGCTGCACTTTAGACAGCGGCCGCCTCTTATATGAAATTTCCCTCCTCGGGCATGAAAAATCCACAAAGCCGGTTGAAGGCCGGGGCTGGGGCCGCTTTAGCCCAGGTGGGCAACTATCTGATGGTAATCCTGGATCAAACCGGGCTTGACCTGCACCCGGACCCGGATATTCTTGCCGATGGTGTTGAAGCCCCGCACCATGTTGAATTGCAAGAGCTCAAGCAGTTCCATTTCAAGATGATCGGCATTGGCGCCGCGCGCAATTGCCTTGGTTTTCAACAGTTCGAATGCCTGCTGGAGCGCGGTATCGGCGTTGTAGCCAGGGCCGATGGGTTGACTGAAATTCTCTTCCGGCGCCTGGGCGATTCCTCTTTCGGTGTCGGCAAAGAAAGTAACTTCACAGGTGGTGCGGGCCAGCGCCGCCCCGATGGCGTTGGCGACCTTCCACCTGGGAACCACCTGTACCTGGTAATCGGATAGACTTTCCAGGTAATCGGCGAAATAGGGCGCCGGTCCACCCAGGACCAGAATGTATTTCGGCTGCACGACATATCCCTCCCGGAGCTCGTGGACCGTATATACGGGCTTGCTGTTGATCCGATAGATGAATTGGCGGGCGGCGGTTAAAATTTGTTTGCAGGTTTGATCGATAATTTCAGCGGCTAAGGATTTTACCGAGTATCCGAGTTTTTTGGCGAGAGGTTCGATTCCCCGGGCCGCTTTTTCACGGTTGCCATCGGTAATATTTCCCATGACTGCAAGCGCATCTGTCGGTGTGGGTGCCGGTCCGCCATAAGCCATGGCGGGGCCTATTCTCTCGGGGCCGATCACCAGATTGCCGTCGCTGAGCTTCACCGCACTGTCACCGCCGATTCCGATTGAAAGGGTATCAAGCGACCGGATGAGGGTTTTATAGCCGCCCAGCTCAATGCCCAGCGGATCCAGCACCGGCGCCCGATTTATAAGAACGGCCATGTCCGTGGTCGTTCCGCCGATATCCATGACGAGGGCGTCCTCTTCCTGAGCTGCCAAGGCCACGGCCCCCATCGCACTGGCGGCCGGGCCGGAAAGAATGGTCTGGGCGGGGCAATCGATGGAGGCGCTGAATTTCATGTTGCCGCCATCCGCCTTCAGAAGGCGGAGGGGAATCGTCATTCCCCTGGCTTCGAGGCTTTTTTCAACGGCTTGGAAAAATTCCAGGTGAATCGGATAAACCGATGCATTCAAGAAGGTGGTTGCAATCCGGCGGGGAAAATTTAAACTGCCGGAAGCGCGGTGACTCATGAAAACCTTGTCGAAAAAAGGCGCCAGGATGCGATAGATTTCCAATTCCTGGGAGCGATTGCGCACGGAAAATTTACCGACCACGCCAACGTATCGAACTCCCTCTTTTGTCAGACGATCGCCTACAGACTTGATTTCCTCCGGGTTTACCGGTTCGATTTCGCGGCCCCGATGATCAATCGCGCCTGAAACCGGATAGTAATGCGGACCCATACGGTAAAGCTCGGGATTGATTCCGGGACCGCCGGCAACGATCATTCCTACCGGGGGAGTTTTGTGCTGTACAATGGCATTCGTGGTCAGGGTAGTACTCAAGACAATCCGATTGATCTTTTCCGAATCGATGTCCCGGGTAATTGCAGTTAAAGCTGTTAAAACCGAATGAAACAGATTCGTTGGATCGGTGGGAACTTTTATTTCCCTTTCCAATCCATGACCGTCAACCAGAACCACGTCGGTGTGGGTGCCGCCTACGTCTAGGCCGATTATCATGGACAATATCCTTTAATGAAATCTACCCATATTACAAAATGGCTCGAATATGCAATAAAAAAACCAAAAGGCGACGTGGGCGCAAAAGTTTGGCGACTATCGGGCTTGTGTGACCGGGCGTGTTATTGTGTCATAAAGTACATAAATTTTGAATTTTGTATGAAATAAAATACACAATAGTGTGAAATTTTGTTCATACCGAAATGGGTACAGATACACGCAGTGTTACATAACTATTTGTCAAATATTATAATAACTACTTTGGAATATGCACAGTGCTTTTGTATGATTTTTGCATGAGTATACTTCTAAAGCTCCTCAGCGTTTCGGCCGTAACTCCCGCAAACCCTGGATGAAAAATCGAAGGATATATTCAATGAAAACAAGGCTCTTTTTACCAATTCTGTTATGTTTTAATATATTTGCCTCAAACGCCGCCGCATTTAATTTCAATTTTCTATCGATGAATCGAACCCCTGTTCCGGGAAAAGTTGTCATCCTTCTGTTGGCTGCCGGAATCGTGGGGTTCATAGGATTGGGTCGAAGAAAGTTCCGGAAATGAAAAATCATTTCTCCGAATCCTTTAATAGAGCGGCTCCCGTCAGTTTGAAACCTTAATCCGCTGCCATCTTTTTTTCCTTCCTGGCTTTTTTGCTTTCTTTATTCTGGACCGGATGCTTTGGCTTCGATCCTTCACTTTTTGGCGCCGCCAGCTTTTTGACCTTGGCTTCAGCCTGACGGGCGATCCGGGTTTCGAGTTCGGCGACATCCCCAAGGTGAGCGTTTGCCTTCCGGATTGCCGCTCTGATGTGCCTGATGGTGGGATCTTTTTTAATTTCCAGATCGCCCAGTCCCCGTGTTTTCAATATTTTCAGGCGGTCTGCCAGGTTATTTTCAGCAATTTTCTTTTGGTTCTCGAAATGTGATTTTTTGTTCAGCATATCCAGGTTCTCCTTTATCGTATATGAAACGATAATTTTAGTTATTGCGGGTCAACGCAGGGCGGTGTTAACTAGGTTCCATCCATAAATGGCCTTTTGGCCCAATTTCTGCGTCAATCTGCGCCCTTGCTTGTGCGACGTAGTAAACTACGCCTCCGCGCAAGGGCTTGATTTCCTTGAACTTGGGCAAAAATTCGCATTTCTGGATTGGAAACACAATCAGGTGCCCATCATTATAAAGACCCTTTGATGGATGGGCGCTAGCTATTTTTAGATTCTATAAGGTACGAGAAAGGAATACAAAATATGTGCCACTGCATATTCTTGCGATTTTGCAGGGTGGCAAGCCATTTCGTGCGGCCCGCATGAGAACCGACGGTTCTGTATCCAGGGATTTCCGGGTCGTCTGCCGCTCATCTTTTCGTTGTATTGTTTTGAG
Organism: uncultured delta proteobacterium; assembly: GCA_963774425.1. Taxonomy (GTDB): domain Bacteria; phylum Desulfobacterota; class Desulfobacteria; order Desulfobacterales; family JAFDCJ01; genus JAFDCJ01. The sequence continues at coordinate 10,825 of CAVZEZ010000031.1, read as the reverse complement.
ATTATAGAAAAAATATGAGGTATGGCGGAAGAATTCCCATGCCGCGCCCACCAGAATCGCCTATTCCGCTATTGCCGTTACAAAGAACCTGCCCCACTATCAGATACTCAGGAAAAAAGAGAAAATCGAAAGAGAGTTGAAACAGGAAAAATAACTGATTTACACTTGAACGGTGGTCGCTGGAGGTTGGGTTCTAATTTGTCGCCACTTCCACAGCTTTTTCTGCCGCCACCCCTGCTTTCTCCATCAGCGGTTCCAGTTCTTCTTCTTCGAGGCCTAAAAATTCAATGGCCCCCATTTCAATGCAATGTTCTTCCTTTCCCTTTCCGTCCGATCCGACCTCGCTTCGTTTAGCGAGAACATCTGCCACGTGAATGGTATATGCAAGTTCGTTCCCCAAGGACTTGGAAGGGTAAGGATAATATTGCAGCGCACTGCACAGCGCTGCGGGGATCCGCCACTTAAAGCAGAGTTCTGATGCAATTTCGGAATGATTGACTCCCAGAATCCGGGTTTCCGCCTGCATGAACGTGTGCCGACCATCCCGTAACAATTCATCAAAGGCGGTTTTTTTTTCAAGAATATATCGATCCATTGCGACTTTGCCGATATTGTGAAGGAGACCAGCGGCAAAGGCATCATCTGTTGAATCGAATGTAGTTTTGCTGCTGATGATCTTCGCGCCGAATGCCACCCTGAGCGAATGCCTCCATAGAGCACCGGGATCCAGGCCGTATCCCGGCAGCGTCTTGTTTAGGAGGCTTGATGTCGCCGCCATGAAGATGATATCGACTATATTTTTGTTTCCGAGAATAATCGCAGCCTTATGTATCGAGGATACCCTCTTGGGCAGCCCATAGTAGGCGGAGTTTGCCAGCCTCAAGGTTTTGGCCGCTATCGCTGGATCGGTTTCGACCACCCTTGCAAGATCTGCTATACTTGACTCCTCGGCAGAAACAATTTGCAGAGCCTGGGTTACGACGTGCGGCATGGAGGGCAGACCTACCAACTCCCGTAGGATCTTGTTTTTCAAATTCGATCCTGCTGCCTGTCGGTCCAGGTCCAGCGCGGTGGAATCGGTCTTATCCGTCCACTGTGTCTGTTTTTTATCCATCATACCTTCCAGAGAGTTTCCAAGTCAAAAAATATAAGCATTTTCTCTTCTTTGTCACCCTTATAGACGGGACGCCGTGAACGATCATGGGGCCAAAGCTCCGCATCGAGACAGAAGTCCACTGACCCCCCCCTCAGTTTTCATAGATTTCTATCAGAATACCTTTACATGAATATTTTCCCGGGATTCATGAGCCCCTTCGGGTCGATTAGATTTTTGATTTGATACATGAGCTGATAGCTCTCTCCGTGCTCCAGTGCCATAAATTTGCGCTTTCCGATGCCGACACCGTGTTCGCCCGTACAGGTCCCGCCCAGCTCGATCGCTTTCTCGACGATTGAATGATTTATTTTTTCAAGGGTTTCCCACTTTGCCGCATCTTTGGAATCCCCTGCCATGACCACATGCAGGTTGCCGTCGCCGGCATGGCCGAAAACATAGCCATCCACCTGGTTGTCATCCACCAGGTTCTGGGAAAAAACGATCATCTGCGGATAGCAGGATATGGGAACCGCGGCGTCGACAATAAGGGTTTCTTTTCCGGGATGCGCCTGGTGAATGGTTTCCCAGGCTTCATGTCTGGCACGCCACAATTCGCCACGGTCTTTCGCCTCGATGCCGAATTTAAACCCGGTGGCGCCGCATTCTTCGCACAGTTCCCTGGTCAGCTCGACGGCTTCCTCCAAGGCTGTTTGGCTGATACCGTGGAATTCGCAGAAAAGTGACGGTAACTCCGGAAGTTGGAGGTCTTTCTTGCGGTTCATCAGATTGATCAGGGTCGGCGGCAGCAGTTCGAGGGCCGCGGGCTCCAGACCGGATCCGATCAGCACCGCGACGGCTTCGGATGCCCCTTCAAGATTTTTAAAAGTAATCGTGGCCGCCAACCGGTGGGATGGTATGCCGCTCAGTTTCAGGGTGGCCTCTGTAACGATGCCCAGGGTACCTTCCGATCCGACGAACAGCCGGGTCAGATCATAGCCCGACGACGATTTATGAGCCTTGCAACCGGTATGAATCACTTTGCCCGGGGGAATGACCACGGTCAATTTCATGACATAGTCCTTTGTGGCCCCATATTTGACGGTTTGGACGCCGGAAGCATTGTTGGCAATCATTCCGCCAATGGTTGCGTCGGCGCCCGGGTCCGGCGGGAAAAACAAGCCGTGGCGTCCTGTCCTGCGGTTCAACTCATTGCGGGGAAGCCCCGGCTGTACATCTGCCTGAAGATCCTCGGGTCGGATTTCAAGGATTTTGTCCATGCGGTTCATGTTGACCACCAGTCCTCCGCGAGTGGGTACCGGATTGCCCTCGGTGCTGGTACCCGCACCCCATGGTGTCAGCGGAATATCGTTTTCATAGGCCCAGGAGAGTATTGCTGCGACTTCGGCGGTGGTCACCGGCCAGATGATCCCGGCCGGTAGTTTTCCATAATGGGGGGAAATATCGTGCAGGTGCAACTCACGGTTGGATTGACCGGTAGAAAATCGATCCGAATCGACAAAAGATGCCAGGGCCGAAATTTGCGATGGGGTAAATTCTTCCATGGTGCACTCCTTTATAACTCCATTCATAAGCCCCCGGCGGTGCAGGTGAGAATTGAAAAGGTTCTATCGTTACCGGGGTGAAAAGGTTTAAATCTCCAGAGCCGATGGATGCCGGTGGGTGATGACTGGAGATATCCAAAGAATTTTGGCTTACGGTTTCTATGATAGGGCATATACGCCGGCAGAGCAAGCTGAGCTGGATCCGCTCCCAGCAAATAAGACGTTTGGCGATGATGCTGGACTGGAACGAATCATCGATCCGAACTGATCAGAACGACCGGAAATCGCATCGTCTGCCTTATCTATGCTGTCGGCAGTAAGTTTCCCTGGTGAAAAACAGCAGGATAAACGACAGGACGGCCCAGGAGATCATCAGGGTGAAGCCGGCCTGGTAGGCCTCGATATTATAAACTCTCATTCCAGCCACCGTATGCCCATCCCAGTTGCGATCCAGCATCCATCCGACGGCGGGTTGCAGCAGCGTCGGACCCAACATCACCCCCATGTTTATGACGCCGTTTACCGTGCCGGTCAGGCGGCGTGGGACGGATTCCTTGGCAAATGCAAACCCGATGATCATACAACCCGATGCAAAGCCGGCGCCCAGAAGTGAGGCCGCCAGCAGCGGAAACGGAGGATGCGGCACAAAAAAGGCGACCGCCCAGGCGATCAGCGACAGTGCGCATCCGCCAAAGTACAGCGGCTTGCGGCGGCCGATCCGATCCGAAATCCCTCCGAAAACAGGCCCTCCCACAGCCCAGGCCACCAGCATGGCGGAATTCAAGGCAGCTGCCCGAGCGGTGGATAATCCGTGGTGGGTGCTCAGATAGGGGACGCCCCACAGGCCACCGAAGGTCAGCACGCATCCCACGATGCCTCCTGGAATGATAAACAGCAGCCAGGTGTTCGCGTATCGCAGAACCTCGAGGATTCCCGCTATTATCCGCGGATTCGATTTGGATTTTACACGAATGTCGGCGTCGATAAAACCGGCATATCCTTTTTCGGTCGGATGATCTCTGACCATCAACCAGACCCCGGCGCAAATTGCAAAGGTGATGGCCCCGGCAAACAGCAAGGTTTCGCGCCAGCCATAGGTGACGACCAAAAGGCGCAAAGGCGTTCCGGCGGATACCGCCCCGACAATCCCGAAAAACAGGGCAACCCCCGAAACGGTAGTGAAATACCGGGCCGGAAACCACTCGCCGGCCAGTTTCAGGGTCCCCACAAAAGCGACCGCCACGGAGCCGCCGATCAGAAATCGGCCCAGGTAGGCCCATCCGATAGTGGGTGCAACCGCAAACAGCAAGACACCGGCTCCGGCAATGAACGCTCCCGTCGTCAGCAGCCGGCGCGGCCCCCAGATATCCGCCAAAATCCCCGTGGGGATTTGCATGGCCACATAGCTGTAAAAATAGAAGGCTGACAAATTGCCCAAGGCCGTGGCATTGATATCAAACGCCTGCATGAGCTCTGCGGTCATGACCGCGGGTGTCACCCGCAAGAAAAAGCCTATGAGATAAAAGACGGCGCCCCAACCCCAGACGAACCAGGACAGGCGAAGCGGGGGAGTGGATGTGGTTGCTGTATTCATTAGGTGCGACTACGAAACTTCATTTGATAACACAGCGAACCGCAGAATATCGAATGTAGAAGGGCGGACTCGCTGCGCTCGTGCCTTTATAATTAAAGTAGACAGAATACATTCGACATTCAGGATTCTATATTCGATATTCTCTTTTCAGTTTTTTTTTATTAATCAGACTGGCTGCTTTTTAGGCAGCGGCCTCCGCCTATTGGGGCCGGGTACACTCATCCACCAGGTAAAGAATGGATTTGTAATACAGACCGCTGTGAAGTGAAAGTCCGATTTCGCAGGTGCGGCTGTTGGAATAGCCGGCGCTGCAGGTCCCGGAAACGGCTGATCTTAATTCTTTTAAAGCGGACGCATTCAGCTCGGGATAGGTGAATCCCCTATCGCCGGCAAAGCCGCAGCATCCCACCCGTTCCGGCACACAAACCTGCCGGGTGCAGGCCCGGGCAACTGTAAGGAACTTGTCCGCCAATTCCATTTTGAGGCTGCTGCACGTGTTGTGGATGGCAACGGTGCGCGGCAGTCGGGTGAATGTCAGCCGGTCCATCAAGAAATCGTGAATAAATTCAACCGGTTCATACAAGCACAAGGCGGGATTCATCACCTGGCGCATGCGGTACAGGCAGGGGCTGGTGTCACAAAGAACGGGCAGTCTGCCTCCCTCGGAAGCTTTCATCAGCGCGTTTTCCAGTTCGGCCGCCTTCAGGTCGGCCTGTTCCGCCAGGCCTTTGCTTTCAAAGGGTGTGCCGCAGCACAAGCGATCCATGCTCTCCGGATAAACGACACCGTACCCGGCCCGGGTAAGGACCCGCAGGGTCACCTGGTAGAGGGAAGCCTGATCCGGATCGCCCTTGGCCGGGCCCATGGTCCGACTGATGCAGCTAGGAAAATAGACCACCTGCAGGCGTGCGGACGGATGCACCCGGCGCTCTGACGGTGCATTCACCCCCCGGGGCAGATACCGGTTCCACTCCGGGATGTGGCTGCGGCTGATACGTCGCACCCCAGCGCTTATCTTTTCCATCGCCCGCGGGCCCAAGACGCCGTGGGCCAGGTGAGCGATCTTGAGACCTGTGCGCAGGATCCCGGCAACCCCAGCAAAATTGTGAGCAATCCGGTCGGCCCAGGTTTGGGTCCGCAAATCGCGGGTATTTTGATATCGCAGATCCTTGGTCAGTTCGCCGGTATTAATGGCGACCGGGCAGGCGGTGGCGCACAAGCCGTCGGCCGCGCAGGTAAGTTCGCCCTGGTATACGTAATCGTCTTCCAATTGCCGGAGCCTAACGGCATTTTCGCCGGTCGAACGCAGTCTGGAAATTTCCCTCCGAATCACGATGCGTTGTCGGGGGGTCAGGGTGAGGTCTTTCGACGGGCAACTCGATTCGCAAAAACCACATTCCGTGCATTTATCAACGATTTCGTCTGTTTGCGGAAGCGGTTTGAGGTTTTCGATATGGGCGAGGGGGTTGTCGTTGATGATGATGCCGGGATTCAGCAGATTCTTGGGATCGAAAATACGTTTGATCTGCCGCATGAGTTCATAAGCATCTTTGCCCCATTCAAGTTCTACGAAGGGGGCCATATTACGTCCCGTTCCATGTTCGCCCTTCAGCGAACCGTCATATTTGTCCACCACCATGATGCACACATCGTCCATGAACCGGCGGTAGCGCTCGATTTCCTCGGCTGACGAAAAATCCTGGGTGAATACGAAATGAAGATTGCCCGCCAAGGCATGGCCGAAGATAATGGCGTTATCATAGCGATATTTGGCAAACAGGCTCTGCAGTTCGAGCGTGGCCTCGGCGAGTCGCTCGATCGGAAAGGCCACATCCTCGATGATGACGGTGGTCCCGATGATGCGGACTGCCCCCACGGCGGGAAACAATCCCTTGCGGATGTTCCAATACATGGTGTATTCCGCGACATCGTCGGTAAACGCCAGCGGCCGTTCGGTTTCGATACCCTTGAGGGAATCGACGACTGCATGTATGTTATCCTGCAGTTCTTCGACGGTATGCGCCCGGATTTCAACCAGCAGGGCCGTGGTGGTGTCGGATAGCCCTTTGAGAAAGGAAGGCATACCCTTTTTATTTTCCACCGAGCGCAGCGACGCCCGATCCATTAATTCGGCGGCGGTAACCGGCTGTTTTTTTACCAGGGCCGCGGCGGTGCAGGCATTTTCCATGCACGGGAAGATCATCAGGGCGCTGGCTTTGTGCGGATGTTCCACCACGGTGTTGTAAACGATTTCGGAGATGAATCCCAGGGTTCCCTCCGAACCGATCATCAGGTGTTCGATAATTTCGATGGGATCTTCAAAATCCACCAGGGCGTTCAGGCTGTAGCCGGTGGTGTTCTTGATTTTGAACTTGTGCCGGATGCGGTCCGCCAGAGCTGGCGTATCCTTTACGCTGCGCCCCAGGCTCTCGACATCCGCTACCAGGTCCGGATGGGTCTGGCGGAAGTTATACCGGCTTTGAGGGTCTGCGGTGTCCAGCAGAGTCCCATCGTGCAGGATAACACGCATACTGCTGACGGTGCGGTAACTGTTCTGGGATGTACCGCAGCACATACCGCTGGCGTTGTTGGCGGCGATTCCGCCGATCATGGCAGCGTTGATGGATGCGGGATCCGGCCCGATTTTTCGGCCGAAGGGGGCCAGCCAGGCATTGGCCCTGCCGCCGATAATTCCCGGCTGCAGCCGGATGCGGTGTCCCTCGTCTATGATTTCATGGTTTTTCCAACTGCCGCCGGCGATAACCAGGACTGAATCCGTGATGGCCTGGCCGCAAAGGCTGGTCCCGGCGGCCCTGAAGGTCACGGCCACATCGTGTCGGTCGGCGGCTTTTATGATCCGCGCGATTTCCGCCTCGGTATCCGCCTTGACCACGATTTTCGGTATCAGGCGGTAGAAACTGGCGTCGGTTCCATATGCCAGGGTGCGGAGGGGATCCGTGATCAGTCTGGTTTCGGGGATAACCTGCCGTAGATTTTCCAGAAATATTTTGAATCTTTCGGGTAGCATATCCGTTTGTCGTTTGTAGCTCGTAGTGTGTTGTATGTTGGAAATTGCGTGCTTTTGGCAGTTGGTTGCCAGCTGTAAATCCGCCAGCCTTTTAATTAAACATGATTTGAACCAGCGCAAAACAACAGATCTCATGCCACCGGCAGCTCCCGTTTTCCATGCGGCCGGAACTGAATGCGAAAACGGCCATCGAAACTGATTTCTCGTCTAAGTTTTTCCCTCCTCCAAAATAAGCACGATCAACTCCTTGGGGCCATGGACGCCGAAGGCCAGGGTCATTTCGATATCCGCAGTTTTGGAGGGACCTGATACCAGCACGATGTTTGTGGGCATTTTGTCCGGCCAGCCATCCTTTTGCATGGCTTCTGCGAGCGAATTGTGGATGGTTTCTGCCTTCAATACGGCGATGTGGATGGGTGGAACGATCGACATCAGGCGCGGTTCATTTTCCGTGGGCCATAAAATCAGGGCACCTGTCTCGGCGATCGCGCCGGCAGCCGAGGTGATCCCGGCATCAACCTGAAATATTTCGTCTTTGATCTGTTCGATGTTTTTTACATACGGTATTAAGCGCGGCCGGTCATCGACGCCGGAATCCCAGCGGCTTTCAAGCGCTTTACCGATATCGGTCTCCGGTGCGTAAAGGAGGCTTTTGGCCGTCCGCTGCTTTAAAATTTCTTCCACCATATTCAGCCAGTCATTTGACCCGATGACATGTACCTCGGTGCGCATGGCTTCCATCAAGGTTTTCAGCTGGTCGATTTTTTTCTGCGGGTCGTATATCGGGTCGGGAATCTCCGGCGGATGCCCGACCGGTGTCGCGGTTCGATGAACCGCTGCGTTCAACCTGGATAAAATACGCTCGCGTGAACCGTTACTCATGGTCGACTCCGTGTTGTTTAACCAGTTCATGTAAACTTTTTTCGGCCAGCTCCGGTGTGGACCGGTAACGGGTCCAGTATTTCAGCGGACCGATTTTAGGCGGCTGCTTTCCCAGCATGCGCATCATTTTCAGGCCGACGGCATTGAGCCGGGGATGGGTGTTTAGGAGTGCCCACACTTTCCAAATCATCACCTCGATCGGATTTCTTTTGTATCCGCTGCCCTCTAGGGTACCCGCGCCCGCTTTCGCATAGCTTTCATTGCGGATTCTGCGGATCAACTCGGGAATCGGGATCTTGACCGGACAGACCTCCTCGCAGGCATCGCACAAGCTGGATGCGAAGGATAGAACCCCGGCGGCTTCCAGGCCCTCTACCTGGGGATTCAGGATTTTTCCGATGGGGCCGGGATAGATATACCCGTAAGCATGACCGCCGATGCGGTTGTATACCGGACAATGGCTCAGGCAGGTGCCGCAACGAATGCACTGGAGGGTTTGCCGCCGCTGGGGGTCGGTAAAAATTTTGGACCGGCCGTTGTCCAGAATGATCAGGTGAACTTCCCGGGGTCCGTCTTTTTCCCCATCCTTGCGCGGAGAAGTGATCATATTCACATAAGTGGTGATCAGTTGACCGGTTGCCGAGCCGATCAGCAACCGCAGCAGGGGAGGAAGATCCGTCAGTTTCTCGACCACTTTTTCCAGCCCCATCAGTGCAATGTGCACCGGCGGAACCGTCGTGCACATACGGCCGTTGCCTTCGTTTTCCACCAGACACAGGGTCCCGGTCTCGGCTACCGCAAAATTGACACCGCTCAAGCCGACATCGGCCCTGTGGAACTTTTCCCGCAGGGTCTTGCGGGCGATGGCCGTGAGTTCGGCGACATTTTCCGTGTAGGGGGCGTCGGGAATGTTTTCATGAAAAATCTTGGAAATCTGTTCCCTGTTTTTATGAATGGCGGGAACGATGATATGCGCCGGGGTTTCGTGGTTCAGTTGGATGATAAATTCACCCAGATCGGTTTCGAGGGCTTCGATGCCGTGTCTTTGCAGAAACGCATTCAGCTCCATTTCTTCGGACACCATCGATTTGCCCTTGACCAGGCGGGTGGCGTCATGGGATCTCATAATATCCAGAACGAGGTTGTTGGCCTCAACGGCGGTTTCGGCCCAGTGCACCTGGATACCATTGCGGGTGCAGTTTTCCTCCAGTTGTTCGAGCAGTTGGGGCAGCTTGCTCAAAGCCCGCTGTTTAATCGCGTTTCCCATGGACCTTAGCCGTTCGGTTTCCGCCGCATCCGAAAAAATGGTTTTTCGTTTGGACACCAGGGTGTCCATGGCGGATTTTATGTTGCGGACCAGCTGTTTATCCTGTAACGCGCGGGAAACGTTTTTTTCGAAATCAGGCGCTTGATGGTTTGTCATTGATTCTCTCCCAAATAAATTCAGCCAGATACTGGCCGCGGACCCGACTGTTTTCGTAATGCAGGGCGCCCGAAATGTTCATAAGGCAACCGCAATCTCCGGTGATAAACCGGCTTGCCCCGGTTTGTCGGATATCCCCGGCTTTATCCCTGACCATGGCGGCGGAAATCGCCGGCTGCTTCACCGCAAAGGTCCCTCCGAAGCCGCAGCAGTCGGTTTCACGCTGCAGCTCGACCAAATCGACATTTTTCAATTGGCGGATCAAGGATTTGGAATCTTCGGTGGACTTCATTTCCCGCAATTGGTGGCAGGAAGAATGCCAGGCCACTTTAATGGGATCGCCGCGGTCCTGCAGCTGGACCTCCAAAACATGAACCAGAAATTCAGAAAGCTCGAATATTCTTTTTGAAAATTCCAGGACCCGTTTGATATCGGCATCCCCTTCAAACAGTTTGGGATAGTGATGCCGCATCATGCCCGCGCAAGAACCGGATGGAACGACAATCGGATAATTTTCAGGAAACAATTCGATCTGGCTTCTGGCTACGGCTCTGGCCTCGTCCGGAAATCCGGAATTGTAGGCGGGCTGACCGCAGCAGGTCTGCCGAGATGGGAATATGACCGAAACGTCCTCGCGCTGAATAAGATCGATCCCCGCCATGCCCGCCTGGGGGTACAGCATGTCCGCCAGGCAGGTGCCGAAATAATACGCTTTTTGAGGTTTCTCAGGATAGGGATGCATGTGTCCTCTCAATGGGAACAGGGATTAAAGCTTCACTAAATACCCTAAAATCAAAAATAATTAAAGAGATTTTGTGTATTTGAACAATGTGCCTGCATTACGGACCGGAAGCGGCGACCCAAAGTGTCACCGCTGAAAAGAAAGCGCCACCCGGCATGATCTGCTGCTACTGCCGATTACACGCGTTATTTTGCAAAAAATATTTTCATAAATGAAAAATTTTTTGCACTCACGCGCTCAATGGTAAGAATTTTTTGCTGTTCGTGAGGGGTCTCCAGTTTTTCATCCGGCGCTGGAGTGGTGATCCGTTCAGCGGCGCTCGCAGGAAAATTCATTAGATTCAATTCTTTATCCGATATGTGACAACCGGTATCGAAGCCTCAGGGGGTATCCCGAGCCAGATGGCATGTGATATGCATGAATTTGAATCATTAACTGTCATCGTAGCATTTTATGAAGGGTAAAAAGGAGGGGTGCATGGATCCACTGACTGAAGAA
>CAVZEZ010000030.1:0-292511 GCA_963774425.1 uncultured delta proteobacterium | reverse complement strand
TTGGTGGCAATTTTCGCGAGCTCCCCCGGGGTGTTTTCAAGCTGCAGCGCTATTACCGGCATAATGTCGAAAATGTAATCGTTATTCGAAAGCAAATCGACGGCTTTATCGGTGTCGCTGACGATGGCCCGGATCAGCGCGAATTCAGCGGAGTCTTTGCGCATCGAATTGTAACTGGCGGCCGATGCGATTCGTTTCAGGGACTTGCCCCGCGCTTTAAAAAGTTCCTGCACGTATGCCGATGCATCCTGAATGGTGAGCGCGTCGATGTTTATTCCGGCTTCGCCCAGCAGCCGGGCAAATTTACCGAGTTCCCCCGGCGCGTTCTTCATGAAAAGGGAAATTTCAGTTCTGACCATTGTATTTTTTCTCCTTTCAAGCTGAAATACCTGTAAGCTTTGCTATAAGTGATATGAAAGGAGAAGTCAATGTCAAAAAGCCTGCGGCGTTGGAGGACCGCTACGCTTGAGGTTGGAGGTTGGGAAGGGCGAGAAGTCAGAGCTCGGAGATCAGAGATCAGATGTCCGAGTTCAGAAAGAGCCAGGGAAGATGGAAGACCGCTTCGCTCGGAAGAAGGAAGATTTCAAGAAATTGGATGACTGGATGGTTGGATGATTAGGATGGATGGCGGAAAGTGTAATTGGGAATGGGGAATACGGAATGTGGAGTGGGGAATGGTGATGACCTATCTGCTCTTCTGATCTTCTTGCCCTTTCTTCCATCTTCCGAGCGAAGCGGTCTTCCCTCTTCCTTCGCCATTCGCCCTTGCTTTGAGCTTTCAGCCTTGAGCTTCGAGTTTTCAGCTTTGAGCTTTGATCATTGAGCTTATCTGCCTCCGTCCTCCGCCTTCCGTCTTCTGTTTTTTGTCTTCCGTCTTCTGTTTTCTGTCTTCTGTCTTCTGTTTTCTGTCTCCTGCCTTCTGCCATCCCCCAACAGTTCTACTCCTGCCGCCCCCCATACAACTCCTTGACTTTGGACCTGTCGACGGAACCATTTTGACTCAGCGGAAGGCTGGCAACGAATTCGACATACTGGGGCTTTTTGAAACTGGCGATACGGGATCCGACAAATGCGATCAGGTCCTGACCCTCGACTGCGCAGCCGGCCTTCAACTGGCAGACCGCCTTGATGCCCTCTTTCCATTTCGGGTCGGGCACACCAAAGACCACGGTTTTCTCTACCTCCGGGTGCGCCAGAATCGCGTTTTCCACTTCAGCCGGATATACATTTTCCCCGCCGGGCTTGATCAACTCTTTTTCCGCCTTGCGGCCCTCATACCACAGAAATCCATCTTCATCGAAGCGTCCCAGGTCTCCGGTGTGATGCCGGCTGCCCCGAAACGTCCGGGCGGTGTCCTCTGGCAGGTTCCAGTATCCCTTAAAGACCAGGGGGCCCTTTACCGTGATTTCGCCGATTCCTCCCGGGCCCAATGGGCTGTCGGTGTCGTCCACGATGCGCACATCTGCCATTGGAATGGCCCGGCCGGCCGAACCGGGTCTGTCGGAATATTTTCCAATGGTGGCGATCGCCGATGTTTCCGTTTGGCCGTACAGGCAGCTGAAATTCCCACCGGTCAGGTTCTGATAGCGCTCGATGACTTCGGGCGACTCCAGACCGGCGACATGTCGCAAGGTATTAAGGCACTTCCCGGATTTTTGCTGCGCTTCCAAAATGGAGGCCAGTATGGGTGCGAAATCAAACATGAGCGAAACTTTCTTCTCCTCGATCAGACTCACCGCCCGGTCGGCATCGAACCTGCTCAGATTGACATTCATGGCTCCGGCATGAAATGTCCCGGTGGCCATAAAAAGCCCTCCGACATGAAACAGTGGCAAAATACCGAGATTGACATCCTCCGGGGTCAGGTTGCAGTGAAGGTTTAAAAGTAGATTGGCGCATACCAGGTTGCCGTGGCTCAACAAGGCTCCCCGGGGTCTTTCCGGCTACGGCCGCGGTGTGAATAATGACCAGACTGTCAGCGGTACCGACATCCGCCGGCTCGAAGTTCCCCTCATTTTTCAACAGGGTGTCGAATCCGGAAAATAGTCCGGCCCTGGCCTTCAAGCTGAAGTAATCACGGATAAAAGGCAGTTTGTCCCTGGCGTTTTCAATCATCTCCTGGTACTCGGAGCCGACGAAGATCGACACGGGTTCACAATCAGTGAGATTGAACAGCACCTCGTCAAGAGACAGTCTCCAGTTGATCGGAAGCACGACGGCCCCCAAGGCGGCGGCAGCCCCGTAAAGGATGAAATACTCAAGGCTGTTTTTCCCCAGCACTGCAATGCGGTCACATTTTTCAACTCCCGCTTTCTGCAGGCCACAAGCCAGTTGATCCACTTTGCGCTTATAATCGCCAAAGGTCAGCGTTTGCTGGTCATCGGCCTCGAACCAGGCCGGTCTGCTGCCGAAACTAACCGCATTGCGCGTGATGAGATCATAAAAGCTGAAGTCATAAAGTCCCATATGTTAGTCCTTCGGAAATGTGTCTAAACTCATCATTTCAGCATTCCAATCTTCCATCATTCACCGTGCATGACAGAAGCGAATTATGGGGTCATCGTTCTATTTAACGGAGGTCACGGGACACGGGGCCTTCAAAATCACGTACTGGGCGGTGGATCCTAGCAGCATTTTACGGGTTTTCGATTTTTTTTCAATGCCGACAAACAGATGATCGATCTCGTTTTCCTCGGCATATCTCACCAGATCCTCACCCGGGGTGAGCCCCCTCACCAACTGTTCGGTTTCACAACGAATGCCGTCGCTTTCCATAAAATCTTTGGCAAATTTCAGATTGTCGGCGGCATCGTTGATCTCCTCGATCTTCTCGCCGATGCCTCCTTCCAGGGAGGTTACGACGTACACGACGGCATCGAATGTTCTGGCATATTTTTTCGCGTGGGCCAAAGCGGACTTGGCGACTTCGGAACCATTATATCCCACCAATATTTTCATCAAAATCTCCTTTGAATCGGAGCTACATCCAACGCTTGCGACGCTTGTAGGATTTGACGTTTTTAAAGGATTTTCTGCGGCCGGTCTGTGTCAGCCCCATATAAAACTCCTTTACATCCGGGTTGTTCTTCAGTTCATTTGATGGACCTTCGAGGACGATCTTGCCCGATTCCATGATGTAGGCATAGTTGGAGATCTCCAGGGCAATCTTCGCATTCTGTTCGACCACGAGAATGGTGGTTTTCATTTCCTGATTAATGCGCCGGATATTGTGAAAAATTTCTTTAACCAGCAGGGGCGCCAGACCCAGCGATGGTTCGTCCAGCATCAACATTCGCGGCGCCGCCATCAGCGAGCGTGCAATCGCGATCATTTGCTGTTCTCCACCCGAGCAGTAGCCGGCCAGCCGATTGGTTATCCGGGACAGGCGGGGGAAGTGTTTGTACATCAACTCCTGGTCGGTACGAATATTGCGGAAGCCGTCGCGCCGGGTAATGGAACCGGCGCGGATATTTTCGTCAACCGTCAGGTGTTTGAATACACGGCGACCCTCCGGAACCATTACGGCACCCTGTTTTACTACCTGGGTTCCCAACTTGTTGGTGATATCCTCAGCTCCGAATTGAATGTGACCATCCCGGATAAAGCCGTTTTCGGGTTTGAGAAGGCCGCTGATGGCGCGTAGCGTCGTGGTTTTACCCGCTCCGTTGGTGCCCAGCAAAGCGACGATACTTCCTTCGGCCACATGGAGGCTCACACCCCGCAGAACCTGGATGATATCATTGTAAACGACCTCGATGTTGTTGACTTTCAGCAGAAAATTCTTCTCATTCACGGCTATTGTCATTATCCGGCGTGTTCCTGCAATTAAAATGTGTATAAGTTAAATTCTTTGGATATCTCCAGTCAGCAGCCACCGGCAGGTTTGTACCCGCGTAAACAGGTCATCCCGGAAACCGTGGAATCTTTTTAATTCTCACCGGTTGAGCCGGTGGCTTATGAATGGAGTTAAGGTGACGGATTTATTTGATCTTTTTCACATATTCAGAAATAAAGGGGGTGCCCACGGGCACAAAAACCTGATCCTTCACCCGATATATCTGCAGGGTGTCGACACCCTCGTGGTCGGTTTTCGAATAAGTCACCGGCCCCACCGTGGTGAGCGGATAGTAGGCGTTATAGCCGTTCATGGCCAGCAATTCCTCATACAGCGCCTCACGGGTTATTTTTTTGCCCCGGGACTTGGCACGTATGATGGTTTCAACGGCAACCTGAGCCACCATGACACCATTGGTGTAGTTGTGCGAGTTGGCCGCCTTTTCGTCCCGGCCGTAGCGTTTCGCCAGTGCTAACTGGGCGTTGGTACCCGGCCCCGGCTCGGAAGTGAGTTTATAGGAAGTCGTCCAGTAGAAATTTTCGGCCGCCGAGCCGGCCAGGGCGATCAAATCATTGCCGCCGGTGTAGTGCGCCCCCATAAAAGTAATCTTGCCCTCCTGGCCGAAACTGTCGGCGGAAACTCCCAGCCGCTGGGCATCTTTGATCAGGGTCGCCACTGGGGACTGGACGGTCTGGCAAAGGACATATTGCACGTCCTTGCTCTTCAACCGCTGCAGGGTGGCACTGTTGTCCAGATCCTTGCCGTGTTCGACAACCTCGACGATATCGATTTTCAAGCCGGCGGCAACCGCCTTTTGGAGATCTTCCACCGGGCCGCGGCCGAAGGCCGAGGGATGGATGAACAAGGCCACTTTGGGAGTGTCTTTCCCTTGTGGTTGGCCGCCACGAAGTCCGCCAGCGCGATCATCTGGCTGGAATAGGATGCAATGGGCAGAAAGATGTAATTGGAGTCTTCGAGATTGCCGGCGTGAAAGGATGCCGGTATAACGGCAATTTTTTCCTCTTCAAAATCCCTTTTCAATCCCAGGGTGCTTCCCGTCGAATAATTCAGATAAAGCACAATGCCTTCATCCAGGAAATCTTCGAAATTGCGTTTGGTAACATCGGTTTTATACTGATCGTCCCGGATGAAGCATTCGATCTGGTCATCCCCCAGCAGTTTTTCGTCGTTGACATATTTGATATAGTCTTCCACCCCTTTGGCATAGGGATTGCCGGCATCGGATGTCGGCCCGGTAATCGCCAGAGATAAACCGAGTTTGTAAGTATTGCCGGCAAGCGCCTGCCCGGCGAAAGAGACGGTCAACATAAAAGCCAGGGCGACTGCGGTGGTCATCATTTTTCTCGTTTTCATTTGCGGGATCCTCCTTCTGACTGTAGGTTTGGCTGACGGTTAAAAGAATCGCGAAATTTTGCCGAAAGGACCCTTGACAAATCCCCGATGGGCCCTCCGATGAAACTACCTATTAGCTTTCTCAGAAAAAGATTTCGAGGTGCGCAAACCGTCACTCCGGCATGCTTTTAGCCGGAGTCCAGCCGCAGGGCGAACTTGCCAGATTGCGGCTAAAACCCGGCCGCAATGACCGCGGGTGGATATCGACCCAAATCCTTTTCGAAAATTTTAAGGTTTCTTCCTTCATTCAGACCGGCTGCCCTTTAGCCAGAGGCAACCGATTATATGATACATGATGCGAAAATGGGGCTCAGGTGTCAAGTTCGTCCAATCAAAAAAATACCGGTTAATATCGAAATGGCCACAGTTTGAAATAGCTGCGCACAATTCGCCACCAGTTGGCGATCCCGCGCGGTTCGAACATCAGAAACAGGACGATGACCAGCCCGAAAGTCAACGGTTTCAGGGCGGTGGTCAGGTTCATCGCCGCGTCCAGAAAACCGCCGACAAATTCAGAAAAATGCTCGACCTGCAGTTCAAGCAGGATGATGACCGTGGGTCCGAAAAAGGAACCCACCAGGGTGCCCAGTCCGCCGACGATGGCCATGGCCAGGAAGTGGATGGACTGTCCCAGGGTGAAGGATTCGAACCCAACGCCGCGATACAGGTAGGCGTGCAGCCCGCCCGCTACCCCGGCGAAAAACCCGGCCAGCGCAAAGGCGTATACCTTCGTCAATCCCGGATGCATGCCCATGGCGTCCGCGGCGCGGTCATTGTCGCGCACGGCTGCCAGGCATCGGCCGTAACGGGTGCGCAGCAAATTGCGCACCCCGAAACTCAGCAGCACAATGATCACCAGGATCGCGTAATACCAGAAAAAATAATGGTCGCTTCGTGACA
The DNA here is from genome assembly GCA_963774425.1 of uncultured delta proteobacterium. Lineage (GTDB taxonomy): Bacteria > Desulfobacterota > Desulfobacteria > Desulfobacterales > JAFDCJ01 > JAFDCJ01. Next base: position 286,363 of record CAVZEZ010000030.1, on the reverse strand, counting down.
CCATTCCGTTCAGCCAGTAGGCCCGCCCGACATAAATCGTCTGGCCCTGGTTAAAAAAGGTCATGAATTTGATGGTCCACTGGAAAATCATCTGAAATGACAGCGTGGCGATAGCCAGGTACAGGTGTTTCAACCGAAAGGCGGGCAGCCCGACGATGGCCCCGAACCCGGCGCCCACCAGGCCGGCGATCACCAGCATCACCGGCCAGGCATAGGTTACCAGAACATGGGTATCGCCCAACACCCGGGCGAAGGAAGCGATGGTATAGGCCCCGACGCCCACAAAGGCCGCGTGCCCGATGGATATCAGACCGGCAAAGCCCGTCACAAGGTTCAACCCCAGGGTCGCGACGATCGCAATCAGGATATTGTCGATGACCAGCATGTATTTGTTGCTGACTTCGAAAAAAAGCGGCCAAACGAAAAGCGCCGTCAGTAACAGGCAGAACAAAGAGCGATCGATATTGGTAAAAAATATCCGCTGCTCTTCCCTGTAGCTACTGAAAAAATTACCGGTCGCCAGCCAACGATTTGCGGACATAGTCTACACCCGTTCAATTTCATGGATCCCGAACAAACCGTGGGGTTTGAATAACAGGATAATCAGAAGGATAATGTAAGGCAGAACGTCGGCCGTGCCGTTCAAGCCCCAGTGACCGTCGAGATACCCGGCGGCGAACTGCTGAATCAGGCCCATGATAATTCCGGCCACCACGGCCCCGAAGATCGAATCCAGGCCGCCGAGGATCACCACCGGAAACACGGTGATGCCGAACGCCTGCAACGTTTCGAAATTCAGACCGGTAATATTGCCGATGATCGCTCCCGCCGCTGCGGCGCTGAAGCCGGCGGTGGCCCATGCCAGACCGAAAACCCTGGGGATCGAAATCCCGATGGACATCGAGGCCATCTGGTCGTCGGAGACCGCCCGCATGGAAATTCCGATCGTGGACTTTTTAAAAAACCAGGTAAATCCGATAATCATAATAAATGTTATGATCACGCCCACCAGTTGCGTCCAGGAAATGGAGACGCCGCCTACCGAAATGGGGGTATTCGGCAAAAATTCGGGAAATGAGAAGTTCTCCGCGCCGAAGGGGGTCAGGAAAATCAACCCGTCTATGATCGACATCAAGCCGATGGTAACCATGATGACTGAAATGATGGGCTCTCCGATCAACCGCCGCAAGAACACTCTTTCAACGCTCATCGCCAGAAAAAAGGTAACCACGAGGCTCAGAATGAAAGACACGATGATCGGAATTCCGGCCCAGACAGTAAATGCGTAGGTAATAAACGCGCCGGCGGCGATGATTTGTCCGTGGGCGATATTAAGCACTCGGCTTGATTTATAAATCAGCACAAACCCAAGTGCCGACAAGGCATAAATCGAACCGACGACAATCCCGCTGACCACCAGTTGAAAAAAATAACTCATGCATCCTCTTTAATCGTGTAAAAAGAAATCGTCGTCTCGACGGTTGTGGTTTGACCGTCCTGATACTGGTACAGGGCCTCGACCATTTTTTCACTGACGCTTTCGTCATACAGCCCTTCGTAAAATTCTCCGTATTTTTCCATGATAAAGCCGCGCCGTATTTTACCGGTTTTGGTCAATTCTCCGTCATCCACATCCAACAGTTTGTATAAAATGGCGAAACGGTGGATTTTAAAATGCTCTTTTTCCACGCTGCGGTTGAATTCGAGCACCTGTCTTCTGACCAGATCGGCAATCTCCGGTTTCTGGGAGAGATCCATAAAGGTCGTATAGGAAATTCCGCGGTCCTCGGCCCATTTACCGACCACGATGGGATCGATGTTTATCAGCACGGCGACGAAGTCTTTCCGGTTGCCGAAAATAACCGCCTCTTTGATATACGGGCTGAATTTGAGCTTGTTTTCCAGGAACATGGGGCTGAACATATCCCCCTTCCGGTTATGCATGACGTCCGAGATCCGGTCGATGACCACCAGATGGCCGTTTTCGTCGATGTAACCGGCATCCCCCGAACGGAGCCAGCCGCCTGCGAGCAGTTCCTCGGTTTTTTCCGGCATCTTATAATAACCGCGGCAAACCGACGGAGATCGGGAAAGGATTTCACCGGCTTCGGAAATTTTGCATTCGGTTTCCGGCAGGGGAACGCCCACCGTGTCCGGCCGCACGTCGCCATCGCTGTGCATGTAGGCAATACCGGTGATCTCCGTTTGCCCGTAGATCTGCTTCAGATTGACGCCGATGGCCTGATAGAAGGTGAAAAGCTGCGGACCCAGGGCGGCACCGCCGGTATAGGCCCGCCGCAACCGCAGCATCCCGATTTGATTGATCATCGGTGTAAACACCAGGCTTCGGCCGATCCAGTCCTTAAAGCGCAGGCTGATCGGCATCTTTTCGCCGGCCATCCGGTAGGTGGCGGCTTTTTCGCCGACTTTCATGAAGTAATTGTAGAAAAGACGATTCAGCCAGTAGGATTCATCGATCTTGAGCCAGATCTGGGATCGCAGTGTCTCATAAATCCTCGGAGCGCCGAACATGAAGTGCGGTCCGATCTCCTTGAGATCCTGCATGGCGGTCTCGACGGATTCTGGAAAATTGATGGTAATTCCGGTTGCCAGCGCCACCCCGAATGAATTCATCTGCTCGCCGATCCAGGCGAAAGGCAGAAATGAAACATATTCGTCGTCGGGTTCCAGGGGATCGACTTTGGTGATCTGAATCCCCATATTGATGTAGTTGCGGTGGCTCATCATGGCGCCCTTCGGCAGGCCGGTGGTGCCTGACGTCAGACAGATGTGGCAGACCTCGTCCGGGCTTCCCTGGTCCACCAACGCTTCGAAACCGTCCGGATTTCCTTCACACGCCGCCGCGCCGATCCGGTAAAGGTCCTCGATTTCCATAAACCAGTCATCCGAACGGTAGCTGCGCATTCCCCGGGGATCTTCATATATGACCTTTTGAACTTTGGGAATTTTGTCCCGCACCTCGACCACTTTGTCGACCTGCTCCTGATCGTCGCAAAAAACGATTTTGACGTCCAGATATTCCAGGATGGAGGCAATTTCATCAGGCAGGGTCGTTTGGTAAATACCGGCTGAAATGGCGCCGATCGCCTGGGCGGCGATAGAAACGATCAGCATTTCGGGTATGTTGTCGGTAATCAGGGCCAGCTTGTCTTCTTTCTGCAAGCCGATTTTTTTGAGACCCATGGCGGTCTTGCGCACCAGATCGTAGCAGTGCTGCCAGGTATAGGTATTCCAGCGGCCGAAGTCTTTTTCACGCAGGGCGACTTTATCGCCGGAATTCTGCACCCGCCATCGTAAAAGCTGGGGTATGGTGTACTGGATGAGATCGTCTCTGTCTGTCATGCCGGCTTATTCTTCTCCGATATACGCTTCGATAACCTTGGGATTGTTGGCGACCTGGGCGGGTTTGCCGGATCCGATCAATTCGCCGAAGTCGAGAACATTTACCTGGTCGGATATGTCCATCACCACTCCCAGGTCATGCTCTACCAACACTACGGAAATATTGCGTTCCTGTTTGATGTCCATGATAAACCGCACCATGTCCTCTTTTTCTTCGATGTTCATACCGGCCATGGGTTCATCGAGAAGCAGCAGATCCGGCGCCATGGTCAGTGCCCGGGCGACCTCGACCCGTTTCTGAACGCCGTAACTGAGACTTCCGACCATCCGGTACCGAAAGGCTTCCAGTTCCATGAAATCGATGACGTCTTCGACGAATTCCCGGTTTTCGGCCTCCTGCCTGGATGACTTGCCAAAGTAAATGACGGCCTGCAGCAGGTTGTATTTCAAATTCTTGTGCCGGGCCAGCATCAGATTGTCGATGACGGAAAGGCCACGGAAAAGTTCGATATTCTGGAAGGCCCGGGAAACGCCTAATTTGGCCACCCGGTGCGGGGAGGCGCTGGAGAGGTCATGCTCGCCATAGAGTATGCTTCCCGACGTCGGATGGTAGAAACCGGATATACAATTCAACAGACTGGTTTTGCCGGCCCCATTCGGACCGATGATCGATGTAACCAGGCCCGCTTCGATCACCATATTGACATCGGTCAGCGCATTCAGACCACCGAAGGTCAGGGTAACATCGTCAACAGTTAGAGTCGTCATAGTGCGATTGTTCTGAAATGTGGCGTGAACGCTCGAAGCCCGCCTTTCAGCCTATTGGGTTGTGCCCCGGAAGGGGAGTGCGCCCGGTTTTGATTTCGCTCACAAGCGCGGTGCGCACCTGGAGGTTTCATCGAATAATTAGCGGGCGGAATAACGGAATATTGAATTAACTATCGGAAATGTCGTTTATATTACTATCTGATGAGGTATTAATAAAAAGGTCTGATCCTTGCAACCCATTGTTGTCCTGAAGCTTTACGTTGTGTCCAGCAGTCCAATGTTTCAGCATTCCGCGGCATTTGATCACATTTTCGACCTGAAATCCTGACGTCGAAACGGGACCGGGGAATTCCATCTCGCTAAGAATCCGGCGTACCCCCGGTCGAGCTCGGACGGGAATTCATGAATTGAATTCATTTCCCAAAGCGCGTTCTATAAGATATCAGCTGTTTAGTCAAGAGCGAAAAAACATATTTAATTTCCGGTCCGGCTTGAAAAAAAAAATAATTACGGATTGTAAAAGGTCAGAGATATATTTTCCCACCGCATTTCAGATGCAGGCCGAATTCCGGCGGCATTCGCCGGAGCGAAACCGGCTGCGATGCGCCCTTAAAATACAGAATCGACATATAATGTCAAGCAGATAAAACAGTGGGAGAATAGCGGGTATAAACCACTATAAATCCTTGGACAGTAGGTGGGATCTCAAATTGATTTTCCTGTTTTTCAGGCTGAGTTTACAACGAATGTTGTAGCGGTGGAACAGGATGGTGTTTTTCGACAGACACAGAATTTCCGCGATCTCCTTGTTGGTTTGTCCTTCCTTGACCAGATTGGCCACCCGGATTTCCATGGGAGTGAGGCCGAAAAATTTCGAGGACAGTTTGCTGATAAAAGGAGATATCATATTGCTCAGATTGGATTCCAGGATATTGACCAGCGTTCGTTGATGGGTGCTCAACCGGGTTTTTTTCAGCCTGGCGATATAGGGGCTGATGAGCTCCTTCACATTGATCAGCACATTCTCTCCCAATTCCTTTTTGTCATCCTCTCTTTGTTTCAACAGCACTTTCAGGGCGGTGTTGACTTCTTCCAGATGATCGGACTGGGCTTTGAGCTTATCCCCCTGACGGCGCAAAGCATTTTCAGCCCGCTTGCGCTCTTCGATTTCCTGCTCGAACTGGGCATTGATTTTTGCCAGCTCCGCGGTCCGTTCCTCCACCAGATCTTCCAGATGATCGTGATATTTCCTCAGCTCCCGTTCAGCCTTTTTCTGGGCGCTGACATCCCGCAGGGTCACGATGTTTCCAGCGGGTTTGCCCTGATGGTCATAATAGAGGGTCGAGCTCAGTTGAACATCCAACTCCCGGCCCGTTTTTGTCCGGCGCCGGGTTTCAAACAGTTGAATCTTTTCCCCGGAGAGCATGCTCTTTATGGCGTTCCGGGTTTCCGGCCAATTTTTCGGCGGTACAAACTCAATTCGTTCGCCCAGGACCTGATTGCCTGAAAATCCGAAGGTTTGTTCGAAGGCCGGGTTGACATATGTCGCCCTGCCCTCAATGTCGTAGAGCACAATCGGATCGGGAGAGGACTCCAGCAGCAGCCGATAGCGCTGCTCGCTTTGCCGGAGCGTGGCCTCGGTCCGTTTTCTTTCAGCCAGCTCGCGCCGCACGTCTGCATACAGCTTGGCCTTGTCCAGGGCCACCAGTGCCAATCCGGCGAACCTCCCCAGGATGGCGATGTCCTCGGCATTGAACTGCCTGCCGGGTTTCACGCTGGCAAGCCCGATGACGCCGTGAACCCGGGTGCGGTCTTTCAGTGGAATTCCGACCACCGAATGCAGGTCATCCAGCGACCGGTCCTTCAGGCGCCCCTCCCAGGATTCATAATCCACTACCAGCAGCGGATGCTCGGATTCCCAGACCTTGCCGCCCATCCCCTCCCCGGGCTTTACCCGGCGACCCAGCTGGCTTTTGAAGAAACCCATGCCGACTTGCATCTGCATTTCGTGTTCGTCGGGTTTCAGCAAATAGATATAGCCGTGTTCGGTGCCGGTCAGCAGGGCGGCGCGCTGTAAGATGATTTCCAGCAGTTTTTCCTTGTCCAGATGATCGATCAGACCCAGAGAGGTTTCGTGCAGTGCCGTCAGATATTCGTTTTGCCGCAGCAGGGCTTCTCCGGCCTGTCTGGCCTGACGAATTTGTCTTTCAAGCTCCGCCACGCGAAACTCCAGCCGTGCGCGGGCATCATTTCCAGGCTGTAAATCCTGCAAGGCCCCACCTCCCTTGGAAATTCAAGGCGGCATCCGTCTCGCCCATCTTCCAGAGCAATTTCAGACGCTGTTGCGGGTCTGCTACCGCATTCCGCATTCCGCATTCACCCCCGTCCGAAAGGCACTGTATCTCATAGTTTGTGTAATTGCAGATAGTTATCAATAAAAAAATATCCTAACAGCCGTTTTTGTACCTGTCAACAATTTCAAATTGACAACCAGGGGTATTTTGGGAGATAGTGTAAAAAAAGGGAAATCAATGCCACAATTTTTGAATAAACCCCAACGTTGCAAAAATCCGTAGGGCTTCAGAGACCAGGCGTCAAGGACGCAGTATCTGAAGTTCTCCGGCTTTCCCGAAGGGTAAACAGTATGGCAACATTTAAAATTCCCTGGGCGATCCCATCCTTCGACTTCACCAAATGGGATATCCAGCGAGCGTTTGTTTTTTTTTAAAATATTTGTTATAATTACCGAACATTAGATATTATTTGCCTTATTGTTTATGCAACTAAGGGGTTAGCATAAATTGAGGCTTTTGGGTAACATCGGTTCGGAGAACGCGGACATAGGTTTGCGCACCTAATTTTATGGGCAAATACGAACGAAAATCCGGTCGGATCACAACGATTAAAAATGAACTCGGTCTGCACGCCCGGTCGGCTGCAAAAATTGCCCGCATCGCCGGTGGGGCCGCCGGCCCGGTTTGGCTAAAGAAAGAGGATCAAACGGCCGATGCATCCAGTATTATCGACATCCTGACCCTGGCATGTGAGAAGGGAACCGAAATTGAAATAATTATAGAGGATCCGAAGGATATCGGCATCCTGCAAGACATTGTCGCTCTGGTCGACAGCGGATTTGGGGAATAAGTACTCATGGGGGAATCAACACTCGAAGAAATAATTCTCAAAGGCATCGGTGCATCTCCCGGTATCTGCATTGGGAAAGCCTATCTGGTGGACAAAGAGGGGGTTGATGTCGTCAAGAAGTATTACCTCAAGCGGGCGAAGATACCAGCGGAGGTCAATCGTTTCAAAACAGCGGTCAAAAAAGCGACGGATGAAATCCGCGCTGTTATAGACAGCAGTCCGGAAGAACTGCAGCAGGCCCATATTCTCGAAACCCACCTGGCCTTGCTGAAGGACAAAATGCTTTACGGCAAGACGATTGAAATCATAGAAATAGAAGGGGTCAATGCCGAGTGGGCGCTGAAAAAAGTCGTTTCCAATTTAAAATCGATTTTTCAGAATATGGTCGATACCTATCTGAAAGAGCGCGCCCTGGATGTGGTCCACGTGTCGGACAGCATCATGCGCAACCTGGTGGGAATTGAATCCGAAGACATCGCCGCGATCGATAAGCGCGTCATTCTGGTCTGCCACGATTTGTCCCCGGCGGATACCAGCCGGATAAATCTGGCCCGCATCATGGGTTTCATAACCAATCGGGGCGGAAAGACCTCCCACACCGGCATCATGGCCCAGGCGCTTGAGATCCCGGCTGTCGTCGGTCTCGACAATGCGACCCGGGTCATCACCAACGAAGACCTCATCATCGTGGATGGCAATAGCGGCACGGTGATCGTCAATCCGAGCGAGTCGGCACTGGTCGACTACGAAGAACGGAAAATCCAGTATGAAAACTACAAGGTGGTTATCACGCGGGAAAGTCGTCATAAAGCGGTGACGACCGACGGTGTCCGGCTGGAGGTAATGGCCAATATCGAACTTCCGGAGGAAGTCGTCGCGGTGAAAGATTATGGAGGAGACGGCATCGGCCTGTATCGCACGGAATTTCAGTATATGAATCGAGCCGAATTTCCCAGTGAGGAAGAGCTGTTTGAAAGATACCGGGAAGTGGTCGAAGTGATCGCCCCCAAATCGGTTACCATACGCACCCTGGACATCAACGGCGACAAGGCGGTAGCCAACCACACCACGTATGAGGAAATCAATCCGGCCCTGGGGTTGCGCGCCATCCGCTATTGCTTGAAAAAGCCGGAGGTGTTCAAAACCCAACTAAGGGCGATTTTAAGGGCGGCGGCGTTCGGCCGCGTCCGCATATTGTTTCCCATGATTTCGGCCTATTTCGAAATCTGCAAAGCCAGAAGCCTGTTGGAACAGGCCGCCGCTTCCCTCGAACGGGATGGTCTGCCCCACAACCCGGACATTGACGTCGGGATTATGATCGAAGTTCCCTCGGCCGTTGTTATCGCGGATCTGCTGGCCGATAAGGCCGATTTTTTCAGCATCGGCACCAACGACCTCATTCAGTATGCGTTGGCGATCGACCGGGGCAACCGCCATGTGGCGGATCTTTATCAGCCCTTGGACCCCGCGATCATCCGCATGATCAAGCGCATCGCGGATGTTTCGCGGGAAAAAGGCATTGGGGTGTTTATGTGCGGCGAAATGGCGGCCATCCCCCACCACATTCCGCTGCTGCTCGGCATCGGCTTGGATGAATTGAGCATGAATCCCCAATCGATCCCTCAAATCAAACGCATTATTCGAGCCCTGAACATCGCGGATGCCCGCTCCTTTCTCCAGGAAGCTCTCAAAAAGAAAACCGCCAGAGGCGTATTCGAATTGTCACGGGATGTCTACGGCGACCTTTTATCGGAATTGACGTTTTCTTGAAAAAAGAGAAATGGATTCTTATTCTTAAGAATTAAAATGGGACAGGATCGTCGGGATGAAGCATGAAGCGGCCTTCGGCCGGAAAAAAAGCTCAAAGCGATATTGCCTCGGGCCGTTAGGCCTGATCGCCTCTCCGCAGGCAAAAAAAAGGCGCTTTGATTAAAAAGGAAACTTAAAAATTGGCGGCACAGATCGCAGGAAAAGCCGAGCAGGGAAAATATAAAAAATCTCTGCGAGCACTGCGGTCTCCGCGGTGAGATTCTTCTATAAAATGCGGTCTCCGCGGTGAGATTCTTCTATAAAAATGGAAAAAGGTCATATAAAAACAGTCGCGTTAAACCGCAAGGCCCGGTACGACTATTTCATCGAGGATGAATTCGAAGCCGGGATGGTGCTCAGGGGAACCGAGGTCAAATCCGTCAGAATCGGAAAGGTCAATCTGAAGGATTCCTATGCCAAGGTCGACAACGGTGAGGTGTATGTCTACCAGATACACATCGGGGCGTACCCGTTTGCCCACTATGACAATCACGATCCGCTTCGAAAGCGAAAGCTTTTGCTGCACCGCCAGGAAATCAAGCGGCTTAACAGCAAGATCAACCAAAAAGGACATTCCCTGATTCCCCTGAAAATGTATTTCAAGGAGGGCAAGGTGAAATTGTCGCTGGCGTTGGCCAAGGGCAAGCGGAAATACGATAAACGCGAAGCCATCAAGCGCCGCGACGAAGCCCGCAATCTGGACCGCGCGCGCAGGGAATACACCTGAAACCGGTTGACTGACCCCCTGGCTGCATAAACAATATGGCAAAGAATATTTGTGGTTGAGTCCGCAAATCGCTGTAAAGTCTTGACAAAGCGAGATATTCTGATTAGATTACAAGCCTTGATTGCTCTTTCACATAACCCTGCAACACCGGCCTGACACCTCATGGGGCTTTGAGCTTACCGCTTTGAGCCGCGAACGAAGTTTACATTATGGGGGCGAAACGGCTTCGACGGGGACAAAGAAGCTTAGACTGCATACCGAGCTCCTGTCAGCTCGTAAAAACGATGGGATTTTAAACATAATCGCAGACGATTATGAATATGCTCTGGCTGCATAAATAGCCAGCGTTCTGCCGGGTTAATCCTGCGGATCCGGTAAGAGCGTCGACTAGCGGGATAGTTGGTACTGGTTGCCCGTAACGGTACCGGCGAAACTTCATCGGGCTAGCCGTTTAAGTATCCAGCCTGGAGGAGACTTAACCGGCAAAATCTAAAGTTCAGGATAAGTATGTAGATGTTTAAGTGGAATGTTTTCGGACGCGGGTTCGACTCCCGCCGCCTCCACCAGTCTTCGCTCGTAGCGCCGCGGAGAGCGAAGACTGATATCCTGCAGCCAACCATTGGTCCTGATCACTTTTACACAGGTTTTACGGAAAATCTGGAAAGCAGATTAAAAGCTCACAACGCCGGTAAAAATCCTCATACTGTAAGATTACAAGCCGTGGCGAATCAAGACTACCATAGCTTTCTCCGATCGTAAAAAGGCCATCGAATTCGAACGCTACCTGAAGTCATCTTCCGGCCGCGCTTTTGCTAAAAAGCGGCTATAATGAAAACTGCTGTTAAATCAGCAATCACCAGCAGAGCTTGGCCCCTTCCGGGGTCCTTCCTCAGACCTACAGGTTTGCTGGTGGTCGATGATTTTGGCTGCTAAATGGCGGCCACAATAATTAGCCCCTTAGTTGCATAAACAATATGGCAAATAATATTTAATGTTCCGTAATTATAACCGATATTTTAGAAAAACAAACCTTCGTCGGACATCCCGTTTTGTGAAGTCGAAGGATGGGGTCGATTTTGCCATATTGTTTACCGTTCGGGAAAGCCGGAGAACTTCAGATACTGCGTTGTCAAGAAATTGCGGTAAGACGATTACAGCTTCATCCTTGACGCCTGGTCTCTGACGCCCTCCGCTTTTGCAACGTTGGGGTTAGGGTGGATTTAAGTATCGCAAAATCCCACGCCGGCAAAGCCTTCGCCAATAAATGGCTCTGTGATGGAAACCATGTCGATTAAAGATCATCTCACACAGCTCATGCCGAAAACGGTCACCAGGTTTCCATCGATACAGGTGCTGTACCTGTTCGGGTCGCAGGCATCCGGGACACCCGGAGTGGACAGCGACGTGGACATTGCGGTATTCACCGATGGCAGCGAAACGCCCACCATGGATTTGGAGCTTGGCGTCTTTTTAGAGCAGCGGCTCAAACGAGGGGTGGATGTAGTGATCATGCAGAAGGCTTCACCGATTCTTCAGCACGAAGTCCTGCGGCAAAAAGTGCGTATTTTTGAAAAATCCCCTGCCAACCGGGCCTTTCTTGAAAATAAATCCTTGCGGGCCTATCTGGACGCCCACCATTATCAGCACAGACGCGCCTTGGGGAGATGACCCGATGGTCAAAATCGCCGTCATTCGACGTTTGTTGAACAATCTTGCGGGTTATATGAACGACTTGCGCAATGCCACTGATATCACCCACGAAAAATATCTCGAAGATATCCGGCTTCAGCGGTTTGTTGAACGGACCCTGCAAATCAGCATCGAATGCTGTTTTGACGTCGTTCACCATATCATATCAGACAAGGGATATCGGGAACCGGACTCCTATGCGGATGCCTTCAGGGTGCTGGCGGAGCAGAATGTGTTATTGCGGGAATCTGTGAGTGAATTTCAGATGATGGCGCAGTTCAGGAATAAAATCGTTCACTACTACGAAAAAATCGACCCCGAACAGGTATACTCGATCTTCAAGGGAAAAATTCGAACGTTTGATTCATTCAGAAGTCAGATCGAACACTGGATACTTCTTGAGGAGGACCGGGAAGACACTTTGATTCCAGAACCATAAAACTGCCTATAGAGCTCATGAGTGCCCTGCAAAATGGGTGACCTTGGGTTTTGATGAAAACGCATTGAAAGGCACAAGGGGACGGTCATGAAAATATGCATATCAATTTGATTGAAAGTATGATATAAGCTTAGCATGCCACGCAAAGCCCGTATAGATGCCCCCGGGGCATTACATCATGTTATTTGCCGCGGAATAGAGCGGCGAAAAATATTTGATAATGATGCCGATCGTGACAATTTTGTGGAGCGTCTTGGAACAATTTTACAAGAGACGTCAACGCCTTGTTACGCTTGGGCGCTGATACCCAATCACTTCCACTTATTATTGCGCAGCGGCAAACAACCGGTTTCCACGGTCATGCGCAGGCTTCTGACCGGCTATGCCGTCAGCTACAATCGCCGCCATCGGCGTAGTGGACACCTGTTTCAAAATCGATTCAAATCCATCCTTTGTCAAGAAGACCTCTATCTAAAGGAGTTGGTGGCCTATATTCATCTCAATTCATTGCGGGCCGGGATAGTCGCCGATCTCAAAAAGTTGGCGAAATACCCTTATGGTGGTCACAGTGTTCTTATGGGGGAGCAGAAAAGAGATTTCCAAGACACCGATTATGTCCTGCGCCTGTTTGGCGATAAGGCCGCAGACGCCCGACGCGGGTACCTGCAATACGTTCGCAAAAGGGTTGATCTGGGACGTCGCCCTGATCTGGTGGGCGGAGGATTGCTCCGGAGCAGTGGCGGCTGGGGTGTGTTAAAAGCGATGAGCAAGGCACGCATCCACCTGAAAGGGGATGAACGTATTTTAGGAGAAAGCGATTTTGTCAAAGAAGTCCTGGCGGGTCAAAAGGAGCGGTTTGAACGCCGCTATTGGCTTAAGGCTCAGGGATATAACATTGATCGAGTCGTGGAGAAGGCGGCCGAGATTTTTGAGATGGAGCCGGCGGAGGTTCGAAAACCTGGAAATCAGCCAAAACGTGTAAAAGCCAGGAGTCTGGCCTGTTATTGGGCGGTAAGAGAATTAGGGATGAGCGGAACAAGCGTAAGCAAACTGCTGGGTATTGGTCAACCGGCGGTGAGCCGTGCAGTGGTGCGGGGGGAAAAATTGGTTGAGGACATGAATTTGCGTTTAATAAAGTGAGAAATGATTTTTTTTCATGACCGTCCCGCTATTATGTGAATTTGCGTTAATGAGTTTTTTCATGACCGTCCCGCTATTATGCCCAGATCATTTAAAAACACTTCGTTGCGAATCCTGATCCGCCAGTCATCTTGATCAGCGGCCACACATTGACGCATTTTTTCGAGGTCGGCTTCATTGGGGCTATAAAATAGGTCAGCACCATATTTCCTCGCCGCGAAATTTTGCCTATCCGGGGGTGTCCTGCATTGAAGACTTTTCAGGGATTGTCTTCCCTCCTTGAAAAATAGCTGTTTCGCCGGGGCCGTTTAGTCGACCTTGAACTGGTATTCTTCCCACCACGGATAAAAAACCGGCATGTCCCGGCTCGGCTTCATATTGAAACTGGGAGATCGTTTTTCCAGAAATGACTTGACGCCTTCTCTGCAATCCTCGGTGCTGAACATGTAGTTCAATCCCTTGGATTCAAGAATATGCGACGCCATCGGATGATTTTCTCCCAGACCTTTCCAAAGCATCTGACGGGAAAGCGCGGTTGAGATTGCGGAGGTGTTGCTTGCTATTTCGTTGGCCAAGTCTCTGGCGGTGTCCATTAATTTTTCCGGGGCAACGATCCGGCTGACCAACCCCATTTCCAATGCCTCCCGGGCTGAAAACAGCCTGCCCGTCAACATTAATTCAGCCGCCAGGCTGATTCCGACGATTCGTGGAAGGAAATATGTGGAGCATCCTTCCGGCAAAATACCGCGCCGATTGAACACAAAACCAATTTTGGTTATATCGTCTGAAGCTATGCGCACATCCATGGCCAAAGTCAATGTAATGCCGACGCCTACCGCAGGACCGTTGATGGCAGACATACAACCGGCGCCGAAAATTCAGGCTGGGTTATGAGGGCGAACTTGCTATCATCCGCATTTTCGCAGCCTCGACCTGCTTCAGAATGAAGCTCATCCGTTCGTTTCCTGTGGCACGACTCCGATCCTGATATCGGTTCTTTATCATAAACCTGGCTTGCCCTAAGATACCATGAAAATCGTTCTTGACATGACGGATTTTCATGGTATTTTAGAGACATGATTCAGCGGGAAATGATACTAACTACACTCAACAATGCTCTTGGCCGCAGCCGCGTCGTTGTACTGATAGGCCCCCGCCAAAGCGGTAAAACCACACTCGCCCGCGAACTGCTTAAAGAAGATTCCGTAAATTATTTCGATCTGGAAGACCCTGCGAGCCTGGCTCGGTTGGATGAACCTATGACAGCGCTTAGGCCTCTGAAAGGATTGGTCGTAATCGATGAAATTCAGCGGCGCCCGGATCTTTTTCCCGTATTGCGTGTGCTTGCCGATCGAAGGGGTACACCCGCGCGGTTTCTCATTCTTGGCAGCGCCTCTGGAAATCTCATGCGACAAACCTCGGAAAGCCTCGCCGGCAGGATGGAGCGTATTGTCATCGGCGGATTTTATTTGGCGGAGTTGGGCTCTGAAGCCGAGCAGCAGCTGTGGCTGAGGGGTGGTCTTCCCCTTTCATTCTTGGCCGAAAGTGATATCAATAGTATCACATGGCGAAAAAATTTCATCCAAACGCTTCTAGAACGTGACTTCCCACAGTGGGGTGTTCGAGTTGCAGCAACTGCCTTGCAACGTTTTTGGACCATGGTGGCGCATTACCACGGGCAAATGTGGAACTCGGCCGAACCGGCCCGTGCGCTAGGCGTTAGTGAATCGACCACACGACGCTATTTGGATTTGCTCACAGATGTTTTTATGATCCGCCAATTACAACCATACCACGCAAACCTAAAAAAGCGCCAAGTTAAATCACCTAAAATCTATGTGCGCGACAGCGGACTTCTACATCAATTGCTCGGTATCGACTCAATGAAGAACTTGTTTACCCATCCCAAGGTGGGAGCCTCATGGGAGGGATTTGTCATCGAACAAGTTTTAATGATGGAGCCTTATGACGAGGTTTTCTTTTGGGCAACCCACCAAGGGGCGGAAATCGATCTAATTTTGCGCCGAGGTGACGCTTTGTACGGTGTCGAGTGCAAACGGGCGGACATACCGCGCTTGACACCTTCCATACGGATCGCTCTTGACGATTTGAAACTCAAATCTGTGTGTGTGATTTATCCAGGGATCCAACGATTCCCATTGGATAGTCAAGTAGAGGCTGTTCCATTGCAGGAACTCTCAAAAGGCGAGTCTTTGTTTAGCTGAAATTTGATTTATAAACAGCGCTGCGCCACATGTGGGTCAATCCCTCCTAAATCTGCGGATTAAAGATAACAGCTACCATGCCGATAACATACTGACATGAAGGATCAATTCGCAGGGTCCCCCTCTTCCATCTCTCCAGAGGGCCTTTTGCCGGACTGGACCCGGCACACATAGAGTCTGGACGAGCCCGGGGTTTTCTGATAGGCGAAAACATTACCTTCGCGTCACGGCGATAGCTGGGGCCGCTCTGGTCGAAGGCAGCCGGGTAGTTCACATCTCGGCGTTCAAAGAAAATTAATTCACCGCTGAGGCGCAAAGAACACAGAGAATCGTTTATTTCGCCCATTGGGAGATAACAATGGCCAAAAACCTGTTCGGGGAACTACGATTCAATCCCCTATCGAATGCAACACCAACATCTTATATGCTGGTGTTTTTGTTTGCCGCCGTCTCCCGGTAAACAAAAAAATTACAATCTCTGTGCGCTCAGTGCCTCCGTGGTTAACAAGATCTTTATTTTTAAAAAACAAGGAGTTCCATACGAGGAGACCAGCTCTCACGACAATGGCGGGTTCTCAGGCAGATCGAATTCAGCCGGAGCGGTTTGACCGCTGCCGAGATCGCCGGAATTGGCGCCGTGTCCCAGCGAAAGGCCGAATGTCGGCTTTCAAACCCCTGAGGTCAAAAAGTGAATCAATTCCTGACCTTGCTGCCTTCCTTCTTGATTCTAACCATATCTGGTATTTTCTATGTATTGGTAAAGACGCTGATTCTAAGCAATAAGCTCAAACGACGAAGGTCACCGTTTGTCGGCAATTTTTTGAGGAGTCCGGGCGAATCGCTCAGGAAACAATTAGAAATCAGATCCATCTTGAAGTCCAGCAAAAATGCGCCATTGGACAGAAGCACCATCGCCAGAGTCGTCCATCAAATAGACAACCTCTGCCGTGATATCCATCCCAGAGCCTGCGAAGGTCTGGCCGGGCAACCCGGATTACCGGATGCATCCGGTTCTTAAAAAAGGTTACTGCCAAAAACAGAATGTTTCTCTTGCCAAATCAAGTTGTATTTTGAAAATCAAGCAAAAGATGCTAATAACCTTTTTGCCCGGCAAGCGTCCTCTGCATTGAAAATTGCCTTATTTGCAAGGAAAAATTTAAAGCACGGGTTTCGTCGAACCGGCGATTCATCTGAATACCAAATTATTTTCTCTGGGGTGGGCGATGAATAACATCCTTCAGCCTTTCAGCATAGCATCCAAGACTATTATGCTTGAAAAATATCTGAAAAAATTCGCCAATCTGCGCACGAACAAAAATAAAAACCTGTATCCGCCTGCCACCCGAAACCGTGCTCCGCACAAACCGATTCTGCTGCTATCTGTGATGGATTTAATCGAGCAGGGGCTCATCACCCGTAATTTCATCGAACCATCCCGCGATCTGATCGAAACTTTCAACACCTATATTTCATTAGTTTTGCCGACAGGCTGGAAAACCAGTATGGCGCATCCGTTCCCCCGGCTCCAAAGCGACGAGTTCTGGCAACGCATCACCAGACCGGGCTATGATCCCGATATAGATTATAACGTCACCTCGATTTCCAAACTCACCCAAATCTATGCCGGCGCCAGGCTGGATGACGATCTGTTTCATTTGATGCTGGACCCCGAAGCTCGCATGCGACTTCGAATGGTTTTAATCGACAATTACTTTGCTCCGCAGCTTCGACCGGCCCTGCTGGAACAGGCCCGTGTCAATATCGCCGCCTACGAATACAGCCGGGACCTGCTTAAAAGCGTGAAACAGGAACCAGCCTGGGGCAAAGACATGGATGAATCGGACACATTGTATAGGGCCCGGAACCAGGGATTTCGCAGGGCAATCATCCAGCTCTACAACCACCGCTGCGCATTATGCGGCATTCGCATGCTGACCGCGGAGGGCCACACCATTGTCGAAGCCTCGCATATCAAACCCTGGCACAGGAGCCATGATGACAGACCGACGAACGGTCTGGCCCTTTGCCGTTTATGCCATTGGTCATTCGACGAGGGGCTGATGGGCATCGCTCAAACCTATGAAGTGCTCGTTTCCAGGCATGTCCGAACAGATCAAAACATTCCCGGCCACATCATGACTTTGGCCGATCGGCCGATATTTAAACCACAGGCACAGGATTTCTGGCCGGCACATGAAAATATTGAGTGGCACCGGAAACTGGTGTATCGGAAATAGAATGAAGACAATTTATTTAACAATTGTTTTATGCTGCCTTTTTCCCGCTCTTGGAGCCGCTGATACTATTATATTACTCGGTTATCCAGAAAGCTCCAGTGATAAAAATTCGGAGATCGGATCAAGATCAGTCTTGATTTGATTCCATTTGACTTTCGACGATTTAACCACTTGCTCAACGATACGCATGAATTTTTTGCCAATGTATTTTGAAGTTCGTCGATTAAATCGGAAGACATATTCATCCAGATAATTTTGCAAATATTTAGGTTCGAAGCGCCCCTGATGTGTTCCATTTACCAGCCGTTTAACAAGGGAGGCAATCAGGTGAACACCATACAAACTGTCATGATCCTTACCTTCTTTTGATTGGTTTATCGGCTCATGATGGTATTGCTTTTTAACAGCAGATGAGTAGCTGGACCAGGAGTCCGTAGCGACCTTGCTGCCTGGCTGGATATTCTCGGTGATAAATGTTTCTAATGAATACCCTGAATAATCCAGGATAACCTGCAGGCGAATGCGACCGATTTGTTTTTTCTTATCAAATCGCTCCACAGCAGCGACGACAATTGTTTTGCCGTCGGCACCACGGCCGCGCTTGCCGGATTTTTGGCCGCCAATGACAAACTCATCGACTTCAACGCGGCCTGATAATTTTTCACGATCCTGGCGGATAGTGCATCGTCTTAACTTGTGCAGCCAATGCCAGGCAGTGTCGTAGCTGCCGAAGCCTAAAAGTTCTTTAAGGTTTACGGCATTAACACCGGATTTTCTGGTCGTAAACCACCACATGGCTTTGAACCAATAGGTAATCGGTTTTTTAGAACTGTCCATGATCGTGTGGGCCGTCAGTGAATGCTGATGCTCACATTTGGTACAAATATAGAGTTGTCTGGTACTGATCCAATAGCTTTCGTTTTTGCATTTTTTGCAAACAAAGCCATCGGGCCATTTTAAGGAAAACAAATAATCATAGCAGGCGCTCGGATTTAAAAAGCGCATGTCAAACTCGATTTCGGATTTTGGAAAATCATCTGTGATAACAAAATCTTCCATTTTGGCCTCCTATTGTTTTTTGAGGCCAATATATCATGGGCCTGTGACAGATCCGGTCACAACCCGGCAATTTATTTGTTCACTGGAGCTTTCTGGATAACCGTATTCTTTAATTGGGCTTGTCGGATTGGAGGACGGATTCCGTCTGGGCGCCATAGGCCCGAAGACTGATCCGCTATTCCGATAAATGGATCGGGTATTTTGCACAATTCACAAGCTATGCGATGTTGAATCTATCCTATTGTTTTAATTGGTATGTGAGACAATCTAACAATATTTCCCCTGCGGGCGCGCCAGGCGGAACCGATCCGGATTATATGACCCCGAATAGGCCCTATACCTGGACCTGATCGATCAGCGAGGTGGACAGAGATGGACGCGTCCCCGATCTCAGGCTGGTCAACTTGGGCGGTGACACTGATCAAATTTCCAATTGAAAAAACGCAAATTGATGCATATAATCACCAAAGAAAACCGCCAATTAGACTATTTTCCATACGCAAATGGCCTTTTTGCCCAATCTCTGCGTCAATGCGCGCTCTTGCTTGTGCGGCATAGCAAGCTACGCCTCCGCGCAAAGGCTTGATTTCCTTGATTTTGGGCAAAAATTCGCATTTCTAGATAGGAAACATTATCAGGTGCCCATCATTGAAAAGACCGTTTATGGATGGGCACTCGACTAGTAGAGGGGTTCAAGGCTATGCAAACCGCAAAAGAAGAGGTTATCGATTTATTAAATCAGCTTCCAGACGACAGCACGTTAGAGGAAATCCAGTACCATCTGTATGTTCTACAGAAAATTCAAAGAGGGCTTCAGGATGTAGATCAAGGGAAAGTGCAAACTCAGGAAAGGGTCGAAAAGCGGATGGAAAAATGGCTCGTGAAATAATCTGGGCCGCTGCAGCTGTAGCTGATTTGGATGCTGCAGCCGGTTATATATTAATGGATTCTTCAGCTTATGCAGCTTCATTTATTCTGAAGTCCCTGGAGGCTGCACGGTCACTTGCAGACCTGCCGGAAAGGGGCCGCGTGGTTCCAGAGCTTAAAAGGGATGATATCCGTGAAATATTTGTTTTCAGCTATCGTTTGATTTATCGTATTGACGAATTTCAGGTATCCGTGATAGCTCTTATTCACGGGAGGCGCGACTTCAGCAAAGCATGGGAGGAAAAAAATCGATAACTGTTTGGAATCACTCCGCCAATCTCTTCAATGAATAAATCCCATCCAAACCCTGCCACCGGCTTAGGGATCCTATCCTTAGGTTTGATTCACCGGATCTCGTCCTCGCTGAGCATCCCGCTTTTTATTGTCGGGGCGACCGCCCGCAACATCCTGCTCGATGTCTCTTATGGGATCGGATCGAAACCTGCAAGGTGGACAACTTAGTGGGGGATTATGGGTCAATTCAACTATTGACAATATGTCAGATGTGACATACTGTCATTTGTATGAGCCCACATGACAGACCGTTGGTATGGATGCATGGCGAAATTACCACCCCACCCTTTTCCGCAAATGCTCGCATCGAAACGGGATATTGGTTGCGGCAGGTTCAAAAATAATATGGATACGAAAAAAAAGAAAACCTTGGAATCTAAAGGCTATAAAGTCGGAACTGTTGACGAGTTCCTTGGGCTGAGTTCGGAAGAATCCGAATACATCGAACTGAAACTGGCGCTCAGCGAGGCTCTGATTAAACGCCGCAAAAATAACAATTTAACACAGGCACAGTTAGCCAAGATGCTGAAATCCAGCCAGTCAAGGATCGCTAAAATGGAAAGGGGCGATCCGACCGTGTCTGTGGACCTGCTGGTAAAATCATTGCTTGCTATGGGTGCCGATAAAAAAAGCATCGCCAGAGCGATCAGCTGACGCATTTAAAGCGCGGACGTTGCTTTGGCTGTCCGGACCGGCATGCAAATTGTGACCAAAATTGTGTCCAAAAAAAATGTTATCTGTGGAATATCGTTTCGTCGCCCTTGGCTATTTTGAAAGGCATCAGACTGAAATTGAATTTGTTGTCATAAATTGATTTTAGATTTACATTCAATTCATTTTGTGCAAAACATTTGAATCGAGGAGATCTGCCGACAAAGTTGACCTTTTTTCATAATCACAGACATAGCGTGAAGATGGTTTAAGTCTGAGGTAGATACAAGTTGTATTTTGATATGTTTTTATCAACATTGGAAGAACACGAGCCGCTTTGATTGCCCATCTGTCTCATTAAGGTTTATCAGATACAATCAACTCAGATAGGAAAAAGGAGGCGTTTATGCAAAACAATCAATCTAAAATTGCATTGGCAAGCGTATTATTGTTGATTGGCGCTCTTTTCATTTCCCAACCTGCCATAGCCGCCGAGACAATTAAAATCGGTGCGGTTGGGCCGCTCACGGGTCAGTTTGCGGCTGTGGGACAAAGCCAGTTGAACGGAGCCGAAATGAAGACGAAAGAAATAAATGCGGCCGGAGGGGATTATAAAATTGAGCTTCTCTCGGAGGATGATGCCAGCAACTGCGACCAATCCGTAAATGCGACTGTCAAATTGCTAACGAAGGACAAGGTTGCCGCCATTCTTGGGGCATGCAACAGTCCTTGTGCCCTGGCGATGGTCACGATGACCAAAAGGTATAAAACCCCCCAATTTACTTTTGGCGTTGGAACTTCGATCACCAAGCAGGGTTCCGAATGGGTTTTCAGAGTCGCTGTCGGTGCCCCCGGGCAGACAAAAGCTCTGGCTGAATTCGCGGTAAGCGAACTGGGGCATAAAAAGATTGCCGTTCTTTACTCAGACGATGAATACGGCGCTTCAATGGCGGAGGGTTTCAGGGAGGCTCTAAAGGATATGGGACTCGAACCGGCAGCTTACGAGAGCTACCCTCGTTCTGACAAAGACTTTTCCGGCCAGCTTGCGATCGTGAAACAATCGGGTGCGACTGCCTTGTATTCGACCGGCAGTTACGCGGCTTCCGCCCTGATTGCCAAACAAGCCCAGCAAATCGGACTCGATTTGCAGCTTTTAGGCGACACGGGCAATGCCACCCCTAAATACGTGGAACTGGGAGGCGACGCCGTCGAGGGTGCGGTTATCGTGGAGCCTTTTACGCCTGCCGACCCTGCACCAAAAATTCAGGAATTCGTTGAGAAGTACCGTACGCAATACGATCGGGACCCGGACGGATGGGTGGCGGAAATGTACGATGCCGTTGGTATGATCCATGATGCGGTGCGTGCCACGGGCAAAGTGGACTCTAAATCGATCAGAGACCATGTGGCAGCCTATGCTCCCGGGACAGGTTACCAGGGAATTCTCGGAGAGTGGTACTTCGATGAGGAGGGTAATGCAAACTTCGACCTGTACAAAGTCCAGATTAAGGGGGGCAAAAAAATAATTTTAGCTCGATAGGATAGTGTTCCGCGCGGCGATCCGCGTGGTTATTCCTGGATGAAACTTGCCTTTATTCTCCAGGATACGTTTTGAGACCATTGAAAAAAAACCGGCTTTTCCTGTTATCCTTGACGCGTTCCGCAGGGATAATCAAGGGAAGGTAAATCCGTTATCGCATGATTTTTCTCTATTCAAGTCTGTTAGAGGGTAAGGCATGGATTTGACCACTCTTGTGCAGCTTGGTTTCAGCGGCTTGACCATCGGTTGCGTCTACAGTCTTGTCGGACTGGGGTTTGCCCTTACCCTCAGAGCAACGGAGTTGATCAACTTCGCGCAAGGCGAGATGGTCATGCTCGGCGCCTTTTTCGGCTTGACTATATTTTCTAGCCTTCAGCTTCCGTTTCTTGCCGTTTTCGTCATTTCCATGATTCTCACCGGATTTTTCGGTGTTCTCATGGAACGTTTCATCCTGCGTCCCATAATCGATAAGAAGGCCCCTTTATTGAATCTGCTCATCGCCACAATGGGAATTTCTATTGCCCTGCAGGCCGTAGCAATCATCATTTGGGGCAGAGAGCCCTTGCCCTACCCGGAAATTTTCGCCCGGCAATATTTTTCGCTTCTGGGAATCCGCTTTCAGCTTTTAAACCTTTGGATACTCGCCCTATCCTTGGCCTCAATGGCAGGTCTGCAGTTTTTTTTCCAGAAAACGATGACCGGAATTTCTTGGAGAGCTGCGTCGCTGGATCCTATGACGGCAGCTCTTTACGGCGTAAACCGCCGCACAAATGTAGCCCTTACCTTCGGCATCAGTGCCGCTCTCGGAGGGGGAGCAGGTGTATTGATTGCTCCGCTTTTCTTTGCATCTTTCGGCCTCGGTCACAGTGTGCTGGTAAAATCATTCGCGGCTGCCGCATTAGGTGGCTTCGGCGTGGTCGGAACCATGTTCGGGGGGCTTTTTTTAGGTGTAATAGAAACTCTTGCCGCCGGGCTTATTTCCTCTGAATACAAAAATGTAATCATGTACGCCATTCTTTTGGCGACATTGATGTTTTTTTTCCGCCCGAAGCTGCCTGCAGGTAGATCCATTACCGAGGGACCGAAGGTGGTTGCGGGCGAAAGAATTGTTTTTTTCGGCCAGTCTACACCATATTGGCTGCAGCTCATCACGTGCGTGAGCGCGGTTGTGTTTTGGCTGGTTCTGCCGCAGCTTTTCGGAATTTATGCCATGCGCATCCTGAACATGGCCATCATTTTCGGTATTGCCGTGCTTGGTCTGCAGTTGATCGTGGGCTACACGGGACAGTTCTCGTTCGGTCATGCTGCGTTTTACGGTATCGGTGCTTATACATCAGCCTTGCTGGCGGTTAATTTCGGCTTGCCGTTTTATGCCACGATCCCTCTGGCGGCTTTGACCGCCGGCCTTTTCGGATGGATTGTCGGACCCATACTGCGTTTGAGCGGTCATTTTCTCGCCATCGCCACGCTCGCAATGGGGGAAATTATCTTTTTGCTGATGATCAACTGGAAATGGCTCACCCGGGGAGCATATGGAATTTACGGGATCCCGTTTCCCAGCATAGGCGGTTTTGAAATTGATTCCGAAACAAGCTATTATTTTCTCGTCTCGATCATATTGGCAATAGTCTACTTTTTCCTCCGTCGCCTGACCCGCTCTCGTTTCGGACGGGCGTTGATAGCCGTTCGGGAAAACGAGCTTGCCGCCGTCGTCTCCGGCGTGAGAGCCTACCAGCAGAAAAAAAGGGCTTTTATCGTCGGAACCGGTTGTGCAGGCGTGGCCGGTGCCCTATATGCTCACTATGTTTCCTATATTAATCCGGAGTCGTTTAAATTCGGCATTTCCGTGGAAATGGTGACGATGGTGGTCATCGGCGGTTTGGGGTCCATGCCCGGCGGCATAATAGGCGCGTTGATTGTCATTTTGCTGCCGGAATATCTGCGCGCTCTGGCCGATTACCGGCTTGTGGTCTATGGGGGGCTGATCATTGTGTTCATGATGTTTCTACCGGGCGGCCTTACCGACTTGACCCGCAAACCGGTTGCCTGGCTGGTGGGCCGCATCAAAGACAAGCGTATAGATTCCAAAGGTATCTGATGCCATGCCTTCTATATTCAACGCCGTCGGAATAAGCAAAAGCTTTGGTGGCCTCATGGCCCTGAACGAAGTTGACCTAACTGTCGACAAGAATATGATCGGCGGTTTGATCGGCCCTAACGGGTCGGGCAAGACAACATTTTTTAATGTAATATCGGGAATTTTTCCCATGAATAGTGGAAAGATCCAATTTTACGACCAGGACATCACGGGAAAGGATGCTCCGGAAGTTAACCGACTAGGTTTAGCGCGTACTTTTCAGGAAATACAACTTTTCTATGATATGACCGTTCTCGAAAATGCAATGCTCGGCTGCCACCGATTGTCAAAGGCAGGTATCTTAGGGGCGTTTTTTAGACCTCGATGGGTGAAAAGAGAAGAACGGTTTATTCGTGAAAAGGCCCTTCATTCCCTGGATTTCGTTGGATTGGCGGATTATGCTGATGATTTGGCACGCAGCATTCCGTATGGCCATCAGCGCTTGCTGGAGATCGCTCGCGCGATTAGCGGCGATCCGCAGATGCTCATGCTCGACGAACCGGCGGCAGGGATGAATCAAGCTGAAGCCATGGCGCTGATGGTACAAATACGCAAAATTAGAGAGCATGGAATTGCCGTGCTTCTCGTAGAGCACAACATGCGGGTTGTGATGGATATCTGCGAGCAGATTACGGTGCTCAATTACGGGGAGGTTATCGCTCGAGGAACGCCGAAAGAGATCCAGGCGAATGAACAGGTTGTCGAGGCCTATTTGGGGGGATCGCACAGGCAATGCTGAGTATAAGAGAGATACATGTCGCTTACGGACCGATCGAAGTTTTAAAGGGCGTATCGCTTGATGTTGCCGAAGGCTCGATTGTCAGCCTTATAGGGGCAAATGGTGCCGGAAAAACAACTACCCTGAATACGATTTCGGGTTTGTTCGATCCAAAATCCGGCAGCATCGAATTTCTTGGCGGGCGAATCGACGGCCTGAAACCCGAAGAGGTGATCCGCAAAGGCATTGCTCAAGTGCCGGAAGGCCGGAAGGTTTTTCAAAACTTGACTGTATATGAATGCCTGCTGATGGGAGGCCTGACGCGCAAGAATATCAAAAGTGTCAAATCGGATATTGAAGGGCGCATATTTGAAATGTTCCCTCGCTTAAGCGAGCGTCGCAAGCAGCTTTCCGGGACGCTATCCGGTGGAGAGCAGCAAATGCTGGCATTTGGCCGTGCGCTGGTTGCCAGACCAAAGTTGCTTCTTCTTGACGAGCCTTCCATGGGATTGTCACCCCGGCTAGTGCAGGAGGTTGCGATTTTTATCACCAATATCCGGAAAGAAGGTGTAACCATACTGTTGGTTGAACAAAATGCGGAATTGGCACTCGACATTTCGGATTATGGATACGTCATGGAGACAGGGCGAATTATTTTCAATGACAAGGCCTGCGATCTATTGGCCAACGAGCAGGTTAAGAAAGCTTATTTAGGGCTGTAAAGGAATCGACTATGGGAGATGAACGAAGTAGACGTCTGCACGAGGAAGCGCTGATTATCGACGCACTCGAGATCAGCAACTGGAGTGCCGAGGTTTTTGAAAACATGCGCCGAGGGGGGCTTACAGCCGTTAACTGCACGGTCTCGGTCCTGGAAAATTTTCGCGAGACGATAAAGAATATCTTCTGGTGGCATGCGGCCTTCGATCGCTATCGCGAGCTCATCGTTCCGGTCAGGACCGTTACGGACATTGAGGCCGCCAAGCAGTCGGGCCGCACGGGCATTATCTTCGGTTTTCAAAACACCTCGGCCATCGAGGAGGACCTGGAGCTGCTCTCCATTTTTCATTCTCTGGGGGTTCGAGTCATTCAACTCACTTACATGGAGGCCAACCTGGTCGGTCAGGGCTGCCTGGAAAGAATCGACGCCGGTTTGACATCCTTCGGGCTGGAGGTGGTGGCTGAGATGAACCGGCTCGGGATCCTCATCGACCTGTCGCATGTCGGCTATCGAACCACCATGGATGCCATTGAAGCCTCCGATAAGCCGGTGGCGTTTACACATGCAAATCCGCGCAGTCTTTGCGACCATCCGCGCAACAAACCAGACGATGCCATCCGGGCGCTTGTAAAAAAGGGCGGGGTGGTCGGCGCCACGATCTTCCCGCCGTTTCTGCCTTCCGGCAGCAATTCGACTCTGTCGGATTTTATCGATGTGATCGACTACCTGACCGACATGGTGGAGGTCGATCACGTGGCGATCGGCACTGACCTCACGGAGGGGCAGCCGCGTGAATTTTTCGACTGGCTTTTATGCGGCCGTTCGAAAAAGGGGCCTTCGATGACGCTAGAGTATCCGATCAAACTGCCAAGCGGGTTTGTGAACGCAGCCTCGTTTCCGCGCCTTACCGACGCTTTGCTGCAACGCGGATACCGCGAGTCCGATATTCGTAAAATCATGGGGGGAAATATGATCAGGCTGTTTCGTGAAGTGTGGAAGCCTTGAATTTCACTGAAGGGAGTCTATCGTGGAGCAATTTGAAGATCTCAGGAACCGATTGGGAATGAGCAAGGAGGGCAGCCTTACCCTCGATGCCATCCCGATGATACTCATGCCGCGCTGGTTTTTTGTGGCCATCCTCAAACAAGTGGAAAAAATTGCCGGCCGCGAGGCCGCGGAAAGGATCTATTATGCCGCCGGTTACGAGGGGGCCGACAAATGGGCCCGCGCCCACATGGAAACAATGAGATTGAGTGGGGTGGCCGTGATGGCGCAATACCTGGGCAGCGCAGAGCGCCGCGGCTGGGGCCGTTTCGAAATTTTGGAATTTGTAGAGAATGAGGGCCGCGGGCGGTTCCGGCTCCATCACTCGGCAGTTGCGGAAGAAATGGGTTGTACCAGCAGTCTGGCCTGCATTCATCTGCCCGGTTCGTTGGCCGGTGCGTTTCAGACGATCCTCGACTGCCAAGGCATTGACTTGAAAGTCCTCGGCCGCGAAATAAAGTGTCGGTCGAAGGGCGATGATTATTGTGAATTCGTTATAGAACCCGAGTCTGTGTAAAGCATGCCTTGGTTTTTTTCAGCCGGGAATTCTTTAGTCCAATGAATACTTTAGATATGCTACCCATGTATTCCCTCTTAGGATTTGCCATCCTAAACAAACATGATGATAATTACCAGCTCTCAATCGTAGTATCTTCTAAAGTCGCCCTTCATTCCCGCCCAAATTCATAAAGACGTTCAAAGAAAATTAATTCACCCCTGAGGCGCAAAGGACACAGAAAATCGTTTATTTCGCTCGTTGGGAGACGACAATGACCAAAAACCTGTTTGGGGAACCACGACGCCAATCCCTATCGAATGGCAACACCAATATCTTACATGCTGGTGTTTTTGTTTGCCGCCGTCTCCCGGTAAACAAAAAATTACAATCTCTGTGCGCTCAGTGCCTCCGTGGTTAGCGAGGTTCAGGTTTTCAATATAAAAGGAGCTCCATTCGAGGAAACCGGCTCTTAGGACAACGATGGGTTCTCAGGCGGATCGAAAGCAGCCGGAGCAGTTTGACCTCTGCCGAGATAGCCGGGTTTGGCGGTCTGAGTGAACAGCCGAATGTCGGCTGAAAATCCGAGACTGATCACCTTTAAGAGCATAACCGATCACAGCGATAGGATGGGTAGCGAGGCAACTAGGATCTCAAAATTTTTCTACGGGAATGAGGACTTCGTTGCGGCGCAGAAACCAGGGCATGAAGGGCGGGTCGTAGCGCGCCCAGACCGGTTCACCCGCTTTAATCAATCCGAGTTTTTCAATAAATCCTTCCAGTAAAGCCTTGTTCTTCTCGTAACCCTCTTGACTCCATGTTCCTGAGTAGCGAATGGCGGCCATCAATCGGCCGGGATCCCGGACCAATTTCACGCTTGGGTCTGAAGGCTTCGGCAGGGTTTCCAGCGTATATTTCGCCGGCATGAGGAAGGTAATGCGCCAGCGATTATCCATTTTCTCCCGGCCAACCGGTGCTGTCATCGCGATCTTTTCTGATTGCGGCTCCTGGCCGACCGGTGCGGTCATGGAGATCGATCGCTTCTGCTTGTTATCGCCGGAAATGAAACCATACAGACGGCGAAATCCCTCATTGCCAACCTCTTCCAGATCACCTTCGATATAGGTTTCAGCGACGATCTGTGGCTCATACTGCCTGATTTCAAAATCACCTTCCTTTTCCAAAACGATATATTTTGCTTCTTCGACGGCAATGGCCGATTTGGCTGACATGAGCGACGTTACACCCAATAGCGCGATTCTGGCCCATCCGATATATTTACGGGTTTTCATCTTCATTCCTCCCATCCAATGACACTGTATTCACTATAAACACCCAAATGCTGCTCGCAATGCCTTTTTCAAAAGGATAACCCATAATAACCCATAACAATTCACGAATAACACCCCTAATAAATCTGATCCGTTCGCGGTGATAGCGTTTACCTATCAATAGGCCCTTAATCGTCTCGGATTGAACATTGCTCGCACGTGAGTATCATTTAGTGAAACACGAAACACCAATCAATAAGGAGGTCAATCATGGCGGATACCCATAATTACATGGAAACCGAGAAAGAGAGAGAAGAGGGCCACGTTGATACCCGAGATCGCAACTTCGAGTGTGAAAATAAAGACCACCACCTGGGATGCGATATGGGAATCGATGTTGCTGGATAAGGTCGCCTTTTGGAGCGAGCATCCGAAAACCGGTGACAAAATCAACTAATAGGGCGAAACCATCGCTGGTTCTGCCCTTCTTATTTCAATTTATCGGCTATACCGAAGATTTTAAAATTCATGGAATGCTCAAACGCAGAATCCAAGAGATGAAGAAAAAATGCGACGAGCAATTCCGGATCGTATTCGAAGCGATTACTCAACTGATTGAGGAGGATGCTTTCACACGTTAACCGCTGTCGTGATGTCCATCCCAGAGCCTGCGAAAGTCTGGCCGGGCAACCTGGCTTGCCGGAAGATTTTCCTAATAAAACAACAAAAGCTTAGTTGAAATAAGAAAATGCTTGACACTTTTCCTGGAAGTTGCCATTTTCCTGGTTGGGAAAATGGAAACAAATAGGAAAATACCAACCGAATCAAGAATTGTAGAGCAACTTCGACAAGGACAGGTCGAGTTGCCGCCGCTGTCTTTTCGCTTTCTGAAAGGGGCCGGAGGCAAGGGCCAAAATCTAGGGTTCGATGCATTAGTCGAATTCTCGTGGCTAAACAAAAGTGCGAGATTCGTTGTCGAGTGCAAAGCGCTTTCGACTCCCAAGGCTTTTCAAGCCGGATTGAATCAACTGAAGACAGCGAATTTACCCAAGGACCTATTGCCGATGCTGTGCCTTCCCTTTCTCAGCGAAAACCAGTTGAGACAGCTGGAAAGTGAACGACTGAGCGGGATCGACGTTTGCGGAAACGGCGTGGTCATCGCTCCCGGTAAATTTTACGTCTTTCGCACCGGAAAAGAAAACAGGTTTTCATCCTGGGCGCCGATTAAAAACATTTACCAAAAAAACACCTCCATGGTGGGACGGGTATTTCTGACTCGTCCGGAATACGAAGCTGTCCAAGATATCCGAAGTGAGATCAGCCGGCGAAATCCATGGGTAGCAATCTGGAATAAAAAACCGATCGGCCTTTCAACAGTCTCAAAGGCGCTGAAAACGCTGGAAGAAGACCTGATCGTGGCTCGAAACTGCGGTATTCGCCTTTTGCAGGCCGACAAGCTTCTTGATAAACTGTCTGATAACTACAAGCCTCCGGAAGCCACAAGGCGGGTGCAGCTAAAGTTTCAAGAAAATCCCAAAACGATCCGAAATCTGTTGACCCGGGCATCTAAAAAGACAGGCTTGCCCGTAACAGCAACAGGCACTTCCTCAGTTTCCAGGTACACCGTAATGCAGCGGGGAGATATGCTTTCGGTCTACTGCCCCACCATCGAGCCGATGCGCGCCAATTTGCCGGACAGCAAATCAGATCGCTTTCCGGATCTGGAGTTGATCGAAATCGAAGATGAAACGGTATATTTCGATGCACGAGAGGACAATGGCTTCTTCTGGGCCTCTCCGGTGCAGGTTTACCTCGAGCTTATGGCCGGGGACAAACGAGACCAGGAAACAGCCGAACAGTTGAAGCCATCCATTATAAAAGCATTTGAATCGATTTCAGGATGATACAAATAATCGACCTACAGACTGCGCTGCTGGATTTGCTTTACGAGATCCGAAACACCGGCGAGAATCTCATCGTCGGCGGCGGATATGGAATTTTCCTCAAAATGGCACACCTTCGACAAACAGGTAAAAGGACGCTATTTAGTAATTGGCCTGAGCCCAGAGTCACCAACGATCTTGATCTGTTTCTCCGTCCCGAACTGCTCATCGAATCCGAAAAACTAATACCTTTATCCAAGCCCTTGAGAAGCTGGAATACACGGTCGTGCCGAGCGCCAAGCACTACCAGTTCATACGGTTGGGACCTGATGGGGCGGAAGCCGGGGCC
Source organism: uncultured delta proteobacterium (assembly GCA_963774425.1). Lineage (GTDB taxonomy): Bacteria > Desulfobacterota > Desulfobacteria > Desulfobacterales > JAFDCJ01 > JAFDCJ01. The sequence continues at coordinate 255,732 of CAVZEZ010000030.1, read as the reverse complement.
ATTAAGGTTGACATACTGACGGGGCCTCGTAGCCATTTTGAGGGGACAAAGGTCAAGGCTGACAGCCGCCGCGCGAAACCCAAATCTTCTGTCGGCATACACGCCCATCCTGTGGATGAGGCGCTAAGCCTGGAAGAAGGACTTCTGTCGACTATATTGACCGGAAATCTCAGCACTGGTGATTCTTGGAAAACAGAAGTTTTGCTGCCTCATCTTTACACGTTTTCCTTGATGAAACTTTTTGCCTTTCGGGATCGCCTCAATGATAAAAATAAAGAATTTGGACAATATCATGCGCTTGATCTTTATACGATTCTGGCGACAACCACGGAGCAAGAGTGGCAATTGGCTCTGAAGTTGAGGGAGATCCACAAAGAGCATCCCATTTCGTTGGAGGCAGGACGACTGGTTACAGAATTTTTTTCGGATATCGAGCAACTAGGGATGATCCGACTGCAAGAGAGCACCTATTTCAGGCCTGAGCTCCAGATAGAAGATTTCATGTCAGTCTTGAAAGAGCTCTTTAAAAAGGGGTAGACGCTTCCAGACCCCATAAAATTATCTGGTGCGTTGGTCTGTTTTGGTCACAAGATGCATGGAAGCAGTGTAAAACCAGGCCCTGATAGGTGCTGTAAGATCATATTAGGAGCCTGAGCGCCATTGATTCCCTCCGCATGGTTGTGGGCAACCTCGGCCGAACGCTTGGCCCACCGCAGCACCTTCGTCTGCGGTGTCAAAGGCGAATCCCATCGGGGACACCCGCATGGCCGACCCGTTGCCGAAGCTGTTGTACGGTTTGTTTTCCCCCGTCCACGCCCTGGCAACATTTATGACCCGGCAGGGCACCGGCAAGGAAACGATCCGAAAAGAGATCGCGGATCGCTTCGGTTACGACCTCGATCGCACGGTAAACGGCATCAGATCCACCTACAGCTTCGACGTTTCCTGGCAGGGATCCGTGCCGGAGTCCATCGTCGCCTTTCTCGATTCAGAAGATTACGAGACCGCGGTCAGATACGCAATCTCGCTCGGCGGCGATGTCGACACCATGGCGTGCATTGTCGGCGGCATCGCGCAGGCTTTTTCCAAAACGATTCCCGCATGGATCGTCCAGGAGGTCAGGGAGAAACTGACCGCCGATTTGCTGGCGGTGGTCGACGATTCAGTCAATCATTCACGTGTGAATATTGAGCCGGTCATCTGTCATATTTCCCTGTATTGTCAATTCGGCTTAATGGCATTAGCTTTCGATCTATGCAATTGTAAAATATTTTATATCTTTGGTTTTATTAACTATTTTTACTAATTGAAGAAACATGGGATACCTGAAACAGCCGAAAGAATGAGTTGACATGTCCACAACCTAATGGTATTAAGATAACGATTAATAACACCGATTACAATTTCCATATAAGCCGGGGCCGCTGGCTAGAAGTCAGTCAGTTTGATCAAAGACAGAAACATTCAAAAAGGATTGCTTCATTTTACCCCCTCCCTCAGTCCCTCCCACCAGGGGAGGGAAGCTGTCTCCTCTTCCTTGATGGGAGAGGCCGGGTGAGGGTGATAAAATGGCAAAATGCCTTTTTAACCCAGAACCCAGAACCTTGAACCTGGAATTTGAAGTTTCACATTTATAGAATAGCCAATGACCAAAATCGTCTCAAAGAACAATGGTAAGGCGCAAACCCGAGATCGGATTCTAAATTCCGCCAGAGAGCTATTTGCCGACCGGGGGTACCAGAAGACGACCGTCGTTGATATATCCAAACAGGCAGGCTTGTCTGAAGCCGCCCTCTATGAATATTTCCAGGGAAAAGAAGATCTGCTCTACATGATTCCCGACCTGTGGCTGTCTGAATTACTGTGCGATCTCGAGGATCAGCTCTTTGGCATCCAAGGTGCCGCCAACAAACTCAGAAAATACCTGTGGTGGTACATGCGCCGGGTCGAACAATCCCCTCTGGATGCCAAAATCGTCTACCTATTTTTGAAGACCAATGCCAGTTTTATAACCACCGACGTGTATGCCAATGTTAAAAAGCTCTATTCGTATCTGTCGGAGATTTTCGAAGAAGGGCGCTCTTTCGGGGAGTTTAAAACAAATCTCGATTCGCGGGTGGCGCGCAACATGTTTGTCGGCATCATGGACAACATCATCATCCGGTGGCTGCTGAAGGATAGATCTTATAGCCTGTTTGAGGATCTGGAAAGCGTATTTCATCTGATGATCGACGGCTTCAAGGTACATGATTCAAGCGATCTTGGAACGACCGACTTTGGGACCCAAGAGCGGACCGGGGTATTAACCACTAATTAGTTTCCATCCACAGATGGCCTTTTTGCCCAATTTCGGCGTCAATCCGCGCCCTTGCTTGTGCGGCGTAGCGGGCTACGCCTCCGCGCAAGGGCTTGATTTCCTTGACCTTGGGCAAAAATTCGCATTTCTGGATGGGAAACAGCATCAGATGCCCACCATTGTAAAAACCCTTGATGGATGGGCACTAGTTAAAAACTCGAATAATCGTTAGGAGCAAAAATGAGGTACGCAGAAACCGGCATCAATTTAGAAGTCGATTTGACGGTGGGCAATATCGAGCGGGTAGAAACAGACCCAGAAATCACCAGGAGTCATCTGGGCGGCAACGGCAGTGCCGCCAGAATCATTTGGGATCGCGTGAGTCCGGAGACCGATGCCTTTTCTCCTGATAATTTGCTCGTATTCAGCGCAGGTCTTCTGGACGGTACGCCGATACCCGCGGCCAACCGCACGATGGTCAATACCATTTCCCCCCAGACGAACATGTTTTCCAATTCGATTTTCGGAGGTTATTTCGGGCCGGAACTCAAACATGCCGGCTACGATAAAATCATCCTGCGCGGCAAAGCCCCGGATTTGGTTTATTTGTGGATCCACAATGACAAGGTGGAAATTCGGGACGCATCCCACCTCAGGGGCAAGGGGGCTCAGGAAACCGCACATGCCATTAAAAAAGAGTTGAACGATCCTGAGATTCAAGTAGCTGCAATCGGTCTTGCCGGCGAAAACAGGCTTTTCATGGCCACCATAGAGCATTTCAACGCCTCCGCGGCTCGCGGGGTCGGGGTGATCATGGGCGATAAGCGGCTGAAGGCGATCGCGGTGCGTGGCACAAAAGATTTTTATGTTTCCAACCCCGAAGGGCTCTTCAAGGTGTGTCTCCAACACTACCAGGATATACATGAGAGTCCGTTTAACGGGGACCTCATGGCCATCGAGTGGAACGATGCTTTTCACCATGACAATTTTGCCTGGGGCAATGCCCGCACCCGGAGAAAAGGGTATTGGAGCCAGGAGCTGGAAGACCGGTGGAAGGAATATACGTTGAAAATCCGCGACCGGCTGCAAGGCTGCTACAATTGCCCTAAAAACTGCCATCTCGTGGTCAAGCCCCCCGGGCGGCAAAGGTACATTCTAAAATGCTTCGGCAAGGGCACCTGGCATATGGCGGCTTTTGAAGAGCTTCCTTTTACCTTCGACATCCTGGCCCTGAGCCAGGAGTATGGCGTAGACAGCTATGCCGCACCCCAAACCATAGCCTTCGCCATCGAGCTTTACGAAGCAGGCATTCTAACCGATCAGGATCTGCCTGAATTCCCGGAAAAATCCGCCGACCGGTTTTACTATCTTCTTGAAAAGCTCGTCCGGCGGGAAGGAATCGGGGATGTCCTGGCCAATGGGGTCTACAGGGCAGCCCGTCAGATCGGCAATGGTGCCGAAGCTTATGACCACAATACGATAAAGAAATTCGAGCAGATACCGCTCAAGCTGGGAAAAGTGAATTATCCCTATTATCTCATGTATTGCACCAGCGACAAGATGGCGATCAATCAGACCGAAGGTTCGTATCCGCAGGATCCGATTAAAGATACTGCGGAAAGACAGCGGTTTGTCGATGGCTGGGCATCGGCACCCGAGCGGTTTAGAAAATTCTTCATGGAATGGGAGCCCCGCCAACATCCATCATTCGAGGCGTCTATCAACATTTGTGATTGGAACGAAACCATGCACTACGTCGATGACGCCCTGGGCACTTGCGCCTTCTGTTCATCGTTTAGAGGTCAATTCGGCGGCGGCTCCGCTTACAACATCTACAACATACCCGCCTTCATCCAATTGGCGGCCGGGATCGATATGGATGCCGACGATCTGTGGCAGGTCGCCAGAAGAAATCGGAACCTTGTCAGGGCCATCAATATGAGCAGGGGACTGAAAAGAGCCGACGAGAAGCCGCCTGAAGATCACTGGAAGAAAAGAGAGCCGGAAAACGAACAAAAACTTCTTGACGAATATTACCAATTCAAGGGTTGGACCAGCGAAGGCGTTCCCACGAAATTAACGTTGGATAAATTGGGCCTGGATGAAGTGGCCGATGAGCTTATCAGGAGAGGACTCATTAAAGGCGATGAGAATATTTGCTACACGGACCAATCATGTTACTCGGAAGGAAGACCGAAAGATGCCGAAGTGAATGTCCGCAAAGCCGAGCATTTCACTCTAACTGAGTACAACATCAAGAATAAATAATCCGGGAGGTTGAAGTAACAATGAGCAAGCCGGCAAAAAGAATAATCAGAGAAATAAAAGTAGACCTGAGCAAATGCAACGGCTGCCGCGCCTGTGAGAAGGCCTGTGCTGCATTTCACGCCATACCGAAATACAGCAGCTTCAACCCCGCCCGCTCCCGGATCAAGGTGGTAGTCGATGAAAAAAACGATCAATGGGTACCGGTTCGAGCCAGCGGCTATACGCAAGCCGAATGCAACGGCCGGAATCATTATGTGATTGACGGCAAGGAGTATTCGGAATGCGCTTTTTGTCCGGCTTCCTGCCCGTCCAGGGATTGGTTCAAAGAGCCCGATTCGGGACTGCCGTTGAAATGCGACATGTGCGAAGATGTGCCCCCACTTGCGGAGCCGATGTGTGTTCAGATGTGCGTACGTGATTGCTTGACCTATTCGGAAAGGGAAGTGGAAGTGGTTGCAGAAGAAGTGAAGCCTTCAGAGGTGAAAATGAGCGTTGAATCACTGATTAAAAGATTTGGTGCCGAGGCGGTGAAAAATGCAGTTTCCCGGGCAACGAAGCACTAAACCCCTGGTTCATAAACGACATGGCAAAGATTCAGGCAATCGTTCGCAATAAATTCCACAACTCCGGGATAAAACGATCGAGTCGAAGCGAAACGCTTTATGGAAATTATCCAGGAACCGAGGACACCCGATAAGGACGAATGAAATTGGAAAAAGAAGCAATTAACGGGCTGCCGGATGACAGCTCCGCAGATGATAATCGTGGCGACGTGTTGATTGTCGGCGGTGGTATCAGCGGCATCCAGGCCGCTCTCGATCTTGCCGAAACGGGTTTCAAGGTTTTTCTGGTGGACAAGGCTCCGGCCATTGGCGGCAAAATGGCCCAACTCGACAAGACCTTTCCCACCAATGACTGCTCCATGTGCATCGAGTCTCCGAAATTCATTGAATGCAGCCGGCATCCCAATATCGAGATTCTAACCTACACCGAAGTCGAGCGAGTGGAAGGCAAAGCCGGGGAATTCACGGTGTCCCTGATTAAAAAACCCCGCTACATCATCGAGGATCGATGCACGGGGTGTGCGACTTGTGTCGAGTACTGTCCGGTTAAAATGCCGGATCCATACAATCAGAACCTGTCGCTGAGCAAAGCCATTCATATCTATTTTTCGCAGGCGGTTCCGCTGATTACCTATGTAGATCCTGAAACCTGCCTGTATCTGCAAGACGAAGTATGTACGATTTGCCGGGGTGTCTGCAAACATGACGCGATCAATCTCGATCAGAGACCGGCCCGCATGGAAATCGAGGTCGGGGCCATCATCCTTGCTCCCGGATACGAGGTGTTCGATCCCCGGCCCAGGGGCGAGTATGGCTATGGTGTCATGTCGAACGTGGTAACCAGTCTGGATTTTGAACGGATTTTGTGCGCCACCGGACCTTATGATGGGGAAGTCAGACGTCCTTCAGATGGAAAACATCCTCATAGAATCGCCTGGATACAGTGCGTCGGATCCAGACAGGTGATTGAGGGTGGCAAAAGCTATTGTTCCGCGGTTTGCTGCGCCTACACCCAGAAGCAGGTGATCCTGGCCAAGGATCATCAACCCGGCCTGCAGGCGGCGATCTTCCACAACGATATCCGGGCCTTTGGCAAGGACTTCGAGCGGTTCTATCAAAGGGCGGAAAACCTTCCCGATGTGCGGTTCATCCGCAGTTACGTCTCCATCGGACGGGAGATCCCCGCAAGCAAGAATGTCACCATCCGCTATTCCACCTTCGATCGAGGTGTCAAGGAAGAAGAATTCGACATGGTGGTGCTGTCCGTCGGTTTGGTTCCACCCGCGGATGCCCTGGAACTGGCGCAGAAGTTCGGCATCGAGCTCAATGCCCATCAGTTCTGTATGAACAAATCGACCAATCCCATCGAAACCTCGAGGCCCGGTGTTTTTGTCAGCGGAGCGTTCCAGGGACCCATCGATATCCCCGAGTCCGTGGTTACGGCCAGCGGTGCCGATGCCCTGTGCAGTCAGTTTCTGGCCGACCGCCGTGGCGAGTTGGCCAGAGATCGGGTCTATCCGCCGGAACGTGACGAAACCGGTAAACAACCGAAAATCGGCGTTTTCGTATGCCATTGCGGCGCCAATATCGGACGGGTCGTGGATGTGCCTTCGGTTGTGGCGTACGCCTCGACTCTGGACAATGTGGTGCATGCGCAGGAAAGCCTCTTTGCCTGCTCCTCGGACAATGCCCAGGAAATAGCGGATGCGATCCGGGAAAAAGGCCTCAACCGGGTGGTGGTTGCAGCATGCACACCCCGTACTCATGAGCCGCTTTTCCGCGACACCTGCCGTGAAGGCGGCATCAACCCGTACTTTTACGAAATGGCCAATATCCGTGAACATTGCTCCTGGGTGCATTCCAAGGAGCCCGCCAAGGCGACCCGGAAAGCCAAGGAAATCGTCCACATGTCGGTGGCGCGATCGGCGCTGCTGGAACCGTTGAAAGAGTTTGAATTGCCGGTCAACACGGCCTGTCTCGTGGTCGGCGGCGGCATCGCCGGTATGACCAGCTCGCTGAGTCTGGCCGGCCAGGGGTTCGAAGTATACCTGGTGGAAAAAGATCCGGATTTGGGGGGAATGGCGCGCCATCTCTACCACACCCTGGAGGGAATGGACGTTCAGGGGCATCTTCAGGAGGTGATCCGGCAGGTCTACCGGCATCCGTCCATTCACGTCTCCCGCAATGCAGCCATCCTGGAGGTCAATGGCTACATCGGCAATTTCACCACCAGGATCAGATCCGAGGGAAGAATCAAGGATATTCGCCACGGAGCGGCCATCATCGCCACCGGTGCGCAGGAGTATAAACCCACCGAATATCTATACAATGAAAATGAAAATGTTGTCACCTCGCTTGAAATGGATTCAATGATCTTCAACCAGGATGAACGGCTGAGCCATTGCGGGAGCCTGGTTATGATCCAGTGTGTGGGGTGCCGGAACGAGGAAAGAAATTATTGCAGCCGGGTCTGCTGCGGTCATTCCATCAAGAACGCCATCGACCTCAAGGCCATCAATCCGGAAATGGATATTTGCATCCTTTATCGGGATATGCGCAGCTACGGGTTTAAAGAGGATTTTTATCGCCAGGCCGCACAAAATGATATCCGCTTCGTTCGGTATGACCGGGACGACACGCCCGAAGTGAAGGCCGCCGAAAGGGATGGCCGCGAGGTCCTCCAGGTGAGTGTGACCGACCATGTCCTCGGCAAAAGACTGCTCTTCGAAGCCGATATTCTCCAATTGGCGGCTGCCGTCGTTCCCTCGTCGACGAGCGCGGAAGTCGCCAGATTGTTCAAGTTGGCCATGAGCCCGGATGGCTTTTTCCAGGAGGCTCACGTCAAACTGAGACCGGTCGATTCCGCCGTCGATGGTATTTTCCTATGTGGTACGGCGCACTACCCCAAGCACATCAGCGAAGCCATCAGTCAGGCCTATGGTGCCGCCGGCCGCGCGGCAACTTTGCTCAGCAAGGATTCGATCACCGCCTCGGGCTCGGTCTGCGAGGTCAATGAAAGCGCCTGCGAAACCTGCGGGGCCTGTATTTCACTTTGTACCTATGGTGCCATTGAATTCGCGGATACGCCCAAGGGGAAAAAAGCCAGGGTCAATCCGTTCCTCTGCAAGGGGGACGGCCTTTGCACCACCCGGTGTCCTACCGGGGCAATATGTCTGAAACACTTTACCGACGAAGAGATACTAAACCAGATCGATGCTGCCTGATCGCCAAGTAAAATACGGTCGATCGCATCCCATTGATACACGATCGATCCTAAGTTGAGCGAAACGCTCGGTTTGGGTTGAAAAAAGAAGGAGTGACGCCAAATGGCTACCATGCGTGAGTTCCGGCCGGAAATACTGGGATTCCTCTGCAATTGGTGAGGATATTCCGCCGCGGACCTGGCTGGAGTTTCCAGACAACAATATGCGCCGGATATCAAGATTATACGGGTTATGTGCACCGGCAGAGTCGACCTGGCATTTATGCTTCGCGCGTTTTCCAATGGAAAAGACGGGGTGTTCGTCGGCGGTTGTTGGCCCGGCGAATGCCACTACATCACCGAGGGCAATTACCTTGCCTTCAGTATGATGCACCTGGGTCGCAAACTGCTGTCGTTGATCGGGCTCGACCCCCTGCGGCTGCGACTCGAATGGATATCCGCAGCCGAAGGCAGCCGCTATGCGGAGGTCATGAACGATTTCTCTCAAACGGTGAAATCATTAGGCCCCCTGGGCGAGGGTGAGGGCATCGCCACAAACGATCTGGCCTTCCGCCTGAAAACCCTCCAGAGCATGATACCCTACATTAAACTGGTGGACGTCGAGCGGCTGCGGGTGAGGGCGAAAAACGCCGAAGCGGTCGAAGCGTTTTACAACAGCGAGCAATTCGACACGCTGTTCCGGGAACTGATTGCCGATAAACTGGCCATCTGCCAAATCATGGCCCTGCTGCGGGAAAAACCCCGTTCAACCGGAGAACTTTCCCAGCTGCTGGGCCTGAGTTCATCCGAAATATCCCGCCACGTCACCATTGCCGCGAGACAGGGGATGTGCCGCTTCGATGAAAGCCGAAATCTCATTGCCGCCGCCTACCATCATGAGGCGGACGAAACCGTTGCCAACGATGCCAGGCCGGCGGCACCGGGGAATGCCAAGATCGATCGGATCGTTGACAGGTATCAGGGCAGGCCCGGGGCTTTGATCCGGGTTTTGATGGACGTCCAGGCTGAAAACCAATGGCTGCCCAAGGAGGTCTTGGGCACCATCAGCCGGAAACTGGAAGTTCCCCTGAGTCGGGTGATACAGATTGCATCTTTTTACAAAACCTTCCGTTTGACTCCCAGGGGGCGTCACGAAATCCATATATGCAACGGAACATCATGCCACCTCAGGGGAGCGGATCGCCTGCTGGATTCGGTTCAGGAACTGATTGGAATCCGGCCTGGTGAAATGGACGCGGATTCCAAATTCAGCCTGGAGACCGGCAGCTGTCAGGGATGCTGTACGCTGGGACCGGAGATGATCATCGACGGACGACATTACGGCAGAATTCCACCTGAAAAGGCGCAAGGCCTGTTGAAAAATTACGCATAAGGAACGACGATGCCAAGAATAAATTCAGCCGCCGAGCTCGACGCACTCAGAAAAGATATCCTGTCCCGTAGAGACCCTCTGAAGCCGGCGATTGCCATCTGCTCCGGCGCCGGCTGCCATGGTCTTGGCAATGGGGGGGTGATCCGGGCTTTCGAGGAAGAGATTGGAAAGCATGCCCTGGCAGACACGGTGGACATTCGGGCCACGGGTTGTCACGGCATGTGTGAACAAGGCCCCAGCGTCCTCATCTACCCCGAAAAGATTTACTACGTCAAGGTCACGCCGGAAGATGTTCCGGATATTGTAAAACAAACCGTACTGGGCAAAAAGGTGGTCGATCGGCTGGTCTACACGGACCCGGTGAGCGGAAAAAAGGCGGTCCTTTTAGAGGAGATCCCCTTCTACCAGCACCAGAGCCGGAATTTGATCGGCAACAACACCCGCATCGAACCCACGAATATCGAGGATTATATCGGGATCGGCGGATACGCGGCGCTGTCCAAAGCCCTGTTCGAAATGAAACCCGAGGACGTGCTGGGAGAAGTCAAGAAGGCCAATCTGCGGGGACGCGGCGGCGGCGGCTTTCCCGCCGGACTGAAATGGGAGACGACCCGCAATGCGCGGGAAAAGCAGAAATATGTCATCGTCAACGGCCACGAGGGCGAGCCGGGGGCGTTCATGGACCGGGCCATATTCACGGGCAATCCGCATCTGGTGCTGGAGGGTTTGATCATCGGCGCCTATGCCATCGGTGCCCGGCAGGGATTTATCTATACCCGCCATGATTCGAAGCCATTGAGAAAGAATATCGACCGCGCGCTCGAGCAAGCAAGGCAGTACGGCCTGTTGGGCGACGACATCCTGGGTTCAGGTTTCGGCTTTGATGTCGAGGTCCATTTTGATGTGGGAATTTTCGTCTCCGGTGAGTCCAGTGCCTTGATGCGGTCCATCGAAGGCAAAAACCCGGAGCCACGCCCCAAATACATCCGCACCTCGATAAGCGGAATCTGGGACAAGCCCAGCAACCTGAACAACGTGGAAACCTGGGCCAATGTTCCGCAGATCATTGAAAAGGGTGCGGACTGGTACACGGGGATCGGCACGGAACGTAGCAAAGGCACCAAAATGATCTCCTTGTCCGGCAACGTGGTCAACTCCGGTGTGGTGGAAGTGCCCTTTGGAACCACCCTCCGGCAAATCGTCTATGATATCGGCGGCGGCGTGCCCGATGGCAAAAAACTCAAAGCGATCCACTTTGGCGGCGCCATGGGCGGGTCGATTCCCGAGAGACTCATCGACACGCCCCTTGATTTCGATGTTCTCGGCAAAGCAGGCGCCCCCATCGGCGCCGGTGCCCTGATGGTCATGGATGAGGATACCAACATGGTCGAGGCGACGCGGTTTTTCCTCACCTTCCTGACCAATGAGTCGTGCGGCAAATGCGTGCCTTGCCGGGAAGGCATTCGGCAGTTGCTCACCATTCTTGCCGGTATGTGTGAAGGCAGGGGAAAAGCGGGCGACATCGAGACCATGCAGGAGATCGCCGAAGTGATGAGCGCCGCATCCCTGTGCGCCCTGGGAAAAACCGGAACCGATCCGCTCAAGGCAACGTTGCGGTATTTCAGGGAGGAATATGAGGCTACTATCAAATCGTATAAATTAGAGAGTGAAACTCGATGAGTGACATTACCTTGAACATCGATGGCAGGCAAGTGACGGCAAAAGAGGGGATGACCATTCTCGAGGCCGCCCGCGGTGCCGATATTTTCATCCCCACCCTGTGTCACAGCGACCTTTTGGAGCCCTACGGCGGATGCCGCCTGTGTACCGTGGAAACTGAATCGCGCGGCCGCACCAAACTCGTGGCGGCGTGTCTTTTCCCGGTCCAGGCGGATCTGGTTGTCCGGACCCGATCGGAGACGGTCGACAAAATCCGTAAACTGATATTGGAGTTCCTGCTGGCCCATGCACCGGAATCCGCACGGATCAACAAGTTGGCCCCAGAGTATGGCGCGAACAAGGATCGGTTCCCCAAGTCATCCTCGTTTTGCATTCTCTGCGGACTCTGTGTTCGATATTGTGCCGAGGTCAAAAAGAAAAACGTCATCGCATTTGTCGATAATGGTGCAAACCGGGAAATCAATTTTATCCCGGAGTTGGCTGCCAACGAGTGCTGGGACTGCAAGGAATGTTATCCGCTCTGCCCTACATCTTACCTGCAGGCGGCATACCACCTGACCCAGGCACTGGCGTTTCCGTCACTTCAGGAGAATTCACGGGAGGGATCTGTATGACCATTCTTTTTTCAGTACGCCGAATCGCCGAGGCCGCCGTCGAAAAGGAGAAAAGACGCAGGGCTTTTTATGCAAAAGTCCGTGAACTGTGCACGGACCGGACAATGAAGGACCTTTTTCAATTCCTCACCGACGAGGAAGACAGGCATGTGGCCGCGTTTACCCGACTTCGTGACAGTTTGCCAGCCGAGACCCGCGCGGAAGAGTATGATGAAGAGATGGACGCCTACATGGACTCGGTCATCGACGACCGCCTTTATTCGAAAATCGATTCGGCGGAATTCGTCGAAAAAGCCATCACCTCCAAAGAAGTCTTTCGATTGGCCATCGGGTTTGAAAAGGACGCGATCCTTTACTTTGGAGAATTCATGCCGTTTTTGACCGATGCGGACCGGGAGATCGTGTCAGGTTTGATCGAAGATGAAAAAGGTCATATTCGCAAGCTCGCCGATGTTCAGAAGCAAATGAATAGATCGACATCCTGAATTGTTCCAAGTGGAAAAGCCCACCATTACACTGCTGCTCGGGGATCCGGCCGGAATCGGACCGGAACTGGTGGCCAGGATGCTGTCGATCGAAGCGGTATGCCGGAAGGCCCCATATCTTCCTGATTGCCGAGACGGATGCCATCTGTTATGCCCCACTGAACAAATCGGCCATGCACCAGGCCGGTATGGCCGAAAGCAATGAATTGCACGGGTGTACCCGCCGCATCGGCCTGAATGAATATTTCTGCGAACTGAACGTGCTCGATAAATCATCGGTTGGGTCGGATTACGCGATGGCCTATCTGGATGCCAACAAGAAGGCGTTTGACGGCTCCAGGACCTACAAGCTGCACCTGCCGTCGAATGCGCCGGTGAACGATTTATGGGCAGTCACGGTCTACGACACCCAGACGCGTTCGCTGTTGCAGACGAGTCAGAAATTCCCGACCGTCGGTAGCCAGAACGAAGGCTTGAAAAAGAATGCTGACGGCTCTTACGACGTGTATTTCGCACCCGAAGCGCCCGAGGGCAAAGAAGGCAACTGGCTGCAGACGGTTCCGGGCAAAAGCTGGTTCACGGCTCTGCGCATGTAGGGCCCGCTGGAGCCATGGATTAATAAAACCTGGCGCCCGAGCGAAATCAAGCGCGTGAAATAGCAACCCCCTGGGAGGTATAAAAATGAAACGAAAATTATTTAACACCCTGCTGACACTGGCCGGTGCTGTCACACTGCTCACCGGTTGTGCGTCCAGTAAAGATGCCACCTCACAAGCCGAAAAGAACCCCGCCAACCCTCGCTGAAGCCCGCGTCATCGCCAAGGAAGCCTACATCTACGGCTGCCCGCGGCTAAGGGTCCTTTCGCTACGTACATGCGCCTCTACTGGCCGAAAGAAGCCGCGCTGGATGGTTCGTGGACCCAGCCAGAGCTGATCAAGGCGGAGTGAGTCAGATTGCAGATGTAACACAATTTGAAACGGCCGGCTCGGATGCTCCTGAACCGCTTCTATAAACTAACGTCGAAAAGAGGATTTATCATGAACAAGTTCCCCCATAAGGCCATCAGCATGGCCTTGGCAAGCGCGTTTTCGTTTGCTCTGTTGTCGGCATGCAGCAAGCCTGCCGACCAGGCATCTGCCCCGCCGCCAGCCGCCACCACGGCGACTGCCGGTCCAGCGGCTCCCGCTCTAGCTGCGGATGGACTCACCACCGAACAATTCAAAACCATCGCCGAACAAGGCTTTATCTACGGCTTGCCGCTGGTGATGAACTACGCGATCATGAACGAGTACGCGGTCGATCCGAACTCCAGTCAGTTCAAGGCACCGTTCAACCAGATCAAGAACCTTCCACGCGTGTTCACTTACAAAGACACCGCGGTCGTCACCGCCAACAGCGACACGCCGTATTCCTTCCTGTGGCTGGATCTGCGTGCTGAGCCAATGGTGCTCTCGGTGCCGGCGGCGCCCAAGGACCGCTACATCTCAGTCATGCTGGCCGACGCCCACACCTACAACTACGGCTACATGGGTAGCCGTGCCACCCACGGCAAGGCCGGCAAGTACATGGTCGCCGGCCCCGACTGGCAGGGCGAGAAGCCGGATGGTATCGACGAGGTGTTCCACTCGCTCACGCCATTCAGTTTTGCGGCATACCGCACCCAGCTCATCAATGCCGAAGATATGCCCAATGTGGTGAAGATCCAGGACCAGTACAAGGTTGAACCGCTGTCGGCATTCCTGGGGCAGCCGGCCCCCGCGGCCGCACCGGATGCCGACTTCCTGCCGGCAACCACGGCGGGAATTAAGGCCAACTTCTGGAACTACCTCGGGGCCGCGCTTGAGTACATTCCGGAGTTGGACGAAGACAAGGACATCCGCGCCAAGTTGGCCAGCATTGGCATCGGCCCGGGCAAGACCTTCGACATGACGTCCCTTTCGTCCGAGCGCCAGGCGGCCATGGTCGAGGCGATGAAGGCCGGTGACACGAAAGTCGACACCTATCTGGCCTCCGGTATGACCGATGTCAATGGCTGGCAGCTCGGTTCCTTGCCGGGTAACCAGGCACACTACAACGGCGACTGGGTGATGCGTGCTGCCACCGCCAAAGCAGGTATCTACGGCAACGATGCCGCCGAGGCCGTATACCCCTTGGGCCGTGTCGATGTCGACGGCAACACCCTCGATACCAGCAAGCACAACTACACGCTCACCTTTGCCGCTGACAACATGCCACCGGTGAACGCATTCTGGTCAGTAACCATGTACTACGGTAAATCGCAGTTGATGGTAGAGAATCCGATCAATCGCTACCTGGTCAACACCGCGATGGTACCCGCCATGACGAAGAACGCGGATGGATCCTTAACCATCTACATTCAGAAGGATTCACCGGGCAAGGGCAAGGAAGTCAACTGGCTGCCGGCACCGGATGACACGGCCTACATGGTCATGCGCCTGTATTGGCCGAAGCCGGCCACCGAGGCCGTGTCAGTCCTTCCCGTGGGCAAAGGCACCTGGAAGCCGCCCGGCTTTGTTGTTGCCGACTGATCCAGTGACTGCCCGGAGAAGCATGTGCATAACAGAAAAAGATACCCAATAGTGACTGCGATGTGTGCGAGGAGGGCGCCATAAGCGCCTGCTTCATCGTTTATATAATAGGAAAGTGTAATCATGAATCCACGTCCCTTGAGTTTTGCCGTCGTTGCGGCCCTGGCCATACTGACGCTGGCGAACAGCGCATCGGCCCAGGTCAGCAAGGCCGAGCTGCAATCAATCTCCATCCCGGATCGCGTCAAAACGCCGATCGGCACGCTGAAGTTCTTCGATGGCGTGCCAGCCGACGCCACCATCGACACGGTTTATGACAATCTCGACCGCATGCGCGGTGTTCAGGTGTATCTCGACAATCAGGGCGCGGCATCGCTTTATGCCATGCGCATGGGCAATGGCGGTATCGGTGGGACGTCGAACAAGGTCACCATTACCGAGCAACTGCTCAAGCCGGAATTGCTGTACCTGACCGGCAACACGTCAACCCTGTATGCTTTGACCTATCTCGATCTGAAAGTCGACGGCGCGCTGGTAGTCGAGTTGCCGCCGGGCATGCTCGGCTTTCTCGACGACGCCTGGTTCCGCTATATCGAAAACATGGGCTTGCCCGGCCCGGACAAAGGCAAGGGCGGCAAGTATCTGCTGTTGCCTCCGGGGTTCGAGGGCGCGGTGCCCGAGGGCTATTTCGTCGTCAAGATGCCCACCTTCAACAATCTGATGTTCCTGCGCGGCTCGATTGCGAAGGTCTGGCACCAGCCGTCGAAAACATTAAATCCGGGCTCAAGATCTACCCGTTATCCAAGGCCGACAACCCTCCCGCAACTGAGTTCGTCGATTTCTCGGGCAAAAGCTACAACACAGTCGTGACCCGTGGCTTGAGCTTCTACGAAGGTATGAACCAGGTTGTGCAGGAAGAGCCAATCGATGCAATCGGGGTGGAGATGCGCGGCACACTGGCTGCAATCGGCATCGTCAAGGGCAAGCCATTTGCACCGGATGCACGCATGCAGAAGCTATTGATTGAAGCCGCAACCATCGGTGCTGCTACGGCGCGCGCCATCACCTACCAGCCTCGCATCGACGGAGTGCTTATCTACCCTGACACCCACAGTGCCTGGACCATGGCCTATGCCAACAAGAACACCTCATTCGAGGCCGATGGTGCGATGAACCTGGATGCGCGGGTGCTGTTCTACTACAACGCCACGGGTGTCACACCGGCTATGGCAATGACGCGAGCGGGTGCAGGTTCTGACTACGGAATCGCCTATCTGGATGCCGACAAGAAACCGTTCGATGGCTCCAAGACCTACAAGCTGCACCTGCCACCTAACGTGCCCGTAAACAATTTCTGGGCTGTCACACTGTATGACACACAGACACGGTCACTGCTGCAGACTGGTCAGACTTTCCCGACCTTAGGCAGTCAGAACAAAGGCATTCAGAAGAATGCCGATGGCTCCTACGATCTCTATTTTGCGCCGCAAGCCCCGAAGGGCAAGGAAGGCAATTGGGTGCAAACCGTGCCTGGCAAGAGTTGGTTCGCAATCCTGCGTATGTACGGCCCGCTGGAGCCGTGGATCAACAAGACCTGGCGCCCGGGTGAGATCGAACTGGTCAAGTAAGACATCGATCCATTTACCAACATTCGAAACCAGGAGTTAACTGAAATGAAAATCTCTCTTCCAAGTACTGCAATTGCACTGGTATGCGCATTAGCGATTATCCCACTGGTGGCAACCGCCGATGACGAAAAGGCTGCAACTGGCAGCCCGATCTTGATCAATGTAGACAACTTCAATCACGCGCAGGCCGATTATGAGTTCTCCGGCATCCTGAAGATGACCGGGGGAATCAACAAGCTGCACCACAACCGCACGCCCACGCCGATCGACAAACAAAATGTCATCCGGATGAATCGCGATACACTTTATAGCCTGAGTGTCGTCGATATTTCAAAGGGCGCGACCGTCACGTTGCCGGATACTGGAAAGCGTTACATGTCGTTGATGGTCATCAACAACGATGGCTACGTGAACAAAGTCTTCTACGGCGGCGGCTCTTACAAGCTGACCACGAACAAGTTCGATACGCCCTTTGTCGGCCTGGTCATTCGCACACTTGCCAATCCCGAAGACAAAGCTGATCTGGCCGTAGCGCATAAGCTGCAGGACTTGATCCGAATCGATGCCGGCTCTGAAAAAGCCTTTGTCGTGCCGAACTATGACAAGGCCAGCTACGAGGCGACGCTTGAGCCCATTCTCGATCTGGCCAAGGGCCTGAAGCGTTACATCGAGACTTTCGGTTCCAAATCGGAGGTCAATCCGGTCCATTTCCTGATCGGAAGCGCTTCGGCCTGGGGCGGCTTACCGGACAAGGCAGCAGTCTATGTGAATGTGCAACCGAATCTTCCGGTGGGCAAGTATGAGCTCCAAGTCAAGGATGTTCCGGTTAAGGGTTTCTGGTCGATCAGCCTCTATAACGCCAAAGGCTATTTCCAGCAAAACGATCTGAATGCTTACAGCCTGAACAATCTGACGGCAAAACCAAACAGCGATGGTTCCTACACGCTGCGCTTTGGTGGTTGCACCGCGAGCACAGAAAATTGCCTGCCGATTATGGACGGCTGGAACTACGCTGTTCGTATGTACGAGCCCGGCCAGCAGATCGTCGATGGCACATGGGTATTCCCTGGTCCGCCGACGCCGCGCATTGACTGATTAGCGCGCATCCAAGACCATAGACATGACCACAAAATTCCTGGCTGGTGTCGCGCTTGATTCGACACCAACCAACATCAAAGGAGCTAGAAAAATGAAACTTCGTACGCAAAGCCTCGCAATTTTCACAGCACTTGCCTTGCTGCCACTGTCTTTCTCTGCTTCGGCAGAAGTGAGCAAGGCCGAACTTGAATCGATTTCGATCCCCAATAGCGTCAAAACACCGATTGGTACCCTGAAATTTTTTGATGGTGTGCCAACCGACGCGACCGTCGAAACCGTCTATGAAAGCCTTGATCGCATGCGCGGAGTCGAGGTATTCCTTGACAATGTAGGCGCGGTTTCGATGAACAGCGTGCGCAAGGGCTTGGCCGGTGCCGGTGCCAAGGGTGCGAACAAGATCGCGGTGTTTGAACAGCTGATGGATTCGCAGACCCTGGTCGTCACCGCCAATACGTCAACGCTGTATGCCTATACCTACACTGACCTCGCCAGTGACGGCCCGACCGTTATCGAAGTGCCTCCCGGCATGCTCGGTTTTCTCGACGACGGTTGGCAACGGTTTGTCGGCAATATGGGCGTTACCGGTCCGGACAAGGGTAAGGGGGGCAAGTACCTGATTCTGCCGCCAGGCTACACCGGTGATGTGCCGGATGGCTATTTCCTCATGAAGCCGCCGACCAATCGCAACTTTATGTTCCTGCGCGGCTCGATTGCGAAGGGGCTGAAGCCTGCAGTCGACAACATCACTGCGGACCTGAAAGTTTATCCCCTGAAGGATGCAGCGAAACCGGCTCCGACCGAGTTCGTCAATGTGTCTCTCAAGGCCTTCAATACCGTCTTTCCAAGCGATTTCGGCTATTTCGAGAACCTCAACGAGGTCATCCAGAATGAGCCGATCGATGCCATCAGCCCTGAAGTGCGCGGCGCGATTGCTTCCATCGGCATCGTCAAAGGCAAGCCATTCAATCCTGATGCACGCATGAAAAAGCTGTTGACCGAGGCGGCCACGATCGCTAATGCTACGAGTCGCGCCATCACCTATCAGCCACGCATTGGCGGGGTGTACATCTATCCCGACACCAATAGCTCCTGGTCAACAGCGTTCGCCAACAAAAACACCGCGTTCGAGACCAATGGCACGATGGATCTTGATGCGCGTGTACTCTACTACTTCAACGCGGGTGGTGTTACGCCGGCCATGGCGACCAGCCGTGTGGGTCAGGGTTCGGACTATGGGCTTGCATTGCTCGATGCCAACAAGCAGCCGTTCGACGGCTCGAAAACCTACAAGCTGCACTTGCCGCCCAATGTGCCGGTCAACGATTTCTGGGCGCTCACCATGTACGACACGCAGACACGCTCGCAGTTGCAGACCAGTCAGTCATTCCCCACCGTCGGCAGTCAGTCGAAGGGCATCAAGAAGAATGCCGATGGCTCCTATGACATCTACTTTGGTCCAAAGCCGCCGGCCGGCAAGGAAGGCAACTGGCTGGCGACGCTACCCGGCAAGAGCTGGTTCACGATCCTGCGTATGTACGGCCCGCTGGAACCCTGGATCAACAAGACCTGGCGTCCGGGTGAAATCGAGCTGGTCAAGTAACGCGCATTTTGCAACGCCCTCTTTACCTAACGAACTAGATTTCGACCGTTGCAGCTGCCCCGGATCAAGACTGATCCGGGGCAGTGCAAACACACCAGCAAAACAAAAACGCAAATCAGGAGTAGTCTCCATGAAAACGTTCTCCCGCACCTCCATCAGCCTGGCCGGCGCTGTCATTGCCGGCCTGTTGTTCGCAACCAGCGCATGGGCAGAGTCCAGCCCGAAGATGAAGATGACGACCCCGATCCCGGAGTCGATCACGACTCCCGCCAAGATCGAAAGCCGGCTCGGCACCCTCGAATTTCCGCAGGGCTACCCGACCGACAGCACTGCCGAGAAGCTCTATGAGCATCTGGACTTCATGCATGGCGTGGAAGCTTTCGTCTACGCCTTGCCGGGTGCGTCGGTCCACGCGGCCGGCCGAGGCATCAAGAGCCAGGGCGGAGGCAACCAGACGGTTTTGATCATGGAGCAACTGATGGACTCTGCGTCGCTGTTCCTCACCGCCAACACCGAAAGCATATACAGCATGATGTGGCTGGATCTGAAGGACGGCCCGCTGGTGATCGAGTCACCACCCGATATCCTGGGCATCGTCAACGACCACTGGTTCCGCTACGTCGGTGATATCGGCAACGCCGGACCGGACAGGGGCAAGGGCGGTAAATACCTGCTGCTGCCGCCCGGCTACAAGGGCGAGTGCCCAAGGGGACGGTCATGAAAATATGCATATCAATTTGATTGAAAGTATGATATAAGCTGAGCACTCAAAGCCTGTATAGATGCCCCCGGGGCATTACATCATGTTATTTGCCGCGGAATAGAGCGGCGAAAAATATTTGATAATGATGCCGATCGTGATAATTTTGTGGAGCGTCTTGGAACAATTTTACAAGAGACGTCAACGCCTTGTTACGCTTGGGCGCTGATACCCAATCACTTCCACTTATTATTGCGCAGCGGCAAACAACCGCTTTCCACGGTCATGCGCAGGCTTCTGACCGGCTATGCCGTCAGCTACAATCGCCGCCATCGGCGTAGTGGACACCTGCTTCAAAATCGATTCAAATCCATCCTTTGTCAGGAAAACCTTTATCTAAAGGAGTTGGTGGCCTATATTCATCTCATGCTGGAAAAAGTTTCTGTCCCATTGATCGCTCAGGTTTTCCAGACTCTGTCCATGGCCAGCGACTCCGGACGCGGCGAACAGGATTACTCAGCGATGGTGGAGATCTTCGAGGAATGGACCGGCGTGAAGGTGGAAAAACGTTCCTGAAAAAGATGGGCTGAAACTGGCAGGTATTGCAGATGCCCGGTAAATTGATAATGAAGTCGGGGGGGGGTCCACGCACGCCGAATGCCAATCCAGGCCGGTTGGAAATATCGGCCATCAACCGTCACATTCCCAGATAAGCGCGTTTTACATCTTCATTTTCCAGCAAGTCCGTGGCAGCGCCGCTCATCACGATGCGGCCGTGTTCCATGACATAAGCGCGGTCAGCGATTTCCAGGCTTTTGCGCACGTTCTGCTCCACCAGCAGAATGGTAACCCCCTGCTCATATAATTTTCGGACGATCTCGAATACATCATCGACAATTACCGGTGCCAGACCTAGCGAAGGTTCATCCAGGATCAGAAATTTGGGCCCGGACATCAGCGCCCGGCCGATGGTGAGCATCTGTTGCTCACCGCCGCTGAACGTGCCCGCCAATTGCCTGCGGCGTTCTTTGAGTTTGGGAAACAAGCTGAACACCCATTCCAGATTTTTTTGTACGGATTTTTTATCCTTTTCCACATATGCGCCCAGTTCGAGATTCTCCAAAACCGTCATGTAGGGAAAGAGTCTTCTTCCCTCCGGGACCAGGGCGATACCGTGGTTGATGATTGAGTGGGTGGGAGAATTTTCGATCTTTTTGTTTTCGAAAACGATGGTTCCCCTCAACACCGGCAGCGAACCGGAAATTGTTTTTATCAACGTGGATTTACCGGCGCCGTTCGCTCCGATCAGGGCGACGATTTCGTTTCTATCGATGTGAAGCGATGCATCGAATATGATCTGCAGTTCTCCATAGCCGGCTTCGATATTTTTGAGCTCGATCATTATTTATTTTTCTCCCAGATACACGTCGATGACCCTTTGGTTGGCAACGATTTCCCCCGGGGTGCCTTCAGCGATCTTTTCGCCGGAGGCAATCACGACGATGCGGTCACATAATTCCATCACCACCTTCATTACGTGTTCGACCACCACCAGGGTGATGCCCATTTCACCGTTGATGTAGCGCAGAATCTCGAGCATTTCATCGATTTCCACAAAGGTGAGGCCTGCCATGCATTCGTCGAGCAGCAGCAACTTGGGGCCGGTCGCCAGAGCCGTCGCCAGACCGACATGCTTTTTGGCGGATACTGTTAAATTTTTGGCCATTGTGTCGCGAAATCGATCCACCCGGGTCATCTTCAGAATATTTTCGACTTTCTCATGCTGGGCCGCCGTAGGCTTGAAGTGCAGGTGGTGGGCAATCGCACCGGTCAACACATTGTCATAAACGCTCATTTCGTCGAAAACGCGCACGATTTGAAAGGTCCGCCCGATGCCTCTTTCCGAAATCTGGTGGGGCTTGAGCCCCTGAATGGGCCTGCCATCGAGCCGGATAGATCCGGCCGTGGACTTGATTTCCCCCGTAATCATATTGAACAGCGTGGTTTTACCGGCGCCATTGGGCCCGATGATTCCCAGACGCTGCCCGGCCGCAAGGCTCAGGTCCACATTGTTAACGGCGGTGACACCGCCGAATCGTTTCGTAATCCCCTCCAGTACCAGTATATCCTGCATTAACGCACTCCTCTTATTCTGGCGTAGATCCCGGCCAGCCCTTTGGGTTCGTAGACCAGTATGGCGATCAGCAAAATCGACCAGATGATAAATCGAAACTCGGGAGCGAATCTCATCATCTCGAGGATGAAAGTCACCACACCGGCCCCGATGATCGGACCGAACAGGGTCCCCGAACCACCGACCAGAAACATGATGACAATCATTTCAGAGGTCATCCACGCAAAGGTGGAAGGATGCAGCAGCCGGAAAAAATGGGCGAAAAGGCTTCCGGTCATCCCGGCCAGTCCGGCACTGATGCTGAATGCCAGAACTTTGTAAAAGGCGGTGTTGACCCCTACTGCCTGGGCGAGGTCTTCATTTTCCCGGATGGAGATCAGCAGATGGCCCATACCCGAATTGACCAAAAGATGAAGAAAAATCACCGTCAGGATGCCGAAAACCAGAATCAAATAGTAGGTATTGGTCATGCTGCTAAAATCTATTCCGAAAATGCTGTCCGGCGGCTTGATGCCGCCCAGCCCTAATGGCCCCTTGGTCAGCCCGGTGGTATTTAAGATCACCAGATAAATGAAATGGCCGAAGAAAAAGGTGGTCACCGCGAAGTAATGGCCACGAAGCTTCAATGCGGGATAGCCGACAAGTGCGGCGAACAAAAAGACGCAGATGCTGCTGATCGGCAGGGCCAACCAGAAGGACATGCCGGTTTTCAATGTCAGCAGGGCGGATGTATAAGCTCCCAGTCCGTAAAAAGCCGCATGGCAGAAAGAAAGCGGACCGGTGTATCCCGTCATCAGATCATAGCTGGCCGTCAACATCGAAAACAGCATCGCCAGAATCACCACATAAACGATATAACTGGACGCCACATGGGGGATGGCCGCCAGTGCCAGCAGTATCAGGGCCAGGCCGATCTTATTCATGCTCAACATGGATATCATTCTCCTCAACGGGTCGCGCAAATTTTACGGGCAAAAACAGGACCATTCGAGTGCTTAGACCCGGCCGAAAACCCCTTTCGGTTTGACAAGCAGAATCAGAATCAGGATAAAAAAGGCATAGCCGTGCTGGTAGGCCGAGGACAGGTAAACCGAGCCGAGGGCCTCCAACACGCCCAATCCCCAGCCGCAAATCAAAGTTCCGGAAACCGTGCCGAAGCCCCCCAGAATGACCACCACCAATGCCTTCAGCAGCGGCAGATCTCCCATGGACGGGAAAACCGAATAGAGGGGAGCCACCAGCACGGCAGCGGCCCCCGACAGGGCGCCTCCCAGTGAGAATACAACGGAATTGACGGTGTTGAGGTTGATGCCCAGTACCTGGGCCATACCCGGATCCATCGAAGCGGCCCGGATGGCTTTGCCGAGTTTGGTCTTCATGATGAACAGATAGACCAGCACGAAAAGAACGATGGAGGCAACCACGACATTGATGCGCATATAGCTGAATCCAAAAGCGGCTCCCTGCATGTAGGAGGGAAATATCTTCGGTTTGGCCGTCCAGAGCGCATTGGCAATATTGGCGAATAGAAAAAACAGGGCAATCCCGCACAGCAACTGCACGCGATCCGCCCCTCGAAACGTTCGCTCGCGCCAGCGGCTGTACAAAAAGCGTTCACATACAAAGGCCAGTCCGGCACCGACGGCCATCCCCAGCAGCAGGGCCGCAAAAAAAGGCAATCCCGCCGATGTCACCGCAAAGTATCCGGCATACGCCGCCAGTACGTAGAAGGAGCCCTGGGCAAAGTCCGGAATGTCGGTAATGCTCCAGATCATGTTGAGACCCAGAGCCACCAGAGCATATACCGATCCGATGATAAGTCCACTTCCAATCTGCAAAAGCAGGATATCCACAGTTCACCTCACTCGAGTTTGCAGTTCAGTTCAGGAAAATGAAAGGTGCATCTTTTCTCGATACTTACCGGCCCGGCCTATGGCTGAAAGCAGCAGGTCCGATCGAAAATACCGATACCCTTCACTCTCCGCAAATAGGGAACAAAGTATCGCTGTTCGCCGCCGGGGGCGTGGCCTCCCAGCCGCGAGGGAGCCAGCACCCGGCGGGAGGTCGCAGCGCAGGAAAAGTTGAATGGGATCAGCGATCTCAGCAATCCTTGCGGTGAAAAAATCGTCAACCCGCATCGAATCGTGTACCGGTTCTGGCGCGCCCGGCAAAGATGGGAAGTCAGCGATTACAGCGGCAGCCGTTCGCCGTTTTTCCACTGAATCAGAAATGGTTCGGCTTTCCCCTGATTGGTGAATCCGTCGAAATCGTAGAATTTGATGTGCCCCTCCAACCCGTAATAATCGATTTTGTCCAGTGCATCCCGAATTTTTTTGGGGTCGAGGGATTGGGCGTCTTCGATTGCTTTGACCATGGTGGTGAGTGCGTCGTAGCCGAAAATAATGCCGTAATGCATCGGCGCATCGAACCGGGCTTGCACCAGATCGGCGAAATCCTTGGGCACGGTTCCCCAGAGGCCGACGGCATAGGTTCCGTCGGTTGCATCGGCCCCGGCGAGCGACAAAAGCTCGTTTTCGCCCATTTCTTCAGAGCCGATGAACTTGGATGTCCGGGTTACGCCCAACTCTTTGGCCTGTTTCAGGATCATCGCGCCCTCGGAGGCGGAGCCGGCGTAGAATACGACATCCGGTGCCGCCTTTTTAATCTTGGCCAGATACACCATAAAATCGGTGTTGCCCCGCTCGAAGGTTTCATTGATGACGGTTTTTACGCCTTCTTTCTGGAACACCTCTTCGACCGCCGAAGCCAGTCCAAGACCGTAATCGTCGTTGACCACGAGGAAACCCGCGGATTCGGGGTTAAACTTTTTCATGATGGTGGGAGTAAACAGCGGTGCCATGAGGCCGACCGAAGCGCGCATTCGGAAATAGTATTCGTTTCCGGGGTTGGTGACGTTGTCGGCCGCGCATTCGATCGTCAATCCGGGTATCTGGAACTGCTCACATAAGGGGGCAATGGCATTGCACACGGAACTGCAATGATCTCCCAGGATGGCGACGACCCGATCCTGCATCGCCAGCTTGCGTACATTGGCGACACCATCTGTGGGTGTGCAGATGCTGTCGTAGCGAATTATTTCAACCGCATATTTCTTGCCGCCGACCATCACACCCTTTTCATTGATGTCATCCATGGCAATCTGTATACCGCGCCAACCGTTGGTCCCGAACTCAGCCGCCGACCCGGTAAATGGTGCGGTATAGCCGATTTTAATCACGTCCTCCGCAAGTACAGTGGTGGTTGAGCCCATCAGAAATGCTACTGCGAGGCAAAGCATAAATACGACTGCGGTGATTCTTTTCATTGGTGCCCTCCTTTTTTTATACGGCCAATCATCTGGCGTGAAAAAAAAATTTAAGACCGGTTTGGCAAAAAAAATTGGCGAGTTTTATGAACCGGGTTATTTCTCAACTTTCTTAGTAGAATCGCTGCCTAATGTCAACAATAAACAAGAAAGGGGAGAATGACGAAAGTATCTTAAGATGGGGATAAGGGGAGATCTTTGGATCTTTGGCATTCAACTCTGGGCCGGAATTAGAGAATTCAAGGTTTGTGTATTTCTGGTCTTCTAAGCAAAAGGAGGGGTGAAAGACATGAAAACATCTTATGCCAAAAAGTTTGCTCCGGCCTTTACCGTGCTGGCACTTTGTTTCGTAACACTCTTGTTTGCGCCAAGAGCAGAAGCAGGTTGGACGACTATAATTATTGGAAAGGACGCAACAGCAGACGGCAGCGTATTGATGTCTCACGAGGAGGATCATGGAGCGAACGATGCTATGCATTTGGTTCATTATCCGCGTGAAACACATGAGCCAGGAGAGGTGATTAATATTGCATTTGAGAGCGTCCCGCAAGTGCCCCTCAATTACGAATATACTGCCGATGAAATGTATGATCCCGAACGGCATGGTATGCCGCCAGCATCATTTATGAACGGCATAAACGAATGGGGCGCAGTAATGGGCAGTAACTGCTTCAGTTCTCGTGAACCGAATCTTCCCAATGATATGGGCCTGGGTCGGCCAGAAATCGGCCGGCTTGTCATGGAGCGCTCTAAAACGGCTCAGGAAGCTATTGAGCTTTGCGCTTACCTGGTTGATACTTATACATTCAACGGGTTTGAGGCCACCTCCTGCAAAAATATCACTTTTGTCATATCGGATCCAACAGAGGGTTGGATTATGGAGTCACAGTCGTCACCGGGTAGCAAAAAGGTGTGTGAGCGATAGAGTTATTTGATCTTGATTCGGGAAATACAGTTTGAGGCCCGCTTGGTGGTGTCCAAACGGGCTTCAAACGATTCATTTAATAAGTAAAAGTGGAGATTGAGCTTTTCCAGCCAACCGGTTTCTGCCCCCTCGCCTTTTCATACTCGTATCGTATTTGTCAGCCGATATATCCAGGACAGGAGGTGACCAGATCCCTGGGTTTATGGTATTTACTTAGTCTCGGCAGCGGGCAAACCGCTCCGGCTGCTTTCGATCTGCCTGAGAACCCGCCAGAAAACTTGATTTTTTCATTTCATCCATGTATCTTTAACCCTCATCACTGCTCGAGTCTCTCAAATCCCGGCTGAAGGCATGGCAGGAGCAGGTCAGGCACAAAGACCGAAATCGAAAATCAGATCGCGGCTATCGATAGCGAGATCAAGCGTCTGGATGCCGTGATTGATCTGCACTCAAGGAAAGAATCAGCACACAGATAAACATAACACCTGTCTCCGGCGGACGTAGTTCTCTATCCGGCCCGGGCTGTACAAAGGTTGGAGGGCGGCAAATGGGTGAATCTCGCAAACAAAAACTGAGCTTTTAAGGGCCAGATTTATCTGAACCATGGTCGTAAGCACAGCTTCTGGTCAAAATATGGGGTGAAGAAATGAACGAACGATTTTATCTGCTGAAAATACAACTGCTTGATATTGAACCGGCTATCTGGCGGCGTTTTGTGGCGCCCGCCGGTATTACGCTGGATCGGTTGCACGACGTTATTCAAATTGCCATGGGGTGGACCGACAGCCATCTGCACGAGTTCACCATCGGGAATAAACGATACACCGAGTATCCGGAATCGAAAGAAGACGGGCTGGTGTGCTGCAGATACCGTCTCGGGGATCTGATTAAACAGAGAGGCCGTACCTTCCGTTATATTTACGACTTTGGTGATAGCTGGGAGCATGAACTTGCTCTCGAGGAAAGCCGCTATTTTAATCCCGAACTGAGAACGGAGCTGGCCTGTCTTGAAGGTGAACGGGCCTGTCCGCCTGAAGATGTGGGCGGCGTCCCCGGTTACTTTGAATTCTGCAATGCTCTGAAGGACCCGAATCATGAAGAGCACGAAAGTTTTATGGAATGGTCCGGGGGTGACTTTGACAGTGAACGATTTGACACCGAATCGGTTAACTGGGAGCTGATGAAATACCTCCGCTGGTCCCGGGACAGGTATCAAAACTGGGGAGGGGTTGAATGAAGAAGGATAAAACAAGAAGCTACAGAAATCCGGGAAAAATGAGACTTCTCTTATTCGCTCTACAGCAGCTGAATATCTGACATTTGTTGCAGCCACCGGCAAAGGAGGCGTTGAGGCGGTTTACGCGGATGAGAACATTATCTGCTATATTGTTTATGCAACTAAGGGGAGCAAAAGAACGGTAATGTAGATGTTGCCCGCATGCAGACGCTCACCATGAATCCCGACAAAGCAAAAGGACGCATACCCGATGCCATTCGGCAGGCCTAATGCGCAGTGGTAACCACATCAGATAAGGATGAAGTGCAGGCGTTCAAGATGAATGTGACCCTCTAATGCCACCTCTAACCCCAAACAGAATGGAGTGTGCACCGTGAGTTCAACCAACCTTCGAGAGTGTGCTCCTGTCGATATCTCGGATGAAGATATCATGAAGGCAATGAAATCCATGCAGGGTTATATCGATATCACGCCTGCGGATTTCAGAGAGGTTTACCGGATAGCGTATGCTTTGGCCAAGGATCGCTTGATGCAAGCCTTGAAAGCCGCCGACATCATGACCACTCCGGTGCATGTGGTTCACATTGATTTCTGGGCGAAATGCCTTGGTTGGCGGCGGCGCTTGCAGTCTCGATAGCCATTGCAATGATGCATCTGACCAAAACGCTTCACCCACCGGGTGGGGCTACCGCGCTGATCGCGGTTATCGGCGGAAATACCGTTCACAATCTGGGCTACCTCTATGTGCTGATTCCCGTCGGATTGGGCGCGGTTGTGATGCTGATCATCGCTTTACTGGTTAACAATCTGGCGCCAAACCGGCGTTATCCTGAATTCTGGATTTAAACTAAAAAAATCGACCCATAGCCCTGACGAATAACCAATGGAGGCCTCACAATGAAAGCAACGGACGAACTAAAAAATGAGCACGAAGGAATAATGGCTATGCTTCGGGTTTTACAAACCGTGGCAGAAAAATTTAAACATGGTGAGCGCATTAATACTGAACACCTTGACGGTATTTTAGAATTTCTGTCGATCTTTGTCGACAAATGCCATCACGGCAAGGAAGAGGAGTTCCTATTTCCGGCATTGGAAATCGCAGGTGTTCCTCGTGAGGGTGGTCCAATTGGAGTCATGCTGAGCGAGCACGAACAAGGTCGTAAACTTGTCGCCAGGCTCAAAAAGGCCGTGACAGTATCCAAATCCGGGGTCAATGAGAATGCATCGAGCGCGCATCTGATTATCAATGAGTATGTAACACTGCTGACCCAGCATATTGCCAAGGAGAACACGCTCCTTTTTCCCATGGCGGATGCCAAATTGGATTCAAGAAAAGACACTGAGCTTTTTAAGGCGTTTGAGCGACTTGAGCACGAGCGTATCGGTGTTGGAAAACACGATGAATTTCATGCTCTTTTGGATCAGTTAAAGGACACGTACCTAATATGATCGGTGAAAGCAGCTATTGGGAATAAGAGAGTCATGATGCATTTTACCCTCATTTGCTTTAGCGCATTTTTGCCATACCCACTGATTGCAGGCCAAAATTGGCTCGTCCGATTTTCAAAATTCTTTTCATGAAGTTCACCTCATAAAAACCGGAGGCAACCACCATGCAAACGCAATCATCTCATCAACCGGGACTCTCGCCATGGTGGCATCGCAGTGTCGCATTGGTTTTTCTGGTCGGCATGACGGGTTTGATCTTCATGTCGGTGCAGGCTTACAAAAAAGCCCCGCCAATACCTGAAAGAGTGGTGAGTTCCAATGGGATGCTGATCTTCGACAGGCAACAAATCGAGGCCGGGCAACAAGTGTTTTTAAAATATGGCCTGATGCAAAACGGTTCGATTTGGGGCCATGGTTCGTACATGGGCCGTGATTTTTCAGCCCAATATCTGCATGAGCTTTCAATGGAAACCCGCCGTTCTATTGCAAAGCAGGAGTATGAAGCCGATTTATCTGCGTTGACTCCGTCCCAACAAATGCTGGTTGATGCCCGGGTTGCAACTGTTCTAAAAGAAAACCGCTACGATGCCAGCTCAAAACAGTTAGTGTTTACCGATTCAGAAATTGCCTCCTATAAAAAGCAGCAAAAAGATTGGACTGAATATTTCAGGCACCCGGACACAAATACAGGCCTTCCTATCAACTACATCGATGACCCGGTTGAAATTGGACAGCTAACGGCTTTCTTTGCCTGGACGGCCTGGGCCAGCGTTGCCAATCGCCCTGACAAACCCTATTCGTATACCAACAACTTTCCTTATGACACGATTGTTGGAAATCGTTTGACCAGTGATGCGATTCTTTGGAGTGCGTTAAGCGTTGCGATGTTGCTGGGCGGGTTGGCGGTGGTGTTGTTTGTTTTCGGCAGGTTCGATTACCTGGGATGGAAAGGGGGCCCTGAAGGTGGCTATCCGCAATTGTTGGAAGGTGAAGCCACTGCAGGACAAAAAGCGACCATCAAGTACTTTGTCATCGTTGCGCTGCTTTTTTTGGCTCAAGTTTTGATCGGCGGTGCATTAGCGCACTATCGGGCTGAACCGGGGAATTTTTATGGCATCGATCTGGCCCAATATCTGCCGAGCAATATTTTGCGCACCTGGCATCTTCAGCTGGCGATTTTCTGGATCGCAACGGCATATGTGGCCGGTGGACTGTTACTGGCATCCTCATTGAGCCCCAAGGAACCGCGTGGGCATACCGTTGGTGTCCATATGCTGTTTTGGGCATTGGTGGTATTAGTGGTGGGCAGTCTGCTTGGTGAACTCCTTGGCATCCATCAAGTCTTTGGGCGCTTTTGGAGCTGGTTTGGCCACCAGGGCTGGGAGTTTTTGGAACTGGGACGATTTTGGCAGTTTATCTTGGTGATTGGATTAACTTTTTGGCTGGTCCTTCTTTACCGAGTTGTAGCACCGGCCCTAAAAGATGGAGCGCGCAAAGAAATCACCCTGCTTTTTTTAGGTGGAGCTGCGGCTATTCCATTTTTCTACATACCGGCATTCTTTTTCGGAAGCACATCTAATTTTACAGTTGTGGATACTTGGCGTTTTTGGATCATCCATCTTTGGGTGGAAGGCTTTTTTGAACTCTTTGTGACGGTTCTGGTTGCAGTCACATTCTATCAATTGGGCGTGGTCAGACGCATCAATGTTGTGCGGGTTATTTACATGGATGCCATTCTCTTTTTAGCCGGTGGCATCATGGGCACAGCCCATCACTGGTACTGGACAGGTCAGGCCAACTTTACCATGGCCCTGGCGGCCATGTTCTCTGCACTCGAAGTGGTCCCGCTCACCCTGCTGACACTTGATGCTTGGGATTTTATTAAAATAACCGGTGGCGGAAACGCAAAAGGAAAAACAGAAAAAATTATCCCCCACAAATGGGCCTTCTATTTTTTAATGGCGGTTGGATTCTGGAACTTTGTAGGAGCCGGCATTTTCGGATTCCTGATTAACATGCCGGTTGTCAGCTATTTCGAGGCCGGAACTATTTTAACTTTGAATCACGGACATGCTGCCTTGCTGGGCGCATTCGGCATGTTGGCTATGGCGCTCTTGGTATTGGGCTTAAGACATGTGTTGACAGATGATCAGTGGGTGCTTCCTCAAAAATTTGTAAAGGTGTCCTTCTGGGGTATTAACATAGGGCTGGCCCTGATGGTGATCACCAATTTATTTCCCGAAGGAATTTTACAGATCTGGGATGTACTTGAAAACGGCTATTGGCATGCCCGCAGCCTTGAATTCATGGGCACTGACCGAATCCGATCGATTGAATGGTGGAGCATGCCTTCGCATTTGATACTGATCTTATTTGGCGTGGTTCCAATGGTGATTGCTTCCGGCCTAACTTATCTTAAAATGAACCGCCCCGCGGCAAGCCGCGGGGTATCTTTCAAAAGAGACCGAACTTGGTCGCAATCACCACTTGTCCCCGAAAGGGAGAAAGAGCTTCCCCCAATAGCGTTTCGTTCGTAAACAGGCCGTAGACTTCGGCGGTGTCGAAGAAAGTGACACCGCTTTCCACGGCCTTGTGAATCAGTGAGATCATCTCCTGCTTGTCCGCGGCCGGACCGTAGCCAAAACTCATTCCCATACAGCCCAACCCGAGAGCCGAAACTTCCAAGCCGCTTTTTCCCGGTTGAACCGGATTGTAATGCCGCTTTTTTGACATCCGGTATGAGCGAGGTGCTGATTCCGGTCAGCTGCGTGGAGCAGGCGCATTGAATTATCCGGAAATCAGAGGAATGTCCCCCTGTAATCTGTTTTTGCCCCGGCACACAACGTTAACACCTTCGCCGCGGCTTCATAATGAGGCTGTCTTCTTTGCAACACATCCAGGATAACATTAATATCCAGCAGCACCTTTATCATTTATGTTTTCGCATGTCATAACCTCCAATTTTTCACGTCCTGCCGGAAATCAGCAATCATTGCAAGCCAATGGTCTGAAAGCAGAGCGGTTGGAAGTCTTCAATTTACCGACAACTGTGTTATACCTTCAAAATCACCGCCTCACCCTGGGAAAGGCCGCCGCAAATCGCCGCGATGCCGTAACCGCCACCTCGTCTATTCAACTCACGCGCAAGGTTCATGGTGATCCGACCCGCGCTGGCACCCACTGGATGACCGATGGCGATGGCACCGCCGTTCACATTGGTCTTCTCTTGAAGCTCCTTCCATTTCTTTTCGTCGCCGTTGGCGAGAATCTTCGTGGCAACGAGCGGCATCGCGGCAAACGCTTCATTGATTTCGATAAGCTTCATGTCTTCGATGGTCAGGCCGTTGCGATCCAGTGCCTTCTGGATGGTCGGGGCGGGAATCACGGCAATTTCGTCTGCCGCTGTTGCTGCGGCAACAGCATCAACAATGGTAGCCAGCGGTTTCAAGCCCCGCTTTTCCGCTTCGGAACGGATCATGAAAAGAATGGCCGTGGCGCCCGCGCTGAGAGGCGGGGCGTTTCCAGGCGTTACGGTCGGACTGCCATAAACCGTCATCAGCCTGGCAAGGGCCTCCTTGCTTGTTTTGCGCGGCGATTCATCTTTCTTGACGACAATGGAATCGCCCTTCTTCTGCGGAACAACCACCGGCGTCAATTCTTCATCGAACTTTCCCGCCGCATCGGCGGCAAAATACCGTTCCTGACTCTGCAGGGCCCATAAATCCTGCATCTCCCGCGTTACACCATATTTCAGGGCGACCTCTCCGGCATCGACGGACACGGGATTGAATCCTCTGGACTTCTTGTATCCCAGCTCGAAGAGAGAATCCTGCAATTGGAGATTGCCGATTTTTGACGCCCAGCGAAAACCCGGAGCCAGATG
The DNA here is from genome assembly GCA_963774425.1 of uncultured delta proteobacterium. GTDB lineage: Bacteria > Desulfobacterota > Desulfobacteria > Desulfobacterales > JAFDCJ01 > JAFDCJ01. The sequence continues at coordinate 222,699 of CAVZEZ010000030.1, read as the reverse complement.
AGGCGTGCGAGGCATATTATCAGCGCCAACCGACATGGCGATTTTCACCTCGCCCGCTCTGATTGCATAGATGCTGGTTCGAAGCGTTGTCAGGCTGGAACAACAGGCCCTGTTCATGGTGTTGGAGATCTGCTCCGCCGGAAAGCCTGCCATAAGGGCCGCCTGCCGCACCGGAACATCTCCTTCCAGCGCAGTTTCATGCAGGATGGAAAGGCCATAATTGATCTCGTCGACTTCTCCCGGTTTCAGGCCCACACGTCTCAGGACTTCCTCCATAACGATCCGGGCCAAATCCGAACTCGGAATATCCTTCATCACCGTGTCAAATTTGCTGAACGGCGTTCTTACAGCACTTACGATCACAACATCTTCGTCACAAAAATTGATTTTTCTCGTCATGTTTTCTCCAAACCCGCCTTTCTGCCATCAACAGCAAGGACTTATTTCGTCACGATTGTAGAAGTTATTTTGCCGCCATCCGGATTGCTCCGTCCAAACGAATCACTTCACCGTTTAGATACTGGTTTTCAACGATATGGCGCGACAAGGATGCAAACTCCTCCGGCTTTCCCAAACGCGTCGGAAAAGGTACCATTTTTCCTAATGATTCTTGCACCTTTCCCGGTAGGCTCATAAGAAGGGGAGTTTCAAAAATACCCGGGGCAACGGTCATCACCCGGATGCCGTATGCCGCGCATTCCCTGGCAATGGGAAGGGTCATGCCACAAACGGCAGCTTTCGAGGCACTGTAGGATGCCTGCCCGATCTGACCGTCAAAGGCGGCAACAGAGGCCGTATTGATAATGACCCCCTTCTCGACCCCCGTGTTCTTCACCATCTGCTCCACGGCCAGCCGGATTACATTAAAAGTGCCGACCAGATTAAGCTGCACAACCCGGTTGAATACATCCAAAAGATGGGGTCCTGTCTTGGTCAGCACTTTCGCCGGCGCGCCGGTCCCCGCACAGTTGATCACCACATGGAGCGCACCAAACGAATCCAAAGTCTTTCCGATCCCGGCAACAACGTTTGCCTCGCTCGTTACATCCGCATGAACGAAGATAACGTTCACCCCCAGTTCCGCCGCCAATTTCTCGGCCTTTTCCTTCTGAATATCGAAGATCGCAACCTTCGCGCCATCTGCAGCGAAGTTACGAACACACGCCTCGCCCAATCCAGATGCTCCCCCTGTCACAATCGCCACACTGTCTTTTATGATCATCGCTCTCCTCCTTCATAATTAACCATCAATCCGTTCCATGTCGCTTCAACGTTATTCTACGGTCATTATACCAAAAAGCATGCCACCATCGACAAATATTTAATATATCCTTTATCTATAGTGCGTTATGCAATGTTATCGGTGGGATCAGTAAGCCGTGGTTCAAAATTTATGGTACATTTTAAAATATTACAGGCCCTTTTCGATCAAAAAATGTATCATACCAGGATTTGTATCTATTCTTTGATTTCGCCTCATCTCAGAGGGCCACCTGAGTCCTCCCGCTCTGCGGGAGTTTCACTTCCATATTTTGGATCTCGCAGGTTAGTTACTATGCTGTGCGCCATTCCGGCAAAGGTAACGGCCCATGCCGCTATTGCCACGTAAACGAATACCTTGGGAATAGCGGCAATCATCGGCGCAGAAGTCACTTCAGCCAGCCGGTGGGTGCAGGTCGTGTACATGCCCAGGGGAAAAACCGCGCCCCAGAACAGCGGGCTATATTGCAAAGGGAAGCGGCGGAATCCGTGGCGCCATACTCCTAGAATGACAAGCATTGGAATCCACCATGTCGCAGTGGCCCAAAAGAAAAAGGTGAACCCCTTCAGAAAGGGCGTCAGTTCCATTAAAAACTGGGACGACGCTGCATTGGCGATTAGCCCGGTCCCTCCCAAGGTGGTGATGGCCACGGCGCCCATGTTAATCCAATATGGCGGGGTCAGGTCTTGGGGGGAGAAATGAAAAAACAAGTAGCGATAGAAAATAAGTGAGATAATCCAGATATAGAGCATGCCGCCGAACAACCAGGTAATAAACGCCAAAAAAAGCAACGGTTCGCGGTATAATTGCAAAAAAGGCCCAATGGCCGTACTCAGCACGGTAACGGCCTGGGTGGCCACAATCGCCAGCAACCAGCCACCATTGATGCCTTCGGCAATCGTGGGCTTGTTTTCCTTAGTGATCAGCCCGGTAAACAGCCCGTAAATCAGGCAGATCCACAAAGCAATGGTGATACACCATAAAACCACTGCGAACGTAAATCGGCCGGTGAGCAAGAGAATCTGGCTGCCTAGCACACCGGAAGCGGCCACGGACGTGAAAAAGCCCATGCCCACAGTGTGGTCGCGAAAGTCGTCTTGAAAACGCCGCGTGAAAAAGATTATCCGCGCGATATACATGATCCATAAGATGACATAAGCGGCCACATTGATTATAAAAAGGATTGTGGCTATCAGATCCAGTCCTTGGTAATGGGCTGCAATCGAGATAATGCCCGTGGACATCACCAGGGCGAAATAAGCCGGATTGAGGTTTTCAAGTTTTTTAGCCAACATTGGCATGAGCCGTTCCTTATTGCAGCATTCTCATGATTGCCCCGCGCGGCGCCGGAACACGATCATCGGCCGGAAAAAGTAAAACAGCGGCGCACTCCAGATGTGCACCAGACGACTGAAAGGCGAAAAACCCAGCAGTGCCCAGGCGGCTATCACATGAATTTTGTAACTCAGGGGAGCTGCTTTCATCAGCATGGCATCGGGTGTGAATGTGACAATCCCTCTGATCCAGGGGGCAACGGAGTACAGAACGTTGTAATGCCCAAACACTACATTATAAAGCCCGGCGCCGATAACCAGAACCAGCGCACCGATGGTGATGGTGTCGTTGAGCCGGCGGACGGCTTGCACACGGGGGTGGGTCAGCCGCCGCTTTAACAGAAGCAGCGCACCGGCAAAAGCTGCTATCCCAACGGCCAAACCACTCCAGTAGGCGATCTCCATATGGGCCTGGCTGTCGATGCCGAAGCGGCCCAAGACGCGTTGCGGCATCAGCAGACCGCCGGCATGACCAAGGAAAGTGAACACAATGCCCCAGTGGAAGAGAACCGACCCGGCCAGGAGGGCTTTTTTTTCCAGGAACTCACTGGATCGGGCATTCCACCCGTAGCGGTCGGTGACATAGCGGTAAGCGTGCCCGATCACGAAGGTGGTGAGGCATAAATAAGGAAAAACGGTGAAAATAAGGGTATAACCTAGGTCCATGGGATTTCCTCCTATGGGCTACTCGTTTACTTCGTGCGGATGCTCGCAGTTGTCGACCGCTGCGCAGCGTTGGACTGCCATGCTGACAATCGGTTGCAACAAGGCTGCATAGATCGGTTCATTTTTTCCAAGACGCTCAACCAGGGGCTGCATACCTCGCAGGCACTGCCAAACCGGTGCGGTATACTCCGGATGCGGACAGATCGAGAGAAATTCCAACATCAGGGGCAGATAATCCGGCAACTCTCCCGTGATGCGCTCCCACCCCGCCTGCTCGTAGTTGTGCTGCAGGCGAGCCAGCGCAGCGGCCCGTTTTTCGTTGTTGCCATAAGCGTGGTAGGTCATGTTCAACGTCATTGCCGGATTCATGTCGAACACGGCGGTATATCTTTCCTGAACGTGGATGGGGGTATGGGTTTTAAGATGGCTAATATACGCCTGGATGGCTGATTTGATTTCCACCGGACCCGAATAGTCAGCGATAGACGCAATCTCATCCAAGCGGTTTAACAGGTTATCGTCGGGATAGTGCAACAATACCGAGAGCACTTGCAACGAATCGACTTGGTTATTGATCATCTTCCGATCTTCCTTTGCGTTTCCGGTCAAATGGCTTCGCCAAAGCCACAGCATCCCTGGCGGGTGTAAATATCTTCACCCCCAAAGACGGGCTTGGTAGGCAGAACGAAACGATCCTCCAGGCGCGCCAAGGCCAACAGGCGATACATCCTATCGACCGTGTCTTCGTCAAGTCCTACCGCATCGAGCAACCCCGTGTCGGACCGCTTTTCTACCCGTTTGACCCGCATGTATTGACGGACGGCCGATAGGCGTTTGAGGGCCATCCGGACGGGTGCCTCGTCACCGGCAGCGAGCAGGTTGGCCAGGTAGGTGATGGGAATGCGCAGGCGATCGATCACATCCGATTCCCGGGAAGGATCCGCCTGACTGCTGACAGGACTCAGCGGCGGCACATACCACACCATGGGCAGGGTCCGAAATTCTGGGTGCAGCGGCAGCGCCAGGCGCCAATCTTTGATCAGCGCATAGACCGGTGACCGCTTGGCAGCCGCCAGCATATTCGGCGCGATACCCTGGGCTGCGGCGTTGCGTTGGATATCGGGATCATGGGGATCGAGCAGGATGTCCAGGTGGGCCGGGTAAACGGCTGGGTTCGACGGTGCCGACGCCGCCCCGGCGATGCGGTCCGCATCGTAAAGCAGAACTCCCACATAACGGATCCGCCCGACACAGGTGTGGGCGCAGAGCGTCGTAAGGCCGGCCTCAATCCGCGGATAGCAGAAGATGCATTTTTCCGCCCGGCCGGTTTTCCAGTTGAAATAGACCTTTTTATATGGACAGCCGGAAACACAGTAGCGCCATCCTCGGCAGCGCTCCTGATCCACCAGCACGATGCCGTCTTCGTCCCTTTTGTACAGGGCGCCGGACGGGCAAGACGCCACGCAGGCCGGGTTGAGACAGTGTTCGCACAACCGCGGCAGGTAAAACATGAAGACATTGCGAAACTGCAGGTAAAGCGACACATCCAAACGCTGGAAATTGATGTCTTCACCGCCCGTCTCGCTCAAGCCGGCCAGGTCGTCTTCCCAATTCGGCCCCCACTTCAGCTGGATAGGATCCCCGGTCAATTGAGAGCGCGGCCGAAGGGAAGGCTGATGCCGCCGTTTGGGGCTGTTGATGAGTTGTTCGTAGTCGTAACTCCAGGGTTCATAGTAATCATCGATAGTCGGCAGGTCGGGATTATGAAAGATATTGAGTCCCTTGTGCAGTCTGCCGCCCGCCTTTAGTTCCAGCTTTGGGCCTTTCAAGTGCCAGCCGCCGCGGTGGATTTCCTGATTTTCCCATTTTTTGGGGTATCCAATCCCGGGCTTGCACTCCACATTGTTAAACCACATGTACTCGGCCCCCTTGCGACTGGTCCAAACATTCTTGCAAGGGATGCTGCAAGTGTGGCAGCCAATGCACTTGTCTAAATTGAGAACCATTGCGGTTTGGGCTTTAATCTTCATACCAGTCCACCTCCCCTGCCTTGCGCACGATGATAACCTCGTCCCTTTGGGAACCGACGGGTCCGTAATAGTTGAATCCGTAGCTCAACTGAGCATAACCGCCGATCATGTGCGTGGGTTTGACCATGATGCGGGTAACGCTGTTGTGGGTGCCGCCCCGTTGTCCGGATAATTTCGACCCCGGCGTGTTAATCAATCGTTCCTGGGCGTGATACATAAAGGCTTTCCCTACTGGAATGCGCGGGCTGACCACCGCTTTGGCCATCACCACACCGTTGACATTGAAGCACTCCAACCAGTCGTTGTCGTGGATATCGATTTTGCGGGCATCCTCATCATTGATCCAGATGGCTTCACCGCCCCGAAACAGCGTCAATAGCGTGAGTATGTCCGAATACGTACTGTGAATGGACCATTTGGAATGCGGCGTCAGATAATTTAAGACAAGCTCTTGGCCGGGTTCACGCTCAACGGCGGTGGTACCCAGGGCGACCATGTCCAGCGGCGGCCGATATAAGGGCAGATGCTCGCCGAAAGCGCGTATCCATTGATGGTCCAGATAAAATTGGGCGCGGCCGGTCAGGGTCCTGAATGGCACTTTTTCCTCAATATTGATGACAAAAGGCGAGTAGCGGCGTTCCTCGGATTCGATACCGCTCCAGATGGGTGAGGTGATAATTTTACGCGGTTGGCCATTGAGGTCGTCAAACCGGTACCTTTCCCCCTGACGCCGGATGCTCAGGTGGCGCAGCTCAAGGCCGGTTCGCGTTTCCAGCTGCCCCCATGATTTGACGGCGGTTTCACCATTGGTTTCCGGCGCCAGGGCCAAAATGGTCTCGGCCACCTGACGTCCCGTTTCCATCAGCGGCATGCCCCGGCTGATGCCGGATTCCGCAACCGTTCCAAGCATGACCTTCAAGGATTCGTACTCTTCCTCGGGCGTCCACATCACCCCTTTGGACCCCACACCGGCCTTAACAGCCAGCGGGCCAAGGGCGGTCATCATCTTATACGTGTTCGGATAATCGCGGGTCACGACCGAAAGAGTCGGCATAGTTTGGCCCGGGATCGGTTCGATCTCGCCCTTACGCCAGTCTTTCACCTCCGGCTGGGCGATCTCTCCCGGGCTATCGTGCATCAGCGGTGTGGCCACCAGATCTTTCACTTCCCCCAAGTGGTCGGCGGCCAGCGCGGAAAAGCGTTTGGCGATGGTTTTAAACTGCTCCCAATTGGTGCGCGATTCCCAGGGCGGATCGATGGCCGGGTTGAACGGATGAATGAAAGGATGCATATCGGTAGTGCTCAGATCATGCATTTCATACCAGCCCGCGGCAGGCAGCGCGATGTCTGCATACATGGCGCTGGTCGACATGCGCAGTTCCAAGGTGACCAGAAGGTCAAGTTTGCCTTCCGGTGCCGGCTCGGGCCGGTTCACCTCCTTGGCCTTCAGGTCTGCATCTTTGTTAAACACCGCATTGTCTACCCCCAACATGTGCTTTAGAAAATACTCGTGTCCCTTGCCGCTGGCCCCCAGGAGATTGGCGCGCCACAAAAACAGCACTCTGGGGAAATTTCCGGGATCATCGGGATCTTCGATCCCAAAACGCAACGACCCTTTCTTCAATTGGTCGACGACATAGGCGACAATTTGCTCGTCGGATGTCGCACCTGCAGCAACCGCTTCCCGGTACACCTCCAGAGGGTTGCGGTCGAATTGCGGATAAGACGGCAGCCATCCCAGTCTCGCTGCGATGGCATTATAATCTGCCATGTGTCGTGGCAGGGTGGCTTCGGAAAGAGGTGACACTAGATTTTCTGCACTGTAAGTGTCGTAGCGCCATTGATCGGAAGCAAAATAATAAAAAGAGGTACCGTTTTGCAGCCGTGGCGGCCGGCGCCAGTCGAGTCCGAAGGCCACCTGGGACCAGGCCGCCTGGGGCCGCACTTTTTCCTGGCCTACGTAGTGGGCCCAGCCGCCGCCATTAACCCCCTGGCAGCCGCACAAGGTGGTCAGGCTGATAATCGTGCGGTAAATCATGTCGCTATGGTACCAGTGGTTGGTGCCGGCTCCCAAAAAAATCATCGATTTCCCGCGCGTTTTTTCGGCATTTTCGGCAAACTCCCGGGCCACACGAATCACGTCTTCTTTGGGGACACCGGTAATGGACTCCTGCCAGGCAGGTGTATGTGGATGGGGGTCGTTGTAATCGACCGGGTAATCCCCTCCGTTTTCAGGCATCCCCTTCAATCGAACGCCCATGTGGGCGGCAAATAGATCGAAGACGGTGGTCACTGCTTTTTCACCACCAGCCGTTTGAATCGTTTTCACCGGGACATAACCGCTTCGGATGTTGTCCGTCCCTGAATCGAAAAGTGGGAAACGCACTGTTTTCCAGGTGTCGTGATCGTCCACAAAGGTCAGCAGGGGTTCGATCCCGGTTTCGGCATCCTCCATTTTGAGGTTCCAACGTCCGCTGTTATCCCAACGAAAGCCGATGCTTCCGTTGGGAATGCGAAAAGTTTCGGTTCCGGCGTCATACAGAATTGTCTTCCATTGGGTATGCTCGCCATCGGCGCCCAAATCAGAGGCTCTCAGAAATCGACCCGGAACATAGGCGTCCGCATGGGCGTCGAGCTCGACCACAAAAGGGAGATCCGTGTATTTTTTAGCGTATTGACAAAAATATTCCGATTCTCGTTCGATATAGAATTCTTTCAAAATGACGTGGGTCATAGCCATGGCAAGCGCTGCATCGGTGCCCGCTTTGGCCGGCAGCCAGGTGTCGGCAAATTTGACATATTCGGCATAATCGGGTGCCACGGCAGTCACTTTGGCTCCACGATAGCGTACTTCCGTGAAAAAATGGGCGTCCGGGGAACGGGTCATGGGCAGATTGGTTCCCCATACGATCATATAGGTAGACTCGTACCAGTCTGCGCTTTCGGGCACATCCGTCTGTTCACCCCAAATTTGTGGCGATGCCGGCGGCAAATCGCAGTACCAGTCATAAAAACTGATCATCGATGCACCGATTAAAGAGAGAAAGCGCGCACCGGAAGCGTAGCAAACCATGGACATAGCGGGTATAGGGGTAAAGCCGAAGATGCGGTCGGGACCATATTTTTGGATGGTGTAAACGAGGTTGGCGGCGATCAAATCGACGGCTTCTTCCCACGAAACACGTACAAACCCGCCTTTGCCGCGCACGCTCTGGTAGCGCTGACGTTTTTCAGCATCGCTTGCAATACTCTCCCAGGCACGCACCGGATCCGGGTGTTCGCTAAGGGCTGCGCGCCACATTTTCAGCAAGCGGGCGCGCATCAGCGGGTATTTCAGCCGGACGGGGCTATACGCGTACCATGAACAGGTCGCACCGCGCGGACAACCCCGCGGCTCGTGATTGGGATATCCGTCTCCACAGGCCGGATAGTCCGTGCACTGGGTTTCCCAGACCACAATACCGTCTTTGACATACACATCCCAAGAGCAGGAACCGGTACAATTAACGCCATGAGTGGAGCGGACTTTTTTGTCGTATTGCCAGCGACGGCGGTAGAAATCTTCCCATTCCCGCTGTCCGCAACGTACCTCGGCCCAGCCCTCGGCGATCTTTTCCTCACTGCAACCATCTTTTTTTCCGCGCGGGCGGAAAAAGCGAAGAGACGATAATATGGAACCTTCCGACATGGGTCACCTCCCGTGTGAGAGAATATTATATCTTTATTGCAAATAAAGTCCCTTCTTTGCGTCTATCATGTGATGAAAAGCCTCATGTTCGCTTATCAGTTCATCTATTGCATTCATTGCGGATTCCCTTTCATTGATACTGTATTTAACTATATGTCAAGAAAATGTTTCCTTCCATACCAAAGGTTACACTGGCTGCTTGGATCACGACAACTGTATATACCTTCAGCAATCTGTGTGCCAAATTTTTTAATCATATATATCTGTTTGTTAGCGGCCATGTTGTCAAAATCGCAACAAAACTGGCGTTGCCATTCTGATAACATTGTTATATCTTTTACAACATGGACATGATCGATACACTGGTTTCCATCGCGCTTGATCTCACCGCGGCCACGACGGCAAAAGATCGGTATGAGAGACTGCTCATCGCTATTGAGAAGCAATCTTTCAATCTCGCGAAACGGCTTCATATAAAGGAAAATAACTGACCGTAAACACACGAAGAAAAGACATCCTATGGAAGCTAAAATACCTGGAAACCTGTTGACGACGGCCATGGCAGTGATGCCCCACACCGACGTGGACCGGGCTCTGGAACTGGCCTTGTCTCTGGATGTACCCTACTGGCCCCAGTTGCCTAACTACAGCTATTACGAGGACATGTATGTGCAGGCTGCCGAGCATTTTCCCGGCATCATCCTGGACGTGGAAAAACGAAAACTGCGATTTTCAATGGATAAATTCATCGAGGAGCTGGAGGAGGCGCTTCTGCAATTCGAGAATCCGGAAATGTTTGACGTCAGCGAAACTTATTCGGTTGTTTATCACCGCTTTCTGGCACTGGATTTGACGGATCGGGCCGCTATCCGCGGGCAATTGGAAGGCCCCATCAGTTTCGGGTTCAATATCCTGGACCAGGATGAACGTCCTATTCTCTTTGATGACACCGTGCGGCCTTTCATGCTTGATTTTATGGCCAAACGCCTGAACGTCCAACTGGCGCGGTTAAAACAGCGCAATACCAATGCCTTCATGTTTGTGGATGAACCCGGCCTGCAATTCCTGTTTTCGGCTATGGCCGGGTATGGGGATCTGAAAGCCAAGGGCGATCTGGACCAATTCTTCAGCCAAGTCGACCGGCCCCGGGGGATTCATCTGTGCGGCAATCCGGATTGGGATTTTCTGCTTAATCTGGACCTGGATGTGCTTTCTCTGGACGTTTACACCAACGCGCAAATTATCGCCGCTTACGCCGCCTCTGTTCGGAAATTTTTAGACCGCGGAGGCGTTATCGTCTGGGGTATTGTACCAACGGGATTCGAAGCTTTTTCAAAGGAAGAAATCCCTTCCCTGATCGAGCATCTCGAAAATGTCTGGAAGATCCTGTGGTCTAAGGGTGTTGACCGGGAACAGCTTATCCGACGCAGCATGCTTTCACCGGCGACATGCTGCCTGGTCAACCCAGACAAAGAACGTACCGTTGAACGCGCCTTTGCAACTGTGAAACAGATGGCTGATGAGTTGCAGGATAAATACCGAGTATAGGAAACTGTCCATAGATAGTTAAAGGATCTCGTCGTACTGTCAACATCGGACCAAAAATCCGAAAAGACAAAACTGCCGGCGCGAAATACCTGAAATCAACGAAGCCCATAAAATCCTGTCCGTTTCCTGAACAGATAAATAGATTGAAGCGCTCGGGGCGAACTGGCGCAGATGAACCACTTGAAAGGAAAGGAGCGTTTGCCAGAACAACATTCCGATTGTTTTACTGCATATTTTTCGCGGCCGGTCGGCCGGACCGAAAGGTCAGTTTTGCCCGAGATGAATACTCAATTCATATTCGGAAGCATCCGCTACTTTCTTCATTTTGAAACCTAATTTTCTTCCCAGCGCCAGCATGTTCGTATTTTCGGCCAGTACCGTTCCCGTTACTTCCTGGATCCCTCGTTCCCCGGCAATGCCCAGACAACGTTGCAACAGGGTGGCCCCGATGCCCTTTCCCTGCCAGGAGTCGCTGACAATTACCGCGAATTCGGCTTCCCTGAGATCGTGGCCGAGAATGAGGCGAGCTACTCCCAGCATTTTCTCGTCCGGGTGTGACTCCGAGATCGCCACCAGTGCAATATGGCGATCGTAATCAATCTGGGTAAAGCGGGCGAGCATGCTGGGCGGCAGCCGCTTCAGCGGCGAAAAGAAGCGCAGATAGACACTTCGCGGAGAAAGGGATTCAAACAGTTCGACCAGCAGGGGGGCATCCTCGGGCCGAATCGGCCTGATAAAGATATTGACCCCCGTATCGATTGTGGTATGTGCTTCGTATTGATTCGGATATGGACTGATAACCAGATGCAAAGGCGCCGGCGTTTCCGGCAGTCCTAAAATAACGCGCGCATCGACGGCAATGAATCCGCTGCCGTGGACAACCAGAGGGTTGATATCCAATTCCTGAATCTCCGAAAAATCGGTCACCAGCTGGGCCAGACGAATAAGGATTTCTTCCAGCATTTCCAGATTGGCCGGTGGAATATTGCGGTATCCCTGCAGCAGTCGATAAACCCGGGTTTGTTCCATAAGCCTTGCAGCCAGCAGCCGATTTAACGGCGGCAGTGCGATGGCGAGGTCTTGAAGCACCTCGGTTTGAATTCCGCCCATGCCGAAAACGATCACCGGCCCGAAATCCTTATCTTTTTTGGCGCCTAAGAGCATTTCCACCGCTGATGGATATTCAATCATGGATTGAATGGTGACGCCGTCAATCCCGGCATTTGAATTATACATCCGAGCATTACGCATAATTTGATCATACGCATCGCAAATTTGCCGCTCATTTTTCAAATTCAGCATAACACCCAACGCGTCGGATTTATGGATGATATCCCGCGAATTGATTTTCATGACCACGGGAAATCCAAGGTCCCTTGCTTTTTGCATCGCTTCCGTTTTGGTGGCAGCTGTTTCCCCTGGGCTTACCGGAATGCCATAGGCAGACAACAGCTTTTTTGAGTCCGTCTCAGTGAGCGTGCAGTTTCCGCTTTCGAGTCCTGTTTGAATCAAACCTTTAGCCTTCTGTCGGTCAAATTCCAATCGACTCGGAAGCCTGGACGGAATCTGTTCGAGCATCTCAATATTTACAGAGTAGCGAAAGATGTCAACAAACGCTCGTACAGCACGTTCAGGTGTATCGAAAGTCGGAATTCCAGCCCGATTAAAATGATCCCGGCCTTTTTGCATCTCATTGCCGCCAACCCAGCAGGTAATAGTCGGAATCGACTGATGATCCCGAATCAGATCCACGAGGCCGACTGCTGTCTCACGAGGGTCCGTGAGGGCTTGAGGGGCAGTCATGATTAACAGACCGTCCGCTTCCCTTGCATGCAAGCAAATATCCACCACTTTTCGAAAAAGCTCGGAAGAGGCATCCCCCAGCATATCGATCGGATTGCGTTTGCTCCAAAACGGAGGCAAAATCTCATTTAGTTTTTCCAAGGTCTCAGTGCTGAGTAAAGCCGGTTCATAACCGTAGTCGGACAAGGCATCGGCGGCCATCACCGCGAGTCCGCCGGCATTGGTGATAATGACCAATCCCGGGCCTTTGGGTCTTGGCTGTTTGGCCAGCAACTCAGCGCAGTCAAACAGCTCTGCGAAGGTTTTAACCCGCAATATTCCGGCACGCTCGAAAGCGGCATCATAAACGGCATCTTCCCCGGCCATGGCACCGGTGTGCGATGCAGCTGCCAGCGCGCCGGCCCGGGTTCTGCCGGCTTTTAACGCGATAATAGGCTTAACGCGGGATACGGCACGGGCGGCACTCATAAATTTTCTGAAATTTGTCAGATTTTCCACATACATCACAATGCTGCTGACTTCCGGCTCTCCGCCGAGATAATCGATCAAGTCGCCGAAATCGACATCCAGACTGTCACCGAGGCTGACAAAATAGCTGAATCCGATGTTTTCTGCGATGGATAGATCGAGAATCGCCGTGAAGATAGCACCGCTCTGGGAAATAAAGGCCATCTTTCCGGCAAGGGGCATTTGACCGGCAAAACTGGCGTTCAGCCTATGTCGGTTGGCAATAATTCCCAGACAGTTTGGACCAATAATTCGCAATCCGCCCGGCTGTGCCGCTTTCCAGATGGCCGCCTCTATTCTTTTTCCTTTCTCTCCGATCTCTTTGCCGCCGGCCGAAATAATGATGGCACCCCCGACGCCGGCATCGACACATTCGCCGACAATCCGGGGGACCATGGCGATGGGTGTATTGATAACTGCCAGATCCACCGAGGTTTGTAGGCCGGCAATTGACGGGCTGGCCGGAAGGTTCCATATTTCGGAATGGTTTGGATTAATCGGGTAGATCTTTCCGGCAAATCCGTATTGGATTAAGTTGTGCATCAACGCGTTTCCGATACTGCCCGGTCTTTCGCTGGCACCGATAAGGGCAATTGACCTTGGCCTAAAAATCTTATCCAAATTGATAATGCTCATTTTTTTGGACTGAGTCCTGTATGTGTTTTTCTATGTTGAGCTTCCCGTCATTCAGGTGCGCTTTCCACGAATTACTTTGATCAGCCTCTTTATTCAAATTAACGAGCAACAGTCATGCCACATGGATTTATCGGCTGATAACTCCAATGTTGTCTATGCAATATAGCGAAAGGCAGCTATTGCTTCCAAACAAGTGCCGGGAGGCCCCAGAATATAGACGCGCCGGTTCTGATTAGGATGAAAACAAGAACCCAATTATCTGATTTCGGAGTGCCCGCCAATTCGGCAAGCCGGCGGTGGCCGGTGCCTCGGAATGGAAGGAGCTCTTGCAGATTTCATACTCAGCAAAAATTAAGCTGTAGCAATAACAAAGGCAGACCGTCATTTCATAGTTTGACTCCTCCCTTCATGTTTAGAAACGGTTTTATATCCTCATAAAGCACCTGATGGTCCGCCTCCTGCGGACCCTCGAATCTGAACTGAGGTTTTGAAACCACTTCTATGAAATTGCCTGTCCCCATCCCCGTTTACTCAAGTATTTCTACTGTCCGGCCGATAACTGTTTTGGTACCTGAGGGCATTCAGGCCAGCGTTCAATTCGCCCTATACATAACAGGGAGGACATAGCAATGAGTCTGGATTACACGCTTTACAATTATACGCAATCCGTGCCGGGATCCATGTATCTTCAGATCGTAAAATCCTTGTTTCAGAAGAACCAGCTGATAAAAGGCGAGCTCGAAGTTTTGGGGCAGCGAGTGGATCTGGGACGCCTCACCCAGCCGCTCTTTCTGGTAGCCGGCGAAAAGGACGACATCACACCATCCGAACAGTTATTTGCGGCCCAACACTATGTCGGTTCGCAAAGCATTCACAAAGAGATCGTGCCGGCCGGTCATGTAGGGGTTTTTATGGGTAAGCAAGTGATCCGGGATTATGGGTCGAATCATCTTGCCAAACTCTCTTCCAGCCTTCAACCCGCCGAAGTGAGAACTGATCTGCCGGAGCCGCGGCAGCTCCAAAGCGCCTGCTGTTGATTCTACTTTTTGAATTTTTCCAGTGAGTGCAAGCGGTGGTCGATCGGTCGAAAGTCACGGGCGCACCGTTGTCGCCGGCTCCGATCCCGAACGTGTCAACCCAATAAATTAAGCCGGCTGAAATACAGCCTGCATTCCTTCGAGTGATGGTTTTTCCCTGTCATTATACCAACTGCTTTTCTCTCATTGACTTTTTGATATCAAGTGCCACTATCTAGTTGTCCATCCACAAATGGTCTTTTTGCCCCATTTCGGCGTCAATCTGCGCCTTTGCTTGTGCGGCGTAGTAAACTACGCCTCCGCGCAAGGACTTGATTTCCTCGAATTTGGGCAAAAATTCTCATTTCTGGATTGGAAACACCATCCGGTGTCCATCATTGTAAAAGACCCTTTGATGGATGGGCACGAGTTAACATGTGGATTGAAATAAAATATGGAGGCATAAAAAATGTCCGATAATCAAACCGCTAAAGAACTTTACACCAGTGGAATGTATGAGTTCGTCAGGCAGAATTATGGAAAAAGCGTCGAGATTTTATCCGAGGCGGCGGCTGCGGATCCGGAAAGCAAGCTTATTTTTGCCAGCCGGGGATCGGCGTACCTAAAATTGAATCTATTAGACAATGCCGGCGACGATTTTGACCGCGCCATCGAATTGGATCCGGATTATGCCCGGGCATTCCATCTGCGGGGGCTGGTCTCTGAAAAGAAAGGGAATGAAACCGAAGCGCTTGCGAATTTTAATCATGCCATCGAGATCGATCCCGATTATGGTGCAGCCTATCACAGTCGAGCCACGCTGCACACCCGGATGGGCCATGAAAATTTAGCCATGGAAGACATTGCGATGGTCCAGCATCTGACCAACAAAAACATTGAAACATTCGCCAATGAAAACAATGTATGGCGCTCCCAGCATCTAAAACTGGAAAGCATACTTGAAACCGAAATGAATCGTTGATCACGGATAAATTCATGAAATTGATAGCAAATAGGAGTCTGGAATTTTTCAATTTACCGACATAAGGCAGCACCAGATCCTTGATGTTGGCCAACACCTTCTTTTCAAGCTCCAGTTTATCGTTTTCGCGTTGCTTCAACAAGACCCGGAGCGCAATATTGGCCTCCTCCAGGCTTTGTTTTTGATCGAAAAGTTCTTCCTGACTTTTCTGCAAAGCATCTTGAGTCAGCTTCAGGGCGGTAATATCCTCATGGCTGACCACCACCCGGATAGGGCCCGGCCCGGCCATTCGAATCGTGCGCATATAATTCCAGTGGGGCCTGTCGGGCGAATGACACGGATAGTCATGCAAAAATTCCTCCAGTTCCCCTCCGATGACTCTGCGGATGCCCCGGGCCACCTGTTGGGCATCCGCGGCTTCGCTGCCGGTGGTCGCATCACATATGGCAAAATAGTTCAATCCGCAGTGGTCGTACGACTCCGGCAAACCGTTATCTACGGCGTATGCCTGCCACGCCTCGTTGGTTTCGAGAATAATCCCGTTTTCGTCCAGGATCGCGATATGGGCCGACAGCGAATTGAGCACCGAACGGGCCATTTCTTCCGAGAAGCTCAGGCGCCCGACTTGTTTTTTGTCTGAATTATTCGGAGGTGTCATGACATCTTTCAGGATTTTAGCAACCGATGCGCTTTTTTATCCTTTATTATTTCAGCAGGTCTGGTAAACTGAAAATCCTTTATTAACTCTACCATTTGGCGGAGGTGAGGATCCATGGATATAGCAATCGTCGGTGCCGGTGTATTGGGATCTATCTTCGGCTGTCTTTTTTTTGAAAAAGGATTCAACCTGACCCTGATCGAGGTCTTAAAAGAGCGGGTTCGGCTCATCGATAAGGAGGGAATATGGCTTCAGTGGCCCGATGGTGAACGAACCCATTCCAGAATTTCCATCACTTCGAATGTTGATGAGGTTGGCGGCCAAGACGTGGTGATGATCGCGGTTAAAGGTTATCATACCCACTCGGCCATCCAGAGCGCCATGCCCATGATCCGGGACGATACCATCGTACTGTCGGTTCAAAACGGACTGGGTAATTTAGAGATCATTGCAGAAGCCGTGGGGCCGGAACGGGTGGTCGGCGGAATCACGGCTCATTCAGGAATGCCGATGAGCATGAATGAAGTCCGATACGTCGGCGGCCTGGGCCCCTTGCTGGTAATCGGGCCCTATGACGGAGTATCCCGTCCGGGTTTCAAGAACATGGTCGAGCGGTTCCAGGCGGTTGGCTTGGACGTACACACCACATCCGACATCAACAGCGTCATCTGGAAGAAACTGATCGCCAATGTCTCCACCAATGGGGTGGCCGCCCTGACCGGTTTAACCGGCGGCACAGCGGTAAAGCACGAGCCGTCTGTCAAAATCATCGAAGCCCTTTCACTGGAGTTAAGGCAGGTTGCCCGCGCCAAAGGCATCGATTTTCCTGAATTGGAAGATCCCCTGGATTTTTCTTTGAAAGCCTTTGCGTCTACCAAAGACAACCGGGTATCCATGCTTCAGGATGTAGAAGCCGGACGGCCCACCGAGATTGGCAATTTAAATGAAGTGATTGTATCCGAGGGGCGGCGTTTCAATATCCCAACACCCTACAATGAGGCTGTTTCGTGGTTAATTCGCGGTGTAGAGGAGCGCAACAATCAAAAACGCTATGACACGAAATCAAGCAATGAATCTGAAGCCGTTCGAAATGCAATCAAAGAAGAGGACCTGAAGGCCTTGCGCCGGGCGATCGAGACCTCCCCCCTGGCCCGGGCGCTTTCCATCCAGTTTACTGAGTTCGAAGCCGGCCGCGCCACCGCCCGTTTACCGGGCACCACCCATCTGCCCAACTTTTTAGGTTATACCCATACGGGCGCCCTGTTTACCTTGGCGGAACAAACCATGGCCGCCGTGGCCAACTCCCTGGGTCACGTGGGTTTGCCCCTGAATTGTGATGTTCAATTTCTAAATGCCGCCGATCCTGCCAAAGATGTGATCGCTTCGGCGCGAGTCATCGATACCCAGGGGCGGATTGCCCGGGTGCAGGTGGAGCTCACCCAGGATGATCAAACTGTGGCGGAAGTATCCGAGATGGTTTTCTTACGCCATAAATAGGTTCCAAAAAAATAAGGAGAAATGTGTGATGACACATACAAATCCGATCCCGGAAGGGATGCATACCGTAACGCCGCATCTAGTCTGTGACGGCGCGGCCAAAGCCATCGAATTCTATAAAAAGGCGTTTAACGCGATAGAGCTGATACGAATGCCGGGCCCCGAGGGAAAGCTCATGCACGCCATGATCAGAATCGGTGACTCGACGGTCATGTTGATGGATGAATCGCCGGTATGGGGTTCGCTGGGACCCAAGTCACTCAAAGGTTCCCCGGTCACCATTCACCTCTATGTGGAGGATGCGGACGCTGTCGCAAATCGTGCGGTTGCCGCCGGAGCGACGCTCATTATGCCCGTTCAAGAAATGTTCTGGGGCGATCGCTACGGGCACCTGGAAGATCCGTTTGGTCATCGCTGGTCTGTGGCCACGCACGTCCGGGATTTAAGTCCGGAACAACTGCAACAGGCAGCCCAAAAAGCTTCCGCCGAAGGATGTCCGAACGCCCAGCCATAAAGAGTGGAAAATGAGCAGATAAATATCCACTCCAATCTCCGGAAGCCTCACGGATCGATGCCGGCTCAGGCGGCTTAAACGGCGATGAGTTTCGCGGCCTGAACCGGCATCTTTAAAAGATGCGAACACGGTTCGTTTTTGCGATCACAATTAACGGTTCAAGGAGGCCCCTCCCATGAAGGTCAACCTCGGACAGATTCGTGCCAACCTCACACACCTGTTATTTCCCACCCTTCAAGGAGGAAGGCCGTGAGCTATCCGGATCGCAACAACCCCTACAGTTTCAATGCCTTTCTGGACTGGCGCGAAAACTGCGACTATTATGCGGACGATCTTTTCGCCCGGAAAGTGTTGCGCACCTTTTGCGGTGAAATGGCGAACGCTGCAGACGCTGCGGCCCGTGAAATCTCCCGCAAGGCGTCCTTTCGCTGGCGCAGAATGACCGAAGCCACCGCGCGGCCGGAAAAGCGACCCGGCATCCTGCATTTCGACGGCCACCGCAACCGTATCGACCGCATTGTGAGACCGCATGAAATCGAAGTCATGGAGCAGGAAGTATTCGCCGAGGGCCTGTTTTCGGATAGAACCCATCCCTGGATAAAACTGGCCAAAATGTTTGTCATCTACCAGAACGGCGAATCCTGCATCGCCTGTCCGGTCACCTGCACCGAGGGCCTGGTGGCCGTATTGGAGCCCTATGCGGACACTCCCCAACTACAGCGAATCCTGCAGCACTGCAAGGAAGGCCTCGACGATGGTTATGGTATCGGCGCCCAGTATATCTCTGAAATTCAAGGCGGTTCGGATATCCCGGCGAATCTGCTGGAAGCCGCCCCTGAAAACGGTGGATGGCGGCTGTACGGCACCAAGTTCTTCTGCTCCGCCACCCACGCGGATTATGCGCTGGTCACCGCCAAGCCAAGGGGCTCGGATCAGGTGGGACTTTTTGTGGTGCCTTCCTGGCTGCCCGGCGACAAGGAACGGGAGCGCAGAAACGGCTTTACCATCGATCGCATCAAGTGGAAAATGGGTACCAGTGAACTGACCACCGGTGAGATCACTTTCAACGGCGCACTCTCCTATCAGGTGGGCCCGCTAAACCGGGGGCTGGCCAATGGGGTTGGTATTGTCCTGACATATTCCCGGCTGACGGTAGGCCTCTGGGGGGCGTCAAGCATGATGCGCGCCTGGCGCGAGGCGGCGAAATACTGTGAGTTTCGTGCGGCATTTGGTGCGCCGATCGGCAGATTTGCCCTGGTCGCAGGCCAGCTTGCCAGAATCGAACGCATCGCCAAACGCACACTCGCTGGGGCTTTCCGGCTGTACAAGGACGTGCTGGCACTTCCCGGTGGGTTTGCCGGCACGGGCCGAGCCGATGAAATCGGGGCTTTGAAGAAAAAACGCTTCGATGTACGCGAGTTGATCATGCTCCAGAAAATCACGACCGGCTGGGACACCCCGGTCCTGCTGCGGTCGGCCATCAGTCTGTTCGGCGGGCACGGCGTGATGGAAGATTTCTCCTCGCTGCCGCGGCTGTAC
Organism: uncultured delta proteobacterium; assembly: GCA_963774425.1. Taxonomy (GTDB): domain Bacteria; phylum Desulfobacterota; class Desulfobacteria; order Desulfobacterales; family JAFDCJ01; genus JAFDCJ01. Next base: position 203,020 of record CAVZEZ010000030.1, on the reverse strand, counting down.
CGGGATGCGGCGGTCAACGAGCTATGGGAAGGCCCGCGAAATGTGCTCTTAACCCAAATTCTCCGGGATCTGCAAAAGGCTGCAACCTGGTATTCGCCCGCGGAGTTTGTTCACAATGTACTTGCCGCGGCGGATACGAATCTGGCACAGGCATTGGGCAAGGAGATCGAACAGATCGTGGCGTATCCCAACCTGGATGATATAAGTGACGAGACCATCGCCGTCTACAAACAGTGGGACGACTTTTGTCATCGTCTTTTTCATGCCTACCAGGATGTAGCCCTGGAAATGGTGGTCCAGGACGGATAATCCGGCCGTGACACCGGCCGGCAACCGCCGCCCTCGCTTCAGAACCGGCAGGGCGGCAGTCCCTGGAGAGATGAGATCCTGATGGATCGGCCGCAGAAATTCGATATCGGAATCCGAGGCAAACACCTCGCAAAACTCAACGAGGTAGAATCTGCGCTGAATTTCATGTACGAAATTAAGTTAGCTTTAAGTCTGCATAGACTCGAAAACAGGCTTCAATTGGATGTATACAATTCATCAGGACCGGCATTTTATATTTGTGCGTTCGTACTTTTCAGTTAATTTTGAAGACAGGAGGTGTTTAATGGCAGCCTATGTGACGGACATCGAGAAGAAGACAATCAAAAACAACAACTTCCGCGAAGTACTGAATACTACCGCGCGTTCCCAGCTTGTGGTCATGGCGCTTCTACCCGGGGAAGAAATCGGCATGGAAGTACATAGTGACGTCGATCAGTTTCTGCGGATCGAATCCGGCACCGGTATTGCAGTTCTCGATGGAAAGGAGCATCCGTTGAAAGATGGTTCGGCCGTGGTGGTTCCGGCCGGCGTCGAACACAACTTCGTCAATACCTCCAAAGAAGAGCTCATGAAGCTGTATACCATCTATACGCCGCCCGAACACCCTGACGGAACGGTACATGCGACCAAGGCGGATGCGGACGCGGCGGGCCATCACCACTGACGCTGACGAAGCGGAAACCGGCCTCGGATTACCCGGTTTCCGCCTTAGGGATTATGTTTTAGACTTCTCGAATGTAACAGTGAATCGTGTTCCGGATCAGAAAAGCGGTTTTGATCCAAACCGGAATCTTGTATTTCTCTTTCTTCATGTTGAACTCCACTTTTAAGCCGACTGCGGGCCCGATCGGCCGGCGGCTTACTGCATATTTTGCATCTAATAATAGGTGAAAAATGAATTGACTTTGCGCTATCAACGCAATTAATTAATACATTGATGTCGCCGAAGCGGCGATAATTTGGACTGATAACATATCTGCCGGGGTCGGAAGAGGGTATCAGGAGATGGCGGACGACATCGGAAAAGAACAAAATTGAGAAAGGATACGGGATGCTGCCCCAGGATTTACACATTCACACCACCTACTCAAGCAACGACACTTCCGTAGTGGCCGAACAGACCGTCGCCCTGGTCGCTGCCGTCCGGCATGCCGTGATTATCGGCATCAGCGATCATTTGGAGAGTCTGGTGGGTGGAACCTTTGAAGAATACGAAGCGGAACTCCGCCGGTCCGACTTGAGAGTCGGCGTCGAGGTGGACGGACACTCCTGGGTTTCGGAAGCCGCGGGTTATAATGTCGACTACTACATCTTTCACTGTCGGGATCACGATGCCGATTATCACGGCCTGGAAAATCTGCTTGCAGTCGGCAAACCGGTCATCATCGCTCATCCCAACGCACTGGGTACCGACCTGAATCGGGTGCCCGCTGAATGCCTGATTGAAATCAACAATCGCTATGTCTGGCGCACGGACTGGAAACAGTTTTACAGTCCGTTTAAAAACCGGTTCAAATTCGTGATCGGCTCGGATGCGCACCAGCCGAACTGGCTGAGCCAGGCTGTCGCCCGTCACGCTGCCGAACAGCTCGGCATCCAAGAGCATATCGTCTTCTGAGCCGAAATGCAGGGAGCGTCTGTGAAGATCGACAATATATAATCACTGCGGTGAACCCATTCATTTATTTTCGGTTTACCGGACGCCAACCCATTTTTTAGCCAGCGCGACTCCCGCGACGGCGTCCTTCCCATAAGCGTCGGCACCCGCGTAGGCGCACACATCATCTCCCATCAGGCCGCCGCCGATCATGATTTTGACATCATCACGCAAACCGGCATCGCTGATCGCCTGAATCGTTTGTTTCATGGAATCGTAGGCCACCGTCAGCAATCCGCTCAGTCCCACCACCTGGGGCCTGAATGCACGAATCGCCTCCACAAACTTCGCGGGCGGCACATCGATGCCGGTGTCCCGGACCTCGAAGCCGTTGACATCCAGAAGGAAGGTCACGATATCCTTTCCGATGTTGTGAATGTCTCCTTGAACGGTTCCCATGAGCACCCTGCCGTGCTTTTCAACGGTGAATTCACCTTTGAGCTTCGGTTTGACAATTTCTGAAATTTGCACTAGCATTTCACCGGCCATCATCAACTCAGGCAGAAAATAGCGGCCCTCCTCGAACCGTTTGCCAACAACCTCCATGGCCCGGGTACAGATTTCCAGAATACCGACTGGATCTTCACCGCTGTCGAGCATGGATCGGGCAATCTCCAGCGCCCTGTTCTCCTTCATGTCGACCATAGCTTCCAACAATTGCTCTTTCATGCCGGTTTTCTCCTTTCCTCAGAAATATTACTCATATATGATCACCGGGTGAATTTTGTCAAGAAAACAACTGACTTCAGCGCAACGTCGCCGGTATTGATCACTGGCTGCAATTTGATACCATACCGTTTTTTTAGAATGAAAATACATAATCCACCGTATTGGCAAACCAGATCGATAAAGGCATTGATGGACGGGGCCTCATTCACCCGAAACGTTTTTTCCCTTTTTCACGCCTTCCATACTGCACTGGGAGCCTGTCGACCGGGGAAACAATGATGAAAAATTCAATAGATGCGAAAACATCCCTATAAACGGTGTGTAAGGAGCGCATATGAACAGCCGTCCAAAAAGGATGGAGAATGAAGCCGGCGGGAAAGAAGCGGTTTTGCCGCTCCCCAAAAGCAGGATCACCCTCACGATCAATGGTGCCGTGAAACAGATGGAAGTCGCCCCCTGGACCACCCTGCTCGATGCGCTACGCGAACAACTGAAGCTGACCGGGACGAAGAAAGGATGCGATCACGGCCAATGCGGATCCTGCACGGTCTTGGTGAACGGCAGACGGATCAATGCCTGCCTGACCCTCGCCATCATGCAGGACGGCGCCGCAGTGGAGACGATCGAGGGGCTCGCCGAGGGAGAAGCTCTTCACCCGCTGCAGCAGGCGTTCATCGATCAGGATGCTTTTCAATGCGGATATTGCACGCCGGGCCAGATCTGTTCCGCCGTGGGTTTGATCAAGGAGGGACATGCGCAATCATCGGATGATGTCCGTGAACTGATGAGCGGCAACATCTGCCGCTGCGGGGCCTATTCAAACATCGTCGCTGCGATTGAGCAGGCGATGCTTGCCGAAAAAAGGGAGGCCGAAAAATAAACCGCTTTACCTATACACGCGCCGATGGGGTGGCGGACGCCGTGGATGAAATCGCCGCTGACCGCACGGCCAAATTCATCGCCGGCGGCACGAACCTGATCGACTTGATGAAGGAAAATGTCGAGCGGCCGGACCGGCTGATCGACATTACCCGTCTTTCCCTGAGAGGAATTCACGCCGGAGCCGACGGCGGATTGCGACTTGAAACACTGGTGACCAACGCCGAAGTCGCTTATAACGAAGAAATCCAACGCCGCTATCCACTGCTTTCCCGGGCTATCCTGGCGGGAGCTTCCCCACAGCTGCGTAACATGGCAACCGTCGGCGGCAACCTGATGCAGCGCACCCGCTGCTGCTATTTTTACGATACCGCCACCGTCTGCAACAAGCGCGAGCCGGAAACGGGCTGCTCCGCCATTACGGGCTTCAACCGTTACCATGCCATCCTGGGTACGAGCCGCCGCTGCATTGCCACCCATCCATCCGATATGTGTGTGGCACTGGCCGCGCTGGATGCGGTCGTGCACGTCACCGGTCCGGACGGCGAGCGCACGATCCCGATGAAAGAATTTCACCGCTTGCCCGAGGACCGTCCGCACCTTGATACAAACTTGGGAACCGCAGAAATCATCACCGCCATCGATCTGCCCGCAAAGGGCTTTGCGGAACACTACGCCTACTTAAAACTTCGGGACCGGGCGTCGTACGCCTTCGCCCTGGTGTCGGTCGCCGCCGCCCTGGAAATGGAAGGCAAAACGATCACCGAGGCGCGGCTGGCTCTGGGAGGCGTGGCACACAAACCGTGGCGTGACCGGCACGCGGAGACCCTGCTCATCGGGCGGAAGGTCACGGGGGAGAACTTCCGACAAGCCGCCGACACCCTGCTTCGCGGCGCCCGGGGGTTCGGCCGCAACGATTTTAAAATCGAGCTGGCCAGGCGCGCCGCCATACGCGCCCTGAGCCAGGCCGCTTCCTTGGATGATATCCCATGAAGACAATCCATATCGGCAAACCGATCAGCCGTGTCGACGGAAACGCCAAGGTGACCGGTGCTGCCAAATACGCCGCCGAATATGACGTCCAAAACCTCGCCCATGGATGGGTCGTCTCCAGCGCGGCCGCCAGAGGCAGAATCACCGCCATCGACGCTGCCGACGCATTGCGCCTGCCGGGTGTGCTGCAGGTTTTCACCCACGAAAACAGCCCGCGGCCCGGGCAATCCGACGAGGCCTACAGCGACGACGTCGCCCCGCCCGGTTCGCCTTTTCGGCCGCTGTACGACGATAAAATTCAATACAGCGCCCAACCTGTCGCGCTGGTGGTTGCCGACACGCTGGAGTTAGCGCGCCATGGGGCCTCGCTCGTTCGGGTGGAATATGAGCACCAAGCGCATATTACCGATCTCGATGAAAAAATCGGAAGCGCAGCTGAAGCACCCCCCGGGGACCTCGGTCTGCCTTCTCCCGATCCCCGCGGAGACGCCGCCGGGACCTTATCCCGGGCCGCCGTGCAGCTCGAAGCGCACTATCGCACTCCTGCCGAACATCACAATCCGATGGAGCCATTCGCCGCCACCGTCTTGCGGGATGAAAACGGCAAGCTTCTGGTTTACGACAAAACCCAGGGAGTTCAGAACGTTCAAAATTACCTCTGTAACGTATTCGGCCGCTCAAAAAACAGCCTGCGCGTCATTTCGCCGTTTGTCGGCGGCGGATTCGGTTCCGGCCTTCGGCCGCAATATCATGTATTTTTAGCGGTGCTGGCGGCGCGCGAGTTGAAGCGATCGGTCCGCGTCTGCCTGACACGGCAGCAGATGTTCAGCTTCACCCACCGCCCCGCTACCCGGCAGCGGATCGCTTTGGCAGCCGCGAACGACGGCAGCCTGGAAGCTGTCATCCATGAGGCGATCAGTGAGACCTCACGCTTCGAGGATTACAGTGAATCGATAGTCAACTGGTCGGGGCAGCTGTACCGCTGTGACAATGTCGAACTGGACCACCGGGCCGTGCGGCTGGATCTGTACACGCCGGGCGACATGCGGGCGCCGGGGGCCGTTTGGGGCCTATACGCCCTGGAATGCGCCATGGATGAGCTGGCATTCAAACTGGGTCTGGACCCGATCGAACTGCGGTTGAAAAATTACGCCGATAAAGACCAGATCCACGACAAACCGTTTTCGAGCAAACAGCTGCGGGCCTGTTACCGTTTGGGCGCGGAGCGGTTCGGCTGGGCGGCACGCAATCCCCACCCACACTCGATGCGGCAGGGCGATACGCTGATAGGCTGGGGCATGGCCGGCGGTATCTGGGAAGCCTATCACATGCCGGCCGATACCAGCGCAGTGCTGACCGCCGACGGCAACCTCTCGGTCGGCTGCGCAACAGCGGATATCGGCACCGGAACTTACACGATCATGACCCAGATCGCCGCCGAGACGCTGGGATTGCCCGTCGAGAAAGTGACATTCCGCCTGGGTGATTCGGCCTTGCCGAAATCACCGGTGGAAGGCGGTTCGTGGACGGCGGCGACGGTCGGATCGGCGGTCAGGGCCGTCTGCACGAAAATCGCCCGCAAGGCATCCCAGCTGGCGCGTAAAACCGAAGGTTCGCCGCTTGCCGGCCTCAAACCGGGCGAGGTGACATTCACAAAGGGGCAATTCCGCTCGCGCAAAGATCCATCACAGGCTGTTTCCCTAACAGATGCGATGCGATACGGCGGCGTGGGTGCGATCGAGGAGAAAGCATCCGCCGGCCCGGATGCCCGGGCGAGGCGATATGCGCGCTTCACCCATTCGGCGGTATTCGCGGAGGTGCGGATCGATCCGGATCTGGGCACGATGCGGGTGGCACGGATCGTCAGCGCGATTGCCGCCGGCCGTATTCTGAATCCCAAAACCGCCCGCAGCCAGATTCTCGGAGCGATCGTCATGGGGATCGGTACGGCGCTGGAGGAAGAGAGTGTGCTCGACCATGCTTATGGCCGCTTCATGAATCACAATCTGGCCGACTACCACGTACCCGTCAATGCCGACGTGCATGACATCGATGTGATTTTCGTTCCCGAGGAAGATGAAATTGTCAAGCCGTTCGGCCTCAAGGGTCTGGGAGAAATCGGCATCGTGGGAGTGGCGGCCGCCATCGCCAATGCCGTATTCCACGCCACCGGCAAGCGCATCCGGGAATTGCCGATAACCCTGGACAAACTGCTGTGAGAGGCCGAAAAACCCAAAGACCGATGCAAGACGGTCGGCCGGGGCTTTGGATTGATTTTACTTCATGTATTCGGCGTATCAAAAAAGAGCTTGAAATTTCGCAACCAAGCCTGTATAAGTTGTGCGATTATCCGGGCGCAGGTATGCGCTGGTGATGAACCCATTTTGGAGGACAAACCATGAGCGATTCGGACGGCGGTCACAGTAGCCGGAACACGATGACCCAGGAATTGACACAAGACGAATCTGAAGATCCTGGACCGCGATGCTTTTGTTTCGCGGCCGACGACGTATACGGTCAACACTCCACCCGAGTCTAGCCCACCAATTCGCCTCCGGCCGCAACCATCCTACCACCGCGGTCGAAACGGAGGTGACCCATGAAGAATGAGAATCCGATCCTCGTTCCCGAGCTCCGAGAGATGCTCGCCGCCGGGAATGCCAAGGCGTTGCGAGAATTTTGTGAATCCGGACATCCCGCGGTCATCGCGGAAATGATTTCATCCCTTTCCGCCACCGAAAGCTGGGCGGTGCTCGGCTACGCCGATCTGCCGTTGCGGGCTGGGATCTTCAGTCATCTGGATGAGGATATCATGGTCGAGATGATCGAGACCCTTCGGCGCGACGAAATCGCGCGTCTTTTAACCCAGATGCCCCATGACGAACGCGCCGACCTGTTCAAACGGCTGCCGGAAGAAAGGCGCGAGGCCATTTTGCCGGCACTGGCCCAGGCTGAACGGGAGGACATCCGCCGCCTGACAGCTTACACCGAGGACACTGCCGGAGCTGTCATGACCTCGGACTACGCCACGCTATCCCGGCAATTGACCGTTTCGCAGGCCATCGAACGCCTCAGGGAAGTCGCACCGGATAAAGAAACGATTTACTACGCCTATGTGGTCGATGCACATCGCAAACTCTTGGGATTTGTCTCTCTCAAGGACCTGATCGTGGCCCGGCGCGAATCCCGGGTGGAAGATATCATGCACCGTGAGGTCATTTTTGCCCGGGTTGAAGACGACCGGGAAGAGGCCGCCCGCAAAATCCAGAAGTACGATCTGCTCGCCCTGCCGGTGCTCAACGGAAATGATGCCCTGGTGGGAATCATCACCCATGACGACGCCATCGACATTATCACCCAGGAACACACGGAAGACATGGAAAAATTCATGGCCATTGCCGGCAGCCATGAGGCCCTATACATGAAGACACCCGTATGGGGGCATTTTAAAAATCGGGCCCCCTGGGTGATCGCACTTGCCATCCTGGGTCTGGTTTCGGGATTTATCGTTCAAAGCTTTGAAGGATTATTGCTGCATTTTGCAGTTCTGGCAGCCTTCATGCCCATGCTTGCGGACACCGGCGGAAACACCGGCAGCCAGTCCGCCACGTTGGTGGTGCGCGCGCTGGCCCTCAAGGAGATCTCACCCCGCGACATATTCCGGATCCTTGCCAAAGAGTTTAAAATAGCCGTCTTGCTGGCGCTGCTGCTGGCAATGATCGCTTATGGCCGCGTGATCTTGTTCGGCGGCGGCTCTACCGTGCCGGAACAATATTCATTGGCCACCATCGGTTTTGCGATTGCAATTGCCCTGGGATTGCAGGTCGTCACCTCTACCCTGATCGGCGCGTTGTTGCCCCTGGCCGCGGCCCGGGCCAAATTCGACCCGGCGGTAGTGGCAAGCCCGGCCCTGACCACCATCGTGGATATCACCGGCCTGCTGATTTATTTCATGACGGCCAAACTGTTGCTGGCCGTCTGAATTAGAAGATTTTACCCACCCCATGGATGCAGTGACCGTTCCCCCCGGTACCGGTCCCCTTTGTCCGGAACACATGATATTGGCAATACCGGATGATTTGTGATAGGTTTATTAACAGTTTTATCCCACATTACCTTGAACGAATCGATCTTATGGCCGCTGAAGTTTCCAAATTGCTGTTCGACAAACGGGACCATGAACTCATCCGGATCGTCAACGACGCGCTGAGCACTAACCGCCGGGGCAAGTTCGTCCGCAAGGTCTATTTTCCCTACCTGCATCCCCATGGCATCAAGGAGATGACTGAATCCAAGGGACTGCGCACGGCCTATGCCGTGGCCCGGCTGCTCAGCTCACTCGAGGTCGGGGGGGTGGATGACCGCATCAACGCCCTGCGGGCGCTGCGCCATGAGGTGATCGATACCGCCGAGGGCCCGTTGGCCAAAAACACCGCCCGGGTGCTGCTTCAGATCATGAAAGACCTGGTGCGGGCCTACGGCGATTATCGCAGGCAACTGGAGTTGGCCCATGAATTTCGCCGGACGGCGTCGGGCAAACCGCGCATTGTGCGGCAACATTTGCGGCAATACCACCTGTTGGAAATGCCCGAGGAATGGAATCAAATAGCATTTGACGATCATGTTCATGATGCCAATACGAAAGGGCGCAAGTCTTCGACCCACCTGATCATGGATGCCTGGATCAAGGGCATCCGGCGGCTGCGCGTGATTCACTATCATTACATCGAAGCGCGTTTTGCCGCGGAGTTATTGGAAGCAGCGCGGATATTGGATATGGATATCCGCATCGGAATAGAATTCTCCAGCCGATATCGCCAAAAATATGCCCAGATGATCTGGGTTCCCCGCGGCTTCACCGATGCCCAATCCTTCCTGTGCTTTCTGGCAGAACCGCCCGTCATCAAACTGATGGAAGCCGGACGCAGCGCCTCCCGCTACCAGCAGCAGTATGTGCTGAATCTGCTGGGTAAATTCAACCAAGTACATCTTCAAACGCTCAACCGGATGCTGGATATCGATCTGGCTCCCATCGAGCCCGACGAGTTCCTGGCTTTTGTCGGCATCGGCCAGAAATCCAAGTTGCACCTATCCAAATTTATCCATACCAAACTGCTCAAGAAACTTCAGAGTCGGGTAGCCCGGTTGCGCAGCGAGTATACAGCGGCGGATGCCCGGCGACGGGAGGAAATCACGCAATGGATCCGACAAACGAATGAATTGGATCTGGAATCACTGGTAGATGAATATCTAAAGCCGGAGAGCAATCCGGAAATCGCCGACCCGGACATTCCGATCGACGGGCCGGATGTTCCGGAGCTGATGCGGTTAAGTCCGTTTGAGTTGTTGAGCCGCCTGTCGCAGCTTCATTCGGGATACCGGGTGACCCTGAACCTGACCAACCTGGAGGTCAGTGATGTGCTGGAATTGATCTATGACTGCCAGGGCATGATCACCCGCCTGGAAATTTTCAATCTGAAGGATTATGCCGCCGGAAAGACCGCCCATCTGGCCGACATCAGCCGACTCATGCAGGCCATCAACGAGGGAAGTGCCATCGTACTCAAAGAGGTCATCCGTGAAATCATCGACCGGCTCAGCCATGACATCCCGGGGGGAAATCAGCCCCGGGTGCATAAACTCACAACCATTCTACATGACATCGATACTCTCAAATTCTATTATATTGACAGATCTCTCAAGGCCCGTATCGGCAGTGATTCCACCGGACGTTCCCCCCGGATGCACGGAATGGGACTGGCCATTAGAGAAACTTTGCCCAGAAGGGCCCGACGTTCCATTGAACGGGACCGGCATCAGGATGTCCGCGAAATCATTCCTATCCGGATGACCGCTTATAAAAGGATGAAATTCATCCCAAAAAAACGTAACATGACGGCCGGCCCGATAACCTACTGCCTGACGGCCATGTTTGCGACCAACGGCTGGCTGGGATGGACCTGCCAGGAAGACTGGGAGGTCGACCCTTCGGCCACGCGCATGGAAAATCCCGGAAACATTGTCACCCTCGGTGGCGTACAGAAAGAGATCGACAACGACCTGCGGCTGCACCCATCCGAGGCCGCGGAAGGGCCCGGCAGAATCCGCTGGCGCTACCTGAATTCCCACTTCCAAAACGCCCTGAAGGTAATTATCGGCTTTATTCCGGCCTTTTTGACCTTCGTTCTCACCAAAGACTGGTGGCTGCTGGCATATTTCGGGGCCTTTATCTGGTTCGGCATCACCGGACTTCGCAATATTTTGCAGTCGGTATTAGGCGGCGGCGGCTTCAAACGTTCGCCCCTGCTCAATTGGAACGATTACATCAGCTGGACCCGCATCACCGATTCGCTGCTGTTCACCGGGTTTTCAGTCCCCCTGCTGGACTACATCGTCAAAACCCTCATCCTCGACCGGATTTTCGGAATCACCACCGCAAGTCAGCCCGTCCTGCTTTACACCTTTATGGCGCTGGCCAACGGTATGTATCTGTCCAGCCACAACATCCTGCGGGGCCTGCAGAAGGGGGCGGTTTACGGCAATTTTTTTCGCAGTATTTTGTCCATCCCTCTCGCCATCGGTCTCAACATGGTCATCGGCTCCCTGCTGACGGCCGCCGGCGTCGCGGGGGTCGATTCAGTTCTGCAGAAGTGGGCCGCCATCATTTCCAAGGCCGCCTCCGATGCTGTAGCCGGCATCATCGAGGGGCTGGCCGACCGCCACAAAAATATTCAGGCCAGGCTGCGCGAATATAAAATTAAATTTGCCCAGCTATTTGACATCTATGCCCAGTTGGAGCTTCTGTATCCGGAAGTGGAGACGTTCAAAATTCTCGACTATTCATCCAATCCGGGGCACAGAGTCAATGCCGAAGCCCGCGACTTGGAAAAGATCATCATGATCCACGCATTGGATCTGCTTTATTTTTGGATGTATCAACCACGCTCCCGTACCGCCCTGCGCCTGTTTTTAAGCAACCTGGCCGAAGATGAGCGGCAGATACTGGTAAGCAGCCAATTTACGCTGCAGCAACACCGTGAAATCAGTCAATTGTTTATCGACGGCATCCTGGGCTACAATTTCCAGAGACCTTTGTCCTTCTATCTTTCGCGTTATGAAGGATATCTGTTGGAAGTTAAACGACTGATCTTCGACGCGCAGTCACCGGATTCAGCAGATGCTGCCGAGCCGGGATTTTATAGCGATTCGCACAGGCCGGGGTCTGTCAGGGATCATAGTCTCACCTGCCGTCATGAGCATATTTACCGGACCAAAGAGCGCCATTAGCGGGCGATTGCCGCAAATCCGACCTGATTTTGTTTCTCCCCTATCTCAAAGCTGCGAATCAGATATGTCACCCAGCACGTGGTGCACTTTATTGAGCAGATTGTTTACGGCAATCGGCGGCAACCCATTTTGCCCGGGTAGTGCCACGAAAGAGGCGAAAGAAAGCCCACCTCTCAGAGGAAAGGCTGATGACACGATAAAAAGATGCCCCGCGCCCTGTTCAGCGCGGACTTTCCGGAGCCGCATCGGTAAAGCCGTGTCGTAAAGCGATTTTGGCGAACATCTGGGCGAGACCGGCAACGAGGGTATAAACCGAGCCGATTTTCAGGTTTCGATCTGCGGTTTCATCGAGGAAAATATGCAGCATGGAATTCATGCCCTCTTCAGGTAGCCAATAGCAGATCATGACAGGCACTTTCGGCAGGGGCTGCAGTACCACCGATATATCGGATTCAAACTGCTGGTCCACCTGTTGACCACCGAATATGTTTACGAGGTCCTCAAACAGCGGCGTATAGACGTCGGCGACCCTTTTCATCGGCTCTTCACAACGCTTTTTGAACAGCGGATACCGGTCACGACCTTCTTTCAGCTCCCGAAAGGATACCCATTTACCTGAAACCGGCAATCCCTGCCCGCTAAGGATGTGATTGAGAAGCGGAACGACTATCCAGTGATTCACGTGAATCTCGGTATAAAGATTTCCCTGAGCATCGACGCTGAAGTCTTTGCCCAGTACCTTGAGGGTCAGCTTTCGACCGTCGTAACGGCCTCCCACCTTTTCAGCCGCCGCGGGCAGGTCGATATCGGCGAGTTCAGACTTCAGTTTTTCAAGGGAACCTTCAGGGTTTTGCTCATCGCCGGATTTTAGGCCGGTCGCGCCGCCGAATAATTCCAAAGCTTCCCGATTCAACTTGGGACACGTATGTATTTTTCTGTTGCCGAGAAAAACCGCTCCCGCGAAGGCAAGACAGGTTTTTTCACCGCATTCGCGGCAGTTTGACTTGTCCAGCAGTTTGAAAATCTCAAAAGCGCTTTTCGGTTTGCTCAATTCTCTCCCCTTTCCCGGTGCTCCGGAGGTCAACTACCTTGGGCTAAAGCCGAAGGTTTGGGTTTTAAGGATTCAAGGGTTCCAGGGGTCAAGTGAAATGCCGGGTCAGTTCCTGACGGCTTTGCATGGCATCAGTACATATCGTGACCCATCCTGCCGGACGGCATGGCCGCTGCCTTTTTCTTCTCGGGCTTGTCGGCGATCATCGCTTCGGTCGTCATCATCAGACCGGTTACCGACGCGGCGTTTTGAAGGGCGAACCGCACGACCTTGGTGGGATCAATCACGCCGGCGCCCACCAGATTTTCATAAGTGTCGGTTTGGGCATTGAAGCCATAGTCATCATTTTTGCAGCCATATCTGATTCCTCCTTATTAATTGGGTTTGGCAAGCATTGGTTTGCTGGATTCCTATTAATTTTTGTGCATTTCAAGGCAAAACAACACGTCATTTAAGTCGCGGTCGCAATTTCTCCGCAAGCAACCAGCCGGTTGACAATAGTTGGTGGCATTCCCGGCGTTTGGAAGCCTCCACCGGAGGTTCCGGTGTGTCCTCTATCGCGGACATGCGGCCCCTGAAAACGAGTGACGTTTCAAGAAGCTGCGTTGAGGGGTCCCGACAACCGAGCCTTGTAGGCGTCACGCCGATGGTAAGTTGCTTTGGATTGGGGAAAAATGGTGTGCTCGAATAACGGATATTCCGTAAGGTGTGGCCCCTGCATCGAAAAACCACCAAAATAATAATACAGGTTGGCCCATGCGCAAGATGGGGATTTGAAAAATTTTAACTATATTTTACGCCGATTCCAAAGGAATCATTGGGGTCCTCTTCGGACAACAGTTTGCACCAGCGAACGACGGCCCTGTAACGTTTAGGCACCGTTTTAAACGGCGGATTTTCAAACCTGATACCGATTCTTTCTCCCATTTTGAAGGCATGTTCCGACAGGAAATACATGCCTTCTCCACTGACGTTGTTAACCAGTCCATAATAATAACCGGAAGATTCGTCGGTAATCATTATGGTGTCTGTATGTTGCAGCCGTTTGGCCTTTCGGTGTTCAAGAGCGTTCATAATGGGTCCCTCCTCTATTGATTCAGGTTGAGGGTAAAAAGCCCCGCCAGCAGGTGCCGGCAAAAAAAAGGCATGGCACCGATAGCTCAAAATTCATCATTCTTTGCAGGCTTGTCAATGCCTGTAACCTTTGACTGCATCTTGTCTCTATATAGCTGTAAGCCAGATAATTGTTATCTGATTTATTTCATTCTCCTCCTCAAAGTGGTGGTTCAGGTGAGCCCTGATGATTTTGGCCTCCTTTCACCAACAGGGTAGACATCTTGAACCACCCATTTTTTTTCAGGATCCCTGTCTATGACGAGATCAAATAGTAAGCCCCTGTCAGGACAGCCCAAAACAGCACCAGCAGCGTTCCGGCCAGGCAGACACCTCCCAAAACTCTGTGAAAAAAATTTTCCTTTTTTTTCTCCTGATATCCCAGCAGGAAACCCAGGGCGATTCCTGCCAAGATTCCCCCGCCATGGCCCCAGTTGTTGATTCCCGGCACCAGCAGACCGAAGATGAACAAAATTACGATCCATCCAGCGATTTGCTTATATAAACTGGTACCGTAGACGCCGCCACGGCTTTTACCGTAATACAGGGCTGCACCCACCAGACCGCAAACAGACGCTGAAGCCCCGATGGTGAATGCCACGCCGGCCAGGTAAGATACCCAGTACCCGACAATCCCGCTCAGGGTGTAGATGATGAACATACGGTAAATCCCGAACTCCCGGTTAACAATGGCTGCCAACTGGCGGAATGCCATCATATTGAAAAAAATATGCAAAATTCCGCCGTGCAGGAAACCGGCCGACACCAGCGTCCACAGGCGATGGTACCGGTCGATTGGAATGGTGCCGGTAGCGCCCAGGAGCAGCAAGCTCGTGTCCGACGGGGACAGAAAGGTGAGGGGATTCAGGGACAAGTTGGCCCGCCTGGGGTTTAACAGGATGGAGAGCACATACATACCCACATTGAGGCCGATGATGAAATTCACGAATTTATGGGGATCGGAGAGACCCCACGCCCAGAAAAGCTTCTTCCAGGGTGAAGCCGGCTTGGAGGTCCCGCAATAGGGACACGTTTGCTCGGAGGCACTGATAAGTTTTCTGCAATTGGGACAAAGGATGGATTGTCTTTGATGAGTGGTCATAGAGAATTAAAATTTCAGCCGGTTAAAAAAATATCAGGACATTCCATCCCGGATTTTGGCGGCCCGTCATAGATTGGATACCGATTTTGCCCCATCGCACGTTAACAAATCGGTTACAGGTTCAGCGTTGCAGGATTAAAAGATTCCGTCCTAAGCCGTCTTTCGATGCCTTGGGGTGCTACTCGGAAACCCACAGCAGCGAATCCGGAATCAATGGACCCCCCACTTTTTCCGATAGCGCTTTCAGTGTGGATTGCAATTCAGATAATTTATCATCGATGAGATGGCGGCTCGGCGACCAGTCTGCGGGGCAGGCGGTCTTGAGCTGCTCCAACTCTGCGTTGATTTCCTCGATAACCGTGTGCAGACTCCGAATCGACGGATAGGCGTCCTCCTTTTCATGAACCGTCAGGTTATTCGCCGCACGGATTACGTCATAGATCCGTGCTTTCCATTCAACCATTTGATTTTCCAATTTATTGCAGTATGAAACCACGTCCATGATATCCTCCTTGTGTCGCCATGCATAAGCCGTCGGCATCTGTCTGGTCGAACCAACAAACATGCCCTATAGGCGGGAACAGCGGAACCATTTTAATTCTCACCGGCATTATCGGCCGCCTATGCATGGCGTAATAGGCTTGCGCTATCCGGCGGGATGGGTGAATCAAGTGACTATGCAACAGCAGAAAGTAATCACCGGCGGCGAAAGCACTTTGCCCGGTTTATCAGGGGTGGCTGATGCGTCACCCTGAATAGGAGGTCGATAAGGCTTTCACCTGCAGCTTTGCAACTGCATCATTTACAATAATACCGATACCTGCCTGGTCAAGGCTCGCGGACGCCGGCGGCGAAAGAGAATCGGCGCTTTGCCGCTCCCTGGGCGCTCAAGATCGGAACGGTCTGTATCGACCGGGGCCGCGTCCTGACCTGGGATAGGACCGGCCCTGTATTGTCTGCCAGGAAAATTGCCCGCTCAGTCCCAAAGCGGTTCGGGTGGCCGCGACCCTGATGTCAATCATCGTTCGTCATTCGAGGCTCGCTTTTCCCTGCTTCGGCGGGTCGCTATTCCGGCAGGGAGTCATTTCATCCGGACTTCTAATAAAGCGTCGGAATAAATTTTTCGCATCGCCTCGACCTCGGCTCGGATTTCTTCGCGCAATGAAGGCGGCGACAGTACCCGGGCCTTGGCACCCCATTTCAAAACCCAGAACTTAATTTCCTCCGTACCGGCGACTTCCACTTCGAAAATAATAGAGCCGTCCGGCTGAGGCACGATATTCTGGGTTTCATGCCAGATTTTTTCTCCGATATACTCGGCGACTTCGGCGGCGAACCAGATTCTGCTTTTGACCGTTTCGCCGTGAAACACGCCGAAGCTGGATTTCATGAAATCATCGATATTGAAATCCGCGGGCATCCCGAATCGCTCATCGGTAAGCGCAATCGCTTTGATGCGATCCAGCGCGAAAATGCGCACATCCTGCCGTAAGCTGCAATTGGCGATCAAATAAAACGTGTCGTCGAAAAACCAGATTTTATAAGGGGCGACCTTTCGGCGGGTTTCTTTTTTCCGGCTGATGGCATAATAAACGATATCCACCATCTTTTGCTGAACCACCGCATCACTGACCGTACCGATAATGTCACCCAGTTTGCCATATGGCTTATATGGCTTCGTCCTGACCGCCAACCCTTCTTCGATGCGCGTCAGGTAATCCAGGTACTCAGGGGGCAATACCGTCTTGATTTTATAAAACAGGGATTCGAGGGAATCATAAAAAACCGTATCCTTCAATGCCCCCATCATCCCCCTGCTGAAATAAAGCGCCATCAATTCCGTCAAGTTAAAAGGTATCGGGATATTTTTGGTGGCCGTGTCGAGCAGCGACCAGATGCTCTTTCCCCCGACTATGTCTGTATATAATGGGAATCCTGCCGTCTGCAGCGCCTCGAGGTCTCGATAAACGGTGCGGGTGTGGCAGTTGAGATTTTCCGCCAGATCCGGAACCGACTTGCCCGATCTGGCCGAAATCAATGTCTGAATGATTTTCCACTGTCTTGCCAACTGATCGCCACGGGCCATGATGGTGCTCCTTTTTTGGCTGAATTCGATGCTGGTATACTCATTATCAAACTTATGAAAAAGGGTGAATGATTTTTTATTCGCGAATCTATCTCCCTCCGATAAAAAATTTTGGGTTGTGACCGCATCTGTCGCACCCTGCTGCTATATTCGCACCCAGGATGACAATGAATGGACGATTTAAAACCTAAAGTTTTAACAAAAGGGGGCGAATAAATGACAACCGACATTTCTTACCCGGAGTATAACGATTGCTATGAATATCATGGGAACACCACCATCGAACTGACTCGCAAACAAAACGGTACCACCATTTGGCGTGACTGGATTTTGTTCGATACGGTGGAAGAGGCGGCAGCGTATTTCAATGACACCTGTGTGGTGCAATAGCTCAGGGTTCACGAAAAAATTAATTCACAGATTCAGACGTTGAGGCGTTGAGGCGCCTGTCCGGCAAGGCGCAAAAACGCAGCAATATCTGGATACTCCGAGCTTTCACAACATCTAGGCCAGGCAGGATGCATCGGCGTATAAAATGTGAAGTTATTTTTGAGTGAGCACTAAGCCGGCACCCACAATCGGATTGGGAGGATCGACGATGAATGACCGAAAAGTTACCGGCATTGGATGCTTTGGAAAGCCGACCACCCTCAGCCGGGTTTTCAAAAAAATGGTGGAAAACTATACCCTGGAACAGATCGAACGCCTGCCCCTGCTCAATGGGTACCCGGCAGAAAGCACGGAGGGTGCCGCTCTGCTGAATGCGCTGATCACGGGAAAAAACAGATGTTTCCCGTCAGGCGCTTGCGAAGCCGCCAGCCCCATGGAAAACAAAAAAATAACCGGCTTTTTTCTGACGTTGAAGGACCAGAAATTGAATTTATCGATTTTTGCCAGGGGAGACCGGAATGTCCGGCAAAGATACACGGCCAGTTTGGATGCGCTTACGGCGGTAAGAATCAGGCGGTTGAATTAGGCTGTCTGAACCCCTGAAAAAAACACCCCGCTGACTAACAGCGGGGCGCCAACCATTTGGATGATATTATTGAAGACCGGGACGGCTCGGGAGTCGTCAAAAACCGAGGTCCGCAAACCGCGGCATTCGATTCTATTTTTCTCCTGTTCTTCTAATCTCCTATTCTTCTTCAATATGACAGCCTTGGCAGGTTGTCGGTCCGGTTTTGGGAAGCTGGCCTTTAAGGACCTGCCCCGACATTTCCAGCCGGGCGTTTTCAGCCTTCATTTCCCGGTGGCAGCTAATACACATCTTGTGATAAGCGGTTTTGAAGTAGTTTATCAGCTGTTCTTCATCAATCCGGCCTCCCCCCGCTTTTATTGGGGACTCCGTCCCATCATGGCATCCGGAAGTCGTGCAGTTTTCGATCGCCGTATCCCGCTCCCACTGGTGATGGCAGGTATTACAGGTGTAAACAAAATGCTTGCCGTGAGGAAAAGGAATGGAAGCACGCTTGGCCTCCACGTCTTCAGGCGGATTCAGGGTGATAATACCCAGGGGCACTTTTATTGTCTCACCATCACTCTCACCGGAAGCAACCATTGCATTGCCAAAGATGACAGCCAGAATCAAAACAAGAACACCGATGCCTGATTTATACATCCTCATCCCCCTTAAGATTTATATGATTTTCAGTGTGATAGACTATCTTTGCCATACAGCGGGCCATCCATGCCATCATAGCTTGATTTAAAAGGAAATTAATGCTTCAAATACAAAAAAAATGCAACCGAAAAATAACGTTTGCAGAAATTTATTCGTGTGCAGTCTCTTCATTGCCCCTGCTCCGGCTGCAGCCGGTATCCCTCGCCCCAAATGTTCGAAATCAGCGGTCTGACTGGGTTTGATAATATAATTATCCACGCCGGATTTACCCCGAGGTGGGTTCGGTCTCCATTGCTGAAAATTTGGTTGAAGATCTCAAAGGGCTGAGAACCTTCGTCGACGATGCCTTTCAAGGGACACCGGCAGCCGTGGAGCAAAAACAGAGGACAAATGCCAAGACACCGCTGGGAAAACCGGAAAGCGGAAATTCTGCGTCATATTGACATTTAAATCCAAAATTTTGGCACTAAAAAAGCCCGGAGGTTGAATTAATCCTATAACAGTTTGATAATATTTGAATAATTATTTTTGCTAAATTGGTCTGGATTTTGCTTTAAACTTCCCTAATCTAACGTAGGCTATTTGGAATGATTATGGAGGAAGTGCAAATGGGCGCGAGCTTAAACACAGCCGAAAAATCTTTGTTCATTATTGAAAGGCCGGAATGGAAAAACGGTGCGGTAGCGATCGGGGCGCCAAGCCTCGCAAAAGACAGAAGCTGGAACCCGGTGATGAATTTTCCCGTAAAAGATTCGGCGAAGAATACCTGGCTGGTATGTCCCCACTTATCCCGACCGGATTTGGTATATCGCTATTATATGGGCTCGGGTCTGATAACCATCGTCTTGGGCAAATGCTTTTGCGAATCCTGCCTGGACCGGATTTTAGCCGAGGACGATTTGACGGAATTGATTGGATCCAGCAGACCCATGACCGACAGTCTGTTTCAGAGAAACTTCATCAGCCCTCTGCTGGACAGCAATTATAATTTCACCCGGCTTCTGGGGGAAAGACCGGAATATGGTGCATTCCCGAAAACCTGGATCACCTGTCCCCACACAATCACAAAAGACCGTCTTAAGAAAATTTACGCCGGCGGGGGTCAAATTCTGATATTCGAAAGTTTTTTTACCTGTCAGGATTGCTTTGAAAAAATTCCAACCGATAGTCTGGCCGATCTGCTCTATTCAGGAGAATCGATGACCGATGCCATTTTCCAAAAAAACATCATCGATCCGCTTTACAGGATCAATTACGAGAGCCTGGATGCCTTCGGATATTTTAACCTGGTTCAGATATAACCCGTTTGTTCAGCCCGAATCATTCCATCGGTAACACTTGACATGTCGTACCCCTGTTGATGATCCGCAATCGCGGTTCACCTGGTATTTCACCGGTTCCTTTTAATCTGCTTTGCACCTGGCCCGGCTGACGCCGGTTGGTTCCCAAGGCGGCCTCAATTGCCTGGATAAAATGGATATTGCCAAAAATATGCTTCTGGTATAATGAATACCGGATGATAAAAAAAATCGTATCGGGCGGACAGCCCGGTGTCGAGAGGGCAGCCCTCGATGCCGCCATCAAACTCAATTTACCGCACAGCGGGTGGACGTATCAGACGCGTAAAACAGATGAAGGCGTCATTCCGGATAAATATAATGTAAAAGAACTGCCGCAAGCCGGCTTTTCGGAACGAATCGAAAAGAATGTAACGGATTCCGACGCGACGCTTATCATCACCCACGGCAGTCTTACCTTTGGGTTGAAAATGGTGAGAGAGCATGCTGAAAAGCACAAGAGGCCCTACCTTCATGTCGACCTGAACGAAAATCCCCTCAACAAAGCGTCCGCTTTAATCCGGAAATGGATGCTCAACAACGACCTCGGAGCCGTTTATATCACCGGCTCGAAATCGGCCGGCGGAACCAACATAAGCCAGGAAGTGATTCAAATAATCGAAGGGATTTGCCGTATTGAAAGCGAGCAGGAGAAGCTGCCGGGGTTTCCGGAGAAAAAAGGCGATCCGATTTCTGACGGATCGGATTAATGATCGGATCTCCGGGTCGAAAGACACAGCCGCACTTTCTGGTCCAGGATGGCGATGGCCTTGGAGAATTTATCTCCACTCAAGGCGTGCGGTCCGGATTCCACTTTTACCAGTCCCCGCTTTTCCGCCTCGCTGACCGTAAATTTTCGCAACTTTCCCAAATTCCCATATTCGACGACTATTTGCTTAATTCCACCTCATCATCGTTGATGTAAACATATGAATTTGTATGGCCCATGGCTTCCCCTTTAAATCCCGAAGATATTTAAATTGGATATCGTTTCCAATGGGACAAAATCAATCGGTGAGCTGGTGAACCCGGAATTGGTCCGTATGTAAGAAACTACAGCCCCGAGGGTAGAGCTGACGGTTGTATCTAATATTTTTAAAACTCTGGGGAAAAGCCAGATCACCAGAACTGCGATTATGGCCAGAATCAGAATAATTTCCACCGAGGTCAGTTTTTTGTGCCTTGCCATGAAATGGTCCTGTATCAGCTTCTGTGTCCAAACTCAACTGAAAAATACCACGGCTGATTATGTGAAAAGAAGGTTCGGGTCAATCCAGCCACGCTTTTGCCAAAAACGAGTCCCGGGATTCAGAAACAGGACTTGCTTTATGGAATTCGGTTTCGAAGCTGAAGATGAGGTGCAGGTCTTCGAATACAAAGCGGGTCTCCCCGGGTGTATCCGGCACGATGCCCAGAAATCCTTTATTGGTGAACATTGCGAAGGGTTGGGAGTGCCTGTCTCCGGCCAATATCGTCAAATGGTGCTCGCCCGTGGAAATTCCCTGATCGAACCACAGAATCAGGTCGCAGGAAAAAGAGGGATCGGCGGGGTCTCCTCCCTTGAAAAACCAATGATCGGAAAATGCTCCCGGCAGTACCGGCACGGCTTCCAATCCGGCCCCTGAAGGATTCAGGCAATCGGATTCGGAGTCCGGTGAAATTTTGGATGCCAATTGCCGCTGCAGGGTGCCATAGGATGTTCCGTCCTTGAGTTCGGTAAAATTGATTGTCTTGGCCGGCTTTTTAAAAAAAGCATAAAACACTTGCGGGTCGGTGATCATCGTAAACGAAAATGCATTCGGGGCCAGCAATAAAATCATCGAGAAAATGAAGCCCGCCTTTTTCAATCGACACCTCCTCAGGTTACAAGATCGACTCGATAGTGCCCATCCATCAAAGGGTTTTTTACCATGATGGGCACCGGATGGTGTTTCCAATCCAGAAATGAGAATTTTTGCCCCAGTTCAAGGAAATCAAGTCCTTGCGCGGAGGCGTAGTTTACTACGCCGCACAAGCAAGGGCGCAGATTGACGCCGAAATTGGGCCAAAAGGCCATTTGTGGATGGAAACTCGCTAACTGCACTATTCCTGCCGATCACACAGCAAAATTCATGCTGGAATTCTGAAAATTAAAATTAACTTATTTTTCAGCGAGTTATATTGATAGATCAAAAATCGAAAACCTCCGGGTATGTAATTTTTCTCCGGATTTTAGGAAGTTCTATTCTTACTCCATTCACAAGTCATCGGCTATGCCGGTGAGAATTGAAGTGGAATCGTCTCGATTTTACCGGCTAGGCCGGTGGTTTTTAATGGTTGGAGGCCGGTTATTGAAGATATCAATTGATTGAAATTTTATCATTGGAATTATCGATTTGACATATCGTCATTGACTATGAAATACAGACGCATCCACTTCAAACTTCCAAAAGGTTTTCCCATGATCGACGTTTTTGGATTCACTTGAGAGGCTTAATTACGCTAACCGGGTCTGTTAGATGCGAATCTGGACAAAATCGTCGATTGCCTGCTGTAAAGATCATCGCTGCACGATATGAATTGCTCGTTTACGTTCCGACAAACCCGAGGGATGCCCGCGTCCCGGGCGCCGCACTCCACCCGCATCGAATTTAGAACGCTTGGAAATGGCTGGATTTAACTGGATTTACAAACTCCTTCGCTGGGGCCTCGGAACAGTTTTCATATATGCCGGTTGCATGAAACTGCTGGATCCTCGAACCTTCGCCGTACTGATGGAAGCTTACGGAATCGTTCCGGAAACCCTGCTGATGCCTTTGGCGATCGGCTTGCCGTCCCTGGAGGTCGCGGCCGGAATCGGCCTCCTGTTCGACATCGAGGGAAGTTTGGCGGCGATCGCCGCCTTACTGGCGCTGTTTGTTTTTATTATGGGTTACGGCATCTGGATGGGATTGGATGTCGATTGCGGGTGCTTCGGCCCGCAGGATCCTGAAGCCAAAGCCAACCATGGGATGAGGATTTCCCTCTATCGGGATCTGGCGATGCTGGTGGGGGTCGCATTTGTCTATGTTTGGCGGCGATACCGCGCCGTCAAACCATTAAGGATCTTTTTTAGGCACTAAACTTTTGAAAAGGAGGAGAACGAAAGATGGCTATATTTAAACCGGTGTTGAAACTGATGATGATCGCTTTTCTCGTGTGCGGACTTGCCGGACCGACATGGGCCAAAAACAAATTCGAACAGGAAGTGGAAGTCGAAGCGTCGGCCGTCGGACTCGTGCGGGAGGTCCAACAGGGCGGCTATGATGTGGTGACCACCGCTGAGCTCAGGCAATGGATCGACTCCGGCAAGGATATGGTCATCGTGGATACCATGCCCTATGAAGCCAGTTACAAAAAAGGCCATATGCCGGGAGCCGTGCAGTTTCTGTTTCCCATCCCGGACATGCCCCAATGGGACACCCAGGAAACCGACGGTAAATCCCAGGAGGATTATGCCAAACTTCTGGGGAATGACAAGGACAAGCCGGTCGTCATTTATTGCGGATTTGTCAAATGCACCCGCAGCCACAACGGCGCCGCCTGGGCCGTCAGGCTCGGGTACAAGAATGTCTACCGCTATCCCGGCGGTATTTTCGCCTGGAAGGGGGCGGACAATCCGGTGCAAAAGGAAGACTAATGAAAATCGGAGAAAAGCGGGACCTGCAATGGACACAAATACGTATTCCCGAGGCTGAACCGCTGATCACCCGCATCCGGAAACGTGCCCGCAACCTGTACCTGACCCGGCAAATGTTTTGCTCCGAAGCAGTCCTGGCGACCCTGAATCGCAGCTTGAACGGCGATCTCACCGAAGCACAGGCCGTCACCCTGGCCGCTCCATTCAGCGAGGCCCTGGGCGAAAGCGGGTGTTTATGCGGAGCCTTGAGCGGGGCGGTGATGGCCTGCGGTCTGTTTGTCGCAAACGGTAGTTCCTCCGGCGGCCGCCGAGCTGCACGCGACAGCGCGCGGCGGCTGCATGATGCCTTCAAAGCAATGTTCGGAACCACCTGCTGCCGGGTGCTCACCCGCAATGTCAGACACGACAAGAAGGCCCATTTTCAACAATGCGCCGATTTGACGGCTAAAGGCGCTGAGCTGGGTGCAAGGTTGATCCTTGAAAAACGGCCCGACCTGATACCCCGCGCCGACAATGAGTATCTGGCCCGGCGCGAATCCACCATGGGGGGCGCCCTCCGCCGGCTGGCCCAACATTTTTCATGCCGGCATTGAAAACAGATGGCCGGTTCTTCAGGAATATGGTGTTTCGTAGAAACGCGGCGGATAACCAAGTTAAAAAGGAGGAAAATATGAGTGAAGATTATCGATCCATGTGGCATGATTGTCGGTGAGAATACCTGTGACGGCAAGAAAAAGGCGTATGAGATCCTGGGCAATCTGGTTGACAACATCTACGTGATGGATCTGCCCCAGGTCAAATCCGAAAACGGCAAGGCGCTTCTCAAGACGGAATACCATCGTTTCAAAGCGGCGGTGGAAAATCTCACCGGCGTTTCGATTACCGCTGATTCGCTGAAAGAGGCCATCCGCATAGTCAATGCCAAGCGCGCAGCCATTCACCGGCTCTCGTCCCTGCGCAAGGCCGACCCGGCGCCCATATCCGGTCTGGATGCCCTGTTGGCCAATCAGGTTTTCTTTTACGACAATCCGGCCCGCTTTACCGAGTCGGTGAATAAAATATGTGATGAACTGGAGAATCGGATCGAAGAAAAAAAGGGAGTTTTCCCGGAAAAAACCCCCCGTATTCTGATATCCGGCTGTCCCCAGGCAGTGCCCAACTGGAAACTTCCCATGATTATCGAAACCGCCGGCGCCGTCATCGTAGGGGAGGAATCCTGTGTGGGTGAACGGCACCCGCAATCTGACAAGTGATTCCGGATCGACGGTGGCAGAAATGATGGATGCCATTGCGGATCGTTATTTCCAGGTGGACTGCGCCATTTTTACGCCCAATCCGCAACGCCTGGACCATATTCAACAAATGGTCGCCGATTACAAGGCCGATGGCGTGGTGCATTACGGATTGCAGTTCTGCCAACCCTATCTGATCGAGGCCATACCGGTCGAAAAAGCCCTGGAGGAAAAAAACATCCCCTGCCTGCGCATCGAAACCGACTACAGCATGGAGGATGTTGGTCAGCTTAAGACCAGAATTGAAGCGTTTATCGAGCAGCTTCGCTAACGTTCAAACCCGGGCTACCGGACTAAAAATTGTAGTTTCATACAAGGAGTCTCGGCGGCTATGCAGTTTGCGGGAATCGACATCGGCTCGCGCACCATTGAACTGGTCGTGGTCAACAGGGCGGGGAAAATTCTGCACAGTGTGCAGACCGATACCGGCTTTGATCCCCTGCAGGAGGCCGCAAACCTGATAAACGGCGTGAATTATGATTACATCATGAAGAAATTCGAAATGAACGATCGTTGTGCCGCGGGAACCGGAAAATTCCTGGAAATCATGGCCAGAACCCTGGGGTTCACCATCGAAGATTTCGGCAGGGAGGCGCTTCTGGCAGAAAAGGACCTCAATATATCCAGCATGTGCACGGTCTTTGCCGAATCGGAAGTCACCTCGCTGATCGCCAAGGGCAACAACCGGCGGGAGATTGCCCGGGGTCTGCACACCAGCGTTATTCGGCGGGCCGCCGGTATGATCAACCGGGTGTCGTCGCAAGGCGATATCGTTTTTACCGGCGGTGTGGCCAAAAACCCATGCATGCACGCCCTGTTGACTGAAAAATTGGGTCGAAACGTGCTTGTGCCGCAAAATCCCCATCTGGTCGGAGCCCTGGGTGCGGCCCTTCTGGCCATTGAACTCAACCAGCCATGATGCGGATCGACCGTTTTCAACGAATCGGGCTTTTGGCGCAACCTCTGCCCTTTGATCAAAAGCAGCTTCGGTTTTGCCGTGACCGCCACCTGCCCGTTTTTCCGGTTCTCCGATATCATCATCGGCGATACGACCTGCGACGGCAAAAAGAAAATGTTCGAACTGCTTTCGCGGTACAAAACCACCCATGTGCTGCAGTTGCCCCAAAATCAGGATACGGCTACGGCCCTGCCCTTCTGGCGTGCCGAGTTGGAACGTTTCAAAAATATCATCGAGGGCCATACCGGGGTGGATATAACTAACGATCGCCTGCGGACTGTCATCCAGCTTTTGAACCGACGGCGGAAAACCAGAAAAGCCCTCATGGATGTAAATAAAGGCGTGCCTGCTCCGCTGAGCGGTTCCCAACTGCTGGAAACCCAAACCGGAAGAAATCGAACGCTACGATCTAAAGATGTTCCAATGGGCCATTGACGGCGTGGGGGTAGGGGTCAATCCGGCCAATTCCGTAAAAAACCTCAGCAAAGATCAGGTGAAGGACATTTTCGCCGGCAATATCGGCAATTGGGGGGACCTGGGCGGCATCGATCACGCTGTCACCGTTTACACCCGCGATGAGGCCAGCGGCACCCGTGAGGTGTTCTGGCAAAAAGCATTGGATAAGGGTGCCATCAGCACCAAAGCTCTTTTCGTTCCCTCCAACGGGGCCATGAAAACCGCGGCAGCCAATGACCCCAATGCCATCGGGTATGTTTCCGTCGGCCATATGGACGCGAGTGTCGCCCCCGTGACCCTCGATGACGTTACACCCACCTTGGAAACCGTAAAAAGCGGAGAATATCCGATCGCCCGCGGGCTTTACAGCAATACGAAGGGGGAACCCGAAGGGCTGAGCAGGTTGTTTATCGATTATCTTTTCTCGCCGGAGGGCCAGCAGATCGCAGCGGATAAAGGGTTCATTCCGGTGAAATGAAATCTTCCACGGAAGCCATTGCCAAAGGCATTTTTCTTTTCTGTGCGGGGGCCAGCGCGATCATGACTTCGACGGTATTTTTATTCATGATCGTGCGGGGCCTCCCCCTATTCCGGGAGAAGGCTTACTTTTCAGTGTGGACCGGCCAGTGGGCGCCGCACGCGGGACTTTACGGCATAAAACCCATGATCGCCGGCAGCCTCTGGATTGCAATTCTGGCCAGCACCCTTGCGCTGCCGCTGTCGCTGGGAACGGCTTTTGTCGTCACCAGCCTGGGGAGCCCGCGTCTGCGAAAGGTTCTAAACGCGATGATTCGATTCATGACCGGCATCCCCACCGTGATTTACGGCTTTGTGGGTATTTTCCTGCTGGTACCCCTGGTTCGCGAGACGTTGGGCGGGGCGGGCATGAGCGTGCTTGCGGCCGGGATCATGCTGGCTTATTACATCAAGAGAAACCTGACCTATCGGGCTCTTTACCGGGTTTAGCAATCGAATGGACAGGTCGAACCGGTTGTCATGGAAAAGTAGGATAAAATAATTGTCAAGGGTGTGAGCTTTTTTTACGGGCAACTGCGGGTCCTGAAAGACATCAATGCCAGATTCAGAGAGCATGCCGTGACGGCCGTCATGGGGCCTTCCGGGCAGGGCAAGTCCACGCTGCTGGGATTGTTCAACCGGCTGTGGGAAGATGTTCCCGGCGCCCGGGCGCAGGGGGATATTCAGATACGAATGGCTGATCGGCGGGTGTCTCCAATGACCAATGATTTGCCGCTGCCGCTGTTGCGCCGCAAAGTGGGGATGATTTTCCAGGAGCCCAATCCATTGCCGATGAGCATTGCCAGGAATATGGTCTTCCCTTTGAAACTCGCGGATGTGCGTGATAAACACGTGATCGAAGAAACGGTGCACAAGGCCCTGGTGCAGGCCTTTCTGTGGGAAGAGGTGAAGGATCGGATGGAAAAAAGCGCGCTGGATTTGTCCGGCGGCCAGAAGCAGCGCTTGTGCGTCGCCCGGGCGCTCGTGCTGGAACCGGAAGTGCTGCTGTGCGACGAACCCACCAGTTCGCTGGATGCCAAGGCCGCCGGGATTATCGAGGAGCTTCTCCAGGAGCTCAAAACCCAGTGCACGCTGCTGGTGGTTTCCCACAACCGGCGGCAGGCCCGGCGCATCGCAGACCGCGCCCTGGAGCTGCGGGACGATGGGCTGCGACCCATCTAGTGCTTCCGCTCGTATGATACTACAGCTTGAAAGATCGTTATGAAATTCTTGCATGTCAGCACGAAGGTCGAAACCCGGATTCAAGATCTCGGCAAATCGGACAAAACAGGCAAGGCCGTGGCCCAAAAGGCCGGACGTATCATCGAGTGCCTTGCATCGGGTGAAATATGCCACCATATGGATGCGCTTGCAAATTACACCAATTATGGCGAGAAGCGCATCAAAAATTGCCGTAAATTCGACCTGGGATGATGAAATTTTCTTTTGTCTGCCCGAATCAAAACCACGTGTTTGAAAGCTCGGATTTCAGCATCCTGGAAAACCGGGGTGTCGTTACTGACGAAGCCGACAACCGGTCCCTGGATGCCAGGGTGGAACTAAATGAACCGTGCCCATTCTGCGGGCAGCGGCATGTCTATCATGCGAGTGAATTGACGTGTCCGTTTGGCGGTTAGCCGGTCGCCGGATATTGGACCACCAATAAGTCCTTTAAGACCTGTGCGCCGTTGTAACCGACTTAGCCGGCCCAACGACCCATCGGGCTCAATTGGCTCAACACAAAGGAGACGACATGGGAGACATTAAAAAGATTCGCCTGACCGAGACGGTAACGGGTTCCGGCTGAGCTTCCAAACTGGCTCCAGGGGACCTGGACCGGGCGCTGTGCGGGCTGGTGTTTCCAACCGACGAAAATGTCATCGTCGGTCTGGATCGCGCCGATGACGCCGGTGTTTACAAAATTTCCGATGACCTGGCGTTGATCCAGACCGTGGATTTTTTCACCCCGATTGTGGACGATCCCTACTGGTTCGGCCAGATCGCCGCCGCCAACGCGCTGAGCGACGTCTACGCCATGGGCGGGACGCCGAAGACCGCTTTGAACCTGGTGGCCTTTCCGGTCAAGGACATGGAGCTGGAGGTGCTGCGCCAGATCATCCAGGGGGGGCTCGACAAACTGGCCGAGGCCGGTGTGGTTTTGATCGGCGGTCACAGCATCGAGGACAAGGAGTTGAAATACGGCCTGTCGGTCACCGGAGTCATCCATCCGGCAAAGGTCCTCACCAAGAAGCGGTTGCAGCCGGGAGACCGGCTGATCCTGACGAAGCCGCTCGGCACGGGAATTGTCAACACCGCCATCAAGGCCGGCATGGCGTCCGCGGCTCTGACGGACAAAGTGACCCGTTTGATGGCCGCGCTGAACCGGACCGCCGCCGACGTCATGTCGAATTTCGATGTCGGCGCCTGCACTGACGTGACCGGCTTCGGGCTGCTGGGGCACCTGGCCGAGATGGTGAGCGGATCGGGAGTCAGTGCCAGAATCATCTCGGAGCAGGTACCACTGATTTCCGAAGCTCTGGAATTCGCCGACATGGGGCTCATCCCTGCCGGTGCCTACAAAAACAGGGAATTTAGGGAATCGATGATCGAATTCGCTGAAACGGTACCGCGTTCCCGGCAGGATGTATTGGTCGATCCTCAGACTTCCGGCGGATTGCTAATCAGCGTAAAGGCCCGACAGGCGGAAGCGCTTCTTTCGGCGCTCCGGGACGCGGATATCGGCGACGCTGCCGGGATTGGGGAAATCCTGAACGATCCGGCCGAGAAGATATGGGTAGTGTAAGACGTTGGCTGGTTCAAATCGAAAATAGGTCTTATAGGACTTATGGGTCCTATATCCAGCTCAATCAAACCTGGTAAGGAGGTTCTATAATGAAAGAAATCGACGCCCGCGGACTGGCCTGTCCGGCGCCCGTGCTGCAAACCAAGGCCACCCTGCAGGAAGAAAAGCCTGACGGCGTGAGGGTCGTGGTCGACAATGCGGCTTCCCAGCAAAATGTGCAACGCTTCCTGGAATCCCAGGGCTTTCAAACGCAGCTTGAACAATCCGGTGAGGACTATCTGGTGATCGGGACCTGCAGTACCCTACCCGGAACTCAAATTCCGCAGCCTGTTGAACCGCAATCGGACGAATTGAAAAAGATCATGGTCATGTGCGCCACCGACCGCATCGGCTTCGGAGACGACGAATTGGGCCTGGCGCTGATGGTCAATTTCCTGCGCACGCTCGGTGAAATGGGCGAGGAACTGTGGCGGCTGGTGTTTGTCAACAACGGCGTCAAGCTCACCATCGACGGCTCCCAGGTGCTGGAGGATCTTCAGGAATATGAAAAGAAGGGGCTTAAAATAATGGTCTGCGGAACCTGTTTAATCCATTTCAAACTTCTGGAAAGAAAGCGGGTCGGTGAAACGACCAATATGCTGGATATCGTCACGGCCATGCAACTGGCCGACAAGGTCATCAATATCTGAAACAAAGATTCCGGCCTAAAGAGGCGGCTTTGATATCACCCCAAGAGGTGAAAATATGGAAATTGAGGAACGAAGAGGATTCAAGGGTTCCAGGGGGCAAATGAAAAACACGGTCAAGCCTTTGCTCCCTTTGCTTGAGTCCTTGGCCCCTTGAATCCTTGCCGCTCGCCTAATGACGAGGGTTTTTCTCATATTCCCGAGTGGGACAATAAAAAAAAATAAATAAGAAAGGAATTTTTGCGATCCAAATCACCCTCACCCGGCCTCTCCCGTCAAGGGAGAGGAGATTTCTTCCCTCCCCCGGCGGGAGGGACTGAGGGAGGGGGTAAAATGGAGCCGATCCTTTTAAAATGTTTCTTTTTCGATCAGACTGGCTGCCCTTTAGCCAGAGGCCGCGCTTGCATGGAACTGCGTATAAGTCATTTCGCGCAAAGGCGCAACGCCCGCCAAGAGATAAGAATCAGAAGGTTAGAAGATAAGAAGTTGAAAAGGTAAGGGCCTGGGAAGGATAAAAATGCCAACCTTCGCATTTTCTATCCTTTTGGTCTTCTCAAGGTCATGTTGATCGGGCCGACTGCCTTCCAACAACAGGCGTGCGTTTGGAAAAAAGGTAATTCTCAGCATGCAATTTTTTATTTTGACCCCGGTGGAATGAGAAGCGCTCAAGCTGAATCTGCAGGTGTCGGCCTGGGCGGTCGCCGCCAGTCTTCCCATTGGCATCTGTACTGCCTGGGTGCTTTCCCGCTGCCGGTTTCCCGGAAAAAGTCTTCTGGATGGATTGATCCATCTGCCGCTGGTCCTTCCTCCGGTGGTCACCGGGTA
Organism: uncultured delta proteobacterium; assembly: GCA_963774425.1. Lineage (GTDB taxonomy): Bacteria > Desulfobacterota > Desulfobacteria > Desulfobacterales > JAFDCJ01 > JAFDCJ01. The sequence continues at coordinate 171,701 of CAVZEZ010000030.1, read as the reverse complement.
TTTACTGCTCGTCGTTCTCGGACGCAGAGGCGTTACCGGAGGGCCCCTTTACGAAATGCTGAGCATCACGGTAGCTTTTACCTGGAAGGGAGCGGCCGTCGCTTCGGCCGTGATGGCTTTTCCGCTGCTGTTAAGAGCTGTACGCCTCTCCCCTGAAGGTTCGGATCCGGGGCTGGAGCACGCCGCGCGCACCCTGGGGTCGGGGACGTGGCGGGTATTTCCCACGGTCACCCTCCCCCTGATCATTCCCGGGGTCATCACCGGGTTGATTCTCGCTTTTTCCCGCAGCCTGGGGGAGTTCGGCGCCACCATCACCTTCGTGTCGATTATCAAAGGCGAAACTCAGACCCTCCCGTTGGCGCTCTACACGTTGACCCAGGTCCCGAACGGAGAGGTTGCAGCCATGCGCCTTCGTGTGATCGCGGTGGCGATTGCCATGGCGGCCCTTGTGGCATCCGAGTTTCTGGCCCGGCGTTTCGCGGGCCATATGCGAGGTCTGATTTCATGCTCGATGTATGTATCCAAAAAAGTCAGGGCTGTTTCAAGATCGATGCCGCCTTCCATTCCCGGAAAGGAGTTACGGCCTTGTTCGGAAGTTCGGGGGCCGGCAAGACTTCCATCATCAACATGGTGGCCGGGCTTGTGCGCCCCGATACGGGACATATCGCCGTCAAAGGCCGCACCCTCTTCGTGCAGGGAGCGGGATCAATCTCCCGCCGGAAAAACGGCGCATCGGCTGCATTTTCCAGGACGGACGTCTGTTCCCCCATTTTTCCGTGCACACCAATCTCACCTATGGAATGCGCCGGACCCCGGCAAAGACGCGCTACGTGACCTTGGACCAGGTAGTGGATCTGCTGGGAATCGGGCATTTGCTCAAGCGGAGACCGGCCAAACTGTCGGGCGGGGAAAAGCAGCGCGTGGGGATAGTCTTGATGAATCCGTTCAAATGGGGCCGCTTATCAACCGCGGCCGCCTCGAAGCGATGGAAGCCTTCGTCGCGGATGCCAGGGAGAAAGGGGCCCGTGTGCTCAGTGGAGGCCAACGTATCGGCAAGCGCGGCTATTTTTTTCCCCTCACTTACTTGCCGATGTACCTGAAAACGCTGAAGCCATGCAATCAGAGCCTTTTGGACCCATCGCGCTTGTCAATCCTGTAAAGAATTTGAACGAGGCGATTGAAAAGGCCAATGCCCTGCCATACGGGTTGGCGGCCTATGCCTTCACGAATTCGGTCAAGCGGGTTGACCAACTCGTGGACCGCGGTTAAGCGGGAAATCTTTCAATTAATCATTTTGTGGCCTCCACCGCCGAAACGCCTTTCGGAGGCGTCCGGGATAGTGGTTACGGCCGAGAAGGTGGGACTGAAGGACTATTAGGCTACACGGTTACAAAAAATGTTTCTCTGCGCATTTAACTGCCGAAGCAGATCACTCTTTTCAAAGAAAATCGACGGGCCGACAAGTCTTGAAAAGCCACAGGCTCATGGGCCCATTACCAGAAGCTATCTCAAAATATAGAGCCGGCAGGTTTAGGCTTTGATCAAAAGCGTCGCGGTTTTAACCGACATCTGCAGTGGAAGACTCAATCGAAATGGCGTAACGCACCTTTGAGATGGTCAATCCAGATGTCGACAAAGACTTCGTATTCGGCGGTTCCCTTGAGTATCGGGAAGCACTCGATACCGGCTTTGGTGAATACCGATTTCCAGGAATCATCTTCATCACCGGCCATGTCGTTTTTGGCATGGTCACCGGCAACCGACATAAAGGGCATCAAATAGGCTTTTTTGATTTTCTTTGCCAGCATCAGATCCCGGATCAGACCGACCTCGGGATATCCTTCAACGGTCCCCACGAAAATGTTGGGATCCTCGAGTTGCAGCTGGAACATCAGGGCGGCATAAAATGCATTGGCTGGATGGTGGGTGCCGTGGCCCATCAATACTACCGCCTGGTTCGCTTTCCTCTCCCTCGGGATGGTTGCCAGGATGCCGTTCACGGCCCGTTGCATGTCCTCCTGGCCGGCCAGCAGGGGATAGGCCAGAATAAGGCGCTGGAATCCGCCCATCGACTGGAAGGCACCCACGATGCGGCGCAATTCATGGTATTCCTCTCCGGCGATGGTGTGCAGCGATTGCACCGCCACGTGGGTAAACCCCTCATCCATCATCTTGGCCAGGGCCATTTCGGGTGAGTCCAGATGCAGGCCCTGTTTGGCCAGCTTCTTACGGATGATCGCGGAAGTAAAGGCCCAGCGTACGGGATAATCCGGAAAAACGGCCCTGGCTTTTTTTTCTATGTTTTCGAAGGATACCCGGGCGTCGGCTTGACTGGACCCGAACGCCACCAGCAAAACACCTATCTTCTCGGGAGCCTTGCTCCCGTGTCCGCCGGCCCAAGCCGCAGCGCCCGATGTCAACGTCAGGAAAACGGCAAGACCCGCAATCAGATGTTGTCTTTTCATTCGTGGATACTCCTTTGCAGATGGAATTGAAATTCAATTTTCTGTGAAATCACCCATAAAAAAAACCCTCCAAGCCATGAAAGGCTTGAAGGGCTGCACCCAGTTTTCTTGACCCTTTTAACAGGGCCGCACCCCCTGTTTACCCGCAAGGCGGCAGCATGTTGATAAGGCAGGTCTTCTGGCTCCCCCGCCTGTTCGGTGGCCTTCTCATATCGTTAAAACGGAACAGTGGCTCTCGGGACCAAACAGGTTTTCTTCAGGTCATGACGCGGGGCTACAGCGGCGGGACCGCTCTCGATTTAAACGGGATTCCCGATTAAGCTTACGCACCTTGAATTTTTCAGTAAAACAGAGAACGGATCTTTGTCAAGAAGTAAATTTCAATCCGTAAAAAATTTCTAACGCTACCAATGCCCTTCATGATTAAACGCTTAAATTTTATTGACATCAAACAGCTTTTCTATTTAAAAACAGCCATCGGGCCTGGGGTTTTGAAACCACTTCTGACAACCCAATACTGCAAACAAATGAGGGCCACGAAGGCGAATCCCCCGGGCAGGGAGATACTTCCGTGGCTTTTTTATTTCGGTAGGGTTGGATATCAGGCACTGTCTGGCCATGCTCGGCTGGGCCCTCAGTGAGCGGCTGAAACAGGCGGCAGACTGACTCAACCTGCCACCAAACAATAAATAGCCGTGGGCAGGCCGGCGCACTCAACCCATGGAAAAATCAATGGACTATAAACATATGACGGCCCCATGCGGATTACCTTGTTTTGAATGCATTTTTTATTGGCCAATAAACCGCAGAAATGCGCTCCCTGATAGCAGAAAATTTTGGAATTCCCAGTGAACAGGCCACTTGCAAGGGGATGTCGAGACGAGAATAAGGGATAAAGGCTGCTTTAAAAATGCCGGACAGAGCGGACTCCTCGGCAAGATCAGGAGACCTGAAGTTTTTCAGCGTCTACGGTCAATTGTGTTCGTGCAGATATCGTCCATATGGATGCGCGTGGCGGTGGGCATGAATCTTGGACTCGTCTTCTAAGACGATTGCCCCGTTCCTGATCGTGCAGATTTTGTGGGTAGTAGACAAAATAAAATCAATGTCGTGCGAGATGATGATGCAGGACTGTTCGAGGCTGGAAACTATTTTGGTTATTTTAACGCTGGCCACCTGATCAAGTCCGTTGAGCGGTTCGTCCAGAAGCAGCACGTCCGGCTGCATTGCGAGGACGGCGGCCAATGATACGAGCCGCTTTTCACCACCCGACAGTTTGAACGTAACCCGGTCTTCAAATCCCGCCAGGCCGAGTTTTGCAAGGGTTCGCCGGGCAATGTCCAGGGCTTTCTCCTTGGATTGGTTCAGATTCAGCGGACCGAATGCCACATCCTCGATAACAGTCGGGCTGAAAAGCTGATCATCGGGATCCTGAAACAGCAACCCGATGCGGCGACGGGCCTCTTCGAAATCTTTCGTCTTCGCGGCGGGTTTGCCGAAAAGCTCCATACTGCCTGAGGTCGGCTTGTTCAATCCCATGATGAGATGGATAAATGTCGTCTTGCCGCTTCCATTGGGAGCAATTAAACCTAGCCGGTCACCTTTGTAAAATTTGAAGTTGACATGGGTCAGCACGGACTTGCCATCGGGATAGCTGAAATTGATATCCCTGAAATTTATAATCGGAACGTTTGAATTCATATGTAAAGTGTCAAAAGCCTTGGCGGCAGTCGGTCGGCCGGCTTAGGTCAGAAAAACTCCGCTATTCAGCCATTCAAGGTAGATCAGGACCGCCATGACTCCCCCCATGGCGGCTGCAAACAGCCATTCATTCCGGCTGACGACAAATTCATGCAAACAATAAAATTTGCGCTTAAACCCCCTGCAAAGCATGGCGTTATAGACCCGATCCGCCCGGACGGCCGAACGAACGAGAAGCATCCCGACGATGCAGGCATACGTTCTATAAGTGTGCAGATTGGTACCGGGTCTAAACCCCCTGATTTGGGCGGCGCGGATCAAACGCTGGTACTCCTGCTCAATCAAAAAGACGTACCGATACGTCATCAGCAGCAAGTGGACGATCTTATCCGGCACATGCAGCCAGTTGAGGGCATAGCCGAGAATGGAGAAGTTCATGGTTGCAATCAGCGCGATCAGTGCCAGCAAAATGGCATTGGATTTCAATGTGATCCGGGCCGCCATATCGATTCCTTCCCGATAAACGGTCAGCGGCCCCAATCTGAAAGCGATGGTGCCCTGAAATGTCAGGGGCAGAACTAGCCAGAGCAGCACAATCAGACTGTTTACGATAAGAATTCGTTTGACGATCTCGCGGGCTGAAAGCTGCGCCAGCACGACCAATACGATTGAGACCAGGACTGCGGTGGTCAACGCCTGAAAATCGACGGACAGGGCGACTACGATCGAATAAACGCCGGCGGTCACAAGCCGCAGCCGCGGGTCGAGCCGATGAACGAGTGAATTTCCGAAGACAAAAGGTTCCTGCAGCATGGTAAAGAATCACCCCTTCTTTTTCCGGCTTTGGACATAGGCGGCGACACCGACCAGACCGAAAATATATCCGATGCCTGCGAAAATGTCTTTTACATTCGGGCCTTTCTGCTGCATATCGGCCAACATCCGGATTAGGGGTTTCAGTTTTCGATCTAAGGCTGATTCGATGACTGCTTCCAATTCCTGCGGCCTGAGATGGGTATCCGGCACGGCGGTGGCCTCAGCCCCAGATGATTTCGCAGCAGATTTTTTTTGTTCGGCCGGTCCGGCTTCTTCAGCGCCCGTTTCCGGTGCCGTTCCGGCCGGCAATTGCGCAATTTCGTCCGCTCGGATGGTCCACTCTCCCCGATGCCCCTCTCCGGCATTGAGCACAATTTTTAAATCCGTCCGTTTGGGAATTTTGAACGAAAATTCACCCTCGACATTTGTCAGGCCGGACAGCAACTCGACGCCCTGTGGGTCTATGACCGTAATTTTGCCGGATTGCACCTTCTTGCCGCCGGAAAATTTGCTTTGCACAAAAATCGTGTAGCCCTCCACCCAGGCAAATACATCCACCCGGTGGGCGGATGCAGAGTCTATATTCAAAAATACGATAAATATAAAGATTAAAACAGCGGCGGCATTTCTCGCGCTGATTCTGTTCATGTGCACTCCTCGCTTGCTGACTGCCGTTTTGTTTTACCACTAAATGCAAAAAAATTATTACAAGAGCACTACCTCAGCCCGCCGAGCAGCATCTCCGGCTTTACCTTACGCAAAAAGGCCACGCAAACCGCGGTGACGATGCCTTCAATGATCATGACCGGTATATGGGCGGCTAGAATGATACCGGAAACTTTCAGGAAATTCTCATCCGTAAAAACCAGGGACAGGGCGACGAACAGGCCGCTCAGCAAAACCGCCAGGAAACCGCAGGAAAATGCGGCAATTGCGGCGGCCCGGGAGTTCTTGTAGACGAACCGCCCGAAAATAAGATAACAGAAAACCGCCGGCAGCGCCATAATGATGGTGTTCACCCCTAAAGTGGTAATGCCGCCGAACTGAAAAAAAACGGCCTGCAGTATCAGGGCAACCAGAATGGCGGGAAATGCCCCCCATCCGAGAAGCAACCCCACCAAACCGTTCAATATTAAATGGGCATTGGACGGCCCGATGGGGACGTGGACCAGCGAGGCCACAAAGAAAGCAGCCGAGAGCATTCCCGCTTGTGCGATCTTGTCATAGTCGATTTTCTTCAGCCCGATGCCCGTCCCGACTGCAGCCAGGACTACACCCGAAAACAGCACCGGACCGGATAGCACGCCTTCTGCAATATGCATAAGTGAATTTCCTAAAAACAAAATGGATCAGAATTCGGTGGCCAGACGGATGCCCCCGATAACCCCATCGATGTCATCTCGGCTATTGTCATGTTTTTCTTTCATGTACTGCAAGTCCGCGGTGACGGCAAAGTAATCGTTGAGCACCACCCGCCAGTAAAGTTCGGCCACCTGGATGTAATCGAAGTCGGATTCATTGTCACCGCTTAAATAAGCGTAACCGATACCGATGTTGTCGTCCTCGCGCCCGTACCATTTGCCGGTGATATTCAACCCGCCGGAAAACAGATAATTAAAATCAATGCGGGCGGCATTGTCCTCCCAGCCGCAACGAATCCAGACACCGAAGATGTCACCCAACTGCTGATCGAATGATATGAATGCGGCCGTCAGTTTTTCCCTGTCATCGTTTTTGTTCAGAAATTTCTTGCTGGTGACCTGGCCGCTCACACGGTAGTTGCCTTCGCCGAGGGAGGTATTCAGCTGGTAGCCGAGCTGGCCGCCAAAGAAATTATAGTTATTGCCGTCCTCGTTTTCGCCCACATTCATCCCCACCGCCGCAAATTCCCAGTTTCCGATTTCCCATTCGGCCGTCCCGCCGGTATCATAAGACGGTACAAAGCCGTTGGGGGCATTGACCAGAGCTTGGTTCATAAACTGGGTGTACTCGTCATTGGCATAGGCATTCTCGTCGATGTAGTCGGTGGCGTCGATGATGCCGCCGGTCAGTTCCAGCGCATTGTTTGCACCGAATTTAAATTCGTGAGCGTACCAGACGGTCAACAGGTAATCGCGGTTGCGGCCGTTGATGTCCTTGACGTCATCTTCCAGGTCGGCCGCCCAGGAAGCTAGGGTAAATTCGCTGACTCCGTTGAGACCGTTTCCGGCCGCGAATCCAAACTTGGCAAAAATTTCATCGGTTCCCGTCGGCCGGAAACTGAATTCCGGCTGAAAGGGTAAGGCGCCGCGGCCCAGATTGTCATCACTTTTCGCCCATTGGTACTGGTAAGCACCGGCGATAACCCCGCTGATGGAAAATTTGTCGGTGATGTCATATGCCGACACGGTCCCTTGTACCAGCAACACGCCAATCAGCCCCACCCATCCCGTGCAAACCGGCAGCCATGCGTGTCTCTTCATCAGAGCTCCTTTCATGAATACCAACGCGTTTCACATATGGCTTTTATTTCATTTCATGAAAGTATACCCAGATCACCGCGCCCAGTTCAACATCCTTTTTCTCTTCCTTTTGCGGCAATTTGAAGTCGGCGCCGTTTAGCGCGGCAAATCCCCACCAGCCGGAAATCGGGACACCATAGGTAAACACGCCGTTTCCATCGGCTTTGATGGTTTGGGTTACCATATATTCAGTCGGAGCCGTATGCTTGCCATCCTGGTTGTAGTATTCGATTTCAACCTCGGCATACGGCACGGGTTGACCGTCCAGCTTGACAATTCCCTGAAAAACATTTCCGGCATACAGGCCGAACGGTTTGGCCAAGGGCACGATTTCGGTCTTCAACCCGATTTCCTCGTCCCAGCCTTCATCATCGCCAAAAGCGGTTACGACTGTTTTGGTGTAGTGAATGATAAAGGAATCCTCGGCCGGTTCCCAGTACGGTTCGGGTTCCATGTAAAACATGTATACGCCCGGCCGCTTTACCGTATAGGCTGCTTTCCAGGCCTGGTGGTCCATTACCTGGATGCCTTCAAGGGAACCCAGCAGGTCCTGTTTCTTTCCGCCGACCAGCAGGTCAAAGACTTTGGGCTTGACCAAATCCATCCCCACCATTTCAAATGGGTGGGAAAAGGACAGGGTGAACGTGACCGTCCGGTCGTCTTCCTGCATCACCATCGAGTCGGAGGGAATCAGCATCCCGAAATGAGACCAGGCCGGTCCCGTGATGATCAAGGTAAAAAAAAGCATCAGAATCGTCCGTTTACACAACCTCATTTTTTAAATCTCCTTTTACACAACCTCATTTTTTAAATCTCCTTAATTGAATCTAATTTTAGTAATACCCCTTAGCGGTTCTTATGCTGCACTCCCTTGTCCTTGTGGTTGGGCGGGCTTTACGGGGCATTATGCATGGAGCTGTTTGGGTTCTCTTTAACCCTGGGTCCCTTGACCCCTCGTTTGTCCAACTAAAGTCTTCGCCTGAATGTGAGGGATTTTCTGCCATTCCCCTTATGGGAAAATAAAAAAGCCACGACCGCTTCCCCCATCTTGAGGGAATCGCCTTCGTGGCTTTATTAACCATTTATTAGGTTTTAAATCAGAGCTGCAGGTCGGCAGGCATTTATTAGATGATCGCCTGCCGCTGGTTCGCCGGGGCTTCTTGCACCGGACGAACTTCAATTATCAAAAATAAAATGACCGTGTCAAGCAAAAAGCTGCTTTATGCCACCGGGTTTATTTATAACCGTTGAACCGGTCGCACAATAAAGCCGCTAAAACAGGTTTGAAATACACCCTACTCTTCAAAAATGATTTTATGGTCGACCAGATTCATCTGCTTGAGCTTGCCTTTAACTACCTTTTGAGTCCCGAAAATGTCAACCAGCAGAAAAGCTCCGTCATTCTGCGGCTTTACCAGGTCCACCGAATTCAAAATGAGTTCCTCGCTATCACCCCGTGATAGATAAGCATTGGCCTCACACATCAGCTAATACCTCCTTGATCTTTTCATTGACGGCGGATTGGACCATATGCGGCAAAGGCTCGCTCACAACTCCCACCAACACCACCGCCTCCTGGGAAAGCGGCAGCAGTATCTTCGGAGCCCGGCAGGACATGACCGCTTCCGCCATTTTAGGGGTGACCTCCCCCAACATGGCATTGGCCCAGCTAATCGAAATGGGGCCCATAATCAAATCGGCTGAAACCACGGTATGGACGATGGCGTTTTCGCCGGATGCACCGCGGTTGGCGCCGGCTTTGAGCATCTGGGCGGAAGCAATCGCATTGGTGCCCAGGGCTATCAATTCGACCGATTCTCCAAAGGCCTCCTTCAGATACTTTATCAGGGTGGCACCGATGCCGCCGCCCTGGCCGTCGATGATACAGATTCTTTTCACAATTCAGTCCGCCCCATATAACACAAAAGCCATAAAGTGCTGCCTTCGGCGTGCCTTCATGGCTCTGTTCTCAGATGTGCATTGTCCCTGCTATTTAGACCATGCGAATATGTGTGTCAAGAAAAAACATGCATTTCAGCGTTTCCCGCCGAACATTACAAAATTATCGGTTTGAATTTACGAAAATCAGGTGCCAAACATGTTATAGCGTTGATATTTGACCTAATTTTCAGATTGACACCTGGTCGGGCCCGCTTTAAGCTGAGATAGCTCTGCTGGATCTTCCAACCACGATCGGCGAGGGAACCGTGTCCACCCGCGCAATTTTATTTCTTCAGAAAAAAAAGATAGCCTATGAGGCGGTCAGATACGAGCACCGGGAAAAAGGTGCTCAATTCGCTGCAAAGGCCACCGGCTATTGCCTGGAATGCACCGTCAAGACCCTCGTGGTTGAATTGGACCGCAAAAGCTACGGTTTGGCGTTGATGCCCGGTCACCTGGAGCTGGATCTAAAGAAGCTTGCGTCTCAACTCGGAATCAAGCGTACCGCCATGGTCGATATCAAAACCGCCGAGCGGCTGACGGGGTACCTGGTCGGAGGCATCAGCCCTTTCGGTACGCAACAACGGCTGGATACCGTCATGGAAAGCAGCATCCTTGACTGTAAAGAGATCATGATCAATGCCGGACGGCGGGGGCTGATGCTTAAAATGACCCCCCGCAATGTCGTGGCGGCACTGGATTGCAAGGTGCTTGCGGTGGCAAGATAAATGAACGAAACGACGAAACCATTTCCCGAAGGCGTCATTCACGGCCGGTTCCAGGTGCTGCACAACGATCATCTGAGATATCTGCTGGCCGGCAAAGCGCTGTGCCGGCATTTGGTGGTCGGAATCACCAACCCGGATCCCTCCCATATCGGGGAAGAGCCTGCGGACCCCCATCGCAGCACGATGGACGCCAACCCCCTCACCTATTTCGAACGCTACCGCCTGGTGCGGGCCGCCCTGAGCGAGGCCGGGCTCCCTCTGAACGAATTTTCAGTGGTCCCCCTGCCGATCAACCACCCGGAGCGATACCGATATTATGTGCCGCTGGATGCCGTGTTCCTTCTGTCCATCTACGACGATTGGGGACGCCGCAAAAAGAACTATTTTGAATCGTTGCATTTAAATGTGCATGTGCTCTGGGAAGTCCGCCCGCAGGAAAAAGGAATCAGCGGTTGCGAGGTGCGGGCCGCAATGGCCGCCGGCTTGCCGTGGGAGCATCTGGTGCCTGCTTCCGTCGCGGCGCTTCTGAAAGAATGGAAAATAACCGATCGGCTGCGCTCGCTGCAATCTTCCTGACCTTGAGCTTTCATCCCCGGCCACCAACTTTGACCCTTTGAACCGTTCTGCCGCCAGCCAGAGGCGCCCGCTTATATGAAACTACAAATATTTTATCTCGCGCAGAGTCGCAAAGCTCGCAAAGGGAATGATTAAAAATATAAATAATCTTGGCGCCTTGGCGTCTTGGCGCGATGATGAATAGTTTCTGTCTTTGATCAGTCGGGCTGCCCTTTAGCCCGAGGCGGCCGCTCGTATGAAACTACAAATTCCAGGTTCAAGGTTCAAGGTTCTGGGTTAAAAAGGCATTTTGCCATTTTATCAACCTCACCCGGCCTCTCCCGTCAAGGGAGAGGAGTCAACTTCCCTCCCCCGGCGGGAGGGATTGAGGGAGGGGGTAAAATGGAGTCGATCCTTTTAAAAAGTTTCTTTATTGATCAAACTGGCTGCCCTTTAGCCAGAGGCTGCGGCTTATATGAAACTATCTTGAAGGTTTCAGGTTTCAGGTGACCAGGAAAAGCGAACCGTAGAATATCGAATAACGAATAATGAATTTCGAAGGGGTAGAATCGCTGCGCTCTGGCCTTAAAAAAAGAATCGACCGCATTCCTTCCTTCGTCACTTGTCACTCGTCACTATTTACTTGTTACTTGTTGTTCGGAGTTTCTTTATTGATCAGACGGGCTGCCCTTTCGCCCGAGGCTGCGGCTCGTATGAAACGGATGAACGGAGATTGAAAAAGCTTGACAGCATTTACCGTTCCTTTTATCGGATATATTGCCATTGTCTGGCATTACCGGCTTGCCGGATGGCTTTTTTTTATCTATTAATTCCCGGAGCAATCGGATCGTTGCAGGGTCTCGGCCACTACCCGAATCGTTTTATCGATTTCCGCTTCGGTGGTCATCCGGCCGACGCTGAAGCGCAAGGTGCCTTTGGCCCACTCCAGGGGGACATTCATGGCCAAGAGCACATGGGAAATTTGAACGGAATCGGAATGGCAGGCGGCACCGGCGGATGCCGCCACTTCCAGGCCGATATCTTCCAGGATGCGGTTAGCTTCCCGGCCTTTGAAGGAAATGCTCAGCGTATTAGGCAGGCGGTGATCGAGGTGGCCGTTGAGGCGAATATTGGGCAACCGTCCCAGAAGCCCCTCATGCAGCCGATCACGCAGGAATTTCATGCGGCCCATGTTTTTGGCCAGATCGCGTTGGGCGACTTCGCACGCTTTACCCAGACCGACGATTTCCAGCACATTCTCGGTGCCCGCCCGCCAGCCCATTTCCTGACCGGCCCCGTAACAAAACTTTTCAGGAACCTGCGGCGGACGCACATACAGCGCCCCGATGCCCTTGGGCGCATAAATTTTGTGGCCGGCCACCGAAAGCAGGTCCACCCCCAACTGGTCGACATCGGTCGGGATCTTGCCCGCCGATTGCGCGGCATCGGTATGCACGACAATACCATGTTCTTTGGCCAGCCGGCTGATTTCATCAATCGGCTGCACGGTGCCGACTTCGTTGTTGGCGTGCATGATGGTAATCAAAATGGTGGTGGACCGAATGGCGGCGGCCACATCCCCGGGATCCACCAGGCCTTCTTCACTGACCGGCAGGTAGGTGATTTCGAAATCCTGCGTTTCGAGGTAACGGCAAACCTCGAGCACTGCCGGATGTTCAAAGCTGCTGGTGATGATATGGTTTCCCTTTTTTATAGGACGACGGGCCACGCCAAAGATCGCGTGATTATTGGATTCCGTGCCTCCGCTGGTGAAAAAAACCTCGGCCGGCCGGCAGTTGAGCATGGCGGCCACCTGCCGGCGGGCCGTTTCCACGGCCTGTTTGGGCCGGATGCCATACCAGTGCGAGCTGGAGGGATTGCCGAATTCGGTTTCGAGAAAAGGCCGCATGGCCTCGATCACTTCCGGGTCATGGGGGGTGGTGCCGTTGTAGTCCAGATATACCGGTTTGATCATGATCACCTCTTTCTGTTTCCAGGCTTCTAAAAAAGCTTTTCCCATAAACTGAACTTCACGCTTTTATAGCCGGCCGGGGCAAAATCCCATTTATCGCTGAAAACATGCACCCGCTTTACGGGATTGCCGGCATCGTCATAGACTTTGCCGCCTTCCAGGATCCAGGCCAGAATGCCGCCCTGAAGGTTTACGACCGCGATGCCCCTGTCAGCTGCTTCACGCGCAAACACACCGCTGCGATAGCTGATGGTGCAGTAGCCGACGATGGTTTTATTTTTGAACTGCCCGGGATTTTTCAGAAAGTCCTCCTCCGCGACCGCACCGGGCAACATTGAGACCGCCATTTCTTCCGGACGGCGGGTGTCGACGAATACGAGCTTGTCCTCGTTCAAGAGTTCCCTTGCCTTCTGAGGGGAAATGTCTTTTACCTGCGGGAAATCTTCGCTCTTATAGTTTGCATACATCCGGTACACGATGTCCCTTTTCTCCGTGTCGGTCATTTCATTTCCTCCCGGAGCGGCATCCGTTATGCACAGAAAGACCATCAGGCTGCAGGAAAGAAGAAGAATGTCGAGTTTTCGGAAGTTCAAATTTTTCATCCCGCAAAAATTTCTGCCGACCAGGTGGACAGCAGTCACTGTGATATGATATTCATTCGATGGATAATAATCAACCACGGCATTTGTATGGATTTTGATACCGGATGAAGCCCAAACTCGCCATGTGCAATTTCATCACCGATCTGAATCGCCTCAAACAATTTGCCGTCGAGCACGGATTCGACGGCATCGACTGGTCCTTCGAGCTCGACCACCTGCCCCAGCGCCCGGCCGAGGATTCTCGCTGGGTGGAAATCCTGTCCGTGATGGAGCCGCTGGAGCTGCGTTTCCACTGTCCTTTCATGAAGGTTGACATCGGCCATGAGAATTCCGGCCAGGGCGAGAGGGCCGTGGGAATTTTCCAGCGAATTATCCAGCTGGTCTCCAAAGCCGGCGGCAGGTACCTCACTCTTCATATCGGCCTGGGTCACGATACCACCCGGATTCTTTCGTGGAACGAAACGATCCGTAATCTTCAAAACATGGTGCGGTACGGAGCCGAAAGAGGCGTCGTGGTGTGTCTGGAAAACCTCGCCTGGGGCTGGACCAGCAAACCGAATCTTTTCGAGAAACTGATCCGCCGCAGCGGTGCGGGCGTTACGCTGGACATCGGTCATGTGCATGCCTGCGAAGCGGTCCGGAGCCAGCACTTCACCGCCGAAGATTTCGTGTCCCCCCATCCCGAGCGGGTGTTCAATGCTCATGTTTACCACACCGAAACAGCCGGCGTCGGGCATCTGCCACCTGCGGACGTAGCGGATGTCCAGGATCGGCTCGAAATCCTGCAGCGCATCGATTGCCCCTGGTGGACCCTGGAAATCAGAGATGTAGATGGGGTGCTGCAGACAAAATCGGTGGTCGACGCGTTTTTGAACCGGCACCATTCGTTTGGCCTCCAGGAAAACCCATGAAAATCATCCTCATTCTTCTTGACGGACTGGGCGACCGGGCCTATAAGGAGCTCGATCATTGTACCCCATTGCAGGCGGCTGCCACCCCGCATCTCGACCGGTTGGCGGCGGCGGGCAGCAACGGTCTGTTCCATGCTTCCACCCCCGGTGAATGTCTGCCCAGTGAAATCGCCCACTACCTTCTTTTCGGATATGATTTGAAGGACTTTCCCGGGCGCGGCCTCATGGAAGCGATCGGAGACGGGGTTACTTTTCAGCGGGAAGATGTTCTCTGTCTGGCCCATCTTTGTATGATCGAGTGGCTGAATGGTGTTGCGGTGCTGAAATGCGGCCGCAGCGATATCAGCGGTACCCGTGAAGCGCTCGGCCGGGTGTATGGTCTGATCGAGCGCTTCGAGCAGAATAAGATCCGAATTCGTCTCCAGCAGACCCGTCGCAACGATGCGATTCTAATACTCAGCGGCCCCGTTTCCGCACGGATCTCGGATTCCGACCCCATGCGCCGGGGCAGTCCCGTCGCGCGCATCCAGCCGCTTGATACCGCTTCACCGCAACAGGCCGCCGGCACCGCCGCGGCGCTGAATGCCTACCTGAAACACAGTTATGACATTCTGAGCGATCGTGACAAAAATCCTTTTTGGAGCCGAATCGCCGCCAATTTTCTGGTCACCCAACGCTGCGGCCGACAGCGACCGCAGACACCCTTTCAGGATCTTTGGGGGCTGCGGGGCGCATTGATCGCCTCGCCCTCAGTGTATGCCGGTCTGGCCCGGGTGATCGGACTCGATTTTATCCAGGCCGTGGACACCGCCTCCCCCGGCGACGATTTGCGCACGCGCATCGCCCAGGCTGTGGCCGACAGCGACCACGATTTTGTGCACGTGCACACCAAGGCGCCGGATGAAGCCGCCCACAAAAAAGATCCGCTGCGCAAACGGGACATCATCGCACAGCTCGATCAGGGGCTGGACGATCTGATTGAAACGCTGCGTGAACGTGACGATATTCTGGTGGCGATCACCGCCGATCACAGCACTCCGAGCGGATCATCTTTGATCCATTCCGGCGAGCCCGTTCCGCTTTTGATTTGCGGTCCAAACGTCCGCAAAGATGGAGTTGGTAAATACAACGAAATCGAAGCCGCCTGCGGATGCCTTGGAATGCTGCGAGGGTCGGAACTGATGGCCATGCTGCTCAACTATGCCAACCGCTCGGCATTCCACAGCCACCGGCTCGGTGCGATCGATCATCATTACGTCCCGTCGGACTATGAGGCGTTCCGGCGGGACTGATCGGGGGATTCACAGTCAACTTCAAAATATTCCTGATAAAATCTTTCCCTTCCCGAGAAGCAATCTTTCTCCTGAATCTGTTCTTTTCGCGGCTATGATACCCAAAGAACCGTATTATCTGAGAAGTCCTGCTTCAGCCAAGGCTTTTCTATAACATTCCGGACAGTAGCTGAGCGAAAACTGCGTGTTGGCAGGTTGACTGATATACGCTTCCAGATGTTGCCAGACACCTTGATCGTCTCTGTTTTTTTTTGCACTGTGCACATACAGGTAGTTTCCATCCATAAATGGCCTTTTTGCCCAATCTCTGCGTCAATCTGCGCCCTTGCTTGTGCGGCGTAAAAAACTACGCCTCCGCGCAAGCGCTTGATTTCCTTGACCTTGGGCAAAAATTCTCATTTCTGGATTGGAAACACCATCCGGTGCCCATCATTGTAAAGACCCTTTATGGATGGGCACTAGGTAGAAAAGAGTTGAGCACCATAATTTCAGACAGGGAAGCCCGCAATTTATTTGCTGTGTCTCTTTCATGGTCGACGGATTGCATACCGAGACCACATCTTTCTCTCTGATTTGACCCCGCCGGACATCCCGACCGAAATTTCCAATACCGGGGTTTGAGGATCATTTGATATCAGCACCTCGCTGTTCGAGAAGCTCTCTTAATATCGATCGATGACAGCGCGATTCATCTTCGCAATAACAACCGATGGCGAAGTTCGTTTGATGAGAAAGTGCCGCGAACACGTCCAGATCTCTTTTCGCTTCCGGTTGCTTCATTTCCGCGATAAATTTGCGCTTGAACTTCCGCCAGGAGCCTTCGTCACTTATCTGCAAGGCTTCCTTCAACAGGGCTTCGCTGGGAGAAAGGTTCGGAAACCAAACATCATAGATGTTTTTCAATGCATAATCCTCTTTCCGGACACCGCGGGGCGGTCGCCGGACGGTGCCGATTCGCAATCCTTCGTCACGCTCTCGGGGACTTCCCAATCTAACGATTCGAATAGCCATTCTGCCTCCATTGAAACCGCTGGGCGTGAGAAAAACGCCGCTCTTTAAGAAAGCCGTTGCTCGATCCCGCGAATGATCACATACATCAGTGCGTCGGAAGCATCTATTTACGATACGTGTGAAACAAATAATAGATAATACGCACCGGTGATAATGGCAATTCCTTTTTGCACCCTGAAGGACAGGGGGTAAATCAATAACTATCCGGAGAGTCATGCAAGGCGACAAGGGCCGAATTAAAGAAGATGAAAGACGTCGGTTCCCGGTAAGTTCGTGAATCGATTTTTTAGCAGGCTGCCGCCGACAGCTCAACGTCTTGATAAAAGTATTCACGCTGGTAGGCTCTGCCTTTTTATTGATGCACGATCTCATCGTTTTTGCGAATTTAATATGATAATTAAAGCGCACTCTCTCTTGACACCGACCCGCCTAGGTAATAAATTGGGCCATAAATGAATGCTGCTGTATTACCCGTCTCTTTTGCAAAATAGTGACATGTCACGCCCGGCTGTTTTCTGAATATTTCTTCAGCCAGTGAAAGTGAGATGATATCTCAAATATTCCTCAAATTTTGCAATACCCCCCTGTGGTGGTGGGCGTTGGGCACTAAATGGTTTTCGTGGTGGTTAATTGCTTTGGCAGCGCGCCGCCCAATTTATTCTTCACACGTTGCCTAAAATTCGATGCTTATGTTTAGATTGTGCTACCACGCTTAACAAAGATTCTGAGTTTGGTAAAAACGTGGATAGGGTCCGTCGCCGCAGTCATTTGTCTGTCTTGCCCGCGCTTCGGTAATATCCTTATTCACTTACGTGTCAGTTTTCAGTAGTGGTCAGATTTCACCCGTCGTGGCCGTTGCCGCCACCGATGAGATTGTTACGTGTAGAAAATCAAAGGGGTTTTTTCTTAACATTGGAAAGGAAGAAATATAACTCATGAAAGCAAACATATCAGAAAAAAAGGTTAACTCAGTCAATTCCTTATATTGGTTAATGATAACCCTGCTGGTGTTTACGGCTGGTGCGGTTGCAACCGCATATGCCGGTAAGGCGGAAGAACTTGATGCCAGGACCGATGCCGCTTTGAAACGTTTTTACAAACAAGTGAAAGACGGAAAGGAAATTGCCAAAAAAGCCAAAGGACTGCTGATCTTACCGGATGTCAAAAAAGGTGCATTTATAATCGGCGGAGAGTATGGCAGAGGAGCCTTGAGAATTGACGGGAAAACAGTAGATTACTATAGCATGATCTCCGGCTCTGTTGGTTTTCAGATTGGAGGGGAAGCCAAGGACATAATCATCGCCTTTATGTCAAGTGACGCATTACAGAAGTTCCGCGACAGTAAAGGCTGGGAAGCCGGAGTTGACGGCAATGTGGCGATGGTCAACCAAGGCGCTGGTGAGGCTACGGTTACGTCGATGGCTGATGATCCTATTGTCGCCTACGTGTTTGATGTCAAAGGATTAATCGCCGACATGTCGATTAAAGGGGCCAAATTCAACAAACTTGAATTTTAAGGCGGTGTCTGGTTGGCACTACATACCATCAATCTGAAAGGAGGTAAGTTATGAGCAAAAAATCATCTCGGGTAATGTTGTTTATGTTGGCAGTTTGGGCTTTCACTTTGGGCAGCGTCGTTCAAGCCGGTGAAATCGTCTATAAAAATGACATCAGCCAAAATGTGGTCCCCAAAGAGGTGCTGGTCAAAACAGCTGACAACGTCATCGTGATGTTGGACAGCTCTGAATCGATGGCAGCGACGAACAAGACCTACAAGAAGTCTTACTACGAACTCGAACAGTCCGCACTCAAAGCCGGCTTTGATCGCCTTCCGGATCTTGGCTACAACGTCGGCCTCTATAAATTCACACCTTGGGAAGCGTTGTATCCTGTCCAGAAATACGACGCCGCCGGGGTAGCCGCAGCTATCGATAAGCTTCCCGCGGAACCTTCGGGAAGGACCCCGCTGATAAAGGGCCTGAATGAATTGGATAACGTGTTGAAAGATCTGGACGGCAAAACCGTCGTCTACATCTTCAGCGACGGCGGCTACGATAAAACGGTCGGCTCCATAACTCCGGGGAACAAAACGGCAGAGTTGGCCAAAAAATATGACGTTTCCTTCCAGGTGATCGATTATGCCTTTCAAGAAAGAGACCGCAAGACGGTCGCCGACATGGGCCGGGCCAATTCGAGTTCCCGGGTAATTCCGTTCGACTCATTCGTTACGCAACCGATGTACGCGCTGGGTCCCCTGTACTATTCCAAGATGGGTGAGGAAGTTGTGACCACATCGGAGCAGAAAGTATCGGGTTACAAGATCAACAATATCATGTTTGAGTTCAACAAGTCCGATCTTTCCATGGCGGCACGGGCAGAACTCGACGGGGTTGGAAAATTCCTGAAGGAACATTCGGACGCCTTCGCCGCCTTGTTCGGTTACACCGACAGTATTGGTACCGCGGAGTACAATCTGCAGCTATCCCGGCGCAGAGCCGAGGCGGTTGCGGACTATCTGCTGAAAAACCATGAGCTTGGTTCCGATCGTGTGGTCGCAAACTGGTATGGTGCTGCCAACCCCGTCGCCAGCAACGACACTCCGGAAGGCCGGGCCCAAAACCGGCGGGTAGAAATTTCCATCGGCGGGATGTGAGCCACCGGCTGACCGACGGAGTCCCCATCTGTAGCTGAAAGTTGGATCGATTGGCCGGTTGAAGCGTTAAACGGCAATGTCGGCACGCCCCTTTCAACGGTTCGATCGATCCAACAATTTACTTTCCATCGTTCTGCTTGCGTCTCATGAAACGATCAGTTTTATAGCGGGCAATAATTCCCGCAAAACAAATTGCCGGTGAATAGAAGCCGCTTGATAAAAACGGTAAAGATGCGATCCGAGGGCGAAGTCCGAAGCTTCACTACTGTTCATATCTGCGGATTGTTTCATCCAGACTTCGGGCGCGTACAAGGGTATATCAAACGCACTTTCCCCGAGATTGCCTTGGTTTGCCTCTGTTTGCCATTTATTGACCCGATCCTCTTTTTTCGCCTGATATGCGAGTATGGCCGCGATTCTATCTTGGATTTCGGAAAATTGGACACCGCTTCCGTCGGACAATTCATCGTTGTTGCTGGCAAACTGGGTGAACATGGCATGCAACTCACGACATCCATTGAGGAAATGTTTGGGGTTATCCCGCTCGACGCGCAATTTTTCGGGATATTCATATTCAAAGCTCCATTTTAAATAGGGACGATCTGGATAGGTGGCAACCGCTCCGTGTCCCAATGCACCCGAAACCGTTTCCGCCAGCCATGACTTGATGTTGGCGATGAACCCACCGCATTTACCGTATTTCAGGAAAAAATCCTTCTCCTTTCCCTCGATGTAGTCGGCGATATCCGGGTCCAGGTTTTCATCGAATTCAAAACTGTCATTATCCACCTTGTTACGGCGGGAGCCGACGCCGGAAAATCCGAAATGGGAAAACGTATCTGCATAAACATGAGCGGCAATTCCTGCCAGATAGACGCCCACATCCTGTTTTGCATAGCCGAGGTGGTGCTTCACCATGTCTTGGGCGACCCTGCTGTTTTCCCGGCATTGCAGGCATTCGGAGAAACTGTCACCTTCATTTCCAGGCAGAAAGTGAAATGGAACCCAGACCTGACGTTGATCTTTCACATCCAGGTTTGCGATCACGTCGGAAACATGGTGAGCTGTCGCCTGGGCATCGATGCTGCCGCCATCCTGAAATTCGATGTGCATGTTAGCGGCATTGTCATCCACAAACTGCGACGCAGTAGCGATTCTTATACACACGTCCGGTTTCAGCCCGGCTGCTCTTGCCAATGCATAGGTGCCGTAATAGTGCATATCTAATTGCATTTTACCTCCTTTAACGAGCTTTATGTTGTTAGGGCTCATGCTTTAATCCATTATCATATTAGAAGCTATCGCAAAATAAAGATTTTGATTCAAAATCAAGCCGTGGCGAACTTTAACCCGCAGGCATACTCAAATGCGTTGGGGACTCAAATCGTGATCCCAACGCCGGGTTTGGGCAAAAGAGCTGTCAACTCCATCGCCGCCCGGCGTTAAACAATCATTTAAATACCAGACACTTCCCGCACAATTGCCCCTTTGACGACAAGTTTCAAAGCAAGTTCTAAATCCATCCAAATTCCTCGACCGCTTCGACAAAGGCGACAATGTTTTCAAAAGGAGCAAAATCGATATCATATGCCGGTGCCAGCAGCAAGCCCTGCGGGCCTGATGTTCTCGTTCTCAGCGGGCATTGCAGTCTTTTTATCCATAGAGGACGGATTACCGGTTTCTGCTTTTGACGAAATTGTCACGCCGGTGAGCAGGCCGACAAACACCAATGCGAGTATCTTTCTCATGCATTCTGTGGCAATTACCGCTTTAGGTTTCATATCCTCAAAATATCTCTACCTCCCCTCGAATGTTTAATACCCGTCTCCGATATCCTCTTGTCTTGCATCACAGTCCATGCCGCCTGCGTTTCACTGCATGTGCTAAATCGCAGAATTATCGAACCCAAACCGCCCCAGACTCACTGCAATCCCACCTGTCTCGCCAGCCGAGCGTTCGAGGCGATGGATAATCTTCATTTCCAGACTGTGAGCCCTATTCTTTTAGCATGAAGCGTTTTATCTTTCCTGTCGCCGTCTTGGGCAACTCGTCGACAAACTCGACCCACCGGGGATATTTGTAATGGGCCAGGGTCTTTTTCACGTACTCTTTAATTTCTTTGGCCAGTACTTCGGTCGACTCATTGCCATTCCGAAGCACTACAAACGCCTTGGGCTTGATGAGGTTTTCAGCATCCGGTGCCCCCACCACTGCGCATTCCAGGACGCGGGGATGCTCCATGATACAGGCTTCCACTTCCACCGGCGAGACCCAAATCCCGCCGACCTTGAGCATGTCGTTGGAGCGTCCCACGTAAAAAAAATAACCGTCCACATCCCGAAAGAACTTGTCATCGGTGTTGATCCACTCGCCGATCATGGTCAGCTTTGATTTTTCGTGTTTGTTCCAATAGCAGGCCGCCGTGCTGTCCCCGCGGATCAACAAGGTTCCAATCTCGCCGTCGGGTACCTCGTGGAACCCATCGTCCACGATACGGGCCTCATAGCCGGGGACCAGTTTGCCGCTGGACCCGGGCCGCATGTCATCCAGGCGGTTGGATATAAAAATATGGGCGATTTCCGTGGATCCGATTCCGTCCATGATTCCCATGCCGAACCGTTCTTTCCAACGCTTGAGGATCTCCGGAGGCAACGCCTCACCGGCGGAAACACAAACCCGTATCCGTCCCAGATCCCCTTCTGCAGTCAGCATGCCGCCGAACAGGGTGGGTACACCGTAGAAGATGGTCGGTTGATGGCGGGCGATCGTTTCATAGATGGCTTCGGGAGTGGGCCGCCCGGGAAGGTAGACGGCAGTCGCCCCGACACTGAACGGAAAATACAGGCCATTTCCCAGCCCGTAGGCAAAAAACAGTTTTGCCGCTGAGAAACAAACGTCATTTTCATTAACCTGAAGCACCTGTTTGCCGTAGGTTTCAGACGCATAGACGATGTCGTGCTGCAAGTGAACGGTGCCCTTGGGAAGGCCGGTGGACCCCGAACTGTAGAGCCAAAAACAACTGTCACAGGGAGTCGTGGGTGCGGCGGTCAGCGCTTCGGACTGTTTGGAGACCCATTCATCAAATGCAATATCGGAGCCGGCATTCCCGCCACCAACGACGATCACATGTTCGAGAAACATCGTTTTAGACCGAATCTCGTTAATGATTCCCAAGAGGCTGTGGTCGATCAGCAACACGCGGGCACGGCTGTCGTTGAGGAAATAGAGGTAGTCCTTAGGCCGCATCAAGGTATTTAGGCAAATGGGCACTGCCCCGATTTTGATGGCGCCGAAAAAAATCGGAGGATACATCTCGGTATCCAACATCAGGAGGGCGACGCGTTCCTCCATGCGCACATCGAGAGATTTCAACCCGTTGCCGACTTGGTTCATCTCTTTTTGTATTTCCCTGTAGGTCATTTGGCGGTCCTCGCAAATAACAGCCAATTTGTCGGCACGACCCTCGCGGATATTGCGGTCGACAAAATAATCAGCCGCATTGAACTCATCCGGCAATTCCAACTTGAATTCCATACATCTGCTCCTTTCAAGGCCCGGGGCGTTTGGCCGATCATCGGGCACCTGTTTTTCCGACGTTTCCGGCATACCGGCTTCCATAGGCAATCGCCTTATTAGGGAAATAATAGTAACGGCCAGTGCCGAAAGCAAGCCCGGAAAGCTCGTCCCCCGGTCAGGGTGATTGATCGGGGAGAGAGGGTTCCATCGGGAACCTTTGGCGTTCGGCTGAGCCTCGCAGCGCGCCGGGGTGCAACCGGACTGAAGTGGGCGGAGTTCACGACACCGGTTCAGTTGTTGGGATGGGGAGTGGCGGCATTGAACCGTCGGCCACAGAGGAGGTAAAGGCATGTGTGGTATCGCGGGCGTGATATTCGATGAAATGCAGGGAAACCGGAGGGTTGATTCGATCGTTTCCGCGATGTGCAACGCCCAGTCGCAACGAGGCCCCGACGGTCAATTCACCTGGATGGATGGGCGCGTCGGATTGGGGATGGTTCGCCTGGCAATCGTCGGTTCAAAGGCGCGAGGTCGCCAGCCCATCGAAAGTGCCGCTGGCGGACGACTCATCTTCAACGGCGAACTCTACCAACCCGGGGAGGTGATGGTTTCACTGGGAGGCGAATTTGCCGAAGATGAATGCGACGGCGCCGTTCTGCTGCGGTTTCTCGAACAACGCGGCCTCGAGGGACTCCACGGCCTGAGTGCGATGTTTGGCCTGGCACTGTAAACGATTCGTAATTCCGCACGTTACCGTTGTGATGGCCTTTTCCCATGCGTTATCAAATTATTTCAATAGATTGGCTTGGCCCGAAAACTCATGATGTCAATAGTCCCCGGGGTATGGCCTCTTAATCCTTGACAATCAGGTCCCGGACTGCCTATCTTTCTGTCATGAAACGAAGGACCAAAATAATAGCGGCTCTGACGGTCATGATCTTAATGATCGGTGGAAGCTATTACTACTTTATTCAGGTCGCATTGCCCAACTTTCATACCACCCGCAAGGGGGTGCTTTATAGAAGCGGGCAGCCGCGCGGTTTGGGTTTGGAATTTGTGAGGCTTTACGGTATTCGCACCCTGGTCAACCTCAGGAAACCGAACAGTAAGGGCTCTCCGGAAGAAAAAGCCTTTGCCGCTGAAAAAGGGCTGCACTTCTATAATTTTTCGATCGGTTCCAGCGCCGGCGAAATCGATAAAACGGTGAAACGCTTCCTGGCCATCGTCGCCGACACGTCGAACTGGCCGATTCTGGTACACTGCTCCCGCGGTATAGAACGCTCGGGCGTCCTATCGGCCATCTATCGTGTCGAGTACGATCGCTGGAGCAACGAAGATGCGCTGGAGGAGACCTATCGCCTGGGTCTCGAAAGAGGCCACATGCCGATACCGGAAAATTATATCAAAAACTATCGTCCCGACTGGGCCGCTGGGCAAAACACCACCGAAAAGTCAGCTGAAAACCTGCCCGAAGTGCCTTGGAAGGATTGAAGACCAGGCCCGTCTTTTCCCTATTATTCCTAAAATAATGCATTGGACTTCGGCTGTTTCGACGAAAATCATTTCGCAGTTATTCCGAAACCTCCAGCGATCGTGATTTGCTTCCCTCCCCCGGCGGGAGGGATCGAGGGAGGGGGATAAAACCGGCCGCAGTCCTTTAATTTGAGCTTTCTGGATAGGAACGAGCACCGCCTGCCGATGACGACCTCAACGCGTGAGCTGGAAGCCCGCCTCGACGCCGTGCTGCAAAACGTCGGTCTGATCTGAGCATTCGGCACGGTGCCGCACGCAAATCCTCCCAAACCCGTTGCTCCTCTTTTGAATACTTTTGCGCACTTTCACGGTGAGCTAAAGGTTTAGCCGCAACATTTAAAAAGTGCGACATTATGAGTTCGGTATTGCCCCACTTATTTATTTGGGCATCATAGGCATAGGCGCTGCAGCCGCTCCCTTTTTTGCCGGACAATCTTTTCGCCACTCCGGCTCCAACCGGATTTCTATGAATATTGTCAATAATCAAGATTTATCGCCTTTTTCCCGAGTTGCCGAGTTGATGCGGTTATGTTTCGGGCTTCACTGCCGGGCTCTGCTGTGTATTAGTCGGCCCATTTGTTGGATCCCCCTCCGAAAGCATCTGACTTAGGGCCTTACGCTCCTCGAGTCCTGGTACAATACCGCCGATCTCTGCTTCAATCACCGTAACACCATCTTCATTCGTAATCGTAGCGGATGCTTTGGCACGACCCTTTTGATCTATGGCTGTGATTACCCAATTGCATATGATCGTTTCACCCACATATACGGGTCCTTTGAATTGGAAGTTCATAACAGAAGCTAGCCATCCAATTTGTCCCCCAATTTCAGTAACCAAGCTGGCCGATAGGAGTCCATGGCAAATCGGTGCTGAGAAATTCCGCGCTTTAGCAAAACGAGCATCGAAATGAATTGGGTTATAGTCTCTCGATATCCGGGCGAAAAGACTCACGTCATCATCTGTAAAGATTCGTGTAGTTCTGAATGAGTCCCCTACTTGAAGGCCCTCAGCAGCCCGTTCTCTGAGACCTACCATTTCTGATACTCCTTTTCCTTTTTCGGGATTGAAACATAACGCCCGAGCTCACCCGCGGCATTAACTTTTCAATAAATAAATCAATAGCCGTCCCCAATAGCTCCCTTTACTCACCTTTTCCCCGGGAGACCTCCGATGATTTTGCGGAAAGCGCCGCGCGGCTGGGGATCAGCAGCACCAGGGGGATGGTGGCCAGAAAGAGGTAACCGAGCACCCAGGAGACATCGTTATAGGCGAGCATGGTCGCCTGTCGGTTGACCAGCCTGTTGGTCAGGGCAAGACCGGCGTGACTTAAGGCGGAGGGGTTCAGGCCCAGGTGGCCTAAGAGCGAACCTGCCATCCGCTGCAACGTCTCATAGGTCGGGTTGTAAGGATTCAAGTGACTGACCAGGTTTACCCGGTGGATTTGCTGACCCCGGGCCACCAGGGTGGCGACCAGGGCATAGCCGATATTGCCGCCGATCCGACGCATCAGGGTATAAAGGCCGGTGGCATCGGTCATGTCCGGACGCGGGATGGTGCTCAGGGAAACGGTCGTCAGAGTGACGAACATAAACGGCATGCCGATTCCCATGATCAGAAGCATCGGTACTAGATTCCAGAAGCCCGCATCGAGGGAAAGATGGGCCAGATCGTAGTAGGACCAGAAGATGACCAGAATGCCGAAAATGACCAGGATCCGCGCATCCAGATGGCGGTAGAGCCAGCCGACCACCGGCATGCAGACGAGCAGCATAAAGGCCCGGGGCGCCAGCACCAGTCCGGCCTGAAAGGCGGGGTAGCCGAGCAGATTCTGGGTGAATTGCGGCAGAATGAAGGTCGTGCCGAAAAGTGCGATGCCGAAGACGATTCCCATGGAGGAACCGAGGGTTAAAGGAACATTGCGCAGGATGCGAAGGTTGATAATCGGCTCGGAGGTCTTCAGCTCCCAGTAAATCAGGATCAGCAGTGCGAGAGCGCTTGCCGCGGTTCCGAAAACGATCAGATTGGAATCGAACCAGTTTTCCGCCTGGCCGCGTTCCAGCACAATCTGCATGCCGGTCAGGGCGATGGCCAGAAGTCCGATCCCGATCCAGTCGATGCGATTGACGCCCCGACGCAGGTAGGCCGGATCGTGGACGAAGGAAGCGACCATGAACATGCCGATGATGCTCACCGGGATGTTGATAAAGAAAATCCAGGGCCAGCCGTATTGGTCGGTCAGCCAGCCGCCTATGATGGGGCCCACCGCCGGGGCGAGGACCACGCCCATTCCGTAGACGGCCATGGCCATTCCTTGCTCCTCCGCGGGGAAGCTTTCCCGCAGGATGGCCTGGGAAACCGGAATCAGCGCTCCTCCGCCCACGCCCTGGATGACCCGGTAGACGAGCATCTGGGGAAAAGTTGTAGCCGTGCCGCAGAGGATGGAACCGATGGTGAACAGGCCGAAGGATCCCAGGTAGAGCCGTTTGCGGCCAATCAAGGTGCTCCACCAGCCGGCCATGGTGACCATGATGATTTCGGCGATACTGTAGGATGTGGCCACCCAGGTGATCGAGGAAAGATCCTCGCCGAAACTGCCCATCATGTGGGGAAGACATACATTGACCACGCTGATGTCCATTACCGCCATGAAGGCACCGAACATAACCGTGAAGGCCACGATCCACTTGTTAACCGCGGGAGTCTGGACGGCTCCTGAACGAATGTCCGGTGCTGCATTCATGGGGCCGACTTTTCCCTGCTTCCGGCCAGTTTCAGGCTGTTCCCGATTCGGGCGGTCTTTCCCGCATTCTTTGAATCGGTCTGAGCGGTCAGGTCCACTTCCGGGACAACCGACATACCAGGCACGAGCCGAAATTTTTCAAGGGCATCATCGCGGTCGAAGACAATTTTGACCGGTACGCGCTGAACGACTTTGACATAGTTGCCGGTTGCATTCTCGGGCGGCAGAAGGCTGAATCGCGCACCGGTGCCACGCTGGATGCTGTCTACATGCCCTGCGAAGATCACGTCCGGGTAAGTATCCACCTCGATTTGCACCGGCTGGCCGGGCTGCATCCGGTTCAACTGCGTTTCCTTGAAATTGGCTGTCACCCAGACTTCGGGAGGTACGATCGACATCAACGACTGGCCAACCTGAACGAAGGACCCCGGTTCAACCGACTTTTTTGTGACGTACCCATCGGCCGGCGCACAGATCCTTGTATAGGAAAGATTAAGTTCGGCCTGCTCCACCTCGGCTCCGGACTTGTCGATTCCGGCTTCGGATTCATTGGCCCGGGAAGTGCTCTGGGCCACCTGTTGCGGGGCGGAGTGCGCCGAAGCAAGCCGCGCCTTGGCCTGCTCCAACTGGCCCTTGCGGACAGCGATCTGACCCTGCGCCTGGTGAACGTTGTCTTCGGCGGCTTTCAATGCTGCCTCGGCCTGCTCGACCTGTGCCTGCTGGGTTTGAATTTTTCTTTCGGCAGCCTCCAGATGGGCCGCGGACATCCGTTCCGAAGCCACGGCATGGTCGAGCTGCTGCTGGCTGACGGTTTTGGTTTTCGCCATTTTCTGATACCGCTTCAAATCCATGAGGTTGCGCTTGTATTCGGCATTGGTGGATGCGGCATCGGCCTTTGTCTCCTCCAGAGAAGCCCTTGCAGAGGCGATCTGCGCCCGAACCTGCTCGCGCTGGCTGGCGGCGGCGGCGGCCTGCGCCTGGGCGGTTTCCACCATCGCCTGCGCGACCGATACATTAGCCTGAGCCTCTTCCAGACCTGCGTCAGAGGTGATCCGTGTCAGATTCACCTCGATTGCCCGGCTATGATTGACCGCACGGGCTGCTTTCATCGCGGCGCGCGCTGCGTCCAGCCGCACCTGAAAGTCACGCGTGTCTATTTCGACCAGGAGATCTCCGGACCTGACCCACTGGTTGTCGGTTACGTAGACTCGGGCAATGTGGCCTGAAACTTGCGGACTGATTGGTATGATGTGGCCATTGACAAAGGCATCGTCCGTCGATTCGTGCGAAACCGCATGCAGGTAATAGGGGATTCCGATGGCAAGGCCGGCAATTAAAAGCGCAATGACGGCCAGCCGGCCCCACAGCCTGCGGGACGATTTGAATCGCTTTTGAAGGTTCTGTTTTTCCGATGAATGTTCACTAGATTCTGACATCTTCTTCCTGTTTTCAATCTAAGCCATCCCCACGGATGATTTAGAATTTTTCAAAAATCATGGGAGAAAACTTGGGATGCACCTCCCGTGGGGCAAAAGACCGCCTTCACCTTGCTGCGATCACGGCGAAAGCGCAGGATCTGGCCGGTTAGCGTTTGCTGATCCACACTGGCGGTTCCTTCGATCAAGACCGAACGGAATCATCATCGATTTAGTGCAACGCGCCAGGAACACCAATTCTGCTTTTTCTGGGTATATCCGGTTAAATTTCCGTGAAATGCATCTCCGTCAATCAACATATCAAAGCCCGTCCCCTGTAGCCCCCAAGATTTGATACCAAATTTTCTCTAAGCCCTAAGCCAGCGCTCCACCGTCGCATATG
The DNA here is from genome assembly GCA_963774425.1 of uncultured delta proteobacterium. Lineage (GTDB taxonomy): Bacteria > Desulfobacterota > Desulfobacteria > Desulfobacterales > JAFDCJ01 > JAFDCJ01. The sequence goes on along the minus strand of CAVZEZ010000030.1, from coordinate 142,945 downwards.
ATAGTGGTGCCGGTAGTAAAAGAAGCGGCCTCGGAGGCCAGGTAAAGCACGGCTCCCGCCATCTCATGGGGCTGAGCGTGACGCTTCATGGGGGTGCGCCCTAAAGCATTCTGATAAATTTCCTGATTTTCGATCAAGGCAGCGGAAAAACGGGTTTCTGTCAATCCGGGCAAGAGAGCATTTACACGAATATTTTTGGGCGCCAATTCCTTAGCATAGGCTTTGGTCATGGCAATCAAACCGGCTTTGGTGATGCTATAAATGCCCTGAAACATGCCGGGTCTGACGCCGCTAACAGATGCCACATTGATGATGCTGCCGCATTTACCTTCCATCAAGGGCACCATTTGCTGAATCAGAAAAAATGGCCCCTTAAGATTGATCTCCACGGTTTTGTCGAAAGCCTCCGGGGAAGCGCCGGTCATGAGTCCCAGATAGGGATTGGCAGCGGCATTATTTACAAGAATATCCAGACGCCCGAAGGTCTTTCCCACCTGATTACATAAAGATTGTATCTGTTTCAAATCGCCAAGATGGCAGACAATAGCCTCTGCCTTTCCACCTTGGGCAACGATCTTCTCTTTTACCGCCTCCAATGCTTCGATTTTGCGACTCACCAAAATCGCACGGGCTCCGTAGGCTGCCAGAGCAATTGCAATGGCCTCGCCAATGCCACGGCTGGCACCGGTAATCAGTGCAACTTTATCGGACAGATCAAATGAAACCATTTCAATCCTCCTTGTCGGATTTCACGTCGATGATGTCTTTCATAGGCTTCTATAGGGGCGGTATTGTGTAGCGATGATAAGTATGTCCCCAGAATCTCGATTGAATCCGACTCGCACTGCGGAGAAGAAAGAAAAACAAATTCCACAAGATAGCGAAAGTAGTGCACGTTGGAAAATTGTCTCAAGACACTAAAGATTGGGCCAGTTTCGAAGCCTTTGTTTTTATATCTTTGGGTAATTCGGAAGGTGAACTGCACCCGCCCACATACATCTCACCAGATTTTTCAGCTAATAAAAATTCCGAAAATCGCTCGAAAGCCGTAAACACACCTTCGGCATTATCTTCAAAGTCATCGCCACCGGTGATCAGCAGACCCATACGTTTTCCTTTCATCAAGGAGGTGTGCCCCGGCTTATGATAGTTGGTAACAAGGGAATAAGCGCGGTCGATAAGTACTTTTAATTGAGCCGAAAAACCCCAGAAATAGATCGGCGAAGCAAACAGGACGACATCCGATGAAATCATGCTTCTCAATATGTCTGTGGCATCGTCTTTTTGGACACACGCGATTTCATCAGGTTTTTCCTTGCATTTGCCACAACCCAGGCAGCCCTTGATAGATTTGTGGTTAAGATGGATATTTGCGACAGTGTGGCCTCTTAATCTGAGTTCCTCTTCTATCCAGCTCAGAACCGTGGCAGTATTTCCCTTTTTTTTGGGACTTCCCAAAAGTGTTGTGATCAGCATTATTGACTCTTCTGTTTGAATTTTCTATCCGGGGGCAATTGGGAACGTCCGTTCCAATTAGCCCGTGAAATATTGAACCCCCAAATATTCAATCTTCATTTTCTAGACTTCCAGCCATTCCTTTCGTATGGCTTCATCTGATATCAGGTCTTCCGGCGTGCCCTCAAAGACAACCTGTCCATGGCCCATAATGTATAAACGCCGGGATATCTTCAAGGCGATGTTGAGCTTCTGTTCGACCAGCAGCACGGAAATACCCCGCTGCGCGATCTCTTCTATCAGTTGGCCGACCTGGACAATCATTTTGGGCGCAAGTCCTTCGGTGGGTTCGTCAATCATGATAAAGTTGGGGTTTCCCATCAGGGCGCGGCAGATGGTCAGCATTTGCTGCTCTCCGCCCGATATCAGCCCGCCCTGGACGTTGGAGCGCTCTTCCAGTCTTGGAAACATTTTGAACACGTCCGCCAGGGTCCAGCGCCCCTGCGCTTTTCTGGCCTTCATTCCCAGCTGAAGATTTTGCAGGACGGTCAGACCGGGGAATATCCAGCGGTCCTCCGGCACGAATCCGATTCCTTTGTGCGCGATCGTGTGGGGTTTGCATCCGGTAATCTCTTCGCCCTGAAAAATGATCGAACCCCGGGGCGCGACGAGCCCCATGATCGTTTTGCAGAAAGTCGAGCGACCGACGCCGTTGCGGCCCAATAAACTGACAATTTCATTGGTGCCGATCTTTAAATTCACCCCCTGGAGAATGTGGCTGCGGCCGTAATAGGCGTGCAGATCCTTGACCTCCAACATTCAGGCGATCTCCTTTCCCAGATAGGCTTCCTGTACTTCCGGATTGCGGCGTATGCCGGCGGGAGCATCCGTGGCGATAATTTCACCGTAAACCAGCACCGAAATCCGGTCGGCCAGATCAAAGACGACGCTCATATCATGTTCGACCACGACAAGGGTTTTGCCCTCGGTCACACTGCGAATGAGCTCGACCGCCCGTTTGGTTTCGCTCATACTCATGCCGGCGGTGGGTTCATCGAGCAAAATGACATCCGTATCGCCGGCAATGGTAATGCCGATTTCAAGGGCCCGCTGATCGGCATAAGCCAGCATCGCGGCCGGAAGGTGGCGACGGTCGGCCAGATTGATCTTCTCCAGGATTGTCTCGGCCTTTTGGTTGAGCTTTTTGAGACGGCCGCACAGATGCCAGAACGAGCAGCGATACCCCATGGGCCACAGCAAGGCGCAGCGGATATTTTCAAACACGGTCATTTTGGGGAAGATATTGGTTATCTGGAAACTGCGGCTCAGGCCGCGGCGGTTGATTCGGTGCGGGGGCAGCCCGCTGATGACCCGCCCGTTAAGCTCGATGTGACCGGTGCTGACCTCATAAAAACCGCTGATCAGGTTGAAAAGGGTGGATTTGCCGGCGCCGTTGGGGCCGATAATGGCATGGCGCTCGCCTTTGCGTATCGCCAGGTCGACGCCATTGATGATTTTGCTGCTGCCGAAGCTTTTGTGCACGTCGACCAGTTTAAGCGCCGTCATACGATCGCCTTGTCCTTCATCATTTGGGTCACTTCGTTCCAGCTGCGCCGCACCGCGCGTTGGGCCTTGCGAAAGAAGTAAAACCCGACGACGACCCATACGACGGCTGCCAACCAGGCAATCGGCGATTGGGCGCGAAATGAAATACCGAACAGTCTCATGGGTTCATCCGGGTTGATGCTCAAAGAGAGATGATAATTGATCTCGATCAGCGTCATGGCGCCTGAAAACAGCACGAGGCTCGGCAGGGCAATCAGACCGTAAGCCGGCAGCAACCGTTTCATGAGGCCGGCTTGCCACACCGGCTGGTGCAGCATGATGATACCGGCCAAACCGTTCGGCGCCCATAGGACCATGCCCACGAAAAGCAGGCCGAAATAAAGCAGCCAGGCATGCGTGATACCGGCCAGGGAGAGCTGCATAAAGGTGACGAGCACCGCCCCCAGAATCGGCCCAAAAAAATCGCCGATCCCACCGATGTAGGTCATCATCAATACATTGCCCGATGGGATGGCGCCGATGGTCTCAGCGGTGATGATTTCATAGTTGATGGCAAACAGTCCACCGGCAATACCGGCGAAAAAAGCCGCCAAGGCAAATTGCAGCGTTCTGACCCAACGCGCATTGTAGCCGATGAAAGCCGCGCGCTGGGGGTTGTCTCGAACCGCATTGGCGACCCGGCCCAACGGCGTCTTGGTTTGCAGATACATCAGCGCCACACATATCAGCATCCAGGCGGCAATCAAGTAAAAGACTTCGATCTGCTGACCGAACCCGAGTCCGGTCAGGGTGTTGTCGACCATGCGGTCTGTGGATATCCCCTCTTCACCACCGAAGAAACCCGGCAGCATGAGAGCGCTGGCGGCGATCAACTCGCCGATTCCCAGAGAAATAAGCGCAAAGGTGGTGCCGGCTCTATCCGTGGACAACCAACCGAAAACCAGACCGGCAACCACGCCGCCCAAGCCGCCTACCAGCGGCACCAACTCCAGCGGCAGCGGCAACTCACCGGCGCCGACCATATTGATCGCGTGCATGGCGAGAAATCCGCCCAAACCGTAGTAAACCGCATGCCCGAAAGAAAGCATGCCGCCTTGTCCCAACAGCATGTTGTAGGAAAGCGCAAAGATGATGGCGATTCCCATCTGGCTGAGCATCGACAGGGCAAACCCTGAGTTGAAGATCAATGGTAGTAGGGTGCAAATGAGAACGGCCGCAAGCCAAATTCCGCCCTGCTGCAAGTAAGCCTTCATATATTAGTGATTTCCTGTATCACCCGTGTTCATGATTCGCGTTTGCCCATTAAACCCTTTGGACGAAACATCAGCATCAACACCATAAAAAGATAGGGTAGAATCGGTCCGGTGTGTGACAACTGGATGCGCCAGATATCTCCCAGCAGGCCGCCGGCATCGACATTCAATCCGAATACGGCAAACAGGTCGGCTAACGAATATTCGATACCCACCGCAAATGTCTGGATGGCGGCCAAAAGCAGGGAGGCGACGAAAGCACCCGTCAAGGAGCCCATGCCGCCGACGACGATCACCACAAAGACGATCGGGCCCAACGTCGAGGCCATGGCCGGCTCGGTAATCAAAAAGATGCCGCCGATGACCCCGGCGAGTCCGGCTAAGGCGGAACCGCCGCCAAAAACCATCATGAAAACCGCCGGCACATTGTGCCCCAGGGCGCTGACGCCGTCGGGATGGGTCAGCGCCGCCTGGATAATCAATCCGATCCGGGTGCGGGTTAAAATCAGATAAAGTCCCACAAACATGGCTGCGGAAGTGATCAGCATAAACATGCGGTAAGCTGAAAACTCGGCGCCCAGGAAGGTAAACAGCGGAAAATCAAGCGCCGCCGGTATGGGATAGGACACGGCATTGCGCCCCCAGATCAGGTTGATGCTCTCTTCGATAATGTAGAAGAGGCCGACTGTGAACAGCAGCTCGGCCACATGTCCGTATTTGTGAAGGGTTCTGAGACCGTACCGCTCGACCACTGCCCCCAGGACGCCCACCAGTAAAGGGGCGATCACCAGCGCGGGCCAGAAGCCGATCATCCGGGTGATCTGATAACCAAAGTAAGCGCCCAGCATGTAAAAGCTGGCATGGGCGAAATTGAGTATGCCCATCATGCTGAAAATCAGCGTGAGACCGCTGGAGAGCATAAAAAGGAGCATCCCCAGCACCAGACTGTTTAATAGCGAAAAGAAAACGTATTCCAGCATATGTTTACTTTCTTGATTAAACGGGGTGCGGTGACAAGTTAAAAAACCCGCGGTGCCTTTACCGCCGCCGCCCGCTGCCCGGCTCAAAGGCTCCCCCAAATGTATGCGGACGCCGGGCATGCGTCAGTCGGACTCGGCCCTGCCGGAAGAAGTAATCCGGCAGGGCCTGGTTATATGGAACGTGTCACATCCATACCCGGCGGTGGGCATGATCGATCATAGGCGACAGCTCTAGAATTTAGGTCCCAAGGCCGATCACGGTAATTATTTTGACGCCGGGTATGCCTATGGGCAATCCGCTCAAACTGCCTATTTGGGCGGACGTACCATCTGGCAGGTCGTCGGCATGGCCGTGGCCGCAGCCTCGATCCGCTTGAGGGTTTTAAAGCCGACGCCGGAATTCTCGGCGTCGTATTTAACGGTGCCTTCTCCCGCCTTGGCGTAAACCGAAAGATACAGCGGCTGGATCAGCTGATGATCTTCGGCCCGCATGAGAACTTGGCCGTACGGTGTTTCGTATTCCATGCCTTCCAGGGCATAGGCGATGTCTTTGGGGTCGGTGCTGCCGGCCTTGTCGATGGCCGCGGCCAGCATGTCCATTTCGGTGCGGATGCGGCCGTAGTAGTAGGGAGATTTGCCGCCGTCGGAATACTTTTCCTGATAGCCTATCAAGAAGTCTTCGTCCTCTTTGTTGTTTTCTTCCTGGTTCAGGTCAAGATGCCATTCAGTGACCGAAATGAGCTTGCCGATGCCGGCCTCGCCGATGACCGCGGGCGCACCCAGACCGTTGCCGTAGAATGTATAAAATTGAGCATCCAGACCCGCATCCTTAGCGGCCTTGACGAGCAGCGACATGTCCGCGCCCCAGTTTCCGGTAATAATGGCCTGGGCGCCGCTGGCCTGAATCTTGGAGACATAGGGCGAAAAATCCTTCACTTTGCCCAGAGGAGTGTAGGTGTCGCCGACAATCTCGATGTCCGGACGTTTTTCCTTGAGCATGGCTTTTGCGGCATCGCTCACGGCATGGCCGAATACATAGTCCTGATTGATCAGATAAACCTTGGTAATGTCTTTTTGCTCTTTGATGTAGTCGGTGATGGCCGCAATCTTCATGTCCACATGGGCATCGAAGCGGAAGTGCCAGAAGCTGCACTTTTCATTGGTAAAGGCCGGCGTGACCGCCGCATAGTTCAGATAAAGAACCGGTTGGTCGGGATTGCGCTTGTTGTGCTTGTCCACTGCCTCGATCAAGGCCCCGGCCACACTGGAGCCGTTGCCCTGGGTGATGATCTGAATGCCCTGATCGATGGCGCTTTTAAGCTGAATCAGGCTCTCCTTGGCGCTGGTTTTATTATCGAAGGGCACGATCTCGAGCATCTTGCCGCCGAGCACCCCCCCCTTGGCATTGATCAGCTCGGCACTGTATTGAAAATGCTTGTAGCCGGAATCCCCCACACCCGCAAAAGAGCCTGACAGTGGATCGATGTACGCAATTTTGATTGTGTCGGCCGCTGTGGCCGGCCCGCCCACCATCGCCAAAAGAGCCAAACATGTTAAAACCAGAACCAAATTTCTAAATTTCATAACGGTCTCCTTTCATCTAATGAATATTCGTTTTGAATTACAGAATTCCGGGGGTTGAAATCACCGATTGACCATTTCGAAAATCGAGTGCCTCAATTTTTATTTTGCAGATTTTCCGCCTCCTTTCCTGACGCTGTCTCAATATACGTATTTAAAAAACTTAAATTAAGTGGTTCAATCGACATTCGGCCCCCGCTATCAATGTCAACCAGGATCGCCTGATAACCTCCTCGAAATAAATGTCCAGACGGAGCTTCCGTTGCTTTAATTCGTTGTGATCCGACCAAATTGAAGGGGTGCGCATTCGACATTTTACAGTTGAGGTTTGATCAGCTGAGTAACATACTCGCCCATGCGGCTGAGCAGTCCTCGACTCTCCCATTCGCCTTCGGTTATTCGTTCGGAATGCTTGAGGTCTTCCTGAAAATGGTTTTGCAATATTTCGGTAAATTTCGGTTCGGGCACCACCAAGCAGATTTCATCATCCTGCTTCATGGAGCGATGATTGAAGTTGGGCGAGCCCACCAGGGACAGAATTCCGTCTATGACCAGCACCTTGGCATGGATCATTGTCTTCTGATAGCGCCAAATTGCGATATCGCACTTAAGCAGTCGGTCGAAGGAAGATGCGCCGGCCAAGTCACAGACGCGTTTATCCATATGCCTTCCCGGCATCAGCACTTGAACGTCCACCCCGCGTTTTTTGGTGTCGCACAGCAATTCGATCGCGCCGTCATCCGGAACAAAGTAGGCAGTGGTGATCCACAAGCGCCGACGTGCAGCCCCGATAACCGCCCGAAAAAGGCTTGCGACGTCACTCCAACCGACCATGGCTGCCGACCTCACGACATGAACCGGTACGGAGCCGGTCGGCTCTGGTCCGGAGATATCCTCAATGTCCGCGAGGGCCAACCGCCCCGTCTCCTGCCAGTTCGTCAGAAACGCAGCCTCAAGACCGCGCACCGCCGGCCCTTCTACGCAAACGTGCGTGTCGCGCCACTCCGCCGGGTTACTGGCGTCGCCCTCCCATTCCTCTGCGATTCCGACGCCGCCCGTAAAGCCAACTTTGCGATCGCAAATGAGAATCTTGCGATGTGTTCGGTTGTCGATCTGCCATACCTTCCAACGCACCGGAGGTCGAAACCAGGCGACTTCGACATTGGCTTTCTCCATCAGCTCGACAAGGGCCTTATCCATTGGAATTGTACCGTAGCCGTCGAGCAGTACACGAACACGCACCCCGCGTCGAGCCGCTTTCGCTAACGTGCGGGCAAAGCGCCAGGCGATGTCTCCTTTCCAATACACGAAGGTGAGAAAATCGACACTCTGCTCGGCATTTTCAATGGCTTTAAGCATCGGCGGAAAAATTTGAACCCCATTTCTCAGCACCGTGAGTCGATTGCCCTCGAAGGCCGGAATGCCAAGGTTGGCTTCGATAACATGCTGCATGCGCTGCGTTTCGCTGTCTTTTATCATTTTGGTCACCAGATCGGCTCCAACTTCATCAAATCGCGGCAAGAACCATCCTTATAGGATCTCATAGTTTGGCGTCAATTGGCGGTGCAAATTCCACAATATGATTGAATTATTAAGAGGATAGTTTCCATTAGACTGACACCGCCCGACAAACAATCAGAGTCTGTGCGGTGCTGATCGACAAAGACAGGGGAAACAAAATTGGATATCCTCGCGCTGATCCTGCCGGTCTTTGGGGTTGTCGTTCTCGGATAGGTCAGCGAAAAAGGCGGGACGGTTCCGGCGGCGATTGCCGGGCCGCTTGCCCAATTTGTCTATCACATCTGCCTGCCCGCACTGATGTTCCACATCGTTGCCGGTGATCCGATCAAATCCCTTCTGAATTGGCCCTTCTGGATCTCTTTTGGCGGCGGCTCGCGGTCTGGTCGCTTTGTTCGGCTGGCGCGGTCTCGGTGATACGTTTGCCGAATACGCGATCCTGGCACAGAACCGATTTGGGATCATCTCCAGATATATAATAGGCTCTGTGCCAACCGCGGAAAGACACTTTCCCAATTTGCACTTTTTGTTTAGGGAATCAGCACGAAACCTAAAACCCCCACTTCTCAAGATGGAAGCAGGGGCTTTATTCCAGATAAACCATGCTGATCCTCCTTCTAATGGATTAACCGATTATTATGATAATTTGGATAACGAATGTGCGCTTTTTTGTCAATCTTTATCTTTTTAAAAGATACATTGAATGAGTTTGCAGAACCTGTGGCTCCTATTTAGCAGAAGATACAGCGGACGATTTGAACGGTTCTTTTTCAGCGGAAAGCGCCGCGCGGCTGGGGATCAGCAGCACCAGGGGGATGGTGGCCAGAAAGAGGTAACCGAGCACCCAGGAGACATCGTTATAGGCGAGCATGGTCGCCTGTCGGTTGACCAGCCTGTTGGTCAGGGCAAGACCGGCGTGACTTAAGGCGGAGGGGTTCAGGCCCAGGTGGCCTAAGAGCGAACCTGCCATCCGCTGCAACGTCTCATAGGTCGGGTTGTAAGGATTCAAGTGACTGACCAGGTTTACCCGGTGGATTTGCTGACCCCGGGCCACCAGGGTGGCGACCAGGGCATAGCCGATATTGCCGCCGATCCGACGCATCAGGGTATAAAGGCCGGTGGCATCGGTCATGTCCGGACGCGGGATGGTGCTCAGGGAAACGGTCGTCAGAGTGACGAACATAAACGGCATGCCGATTCCCATGATCAGAAGCATCGGTACTAGATTCCAGAAGCCCGCATCGAGGGAAAGATGGGCCAGATCGTAGTAGGACCAGAAGATGACCAGAATGCCGAAAATGACCAGGATCCGCGCATCCAGATGGCGGTAGAGCCAGCCGACCACCGGCATGCAGACGAGCAGCATAAAGGCCCGGGGCGCCAGCACCAGTCCGGCCTGAAAGGCGGGGTAGCCGAGCAGATTCTGGGTGAATTGCGGCAGAATGAAGGTCGTGCCGAAAAGTGCGATGCCGAAGACGATTCCCATGGAGGAACCGAGGGTTAAAGGAACATTGCGCAGGATGCGAAGGTTGATAATTCCAAAATATGCTAAAATCCTCCAATCTTTGCCAAAGAGATGCTGCTCCCGGGGCTTTTTGCCAGTATATTGAAGCCGTTCACAGCAAAATTAAATTAAAAAGCCCCCACTTCTCGCGATGAAAGCAGGGGCTTTATTCAAGATAAACCATGTCGATCCTCCTTTTAGGGGAGAAACGGATTCTGAACAAAGTTTTGATAACGAATATCCATTTCTTTGTCACTATTTATCAAAGGAATGGATTCCATCTTTAAAAAAAAGAAACAGACAGGATCAACCGAGTAGTCAGGATATTATGGCCTTCGGCCGAAAAGTACGTCGCCGCAAGGCGAATAAATCCCTAAGATTCTGTAAATCCTGTCTGAATAAAAACCTAAAATCGAATCCATTCCTTTAAAGTTTCATATAAGCCGCAGCCTCGGGCGAAAGGGCAGCCCGACTGATCAAAGACAGAAACTGTGCCATTCTGGCGTAGTTTCATACGAGCCAGCAGGAAACCGGGCATCCAATGCGTTGATCACTATTCTCAATTCCGCCTTGACAGGCCCCGCCCTTATCCGCTATACGCTATAGGAATTGATAATTATTTCCTGCCCGAAGGTGGGGTCGCACAACACACAATCAATCTGATCATTAAGCCACGAAGGCCGTTTTTCCTACGAAAGGATAAAGGTCTCGTGGCTTTTTTGTTTTGAAAGGATGACATGATGAGGATCTCCCGCTTTTTGGTATTTGGGGCCGTTCTCGGCCTGTTGGTTGGGCTTTGTTTTGCGCAGGAAACAAATGCTTCCAGTCGGATAATCACCGATTCCGCCGGCATGCAGGTGGAAGTGCTCGAGCAGGTTTCGCAGGTCATTTGCTCCGGGCCCTGCGCATTGCGGCTGCTGACCTATCTCGAGGCCCAGCCCCGGATCGTGGCCGTGGATGACATGGAAAAACGGCGGCCTCAATTCGATGCCAGACCGTATGCCCTGGCCAATCCCCAATTTATGGATTTCCCGATATTCGGCGAGTTTCGCGGCCGTGACCATCCGGAGCTGATATTGACCCTGGATCCCCTGCCCCAGGTGATTTTCAAAACCTATGCAGCCATGGGACATAATCCGGTGGAGTTGTCCCGTAAAACCGGCATCCCGGTGATCATCCTGAATTACGGTGATCTCGGCGGGCAGCGCGAGATCCTGTTTCAATCCCTGCGGATCATGGGGCGGGTTTTAGGAAAAAGTGACCGGGCAGAGGAGGTGATTGCCTTTTTCGACGGTCTGATCGCCGACCTGCAACAGCGCACGGCGGACATCCCGCCCGAGAAGCGGCCCGGCTGTTTTGTGGGCGGCATCGCCTATCGCGGTCCCCACGGCTTTCAGTCCACGGAGCCCTTGTATCCGCCCTTCGCTTTCGTCAATGCCCGCACTCTGGCCCGTGAAGCTACCGGCGAATCCCTGCAGCACAGCAGCATCGCCAAGGAGAGGATTGTGGCCTGGAATCCGGATTATCTGTTTTTGGATCTTTCCACCTTGCAGATGGGCGGCAAGGCCGGCGGGCTGTTTGAATTAAAAACCGATCCGGCCTACCGGCACCTCAGCGCCGTGAAAAGCGGCCGGGTATACGCCGTGCTGCCCTACAACTGGTATACCCAAAACTTCGGATCCATCATGGCCGACGCCTATTTTATCGGCAAGGCGCTGTATCCGGAAAAATTCAAGGACATCGATCCAGCCGCCAAGGCCGATGAAATTTATAGGTTTCTGGTTGGAAAGCCGGTGTTCGAACAAATGAACGCTGCCTTTAGGAAACTGGCTTTTGAACCGGTGCCGCTGGATTGAACCGCTGGTTTGTTGTAGGAAACGGTACAATGGGAGAAAGATTTCGGGTTTCAGTGTTCAGGTATCAGGTCAGTTGTCTCCTTGAAAAGAAGCCAATCCGAGGTGAAAGTAACTTCAAAATTAACAATAAGCATTCCGGATTAATTTCGGGAACGAAGTAACTTACTTGGCGCTATCCAGCTACACGGCAATTTTTCTGGACTCCGACTAAAAACATGCCGGAGTGACGATGGAAACGTAGCGGGCAGCTTGAAATCAATTGCCGAGAAAGCCATATCTATTGCTTCCCGCAAGGGCATCCTCCGGCTGGAATCCAGCCGGGCTGATCGCAATGGTAACCATAATTCAAGTTCTTATTTGTGGTCGTCTCCCGCATGCGGGGCGCCAAACCGAAGACCATGATACTGGCGGACGTGGCGCTGGGGGCGCTGTTTACCGCCGCCACCATGTTTTTGCAGTATTTCGCCGATGACGTCCAACTGGCGGCCATGGTATTCTGGACCTTCGGCGACGCAGCCCGCGCCGGCTGGAACGAGCTGGCCGTACTGGCGGCGGTCACCGCGGCGGCAACGCTTTATTTCATCTTAAACGCCTGGAATTACAATGCCGTGGATGCCGGCGACGAGACCGCCCGGGGTTTGGGTGTGCGGGTCGCGCGGGTGCGGTTGACCGGAATGCTGGTCGCTTCCCTGGTAACGGCGGTGACGGTGTCTTTTCTCGGCATTATCGGATTTGTGGGGCTGGTGTGTCCCCACATGGTGCGCCGGTTCATCGGCGCCGACAACCGCTTCCTGCTGCCGGCGTCGGCGGTATTGGGGGCGGTTTTGCTGCTGGCTTCGGACACGGCCGCCCGGCTGATACTGGCCCCGCATTTGCTGCCGGTATCCATTCTGACCGCCTTTATCGGCGCCCCGGTGTTCATGCTCTTGATCGTGAAAGGACGCAACCGATGATCCTCGGCATCGACGACATCCGCTTCCGCTTACAATGGCCGTCCGGTTTTGGAGGACGTCACTTTCGAGGTCCGGCGAGGTGAGGTGGTTGCCATTCTCGGCCCCAATGGCGTGGGAAAGACCACCCTTTTGCGGTGCATCAACGGCATTTTGAAACCGAACGGCGGGGCGGTGATGGTGGAAAATTCCAATGTCCTCAAAATGGATGCCCAGGCCGTGGCCCGCCGCATCGGCTACGTCGCCCAGCGCCAGTCCGCCGCCAAAATGACCGTTTTCGATGCTGTTTTGATGGGCCGCCGGCCGCACATCCGGTTCAGGGTCGGTGAAAATGACCTGCAGATCGTTGACGGAACCCTCCGGAGCTTGTATCTAGAAGATCTGACCCTGCGCCATATCGACAAATTGAGCGGCGGCGAGCTGCAAAAAGTGGCCGTGGCCCGGGCACTGGTTCAGGAGCCGAAACTGCTGCTGTTGGACGAGCCCACCAGCAGCCTGGACTTGAAAAATCAGGTGGAGATCCTGAAATTGATCCGCCGGGTAGTTCACGAACACGGGGTCGGGGCTGTCATGACCCTGCACGATCTCACCACGGCCTTGCGGTTTGCCGACAAGTGCCTGTTTTTGAAAGGCGGCGCCATTCACGCCGCCGTGGCCCCGCGGGAGGTGACCGCGGAAATTATCGGGGAGGTATATGGCATCGAGGTGGGAATCCATCACTGCGAAGGATTTCCGGTGGTGATTCCCCATTGAAAAATAGCACAAAGGAGAAAAAACCATGGCTTGCAGTTTGTCACAGGAACAAATCGACCAGACCATCGTATTTCACGGACACTGGTGTCCGGGGCTGGCCAGCGGCATCCGGGCGGCGGAATGGGCGCTGACGGAACTGTGCGGCCGCTCCCGGGATGAAGAACTGGTGGCGGTTGTGGAGACCGACATGTGCGGGGTGGACGCTATCCAGTTTCTCACCGGATGCACCTTCGGCAAAGGCAATCTTATCTACAAGGACTTCGGCAAGACAGCCTTCACGTTTTACCGCCGATCGGACGGCAAGGCCGCCCGGCTGGTGGCCAAACCCGACACGGGTGGTGAGGCCCGGCAGACGCTCAGTCGGCTTCACCGCAAAATGCAATCGCAGGAGTTGTCCGATGATGAAAAAACACTCTGGAAAGAGGCCCGCAAGCTTATTTCAAAGCATATGATGGATTCCGACCTGCGCGATCTGTTTGATATCAAGAAGCCCAATGGGCCGGTTCCGCAAAAGGCGCGCATACTCAGCAGCCTGGTCTGCGACAAGTGCGGGGAGTCGGTGATGGAATCCCGCACCCGGCGGCTGCAGGAACAGACCCTGTGCATCCCCTGCTTTGAAAAACTGGAACAGCGGCTCTGATTCTTTGCATTACTTAGTATCTATTTTATAAGTACGGTGACGTATCATAAAAAGGTTTGCAATTTGATTTCACCACAGAGAAACGGTGGGCACGGAGATGTTTAATTTTTCAGTTTGCCGGGAGACGGCGGCAAACTAAAAGCAGCCGCGTTATCGGCATTCTCTGTGTCCGCTGTGCCTCTGTGGTAAAAAAAAATTGGTAACTTTGCCGCCTCAGAAATCCAGGACACAATCCAGCCCGCGGTGCAGTCCTTTCAGGGTGGCCACCTTGCGGATGGCCAACAGGGTTCCGTCCACATAGGGCTGCGCGCTGGTGCCGGGATCGTGGCGCAGGGTCAGCTGCATTTGTGGCAATCCGAAAATCGCCTCCACCGATGCGACATAACCCGGCAAACGTACGGAATGCACCTGGCAGCCGCCCAACGCGGCCCCGCGGCTTTCCCGCGGCCCGACGGTCTGATCCACGGGCACCGTCAGCTCGGGTGGACGAACCTTTTCCAAACGGTAGGCCAGCTCCCGGGCCGTGCCGCTGGGGGCATCGGGTTTGGAATCGCCGGCGTAGTCGATAATTTCCCACTGGGGAATATGCCGGGCCGCCAGGGTGGCGAATTTCAGCAACAGCACCGCCGTCAACGCGAAGTTGCCCGCCGCCAGCACGCCAAGTCCCCGGGTTTCGGCCGCCGAGCCGATCTCGGCATAATCTTCATCGGTCAAACCTGAGGTACCCACCACCACGTGGGCGCCGGCTTCCAGGGCTTGCAGCACATGCGCCTTGGCGGCTTCCGGCCGGCTGAACTCTACAAATACATCACAGGGATTCGCCAGGGCCTCCCGGGCCGTTGCCTGAACCTCCAGATCCAGGCCGGCGACTTTCAGGACTTCCCCTAATTGCCGGCCGGCAGTGGTGCGGGCGATCACCCCCGACAGCCGCAGATCCCCGGCGGCATGAATGGCTTTTGAAAGTTCGGCCCCAACCCATCCGGTTGCCCCGGCCACACAGACATCGATGGTCATTTTTACATTCCCCCTTATTTGTTATAGATGCAAATGTTGCAAAATAGGAAATACCACGCGCCAAGTCAATCGAGTTGTGTTAAAATTCGCTTTGCCGGTCTCAAACCGATGAAGAATTTTAACGGTTCCGGCTGTCGTTGACAGAATCATGATTATTATTTACTTAAAGGAATTCGCCCCATTTACACCCTCCCTCAATCCCTCCCGCCGGGGGAGGCAAGCATAACATTCCCTGTTTTAAGGGGGATCTAAGGGAATTTTTCCTTCACTTTGACGGGGATGGCCGGGCGACCGATATTAAGAAATTACCCTTAGCCATAAGGAGAACCACCATGAAGGGCAAACCCGTAATATCGCCGATATATTTGACCGCCACCTATAAATTCGACACCTCGGACGATTTGATCGACGTCGTCCAGAATCGCAGCGGATTTCTCTACTCGCGCTGGGACAATCCTTCCGTCATGGAAGTGGAGCGCGAAGTGGCCGGCCTTGAATCCTATGATCATGCCCTGGGATTTGGCTCCGGCATGGCGGCGATCACCACCGCCATTCTGACGACGGTCAAGGCCGGTGACCGCATCGTGGCCATTCGGGAACTGTACGGCGGCACCTTTGAGTTTCTCAATGAAGTTTTACCGGCACTGGGCGTTGAAACCGTATTCATAAACTGTGATCAGACGGAGCAGATCCTCGGCGAAATTGGAAAGGGCGCGGCCGTACTTTACCTGGAAACGCCGACCAATCCGCTGCTGAGGGTGGTCGACGTCAAACCCCTGGCCGCGGCGGCCCGCAAAAAAGGGGTCGTGGTCATGCTCGATTCCACCTTTGCATCGCCCATCAATCAGCATCCAGCCGATTGGGGAGTGGATTTGGTCCTGCACAGCGGAACGAAATATCTCGGCGGCCACCATGACGTCACGGCGGGTTTTGTCTGCTGCAACCAGCAGCATTTTGACCGGCTCTGGACGTACCGCAAAATCATGGGCGGGGTAATGGACCCGATGTCGGCCTTTCTCACCCTGCGCGGGCTGCGAACCCTGGAGCTGCGCGTCCGGCGCCAAAACGAAAACGCCCTTATAATAGCAGAGTTCCTACAGAACGAGAAGAATATAAAAATCGTCCACTATCCGGGCCTGCCTTCCCATCCGGACCACGAGATCGCCTGCAGACAGATGGCCGGTTTCGGCGGCATGCTCAGCTTCGAAATCGAGGCCGGCTTCGAGCAGACCAAACGTTTCATGGACCACCTGCAAACGATCAAACTGGCGACCAGCCTCGGCGGCGTGTCCAGCCTGGCCAACCAGCCCATCACCAACACCCACGCCGCTTTAAGCCCTGAAAACCGGGCCAAGGCCGGTGTCGGCGAGAGCCTGGTGCGGCTGTCGGTGGGCATAGAAGAAGTCGAACCGCTGATCCGGGATTTGCAGCAGGCATTGAATGTTGTATAGAATTCGAATTTCGGATTTGTTTCGCATTTCGATATTCGGATTTCGGATTTTCCGTGGCACTGCCCATTACTCTCCGGGACGCTAAAAAACCTTCCGGGGGGCCATTACTGCAAGTTATCGTTTAGTATCCGCTATATGGAAAAAAATGATACCCAGAAATCGCCGCTGGAAGCAGTCGGCGAGGATTTATTCAATTTCGCCATCGGCCGTGAGGATCTCAAATGGCTCATGGACCATCTGCCGCCCGAAGCCGACATCCAGCGCACCGCGGTGGAATATGAGCTTCCCATATTGAAAATCATCACGGTCGGCTGGAGCATTTCCTACTATCTGCCCGACAGCTCCCGAAAACAGACGCTGATGGCGCAGTACTGGAATGCCGTCAATGACTTTTCGCGGGACCTGGGTCAGACCATGGAATACATGATCGGGCAGGATATCGATTATTTCAAGGTGTTGAAGGACCGGCTGGATATGTATGTGAATGCCATGGCGGACCACCCGGACGCTGCCGAGCCCGCAGTCGTCATCGGAACCGAATTCGCGAAAACCTGCGGCAACGTCAAGGATCTGTTTACGTTCATGACCGGTTCGAAAATGTTCATTTCAGCCACCGGCAGGGTGAAGCAGTACCTGGAGACGATCAAACTGAGATAGACATGCAAAAGAGACCCGCCTGGATTCTGCCGACAATTATTTTCTCCCAGTTTACCGGAACGTCCCTCTGGTTTGCCGGCAACGCCATTGTCGGGGACATTCAGCGTCAGTGGTCCCTCGGCGAGGGCGCCGTGGGCTATGTCACATCGGCCGTGCAGCTCGGCTTTATCGCCGGTACGCTGTGCTTTGCCTTCTTTGCAGTCTCGGACCGGTTTTCGCCGCGCAAGGTTTTCGTGCTCTGCTCGCTGCTGGGGGCCTTCACCAATCTGCTCGTCTTCCTCGTCCCGGGCAGCTTCACCCTGTTAATGGTCTTCAGATGGCTGACCGGCTTTTTTTTGGCGGGAATTTATCCGGTGGGGATGAAAATCGCGTCCGGCTGGTACCGCGGGGGGCTGGGCAAGGCGCTAGGGTATCTGGTCGGCGCCCTGGTTCTTGGAACCGCCCTGCCCCACCTGCTGAAAGGCTGGGGGGGCCATGTCCCCTGGGAAACGGTGATCGTGGCGGTTTCCCTGATTTCCGCCGTCGGCGGAGCCCTGATGTATATCCTCGTTCCGGACGGGCCCTACCTTTTCAAGGGAACCGCCTTCGACAGCCGCGCCTTGAAGCTGATATTCGAACGCCGGGATTTGCGCGCGGCGGCATTCGGCTACTTCGGACATATGTGGGAGCTGTACACGCTGTGGGCCTTTGTGCCGGTATTTCTCATCGCTTACGGCCTCGATCACCCCGGAACTACTCTGAATACTTCCCTGTGGTCCTTTGTCATTATCGCGGCCGGCAGCATCGGATGCATCGGCGGCGGCCTGCTGGCCACCAGGTTCGGCAGCGCCGCGGTTGCGTGTGCTCAATTGGGATTTTCGGGGCTTTGCTGCCTGCTTTCGGGCCTCATATATCAGGCGCCGCCCGAACTGTTTCTGGCCTGTCTGGTTTTCTGGGGCGTGGTCGTCGTCGGGGATTCACCCCAGTTTTCCACCCTGGTCGCGCGCACGGCCCCCGAACAGCTCGTCGGATCGGCCCTGACCATTGTCAACTGCGTCGGTTTTTCCATCACCATCGTCAGTATTCAGTTGCTGTCCATGATGACAAAGGTCATTGCGCCCGAGTACCTGTTCATTTTTCTGGCAATCGGTCCGCTGGTCGGGATCGTATCCCTGTATCCGTTGATGCGAAAAAATACCTGAAATGCATTCATCCATCTCATCCGGAAAAGTTTTGCTACTGCTGGTCCTATCTCTGTACTGTTGCCTGATCGGATACAAACTGATGCGCCTGGGGCTTCACGGCGACGGCGTCGAGTACAGTGCGGTGGCCGCCAATCTGGCGGACGGGGTGGGCACCTTCTGGAAGCCTTATCTGGATGACCGAATTCATCCGGTGTTCCATGAACATCCGCCGCTCGCTTTCTGGATTCAATCCCTGTTTTTCAGAGCCTTCGGCCGCGGCGCCTATCTGGAATCGTTTTACGGCTTTTTTGTCGGGCTGGTCATCCTTGCCTGTACGGCCGGGTTCTGGCAACGGGTCCGCCGGGACCTTCAACTGCCCGCACTCGGCAGTTGGTGGCCGCTGCTGCTGCTGACCAGTCTGCCGATCTTTACCTACATGCTGCAAACCAACCGGATCGTGAATACCTGGACAATTTTTGCCATCGCCGCCACCACGATTGCATACCGCAGCGTAAGCTCGAAAGCCCGGCATTTTTTCTACAGCCTGTTGGCCGGAGGGATCGTATACCTTGGGTTTCTCACCAAGGGACCAGTGGCCCTGTTCACTTTGGCCGTGCCGGTACTGGCGTCGCTGACCTTGCAGACCGGATTTCGCAAGGCGATAACCGCTACCCTACTGGCGATAGCCGCTTTTGCGGTCCTTTTTGGGGGAACATCCTGGTTGTTCCCGGACAGTGTCGACTTCTGGCAGGGGTTCTGGCGGAGCCAGGTCGTGGTCAGCCTCACAAATCAAAGAGCCCCGGGGGATACCCACTGGTATCTGGCGCAGCGCTGGCTATCCGAAATGATTATCCCCCTGCTGATCGCCGGCTTGTTCATCCCGATTGCCGGATTTTCCTTGCGCCGGATTCGATGCAGACGCGAAGCGCTGTTTTTCCTGCTGGTCGCCCTTTGCGCCAGTTTGCCGTTTGTGGTCAGTACCCGCCAGCACGCCCGCTATATTCTGCATTCCTTTCCTTTTTATGTGTTGAGCCTGGCGTTTGCCACCGATCAAATTGCGAGCCGAATCGAATCGCAGCTGACAGACAAACGCCGCCTTCGGCGAGGCCTGACCGCGGCGGCCATGGTTTTGTTTGTAGCCGCGTTGGCCGGCATGTTGTACTTCAAGGACCGGGATGCCATCCGGCGGCCCTTTTACCACGATTTTTACCTGCAGCATATTGAACTGCCCGAGAGAATCACGATCTCGGTCTGTCCGGAAGATATAATTTATTACGATTGGCTTTTTGCGGATATGCAACGGTTTTATAAGGTCAACCTGACGCCGGAACCGGGCCGCCGGTATCTGATCATCGCCAAAAACAGCGGCTGCACCATTCCGGAAAACTATCAAATCGTGAACCGGCAGCCGACGCTGAAGTATGTGCTGTATGAAAAAGCAACGCCCTAATTAGTTTCCATCCATAAATGGCCTTTTTGCCCAATTTCGGCGTCAATCCGCGCGCTTGCTTGTGCGGCGTAGCAAGCTACGCCTCCGCGCAAGCGCTTGATTTCCTTGACCTTGGGCAAAAATCCTCATTTCTGGATTGGAAACACCATCAGGTGCCCATCATTGTAAAAGACCCTTTGATGGATGGGCACTAATTAGTGCCCATCCACAAATGGTCGTTATTTTTACGATTCGGAAAAGCCGGCGTTAACAGACCAACGGGCCAAACCGGCTCAACCTGCCTAACGAAAACCTCCCTGCCGATACAGCCGCCAGACCAATGTCCAGATCGCCCGCAGCGGCCGACGCCGCAACCGGGGCTCGATATCCACCGTGACCCCCGAGTGCCGTTCGATCTTCCACAGGATGTAATCCACTCCGCCCTCGAAGGTGGCCGTGGCCTTGAGCAGCCGCAACCCGGACAACAATTTGCCCTGAAAAAATCGCAGCCGCCACGACAGGCGGCTCATGCCCCGCACATGGGTTGGGATGCGCACGCGGCATCGAATCGGATCGGTGCCGCCAATGGTTTCCACTGGAAAATCGACGGCTTTCATGGCCAAACGGGTGATGGTTTCATAATATTCAGGTGCTGCGTCAAACAGATGGGCCCGCTTTTCCGGACGCTCGGACCTGAGTTCCGACCGGTAGGAAAGTTCGAATCCCCGGCGCCACAGCATGGCAGCGGTAAAATCGGCGTCGACAGCCGGCAGCACGCGCTGCACAAACGTCAGTACGGACCGGGCAAAACATTTTTGAACGAGAGCGGCCGCGTCCTCGTCGCGGGCATAAAGCAGCGCGGTGGGTTGGCAAAACCGCCCCCACAAATAGGAGTGAAACCAGCGCGGCGAGGTCCCTTTTTCAAAATCCGCCAGAGACAAAACCGCATACTTGGTCCGGACCGTCTGCCCCTGAAACTCGCGTTCCAGGTAATAGACATTCGGCGGCAGCAGGGCATTTAAAAAAGCTTGGGTGCGTCCCGGGTAAGCGGCGCGGTAGCTGTCCACCAGCAGATAAAGATCCACCAGCCCATCCAGTTCGTCCCCCGTACGCAGGCAGGAGCCGTAAAACAGGATCGCCCGGGCGCTTTGTCCGTAACGCGCCAGAATTTCATCGATCAGAATCTGGACAGCCGGCGATGCGGTCCGCTCCGATTGAGCGCCGATGGCGGCAATCAACTCAGAAGGTATATTCATTGTAATTGGTTACCGAATTGAATCCGTGTCTTCTGCGACCCTAAATAAGATTTCAGGTGATCAAAAACCTGGCGGTTCCACCATAGCGCACGATGGTGGGCTCCATGGCCGTTGCAGGCTTGTAAAGCTGGCCGTCCAGCGTGAAACCGCTGTCGAGTTTCAACCGCGCCTCGTAAACGTTATGACTGTAAAACCCGTTTTCCGAAGTGCCATACCTTCCCCCGCGGCCTCTCAGGGCGGAGGGCAGCGCACGCAGCAAATATTGCGGATGCGCACGCAGAGCCGTGTAGCGCAAAGGGCCGCGTTCATTGCCCCAGTAGGGATGAATACCCAAAAACAAACGTTCAAGGGTGCTGATGAGCACCACAAACGCATCGAATTGCCGGGCGGGGTGCTCGTCCAGCTCGACGGAAACCGGCGTGGCCGCTATGAAATCACTGCCCCGGCGGGTGGCGGACCACAAGAAACGCAGAATGGTCAAGCCAGGTCCGATTTCACCTCGAATGCCCCAGGTATTCAGTTTACTGTGAAAATACTGAATCCCTTCATAGATGGCACAGGCGCCGAAAAACATTCCGAAACGGATTTGATGCCCGGGTGCGCTCACCTGTAAAACCGGACGTTCAACGAGCCTTACCGGACCTTCTCCGGTGGCGGCCCATCGAAACAGCCTTCTCAAAGACTTCACCCGCGATCCGGAATAGCCGACGTCCCTGGCGGTCATACTGGTGGTGCCCGATTGCAGCACTGCCAGCAACGGCCGGGTTTCGAACGGCTGATAATGGAAAAGGGCGGTCAACACCGCCTGGACGGTGCCGTCACCACCATTGACCGCCACCAGATCAATCTCCTGGCGGGCAAAATCCCTCAGGGCCGCCAGCACCTCCCGCGGTTTTCGAACATCGCGGCAGACCACCTGAGGATTTTCGTCGATCACGCGACGGACCTTGTCCAGCCCATTCAGATTCCCGCCGCTAAGCGGGTTGATAAGCGCGCCGATGCGTGGTGCTCGACCGGATGTTAAGAAATTGACCTTACCCATACTGCGTTTAAATGTTCCGGTAGCTCTCGTGAAACCAGGTAGAATTGGATGTTTTTAATTCTTATTTATCTCGCGCCAGAATCGCCAAAGGGATTAAGACCCAAAAGTTAGAAGATTAGAATCCGGCTAAAGGATGAGCAATACTAATCTTCTGCTTTTCTTAACTTCTGATCTTCTCGAGATTGGAGTGAATATTTAGTTGCTTTCCGATCAGACCGTCCGGTATGCAGCGCCATCACGGCTATTCGGATCGGCGCGTGAACAGTCGAACAGCCAGGGGATGGTTTTGCCGCGCCAAGTCGATATCCGCCAGCCAGGAGCGCACCGTGCCGGCGGTTTTTTGCTCCAACAAGGCCATACCCATCCGGCAGAGCAGAAAAACGCTGCTAACCACGGTCCAGATCGCCACCGCGGCCAATCCCCAATCCGGCTGCCTTAAAAGGACACCGGCGGTCAGCAGGATCAGGCAGGGGTTGCGACGGGCGGTAATCAATCTGCAATAGGAGTCGATCGGGCGCCAGCAAAAAAGCCCGAACTTGCCCAGTCGGACCAGAAACACGCCCTCCGCCAATCGCCCCGCCAGGTATCCGACCACAATCAGCCAGCAGGTTGTTGCCAGCGACAAACCGGCCACCTCAAAGCGGGTCAGTCCCAGCCCCCAGAGAACGTACCAGATCGGCGGATGAATCAAATCGATCAGATGGTCGAAATAGTGACCGATTTTACTGGAGGTAACGGTCACCCGGGCCAATTTGCCGTCTACCGTATCCAAAAAGGTCATCGACCAGCCTGCCAGCAATCCCCATCCATATCGGCCGCCGGCAAAAAAAACGCCGGACAGGACAACCAGAAGCAGCCCGAGCATCGTCACATGGTTGGGTCTCAGGCCAAAACGCACACACTGGGCAACCGCCCAGCGGGCCGGGTGGGGCCAGGCCCACTTCGTGACCAGATCGGTCACGCCTTTATAGGACCAGTCAAAAAGCCTTTTTTCCAAAATGCGCCGGTTCTCCGGGCTGACCGGCAACACAAAAGGAGGTTCGAACTTGAGCAGCCGTTGCCGGAAGGATAGGCCCAAGGATTCCAGGGTTTCGGTTCTCACCCCCGGCAACGATTTTCCGGTGGGGGTCCCCATCAGTATCGCAAGCGCTGCGCCGGCATGTCCAGAGGCGACGTGGGCGGCCACGAAAACACCTGTGGCGGCTTGCCCGACCTTCAAGAGAATACCGGGATTTTGCACCAGATAATTGATTACCCGGTCATCGAACAGGAAATCTCCCCTTAACAGGAGCACCGGGACATTATCCGGGAGGGTGCCGATATCTTCGATGATATCGGTCACACCGGCGTTTTGCAGCACGCGCAATACCCGTTGGCGGCAGCTTAATCCCCACAGCTTGACCGGGCAGTCTTTCACGATGCAGGCAAATAATGACATTTATATATTCCTGTGTGATGTACTAAAATCTTGGAGGAAACATAGGCACTTAACCCAACCACCGTGTCCATAGGTCTTGACGATTTGAGGTTTCAGGTGTCAGGTTTCAGGTGTCAGTTCTGACCTCGGGCTGCCCGAACGGTCATTTTAATCGATACCAACATTCGGGAACCACCGAGGTTCATAAAAATTGTGTGAGACCAAAGGAGTGAAGTCCTGAAACCTAATTTGAGCTACTGCCCTTCAGGGCTATTTCTTCCACGCAACCCGTGAGCAAACCGAGTCAGTTAAATCTCAATATCGAATTTCCCATCTCCCGGTCGGTTGCTATATTTACCCGGTTGCTGTATGAATCACAAATGGTTTCTGTAAATAACAATACGGTCGGCGATACCGACCACCACCGACGGGAAGCCGCCGTTACCCTGGCGCACATTTCCGATCCGCACATTGCCTGTATACAGGACGTCACGGCACGGGACCTGTTGACCAAGCGGTTGTTCGGCTATCTGAAATGGAAACTGCACCGCGGAGCAAGGCACGGGGACATTGTTCTGTCGGCCCTGCGATCCGATCTGATGGAGACCCAACCCGATCACATTGTTGTCACTGGAGATCTGACGCACCTGAGCCTCCCGGCCGAATTTAAAAAATCGCGCAGGTGGCTGCAGTCGTTGGGTTCTCCCTCACGGGTCACCGTGATCCCGGGCAATCACGACCGCTACGTCCGCACCGCCTGGAATGACACCATGGCGTACTGGGAGGATTATATGCAATCGGATGCACCCGGCGATGCAGAAGGCAACCCACGACCTCCGGACCGCTTGTTTCCCTTATTGCGGATCAGGGGACCCGCAGCCATCATCGGCGTGGACACCGCCCTTCCGACCCCACCTTATCTGGCGACCGGCAGCATCGGCGACCTGCAGCTGCAAAACCTGGAAAGCCTCCTGGCACACACCGCCCGGCAAAAGTATTTCAGGGTCGTGTTGATTCATCATTGTCCCGTCGCCGGCCGGACCGGACGCCGCAAACGGCTGACCGATGCCGCCGCGCTGCAGGCGGTTCTGGACCGCCAGGGTGCGGAATTGATCCTGCACGGTCATGATCATCGCGACCGGCAGAGTTTTCTAAGCCTTACCGCCGGCCGAATTCCGGTTATGGGTGCGGCCTCGATTTCGGCTCTGGATCGCGCCCCGAATCTTCGCGCCCGCTACTATCTTTACCGCATCTCACCGGAGGGCTGCAACTGGAAAGTCGGCCTTGCGGTGCGCATCTATCACCCCGGCAAAAATCAATTTATACCGGAGCGCAGTGGGCAATTGATCCCTGAACCCGGGTAGCATTCTCAGCCCGCGTGCCGACGGGACGACGATGTCAACTACCTTCAGCTAAAGCCGAAGGCGGGGTTCAAGGATTCAAGGGGTCAAGTGAAAAGACCGGTCAAGCCTTTGCTTGAATCCTTGGACCCTCGAACCCTTGAATCCGACCCATCATCAGTGGCATATTAGGTCAACTGAGAGACGACCTTTTGCAGCCGCCACAAGGCCGCGGCGGATATCAATATCACCGGTGTCATGGCTGTAATGATCGGCGCAAGACCCAGCAAAAGTCCGATATACACAACCACCTGATCACCGAAATAAAGGACGATGCCGACCAACGAGCCGATCATGATCCGTTTTCCAGCCGTGATCTGGCGGGTGGAGCCGAAAATAAACGGCAATGAAAGCAACACCATGGCTCCTGTCGTCAATGGAATGCTTAATTTACGCCACAAAGCCAATTCATAGCGATCCGCATTTTGTCCGCTCTCGTGCAAGGCGCCGATGTACCGGAAAAGATCCGCAGAGGAAAGACTGTCGGCGGGAAGCTCCAGCACATTGACCTGGTCCGCGCTTAAAAATGATTTCAGGATCATTTGCGGCTTACGGTTGGTTTCAATTCCCTGTTCACTGAAAGTCTTCTGAATGATTTCCTTGAGAATCCATTGATTATCATTTTGTATGTCGGCTTCGCGGGCATGAATGTAAGCCTTTAGGCGACCCTTTTCATCCGTCTCGAATACATCCATATCGGCAACGGTGCCCCCGTGCAGTGTTTTGCCGACATGAATGAAGCTCGATCCCCTGCGCGCCCAGAAGCCTTGCGGAGTCAGGGTAATACCCGTGCCGGATACCGCCAGCGCACGCCGTCTGCGGGCAAGCTGATCCAGGGGGGGCACGAGCACCTCCGCCAGTATTCCGGTCAACAGAATAAGGATGGTTCCGGTGGCAAAAACCGCCCAGCAGATCCGGCGGATCGATACGCCGCCGGCCTGCATGGCAAGCAGTTCGCCATGATCGGACAGCAGTCCCAACGCAATGATACTTCCGAGCAGGGTACTGATCGGCATAAGATCGAGCATTCGTCGCGGGACCGTCAGGATCACGAAGACCAGGGCATCGTTGATGCCGAAAGTTCCCTTGCCGACATCATCCAGTTGTGCCACCAGTTCCAGAAAACTGAACAAGGCCAGCAGTATAATGAAAATCAGCACAAAACTTTGCAAAAAGCTGCCGCCGATGTGGCGATCGAGTGTTTTCATCTTGAGGGTATCACCGATTGCGGAACAACTTTGCAGGCTGCCAAAGGAGTATCAGAAGTAAACCGGCCAACAACAACTGGACCCACCAAATCCCGGGAATCGTCTCCAGTATCCCCCGTTCGACCCACTTTTTGGCCAACGCGCTGAGATTGTAGTACACTGCAAAAATGACCACCGCGGCTGTGATTTTGGCATATTTTCCCTGCCGCGGTGATGAACGGCTAAGGGGTACGCCGATCAAGGCCAGGAGTATGGTGGCCAAAGGGGTCGTCAGCCGCCATTGGAACTCAGCGATTTCTTCTCTGTCCTTTGAATTTGCGAGGGATGTGGTGGAGGCTGCCTTGACGCGATATTTTAACGGCCGGTCTTCTTTGGGCTCAAGCGGCATAGCGGACTGCTCGAATTGAATGACACGACCTTCCATGCCGGTTCGGGAGAATTCGTAGAGATATCCATCGGTCAATGCCAGAATCTGTTTGCCGGATTCGCGATCCTTATATTGATTGGCCTGGCTGGCCAGTATGACCTGCAGTGTATCGTCGCGGAGGGTTTGAATAAAGACCCCTTCGGCCTCGTCCTTCTGGCGTTTGACGTCTTCCGCATAAATGACCCGCTCTCCTTTTTCGATCTGGTAAAATAAACCGTCATTCATGCGAGTCAGATCAAAATTTGCCTCCGCCTCCGCTTTCAACCGGTAATAACGATCATAGGCCCAGGGTCGAATATAAAGCGACAGACTGCCGACGATCACCGCGATGAACACGGCCGTCCCGAAAACCGGCCTCAGAATCCGGCCCGTGCTCACTCCGCAGGCAAAGAAAGCAGTCATCTCAGAATCTTTGTAAAGTCTGCCCAGGGCAACCACGACGGACAAATACAGGGTGGTAGGTAAAAGAACCTCCAGAGCGATGACAATTCTGAGCATGATCAGGTAGAGGACGGTCATACCCGGCAATTGGCCGCTGAGGGCGTCCACGAGGAACTGCGTAGCCAGATAACACCCGAATATAAAAACCAGAATCGTGCACACCGCCGCTGTCGGTTTGATAATTTCCCGCGTTATATAACGGTCGATGATCATAATCGAGTATTGGATCCGAGCCGAAGATCCGGCCTTCCGGCTTCGCTGCCGAATATGTGGTGATACTTGAAAAATCCGATGGCATCATGGAAGATGGAAATTCGGAATGGTGGATATGAAAAGCGTGACGGCCTGACGATGCTATCTTCGCGATAACCTCCGTCCGTAACAGCTTTCACTCCGCCAAACGGGAGGGCGTAAAAGTGTCTCTTTTTGCCCGATAGCTGAAATAATATTGGATTTAAAAATGCAGGCGGTGTGCCTTGCCGTGTTCCTGCCTTGCTGCATGCATCATTCAGCGCAAAGGCTATCCCAAGCTCACCTCGTTTGCCTGACAAGTGCAGCTTTCGGTGCCTGAGCTCTGCGGACCTCCGCAGGCTGATACGACCCGTTCGGCGTGCTCGAGATCGGCATTGTAATCGACTTCGCACCATTGATACCCTTTAATCGAGCAGGTCCACACCGGCATAGATCGGGCCATTGCGTCAATCACCGCCAGGTACCATTTCTTCTGAGCGGAGGGATTGCGCAATGCCGTTTCCAGGGCGGTGCGAAACAGCTGCGGCCCCTCGCCCCGAAACAGAATTATGCCGATGGACTCCCCGTCGACCTGATCCGGCAACAGGTCCTTGCCAATGCGCACCAGACGGCTGCCGTCCAGTTCCACCTTCATGTCATCAGCATCATAGTGGCGCTTATGACTGACGGCCACGGTCACGGGCTGACCGGGTGATGCAAGCAAATGCTGCAGCAAAGGAGCCTCGAACAAGGTGTCTCCGTTCAGCAGGATAAAATCCGAATTCATTTCGCTGTTCGCGGTCCAGCAGCTGACCAGATTGTCCGACTGGGCATAAGCCGGGTTATAGACTGTCTGAACCGGACGGCCACTGTAGCGTTGGTGCAGAAGTCGCTCGACCTTGTCTGCGCGAAATCCCAGAACGACGCATACCTGCTTGACGCCGCACTTGGCGAGTTCGTCAATTTGCCATTCTATAAGCGTTCGGCCCCGAACAGGAAGAATACATTTGGGACAATCGGCAGTCAACGGCAGCAGCCGTTTACCCTGCCCCGCACTTAAAATTACAGCCTTCATGAGTTTTATTTTCCTTGCATGGCGTTTATTCTGCACACATTAACTCAAATTCAGGCGAATGTAAATCTGAATCGAATTTGTGGAAACTCAGTTGCTGCCTTTATCTGGGTTAAGACACAGCGTCTGATCAAAAAAACCGATAGCGTGCTCTAAAATTTCCTGAAAATTGCCAACCTGGTCCGGAGATAAGCCCAGGGACTTCGTTACGGTACCGAAGACTTCCGACTGGGTGCGCTTTATTTCCGCCAGCTTTTTTTTCCCTGCCTCGGTCAGGCTCACTGTTGTAACTCTCTGATTTTCAGGCAATATTCTTTTATCGACCAGCTTCTTATCTTTCCAGAGCTTAGTAATCGTAGTGGAAATCGTGCTGTTGCTGACGGAAGTGTACAAACCCCCGATTTCGGATATGCTCATGCTGCCCTTCATCCCGACCAACTCAATTATCAGACTTTCACGATCGGTCAGATCACCAACATTCTGATCTGAAATTTTGGAAACAATATACAACCTCACCCTGAAGGCCATATCATAAATCAGCGATTCCGTGCTTTTTTTCATCAGCGCCTCTTTAACCACATCCGGTCCTTTTATATTTGTCTAAAAAGACTTTATAATACAAAAAATATGATATGTAAAGAGTTTCTCATTAAAAACCAACTGCATTTTAATATTTCATAAATTGAAGTATTAAATTGTCGTAATATTTCTAAAAAGCAAGTTCCAGGCCGACTGGTGGCCGGTACCGGCATTTTCCAGGTTGACCTTCCCGGGCAATCTGTGTATCATGCTGGAAAAAGTGCCCCGCCGCTATAATAATGAAAATTGTATCGGCGCATGTTTCTAAACCACTCAGGATCCATTGCCATGCCACCGGCCAGCACAAACCCAAACGTCGCTGACTCCGAAAATAAGCCTCTGCAGATCGTCACTGTTAAAGGAAAAGGCGGTTTAAATCAATTTATTCGTCTTCTCTGGTCCCTGTATCGCGATGACCCCATGTGGGTCCCTCCCCTGTTGCTTGATCGGCGCATGCAACTTTCCCCCGACAACCCGTACTTTGATCACGCTGAATTCAATTCATGGATCGCCTTGCGAAATGGAATTCCGGTGGGACGCATCAGCGCCCAGGTTGACCGACTTTATCTCGATCACCATCAGAACGCCACCGGATTTTTCGGGATGCTGGAGGCGGAAGACGACCCCCGGACATTTCGGATTCTGCTTCAGACTGCCGAGGCGTGGTTGCGAGAGCGGGGAATGCAGCACATCTCCGGACCCTTCAATTTATCAATCAACCAGGAGTTGGGACTGCTGGTGAAAGGTTTTGACACCCCGCCATCGGTGATGATGGGACATGCCCGTCCTTATTACAAAACGCGCATCGAAGAAAACGGGTATCGCAAGGAGAAAGATCTAATCGCATACAGGATCAGTTCAACTTATGCCGCCATAGACAAGATAAAAGCGATTGCGGCCCGGCTGAAAAAACGCGTAAACACTCGACCGCTGCAGAAATCCAATTTTGACAGGGAGCTGCAGATAATTCGGGATATTTTTAATGATGCCTGGTCGCAAAACTGGGGATTTACTCCCTTTACGGACGAGGAATTCAAGCACCTGGGCAAGGATCTCAAATTCATTGTCCCCGAGGAGTTGGTCAGCATCGCCGAAGTGGATGGAGAACCGGCCGCGTTTTTGGTAGTTCTGCCGAATATCAACGAAGCCATCCGGGATCTCGACGGCAGGCTGTTGCCCTTCGGCTGGTTGAAATTGCTCTGGCGCCTGAAAGTCAAAACCCCGACAACCGCGCGAATACCACTGATGGGCGTCCGGCGTAAATATCACGACACCGTCCTGGGCGCCGCCATGGCATTCGCCATAATTGCGGACATCATGCAGCCGGCCATCCGACGGGGGATAGATGAAATCGAACTTTCCTGGATCCTGGAAGACAATAAAGGAATGCGCAACATCATCGAGTCGATCAGTGGGCAGGCCTATAAGACCTATCGCATATATGCCAAAAACCTTTAACCGGTTCGCAGCATGAACCTCCCTCAACCTGCATTCACGGCCGTAATTCTCGCAGCAGACCGCGCGGCCGATGACCCGGTGGCCGCCGCCGCCGGAGTTCCCTGCAAATCGTTGACGCCTGTCGGCGGCAAACCCATGGTATTTCGCGTGGTGGATGCCCTGGCAGCCGCCCGCCAAGTCTCAGCCAGCATCCTTTGCGGCCCCCCAAAGGTGATCGTGGACCGGGACGATCAATTGAAAGCTTTGATTGAATCCGGAAAGGTCAAATGGTTCGAGAATCAGGCCAGCCCCAGCGCAAGTGCTTTTTATGTCCTGGAGAGCTTGCCCGCTGAGACTCCGGTCCTGTTGACCACCGCGGACCACGCGCTGTTGAGCGCGCATATCGTCGATTATTTTTGCATGGAAGCAGCGGCCTCGGGCTGCGACGTCGTGGTGGGGGTCGCGCGGCTTGAGACGGTGACTGCAGCCTACCCACAGACCCGAAGAACCGCGACCCGTCTCCAGGACGGCGCCTACTGCGGCTGCAATCTTTTTGCCTTCCTGACCCCTCGCGCCAGAAAAGCGGCCCGATTCTGGCGTCGGATTGAGGCCCGGCGTAAAAATCCCCTGCACATGATACGCATCCTGGGCTTGACCGCTATTTCTCGTTACCTTATGGGACGTTTATCTCTGGATGAAGCCTTGAAACGGATATCCCACAGGCTCGGGCTAAAGGTAGCCGTGGTCGTTTTACCATTTCCGGAAGCCGCCGTCGATGTCGATTCCGTCGGCGACTGGACTTTGGTGGAAAAGGTGGTATCCAGTGAAAACTAATACGTAGCCAGGTGATCACCTATTTCTCTGAATCCTTTAATATTTGAATCAGCGGCCGGGCTTCTCCTCCTATCAATCCGCTTTCCCTCTACACTCAAACCGATTTCGGTTTCTCGATGGGTGCCAAAATCCCCCAAGCTCATTATTTCGAAAAATGTTTCGGTTTCAAATGTTTTATTTTTTAAACTAATAATATTTGCAACAATTGATAAAATAAAATATAAATTATTTAAAATATTTCAAAATTTAAATTTCCTAAACCCAAAGAAATAAAGGCATAATATTTTATTTTTCAAAATATTAATAAACTTAAATTTAAAAATGCTAAACTTTTCACCTGCATAAAATTGATAGTATTGAAATATTTTTTCTAACAAAATCTTGACATTTAGAATTGATTAAATTACTATTAAATCGATTTCTAAACAATTGAAGTTCAGAATAAAGACGTTGAACTCAACTTGATTTTCATCTCCAGCAATTTTATGCCAGGATAACTTATTTTAAATATTATTTATCCTGTTTCTTTACAGTTTGTTAAATCCATGTTAGGCTTTTCCAAAAAGTGTCTTTTTAAAACTCCAAAGCCCTTGATTTGTTACCAAATTAAAATGGCTTGCAAGAATTGAAGGAACATGATTTAAAACAAATGGAATATTGGATATGTCCCAACGAGGGGTAGGACCCCTCATTTTTGCATTTGGGGGAATACCACAATTTCGATTTCAACCCCGGATTTCAATTATTTATTATTTAAATATTCAAGCTACTTACGGACGCTATGAAATATACCGGGCCAAGCTGGTCGATACAGGTGGCCCGAAACACGTTTAGAATGGATGATTGACCGCCTGAACACTCAGAACGAAATCAGGGCGGATTCTGTCAAACCCGACGGCGATACAGCAGCCTAAATTAATGTCTTAAGGGTTTGACATTTAATATAAAATCAGGTAAAAGCCGACCCAACGGCGGAAGTACCCGTTAACCTTATATGAATTTATTGCAATGCATAAGGTTTCAATTAGTACGGAGGCACAGTTAAAAGGGGAGGTTGATGCGGCGTACTTGTAGAGACCGAAACGCTGCAGAGGCTTGTATGGATATAGGGAGGCTATAGTTGCTATGGATACAACGGATGCTACACCTGCCGCTAATAATCTGCCTTTACGAATTGCGGATTTTTCAACGTTGGCAGAATCACTCGACTATGCTGCCAGGGGAATAACAGGCTATAACTTCTATCATGCCGGTGTTAAGTTATATCAAAGACTGCCATACTCGGAACTACAGCGGGATGCCCACGCGCTGGCGCGCCGCCTTATAAATCTGGGGACCAACCGCGGGGCCCGGGTTGCCATCGTGGCCGATACCCATCCTGACTTCATG
Source organism: uncultured delta proteobacterium (assembly GCA_963774425.1). Lineage (GTDB taxonomy): Bacteria > Desulfobacterota > Desulfobacteria > Desulfobacterales > JAFDCJ01 > JAFDCJ01. The sequence goes on along the minus strand of CAVZEZ010000030.1, from coordinate 110,442 downwards.
CGCTTTTTTTACGCCTGCCAGTATGCAGGGCTCATTCCTGTACCACTGCCGGCCTCAGTTCATTTAGGTGGGCGCCAGGCTTATGTTTCGCAGTTGAAAAGATTGCTTTCAATCTGCCAGGCGGAAATAGCCATGGCACCCGAGGGCTATCTCCCCTATCTGACCGAAGCAGCCGCAGATTTGAATCTGCGTTTCATGGGCGGTCCGCAGGACTTCTATGACCTGCCGATTCCCGACGTCAACCTGCGACCCTCCGGGCCGAATGAGATCGCCTACCTGCAATACACCTCCGGCAGCACACGTTTCCCCAGAGGGGTCATGATTACGCAGAAAGCGGTGTTAAACAATCTGTTTGCCATCCTTAAATACGGCATTCAGGTTCGATCCGACGATCGGGGGGTATCCTGGTTGCCATATTTCCATGATATGGGGCTCGTTGGCCTCGTTTTGGCTCCCATGGCCGCTCAAATATCCGTGGATTACCTGAATACTCGGGATTTTGCCATGCGGCCCCGGCTGTGGTTGAAGCTGATGACCCAGAATCGGGCAACCTTATCCTTCAGCCCGCCGTTCGGCTATGAGCTGGTGGCAAGGCGCGTACGGGCGGAAGAGGCCAGCAATTTTGATCTCAGTCAATGGCGGGTGGCCGGAGTCGGTGCCGAGCCGATACGCACCGAACCGCTGGAAAAGTTCGCCGATCTTCTGGCGCCCACCGGCTTTGACAGGCGCTCATTTGTACCATGCTACGGCATGGCCGAATGTTCACTGGCCGTGAGCTTTGCGTCGCTGGGACGTGGAGCTGCCGTCGACAAGATCGATATATGCGCCCTGGCCGAAGAACAGAAGGCCGTTCCCTTGCATCCAGGTCTCGCCGACAATACCTGCCGCTCAACCAGTTTTACCAACTGCGGCGCCCCTTTGCCGGGATTCGAAATTGAAGTCAGAGATGCCAATGGTGAAGTCCTGTCCGAACGACGTATCGGAACCCTTTATGTACGCGGGCCAAGTGTCATGTCCGGATATTTTGGCGATCTCAAAGCTACCCGGGAAGTATTATCTCCCGACGGCTGGTTGAATACCGGCGATCTGGCATACTGCGTCGGAAACGGCATTGTAATTACCGGGCGCGAAAAGGACCTGATCATCATCAATGGCCGCAACATCTGGCCGCAGGACTTGGAGTACCTGGCGGAACAGCAGGATGAAGTGCGCACCGGTGATGCTTCGGCTTTCTCGGTAAAGGGGCCGTACACAGAAGAGCGGGCTGTTATGATGGTCCAGTGCCGTCTGACCGATGAAGAAAAACGCGCCGACTTGCAGGAACGTTTACACAGTCTGATCCGTGAGGAATTCGGCATAGATTGTCTGATTGAATTGGTGCCTCGAAATACTTTACCCCGAACAACGTCTGGGAAGCTATCCCGTTCCGGAGCACGCGAGGAATATCTCAAGCGGGTCAGGGCTGCCCAGTCATCTGAACCCAGTGAAGAGCGTTACGGTGCAGCACTTCGCCGGCAGGCCGTCCAGCCTCGACTCTAAAGCCAATAAATCAGAAATAATGTTTAATACGATTGCAGTGACGGGTGCGACGGGATTTGTCGGTGCCGCACTGGTGCGGCGGTTAGCCTGTACCGGCCGCAGGATCCGGGCATTGGCTCGTCCAGGCTCCGCTCGCAAACGAACAAAAGATATTGCCGTTACGTGGATCGATGGCGATCTGGCGGATACCGAAAGCCTGCGCCGTCTGATTGCGGGAGCCGACGCCGTGGTACATTGCGCGGGGGCGGTGCGCGGTGCCACCCAAGCCCAATTCGATCGCGTCAATGTCGACGGAACGGCGCATCTGGTGCAAGTAACGGCTTCTCGAAACCCACCGCCCCGCTTTTTGCTGGTGTCATCTCTGGCTGCCCGGGAGCCGCATCTATCGCATTATGCCGGCAGCAAACGGCAAGGGGAAACGATTGTCGCCGAATACTCGAAGCGGTTTTTCTGGGGCATATTTCGGCCTTGCGCCCTTTATGGACCGGGCGATCGGGAATTGCTGCCGATGTTCAAGCTGATGCAAAGAGGCATCGCGCCGGTAATTGGAGCGGGCAACGGACGATTTTCACTGCTGTATGTGGAAGACCTGGCGGAAGCGGTGGTGTGTTGGCTGGATCGCGAGTGCGTTTCCGGCCGCATCTATGAATTGCACGACGGCAGGCCGGCAGGCTATTCCTGGCAGAATGTCATTGATACGTTTGCGGAACTCAGACGAGGGGGCTCGCCGTCAGCCTTTAAGATACCGGAAGGAGTTGTCAAGTTGACCGCGAGACTCAACCTGATCTACGCGCACATCATGGGCTCCGCTCCCATGCTGACACCTGGCAAAGTTCGTGAACTGATGCATTCCAACTGGGTCTGTGACAATACGGCCCTTCATGCCGCTACCGGCTGGATTCCGCGGGTTTTACTCGCCGAAGGTTTGCGGCGTACATTAAATTGGCAAAACACCTGAAAGGGGTTCAAGTCTATTAGAATGAGATCTTCGGCTTAATCTTTGTTTAAGTATTTCTTTGCGGACTCCGGACCTCTACCAGGATGCAGTGAGAAACAGAAGTTATCCCAACATCGCAAAAGGACCTGAGATGCATGCTGTCTTATGAAAAAATTTTTAAAGAGCTTCACAAGATTATGATACCACTGGTTGCGGAAGGTCAAAAAATCGAGGAAGAAACGGATATGGTGGCCGATCTGGGTCTTGATTCGCTCAAAGTCATGAAGATTGTCGAATCGGTGGAAGACACGTTTGACATTTCAATTCCGCTGAATATTCTGCCGGATGTCCGCTCCGTCAAGGATTTTGCCTTAGAGATCCAAAAACTGGTCGGAGATGAACAGCTATGAGTATTTTCTCCAAGTTTGAGCAATTGGCCGCAACCCGTCGAGAACTCGAGGATAGTTGTGGTTCGTTTTTTAACATCGTCGTGGAGGACATCATTTCGGCAACCGAGGCCGTTATCAACGGCCGGCCCACGATTCTCGCCGGCAGCAACAACTATCTGGGACTGACATTCGATCCGGAGTGTATCGAGGCCGCCTGCCGGGCTGCCAGAAAGGAAGGCACCGGCACCACCGGATCGCGAATGGCAAACGGCACCTTCGCGGCCCACCTGGCTCTCGAAGGTGAACTGGCCCAATACTTCGAGCGTCGGCACACCATCGTTTTTTCCACCGGGTATATTGCCAACCTGGCGATGCTTTCGACCCTTGTCGGACCCGATGAGGTCATCCTCATAGACGCGGATTGCCATGCCAGCATTTACGATGGCTGCCGCCTGAGCGGTGCGGAAGTCATTCGGTTCAGACATAACGATCCTGAGGATCTGGCTAAACGGCTGCGGCGAATCGCAAAGCGAAAAACCAACGTGCTGATCGTCGTCGAAGGACTTTACAGCATGCTGGGAGACCGTGCACCCCTGGCGGACATCGTGGCCGTGAAACGCGAATGGGGGGCCTATCTGATGGTGGATGAGGCCCATTCCCTGGGTGTTCTTGGTAAAAACGGGCGGGGACTCGCCGAAGAAGCCGGGGTGGAAGACGGTGTAGATTTCATCGTCGGCACGTTCAGCAAAAGCCTGGGATCCATTGGCGGATTTTGCGTCAGCAATCATCCGGAATTGAATCTGGTCCGCTATGCAAGTCGCCCTTACGTCTTCACCGCTTCTTCTTCACCTTCGATAATCGCTTCCACGCGGACGGCGTTGAAGATTCTTCGTGACCGCCCCGAATTACGCCGCCGCCTCCGGGAAAATGCCGATCAACTGTATGGCAAACTCAAGGATCTGGACTTTGACCTGGGCCCGGAGCCCAGCCCCATCATTGCCGCCCGACAAAACAGCGGCGAGCAGGCCTTCGCTGCCTGGCAGAGACTGCTGGACGACGGTGTGTATGTCAACCTGGTGCTGCCGCCGGCCACGCCCGACGGCAAACCCCTGCTGCGCTGCAGTTTAAGCGCCGGGCATACCCCGGAGCAGATGGAAAAAATATGCAGCGCGTTCACCAGGGTAAGAGACTATCTGAAATAAAGTTATGCGCCTTTTAATCAATTTTGTGCGCGCCTACCCGCTGGCCAGCGCCATCATGCTGTCGGCCCTGGTGCTGGCCGGCATTGCTGAGGGAGTTGGTTTTTCGGCTTTATTGCCCCTGCTCGCCATAGCGGTCGGGGGCGGTGCCGATGCCTCTACTACGGCCGATCCAACAGCCAGCTCCAAAGCAGAGCGCCTGATAAACGAAGCGTTTTCATATCTTGGCTTCCACCCTACTCTGGAGGCCCTGCTGTTGCTGATATTCCTGGCCATCCTGATCAAAAGCGGCTTCATTCTGATCGCCAACAAACGGGTGGGTTACACGATTGCCCACGTCGCCACCGACCTGCGGCTTGCCCTGTTGCGCGCCCTGCTCAACTCCCGCTGGGAATTTCACCTTAGGCAGCCGGTCGGTAAACTGGCCAATGCCATGTCGGCGGAAGTCACCATGGGTTGCAAGGCATTTTCATGCGGCGCCAAAGTGATGGTTTTTCTGATTCAGGCCTTGGTGGCGGTGATTGTGGCCTTCATGATCTCCTGGCAGGCCACCCTGACGGCTTTGGCGGCGGAGGTGATTATATTCCTGGCGATGGGCGGCCTGATCCGCAAGGCCAAACGATCCGGATGGCGTCAAACCAATTTGATGAAATCGCTGGCATCCCTTTTAACGGACAGCCTGCAGTCGATAAAGCCGCTCAAGTCCATGGCCCGCGAAAAGTCAGCCGAATCGATTCTGGTACATAAAACCGGCCGGTTAAACAGGGCCCTGCAAAAGCAGGTCCTCAGCCAGGAGTTGCTGCGAGCGCTTCAGGAGCCCCTGCAAATGGCTTTCCTGCTGGTGGGGCTGTTTGTCGCCTTGAAATACTTCTCCCTGCCCGGGCCCACCGTCATGGTGCTGATCTATCTGATTGCACGCCTTTTAAATCAGCTCAACAAGGTGCAGCAGGAATACCAACGCATGGTCATCTTTGAAAGCGGCTACTGGTCACTGCAGGATACCATCCTCCAGGCAGAGGCGGCCAGTGAAATGCTGCAGGGCGCGCCGCTGTCTGGATTCGAAAGGGCGATCCGCCTCGAACACGTCAGTTTTGCTTACGGCAAACAAAAAGTACTGCGGGATATCTCGCTCACGTTTCCAAAGGGCAGGATAACCGCCATCGTCGGGCCTTCGGGATCGGGGAAGACCACCATTGTGGACCTTGTCACCGGGCTGTTGCTGCCGCGACAGGGCACCGTTTATATTGATGACACCCCGTTGACGCAGGTGGACTTGCGAAGCTGGCGCAAGATGATCGGCTATGTTCCCCAGGAATCGATCTTGCTGCACGACACTGTGCTCAACAACATCATCCTCGGTGATCCGGAACTGAATGAAGATGACGCCACGAATGCATTGCGCGCCGCCGGCGCCTTGGAGTTTGTCAACGCCATGCCCGAGGGAATGCAAAGCAGCGTCGGCGAACGCGGCGGTGCGCTGTCCGGCGGCCAACGGCAGCGGATCGCCATCGCCCGGGCCCTGGTGCACCGGCCCCGGCTGCTGATACTGGATGAAGCCACCACCGGCCTGGATCCGGAAAATGAGAATGCCATCTGCAATACCCTGCGTCAGCTTCGCGGCGAACTCACACTTATGGCGATTTCGCATCAACCGGCTCTGGTAAAAATCGCCGATAACGTCTATCGGGTGCAGGATGGGACCATCCTGGCCAGGCAGGATCGAGCCGAAAGCGAAGCGGACATATCAATGCTGAATCCGGTCAAACCATCGGATGCAAACAGCATCGGAAATTAAATTAGATGCAGGAACCGTTCGACAAGACGCCGGCGGTCACCTCGCTTGGAGCAAAGCGGGATGCCTGATAAAAAAGTAGAGCCGCGCATAAGGGAAATCATCGAGCGTATTCGCCTCGTCGCGTTTGATTTTGACGGGGTGTTTACCGACAACATGGTGTATGTTCACCAGGATGGATCCGAAACCGTACGGTGTTTTCGCAGCGACGGGCTCGGTTTGCAGAGTCTCAAGCGCCTGGGGATTGAAACCGTCATCATCTCAACCGAACCCAATCCGGTGGTCTCCACCCGTGCCCGTAAGTTAAAGATTCCCTGTGTGCAGAACTGCAGCGACAAGCGCAAAGTGCTCCAAGAAATGGCGGAGAATATGGGCATCTCGTTGGCCGAAGTCGCCTTCGTGGGCAACGACATCAATGACGCATCATGCCTGGAATGCGTCGGCCTTCCGATGGTGGTCGCTGATGCCCACCGCGATGTCGTGCTCCTGGCGGCTTATCAGACTGAGACGCCTGGCGGTTATGGCGCCGTGCGTGAAATCTGCGATCTATTCGAACGATTGCTTTTGACAAAACAACCATTTTTTCAGGGAGAAAAAAATGCGTAAACTTTCAATAGGTGACAAGACTATTCAGGATGACAGCGATTGTTTCGTTATTGCCGAGATCGGTCATAATCATCAGGGAAAACTCGAAACCGCTAAGGAAATGTTTCGAGCGGCCAAGGAATGCGGCGCCGATGCGGTTAAGCTGCAAAAGCGAGACAACCGCGAGTTGTTCACCCGGGAGGGATACAACAAACCTTACGACAATCCGAACAGCTATGGTGCAACCTACGGGGAGCATCGCGAGTTTCTCGAGTTCGGCTGGATCGAGTACAAGGAATTGATGAATTATGCAAATGAAATCGGCATCACCATGTTCTCCACCGCGTTCGATTTTTCGAGTGCCGATTTTCTGGCGAAACTCGACATCCCGGCTTATAAAATTGCCTCCGGTGATCTAAAAAATATCCCGCTTCTCACCCATATCGCCGAATTCCAGAAACCCATCATCCTCAGTACGGGCGGCGGTACCATGGAAGATGTCAACCGGGCCTACGATGCCATCATGCCGATCAACCCGCAATTATGCATTTTACAGTGCACGGCAGGATACCCGGCGGAATTCAGCGAACTAAATCTGTCGGTTATCACCACCTTCCGCGAACGATTTCCGAATATCACCGTCGGTCTGTCTTCCCACGACAACGGCATCGCGATGGCAGTGGCTGCTTATATGCTGGGCGCCAGGGTGGTCGAAAAGCATTTCACGCTCAATCACACCTGGAAGGGAACCGACCATGCCTTCTCGCTGGAACCCATCGGCTTTCGCAAATTGGTACGCGATTTAAGGCGCTTGCGGGTGGCCATCGGAGATGGGGTAAAAAGAGTCTACGAAAGCGAGAAAAGGCCGATTGTCAAAATGGGGAAAAAACTCGTAGCCGCGCGTGATATTCCGGCCGGCTGCACCATCCGCCGGGAAGATATTGCCCTCAAATCTCCGGGCGACGGCCTGCTGCCTTATGAGTTGGACAAGGTTGTCGGACGCATCACCCGTCGGGCTCTCAAGGAGGATGAAGCCATCACTTTTGAATGTTTGAATGGTGCCGAGCACTGGACGGAGATGGCATCATGACAGACCTGTTCGATTTGAGTCCCGAAGTGGCCGTCGTAACCGGTGCTCTGGGAAAATTGGGCGCCATCTGGATTGAAACGCTGCTGCAGGCCGGTGCCGCGGTTTTCGCCCTCGATCTGCCGGATGCGGCTGTCTCTCAGGAGTTCAAAAGTTTACAGCTGCGGTTCGAGAAACGTTTACGATTGGAGCGCGCGGATGTAAGGAATCGCGGAACCCTGGAGACCGCGTGCAAAATCTGTCTGGCAACGTTCGGGGTCCCCTCCATTCTGGTGAACAATGCCGGTATCGACCGGCCGCCGGCCAATCAGCAAAATGGCCATCGTCTGGAAGACATCCCATTCGAAGAAAACCGGGAAATTATCGAGGTAAACACCCTGGGTCTGTTTCAGGTAACTCAGGTATTCGGCCGGCATATGGTGGATACCGCCAGAGGATCCATCATCAACATCGGCTCGCTTTATGCCGGTGTTTCACCGGATGCGCGCTTTTACGAACATATCCCGAGCGATCCGCCATTTCTCAAACCGCCGGCTTATGGTGCCTCCAAGGCTGCAGTCGTCAACCTCACGCGTTATTTGGCCACCTTGTGGGCGCCCTACAATGTGCGGGTAAATGCGCTGTCACCGGGCGGTGTCCTGGGGGGCCAGGATGAAGAATTCAAGCGCAAGTTCTGCAGTCGCGTTCCCCTGGGAAGAATGGCAACCGCTGAGGACCTCCGCGGTCCGCTGCTTTTTCTGGCTTCCAATGCCTCTTCGTACGTCACCGGCACCGAACTCCTGGTGGATGGCGGTTTTACAGCCTGGTAGGCTGGATCGGCGGGTCATGGTACACGAATTGCGAGGGGCAGGTCACATGCGGTCCTTTTTGGTAAAAATTGCAAAATCAGTCAAAAGAGTTGCCGGACCCCATTCCAAAACATCTTTCATTCTTTAAATTTTCCCCGGAAATGGAGTTAAAATGACCTCAAGCAATATTCCCGAAAAAATATTCAACTGGATCGGCGGCAAGGAATCCGAGGCGGAATCGCGTCAATATTTCAGCAAGTTGTCTCCACACACCGGCAAGCCGCTGTGCCAGGTGGCAAGGTCCGACCACCGGGACGTACAACATGCGGTGGCGGCCGCCCGCAGTGCCCAGCCGTCCTGGGGAAAGCTCACGCCGGTGCAGCGCGGTGAGGTGCTTTTCGATATTGCCCGCGACATGCGACGGTACCGCCAAGACATCGCCGCCATCGTGGCCCGGGAAACCGGCATGTCCTTACAAGCGGCCATGGGTGAAACCGGCGGCGCTATCGCCCAGGGAGAATTCGCGGCCGGCGAGGGCCGGCGCCTTTATGGCAGAACCATCACCAGTGCGGTGCCCGACAAGTATGCGATGACTTTCCGTCAGCCGCTGGGCGTGGCGGGATTGATCATTGCCGCCAACACGCCGATTGCCAACGTGGCCTGGAAAGTATTTCCGGCGCTGATCTGCGGCAACGCCGCCATTCTCAAAGCAGCCGAAGACACGCCCGCCACGGCCTGGTATTTCGGTAAAATCGCCCATGAGGCGGGGCTGCCGCCCGGCGTTTTGAATATCGTTCAGGGATTCGGCCAGGAAGCCGGGGCACCGATCGTCGATCATCCGGACGTGGCCGTCATCAGCTTTACCGGCTCCACGGCCGTCGGCCGCCGGATTGCCGCGACCGCCGGTGAGCGCCTGGCCAGGGTATCGCTTGAGTTGGGCGGGAAAAATTCCCTGGTGGTCTGCAACGATGCGGATCTGGAAAACGCGGCGAAATGGGTCCTGCTTTCGGCCTTCAGCAATGCCGGGCAACGCTGTGCGGCGGGCAGCCGCATTATCATCTTCGACGGCATCTACGAGCAGTTCCGGACTATGCTGATGGAACGTACCCGCCAGCTCAAGGCCGGGCCGGCGGACGACGATGACTTCGGACCGGTAATCAACGAAAAGCATCTTGACGGCATGCTGGAAGCCGTGGCGCAGGCGCAGATAGAAGGTGCCGCAATATTGACCGGAGGACATCGACTGACCGATGATGCCCATGCGAACGGTTTTTATATGGCACCCACATTGGTTGAAAATGTAGATCCCCGGGCCAAGATATCAACCAGGGAACTTTTCGGCCCCATTACCTGTCTGTACCGGGTGAAAAATTTTGCCGAGGCGCTGCAGCTTGCCAATGCGTCCCCTTATGGGTTGACTGCCTGCATTCATACCGGCAATATCCATCGCGCCGTCGAATTCAGCCAAAAAGTCCAGGCCGGTGTGGCGGTGGTCAACGCCGGAACCTATGGCAGCGAGCCGCACATGCCCTTCGGCGGACTGAAGCAATCCGGAAACGGCACCCGGGAGCCTGGTACGGAAGCGCTGGATGTCTATTCCAATTTGAAAAATATCATCATCAATATCGATCCGGGATCTGTATAGTGGAGTGATTCACCTGATTTTTTTTCACTCCTGCAGATGAACAGAAATCGGATTTCGGATTTATATGTCGTGGGCAATAAACTATTCTTCTTTACTTGAGAGACAGCAGAATGTCTGAAGAAAATGACACAATCGTCGCTCTGATCCCGGCCCGCTCAGGTTCGAAACGGGTTCCGGACAAGAACATCCGTTGCCTGGCAGGTCATCCGCTGATGGCCTACTCAATATCCGCGGCCCTGGAGAGCGGGATTTTTTCCGCGGTCATCGTGTCGACGGATTCGCCCAAATATGCCGGGATCGCCAAATACTATGGCGCCGAAGTTCCATTTATGCGGCCGCCGGATTTCGCCGGCGATTCGTCACCGGACATCGAATGGGTGGCCTACACGCTGGATCGGCTCCGCAAGGAAGGCCGCGATTATGACTGCTTCAGCATTTTGCGTCCCACGAGCCCGTTTCGTTTGCCAGAAACCATTTGCCGCGCCTGGCAGGCTTTTTCCGGCCAGCAGGGTGTCGATTCACTGCGGGCGGTGGAAAAATGCCAGCAGCATCCGGGTAAAATGTGGGTCGTTCGGGGAAACCGGATGCTGCCGCTTTTGCCGCTGGGACCCGCCCATCAACCCTGGCACAGCAGCCAATATCCTGCTTTGCCCGAAGTTTACGTTCAGAATGCCAGTCTGGAAATAGCCGGCACACGGGTCGTATTCGAAGACCGGACCATCGCCGGAAATGTCTTAATGCCTTTTCTCACCGTCAATTACGAGGGGTTCGATGTGAACAGCGATTATGACTGGAACCTCGCGGAACACCTGGTTAAAAGCGATCAGGCCAGACTGCCGGCTGTATCCCGTCACCCCCATACCACAGAGGAGTGCTCGCAATAATGCTGGAAATCAAACTTATCCCTCAAAAAGAAATCGAGCGGGTCCGCGAGGCGGACATCGACACGTACGCCAGACTTTCCCTGCTCTCGGACATCTGCGGCGCCAACGCGCTGGCAACGGTCAAACGCGCCGGATCGGGGCATCTGGGATCCAGCTTCAGCTCGCTGGATATCGTGACCTATCTGTATCATGCCGAACTGAACCTTGCCGCGGTAGGCGTCGATGCTCCCGACCGCGATATATATTTTTCATCCAAGGGCCATGACGTACCCGGACACTATGCTGTCCTATTTTCACTGGGCATTCTGCCGGAGCCTAAATTTCAACACCTGAGACGGCATGCGGGAACCCATGGCCATCCGGACGTCAGCATTGCCGGTATCGAAGCCAATTCCGGATCCCTGGGAATGGGCATTTCCAAGGCCAAGGGAATGGCCCTGGCAAAGAAAATAAATGGCTGGGGCGGACGCGTGCTGGTGATGACCGGAGACGGTGAGCTCCAGGAAGGCCAGATCTGGGAATCCTTGCAGACCACCGCCCATCAGCGGATAAACAACATCATTGTGATTGTCGATCACAATAAAATCCAGACGGATAAATCCGTCACGGAAATTATCGACCTGGGCGACCTGCTGAAAAAATTCGAAATTTTCGGTTGGCACGCCGATCGCTGCAACGGCCACGACTTTGCCGAACTGGAGGCCGTTTTCAGCCGATTCAACAAAATCGATGACAAACCCAAGGTGCTGATTGCCGATACCATCAAGGGCAAGGGGGTTTCCTTCATGGAAGGTCCGGCGGCCCTGAAGGAGGGTCGGGGCCTGTACCCCTGGCATTCCGGCGCCCCCGACGACGCCGCGTTTCAACAGGGGTATGACGAGATTATCGCCCGCATAAACGAGAGACTGGCGGAATTCGGGCTGGCTGCGCTGGAGACGCGGGTCATGGCAACCAGAGACAAGAATCGAACCCGGCTGAAGGACACCGCCGAAAAAGTCGTCAATGCCTTCGGGGATGCACTGCACGAACTGGGGGGCGAACGTGAGGATATCATCGTATTGGATGCCGATCTGTCCGCCGACTGCGGCTTGCGGCGCTTCGAGCAAGCCTTTCCCGAACGGTTTATCGAAAACGGCATCGCCGAGCAGGACATGGTGTCCACCGCCGGCGGGCTTGCCCTGCAGGGCCTGCTGCCTATCGTCAACTCGTTTGGCGTCTTTTTGTCATCCCGGGCGAATGAACAAATCTACAACAACGCCACCGAGCATACCAAAATAATTTATGTCTGCCATTATGCCGGCCTCATCCCGGCCGGGCCGGGAAAATCCCACCAGAGCCTGCGCGACATTTCTCTTCTGGGCGCCTTGCCGAATATGGAGATTATTGAGCCTTGCAATGCCGTCGAAACCCGACAGGTTCTTCGGTGGTGCGTAAACGAATCCCAAAACAACTGCATGATCCGCCTGGTGATATCGCCGTCACCGCGAACCATCCACTTGTCTCGGGATTATCAGCTTTCTCCGGGCAAAGGCGACATCCTGGCCGACGGTTCGGACGCCGTTTTGTTCGCTTACGGGCCGGTCATGCTCAACGAAGCGCTGCGGACCGGAGAAGCGTTGGCGGCCGACGGCTTTTCGTTGAAAATCGTCAACCTGCCCTGGTTAAACCGCATCGACCTGAGTTGGCTGGAGGAGATCGTTGGCGATATCAATACCGTGTTTTCCCTGGACAATCATTCAATCTATGGTGCGCTGGGGGATTCTCTGCTAAACGCCTTTATGGCATCGGGGTCTTTCGGTAAAAAGAAGCTGGTCAAATTCGGTGTCGAGGAGTATCCTGCCTGCGGCACTCCAGCCGAAGCTCTGGCATATCACCGGCTGGATGGACCCAATTTGGCCGCCCGCATCCTGCAGGCGACACGGTAAGTGAAGTATTTCTTTAGGCCCTGAGCTGTTCGACACCATGAAAACAAAAATGCCGCTATTGCTGATTCCGGTTGAAAACCAGGTAAGGGAGCTCGATCCCAAACTGCTGTTGGCTTACATCGCGGCACGGCGTGGATATTCATCCGTGATAGGATCCCGCCGTGAGTTGGATTTTCGCATCGCCTCGTTTCCGAAGGGCGTCTACCTATCCAAGAGCATGACCGTCCGCAGCATCAAAATGTTCAAGATTTTGCGCAAACTCGGGCATACGATCGTTGCCTGGGATGAAGAGGCCCTGGTGCACCTGCCGGCCGAGATTTATTTTTCACGCAGACTCTCTCCCGTGGCAATGGCGTATTTGTCCCATCTTTTTGCCTGGGGCCGGGACAATGCTGAATTGTGGCGCCAATACCCGCAGTTGCCGTCCGGAATTCCGATTCATATTACCGGAAACCCGCGCAATGACATGTTGCGGCCGGAGATGCACGGATTTTTTGAAGAGGATGTCAGAAAGCTTCGCGACACCCATGGAGATTTTATCCTAATCAACACCAATTTCAATCACATCAATGCCTTTTATCCGGTACAGGGTCTTTTTCAGCCGGTGAAGACACCGGGTGAAGCGCCCAAATTCGGCCGTGCCGCCCGAGGCATGACCCGGGAGTTCGCTGAGGGGTTCTCCAATCATAAGCAAGCCGTTTTCAACGATTTCAAACGACTCATTCCCGAACTGGAAAAGGCCTTTCCGGATTACAACATTGTGGTCAGGCCGCATCCCACGGAGAAACACGAAGTCTACCACGAAATCGCGGCAGCATGTGAGCGGGTTCGCGTGACGAACGAAGGCAACGTGATTCCCTGGCTGATCGCCGCCAAGGCCCTCATTCATAACGGCTGCACGACGGGGGTGGAAGCTTTTGTCATGCGCGTCCCGGCTATTTCCTACCGGGCGACGGTCAATGACTATTACGACTACGGCTTTTACCAGTTGCCCAACCGGCTGAGTCATCAGTGTTTTGACTTCGAGGAACTGCGGTCGACGTTAAGAAGGATTCTCGCCGGCGAACTCGGCGCCACGGATGGAAACGAAAGGGAAGCGCTTGTCAACCAATTTTTAGCGGCAGGCAACGGACCGCTGGCCTGCGAGCGAATCGTCGATGTTCTCGTAAAAATTACACCGGATCTGTCCCGGCTGACGAACCCGACGTTGAAGGACCGTCTGGATGGCCGCCTCCGGTCCGTTACACGTAAAATCACAAAGCGCTTCCTGTCTTATCTTCCGGATTCTCATAATCGGCTGGAATTTCATCGTCATCGATATCCGGGCATTTCTTTGGACAAAGTTCGTGAAAGGGTTTCACGAATCAGGATAGCCCTTGGAGACAACGAAAGGCTGGAAGTCAATCAGATCGCGAGCGAAATCTTTCAGATCGGACCGCAATGAAGGCGGATTTTGATCTATCCTCTGGGGGTGTTGTAACGCCTAGGCTTGCCTCGTCGGGAAGGAATACGAATTTGTCATCCACTGCTGATTGTGAAATTCACTTCGGCGGTCCCGATCAGCCGGCAGGCCGGCTGCGCGATTTGTTGGCCGACCGCATTGACGCCGTTCCGGCGGGCGGGGCCATTGACTGGATTACTTATTATTTTCGCGACCGGCGGCTGGCCGAACGACTGCTGCGGGCGCATCGTCGAAACGTCAAGGTAAGGGTGGCCCTGGAAGGCAATCCCCATGTCCCGTATGCCAACCGTGAGGTGATCTCCATGCTCTCCGGAAGCCAGGGACTGGGCCGCGGATTCCGGACCGTCTTCCTGCCGCCGGGTGTGCCGATACCGGGAAGAAAAATGGGCAACCCGCACCTTCACGAAAAGCTCTACTGCTTTTCCGATCCCGATCCGATCGCGTTTGTCGGCTCCTTCAACCCTTCCGGAGATAACCCCGAGGAGAAGCCTGACATCATTCGTGAAATCGGCGACCATCATCGCGCGCACAATGTGCTGGTTGGCATCAGAGAACCGGATCTGGTCGCGGGTCTGGTGAACCATGCCCGCTGGATACACGGATCACGACACGGGATCCTCAACCGATTTTTCGCTGACGGTAATCATTCCTTGCGGGGCCGGGAAACCGAGATTCACTTTCTGCCGCGGGCCCGATCCCATGCAGTCGCTCATTTCCTGGGACGCTTCGGAGAGGGTGCCCGCATCCGGGTTGCCGCCTCGCATCTCAATGGAAGAACTTCCATCAACACGATGCTGGGAATCGCCCGCCGGGGCGCTTCACTTGAGATCCTGGCGGAACCAACGCTCAGACGCGTATCCTTGAAGGCCGAGAGAATATTAGCCGCCGCCAGGGTGCCGTTTCGACGGATCACACATCCCGAAAGTTTGCCGATGCATAATAAATTTGTGCTGGTCGAACAAGACACTCGGCGTTGGGTGGTATTCGGCAGTTATAACTGGTCGACCATGTCCTTTTGGATCAACCAGGAAATTTGTGTTATCTCCAGCCAACCCCATCTTTTTAAAGCTTTTGCTGACCGCTGGAAAGTGTTGGAGTCCCTTAATTGAAAAACTCACTCATTATACCGGTGGAAAACCAGGTACGCGAATTTGATCCAAAACTCTTGCTGGCATGCATTGCCGCCCACCGGGGATTCTCGGCGATGATCGGGTCGCGATGGGAGATAGACAACCGAATTGCTTCTTTGCCGAGGAGTGTCTACCTTTCCAAAAGCATGACGGCGCGCGGCGGTAAGATGTTCCAGATTATGCGCAAGATCGGTCATGAGGTCGTAGCCTGGGATGAAGAGGCCTTGGTGCACCTGCCGCCCGAGACTTTTTTTTCACGCCGAATCTCGCCGGTCGGAATAAAATTCGTTTCGCATCTCTTCGCCTGGGGTCAGGATAATGCCGATTTATGGCGACAATATCCGAGCCTGTCTCCCGAAATTCCAATCCACATTACGGGGAATCCACGCGGTGATATGCTGCGCCCGGAGTTGCGTGACTTCTATGCAAAAGAAATTGAAGCGCTTCAAAAAGCATATGGGGATTTCATCCTCATCAATACGAATTTCAATCACGTCAACGCTTTTTATCCGCATCAAAATCTGTTTCTGCCGGTGAAAAGACCCGGCGAAGAACCGCGCTTCGGCAAGGCCGCCAAAGGCATGAGCCGGAAGTTCGCCGATGGGTTGCGCGCACACAAACAAGCGCTGTTCGATGATTTCCAGGAACTCATTCCGTTAATAGCCAGGGCTTTTCCCGACCGGACTCTTGTGGTCCGACCTCATCCCACCGAAAGTCACGCAGCCTATAGCAGAATTGCGGCAACTTGCGAACGCGTCCACGTGACCAACGAGGGCAATGTCGTTCCCTGGCTGCTGGCGGCAAAAGTGCTGGTGCATAACGGCTGTACGACGGGGGTGGAGGCTTATGTCATGGGAGTTCCGGCAATTACGTATTGTAAGTCGATCAATGAGCTTTATGACAATGGTTTTTATCGCTTGCCCAACCTGCTCAGCCATCAGTGCTTCACCTTCGAGGAATTGCGAGCCACCGCTAAAAAAATTTTTGCAGGAGAACTGGGACCGCCGGATAGAAGCGAACGGCAACCGATCATCGATCGCTATCTCAGCGCCCAAGATGGTCCCCTGGCATGTGAGCGGATTGTCGATGTTCTTGAAAAGATGATGCAGAACCGGTCCGGATCATCTGAACCGGATGTATTGAATCGGGTAGAAGGCTGGTCGGTTGCCAACGGACGCCGACTTGTCAAGAAGTTATTGTCATACCTTCCGAATACGCACAATCGACCGGAGTTTCAGCGTCATCGCTTCCCGGGTATATCCCCTGGCACATTGAAAAGTAAAATTGAGCGCATCCAGCAAATCCTCGGCGTTACTGCCAGTCTTAAAGTTGAGCGGCTCAGTGACGTGCTTTTTCGGATAACCGCTTAAGCAATTCAATCCATCCCGGGAATCTTGGCTGGGTGTCGATTAGATAGCCGTCAGAGTTGACGTGCTGCTGGAGAAAGAAAATATGAGAAATATCGCAAACGCCGGAAAGGTTAAAGCCAATCTCATTATACCGGTTGAAAATCAGGTGCGCGAACTTGACCCCAAACTGTTGCTGGCTTGTATTGCTGCCCAGCGAAGATTTAGCGTGATTATCGGATCTCATCGCGAGGTGGATTTTAGACTTGCGACTTTCCCTCGGAGCCTGTATCTCAACAAAAGCATGACGGGCCGCAACCTTAAGATGTTTCGCATAATGCGCAAACTCGGCCACGAAATCCTAACTTGGGATGAAGAGGCACTTGTCCATCTGCCGCCGGACGTCTATTATTCCCGACGACTTGACCCTGTGGCGATAGGATATGTATCCCACCTTTTTGCCTGGGGAGAAAATAATGCCAAATTGTGGCGTCAATATCCCGATCTTCCCCACGACTTGCCGATCCATGTCACTGGAAATCCAAGGAATGATTTGCTGCGACCCGAATTGCGGTCGTTTTATCAAACCGATATAGCGAACTTACAATCTGCATATGGAAATTTTGTTCTTATCAATACCAATTTTAATCATGTGAACGCCTATTATCCGGTGCAAAATTTGTTTAAACCCGTCAGCAATGACCAGGAAGAGCCTGAATTCGGCAAGGCTGCCGTCGGAATGCGTCGGGAATATGCAGAAGGGCTGCGGGATCATAAGCAATCAATTTTCGATGCTTTCAGGGAAATGATCCCTCAGCTCGAAAAGTGCTTACCGGATCATCAGATTGTCGTGCGGCCACACCCAACCGAAAGTCAGGAAGCATATAAAGAAATCGCCGCTCGTTGCAAGAACGTGCATGTAACCAATAAGGGCAACGTAGTGCCCTGGCTGCTGGCCTGCAAAGCCGTACTTCACAATGGCTGCACCACCGGGGTGGAAGCCTATATGTTGGGCGTTCCGGCGGTATCTTATCGAGCAAAGATCATGGAAACCTACGATCTGGGATTCTACCGTCTGCCCAATTTGATAAGTCATCAGTGTTTCGATTTTGATCAGCTTTTAGATACCCTTAAGAAAATATTGAGGGGGGAACTTGGCGCGGCCAACGGGGATGAACGCCAGGATCTTGTCAATCATTACTTAACGGCTCAGAACGGCCCCTTGGCGTGTGAGAGGATCGTTGATGTTCTCGATAGCATTGTGGAAAGCCGGCCAACTTTGCCCAAACCGCCTTTAAACGATCGCATTTCGGCCAGGGTTTATTCCAACTATCGCCGAATTTATAAATATCTCAAAAAATATATTCCGGGTACCCATGCACCCGCACATTTTCATCAGCATCGTTACCCCGGAATATCTCATGACGAACTGCGCAATCGGATTTCACTCTTTCAACAAGTGCTCAGTGACAATACAAAATTAAATATACGGCAGATTTCCAAGAAAATATTTTGGATCAGTGCTTCATGAAAAAGTTCTGATACCTTTCTTTTAAATCACAAATGGCGTTTTGCCAGAAATGCAAAACCCATCCCATGAAGATAAATTCGGCCGTTATGGAGGATGAGGAGGATTCTGATGAAAATTTTAATTTTAGGAACAGGAAAAACAGGCACCACCGTTATGGTGTATAAAGTGGCCGGCGGACTGCCAAATTGCCATGCCTTTTCAGGCGGCCGGCCAGGCAAACATGTCGGACACTACAAAAACGCCGTATACAAGCATACTTACGAACAGCGCAAAGGCAAAAATTTTGAGCTTTTCAGGAAACATATAAACCAGGTGCATTATGACCGCAAAATATGGATGGCCCGCGATCCCCGCGATGCGGCCGTCAGCCGGATGTTATATCGGTGGCACAAAGGTATTGACCGGGATGAAAAAAGATACGAAACCTATCT
The DNA here is from genome assembly GCA_963774425.1 of uncultured delta proteobacterium. Taxonomy (GTDB): domain Bacteria; phylum Desulfobacterota; class Desulfobacteria; order Desulfobacterales; family JAFDCJ01; genus JAFDCJ01. The sequence goes on along the minus strand of CAVZEZ010000030.1, from coordinate 91,772 downwards.
CGCCCTTATAACCGAAAAAGAAAAGTCCCCCCGTTCCGTGGCTTTTACCGAAATCTGCCGCTATACCGGCCACAACGGCTGGCCCCGGACGGTCGAGCAGGTGGTTGAAGAGGAAAGCCAGCGTTATCGAGAAATGGGCGATTTTGTGACCGAGCTGGGTGAAGAATGGTTTTTGTATACCTTCGAAGACATGGTCGACGGTAAATTCAAAGACCTCAACGACTACCTGGGGTTTGAAGTCGATGCCGAGGCAACCGTACCGGCCGCATCCGGCAAGGCCAAAGTGATCCGGAAAAAATCGACGGGGGACTGGCGCCACTGGTTTACGGACGAGGACGTCAGGCATTTTAAACAGGCTTTTTTGCCTTATATGAAAATCATCGGGTATGACTGTGACGACTGGGCCCTCGCCCCGAATCCGGTCATCGAACCTGAATACTCTTCCCTTTACATCCAGCGGTTGACTCGCAATGCGAAGAAGAACGCCGTCCTGCGATTTCTGGAGCCCATTACCCAGCGCCTTCCCTTTTTGTCATCCCGGGTATGATTTCAGCAAATCAGCGACCGCCAGCAGAGAGTGTAGGGTGAGAAAAGTCCCCTGAAGGTACGCTCTGATGGCGGGCGCTGATCTCAGTCATAAGCCATCGACATCGGCCATGGTCCGTACCAGTAAGGCAGGTTCCCCGTCAACAGTATCGCTTCTATCCTATATCGCCGATGGTACCCACTTCGAGCCCCTTTTGTGAATTCCGCCCGGCAGTGTAACAGAATTCTATGCTTCAGGACGAAAGATGGCATTGTAGCTGAGGGACTCCGGATCGAGCCCTTCATCTATTTTGCGTTGGGATGAGTGGGTATAGTGCTTGCGGGAGATTCGATACCGATGATCCGCCATAAACTTCAGGATCCGTTTCTTATGCGGATCGTTCATTTCCACCTGGATGGATAAGGGACGGTCCTCAGCGGATAAGAGACGGCTCATTCCCTCCAGGATGAGGTATTCAATCCCGTCCACATCGATCTTGATATGATGGGGTTTTGCAATCTCACCCGAAGCAATGAGCCGATCGATGCTAGTGGCAAATTTCAATTCCGAAATCAAGCTCTTGCTTCCATCATCGGCATCGCCTTGACTCACCGCGAGCTGACTGTCCGATGTCCCGACATCGCCGGATTTATAAAGAAAGGGAAAAAGCCCCTCTTGGGCATTGAGAGCAAAATTGTTCGGGGAAACGACCTGCTGAAGGTTATTTATCGTAATATTGTCAATCAGCCGGGCGAAATTGGCCCCATGGGGTTCAAAAGCATATACCCTGCCCGTCTGCCCCGTACGCGAAGCCGCCAGAATTGTATATACGCCGATATTGGCGCCGATATCGAAAAACACGTCACCGTTCTTGACATCTTGGTCTATCCACTCGGCGGTTCCCGGTTCCTTGAGAAAAAGTTTGAGGCAGCGGTTGAATTCCCGCACCGTTTCACAGCGAAAGCGATACTCGAATCGCCCATCGACAATGTGGATATTGCGTGTCAACAACTGTCGAAGGGCAAGAATTCGTCTATGAAATTTCCTGACTTGTCGTTTGGGGGGCCATGATTTGGCTTCAGATCGTATCATTTCTGCTCGGACTGTAGTTTTTATAGGAATGCCGAAAAACCGTATTCAGGCTGAAATCAGCGACCACCAGCAGAGCCGGCGGTAAGGGCAAGGTCCCTGAAAAAGCCCGTGCACTGCTAGTGGTCGTTGATTCTTGAATAGGTATATTAAAACCCGGGGTGTGTCAAGTAGTCCGCATCAAGTGTACGAATTGTTTCTCTGCAAGGTTATCCACCGGCACCTCAGGATTGGCGAAGGCGCGAAGGACTCGCTGATTGAACAGCAGTCATCGCCGCATGCTTTTTTTGATGCTTGACACCCAATTCTCTCAACACCAGTTTTGCCTATGCGGCAATTTAAAACAAAATTGACCGATTCTGGAAGATACCCCCCTTCTGCCCGCTCCACGGCCCGCATTTTCATAGGTATGAGCGGGCCGAGCTTCCCGGAAGATTTCCCCGGCCGCTGGTATCATCGAGGCTTCATTTCCATTTAAGGTTTCAATGAAAAGACCGATAGCGCTACCAGCCGTTGCCCGCAACACCCAATGGAGTGTCTCGCGAATCCCGTCGAATCCGACGGCAACGTACTAATTCAACCGAGAGGTCAAAAAATTGAAACCAACTCGAACAAGAAAATGGATAGGCTGGAAACTTGCAGTCAGCCTCGCATGTTTATTTTTTCTCCCCTCTCCCAGTCCGGCTGATACCGCGCGAACCGTAAATGCAGAATATTTACCCTCTCATTGCTTTACTGATCGGAAAATAAATGAATTTATTCATTATGCGCAATTGGCCGGCATTAACGGCGCCGTGCTGCATGTAAAGGATCCCTACGGTCGCATTCACTGGCGATCCAAAAATGTGCTGGCCGGGGAAATCGGCTCTCCCACAACCACCGGGTTGGTGGAAGGTGCGCTGAAGCAGCTCAAAAGAAAGGGGTTTTGGACCATCGCCAAAGTGGATGTGTTCGCAGACCATCAATTGGTAAGCAAACGCGCCGATATGGGCATCATTGACACCCGATCCGATACGCTATGGTCGGATAAAAACGGATTGTACTGGGCGAATCCTTATAATGAAAACGTATGGCACTACAATATCGCGCTTTGCAAAGAACTGGCCTCCCTCGGCTTTGATGAAATTCAGTTCGACTATATTCGATTCCCCAGCGACGGCGAACTCGCTGCGATCAAATATCCCGGTAATCGGTCGACAACCAGAACCCGGTGCATCGGCAAATTCCTTGAAACAGCCCGGGCAGCGCTGAAACCTTTGGGGGTGCAGCTATCGGTGGATGTATTCGGACTGGTAGCGTGGAAAACGGTGGACTTCGGCGTGGGGCAGCTCGTGGAAACCATCGCGCCCCATGTCGATGTCATTTGTCCCATGCTCTATCCATCCCATTTTCCCACGGGCTTTTTAGGCAAAAAAAATCCGGGGGACTATCCGCTGGAAATCATGGCTTCGAGCATGCAGCGACTGAATCGTCGTACGGCCACAACCATTCGCCCCTGGGTCCAGGGCTTCTGGTACAAACCGGAGGATATCAATGCGCAATTCGATGGGCTTTCGCAGGCCCAAACCGGTGGCTGGTCCGTCTGGAATCCTTCCGGCAATTATTCAACCACATACGACGCCCTTGCCCAACGATTGGGCCGGACGTTTCCTGCCCCGCAATTTTATCCCACACTTGCCGAAATCAGCCATAAGGATGACCGCGTCGTACCCGGAAATTCCCGGGTGGTCAATCTGACCAATTATGTAAAAGGCTATTCCATTGTCTCTTTGGAGGAAGACAAGGCCGACTCTCCGAGTGCTTACTCCACCCTTATCCAGGTTTTTGAGACGTTAGACGAAGGGATAATGGATCAGATCTTAAAAACCCGTAATATACCGTTTACGCGCCGAACCTGTAGATACAAGAAAAAACTGCAACTCGCGAATTTGCTCTGCGGCGATTTGGGAACAGATCCACGGCGCTTGCGGCCCAAGCCGATTTATATTGACTGGAGAAACGGCTGCCGGTTCAGCGGATCCCTACCGGAGAACAGACTGGTCGCCTACCGGATTGCAGGAGAACGGGTTTTTGACGATCATACAGACGTATATGCAAGTTTGCTCAAAGACCTTTAAAATATCGGCGATGCCGAGCCGAAAAATCAATTTTTTGTTTTTAAATTTTAATTCAACTGTGATAAAAGAATCCTGATTTGGGTTCATAAAAAAATAATTTCACATATTCAATCACCAAGATGCCTTTGCAGACAGACGCGAAATTGCCGGAATGTACTGAAATTAGCGGTTTTGGCAGTGCAGACGGACCGGACGCATCCAGGTACGAATTGTGAGGTTATTTTTGGGTAAACGCTTCGTTTTTTTCGAAGCCGAACCGTGCCTCTTCCAATCTAACCTATTGAATTGTTTTATCAATCTTTGAAAGAAGCTGTTAAGAACAATCCCAACCCATTTAAAATCAAAGCGGCGTGCGATTTTCTGATATCTTTATACATAGTTCAGGGTTCACTAAGAAATAATTTCACAACGACATAAATCATTGCACTTATTACGGCGTTTTGCTGAAGGATCCCGCATGGCCGCATCATATAACCATTCGGAGCACGAATACGCAATTTATTATGCCGGTTGGTATAATCAGGAAACTGTTCGGGTAAGACGAACCACCACCGGGTGAAAATCGTATGAATGCATCAAATAAGAAATTGGCCAAATCACCTTTAGGCCCCAGCCCTATTAAGTCCGAAAATAAAAACAGGTTCAAATCCAAAATAGAATTCGCCTCTTTGAATCGATTTTCGGAATCAATGGTGCTTTCGGTAATTTTCATTGCGATTATCTACTGGATATTGGATTCGATCTTGAACATTTTCTTTTCAAACAAATTCAACCTTGTGGCGGAACTCGTCGGCCCTGACCTGTATGATGTCTATCTGCGGGTGGTCGTCTTATGCCTGTTCATTTTGTTCGGGTCCCATGCGCAGGCCATAATCAACAAATTGAAGGACGCCAAAGAGAAATTGAATGAATCCGAAGCGCTGTGGCGCTCCATGGTGGACACCGCACCGGATATGATCATTGCCGTGGATCAGAAGGGAACGATCCGTTTCATAAACCAGAATATTTCGAAACTCCCGCGGGAAAAAGCCATCGGGAAAAGTATGTACCGCTTTCTTCCTTCGGAATACCGTAATCTGGCAAGAGAATGCGTCGAGAGTGTCTTTGCAACCGGTGAGCCGGAAAGTTTTGAAGTTTGCATCGCTTCCGGCCGCAAGCCGAAATGGTATACATATCGCATCGGCGCCTTGAGACTCGATACCAAAGTAATCGCCGCCACCATCATCTCTTCCAATACCACTGAATTCAAACAGGCGGAGGAGTTGCGCCGTTATAAGGAACTGTTTGAAAATGTCATGGACGGGGTATTTCTTCTGAACCCCGCAGGAAAATTTGTCGAATTCAATGACCAGATGATTGAGACAATGGGCTATACAAGGACCGAATTGTTAAGACTCGGGATCAGCGAAATCGCAGAGCCGGCCCAGAAATCCCACGTGGAGGGGATGCTTGCCAAAGTTGCCGCCGAAAAGGAATCACTCTTCGAGTTAAATCTGGTGACCAGAAACGGGGCCATCGTTTCAAATGAAGTGCGCTGTCGCACCGTTTCTTACCTGGGCAATACCTGTTTTCTGTGTTTGGCAAAAGATATTACCAGAAGGAAGTTCCTTCATGATCAGTTGCTCAAGTCCGAACGCCTGGCCGCGACCGGCCAACTGGCGGCTTCCATAGCCCATGAAATCAACTCCCCCTTGCAGGGAATTACCGCTCTGCTGACCGTCATCAAACGGAATCACACAGATGATAAGGAACTTCTGGCTCAATTGGATTTGCTAAAAAACGCCTTCAGCATTATACGCAACACCGTTGGCAACCTGATCGACTTGAACCGGCCGGGTCGCGAGGGGAAACAATTGACGGACATCAATGAGATCATTGGGAGCACGGTGGCCCTGACACGCAGTCACCTGAAAAAGAACATGGTGAACCTCAAATTGGATCTGGACGCCGAACCAGGGCAGATCCACGCATCACCTCAACAAATCGGCCAGGTGATCATGAATCTGGTCAACAATGCCGTGGAGTCGATTAGCGGTGCACCGGATTTTCAAGAGAAAATAAGCCAGCTTATGCCGGTCAGCGGCGAAATCGGCATAGAAAGCAGCAACCTGGGTGGGGAGATCGTGATAAAGGTAAGAGACAGCGGTCCGGGGATTCCACAAGATCATCTCGACAAGATTTTCGACCCCTTTTTCACCCGGAAAAAAACCTTGGGCATGGGAGTTGGACTTTCAATTTGCCGAGGTATCATCAAAGATCATCAAGGTGCGATTTATGCCGACAACGCACCTGACGGCGGCGCCGTTTTTACGATCCGACTGCCGGCGGCATTGTCTGAGTCCCGCCCGCAGAATGGAAGCAGAGCTGAAATCGCCTCATAACGGCGTATCGGCCGAAAATTACGATAGTAAGTATTGTCCAATACAAATTCCGGGACAAGATCAAGGTGGGAATCCAATTTAATCCACCGTCACACCTGAACAGGTTGAGCAATTAAATGCTGAAGCGGTACCGCTGTCGGACCGGGAGATTATTTTTCTCCGTAAGGTTTTCCACATTCCTTGCAACGGCCGTCGGCGCCGATCACGCCGATGCAGTTCCCATCACTGCATAATAAGCGGTCTTGCCAGTCGTCGCTGTTTTCAGAATCGGACGGGTCCTGGATCGGTTCTTCATCAGACGATAAATCCTCTTTATCCGGGGTGAGGTCCTCCGGCGGGAAACTTTCCTTTTCGGGCAAGGGGTTTTCCGCTAAAACAACGTCATATTTTTTACCGCATTCACTGCATCGCCCGTCTTGACCGATGACCCCAATGCAGTTACCGTCGGGACACAACACCCGGCTTTCCCATTCCAGATCGGTTAATTCTGTTTTTTTCTTGTTCTCTTCCGGTTTTTCAGTTTCCATTTCCTTACTCTTCTCTCCGGGATATTAAAGTTGAGAGCCTATCGCGGTCTGGCGCAATCGTCCGTTTATACTTTCAATTTAACTCCAGCAGTCGATACATTTCGTCGAGGCTGTCGATATGGTAATCGGCGGACAAGGCCGGATTCCGGTAGGCGACCAGCGGTATTGCGGCTGCCCTGGCGGCCAATTCGTCAAGGTGTGAATCTCCGATATAAATGACTCCATGCGGTAAAAGGTCAAAGTAATTTACTATTTTCAGCAATGCATCCGGATAGGGTTTCGGCCGCTCGACATCGCCGGCCGTCACGACCAGGTCGAAATATCCTTCCAAATTAAAGTCCGCCAAAAGGCGACTCATTGTATCGGTTCTGTTGGTGGCGATGGCTGTCTTATATTTTGGCCGGATGTTTTCAAGTAGCGCCTTCAGATGGGGCTCAATAGTTAGATATCGAAAATACTGCTTATAATCGAGCGTCTTGCGAAGATTATGGGCCGCTGCCAAATTTCCTTCATCGGGAAATAAATATTGCAGCGACTCGAAAACGGTGTGCATATGGACGAATGCGAACTGCTCATCGGTTACTGCCGGCCGGCCGAAATGCTGCAGGATTCTGCTGTAATATAACTGGTTGGCCTGGGCGGTATCGAACATCACGCCGTCACAATCGAAGGCCACTACTTTGACATTTTTCATACCGTTGCCGTCAAAACCTGTTGTTTAGAATTCAAAGATCCAGCGCCTGCCTGCCTTTTTAAAAACCGGGCACCCGTCTGTCGGCGTTTCATTCGGTTGAAGATTCCCGGCCCTTGGGTCGCGGACGAAAAGAACCATATACCCGGATGTCTAATTGAGGTTTGACTTTACTGTCTGTTTTCAGAACGATGGTATCGTCGTAACGGCCGGCTTCGGCTTTTTGATTTTCTATTTTGAGTTCATAGGTCTTATTGCCGGAATTATTTGATTCTTCGAGATGATACTTGATGTACTGACCGTTTTTCGCATGGACATCCACAATATTGAAAGGGTATTTTTCATTGGAAATGATGGTCACCGAGGTCTCGACAGGCTCACCAATGTAACCGTTCAAACTGGCTTGTTTGGGACGGATCGTGACAAAGCTTTCCACCTGACCGCCGATGATCAGGTCCTGCCTCAGGTTTGATTTATCGTTGGTATAAACGCTTGCCGTTTTTCTCAGTTTCCTTCCACCGTATCCGCTGGTATTTACGCTCAGAGTGATTTTCCCCTCGCCGCCGGCGGGGATCTGCCTCGTAAAAGAGACAGCGGTGCACCCTCAGCCGGTTTTGACGCGTTCAATTGTCAGGACCGCACTGCCCTTGTTTTGAACAAGAAACTCGTGCTCGACTTGCTCGCCATCAAGGACCGGTGAAAACTCATAGTCCATTTGCGGGAAAAACGCTGACGGTTGGGAATCCTCTTGGCCACCGACAGCGAGCGAGGTGATCAATATCAGTTGCGCGAACACAGCGAACGCCGAAAGCGCTTTGCGTCTCATCTTCGACTCCTTCACTTAAGGGATAATATTCAAAACAGCCCAAATTTATACAGAAATTTTATGACGCCTGCGGCCTGATGTCAAGGTGCAACTTGGTATCGGGTCCTCTTCCCAATCCATCCTGAAGCGGATTCTAAACCGCTTCTTTTCATGGGTCTCACATCATGAACAGGGGGTCCACATCAATTGCCACCTGAACCGGCCGACGATTGAAAAATGCCGGATTCCGCGACAGCAGCTGATCCATGAAGTGATGAAGTGGTTTGGTTTTCAAACCTTTCAGCAGGATCTGCCAGCGGTATCGTCCGGCGATTCTCGTCAACGAAGCTTCAATCGGCCCCAAGATCTCGACGCTTTGATAGAATGCCGTCTCCCCGCTTTTCAATCCCCTGCAAAGCTCTCCCAGCAAACGGGCATGTTTTTCAGCCTCTGCCGGATCCGGTCCCGAAATCTTCAATTGGACCATTCTGGAATACGGAGGATAATTGAGCGCATTTCTGAAACCGATCTCCTGGTGGTAAAATGACATGAAATCCTGCTGTTTGGCAGCGGTAATACTGAAATGGTCCGGATTATACGTTTGCAGGATGACGCTGCCGCGCCTTTCGCCGCGCCCCGCCCGCCCGGCTACTTGGGCCAGGAGCTGAAAAGTGCGTTCACCGGCTCGGAAATCGGGAAAAGCCAGGGAAAGATCTGCGCAGATGATGCCGACAAGGGTGATATTGGGAAAATCATGTCCCTTGGCCACCATTTGAGTGCCGATAAGAATGTCGGTGGTTCCGTTCTTGAGCCCTTTAAGCAGTTTGACAATGGATCCCTTACGTTGGGTGGTGTCCTGGTCCATTCGGGCGATGGTGGCTTTAGGAAAGATGGACGCCACCATGGCCTCGAGCTTTTCGGTACCCAATCCCAGGTGTCTGATGCCGGCGGAACCACATGATGCGCACTTCGAGCCGGCGGAAAGGCTGAAACCGCAGTAATGACATCGATAGGCATGCGCGTCCTGGTGCAGGGTAAGGGATATATCGCAATTTTTGCAGCGCATGGGTTGCCCGCAGGCACCGCAAACCGGAAAGCTCGCATATCCCCGTCGGTTTAAGAAAAGAAGCACCTGTTCACCGCGTTCCAGGGAGGCTTTCATGGCCAGGTGCAATTCCGTGGAAATAAAGCGCCGGTTCCCTCTCAGTTCACGGTTGCGCCGAAGATCCACAATATGGATGTCGGGCAGGGGACGCTGCTCGATACGCTGGGTCAGCGTTTGCTCGGCGAACTTGCCGATGATAACATTGTGATAGGACTGAACCGACGGTGTTGCCGAACCCAGCACCGCCACGCAGGCGTTCTGCTTGGCTCTGACCGTTGCCAGATCCCTGGCATTGTAACGCAGACTGCCCTCCTGTTTGTAGGAGGTATCATGCTCTTCATCAACAATGATAACCCCGATGTCGCTGAACGGTGCGAATATCGCGGATCGAGCGCCGATGGCGACCGTTGCCATACCCTGCATGATCCGCGTCCACTGATCGTACCGCTCGCCTGATGACAGTCCGCTGTGAAGCACGGTCACACAGTCTCCGAAACGTGCGCGAAACCTCCTTTCCATTTGGGTAATCAATGCAATCTCGGGTACCAGTACCAACACACTGCGCCCGGCTTTTAGAACCTCGGCGGCAATCCGCATGTAAACTTCAGTTTTACCGCTTCCGGTAACCCCTCGCAACAGATAGCTTTTATACCCGTCGCTCAGAGTGCTGCAGATACTCGAGACGGCTTTGCACTGCTCCCGATTCAGCATCGGAGGGCTGTCGGGCTCGATGGATTCGCCGAACGGATCTCGATACACCCGCCGGTAAACGCTTGTCAAGTATCCGGCTCGTTCAAGCGGAGTAATCAGTGCCCCGGCCGCGGGTACGATCTGTTTGAGCCTCTTTACGGAAATTTCTCCCTCCGCCGCGATCGCCGCGATGACTTTTTTTCTGGCCTCCGACAGGTTCGCTGCCGACGGCGCCCTTTCGACCAGGCCCACAAAACGCTCCCGTTTGGCTTTGGTCCTGGAATCGGCAAGCTGCCAGTTCCTTGATATCAAGCCAGATTTTTCCAGATCGGACAGCAGTCCGGCAAGGTGGGTCCGACCGGTTTTTTTATGCAGCGTCTTTGCCGGCATACTTTCGATCCGCAACCGGTTCAATAGATCCCGCACATCCGGATCCAAAGTCTTGGTTTCAAGGGCCTCCAGCCCTTTCGAGGAAATGGAAACCTGGGCAAAATCACGCACGTTCAAGCCGCCGGGCAACGCATTTTCCACAACCTGGCCCACGGGATGTTTATAGTAATCGGCAATCCATTTGAAAAACGGCACCATGGTCGATGGAAAAAGGGGTTGTTCGTCGAGAACATCCAGAATCGGTTTGATTTCCCTGTTGTCGAGGTTCCGGTCGTGCCCGAAAACATAAGCCGTTACCCGTCGCTTTCCGAAAGGCACGAGAATTCTCTTTCCGATGGACGCAGATGCCGAAACCGGCTCGGGAACGCTGTAGATGAAGGTTTGGTAGACGGGAAGCGTGACGGCCGCTTCTATGTATCTGATCTCTGATTCCATTTACCCGCTATCTTGAAGGTTTTGTTCCGTTGGTTGGCGTGCCAGGTTTAACAAATTTATTGATATTTTCAAACAAAAAGCAGTATAATATATTTTACATTATCGAAGCGTCGTCAAATAAATGCAAGCAAACCATATGCAGTTGGAGGAAAAATTCATGTTCAAAATCGCCAAAAAAAGCCTGGTTGTCGCGATGATCGCAGCCATGATGATGATCCCTTATGCTACCGCCGCCCATTCAGCGGAATATTTTGAGACCGAAGATCCCAGCGGAGGCGCCATGATGTTCGATCTTGCTGTCGTTCGACCCGTTGGTATCGTCGCAACCGCTGTCGGCTGTGTGTTTTTCGTGGTATCAGCACCGTTTGCGGCCCTGGGCGGCAACATCGATACCGCCAGTGAAAAACTGGTCAAAGACCCGGCTGCCTTCACTTTCAAAAGACCTTTGGGGGATTTTAATTAGTTTCCATCCACAAATGGCCTTTTGGCCCAATTTCGGCGTCCATCTGCGCCCTTGCTTGTGCGGCGTAGTAAACTAGCCTCCGCGCAAGGACTTGATTTCCTTGAACTTGGGCAAAAATTCGCATTTCTGGATTGGAAACACCATCCGGTGCCCATCATTGTAAAAAACCCTTTGATGGATGGGCACTAATTAGCTCCGTAAAAAGCCTGAGGTTGGTAAAAGTTCTGCTTCCGTTTCTCCGGATAGCGTTCACGAAAAAATTAATTCACAGATTCAGGCGCTGAGGCGCCTGTCCGGCAAGGCGCGAAAACGCAGGAATATCTGGATATTCCGAGCTTTCGCAACATATAGGCCAGACGGGATGCATCAGCGTATAAAAGGTGAAGTTATTTTTGAGTGAGCCCTTAGCACCGGGGAAACGGAAATTCTCTTCTGCAGGACAGACCCCTTCTGATGACGGATTGACAATCACCTGAAGCGTCGCCGAACCAGCGTGCCGGAGTGTGCGGAAATTCGGTATATTTCGAACTTTTGCTGGAATCCCGGAATAACAACCCAGCTTACCCCTTTTGAGTCCTTGACACATCCAATTTATTTGAATATGACAGATCACTGCTGTTCGAAGTGTCGAATCTGCTCGCCGTTGTACCAGCAACCTAATTATCATAGCATGAAAAAAAGGAGGTCACCGTGACCGTGCATGTCGTGGATCACCCACTCATAAGGCACAAGCTGGCTTTGATGCGGGAAAACAATGTAACCACCAAGGATTTCCGGGATCTTGCCTCGGAATTGGCCACTTTACTAACCTACGAAGCTACCAAGGATCTCGAAACCGAAAAAGTTACCATCCAGGGCTGGGCCGGCCCGGTTGAGGTCGAAAAGATAAAGGGCAAAAAGATAACCGTCGTGCCGATTCTGAGGGCGGGGCTGGGAATGATGCCCGGGGTCCTCAATCTGATCCCCTCCGCGAAAGTGAGTGTGGTAGGGCTTTACCGCAACGAAGATACCCTGCAACCCGTCCAATATTATGTTAAAATGACCAGTGCTATGGAAGAGCGGATTGCGTTGATCCTGGATCCGATGCTCGCTACCGGAGGTTCCCTGATCGCCACCATCGATCTTATCAAAAAAACGGGCTGTCGTCAGATTAAAGGTATTTTCATGGTTGCGGCGCCGGAAGGCATTGAAAAATTAACCGCCGTCCACCCGGATGTGGAAGTGTATGTGGCGGCGATAGATGAACAATTAAACGATATCGGATATATTCTACCTGGTCTGGGCGACGCCGGCGATAAGATTTTTGGGACCAAGTAGCCAAGGGAGTCGATTTTGACGGAATTTGTTCGTATGGACGATCGCATTAAGGATGCGCTTCTCACCATAATCAGGTACGTTAAATCCGTTACTGGAGCTGAGCCCACCCGCAATGAACTGACTGAAATGCTGAATTCCTATTTTATTCTCAATGAAATCAGCAATCAGGTCAAATATCAGCTTAAAAATAAATCTAAAAAAGAAAATGATATCGATATCAAACATCCCTTTTGGACACTGAATCTGATGGGCGGCCCGGTCCATCATAACCTGGCCGGCGCGGGAATTTTTCACTACAGCATCCAGGAAGCGCTCAGAAATGCCCGTAAATTTATAGAAAAAGCAACCGGCGTGGACCCGGGTGATGACATCCTCGCCAAAAGTTTGAAAAGTTCGTTTATTCTCAGCGAAATCAAGAACCAGATTGAATGGCAACGCAAAAATTCCGGGGAAGTTTCGGGTAAGTTGGAAGTTGACCTGGATCCGTGAATTGGCGATAAGCGAAGGAGGCCACCTGAATTGGAAAAGCCAGTCAAACCCGATAGCTGGATCTGGGTGATCGTACAGGACCCTGGAACCGAGGAACAATTTCTGGGACAATTCGATGAAAATAATAAGCAAGCTTTCATACCCGCCTTCTACCAGAAGGAAGACGCCCAGCTATGCCTGAAACTAATGTCCACGGAAAAAGGAAAAAAATACGAGGCTCAAGCCATCCGATTTCATGAACTGGAACAAGACGCCCGGAAAAACGGGTTTATGATCTTTCTTCTAAAAGAAAATGGCGAGATAGCCAAAAAAATCAAACCATGAGGGAATCGGTCCAGACAAACTCCCGCGGCATGCGGATGGGCGGAATCATCCACGTCGCCGAGATGATAAATGGTGTGACAATCCATTGCAGTGAACAACCTGAGGGCCGCGATGATAGTTTCCGGCCGGCCATGGCTGTCTGCCCATTATTCCGATCATATTTTCAAAGCGGCAAATAAAAGCCTTTAAAGGCCTGGTCTGCGACAAGAGCGTCAGATCGCCAACGCCGAGAGCTTTTCCATGACTCCAATCGGGTCGCCTTGCCTGGTAAAATACAAAAATCAATCGGGTTCAAACAGCTTGCATCAAGTTAATAACTATTTTGAATCACAACAAAAATAGACCCCATGCTTTGACATATCCTCCAGGAAATAACCAGCGAATTTTATGGAATAGATTTTGCATATGCAACACCCTGAAAGTGGGTCTTTTTGCTCACATCCGGGATAACGTTCCGCTAAAATAAGGGGCCGGATGACCCGCCGTTGAATCCATCCCTTAAAGGTCGTGTCTCGTTGTTTTGATGTAGTCGGTCAGCCGGTTCGTCCGGTCGCAGGTGAATTCCACCGGAAAGCAGTATGAGCGATATAGAAAATTTTGATATTCGAAAACATGTCGTCGATTCCATTGTGGAGGTATTTGACACGATGGTATCGATGGAGGTCGAACTTTTCGATGCTGAACCACCGGAGAGTACGGGTAAGGGCCGTATGGTGGCAACCGTCAACTTCGCCGGTAATGTGATCGGTCTCATAAATATTCAGGTATCTTCCGAACTGTCGCGCCTGATGATGGCCAGCATGCTCGGTATCGAACCCGAAGAGGTCGAAGACGAAGGCGAAGCAAAGGACCTGCTGGCGGAAATAAACAATATCGTGGGCGGCAACCTCAAATCAGCGCTCAACGACGCGGGTCATCACTGTGTAATATCGACCCCCTCCATCACCTATGGCGCCGACTTCACCATCAAAAGCCTGCAATTGGACCGATTTGAACGTTTCGTCTTTTCCTGCCGGGAAAATTATTTTTTTGTGGAGGTCGGCATCAAAACTCAGCAGGCCACCGGTGAAGAGGGCGAACTCGGTACGCCGGATGCACTCCGCAATCTCAGCAAAATCGATATCCAAAAAATCAATGCCCTGGATATAAATGCCCAGGTTTCCGAAGCGATCATCGGCGTCTTCGATACGATGCTCTCCTTGAATCTGGAACCCACCGATGCAGTCACCGCCAAAAGCCTGGAGGGCGTCCGCTACGTAGGTTCGGTCAGCTTTGCGGGAGATGCAACCGGCATGGTCAGCATACATGCGGGCGAAAACTTTGCCCGTGAGATGGCCGCCGAAATGCTGGGAATGGATCCCGACGAGATCGAAGGGGACGAAGAGATTCGGGACATGATGGGCGAAATGGGCAATATTGTCGGTGGCAATCTAAAATCGGCCTTTACCGACGCCGGTCTCATCTGCGCCCTGTCCACCCCGTCATTTACATCCGGAACCGATTTCAAAATCGAAGCGCTCAATATGGAAAAATATGAACGCTTCGCTTTTCACTGCGGCCAAAACATCATCTTTGTGGAAATGGGGGTGAAAGTCTCGGAGCTGGTGCAGGCCGAGAGCAAACAAGGCAAGGATATTCACTACTCCGTAAAAGAAGAGGATGCCGATAAGGCTGCCGAAACGGAGTCTTCCACAGGTGTCAAGGCCCCTGAGAAGACGGTGAAAACACCACCGGTGGAAGAAAAAAAAGAAGAGATCGCTGCCACGCCGGAAAGATCGACCGGAACCGAGCCACCAAAGGCGCCTGTAAATTCCGATGAAACGCAGGCACCCCCCGACGCACCGCCGGATCCCAGGGAGAAAACGTCTCAGGAAGACGTCGATTTGAATCTGCTGCTGGATATTCCTCTCGAAATCAAGGTTGAACTGGGCCGCGCCAAAATCCCGATCCGCAAACTCCTGAATCTGGCTCCCGGTTCAGCGGTAAAGCTGGTCAAGCTCGATGGCGATCCCGTGGACATCCTGGTAAACGGCACCTTGATCGCACGCGGAGAAGTCATCGTTCAAAATGAAAAATACGGAATCCGCGTTACCGAAATCACCAGTCGCATGGATCGGATCAGAAGTTTCAGCATATAGGGCTTGTCCAACCGACATCGACAAGAAACTGTCGATAAGTTGTTGGACCGCGCGAGGTTTCAGGTGTCAGGTGTCAGTGTCAGTCCGATAGCCGGGCGAAAACACGGTCGATATAATCACTGAAGAAACCTTGGGAATGTAAGGTATTAGGCTTCAGTACCTTGAGTCCTGAAACCCGAAACCTGACACCTGAAACCTCGAGCTGTATTTTTACCTCGTTTTGCTGATATAGGCGCTATGCCCCACTCTCTTCTATTTCGGGAACTTCCAGATATCGAACCTCATGTCCCGTAGCGTCTAAAAACCGTTGCAGATTTGCCCGCGAAATAACCAGCGTGCTGGTATTGACCAGAGGGTGAAACTGAAAGGCACTCTCCTGCCTCAAGTTCTCGTCAAAGACCACTTCGACGGCCCGGTCCGGGTCCCGGACAAGCGCCAGAATGGTCACGGATCCCGGATCGACCGCCAAATACTTTTTGAGTCGGTTTGGGGACCCGAAACTGAGACGATCCGCCCCGATGACGTTGCTCAGTGCTTTGACGTCCACCCGCTTTTGGGCCGGAACGATCACCAGAAAGTGCCGCTTTCCCTTTTTGTCGCGCAAAAAGAGGTTTTTGGTTCTGGCAGCCGGCAACGGCGGCACCAGGCGCTCGACGTCGGCCACTGTATACACGGGCGCATGATCATGGCGCTGATATTCGATGCGATTGTCAGCCAGAAATTGGTAAAGATCGGTCATTGATTTTCGCTCCTCTCTTAACAGCCACGTTGCTTTTTTCAACCCGCCGACAGGAAAGCTCGTGAAGGGTGCATTCGCAGGCATATGCTGCATACATAGAGGTCATTAGCTAGTGCCCATCCATCAAAGGGTCTTTTACAATGATGGGCACCGGATGGTGTTTCCTATCCAGAAATGAGAATTTTTGCCCAAGTTCAAGGAAATCAAGCCCTTGCGCGGAGGCGTAGCTTGCTACGCCGCACAAGCAAGGGCGCAGATCGACGCAGAACTTGGGCAAAAAGGCCATTTATGGATGGAAACTAGCTAGTGCCCATCCATCAAGGTCTTTAAAATGATGGGCACCGGATGGTGTTTCCAATCCAGAAATGATTCAAATGTCCTTCCGGCAGCCCCGGGGCCAACCTGACACCTGAAACCTCAAACCCGTCAAGACCCATAAACAATTATTATCGGTATCATTGGCTTAAGCGCCTACAATCTTCCCTCCTCGACCCCGTGGCAGGCCACCTGAGCCCCAGACTCCAGGCTGACCAATCGAGGTATATCATTGATACACCGATCGTTGGCAAAGCGGCAGCGGGCATGGAAAACGCAACCAGTCGGCAAGTCGATGGGAGTGGGCACTTCCCCCTTCAATTTAATATGCGCTGCCCTGTGACGCCCAAGCTCCGGAATGGCGCTCAGCAGAGCCTGGGTATAGGGATGACGGGGCGATACATACAGTTCCCCCGTTTGTCCCAATTCGCAGATCGTGCCCAGGTACATCACCGCTACCCGCGAACATAAATGCCTGACGATCGACAGATCATGGGTGATGAACAGGTACGTCAAGCCGCGCTTTTCCTGTGCCTCCATCAACAGATTGAGAATCTGGGCTTGAATTGAAACGTCCAGGGCCGACACCGGTTCATCGGCGACAATGAACTCAGGGTCCACCATCAGGGCACGGGCGATGCTGATTCGTTGCCGCTGGCCGCCCGAGAATTCATGCGGATAGCGCGTGACCCACCCTGGTTCGACGCCGACCTGCCGCATGACTTCGTTCAACTTCTCTTTAACCAGCCCGGCGGTTGCGGCTTTAATATGGAAAAACGCCGGCTCCTCCAGTGTTCTTTTGACCGTCATGCGGGGATTCAAGGAGGCATAAGGATCCTGAAAGATCATTTGCATTTTTTTTCGAAACGGCAGCATCCGTTGAGGCGTCAGATTGTCTATGCGGTGGTTCCGGTAGTAAATTTCGCCGGTGTTCGGTCTATATAATCCCAGCACGGTTCTGGCCAGGGTCGATTTGCCGCACCCGCTTTCACCTACCACACCGACGGTCTCCTGCGGCTTGACGACAAAACTGACATCATTGACGGCCTTGACCGTCGTCCGCCGGCGAATGATCCGCCCGTTTTCGATCGACAACTGGTCCAGCAGCCCGCCGGAGATGTCGAAATGCTTTACCAGTTTATTTACGGTTAACAGACCATCAGTTTTCATGATCAATACATCTCATCGATTCACCATGTGACAGGCGGTCATGCGCTCATAATCATTTTTACTGACAAGCAGCGGTACTTCCATACGGCACACCGTGTCGCTGATCGTGCAGCGGGGATGGAAAGCGCAGCCCGGCGGGATGTCGGTCAGGGTCGGCATCATCCCGGGGATCTGATTCAACCGCGTGCCGGGCTGCAGGCTCCCGGGCAGGGCCTTGATCAGCCCTTTTGTGTACGGGTGCTGGGGATGGCCGGTAACTTCCGGGGTAGCGCCGATTTCCACGATTTTACCCGCATACATCACCGCAATTTTTTCCGTGACCTGGGACACTACTCCCAAATCATGGGTAATCAGGATGAGTCCCATTTTTTCGGAGTCACACAACTCTCGAAGCAAATCCATTATTTCCGCCTGAATGGTGACATCCAGCGCGGTCGTTGGCTCGTCGGCGATGATCAACGCCGGATGGGTCAAAAGCGCAATCGCGACAACGATGCGCTGCCGCATGCCGCCGGAGCATTCGTGGGGATATTGATCCAATCTTTTCCGTGGAGAGGGGATGTGGACTTTTCTCAGTTTATCCAAAGCGATATCGACGGCATCCGATTTGCTCACCCGCTGGTGCGCCAACACCGTTTCGACCATCTGGGTGCGGATCCTGAGCACCGGATTCAAGGTCATCATGGGATCCTGAAATATCATACTGATCCGGTTACCGCGGATCTTCCGCATCTCTTCTTCGGACAGCCGATTTAATTGGCGGCCTTCAAACAATATCTGCCCCCCGGAAATATATCCGGGTTTGCTCAAAAGATTGATAATCGCAAAACCGGTAACGGATTTTCCGGCGCCGCTTTCACCCACAATTCCCAGACGCTCACCCTTATCCA
The DNA here is from genome assembly GCA_963774425.1 of uncultured delta proteobacterium. GTDB lineage: Bacteria > Desulfobacterota > Desulfobacteria > Desulfobacterales > JAFDCJ01 > JAFDCJ01. Next base: position 73,171 of record CAVZEZ010000030.1, on the reverse strand, counting down.
GAGAAAAGCTGACTCCGTTGATGGCTGTCAATTCTCCAAATCTCAATGCGAATTTGACTTCCAGATTCTTGACTTCAAGCAGATGACTCATAATTCCTATTCGTGTTCGACGCCCAGGGTTTACGAAAAAATCAATTCACAGATTTAGGCGCTGAGGCGACTGTCTTTCATCTATCGATAGAAATCACTGCTGATGCAATCAGCGCCAACACTTACACCTGAAACCTGACACCTGAAACCTATAATAACTCTTTTTCGCCCTCAGCCCTTATACAGCTTCGGATTCAGCACATCCCGCAGCCAGTCTCCCAGAAGCAGGATGACAAGTATGAATATGACCAGCAGAATACCCGGGAAAAAGGTAATCCACCAGGATCCACTGAAGATATATTCAAAACCGGAGCGTATGAGTGATCCCAGGGACGGTTTGGTTATGGGCATGCCCAGGCCCAGAAACGAAAGCGCTGCCTCACTCATCACCGCTTCGGCCACCTGAATGGTGGAAATAACCAGAACCGGTGTCAGGGTATTGGGCAGAACGTGGCGAAACATGATATGCAGGCGGCTGAATCCGATCACCCTCGCCGCCTCCACATATTCCTTGTTTTTCTCCCCCAACACCGAAGCCCTCACGGTCCGGGCATACTTGGGCCATTCCGATACTCCAATAATGATAATCAGCAACGGTACGGCCAGTTCCTCGTAGCGCCCGACCCCGAAGGCCAGCTTGAATATGGCACTGGTAAAGATGGCGACGATCAGATAGGGGATGGAAAATTGGATATCGGCAATGCGCATCAGGAATGCATCCAGTTTGCCCCCCATATAGCCGGATAAAAGCCCCACCAGTATCCCGACGGACGCCTGCAGCAAAACCGCTCCGACGCCGATCAGCAGGGATACCCGCAAACCGTAAATCATGGTGCTCAAAAGATCCCGGCCCTGAATGTCGGTGCCTAAAATAAATTTTTCTTCGCCGCCCGCCATCCAGGCGGGCGGGGTCTCGGCATCCATAATATCGAAGGTTGAGGTATCATAGGTGTCGTAAGGCGCAATCATCGGCGCTAGAATGCTGACGAAGACCAAGGCCGAAAGCACGCAAAAGCTTGAAATCGCGACCGCATCGCGCTTAAAGCTATACAGCAGATAGGATTCTTTGATTCGATCCCAGGTTTTCATTTGGCACCTGCGATCCGCACCATGGGATTGACCACACCATAAACAATATCGACCGCGGTATTGACGACGACGAAAATGACGCCCACCACCACCAGGTAGGCCACCAGCAGGGATGTATCCGATCTTTCAACGGCTTCCAGAAACATGAATCCCATTCCCTGCCATTGAAAAACGGTTTCCGTCAGAATGGTAAAGGCAAACAAGATACCCAGTTGAACCCCGAAAACGGTAATGACCGGCAGGAGCGTATTTTTAAAGGCATGCACGTACCAGACCCGCTGACGGTGCAGCCCCTTGGCCCAGGCGAACTTGATATATTCGGTTTCCAGAACTTCCATCATCTCGGCGCGGACCAGACGGATAAAGAGCGGCAGCATGATCGAAGAAAGCGATATGCTGGGCAGGATCAGGTGTTTGATGCCATCCAATGTAAAAAACCCGCTTTCCCAGCCCCATATATTGACGGTATCTCCGCGCCCGTAGGATGGCAGCCACTTCAATTCCACCCCGAAAAGATAGATCAGCCCGATGGCTGTCAAAAATACCGGAATCGCCACCCCGACGGTGCTCAGTGCCATCACCAGACGGGAAAGCCAGCTGCGGGGATATATGGCGGAATAGATTCCGGCCGGAATGGAAACGATAATGAGGATCAGCGCGGTGGCGATTACCAGTTCGATGGTTGCCGGGGCTTTGGAGACGATCACCTCCAAAGCCGGCTTCTTGTAGAAAAAGGACATCCCCAGATCCCCCTTGCAGGCATTTTTTACAAAGCGAAAATACTGGATGTAAAAGGGATCGTTTAAACCCAGTCTTTCCCGGATGACCTCACGTTCGGCGGGCGTGACGCGTTCACCTACCAGATCCCGCACGGGATCGCCGATCTGGTGCTGAATCGAAAACCCCACCAGACTGATCACCAGCATAACGATGACGGCTTGAACGATACGCCTGACGATAAATGCGAACATGGATTTATGCTTTTTCAGGTCAGCAAGTCAAAAGTACGCTATCAGCGTCAAAACTCGTTAATAAAACAAGGGCAGGGGCGTTATCCGGATAACGCGAGCCTGCCCCCGCAAGTTTGCAGTCGACGGTCGTTCGAGCCGGATAGGGAATGACCTTCTAATCGACTACCAGATCTCCAAAGTATGGGAAGTTCATCGTGTTGACAATCGGGGCGATGCCCACGTTCTTCTTGCCGGCATAGGAATGATTCTGCCAGTGAAATGGTACGAAAGCGGCCTCGTCATACAGGATTTTCTCAATTTCCTGCAGCATAGCCGCCCGTTTTTCGAGATCGGTTTCGGACTGGGCGGCCATGGTCAATTCATCGACTTTCGGATTGCAGTAATTGCCGCTGTTGTATTGACCGTAGCCGGTCTCCTTGTTCGGGCACATGTCCAGAAATTCGGAAAAATTGCCGGAATCTTCGGTATCCGAATGCCAACCGATCATCTGGATGTCCGCTGCCTGGGCATCGAACTCATCCCAGTACTGCGCCTTGGGCATGGTCTTGAGGTTCACCTTGATCTTAATCTTGGCCAACATGGATACGGTGGCTTCCGCGATTTTTTCGTCATTGACATAGCGGTTGTTGGGCGCAATCATGGTGCACTCGAATCCGTTTTCCAGCCCGGCTTCCTTCATCAGCGCCTGGGCCTTGTCGAGGTCGTAGCGGGGCGTCAGGGCCGGGTTGTGGCCCACATATCCCTTGGGACTTTGCTGGCCGGCCGGCGTGGCGGTGCCTTTCATGATCTTTTCGGCGATACCGACATTGTTGACCGCATATACGATGGCCTGACGCACGCGCACATCCGCGAACTCCGGCTTTCGCTTCTGATTCAGTTGGACGGTGATGATGCGGCCGCCGGGAAAGGTCACCAGTTTGACCTTGTCTTCCTTGCGGATTCGATCAAAGTCCTGCGGAGGTACAGGGGAAATGAAATCCACATCCCCGGAAAGCAGGGCGGCTACCCGGGTGGCTTCTTCCTTGATCGGGGTCAGCACGATCTTGTCCACATTGCCCGGAGAATTCTTGTCCCAGTAATCGGCGAATCTTTCAAAGACATATTTGGCGCCCTGCTCCCATTCGACAACTTTATACGGGCCCGTTCCGGATTCATGGGAGAGCGCGAAAGAAGGGCCGATTTTAACGACGGCATCTTTGGGCTGGCCGGATTCATCGGTGCCGGAATAAAATTCGCTGTCCATGGGGAAAATATAAGTTGCCATGTTGATCAGCAGCGCATAGGGTTTTTTGGTCTTGATGTCGATGGTATGATCATCGATGATCGTACAGTCCGCAAACGGTTCGAAAAGCCCCTTGAAGTCGGCGCTGTTGTAAAACCGCTCGAAGGTAAATTTCACATCCTTGGCGGTAAAGGGGTTGCCACTGTGAAATTTGACACCCTTTCGCAAATAAAAACGCATGGTCAAATCATCCATGCGTTCCCATCTTTCCGCCAGGCGCGGTTCGAAGCTCATGTCCTGAGCATAGCGGACCAGCGGGTCGAAAATCCAGTGGGAGTACTGCAGCATGCCCCCGGATAACTGGACCTGGGGGTCCTGCGATACGGGACCGGCATCCAGCCCCACCTTCAAGGTTGCCGCGTTCGCAATGCTCCCGAGAGAAAATACCACCAACACCGTCAGACATAGACCGATCAGTTTTTTCATATCTCCCTCCTTTCGTTGCTCGGCTGTGGGTGAAAAGCCCCCTGGTTTAAACGATTTTCCCGATTCTGCAATTAATGGCACCGCCGGAATTTATAGTGCAAATGCCATTGGCGGTCAAGCATGATTTTTTGCTGACGCCGGACCAGCGTGCCGGCTGAAAATGCCGGCGCCCCACGGCAGCATGAACCCATGCGGACAGAGATCGAAAACCGCCTTTCCAAATTGCCATCATCCTGATTTGTGGATTAACGAGACCGAAAGCTGAGTCACAATACATCATCCACCCCATTGACAAGCAGCTTGCCCGATAAGATCTTTTCTCAAAATAGGTTGATATTTTTCCCAATTTTAAATCAGCGATACGCCGGCGGCCAGGAATTCCGGGAGAAATCTTCGGGCGGCCGGCTGCAATACTTGAAGAAGGAAGAGCGAAACCGCGATCAGGCGAAGAAGAGGGTAGAATTTCATGAACAATCGACTTGAAAACAAACGAGCGCTGGTAACCGGCGGCAGCCGCGGCATCGGCGCTGCCATTGCCAAGCGTCTGGCCCGCGAAGGCGTGCATGTAGCGCTGACCTATGCCGGCAATAGTTCGCAGGCCGAGGGAACCGCAAGGGCAGTCCGGGAGTTGGGTGTCCAGTCGTTGGCAATCCAGGCCGACAGCGCCGATGCCGCGGCGCTGGTTGCTGCCGTGGATCGGACGGCAGCGGAATTGGGGGGTCTCGACATCCTGGTCAACAACGCCGGCATCGCCATCATCGAGCCCATCGACAATTATCGGCTGGAAGACCTGGATCGCACCCTGGCGGTGAACGTGCGCGCCGTTTTTGTGGCCACGCAGGCTGCAGTCAGACACATGCAGGCCGGCGGCCGCATTATAAACATCGGAAGCTGCAACGCCGAACGCGTGCCCTTCGCCGGTGGCGGCGTCTACGCCATGAGCAAAGCCGCGCTCGTGGGCCTGGCCAAAGGCCTGGCGCGCGACCTCGCTCCGCGCGGCATCACGATTAACAATGTCCAGCCAGGTCCGGTCGATACCGACTTGAACCCCGCCACGAGCGATTTTGCAAAAACGCTGATACAGCAGGTGATGGCAATTCCCCGCTATGCGAGCGGCGACGAAATCGCCTCTCTGGTGGTTTATCTGGCGAGCCCCGATGCAGCTTTCGTGACAGGGGCCAGCCTGAGCATCGACGGCGGCTTTACTGCCTAGCCGATCGCGTAAAGAAGAAAAAACCATGTATCGTTTTTCGTCATCGTTCGACCCCGATTGAGCGAAGGTCGAGAGTGCTCCAACTTCAAGGCGACCAAGGGTGAAGTTGCAGGAGGCGCCCGGAGGCTATCGTTATGAACGGAATTCCTGCCAAACACGAGCCTGCATATAATCGGCTGATCAAAGCGGTGTGCGTTCACAGTTTCGGCGGACCTGAAGCCATGGTGGTTGAAAAGGTCCCACTGCCTTGCCCGGCGGACGGACAGGTGCTGCCGGCGTCGGCCCCTGGGATGCCTGGGTAAGAACCGGCAAGAGCGCACTTCCTCAGCCATTGCCGTTAATTCTCGGATCCGATTTGTCAGGTATCGTCGAAGACGTTGGGCCGGGGGTGTCCGGCTTCCGCCCCGGGGATGATGTATTCGGCGTGACGAATTCCCGGTTCACCGGCGCCTATGCCGAATACGCCGTCGCAAACGCCGCGATGCTCGCAGGCAAGCCGAGACGCCTGAATTACATCGAAGCTGCATCGGTTCCGGTCGTGGCGAGCACGGCATGACAGATGGTGTTTGATCACGGGAAGGTGGATGGCGCCAAACGTGTGCTTATGCACGGTGCCGCCGGTAATGTCGGCGGGTTTGCGGTCCAGTTGGCGAAGCGGGTCGGTGCCGAAGTCGTCGCCACTGCGTTTTCCCGCGATGTGGCTTATCTTCATACCCTTCGCGCCGACCAGGTCATCGACGTGCAGACGGCACGTTTCGAAGAGCAGGTGACGGGCGTCGATGTCGTTATCGATACCATCAGGGGGGAGACCCTCGACCGGTCTTTCGCCGTTCTCAAACCCGGCGATATCCTCGTGTCTTCTGTAGCCAGGCCCAATCAGGCAAAAGCCGCGAAATACCGGGTCCAGGGCGTGTTCTTTCTCGTTTCCGTCACATCCGAAGGCTTGACCGGAATTGCCGAGTTGTTCGATTCCGGCCAACTTAAAACGAATGTCGGCGAAGTACTGCCGCTCGCTCAAGCCCGTCTGGCCCATGAAATGCTGGCCGGAAAACCCCACAAACCTGGCAAGATCGTCCTGGCGGTGGATGCATGAAAAGTGAGGGCCTGAAAGTAGTACGACGCGCCCCAGCCGATCATCCACGGAATCGACGACCAGATCGTGACGATCGATGCCGCAGGCCGGACTACGGCCGGGATTATCATCAGAAAAATGTGACGTAATTTTTGAGTAAGCCTTAACGCCAGGAAGCATAATCCATGCCCGAATTTCTGACCGTGTTTGCATTAATCGCTATTGTCCTCACCCTGTCTGCTCTCGGTTCGGGGCTGGTCGTGCGCGCGCCCATCTCCTTTCCGATCCTCTTCCTGGGTTTGGGCTTTCTCCTGGGAAAGCAGGGGCTCGGCATCATCTCCATCGGCCCCCACGACCCGGTTCTGGAAGCGGTGGCGACCGTGAGCCTGGCTTTTGTCCTGTTTCTGGATGCCGTACGGCTGCGCTTGGACGAACTCGGCAAGGAGTGGTTTATTCCTATTCTCGTGCTGGGTCCCGGGACACTGCTGACCATCGCTTTGATCGCCATCATCGCCTGGATCTTTGTGGGTGCCACTCCCTTGCAGGCACTGCTCTTTGGCGCCGTTCTTTCCTCGACCGACCCGGTCGTTCTGCGGGATGTCATCCAAGACACGCGCATTCCACGCTCGGTGCGGCAGATCCTCGGGATCGAGGCCAGCACAAATGACGTCGTCGTACTCCCGATCGTTCTGGTTCTCATCGCCGTTGCAAAAGGAAGGCTTGGCGGGGCGGCGGACTGGCTGACCTTCATGGTGCGCCTGGTCGTGCTGGGGCCACTGGTTGGCTTTGTCATCGGCGCCGGCGGCGCTTGGGCACTCGGAAAAGTCGATGCCCGGCTCGGCGTGAGTCGTGCCTACCAGGCGCTCTATGGGGTTGGGCTCATACTGGGTGCCTACGTCGCGGGGGTGGCGGTTGGCGGGGACGGGTTCCTGGCGGCATTTGCGGCCGGCCTGGCAACGGTAATACTCAATTACGACCTGTGCGATTGTTTCCTTGAATACGGCGAGGTTACCGCAGAGATGGCAATGCTCCTGGCCTTTATTCTTTTTGGTGCCGTGCTATCCAGCCTTCTGGCCTCGGTGCCACTAGGCCCCTGCCTGGTGCTGGCCGCATTGGCGCTCGGTGTCGCCCGTCCACTGTCTCTCGGTCTGATTCTGTGGCATGTCACCATGAGCCGTGCTGCACGCGCATTTGTCGGCTGGTTCGGTCCCCGTGGACTGAACTCCCTGCTGTTAATGCTGCTGGTGGTGCAACGGGGAATTCCGGCAGGAGAGTGGCTGCTTACGGTCACGGGAGTCGTCGTGATTGCCTCCGTGGTGTTGCATGGGATCTCGGCAACACCGGTCTCCGCCTGGTATGGGCGTATCGTACTGCGGGAGACCCTTCCCGAGGAACGCGAGAGCAGCGTTGCGGGCCTTCTCAGCGAGACCAAAAACGATGTATCCCGAGTGTCGCCTCAGGAGCTGGCCGAAAGACTGGCGAGTGAGCACCCGCCACGGGTGGTGGATGTAAGAACACGGTCGGCTTATGGCACTGAGGCCATGCAGATTCCCGGCAGCATTCGTGTGCTGCCGGACCGGATTTTGGAATGGGCGCGAGACCAATCCCGCGAACAATCCGTTGTTGCATATTGTTCTTGACCCGGGGAGGCGACCAGCGCCCGGGTGGCGCGACAGCTCAGTTCCATCGGATTTCAGGCCGCAGCGCTCCAGGGCGGCTTCAACGCCTGGCGCCTAGCTTATCCGGTCGAACCAGTCGGTGTGCAGAAAGACGAAATTGGTTAAAAAACCAAAAAGGACAGGCGCTGTTGCCGTTCTGTTATTTGTTGTGTTTTCAGTATTTGCGGCTATTTTTTGCATCAAAGGACTTCGGCCGAAGCCCTTCATGAAAATCATCGAGACAATGCCATGGCCACTACAACCCAGACGCTTAAATTGACCCTTGCTTCTCCGGTCGATCAGATGTTTCCCAAGCTTACACCGACGCAGATTAAACGCGCCGCAGTCCACGGGCGCCTGCGTTCTATCCAGCAGGGGGAGGTGCTCATCGAGTCCGGGGACCGGGTCGTACCGTTTTTTATCATCACTGCCGGTCAAATCGAAATCGTCCGGCCCTCCGGCACTGGCCAGACGCTCATTACAGTCCATGGGCCCGGCGGATTCACCGGTGAGATCAATATGCTGTCCGGACGCCGGTCAATTGTCCGGGCGCAAGCCATTGCGTCCGGTGAAGTGGTGCAGCTGACTCGGGAAAGAATACTGGCGCTCGTTCAGACCGATGCCGAGCTCAGCGAAATTTTCATGCGGGCTTTCATCTTTCGCAGGGTGGAGTTAATTGCTCATGGGATGGGCGACGCCGTGCTCATCGGGTCGAGCCATTGCGCCGGAACCCTCAGAGTAAAGGAATTCCTGACGCGCAACAGCCATCCTTACACCTACATCGACCTCGACCGCGAGGCTGACATTCAGGCCATGCTGGACCAGTTTCACGTTACCGCCGGAGACATACCGGTACTGATCAGCCGCGAAAAGGTGGTGCTTCGCAACCCTACCGATCAGCAGATCGCCGATTGTCTCGGCTTCAACGAAGCCATCGACGAGACCCAGGTACACGATTTAGTTATCATCGGGGCCGGGCCGTCGGGTCTGGCGGCAGCCGTATACGGTGCATCGGAAGGACTCGATGTCCTGGTACTGGAGTCGCACGCGCCGGGGGGACAGGCGGGTTCGAGTTCGAAGATCGAGAACTATCTCGGCTTTCCAATGGGCGTATCAGGCAATGAACTTGCGGCACGAGCCTACACCCAGGCGCAAAAATTCGGGGCCCATCTGGTGGTCGCAAAAAGCGCCACCAGGCTTACATGCGGTAAGAACCTTTATACGATCGATATCGGCACCGGCACACGGGTTTCAGGGCACACGGTCATTATTGCGACCGGCGCTGCGTATCGCAAACCGGCAATAGAGAACCGGGCAGAATTTGAAGGCGCCGGTGTTTACTACGGCGCGACCTTCACCGAGGCGCAGTTGTGCGTTGATGAGGAGGTAATCGTGGTCGGCGGCGGCAACTCCGCCGGCCAGGCTGCCGTCTTCCTTGCGCAAACCGTCAAACATGTCCATCTGCTCGTCCGATCCGGCGGACTGGCCAAGAGCATGTCGCGCTATTTGATTCGACGCATCGAAGAAAGCCCCCTAATCGACTTGCGAACGCGCACGGAACTGACAGCCTTCGAGGGAGATCGCCATCTCGAACGGGTGCACTGGCGGAACAATCTCACCGAGAATACCGATAGTCGCGACATTCGGCATGTCTTTTTCATGACCGGAGCCGATCCCAGCACACGTTGGCTGGGTGACTGTGTGATACGCGACCCCAAAGGATTCATAAAGACGGGGCCTGCGCTGTCCCGAGATGAACTGATCACGGCGCATTGGCCGCTCGGCCGGACTCCATATCTCCTTGAAACGAATCTGCCGGGTGTATTTGCGGTCGGCGACGTCCGGGCCGGCAGTATCAAGCGTGTGGCGTCGGCTGTCGGCGAAGGCTCGATTGCGATCGCCTTCGTGCATCAAGTACTTAGCCCATGAAAGGAACCGCTGATGTCTGAATCTACATGCCCTCATCTTGGCGCGATTACCGCCATCAAACACCCGCAACGCCGGGAGTGCGACGAGTGCGTGAAGATCGGCGCCCAATGGGTTCATCTGCGAACATGTCAGATGTGCGGGGCGACGCTTTGCTGCGACAGTTCGCCGAATCGGCATGCCACTGGGCACGCCCGTCAGAGCGGGCATCCCGTGATAGCCTCCGCGGAGCCGGGCGAGCGCTGGCTCTACTGCTATCCGGACGATGCCTTTGCGGAGTATTGATCATGAGGATCATCGGGTGCGGGGAAATGGGAATGCACGCTATATAGAGAGTTTTCTTGTCGGCTCCCGGGTTGAGCACCTCCGACAGCGTGAACGCGTAACCGCTTCGGACCGCAGGGTCCAGGCAGAAGTCCGCAATTTTTTGCGCGACGCCACGGAACCCCTGGTTTCCCACTTTATTGCGCAAAAAACCAAGCCGTGAAGGATTCAACTTCGGAACTGAACTGCGTTTTCTGTAACGTGGAAAATCGGAGGAACCGTCGGATTTTCAGAAAAGCCAATAAATTTACCCCACGCAATGAAAGGGAATTCACCCGGCAACTCATATCGCCCATCGAGCTCGAGATCGTCTTTCTTTTAATCAATTACGGATGGGATTAAAACCAGCGAAATGATAGACAACGAACCCGGCTTTAGAAAGAAAAAAACCTCTATGATGACCATCGAAAACAATTTAGGGGAGAAAAAAAGCTGAAGGTTCAACTTGGGCAGCGACCCTTTTACCTTGTGGAAGATATGGATCGTTCATCATGTTCATGGCGGCGGAGGTTTTGAAAACGGTGGTCGGCAACTTCGGTCTGGTCATGGTCGCCCCGTTTTCGGCAGTCATCGGCGGCTTCGTGCTGTTGGAAAAAAGATCCTCTTTACTCTAAATTCAGCCGTACCACCCTGTCAGGGTTGCCTCCGGCAGATATAGTGGTTAATATTTTCATGTAACCGTCCGATAGACACCTTGCCTGAATGAATCCGGCGGTAGACGGAACTGTAACCCTCCGGGAAAGGAGACTGTTGTGAATAAAAACAAAAAGAAAAGCAAGCCGGACTATGGATGCGACAGTCGCTGCGTTTCCGAGTTCGTCGAATGCATGGAAAATGAAAACGGGGCTGCCATCTGCAAGACCCGTCAGCGAAACTGTTTCGGAGAATGCACCCTGTAACCCAACCCGTAATTGTCGAAAAAAAAGGGGACCCCTGAGGGTCCCCTTGTATTTTCATATACAACATAGCCCGGTTCCGCCGAACACGACCTATGAGCTATATCAATTCGATGCTTGCATTACCACTACAGGCCGGCAGCATCATTTCCGCTCATTGAACTGTTTGAGTTTGCGCCACAACGCCGCCCGGCTGATCCCCAGAATTTCCACGGCCTTCGATTTATTGCCGCCGGTAGCCTCCAGTACTTCGAGGATGTATTGTTTTTCCATTTCAGCCAGGGGCACTAATTTTCTATCGATATTGGCTGCGGTCGGCTTCAACGCCCGTGTCTGAAATCGCCGCGGAAGATGTCGGAGCTCGACGGTGGAGCCGTCCGCCAGAATGACGGCCCGCTCGATAATGTGTTCGAGTTCACGGACATTGCCGGGAAAATCATAGGCCATAAAGACCCGGATGACATCTTCCGAGATGGATTCAACTCCCTTGTTAAACTCCCGGGCATACCTGTCCAGAAAATAGCCGCACAGGGGCGAGATGTCGTCGGTGCGTTCCCTGAGGGGCGGTATATACAATTCCATCACATTCAATCGATAATAAAGCTCTTCCCGAAATTTTCCTTCCCCGACGAGCTCTCGCAGATTGTAGCGGCTGGCAGCCAGGATACGGACATCGAACAAAAAGTTGTCTTTTCCCTCCTGCGGGGTCACGTTTTTGCTGTCGATTATTTTCAGCATGGAAAGCTGCATCGTGGGTGACAAATCCTCGATCTGATCCAACAATATGGTACCTCCGGCATCCGATCCGATGCCGGTGATCTCAATCCCCGTTTCAGCGGGAAGGGGCCCATTGCCGGCTTTGAAAAGCTCCTCGATCAGCAAATCGTTGCTGAAGCATCCGCAGTTGACCGCTATAAACCGGTTATGCCTTCGCGGACTTAAATTGTGAATAATTCGGGCGGTCAATTCTTTCCCGGTGCCGGTTTCCCCGCGGATGATTACCGGGCAGTCCAAGCCGGCCAACCGCTCGATATTTCTCCGCAATTCCTGCATCGGCAGGGTTTCGCCGATCATCCGCAAGCGTTCAGTCTTGCCGGCTTGAACAGGTTTTTGACCCTCAACATGCACCGGCGCATCATTTTCCAGCGATTTTGAACTAAGTCGCACGGCATCAGCCGTCCGCCCGAATGTTTCGGCCGGATAATTGACGCCGTTGGCTGCGGAAGGCATGTCGGTTGAAGACGGGTTGATGACAATGACGCCGCCGCTTGTGCTGCGCTTCTTGATAAGGTCCCAGAAATCTTCCAGACTGTCTTTTTCGAAATAGCGGACATTCAGGGCCTCGGTCGCCTGTTTAACTTTTTCACTGCCTTGGCCGGTCAGCAGAACCGTTCGCACGCCAGGAGAAATTTCCTTTATTTTGGTGATGGTCACCAGGCCGTCCATGTCCGGCATTCTGTAATCCACAATTGCCAGATCGATGTGATTTTCTCGTGCCAGTTCCAGCGCTCGGGTTCCGCTCGATGCTTTGAGCGGCTCCAGACCCAGAAGCTTTAACCGTTCGGCGAGAGGGTTCAAGAATTTCTCCTCATCGTCGACTATCAGGATTTTTTGGAATTTATTTGCCATTTATATTTATTATCCCTATCGTTGCAAAAGTCGGAGGGCTTCAAAGCCAAGGCGTCAAGGGTGAAGCTGTAGTCGTCTTACCGCAATCCCTTGACAACACAGGATATGAAGTCCTCCGGCTTTCCCGCAGGGTAACCAATATGGCAAAATAGACCCTATCCTTCAAATCCACCGATGGTGATGTCCAGCATGCTTTTCTCTTGGGACTATATCGGTAATTACTATAAAGCATTATCTGACATTTGCCATATTGTTTATGCAACATTGGGGTTATTTCTTCTTGACATGGGGCGATTCGATATCTCGGGCATCTTCCAGGTCGCCGCCCGTGGCCATGCCTGCGGCCGCCATGGATTTTTCGAGGCTTTGAAGCGCTTTTCTCACGAAGCTCCAGAATTTGCCCATGTCTTCTTTTTCGAAATAGGATGAGTTGAGCGCTTCTGTGGCTGCTTTAAGTTTATCATCCCCGTGGCCGGTCAGAAGCAATGTTTTGATATCCGCATCCAATTTATTTAGCTGAGAGATCACCTCCAACCCTTCCATATCCGGCATCCTCTGATCGACCACCGCCATATGGATTTTGGTAGTCTTCGCAATCTCAAGCGCCTCACGGCCGTTTAAGGCCGTATAGGGTTCATGTCCCTTCAGCCGGATCCGTTCCGCTAATGTATTGAGAAATTTCGGGTTATCGTCCACCAGCAGAATATTGACATAACCCAGCGGAAGATTCGACAGAAACGACCAGAATCCTCCCATATCCTGTTTGTCGAAATAGGTCGAATTCAAGGCTTCAGTCGTTTCTTTCAGCTTGTCGTCGCCATGGCCCGTCAGCAGAATGGTTTGGATATCCGGTGAAATCTCTTTTAATTGAGTGATGACGACCAGGCCTTCCATATCCGGCATCCTCTGATCGACCACTGCCACGTGGACGGTTTCCTGACGGGCAATGTCCAGCGCCTCCCGGCCGTTGGAAGCTGTAAATACGTTGAAGCCTTTCAGCCGGGTTCTCTCTGCAATGGATTTGAGAAATTTTTCGTTGTCATCGACCAGAAGGACATTTATATTTTTTGCTTTCATTTTTCACCTTTCTCCGATCGCGGATGGCCTTATCCGCGTATGGCCGTTTTTAAACGGCGTCCCTGAAGGATTCTTTTGCCGTTCGGGCCGGCACCGGTTTTTGGTCGCTAATGCCCGCCGCTGCCGAAAATGCCGGAAGCCGCCAAAGACAGCACAAGGATTTCCAGAATGGCGATACCCGCAAACATCCAGTTTTTCTGTCGTAGATACCCCCGGACCAACACGAGGTAACAAAAGATGGTCATCAAAGCGAGCAAGACAAAGCCGATATAGTTGAGGAAGTCTCCCTTGGAGAGTAAGGTGACCCACCGCCACCCATGGGGCGAATGGGTGGCTTCCAGATATTCGCTGACGCCCAATCCCCAAACCTGGGGAATGGAGCTGATCTCTGTATGAGAAGGCAGAATGCCGGTTAAATAAATCGCATAGGTGGTGACGAGTATGGCGATACCGACCCACACACCGATTATCAAGAGGTTGGCATAGATGATCTGCTCGCGCGATGCCTTGAGGGCTTCATCATTTTGCGTGTTCATGATAGATAACTCCCTGGAAATTTTTATGGTGGTTAACCCAACAGACCGAGGCCGAATCCCTTGTCGACAGCTTTGAGGCCGGCAAAAAACAGAACGATGATGACCATGTAGCGAATCATCTTCGGCTTGGCAACGGCCAGAATCTTGACACCGAGCAGGGACCCCAGCATCAAGCCGACAATGGAGGGAACGGCGATCAGAGGAATGACGCATCCCCGGTTCATATATATCCAGGCCGCCGAGGTATCGGTGATGGACAGCAAAAATTTACTGGTTGCCACGGACACTTTCAACGGTACGCCCATCAGCAGATTAAACAGCGGCACATTCGCCCATCCGGCGCCCAGCCCGAACATGCCGGCCATGAGTCCGACCAGAATAAACAGCAACAGGCCCGCCAGCGTCCGGTGGGTTTTCCATTCGACACTTTCCCGGGCGCCGTCATCCCAGTACGCCCCTCCCAATCCCAGCGCCAGACCGATGGCATCCTGGCGGCTGACGACCGGTTTTTCTGTATTTTTCGAAAATAAGAGCAACAGGGCGATGCCGACGATGGTCAATCCCAGGCAGGCCTGGATGATATCCGGGTTGAGCGATGACAGGTATAATCCCAGCACCGCCCCCGCAATGGAGCAGGCGGAAGCTATCAAGGCCACCGGCAGGGCCAGGCGAAGATTGGCCAGGTTGCGCCGCAGAAGGCCCGGACCCGCAGCTAGGGCGCCGGCGAGTGCGACCATCAGCCCGACGCCTCTGACGAAATCGATGTGGAAGGGAAAAAACCCGCTGACCAGCGGTACATACAGAACGCCGCCGCCGACACCGGCCATGACGGCCAGCACACCCAGCACCAGGCAGAAGAAAAACAAAACGATGGGCCAGAACCACCATGGCTTGTCGGCCGCGGCGGCGGTCGCCTGTTCCGCGGCCGCGGCTGTCAGGGGGCTGCTTAAAATAAAAAGTATCACCGATCCAAACCACCAACCTGCTGAACGCGTTTTAATGTTTAACATTTAATCACCTTTCAGAAAAGTGTTTACAAATGAAACTTTTTATAATATTGACACCCTATAAATTAAATTTATTAAACAGTCAATAAAAAATTGTCTCAAAATGAAACTTTACGATCTCTTAATTGTCGATGACGAGAAGCGGTTCGCCGATATGCTGGCCAAGCGGTTGAGGCTGAGGGGCTGTGATTCCAATATAAGCTACAATGGCCGCCAGGCGCTCGAACTGATCAGTCGCACACGCTACTCTCTCGTTTTACTGGATCTCCATCTGCCGGACATTTACGGTATCGAAGTGTTAAAGGGAATTAAATCGATATCCAAAACGACCCCGGTGATTATCTTGACCGGCCATGGTACCGAAGCGGATCGCCGCGAATGTATGCGGCAGGGCGCCTACATGTTTATGCACAAACCGCTTGAGATTGCCACCCTGCTGGACCTATTGGCCCGGATAAAGGAAACGTCGCAATGAATGGCCGAATCCGGACGGCAGTGACGACCATATGGCCTGAGTTTAATCGTCAGGACAGCGAACATCTGAATCCGTATTTGACCTTTACAAATTATCGCCGCATCTGGATTATCGGGATTCTGGTGCTGGCCGCCACCGCTCTGGTGCCCTTGATCGTGGTCACCGCCATTGATTACCAATTGTTGGAAAAATCCGTGGACTCGGAGCTGAGGCTGAGAGCGGAACGGGTGGCCTCTAATGCCAGGCGGGCGGTTACCTTTTTCTTTGAGGAGCGGCTGAACGCCCTGCGTTTCACCATTAACGAAATCGGATATGAACGGCTGGCCGACGCCGTCCATCTAAACGAAATCCTGCGAAACCTGAAATTTGGACTCGGTGGGCTGACGGATCTCAGCGTCATCGACCATACGGGCAAACAGATTGCCTATGCCGGTCCTTTCAAACTCGAAGGCCGGGATTACAGCAATCAGCACTGGTTTATCGAGTGCCAGAAACACCATTTTTATGCCAGTGAAATTTTTCGAGGATATCGCGACGAACCCCATATTATTATCGCCGTTAAATCATTCCGGCCCAGCGGTCGGTTTTTTATTCTGCGGGCCACAATCGACACGGAACGCTTGAGTCAAACCCTTGCATCATACGAGACCGGTGAGTATGCGGATATTTTTCTGATTAACCGCAGCGGTGTCGTCCAGACGCCCTCCAAACACTACGGCGATATTTTTCAGAAGATGTCGCTGCCGGTGCCGCCATATTCCGGCCGCACAGAGGTATCCTTGACTGAAGACCCACAGCAGCAGCCGCTGATCATGGGCTACGCCTATATATCCACCCAGGTAACCGACACCCCGTATATCTTGATGGTCATCAAGCGCAAAGCCGAAATGATGCAAGTCTGGCAGCAATTACGTTCCAACATCAGCTGGTTTGTCGGCACGGGCATCATCGCCATGCTGATCGTCATTACCCTGACCTGCTCATATATGGTCAACCGGCTTTACAGGGCCGACAGGGCCAAGGCCGAAACCATGTCCATCATGGAACAAAACAACCAGCTGGCATCGATCGGCCAGTTGGCGGCCGGCGTCGCCCATGAAATCAACAATCCCCTGGCCCTGATCAACGAAACCGCCGGCTATGTGAAGGACCTGTTCGTTTTTGAAAAAAAGTACCGCCAGGATCAGGAATTAATCGGTTATATCGACGACATTCTGGATGCCGTCGAGCGCTGCGGTACGATCACCCGCCAGCTACTCGGATTTTCACGCAAATTCGAGGTGAAGATCAAGCAGGTGGATTTGAAGGAAATCATATCGGACGTGCTCGTTTTTCACAATAAAGAGGCCACTTACCGAAACATCAAGGTGGAAGTGGATGTGCCGGAGGATCTGCCTCCGATTGAGACCGACCGGGGCAAGCTGCAGCAGATTTTGCTGAATCTGGTCAACAACGCCTTTCAGGCCGTTCACGAGGGATGTATTCTGGGCATCGGGGCATCGTCCGCAGGAAACGACAAAGTCCTAATCGTCATCAGTGATAACGGCTGCGGCATGCCGGAGGAAAATCTTCCCAAAATTTTCGAACCTTTTTTTACCACCAAACAGGCCGGTCAGGGAACTGGATTGGGGCTCGCCATTACCTATGGTCTGGTCAGAAAGCTCCACGGCGACATTACTGTAAAAAGCAAGATAGACGAAGGCACGGAATTCACGATCACCCTACCGACCCGGATACAGAAGGAGGTAATCGAAAATGAAGGTATTACTGGTGGATGACGAAAAAAAATTCGCCACCATGCTGGCCAAAAGGCTGGCCTTGCGGGGAATCGACATCGACTATGTCCATACCGGTGAAGACGCCCTGAAACAAGCCGAGGAGAAGCACTACGACGTCGCGATCCTCGATGTCAAAATGCCGGGTATCGGGGGTATCGAACTGGAGCGCAAGCTGAAGAAAATGGATGGGGACATGAAAATAATATTTCTGACCGGCCATGGCTCCAAAGCCGATTTTGAAAGCGGCTCGGCAAAGGCGGTCCGTTACCTGGCCAAACCGATTCAGATTGAAGACCTGATAACCATCCTGAATGAGGTAAACGGGTAGCGGAAACTGAACCTGGCAATTTTTATTTTTCACGCAAGTCCCCTCCAGGGACTTTTCTCGAGCCACCCCCGTGGTGAAAAAATTTGGAGAGGTGCCATGACGAATCCGATCGATGCAAAAAATAACAGCGACCTGGCCTTTTTCGGCCAAGTCAATGCCAGCATTTCACATGAGCTCAAAAATATCCTGGCCATCATTTCAGAGGCGGCGGGGCTGCTGCAGGATCTGACCGAAATCGCTTCGAAGGGGGAGAAAATTGAGGTTGACATGCTCAAGTCCTGCAGCCAGGATATTATTGAAGAAATCCAGCGGGGCTTTGCCACCGTGAAAAAAATGAACATCTTCTCCCACAGTGTGGACGAACCCATCAAAAGGGTCCGTCTCGTGGATATCGTCGATCTGATGATTTCGATTTCCAAATTTCTCAGCTATGCCGGTGAGGTCCGGTTTGACCGGGGACCGGCCGACGCGCCTATGGTTTCGACCCGTCCTTTCAGGCTCCAAGATCTAATATACAAAGCACTCGTTTTTGCATTCAAGACCGCCGGCCCGGACGGTGAGATTCAACTTGCGATCAGGCCCCAAACCGGCGGGAGCACCCGGATAATCTTTGCGGGTTGCGGCTTGGAGAATGGGCAGCTGTTTGCTTCCGGCGATATAAACCAAATCGCTGCTTCGATCAGTGTCGAAATCCGGCCCGCCGATGATCTGCGAAGCTTCACGTTGGTTGTGCCTGAGTCGATTGATGGCGCAGACCCCGGATGAAAACGGCGAGGTCCCCGCCGGTTCAGAAAAATCAGCCCGGGCTGAAGAAAAATCTTGAAAAATCGAAATGAAGAAATAATTTCAAAGTAAACGGAGGTTGACATGAGTGCTGAAAACAAAATCAAACTGCTTTTGGTCGACGATGAGGTCAAATTCCTGGAATCGATCGCCAAACGTCTCGAGCTGAAAAACTTTGATGTGACCACGGCATCGAACGGCCGGGAAGCGGTGGCATCGGCCGAAAAAGGTGGTTTCGATGTGGCTGTGGTGGATTTCCAAATGCCTGGAATGGACGGCACCCAGGTGCTTAAAGCCTTGAAGGAAAACCACAAATATCTTGAAATCATCATGCTGAGCGGACACGCCACCATCGATTCGGCGGTGGAAAGTACAAAGCTGGGAGCGTTTAAGTACCTTGAAAAACCATATGGTTTCGAAAAGCTGGTTGAGGTGATCAAAGAGGCTTATGAGGCCAGACTCAAAAAAAAATTCGATCACAATCAAAAGCGTATCGAGGAGATTCAAAAGCTGTCGCTGCGTTCATCCCCGCTGGGGCTGCTGAAGGCTTTGGCCCGAATGGATAACGACGAAAAGTAAGTTGCCGGCCCCGGCGTCTATACAGGGAGACAGCCGGCCGGACCGGGAAGCTTTCTGAGCACCGCTGATATGCAACCGGCTGCGACGTCGAATCAGGATCGAGCGGGTTGGATATTCGGCCCTGATGGGCCGATTCATTGCAAACCAAAGGAGTGCCATATGGGCATCATAACGATTTCAAGAGGATCCTATAGCAAAGGCAGGGAAACAGCAGAAAAGCTGGCACATGAACTGGGTTACGAATGCGTTTCCAGGGACATTCTTCTGGAGGCATCTTCGCATTTCAACATTCCGGAGGTCAAACTGATTCGCGCCATTCATGACGCCCCCTCCTTTTTCGAAAGATTCAAGCATGGCAAGGAAAAGTATATTCTATTTATCCGCGAAGCATTTTTAGAACACATCCAGAAAGACAATGTGGTCTATCACGGACTTGCCGGCCACTTTTTTATCGATAGAATCCCCAATGTACTGAAGGTGAGAATAATAGCCAATCTCGAAGCTCGAATCCGGGAAGAAATGCGGCGCGAGAATATATCTGAAAAAGAAGCCAGATATATTCTGAAAAAAGATGATGACGAGCGCCGCCGGTGGAGCAGGTATCTTTACGATATCGACACCAAGGATCCCTGCCTCTATGATGTGGTAGTGCACATCGACAATATGAAGGTCAACGACGCCGTCGACATTCTCGCCAATCTGGCCCGACGGAGCTGTTTTCAAACCACACCGGAATCTTTGATGCAGATCAAGGATTCCCTTACGGCGGCCAAGGCGCATGCGGCCATCTTCGATAGATTTCCCGGCGCGGTAATCACTTGCAAAAACAAGGTGGTCCATGTGAAAATAGAAACGCCGCTAGCTGCGGAGGTGGAGGCCGTCGAAGCGGTCAAAAATGCCCTGCAACAAATCGAAGGGGTTAAGGACGTGCGGGTGACGGCGATTCCTTTTGACTCCGGGGATTGAATAAATGCCATTATGTTTTAAGCGCATCAGCCTGTTGTTGTTTGTGCTTCTATGGACGGCCCTCTGCGCCGCTGAAGATCGGGCCAGCAATACCATTGAAGTAACCACGGAATTTACCCAGAAGTCGGCGGCAAGCGAATCAAAGGATAAGGCCAGGGCCCTGGCCCTGTTCGGAGCTAAAATCAAGGCGGTCAATCTGGCGGCAAAGTATCTGACGCATAAGGGGCTGCTTGAGCATTATGGCAACAAGCAGGGGGAAGTATTCTGTCTCGTCGCCAACGAAATAAAGGCATCGATTGACGATGAAAAATTTAATCGGAATACGAACTCATATTACATCAGGATCAAGTCTAAGGTGACAATTGCCGATTTCATCAGGGCTCAGAACCGGGACGCCGTTCTTGGAGAAAATGAGTCCAATTTCTCTTTCACCCGGGAAATGGAGCAGCCGGCTTCAAAGGACATCGATCCAGGCGTCGAACTATCCAGGGCCTATCGAACCATCCGTCAGAAGCATTGGCGAATTTCTGTAATATATCTGCATCATCTTGAAAAAAAGTATCCGTTGTGGGGGGAAGTATTTTTGGCCAAAGCAATCGTATTTTATGGAATGGACGACACGGAAAAAATGATTGCTGCGCTCAAGGCCGCTTGTTCGCTGAACAACCAGGAAGCCTGCCATGAATTGCAGAGCTTTTCAGCAGAGCCGGGATAATTGCATGAATAAGGGGGGTGCGAATGCCTTACAAGAACATTCTACTATCGTTGAACGGCACGGAAGAGGAAAAAAAAGTCATCGAGGAGGCGATTCGGTTGAAATCCTATTTCGATGCCAAACTGTCTGTCGTTCATATCAATGATCCGGGGGCGGGCAAGCCTCACATGATGATGGGCTCCCTGCCCAGGGTGAGCGAGCAGGACATTGTCGATCAATTTCGCAAGCTCGGCTATGACGAAGAAGCGGAGAATATCGAAATAGAGCTGATTGACAGCGAAACCTATGCCAAGGCCATCGCCGGGGTAACCAAAGACGTCGATCTTCTCATCATGGGGCACCATCCGAAAAATCCGGTTCTGGCTTTTCTGAAAGATTCGACGGATGAACGTGTCGCCGATAAAATCAATTGCCCGGTATTGCTGGTTCCGCTGGATTGAGGTCGAATCCCTGAGGGGCGAAATTCTCCGGCGGCCATTCACCCCAACGTTGCAACGAAGGGGTTCAGTCCTGCCTGGCCGGGACCGAAAGCGTTTCAAAACCGTATCGAAGGTCCGAGGGGTCCGCCAGAGGCGAACCCTCGGACTGCTCTGAAGTGTAGAACCCGCGTCTATGATATTTCAAGCTGGACGTAGCCCGATTGTCCGGTTTTGTGGCTGATGGCAAGTAGCACGACCTTTTGATGCGCCGGCATGGCTTCCAGCATATCGTCGAAACCGTCCACCCCTGGAACGGGATGGTTGTCGAGGGCCAGAATAACGTCTCCCACCTCGAATCCGGCCTGTCCGATGGGTCCTTTGGGATCTATCCATTTTATCGCGACGCCCTTGGGCAATGACATTCCGTAATCTTCGGCCTCTTTCACGCTCAGCGGCCTGACTTCCACCCCCAACCGACGCTTTACTACCGCCGCAACCGCCTTGCGGGCGTCATCCAGGCTGCCTACCGTAAGCACTGCCTCCTGTTTTTTTCCGTCCCGCCAGACCCCGATGGTTATCTGCCGGCCGCTGGCGGAATTGGCCACTTCATTGCGGAAGGCGGAGGCATCGGCGATGTCGCGGTTTTCAAAAGCCAAAACCACGTCGCCTTTCCTGAGTCCGGCCCGGTCTGCAGGACCGCCGTTTTGCACGTCCGCCAGCAATGCTCCTTTGGGCACTGCCAAACCGAATGATTTGGCCAGGTCCGCAGTGAGATCCTGAGCATCAACGCCTACCCACCCGCGCTCGACCTTTCCGTGATCGATCAGGGCATTGGCGACATGCGCGGCCATATTGCTGGGAATGGCGAACCCGATCCCCTCAAATCCGCCCGATTGGGAAGCGATAACCGAGTTGATGCCAAGGACTTTTCCGTCAAGGGTCAATAGAGGCCCGCCACTGTTTCCCGGATTGATGGCGGCATCGGTCTGCAGAAAATCCTGGTAACCGCCGGGGTCGGTGATCCCGGTACGATGTTTGGCACTGATAATTCCCTGGGTCACCGTTTCGTCGAGTCCCCGGGGGTGGCCGATGGCCACCACCCATTGACCGACCCTGGCCGCGTCTGAATTGGCAAACTTTAAATGGGGCAACGGCTTTTCAGCGCTGATCTTGATCACTCCCAGATCGGTTTTGGGATCCACACCGACCACCGTGGCCGGATACTGGGTTCCGTCGGACAGTGTTACTTCGATTTTGCTAGCCCCCCGACCACATGATAGTTGCTGAGGATATGTCCCTCGGCGTCGATGAGAACGCCGCTGCCGATACCCACCAACTTCCTTTCCAGCTTCTTGGGCATATCTTTGGGAAGGCCGAAAAAACGTCGGAAAAATGGATTGTCCTTGTAGCGCAAAAACGGATTCGCCAGCTCCTGGTGTTCGGTCACTTCGATATGCACCACGGCGGGGATCGATTTGTCGGCGACCTGCTCAATGGCGGTATCCAATTCCGTCGACAAGGAGCGGCTGCGATCCATTTCCTGGGTTGCGGATCGCGAATTTTCGATTGTGTCGGCGGGGTTTTTAATCAGTTCAGGACGTCGATCGCAGGCCCCCAAAAGCCAGGCCCATGCCAAAGCCAACAGCAACCCTGTCGTTAACATCCTGAAAAACCACGCAGGGCAGCGATGATGTTTTGTTATTCGGTCCAACATAAATACCTCCTTCTTGCTTCCAGCAAGTTCATCTTACGCTTTTTACCTTCGGAATAATTTGTCTGAAACTTTATCACCAGGTAGCCGGATGAGCGGCATGATGATGAAGCGATTGTTTAACAGTCCTAAAAAAATTTTCATGGCGATTGGTTGCCAAACCGAAGTGGCGATAGGTCCACACCTTGGTCCGGTCGGTAAGAAATGCCCACACAATGGAATAGGCCCAGACCAAACCGATCTGGGACCAGGTGATTG
Organism: uncultured delta proteobacterium; assembly: GCA_963774425.1. Lineage (GTDB taxonomy): Bacteria > Desulfobacterota > Desulfobacteria > Desulfobacterales > JAFDCJ01 > JAFDCJ01. Next base: position 49,963 of record CAVZEZ010000030.1, on the reverse strand, counting down.
GTTCAATAAGGCCGAAACCGTAAGCAGCTAAAATGGTTCCCGCCAGTTTGGTGCCCACGGCCGACCAGATCATAACCGGTGCCGGATAGGGCTTTTTCAGGAAAAACCCCTTGCTGCGGGAAACAAACAAGGTCAGGTGGCCCGCTACGGCCATTTTCAGGAAAATGTAGGTCTGAACCTGGGGAATGGTCAAATGCAACCAATCCATCGCCAGATACAGCATCAGAAAGCTTCCGGCCACTCCGGTCAAACCCATCACGGTCGCAATGGCAATGACCCGGTGCATATTCCAGTGAACAGGGTTGGGTTCAAGTCCGGTCCGGTCGTAGGCGATGGTCATAATGGGAATGTCATTGAGAAACGCCAGCAGTATGATCATGATGGCGGTGATGGGGTAGAAGTTAAACACCACCATAGCCAGAACCACGAAGACCATGATCCGAATGGTCTCCGTGATGCGATAGACGGCATAGCTGTTCATACGTTCGAATATGCGGCGTGCTTCCTCAACCGCCTTGATGATCACCGACAAGCCGGAGGCCGTCAGTACCAGGGAAGCCGCCGCCCGGGCGGCGTCGGTGGCGCCGCTGACGGCAATCCCGATATCGGCCTGTTTCAGCGCCGGTGCATCATTCACGCCGTCCCCCGTCATACCGACGATATGACCGTGGGCCTGCAGCGCTTTGACGATGCCGTATTTATGTTCTGGAAATACCTGGGCGAAACCATCTGCCTGAACGACCTTGTCAGCGGTATCGTCTGACATGTCGGTAGCACCCTTGGCGCCACCCAGCAGTTTATCCGCTGCATAAATGCTCTTGCCAAGCCCCAATTGTCCTGCGATTTCAGACGCTATCGCCAGGTTATCGCCGGTCACCATTTTAACCGAAATTCCATGGGCTCGGGCCTGACGGATGGTTTCGGCCGAATCCTCCCGCGGCGGATCGTAGAGCGGCAAAATTCCCAGAAACCGCCAGGCGCCGTCCTTGCCGGAGCGGGCCACCCCCAGCGTGCGGTATCCCTTACCGGCAAAATCCTTCACAGCCTGATCGGCCCGGGAGCGTTCGTCCCGGTTCACGTGAGCAAGATCCAGGATGACCTGGGGAGCGCCTTTGGCGAGCTTAAAAGTCTTGCCACCCGGTCCCCGGACAGTGGCCTCGGTGCGTTTTCCCACCGGATCGAAGGGCATGAAGCCGATTTGCTCATAGGATTTGAGCCGGGCCGGATCCTGAAGCCCGCCGATCACTGCCAGATCAATGGCATCCTGATTTTCAGCCTTCGAGGCCAGGGCGGCGGCCATGATCAGATCTTGAGGGTTTTCAGCCGCGAAGGTCAACGGCTCTCCCAGTGTCAAATTATTTTGGGTGAGTGTTCCGGTTTTGTCGGAACACAGAATGTCCATCCCGGCCATCTCTTCGATCGACTCCAACCGGGAGACAATCGCCTTCAGCCGGGATAAGACCAGGGCCCCGACGGCCATGGTGACCGATAGCACCGCCGGCATCGCCACCGGGATGGAGGCGACCGTTAGAATCAGAGCGAATTGTACCAGCTCGAGCCAGGCGGTCCCGCGAAAAAGCTGAACCAAAATGAGAACAGCCACCAGACCCAGGCTCAGATAAATCAGATAATCGCCGATCTGCATGACGGCCTTCTGAAAATGAGAAACCGGTCTGGCGCTGGCAACCAGTTTGGCGGTTTTGCCGAAATAGGTGTCGACACCGGTGGCCGTCACGAAACCCAGCATCTCGCCCTTTCCGGCAATCGAACCCGAGTAGGCCGAATCACCGGGCATCTTGTCGACCGGCAGGGATTCTCCGGTCAGTGCTGACTGGTCCACGCTGAGATAGTCACCGTCAAACAACAGGATGTCGGCCGGGATAATATCCCCCGGACGCAGTCGAATAATGTCTCCCGGCACCAGTTCTTTGGCATTGATTATTTTCCAGACCCCGTCTCTCAGGGTCCGGCTTTGAAGTGCTAATTTTCTTCTCAGGGCTTCCACGGCGTTGTCGGCCTGATACTCCTGCCAAAATCCCACCAACCCGTTAAATGCCAGCAAAATGACGATAATCGCAAAGTCCACCCAATGGCGCACAACCAACGAAAGCACGGCCGCCACCTCGATCATCCAGGCAATCGGTCCCCAGAAGTAACCCAGAAATCTGACAATTGGATTTGCTTTTTTTTCGGAAATCTCATTGCTCCCATACTTCTCAAGCCGTTTGCGAGCCTCCGCGACAGAAAGCCCTTTAGGACTGGATTCGAATTTCTTGAACGCTTCCGTTAACGAGGCCGGGATCATTCCCTCTGTGTTGCCTTCCAATGCTTGCATAGCTTTTCCCTTTCACCTATCTGACCGGTATGCTCAATTCCAGCACCGTCATCCGACGCCGCTGGAACTGACTTTCCCGCATTCGCTATCCGTCCAGGTTCTTTGTTTCCGAATTTCGAATGCGGGAGCGGATTCTCTTATTTCTTATCTTCGGTAGACGGCGTCAGTACGACGTATAGTGCCCCTCCGCTTCTTTGGATCAGCAGCAGAAGGTTCTCCCCTTTTTTGACCCTGGCCAGGGTCTGTCGAAAATCATCCAGGTTCTTAATTGCAGTCCGATTTACTTCCGTGATTAAATCGCCGGAGTGCAATCCGGCCTCTGCGGCGGGGCTGCCATCTTCGACATCGGTTATCACAACTCCCGGTTGTCCCGGCTTCAGTCCCAATTGCTGGGCCAGTTGCGGAGTGAGGTCCTGCACAGACATTCCCCAGTTACTTTCATCTTGCGGAGAAACCATTTTCTGAGCGGTATCCGGCATGGTTCCGATTTTGAGGGTGATGGCTTTTTCTTGGCCGTTTCGAAGCAGATCGATCTTCACCTGGGAGTTAGGAGCCGTTTCCGCTGCCAGCTGTGATAACTTGTGTCCGTTTTCAATTTCTTTGCCGTCAAACCGCAGGATAACGTCGCCTCTTTGCAGTCCCGCTTTTGCAGCCGGACTGTCCTTGACAACGTCTGCGATCAAAACGCCCTCCGCTTTGTCAAGTCCGAATGATTTGGCAAGTTCCGGTGTGACATCCTGAATCATCACCCCCAGCCATCCCCGGACAATTTTGCCTTTTTTAAGCTGCGGCAAAAGTTCCTTCGCCATATCGATCGGAATGGCGAAACCGAGCCCCTGACCCTGGGCGATAATGGCGGTGTTGATGCCGACCACCTGTCCCTTCATGTCAAACAGGGGTCCACCGCTGTTTCCCGGATTGATCGCAGCATCGGTTTGCAGAAAATCATCGTAAGGCCCGGCACCGAGAATACGGCTTTTGGCGCTGATGATGCCGGTGGTGACCGTTTGCCCCAGACCGAACGGATTTCCGACTGCCATGACCCAGTCACCGACGCGCAGGGCATCCGAATTCCCCAGAACTGCCGGATTGGGGAAATCCTTGTCGGGTTTTACCTTTATAAGAGCCAAATCCGTTTTCGGATCTCTTCCAACCAATTCCGCACTATACTCCTTGTCGGTCTCCAGCTTGACCTTGATTTCGGTTGCTTTCTCGACCACGTGATTGTTGGTCAGGATCAGCCCGTCGGAACTGATAATAAATCCAGACCCCAGGGCATGCGTTTTCATTTTACCGTGCGGCTGGTTTTCGAAGAATCCCTTCGGCGAGTTGTGTCCGAAAAAATCTCCGAAGGGAGATCCGGGTCCGACAAAAGGCATCAGCGGCTGTCCCTCCACCACCTGGGTGGTGGATATGTTCACAACCGCCTCTTTGACCTTGTTCGCCAGATCAGCGAAACTCGCCGGTGTCGCGGGATTATCGGAAGCTCGCGCAGCAGGAAAGGTTGCCAGGACCAGCATGAGAGACACCACGCTCATACAGGCCGCTTTTAAAAATGACGATCGAATTTTCATAAATTCTGGTTTCATGGATTGTTCCTCCTGTCTAATTTCATGAGTGTTAGGTTGATGTTAGTGGACACTATTGGTTTTGTCCTGATGAGCACGTCCGATACGGCTCAATGTTTCACGAATCATCTCGAACTCATTTGCCTTACTGAAAAAATAATCCGCACCGGCATCCATGCACCCTTGTCGGTATTGGCGGTATGGATAGTTGGTTATCATGATGACCACCGGCGCCTTTGCTTCGCGCTTGATATCTTTGAGAACATCGATTCCGCTTCTGCCCGGCATTCGAATATCGAGTATGACGATATCCGGATTCTGTAGTCTGATGCTGTTCAGCGCCTTCGTGGGATTCCCGCTCTGACCGACAACCTGGATACCGGCGATGTCGGACGCCAACTCCGCCAATCTTTGGCGCATCGCCTCCGAGTCATCGACTATATATACAGTGCGCATGGTGTTTCACCTTTTCCTTTGTCCATACTATAGCGGCGCCGGGCGGAATCCGGTATCGGTGGCGGTCTGATTATCGGGTAGGATAATATCCCTACTTTCTGTAGATATTTGTCTTACAATGATCTCGGGGGAGAATATTTTATGTGAAATCAGGATAACCGTCCGCAAATTGTCCCTAATTACTGTCACTGAGGGTGCAAAATACGGGAAAGTACTTATTTTTATTGAGTCACAGCCTATATTAAATTCCAACTCAGCCTGAGGGAGGCGGGGAGAAAAGATGTTTCGATCCCGTCGACAAGGTCTCAACCACCCGATGCAGTTTCAAAAAACGCGGCACCTGTCGGGTAAACCGGGGCGAAAGGAGCATTGATGACAACCAAAGAAAGTGAAATCGGGATCATTGGTCTGGGAGTTATGGGGCGTAATTTGGTTTTAAATTTTGCTGACCACGGCTTCGCTGTTGCCGGGTATGATCGGGATAAGGAAAAAGTGGATCGACTGAAGGAAGAAAAAGAGGCCCGCCACGAGGTTTCTGCGGCGGCCGATATAGAGCCGTTCGTTGCGCTGCTGGCACAGCCACGGGCAGTCATCCTGCTGGTGCCGGCCGGAGAGCCGGTCGACGATGTCATCGCATCGTTAACACCCCATCTGGCACCCGGCGACCTGATTATCGATGCCGGCAATTCCTATTTTAAAGATACCGACCGGCGCCGGGAAAGTCTCAATCAAAGCGGATTGCACTTTCTCGGCATGGGCGTTTCCGGGGGTGAAAAAGGTGCGCGCCAGGGCCCCAGTATAATGCCCGGCGGCTCACGCAGAGGGTACGAACGGGTCAAACCGATACTCGAAGCCGCCGCCGCCAAGGCGAACGGAGACCCTTGCGTGGCCTATCTCGGGGCGGGATCGGCCGGCCATTATGTGAAAATGATCCACAACGGAATTGAATACGGAATTATGCAACTGATTGCCGAATCCTATGATTTCATGAAACGCGGGATGTCACTGACAAACGAACAGCTGCATGAAATCTATCGCGAATGGAATCGACAGGAACTCGACAGTTATCTGATGGAAATTACTGCGGGAATTTTTCAGAAAAAAGACGAACGCAACGGGGGCGACCTGGTGGACCTTATTTTGGACTGCGCCGACCAGAAGGGTACCGGCATGTGGACGGCCTGCGATGCATTGAACCTGCAGGAGCCGGTTCCAACGATCGACGCGGCCGTGCAAATGCGCAACTTATCCATGCACAAAGAATTACGACAGGCCGCCGGCGAGAAACTGCCGGGACCGACCATCCATTTTACCGGGGATACGGATCAATGGACACAGCGATTGGGCCGGGCGTTGTGGACGGCAGTCGTCATCACCTACGGCCAGGGGATGGCCCAGCTTTTGAGAGCATCCGAAACATATGGCTACGGGGTCGATCTGAGCGTAGTGGCGCGTATTTGGCGTGGCGGCTGCATCATCCGCTCCGCACTCCTGGATCCGATCATGGCAGCTTTCCGCAAAACACCGGATCTGACCAATCTGCTTCTGGATCCGGAGCTGGGGGCCATGGTCGCGGAGCGACAGCAGGACCTGCGCCGTACCGTCGAAACCGCCGCGTCATGGGGAGTGCCCTTTCCCGCGTTTATGGCATCTCTGGCCTATTTCGATGCCTGCCGCAGTGCACGTCTCCCGGCCAATCTCATCCAGGCCCAGCGGGACTTTTTCGGTGCCCACACCTACAAACGCATCGATATGCAGGGCGGTTTTCACACGCAATGGGAATAAATCCATATGTTGCGATTAATGCCGCCGCAGATACCGGCTTTCGGGACCAACCAAGGAGGACTTCATGGAAAACAACGTTCAACCGGACCCTACCATCTTCGTGATTTTCGGCGCGGGCGGCGATCTTACCTGGCGCAAGCTGATTCCGGCCCTGTACAACCTCCATCAGGATGGGTGGATGCCCGGGCGCGTCGTCGTGCTGGGGCTCGATCGGGCTGAAATGACGGATGATGAATTTCGCAATCACCTGCAGGAAGGCGTAGACAAAAATTCACGCCAGGGCAAAGTCGACAAAAAAATCTGGCAGGCATTTGCGGAAAACATGCAGTTCATTCACGCGGATTTCGCAGATGACAAATCCTATAGAGATCTGGTGAAACGTCTTGGCAAGATCGAAAAGAACTGGGATGTGAAAGCCAACAAAATCTTCTACCTGGCCGTTCCTCCCGGATTGGTGGAAAACATCGCCCGCAAACTGGGCAAGGCCAAACTCTATGAGGACTGGCAGCGAACCCGCATTGTGGTTGAAAAACCTTTCGGCAGGGATCTGGAGTCGGCCAAAAAACTGGACGAGACGCTGACAGGCATCTTTCTCGAATCTCAAATTTATCGAATCGACCATTATCTTGGAAAGGAGACGGTTCAGAACATAATGGCCTTCCGTTTCGGCAACACGCTGTTTGAACCGCTTTGGAACCGTCATTACATCGATCACGTCCAGATCACCGTTGCGGAATCGATCGGGGTTGCACACCGCGGCGGCTATTATGACCGGGCCGGGGCGTTGCGTGACATGATTCAGAACCACCTGCTGCAGATTCTTTGTCTCATCGCCATGGAGGCGCCTGTTTCCTTCAACGGCAACGAAATCCGCAACAAAAAAGTGGATGTGCTCCACGCCATTCGATCCATCCCCTCCGAACAGATCAACGACTTCGCCGTTCGCGGGCAATATGCCGCCGGCTGGATAGAAGGGGATCGGGTCGAGCCCTATCGCGACGAACCCGATGTCGCGGCGGGTTCGCTCACGGAAACATTTGCAGCCCTTAAACTCTTTGTCGACAACTGGCGTTGGCAGGGAGTTCCTTTCTACCTGCGAACGGGCAAGCGGTTGCCGGCGAAAGTTTCCGAAGTTGTGATACAATTTCGGCCGGTACCCCACCAGACCTTTCCTTCCACGGCCTTGATGGATTGTCAACCAAACCGGCTGTTGTTGGCCATTCAACCCCATGAAGGGATTTTTTTGCGGTTCGAGGTCAAACATCCCGGGCTGATGATGCACCTGTCGCCCGTTTTGATGCAATTTTACTATCGGGAGGCGTTCAAAGTCGCCCCTCCGGAAGCTTATGAAACCCTGCTGCTGGATGTGATGCGTGGCGATACGACGCTCTTTATGCGGGCAGATCAGGCGGAAGCCGCCTGGCAGGTATTGTCTCCAATCATCCAGGCCTGGGAAAGGATCAAGCCGTTTTCATTTCCCAATTATCAGGCAGGAACCTGGGGCCCGGAAGAGGCGGAAATCATGATTGCCCAGGACGGCCGCAGTTGGGTGACGCCGACTTATCTCCAATGTCAGGAAAATTTGGCCGCCTGCCGCATCACCACGACAGGCACGCCCTGATGTGCCGACCTCCGGCCTCATCATTCCACCTTTGCGGCGGTTCCAGTGCGCTTCGACCGGGCAATGGAGAGAACTGTCCGGACGAAGCGGATGGAACGGATAAATTTATGTTACCTGAAACAACATACTTCAGCCTTAGCAAATAAGAATCATAACGTATCGACGGGGCTTGGATTATGCCGGCGGATAGTAAAAAGATGGGCTACTGGGGAGTTGTCGCCATCGGGGTAGGGGGAATGGTGGGAGGCGGAATTTTCGCTGTTCTCGGCCTTTCGGTCCAGCTGACGCGCGGGGGGGCGCCGATCGCTTTTTTAATCGCCGGGGTGGTCGCCCTGACGACGTCTTACTCCTACGCACGCCTTTCGGTGGCATTTCCAAACGAAGGCGGAACGGTTGCCTTTCTCGACAATGCCTTTGGACCTGGACTCTTTACCGGCACGATGAACATCCTGCTCTGGCTCAGCTACATTGTCATGCTTTCCCTTTATAGTTACGCCTTTGGCAGTTATGGTTCGGCAGTCTTTGCGGAGAGTTCGCAACTGGTCTGGAAACATGTGCTGATCTGCGGCAGTGTCCTTATTATTGCCGGTTTGAACCTGCTGAGTGCCCAATTCATCGGAGAGTTAGAAGGCTGGATCGTCGCCATGAAAGTCGCCATCCTGGCGCTGTTTGTTGCCGTAGGTACAATGAGCATCGATACCGATCGACTTCTCCCCGGTCAATGGTCTTCTCCTGTTCAAATCATCGCCGGTGGCATGCTCATTTTTCTGGCTTATGAAGGATTCGAATTGATCGCCAACACGGCCGACGATGTGCAAAATCCTGAGAAGATCCTGCCGAGGGCATTCTACACGGCTGTCGGCTTTGTCATTTGTCTTTATATAATGGTGGCCGCCGTCACGATAGGCAATCTGTCTGTGGATAAAATTGTAGCGGCAAAGGATTACGCTCTCGCAGCTGCCGCCCGGCCCTTTCTGGGCCGATACGGCTATGTTCTTATTACGATTGCCGCCCTTCTGTCGACCGCTTCCGCAATCAATGCCACGGTCTACGGTGCAGCCCGTTTAAGCTATATTATCGCGAAAGACGGTGAACTGCCTGAAAGTCTCGAGCGGAAAGTATGGAACCGACCCGTGGAGGGACTTATAATCACCGTTGGCTTAACCCTGATAACCGCCAACCTGCTTGACCTTACAAGCATTTCTATGATGGGAAGCGCCGGATTTTTGCTGATTTTTGCGGCTGTAAACGGCGCCAATGCCGTTCTCGCTGATAAAACCGGAAGCAGAACATGGATACCTGTTTTGGGCGTAGTGCTGTGTCTCGGAGCCCTGGGCTCCCTGATTTGGGAAACCGCTAAAAAAAATCCATCACATTTGTGGATATTGGTGGCGATGCTGCTGCTGGCCTTGGTGGTCGAAACGATGTATCGATCGATTAAAAAACGCTGGCTGCAGACACCCTTGTCCAGAAAGGCCGGACGGGCTCACTGAGCCAACTGCCTGGCTCATGCGCAGAGCATAGCGGTAATAAAATGATGCTGACCCAATGGATTGGGATGATGCCATTAATGCACTATTTATCTGAAAACCGACGATTTTCTTAACTGTGAGGAGTAAAATTTCAAAATGAACACGGACAGCCCTTACCCACCCATTTCCCATTACGGATATATTTCCGATTGCCATTCATCGGCACTGGTTTCAAAAGACGGATCCATTGACTGGTGTTGCCTGCCCCGGTTCGATTCGGGCAGCTGTTTCGGACGTATACTCGACTGGGCAAAGGGAGGATATTGCCAGATTCGACCTGTCGGCCGCTATCAGGTTTCCCGCCGGTATCTCTCAAACACACTGGTTTTGGAGACTGTTTTTAAAAATGAGAATGCCGAAGCCAGATTGCTGGACTGCATCACCATGCGGAAAGGCGGCGAGTATCACCCCCACCAGCAGATTCTGCGGATAATCGAAGGCATCCGGGGAACGATGAAGTTTAGCGTGGATGTGGTGCCTGTCTTTAATTACGGAGAGATACAGCCATGGATCCGAAAACAGGATGAGTACTATCTTGCCATCGGCGGCAATAACGGCCTGCTCATATCCGGCGATCTTCCGCTGGCAATGAAACATCGCCATCATCTCGAATGCGAATGGAATTCTGAAAAAGGGCAACGCGCCCACCTTTCGATATTGTGGCGCCCACCCGAAGACCTGGATGAAAATCTGATCGATCCACCCGATATCCAGGATCTCGACCATCGCTTGACTGAAACGATTCAGTGGTGGAAAAACTGGTCCGGTCGGACCGAAATCCGCGGCGAATATGCGGACACCTTACAACGATCGGCCTTGATTCTCAAGGGGCTTTCCCATGCTCCCACCGGGGCGATTGCAGCCGCTGCGACAACATCCCTGCCGGAATGGATCGGAGGCTCCCGCAACTGGGACTATCGTTTTTCGTGGATTCGGGATTCCTATTTTACCGTCCGATCCCTGGCTGAGCTGGGCCATGTCAAAGAGGCCGACGGGTTCCGCCGGTTCATTGAACGTTCGGCCGCCGGCAGTGCGGAAGAGATTCGTGTCTTTTTCGGCGTCGGCGGCGAACGCGGACTAACCGAACGCGAGATGACGGCACTGGAAGGATATCGCGGATCGCGCCCGGTCCGCATCGGCAATGCCGCCGAAACCCAAATCCAGCTCGATGTTTACGGCGAACTGCTTGACCTGGCATGGATCTGGCACACGCAAAAGCGCTCGCCGGATGATGATTACTGGGAGTTTCTGATAAGCTTGGTGAATTGTGCCGCCAAATACTGGACTCTCCCCGATCGCGGCATTTGGGAAATGCGAGGTGATCCCCGCCACTTTGTCCAGTCCAAGGTCATGTGCTGGTCCGCCCTGGACCGCGGGATCCGACTGGCGGAGGATCTCAAACGGGACGCACCGGTGAAACGTTGGAAAAAGGAGCGAAATAAGATCCGTCGTATGATCAAAGATCGAGGGTACGACTCGAATCGCGGCGTTTTCATTCAGGCCTTCGATTATCCGAGAATGGATGCCGCCCTGCTGCTTCTGCCGACCACCGGTTTCGTGGCCTATGATGACGAACGGATGATCCGAACAACGGATGCGGTCAGAGAGGAGCTGGAAGAAGGTGGATTGCTGCGCCGCTACGTCTCGGACCATGACGGCATCGAAGAGCCGGAAGGCGTATTTTGCGCCTGTACCTTCTGGCTGGCGGAATGTCTCGCCCGTCAAGGCAGACAGGAGGAAGCGCATCGTGTATTCACCCGGGCGCTTGAGTGCGGCAACGATCTCGGCATTTTCTCCGAAGAATACGATCCCCGGACCGCCGAGATGCTGGGCAATTTCCCTCAGGGCCTGACCCATTTGTCCCTGATTGCGGCGGCGGTTGCAATCGAGACGGCAGAATCCGCCTGAAACACCCATCGTCGCTTCGTTGATTCCAAAACGATATTCATCCTGCCTTCTCTTCAGGGGGGTCACCGGACTTCATTTTATCGTCTTCCGGCCGGCGACCGGCGCATATCGATATGTGCCTGTTTAAGTTTCGGGCAGGCTGTAGGCCAAACAATGACAGCACGTATCACCTGGGTCCTACATCAAAATCGGAAGAATGCCGATACCGTCAGGATCTTCCCGGACTTACCATATACCCAGTCAGGAAAAAAGATTTATTGGCTTCAACGCGGAAGAAGGAGGTGCCATGCACGCTGAGGGTAATCGATTCAGGACCGGGAAGTTCGGCTCCGGCGCCGGAAATAGTCAACTGAACTCACCGTTGAAACGACATCCATCGGGAATCTGGGTGCCGGTTCTCGTGGCAATGCTCCTGGTCTGGCAGCCGGCGGTGCGGGCTGCCGAAAAAACGATGCCGCCGGACACCGTTGTGCGCGCCACATTGACCAACGGCCTTCGGGTGGTCATTGTCAGAAACAGCCTGGCTCCCGTGGTGACCACCGTGATGAATTACCGGGTCGGGTCCAACGAAACGCCGCAAGGTTTTCCGGGCACGGCCCATGCGCTGGAACATATGATGTTTCGCGGCAGTCCCGGATTTTCAGCCCATCAACTGGCGGCCATTACTGCCGCCATGGGAGGCATGTTCAACGCCGATACCCAGCAAACCGTGACTCAGTACTTTCTGACCACTCCGAGGGAAGATCTCGATGTGGCCCTGCACATCGAAGCCGATCGAATGCAGGGGGTGTTGTCCACGGACACGCTTTGGAGCCAGGAGCGAGGGGCCATCGAGCAGGAAGTCGCCCAGGATCTTTCAAGCCCGGAATACCTGGCTTATACGCGGCTGCTGCAAGCCCTATTCCACGGAACACCGTATGCGCACACCCCCTTAGGGACCAAACCGTCTTTTGACAAGACCACCGGCGAAATGCTCAAAAGCTTTCATGTTCAGTGGTACACACCGAACAATGCCATTCTGGTGATCGTGGGCGATGTCGAGCCGCGTGACACGCTCGCCCGGGCAAAGCATTTCTTTGGGGCGATCCCCAGTCGCAGCACCCCGCAACGTCCCCCCATCCGCTTTGAGCCGGTGCGGCCTGAAGCGTTTCAGATGAAGACCGATCAACCGTACGGGCTGGTGATGATCGCCTTTCGTCTGGCCGGCTATAATAGCCCGGATTACGCCTCCACGCAGATTTTGGCCAATGTTTTAGACAACACCCGCAGCCATCTCTACGATCTGGTCATCCGGGGGATTGCACTGGATATCGGGTTCAACACCCAATTTTTGCCCGATGCCGGAATCGGCTATGTCCAGGCCGCCTTTCCCAGAGACGCGGACCCGCAAATGTTGATCACGGAAATCAAGCGTATTCTGGCAAATGACATCACCAGCGGTTTCGATCCACAGCTGGTGAAAGCCGCCCAAAGACAGGCGATCACTTCGGCTGAGATACGGAAAAATTCCATTTTCCATCTGGCCATGGCATGGTCCCAGGCCCTTGCCGTAGCGGGTCGTCAATCGCCCGATGAAGACCTCGCGCGCTTCGCTCAGGTTTCGGCGGAAGCGGTCAATCAGGCGGCAAAAAAATATCTGGTCGTCCAGAAATCGGTTTCAGCCGTTCTGGTGCCGGAAATCTCCGGTAATCCCAGCACCTCGGCCGGTTTCAGGGGCGTCGAGTCTTTTTCGCTGAAACCCGATAAGGGGACCAAACTGCCGGCCTGGGCGGAAAGATCGCTGGCCGACTTGACCGTGCCCGTCTCGCACCTGCAACCGGTGGTAGACCACCTGCCCAATGGGTTGACACTCATCGTTCAGCCCGAATCCGTCAGCCGGGTGGTCAGCATTTTCGGGCACATCCGCAGCAAACCGGAGGTTACCGAACCGGCGGGCCAGGAGGGCGTCTCCCAGGTGCTCGAAGCGCTGTTCCCTTACGGCACCACATCGCTGAATCGGTTGGCTTTTCAAAAAGCGCTGGATGACATCGGGGCCCGGGAATCGGCTGGAACCGATTTCTCCTTGCAGGTCCTTGCCGATTATGCCGATCACGCCGTATCCCTGCTGGCAGAACACTTACTGAATCCCGGGTTGCCCGCAACGGCTTTCAGCATCGTCAAACAGCAGATCGCCTCGGTGGTCGACGCCCGGCTTGAAAGTTCCGATTATCTGGCACGACGTGCCTTGCGCAAGGCGCTGTTTCCCAAAAACGACCCGACACTCCGGCAGCCCACAAGATCCTCGGTGACGTCATTGACCCTTGCGGATGTAAGGGATTATCACCGGGAAATCTTCCGGCCTGATCTGGCCACCATCGTCGTCATCGGAGACATCACTCCTTCTCATGCCAAAAATATCATAAATAAATTTTTTGGTGGCTGGAAGGCCCGGGGTGCCAAACCCACTACCGATCTTCCGCCGGTGCCGACGAACCATTCGCCCATCACCGTTTCAGTTCCCAACAGCCGCCGGGTTCAAGACGCAGTCGTTCTGGCCGAAACGGTGGGATTAACCCGTACCAACCCGGAGTACTATGCCCTCGAACTCGGAAACCATGTTCTGGGCGGCGGGTTTTACGCCAGCCGATTGTATCAGGATCTGCGCGAAAAGACAGGGCTGGTATATTATGTCGGATCCGATTTCAATATCGGCAAAACCCGCGGAGAATATTTGGTGCGATATGCCTGTAATTCGATGAACGTTTCGCGCGCGTACACGATTGTTCAGCAAAATCTCAAGACGCTGCAGACCGCTCCGGTCACGGCAGAAGAGTTGAAACAGGCCAAGGCGATCCTGTTGCGTCAAATACCCCTTTCGGAGGCGAGTATCGAAAACATTGCAGACGGATTTCTTTCCAGAGATGAACTTGAAATTCCGCTCGACGAACCGACCCGGGCCGCCCGGCAATACCTCACGCTGACCGCCGAAGCCGTCCGATCGGCATTTGCGAAATGGATTCGACCCGATGATCTGGTTCAGATCATCGAAGGGCCTCCGCCGCACTGAAAAAATCTTAATTACAGCTAAAGGAGGTGACCGAAATAGAAACGAAAATTGACCTTCCCGCGGCAAGCCGTGGGCAACGACCCAATTGATTTCGCATGACACTAAAAGTGATTTAGCGAATCCTGTAAGCTGCGATATCGATTAAATTATTAAAATTTAAAATTTGGAGGGGAAAAAATGAAATCGTATCTTAGAAATTTCTGGAAAATGCTGTCTGTTTTTCTGGCCGCCCTGCTGATCGCAGCCGTCGGATATGCTCAGAATTCTCAGGGCATGAAAGGTGATGTAACCGGAGAAGTGAAAATGAAGGCCGGCGCGGAAACGATGATAAGTGCCCAGCACATGATCGCCGCGTCGCTGGAAAAGCAGGATCTGATGAAAAATCCCGTCGTCGCAAAAGGCAATGCAATGCTTGTAAACGGAGAAAAAATGATCCTGGAGGGAAAGCAGTTGATGCAGAATACATCAACCCGGATCGAAGGCAAGGAAATGATGATGAAAGGCAGCGATAAAATGATGGAAGGCAAAGATAACATCATGAAGGAACTGAAACAGAAAGGATTGATACAGTCGACGTCCATGAACAAAGCATCCCTGAAGGAAGAAGAGCGATATCTGGTAACCGGCGAAAACATGATGTTGAAGGGCAAAAGCATGATGATGGACGGTCTGCGGAACTACGAATGATACCCTAATTACGAAGACCGGGGGGACAAAAATCTTCTCATCACACTGATTCCAATGTGGGGTTTGTCCCCCAGTACCGATCATCCGGCTTCGAAAGGATTGAATTGAAGTTTCGCCGTCCGAGAAATGGCTGGGCTCACCGGCTGCCGCGGATGCTTGACCAGCAGGCGGTTTCGGAATCGGGGATCATCATGATCACCGCTTTGCTGGTAGGCGCCGGGGCCGGCCTGGGGGCCGTGTTCTTCCGCTGGCTGATCAAATCGGTGCAAACCCTGTCATACATCGATCTGGGCACCCGGCTGCCGCATATCCATCATTTACATTTGCTTATTATTCCCGCTGTCGGCGGTGCCGTTTATGGTCCCCTCATCTACCGTTTCGCGCGCGAGGCCAAAGGCCACGGCGTGCCGGAGGTTATGGAGGCCGTAGCCCTTCGCGGGGGCCGTATCCGGCCGCGGGTGGCGGTGATCAAGTCGCTGGCATCGGCCATCTGTATCGGCACCGGCGGATCGGCGGGCCGGGAAGGACCTATCGCCCAGATCGGATCAGCCCTGGGTTCCACGCTGGGACAATTGCTGCATCTCTCGGATGATCGCATACGGAACCTGGTGGCCTGTGGGGCGGCCGGTGGTATTGCCGCCACCTTCAACGCCCCTATTGCAGGTGCTATATTTTCCCTGGAAATCATCCTGGGGCGCATTGAGGTAGCCAATTTCGGCGCCGTGGTGATCTCTTCGGTGACAGCCGCGGTTGTCGCACACATTTTTGAGCGCGGCGCCTTCGCGTTTGCCGTACCGCAATATGCGCTCAACAACCCCTGGGAGCTATTGCTGTATACCCTGTTGGGCATGCTGACGGCCATAGGCGCGGTGGCGTTTACGCGGTTGCTTTATGCGTCTGAGGATTTGTGGGATCGCATCCGCCTTCCTGAATATATCAAACCCATTTTAGGAGGTATTCTGCTTGGAATCGTCGGCATATTGGCCGTCAAGAATGCGGATGGATTTCCACAAGTTTTCGGCGTAGGTTATGAAAGCATCGGCGATGTGCTCTTCGGCAGATTGGCGACCCGGGTCGTTTTGCTGCTTTTCATTTTAAAATTGCTGGCCACCATCCTGACCCTGGGCGCCGGCGGTTCCGGCGGAATTTTTGCCCCCTCGTTGTTCATGGGTGCCATGATGGGCTGTGTTTTCGGACGGATCGCTCATCACCTGTTTCCGGTGATTACAGCTCCCGCCGGTGCTTACGCCCTGGTCGGCATGGCGGCCTTTTTCAGTGGTGCGGCGCAGGCGCCGGTAACCGCTATTCTCATTCTGTTCGAAATGACAGGCGACTATCGTATCATCCTGCCGTTGATGCTGGCGACGGTTATCAGTACGCTGGTGGCCCGCATTCTCAGCCGCGACTCCATTTACACGCTCAAACTTACCCGCCGCGGGGTTCACCTGGAACAGGGGCATGATATTGATATCATGCAGGCCATAACCGTGGGCGAAGCCATGAGCACCGTGGTCGATGAAATTCCGTTGGATCTGTCGTTGGAAGCGCTGGCCGACAAGTTCGCCCGTACCCACCACCATGGGTTTCCGGTAGTGGATGAGGCGGGCAAACTGGCAGGGGTGGTCAGCATTCGTGACCTGGAACGGGCAGCGACCGAAGGCCTTTTAGAGGGCAGGACGGTCGCCGAAATTGCCACCACCCAGGGCCTGCTGGTTTCATACCCCGATGAGCCGATGTGGAAGGCATTGGGGATCATGGGGCCACGCGATGTCAGTCAATTGCCCGTTCTGGAACATAGAGGATCGCGTCGATTGACCGGACTTCTGCGCCGCAGGGATATCGTTCAGGCTTACAACCATGCCATCGCAAAAAAGGCGCAAGATCAGCATCGGGCGGAGGTTATGCGCGTCAGCCGACGCAATGGCACCGATTTCACCCAAGTGACCATCGCACCGGATTCGACTGCCTCGGGCCGCCTGATCAGTGAAATAAAGTTGCCGGAAGGCTCTTTGATCGTGTCTGTGCACAGGGGGAATAAATTGATCATTCCCCACGGATACACCCGGCTGCAGGCCTGGGATCAGCTGACGATCCTGGCGGACGATGAATGCCTGCCGGTGGTTGAACAACAATTGGCCGGCCGCGGGTAGATTCGCTCCCGATCATCGATCACCAGCGGAGCGGGATGGTCTGCGGAAACGTGGCGGCCTGGGTCGTGGTCTGACAAAATTTAATATACCACCTTTCTACGTACCAAATACAGGGTAGACCCTATGGATTTTTGCTCTGCTTGACCGGGATAATGTATGAATCTGTTCGTTCGATAAAGACCTGGTGGGAATTGCTTTTAAACAATGGATATCCTGACGATTATCTCGGTTTTGATCAGCCTGTCGGCGGTGTTCAGTTTCATCAACTACCGTTATTTCCGGCTGCCGCGCACCATCGGACTGATGCTGTTTGCCCTGGTGCTCTCGACGGCCCTGATTATAGCCGGCAGGACCGGTTGGGATGTCGGCGACCAGGCCCGGCAGCTCATTGAAAGCATCAACTTCAATCGGCTCCTGCTGCAGGGCATGCTGGGTTTTTTGCTGTTTGCCGGCGCGCTGCATGTCGAAGCCAATGAACTGCTCCAGCACAAATGGATCATATTTCTGCTGGCCACAGCCGGCATCGTTATTTCCACGTTTCTGGTAGGTGTGCTCACCTGGCTGGTTTTTCATCTGATAGATCCGGAGCTGCCGTTGATTTATTGCCTGTTGTTCGGCGCGCTGATATCGCCTACGGATCCGGTGGCCGTCCTCGGAATACTCAAGGAGTTGAAAGTGCCGAAAAGTATCGAAACTCAGATGGCCGGCGAAGCGCTGTTCAACGACGGTATCGGTGTGGTGCTTTTCATCGTTTTGGCGCGCATCGCCGCCGGCGGGCAGGACGCCAATCTCGCCCGGTCCGGTCTGCTGTTTGTCAAGGAAGCGTTCGGGGGCATCCTGATCGGTTTGGCCATCGGATGGATCGCCTATCAGATGCTCAAGCGCGTAGACGATTATCAGGTGGAAGTCCTCATCACCCTGGGTCTCGTAATGGGAGGATATGACCTGGCGCATAAAGCAGGCACTTCCGGCCCCCTGGCCATCGTGGCGGCCGGTCTTCTGATCGGCAACCACGGCCGGTCCTTCGCCATGTCGGAGGTCACCCGCCAAAATCTCGATATGTTCTGGGAGCTTGTCGATGAGATCCTGAATGCCATTTTATTTATTCTGATCGGTATCGAAATCCTGGTTCTGGAAATCAGCCTGCATTATTTTGTGGCGGGTCTGGTCATCATTCCGTTGGTTCTGCTGGTCAGATTGGTGAGCGTCGGAATCCCGTTCGGTGTACTCAGACAGCAGATACCGTTGCGCAAAAATGCCCTAAAGATCCTGACCTGGGGAGGACTGCGCGGCGGAATCGCCGTGGCGCTGGCGCTCTCGATCCCCCAGGGTCCTCAACGAGGTGTCATCGTTTTCATTACTTATATGGTGGTCGTGTTTTCAATCGTCGTCCAGGGGTTGACGATCAAGGGGCTGCTCAGACGCTGGGGGGTGTGAGACGCGGAGGCCATGCAGCGCGATCAAAAGGCCAAGACCGACTCATACGGACCCCGGGCACTGATGGAAAAAATCGAAAGGAGTATATTATGAATAACCTGAATCAGGAAGACATGTTGGTCGAAATTGCCAGACTCGTTCGCTACTGCATCCTGACCGCCACAACCGAGGCGGGGTCGGGCCACCCGACCTCATCGCTGTCGGCGACAGAGCTGATGACCGCCCTGTTTTTCGGCGGAACTTTCCGCTACGATGTGGACCATCCCGACCGCCCGAACAATGACCGGATTGTTTTCTCCAAAGGGCATGCATCGCCGCTGTTTTATGCCCTCTGGGCAGCCGCCGGCCAGTTGAGCGAGGAAGAAATGCTCACCTACCGGAAATTCGGCAGTCCCCTGGAGGGTCACCCGACCCCGGCCTTCCGTTATGTCGATGCCGCCACCGGTTCGCTTGGACAGGGGCTGTCCATTGGGGTCGGCATGGCCATCAATGCCAAATATCTCGACAAACTTCCCTATCGAACCTATGTGCTGCTGGGGGACAGCGAGATGGCCGAAGGCTCCCAGTGGGAAGCCATGCAAATTGCCGCCCATTACTCACTGGACAATCTGATCGGCATCATCGATGTCAATCGCCTCGGTCAGCGGGGCGAGACCATGTACGGCCACGACCTGGAGGCATATGCCAAAAGGATTGAGGCCTTTGGCTGGCGGACCATCGTCGTCGATGGGCACTCCCTGCCGGAGATCCAATCCGCCTATGTCAAGGCGAACGAATACACCGACCAGCCGATTATGATCATCGCCAAAACGATCAAGGGCAAGGGGGTCTCCTTCGTGGAAGATAAAAACGGATTCCACGGCAAGCCGCTGAGCAAAGAAGATCTGCAAAGAGCCCTCGGCGAGCTCGGCGACATCGACAAGTCGGTGCGCGGGGTGATCGAGCGGCCTGAAGATTTCCAGCCGCACCGGCCTGAAGCCGGCAAAGCCGGCACAATCGATTACTCCGGTGAGCAATCCGTTGCCACCCGAAATGCGTATGGAAATGCGTTGAATCGAATTTACCCCCGCTTTCCGCAGATTGTCAGTCTCGACGGGGAGGTCAGCAATTCCACCCGGGCCGAGTATTTCAAAAAAGCGCATCCCGACCGGTTTTTTGAAATGTACATCGCCGAACAAAACATGGCCGGCGTCGCCCTCGGACTTTCCTGCCGCGACAAGATTCCATTCGTTTCCAGCTTTGCCGCGTTTTTGAGCCGGGCTTACGACCAGATCCGAATGAGCCAGTATTCAAACGCCAATATCAAGTTCGTCGGCTCACATGCCGGTGTTTCCATCGGCGAGGACGGTCCCTCGCAGATGGGACTCGAAGACCTGGCATTCTTCCGCACGCTGTTCGGGGCGGTGGTGCTGTATCCCTGCGATGCGGTCTCCACCGAAAAACTGGTGGAAGAAGCCGCGGCCTCCAGCGGCATCGCCTACATTCGCACCACCCGCATGGGAACTCCGATCATTTACGGCGCTGCAGAATCCTTTCCCATCGGCGGCAGCAAGGTTCTCAAACAGAGCGATCATGACGCGGCAACCGTCATCGCCGCCGGCATCACCGTGCATGAAGCCCTGGCGGCCTGGAAAATACTCCAGGAAAGCGGCGTGTCGATCCGGGTTGTCGACCTCTACAGCATCAAGCCGGTCGATGTCGAAACGCTGAAAGAGGCTGCGGCCCAGACGGATCACCTGCTCACGGTGGAAGACCATTCTGCCCAGGGCGGGCTGGCGGACGCCGTCCGGGAAGCCCTGACACTCGAGGGCGTGCGGCTGCATTCATTGGCCGTGCGCAAGAAGCCCAAAAGCGGAAAACCCCGGGAACTGATCGATTTCGAGGAAATCGGCCGGA
This sequence comes from uncultured delta proteobacterium, assembly GCA_963774425.1. Lineage (GTDB taxonomy): Bacteria > Desulfobacterota > Desulfobacteria > Desulfobacterales > JAFDCJ01 > JAFDCJ01. The sequence continues at coordinate 29,542 of CAVZEZ010000030.1, read as the reverse complement.
ACGCGATCGTCGAAAAGGTACGGGCACTGCTCCGTGGCTAAAACACATCGCAGCTGCGGGTTCACGAAAAAATTAATTCAACGACTTAGATGTTGAGGCGCCTGTTTGACAAGCGCGAAAACGCAGGAATATCTGGATATGCCGAGCTTTCGCAACACATAGGCCAGGCAGGATGCATCGGCGTCTAAAATGAGAGGTTATTTTTAAGTGAGCCTTTAGCCGGCACAAAGGGGGTCATCATGATGCGAATCGGCATAGCCGCCGATCACGGCGGCTTCGAATTGAAGACGCGCCTGATCGATGAGATGAAAAACCTAGGATATGAAATTCGTGATTTCGGGGCCGATCGTTATGACCGCGACGATGATTATCCGGACCTCGTCATCCCGCTGGCGCGGGCCGTGGCGGCGGGAGAAGTAGACCGTGCGGTGGCGGTTTGCGGCAGCGGTGTCGGAGCCTGCGTGGCGGCTAACAAGGTAGACGGCGCACGCGCTGCCCTGATTACGGACTGCTATTCGGCGCACCAGGGAGTTGAAGACGACGACATGAATATCATGTGTCTCGGCGGGCGCGTCACAGGCCATGCCCTGGCTGGCGAGTTGCTGCGAATCTTTCTGCAGGCGCGTTTTAAAGACGAACCGCGTTATCGCCGCCGACTGGTCAAGATTGCGCGATTGGAAACCGAAAATGAGACATTGTAAGTTGAAGGCCCACAGCTATTCGAATGCGGCCGAGGCCAACGCTTCACGGAAAGGCAATTCTCAGATTTAGGTGTTGCGGTTCCTGCCCGCAGGGCGTGAAAATACAGGGCTAAACGTTCCAGGGGATAAGTGAAGGGACCGGTCAAGCCTTCCCTTGAATCCATGGCCCCTCGAACCCTTGAATCCTTGCTCTTCATCATATGTAAAACTAAAGCCTTCACCGGCCGGTGAGGGTTTTTCTCCCATTCTTCGAGTGGGACAAAAGAGGAGAAAAAATGAGCTCGAATCCTTTAATCGAAATACAGCAATATGGACAGAGCATCTGGCTTGACTTTATCAGCCAAGGGATGCTTAACTCAGGCGAGTTGAAACAGCTCATCGAAGAAGACGGGCTGCGGGGAGTGACGTCGAATCCGGCGATTTTCGACAAGGCGATCGCCGGCAGCCGGGATTACGATGAAGATATCGCGGCGCTGGCCGGAAAAAATAAAAGCGTGGCGGATATCTACCGGAATGTGACCGTGAAAGACGTGCAAATGGCTGCGGATGAATTCCGCAACCTATACGACGACTCGGGCGGAGACTACGGTTTTGTAAGCCTGGAGGTCAACCCGCATCTGGCCTATCAGACTCGGGAGACCATCGAAGAGGCGCGCCAGCTCTGGCAGGCCCTGGACCGGCCCAATGTCTTCATCAAGGTCCCGGCCACCATGGAAGGGTTGCCGGCCATCCGGCAGCTCATCAGCGAAGGCATTAACGTCAATGTCACCTTGTTGTTCGGGCTGCCGCGCTACCGGGAGGTGGCCGAATCCTATATTTCCGGTTTGGAACTGAGAGCCGCCGACGGTAAACCGGTCGAAAAGGTTCGCTCCGTGGCCAGCTTCTTTTTAAGCCGGATCGATGTATTGGTGGACACGCAGCTTAAGGACATCGTCGACCGGGGGGGCCCCGCGGCAAAGAGCGCCGGGCGCCTGCAGGGGCAAATCGCCATCGCCAGTGCCAAGCAGGCTTATCGGATCTACCAGGAGCTGTTTCACGGCGAGCGCTTCCGCAAGCTGGCCGATAAAGGGGCCCGCCCGCAGCAAGTGCTCTGGGCCAGCACCAGCACCAAGAACCCGGATTATTCCGATGTCAAGTATGTGGAAGCCCTGATCGGACCGCAAACGGTCAATACGCTGCCCCGTGAAACCCTGGACGCCTACCGGGACCATGGCGATCCCCGGCCGCGTCTGGAGGAAGGATTGGATGAAAGCCGGGAGTCGCTGGAGCTGCTTGGCAAGGTGGGTATCCATATCGATCAGGTAACCCGGCAGCTTGAAGAAGAAGGGGTCGAAAAGTTCAACAAGCCCTTCGACAGCCTGATGGAAACACTGGCCGAAAAGCGCGATAAGGCTCTGGGGTAGAAGCTATCTCAAAATTAGGCATACGAATATGAACCGGATCTTTGACGATTATGAAACCATGAGCCGGGCGGCGGCGGAGTTGTTCTCCCAATGCGCCCGCCAGGCGATTCAAGATCGCGGCCGTTTCCGGGTCGCGCTGTCCGGCGGGAACACCCCGAAACGCACGTTCGAAATACTTGCTCAACCGCCGCTGTGCGATTCCGTCGACTGGACGCGTGTGGAAGTATTCTGGAGCGACGAACGCTGCGTGCCGCCCGACGATCCGCGCAGCAACGCCCGCAGCGCCCGCCGCCGGCTGCTGGAGCGTGTGCCCGTCGCCGCAGACCGGATTCACCCGATCGAATGCGTCGATTCGCCGCGTCAGGCCGCAGCCGCATATGAAAATCTGATTCGCGGCATCCTTAAAAAGGAGCCGCCGCAGTTCGACCTGATATTTTTAGGGCTGGGCCAAGACGGTCATACGGCTTCGCTCTTTCCCTACAGCCTTATTTTGGACGAAGGCCGGTGCTGGGTGCGCGAGGTGATGGATTCGGACCCTGCCCGGGTGAGTTTTACACCGATTTTGATCAATCAGGCATCCGTGGTGGCGTTTCTGGTCAGCGGTAAGGAGAAATCCGCCGTTTTGCAGGAGATCCAGCAAGGCCCCCGAAATCCCGAGCGTCTGCCGGCGCAGAAAATCAGGCCGGTGGATGGAGAAACAATCTGGCTGCTGGACCGTGCTGCCGCCTCCGGCCTGGATGCTGCAGCAGACAGCAAAAACCATTAGCAAGCCCAAGGGGATTCGGATGCATCATATCTGACAAACACTCTCTATGGGAAATACATTATTTTTTTTAAACAAATACACAATCCAACCTATTTTTCAGCGATCCGGCTTAATGTATTCATATTCGTTGATCGTGTTGGCGAGCTTTCTCTTGGTTATTAAAATGGACAGCATATCACCATTTTTGATCATTTAGCCATTTCAAATTTTAGCTCATTGTTGCCGCTAAATCTTCAACCATCTCAAATTCGTCGAAAATATTTTGTCGTAAGCATGTGACCGGGTAGCATTAGAGATCGGATGAAAACCAAAGTCTATTTTGTCTTGATCGGATTGGCGCTCCTATTCGCCCTCGTCGTATTCGGCGGCTGCAGTCAATTGCTGATATTCGACCCTCAAGGACCCATCGGCCGGGGGGAGCGATCCGTCATCATTGCGGCATTTATCCTCATGCTGATCGTCGTCATTCCCGTCTTGGTGATGTCCTTTCTGTTTCCATGGAAATACCGGGCATCCAACTCCAAAGCGACCTACAGGCCGAAGTGGAATTACTCGCTGGGAATCGACCTGGCGATGTGGCTGGTTCCAGTTGCCATCATTACAGCTCTCGGGGCCCTGTCCTGGCAGGCCACTCACAACCTGGATCCTTACAAGCCCATCGATTCCGGCGGCAAACCCATCCGCATCGAGGTGGTATCCCTGGATTGGAACTGGTTGTTTATCTATCCGGATTTCGATATCGCGGTTGTCAATCAACTCGTTTTTCCGGCCAGCGTTCCCTTGAGCTTCAAGCTCACCTCGGACACGGTAATGACGTCATTTTTCATCCCCCAGCTGGGAAGCCAGATTTACGCAATGCCGGGCAGACAGAGCCGGCTGCACCTGCTGGCCGATGAACCGGGTACCTATGCCGGCCACAATCAGCAGTTCAGCGGACGGGGTTACGAGGACATGCACTTCAAGGCCATCGGGCTTTCCCGGGCGCAATTCGATGCGTGGGTGCAACACACCAAAAAATCACCGATAAAACTCGATCTGGCCCGATATAAAGAACTTGCGCAGCCGAGCGTCGGCCACCCGGTGACATTCTTTTCGGCGGTCAAGCCGGGTCTGTTCGAACACATCGTTCGCAAATACCTGCCCATGCAAGTGGATCCGGACGCCACGGGCAGCGATTCCGGTGTCTCGCACGTGAAAACCGGCCCGTTGGGGAAAGGCTGACATGTTTGGAAAATTAAGCCTCGCAGCGATACCTTTTGATAATCCGATCATTATGGGCGCCGTGGGGGGAGCGCTTCTGCTGGCGATGGTGATTTTGGGCCTGATTACCTACTTCCGCAAATGGACCTACCTCTGGAATGAGTGGCTGACCAGCCTCGACCATAAACGGGTCGGCATCATGTACATTGTCCTGGCGCTGGTGATGCTCCTGCGCGGGTTCTCCGATGCCATTTTGATGCGCAGTCAGCAAGCTCTTGCAGCGGGCGCCTCGAACGGCTACCTGCCGCCGGGACACTTTGACCAGGTATTCAGTGCCCACGGAACGATCATGATCGTTTTCATGGCCATGCCGTTTTTGACCGGCTTGATCAATATCGTCTTACCGCAGCAAATCGGCGCGCGCGACGTGGCCTTTCCCTTTTTGAACTCAGTCAGTCTGTGGCTGACCGCTGCCGGCGCCCTGCTGGTCATGGTATCGTTGGGGGTGGGAGAATTTTCCAAAGCCGGCTGGTCCGGTTATGCGCCCCTGACCGAAAAACAATTCAGCCCCGGGACCGGCGTGGACTATTGGATCTGGGCGTTTCAGATCGCCGGTATCGGCTCGCTGATGACCGCCATCAATTTTCTGGTCACAATCCTGAGAATGCGCGCCCCGGGCATGACGCTCATGCGGATGCCGATGTTTGTCTGGACCGCCTTGTTCACCACCGTATTAATGGCATTCGCCTTTCCGGTTTTGACCGTCGCCCTCAGCCTGCTGACGCTCGACCGCTATCTGGGCATGCATTTTTTCACCAACATGCTGGGCGGCAACCTGATGATGTATGTCAATCTGTTCTGGATCTGGGGGCATCCCGAAGTCTACATTGTCATCCTGCCGGCCTTCGGCGTTTTCTCGGAGGTCGTTGCCACTTTCAGTGGAAAGCAGTTGTTCGGCTATCGTTCCATGGTCTATGCCACGGCGGCGATCATGGTCCTGTCCTTTGCCGTCTGGCTGCATCATTTTTTTACGATGGGCGCCGGTCCCGACGTCAACATCTTTTTCGGCTTCACCACCATGATGATCGCCATCCCCACCGGGGTCAAGATCTTCAATTGGCTTTTTACCATGTACCGCGGCCGGATTAGGTTCACCACGCCGATGTACTGGACCCTGGGATTTATTTCGACCTTCGCCGTCGGCGGCATGGCCGGCGTGCTGATGTCTATGGCGCCCGCCGACTACGTCCTGCACAACAGCCTGTTTCTGATCGCCCACTTTCACACCATGTTGATTCCCGGTTCGGTGTTCGGTTTTTTCGCGGGCTATTACTACTGGTTTCCAAAAGCCATCGGTTTTCCCCTGAACGAAAAACTGGGGAAATGGGCGTTCTGGGCCTGGCTGATCGGCTTTTACCTGGCGTTCGCACCGCTGTATATCCTGGGATTCATGGGTATGCCCCGCCGCATGGAGCATTACGCCAACCCGGACTGGCAGCCCTACCTGATCATCGCTGCCGCCGGGGTGGCCGTCATTCTGATCGGCATCTTTTTGCAGTTGGTTCAACTCGCCGTGAGCATCCGGCAACGCCATGCCACCCGCGACCTGACCGGCGATCCCTGGAACGGCCGCACCCTGGAGTGGGCAACCGCTTCCCCGCCGGCCGCCTATAATTTCGCGAAAACGCCCGTCGTCCATGATATCGATGCCTTTATGGACATGAAAGAAAAGGACATCGCCCACAAACCGCCGCAGCGCTACTACGACATTCAACTGCCGAAAAATTCGGCCAAGGGTCTGGTCTGCGGCGCCCTGACCTTCGCATTGGGATTCGCCATGGTCTGGTATGTCTGGTGGCTGGCAATCTTCGGTTTGCTGGGCCTGGTTTTTACGCTGATCGTCCGGGCGGCCGATGACGATACGGATTTCACCGTGCCCGCCGCCGAAGTCGAGCGAATCGAGACGCAACGCTATCAGCAGCTCGCCGCTGCGGACAGCCTTGCGCCAGGCGAGCGAAGCAAACTGCAACCTTCACCGGCGGTGTAAAAAATGGCAGCCGACACTTCGACCATTGACGCCGGTCACCCCGGAGAATCCGATCACTCCGATTCCGCAGCAAACCAGGCATTGGGTTTTTGGATTTACCTCATGACCGATCTGGTGCTGTTTGCGGCGATTTTCGCGACGTTTGGGGTGGTAGGCCGCAACTATGCCGGCGGCCCCACGGGGAAGGATCTTTTCGACCTGCGCTATCTGTTCGTTGAAACCATGTTCCTGCTGTTCAGCAGTGCAACCTGCGGACTGGCCGTTTTGGCCCTGCACAATGACCGGCGGGGTACGGTTCTGATCTGGCTCATCGTCACCTTTCTGCTGGGTTCCGGATTCATCCTCATGGAGTTCAACGAATTTCACCATATGATCCTCGAAGGCAACGGGCCGCAGCGCAGCGCCTTCCTCTCGGCCTTTTTCACCCTGGTGGGTGCTCACGGCATTCATGTGGCTGCCGGCCTCTTGTGGATGGCGGTCATGATGGGTCAGGTCGACACCAAGGGCTTGACCGCACCGGTCCGGTCCCGTTTGATGCGCCTGAGTATGTTCTGGCATTTTCTGGATATCGTCTGGATCGGTGTATTCAGCATTGTCTACCTGATGGGGGTTATTTAAATGAACCAGATACAGACCGACAGCAGGGGTGCCGACCGCGGCAGCCTCAAATCCTATGCCGTCGGCTTCGTTCTCGCCATCGTGCTGACCGTTATTCCGTTTGCACTGGTGATGAGCGGCACATTATACCGCCCGATCGTATGGTTCGGTATTTTTGGCGCGGCGAGCGTACAGATTCTGGTGCATCTGCGTTATTTCCTGCACCTGGACGCCTCATCGGCCATGCGCTGGAACGTATTGGCGCTGTTGTTCGCCGTTTTGATCATCGGCCTGTTCGTCGGTGGGACGCTCTGGATTATGTATCACTTGAACCAACGTATGATGTGGTGATGTCGGACACGCTCAAACACTATATCCTGGTTGCCAAACCGGGGATCATCTTCGGCAACCTGGTTACCGCCGCCGGCGGTTCAGTTCTGGCTTCCAGAGGAAGCTGCGATATCACCGTTCTGCTGCCGGCACTGGTTGGCATATCCCTGGTGGTCGCCTCAGGCTGCGTATTGAATAACTGCATCGATAGGGATATCGATCGCAAAATGGCGCGCACCTGCAACCGCATCCTCGTCCGCGGACTATTGTCGGTGAAAGCCGCCGGCGTTTATGCATTCCTGCTGGGAATTGCAGGCACGACGCTGCTATGGGCGAATGCGAACTCTCTGTCGGTTGTCGTGGTTTTAGCCGGTTTCGTCATCTATGTGGGCGTGTACAGCCTGTACCTGAAACGGCACTCCGTATACGGGACGCTGATCGGCAGCCTGGCGGGAGCCGCACCTCCCCTGGCGGGATATTGCGCGGTCGGCAACCGCTTCGATATGGGGGCGTTGATCTTATTGTCGATTTTCGTCTTATGGCAGATGCCTCACTGTTACGCCATCGCTATCTTTCGTTTTAAAGAGTATGCCGCCGCATCAATTCCGGTGCCACCGGTCGTGCACGGAATAGCGGCTGCCAAAAGGCAGATCGTCGGCTACATACTGGCCTTTTGGGCGGCCTCACTGATACCGACTTTCGCCGGATACACCGGATACAGCTACCTTGCAGTGGCGACCGGGTCGGGCCTGGGGTGGCTGTACATGGCCCTGTCGGGCTACTGGACCTCGGATGACCGGCTCTGGGCCAAGAGATTGCTTGTCTTTTCCATTCTTAACATATTTGTCCTGAGTGTCATGCTGTCGGTCGACGCAACGGCGCCCGGCATTTCGGATAAGCTTCTGACCTATGCGCCATAGTCCGGCACATGACATCAACGAAAGAGGAGGCATCGAATGTCAACCCAAAAGTGGCGCAAGGTGAAAATCGGGATCATTCTATCAGTAATTGCCATTCTCGCCATCGCGCTGCTTGTCTACATGTTGGACAGGCTTGTGAACATTTGGTGGTATCAAATGCTGGGATATGCATTTTATTTCTGGCAGCGAACATTATACAGCTACACCGTGTTCATCGTGGCGGCCCTGCTGTTCTCGAGCTTCTTTTTTTTAAACCTGCGCGTCGCTTCCCGCGCGCTTTCGGCACCTGGCGGTTCCACCGACGAGAATTCTGACGTTTTATCCCGTTCCGCCAAACTTTATCGAAGGTTCCGGACCGGGTCTTTGGTGTTTACCATCCCACTTGCAATCGGCTTTGCCATACTGATCGCAATCCCCCTTTGGCGGCATTGGGAAATGTTTCTGTTCTATGTTTTCGGACCCGCAGCCGGTGTTAATGACCCGGTTTTCGGCAAGGATGTTTCTTACTACCTGTTCTCGTTTCCCATCTACCGGATGATCCAATTCCGTTTATTGCTCTGTTTCATCCTTTTATTTCTGGGGTTGTCGCTACTGTACTGGACCGAAAGCCGGTTGCTCGCCCGCCGGAACCGCCATCTGCCCGCGGCGGCCAAATGGCATCTCAGCTTCATCCTGGTGTTGATCTTTCTGATCGAATCCTGGGATTTCATTCTGCAACGCAACGCGTTGGTTTACAAAACCAGCAATGCTCCGTTGTTCTTCGGTCCCGGTTTTATCGATATGCAGATTACCGTGCCGTTGATATGGTTGCAACTGTTCTTCTGGACGGCATCGGTTATCTGTCTGGTCCTGGCGATTCATTACAGCAAAGGTTTCAAAATATTTGCCATGCTGCTTCTGGGATTTCTGGTCGTGCTGGGGGCTAGATACTCAACCTTTTTGCCGGCAGTCGTCAAAAAATATATTGTCGCGCCGAACGAGTTCACTCGGCAGGCTCCATTCATCGCCAATAACATTCAGTCCACCCTTAACGCCTACCATCTCGAGAAAGTCGAGTTTCGCGATTTTTCGCCTGAAACCCTGCCGGCTCATTACAACGACCCCCATGTCAAAAAGATGCTCCGCAACATCCCGCTCTGGGAAGCTCGGACCCTGGAACCGGTGCTGGAGCAACTTCAGGAATTGCGGTCTTATTACACGTTTTCGACGGTAACCGTCGATCGGTATACCATAGAGGACAAATATGCGCAGGTCTTTGTGGCACCACGGGAACTCGACTACCGGAACCTGCCGGGCGACGCCACTAACTGGATCAACCGGCACCTGACGTACACGCACGGTTACGGTGCCGCCATGACCCCCGCCAACCAAACCGGCGGGAGTCCGATGCTTTGGTTCATGCAGGACATCCCCATCCGATCCGAGTACGGGCTGAGCCTTCAACAGCCGGGTATTTACTATGGACTTCAATCCGAGCCCTATGTCATCGCGCCTAACGGCACCGGTGAAATGGACTATCCCGAGGGCAATGACAACGTGACCACCAACTATCAAGGCAAGGGCGGAGTTCCGGTTTCCTCCCTGATCCGCAGAATAGTCTTTTCCTGGCACTTCAAGGACCGCAATCTCTTCTTCACCACGCGCACGACCGGCCAAAGCAGAATCCTCTACCGGCGTAACATTATCGAGCGAATTCGAACGCTGACTCCCTTTCTGATGCTGGATAAATCCCCCTACATGGTAGCCACCTCCCGGGGGATCTTCTGGATCCAGGACGCCTACACAACCTCCAACTGGTATCCGGACGCCGCCCCTGTGGAAGAAAACGGTGCTCGCTTCAACTACCTCCGCAATTCGGTCAAAATCGTCGTGGACGCTTACAACGGAACCGTGGACTATTACATCTTCGATTCAGAAGATCCGATCGTGCGCACCTACAGTCGTATCTATCCGGGCCTATTTAAGGAAAAATCTGGAATGCCGGCGGACATCCGCAAACATATCCGTTACCCCCGTGATCTGTTCGACATTCAGATGCGCATTTACGCTAAATATCACCAGACCGACCCGAAGGTGTTCTATCAGGAGGAAGACTTATGGGCTTATGCAGGCGAAATTCGCCAGGGAAAAGCCGAGCCGATGAGGCCCGAATACCTGACCCTCAACCTGTTTCAACCCGATCACCTCGACTTTCTCCTGCTGGCACCCATGATTCCTAAAAACCGCGACAACCTTCGGGTTATGGCGGTGGCCGGCTGCGACGAGCCCAACTACGGCAAAATCATGGTCTACGAATTCCCCAAAGGCCAACTGGTGCTCGGCCCGAGCCAGATTTTTGCCATCATCAATGCAGATCCGAAAATCGCTGAACAGTTTACCCTCTGGGACCAGGCCGGATCCCAGGTTAGCCGCGGCCGGGTGATCATCCTGCCCATCGGCCGGACCATCTTTTACATCCAGCCGGTCTATCTTAAGTCCTCCGGTCAGTTGCAGATCCCTGAATTGCAGCGCGTCATCGTCAGTGAGGGTCAGCTTGCCGTCATGGAAACGTCTTTGAACGAGGCCTATAAAAAGCTGTGGAAGCGGGTGCAGTCGAAATTGAAGCAAGACGATGAACGCTACCCGCCGCTGCCGCCGAAGGCCCCCTGATGCAACCGCCGGCAGAAGTCCGCTGCAAGTGCTGTTCGAAACTGACAATTCTGAGTATTCTGTTATCGTTGTCGGTTGCATCAATACACAGGCGCGAGAGCGTCTGCCGACCGAATCAGGAGAAGCAAACAAATGGAGACGGCGTCGAATGAAAAGTCCGGTGAACTATCCGGACAGCGCGCCCTGGTGACCGGTGCCAACAGCGGTATCGGTGAGGCAGTCGCCAAGGAGCTGGCTGCGGCCGGAGCTTCGGTTGTGGTCAATTATGTATCGAATGAAGCGGAAGCCGATCGGGTCGTTGAAGATATCGAGAGCGCCGGTGGAAAAGCAATTGCCGTGCATGCCGACGTCAGTCGGGAAGCGCAGGTAAAAGCCCTGTTCGACAAGATGTTTTCGACGTACGGCAGCATCGATATTCTGGTCAACAACGCCGGATTGCAGCGCGATGCGGCATTTCAGGATATGACGCTGGCGCAATGGAACCTTGTATTGTCGGTAAATCTTACCGGCCAATTCCTATGTGCCCGGGAGGCAGCCCGGGAGTTTATCCGCCGGGGGGTGGTGCCCGAATTGTCGGTGGCGGCGGGCAAAATTATCTGCATGTCATCGGTCCATCAAGCCATACCCTGGTCGCGGCATGCCAATTATGCCGCCTCCAAAGGCGGGGTGATGATGCTGATGCAAACCATGGCCCAGGAACTGGCCGAACATCATATTCGCGTCAACTCGATTGCTCCCGGCGCCATCAAGACACCGATCAATAAGAAGGCCTGGGAAACGCCGGAGGCGGAGCAGGACCTTTTGCGGCTGATCCCGTATAACCGGATCGGGCAGACCACCGACATCGCCAAAGCGGCCGTATGGCTGGCGTCGGACCAGTCGGACTACATAACCGGGACGACCCTGTTCGTCGATGGCGGGATGATGCTTTATCCGGGATTTCGAACCGGAGGATAGGCCGATTTTTATAGTTACCGGTATAGACGGCTGACAGCAGGAGGCGATTATGACGCAACGGCCCAAGTTTTCCATCGGCTATTACCTGATTATATTTTTATTGATGCTGTTTCTGGAATCGATGTTTTTTTCCGGACCCGCGGTCAAAGAGCTACCATACAGTAAATTCCTGAATCTCATTCAAGAAAATAAGGTTGAAAGTGTCATCATAGAGTCCGACCGGATCTACGGGTTACTGAAAGTTGAACATGCTCCGCCGAAAGCCGCGACACAGACCACCCCCCCAGCAAAAATAATCGATAGCGAGAAAAGCCCCTCACCCCCGAAATCCGGGTTCACACCGCAGCAAAAACAAACCCCCTGGTATCTCAGTTTTGAAAAAAAACTGTCACAATCGAAACAGGCCCGTCGCCAGGAAATTCAACGCCAATTCACGGTCGTTCCCCTCACCGACCCAACCCTGCTAAAAGACCTGCAACAGCATGGCGTCACTTACCAGGGAAAGATCGAATCGCATTTCTTCTCCCACTTGTTCTCCAACTGGATTATCCCATTCGTTATTCTCTTTTTTGCCTGGGGCTGGATCATGCGCAAAATGGGTAAAGGCGGACCCGGCTTTTTGGATCTGGGCAAAAACAAAGCCAAAATTTATGAAGTCGACCCATCCCAGAAAGTCACCTTCGAGGATGTCGCCGGGGTCGATGAGGCGGTTGAAGAAGTCAAGGAAGTCGTGTCCTTTTTAAAAGAGCCGGACAAATACACGCGCCTGGGGGCCAAACTGCCCAAAGGCATCATGCTGGTGGGCCCTCCGGGAACGGGTAAAACACTGCTGGCGCGCGCCGTCGCCGGCGAGGCCGATGTGCCTTTTTTTAATTTGACCGGTTCGGATTTTGTCGAGATGTTCGTCGGGGTGGGGGCCGCCCGGGTACGCGATCTCTTCAAGGAAGCCAAGGCCAAGGCCCCCTGCATTATTTTTATCGACGAGTTGGATGCCGTAGGCAAAAGCAGAGCTCAGGGTCCTTACATGGGCAGAAACGACGAAAGGGAAAACACGCTCAACCAGTTGCTCAGCGAAATGGACGGTTTCGATCCTCAAATTGGAATCATCATCATGGGGGCGACCAACCGTCCGGAGGTTCTGGATCCGGCCTTGTTGCGGCCCGGGCGATTTGACCGCCAGATTCTGGTGGATCGGCCGGATCTGATCGGGCGGGTTCGCATATTTGAAGTGCACACCCGGAATTTGACCCTGAAAGAGGATGTCGACCTGCACAAACTGGCTGCCGAAACGCCCGGGTTTGGTGGTGCGGAAATTGCCAATGTCTGCAATGAAGCGGCGTTGTTGGCCTCCCGCAAAGATAAAAACGAGATCTCACAGAACCATTTCCAGGATGCGATCGAACGGGTGATCGCGGGGTTGGAGAAAAAAAACAAGCTGATCAATCCCCACGAACGGGAGGTTGTTGCCTATCATGAATCCGGGCATGCCATCGTGGGTCATTTTACCCCCGGGGCGGATCCGGTGCAAAAAGTCTCCATTGTTCCCCGGGGTATCGGTGCGTTGGGCTATACGCTGCAAACCCCGCTGGAAGACCGCTTTCTAATGTCCCGCTCGGAACTGACCGGAAAAATCAAAGGACTGCTGGGCGGTCGGGCAGCCGAGGAGATCGTGTTTGGCGAGGTCTCCACCGGCGCGTCCAATGATCTGGAAAAAATAGCCAAAATCGCCCGCAATATGATCACGGTTTACGGCATGAGCCAACAGGCGCCGAATATCTCGCTGGTCGACCATCAGCAGGATCTGTTTCTGGGACAGGCACCCGGCATCACGAAACACTCTGAAAAACTCGAACAGATGATCGACGAGGAAACCCTGGAAATTATCCGAGCCTGCTACGCGGATGCCAAACAAATACTCATCGACAAACGCGATGAACTCGAAGAAATGGCCCAAGCATTGCTCGAAAAAGAAAAATTGGACGAACGTGACATTCTATCTGTACTGGGACCGCGCAATTCGGAATAAAGAAAAAGCCCCTACCAGGCAAGCTACAGGATCTCCGGCTGGGAGCTGACCGCCACCGGCGAAGAGCTTAAAAAGCTCACATAATCAGGAACAAGGGGGCCGATATGGATAAACCCGGACAGCACCGCAAAAAAATCACTTTGGATCGTTTTCTGGCGCAGCGCCAGCAGGGTCATCCCCGGGCCAACGGGGAACTGACCCGCGTCTTGTATCAAATCGGCCTGGTAGCCAAAATCATTTCAAGCTACATGCGACGTGCCGCCATCGAGGGGTTGCTGGGATATACCGGGGAGGTCAATGTGCAGGGCGAAGAGGTTAAGAAGCTTGATGAAATGGGCAATGCCGCATTTGTCGAGGCCTTCGAGTATGTTGATATGGTCGGGGCCATTGTCTCAGAAGAAATGCAAGAGCCCGTGTTCGTACCTACCGATTCCCGCCGCGAAAAGTATGTGGTTCTGGTGGATCCCGTCGACGGCTCTTCCAACCTCGACGTGGACTGCACCGTCGGATCTATTTTTTCGATACGCATGTTCAGCGGGTCCCTGGAAAAATCGATTTTACAGGAAGGTACGCATCAGATCGCCGCCGGCTATATTATGTACGGAACTTCGGTTCTTCTCGTCTACAGTGCCGGCGACGGTGTACACAGCTTTGTACTGGACGAACAAATCGGAGAATTCGTTCTGGATCATGAAAACATACATATGCCGGATCAGGGCAGGATTATCAGTGCCAATTTCGCGAACCAAGGCAGATGGACTGCAGGTGCCAGAATGTTTGCCAAAATGATTATCAGGAAACCTGACAGCCGTTATACGTTGCGCTATTCCGGAGCGCTGGTTGCCGATCTGCACCAAATTCTGCACAGTGGCGGGATCTACTTTTATCCTGCTGACGAAAAGAGACCGAACGGCAAATTACGGCTGCTCTATGAATGCGCACCTTTGGCGATGATTGCGGAGCAGGCCGGAGGGAGCTGTACGACCGGTGAAATACGCATTACAAATATTAAACCCCAGAATTTCCATCAACGCGTTCCCTTTGCAATCGGCAGCCGGCAGGAGATCCAAAAATATGAGACTGCCTTCCGCCGTCCAAATGGACATTTGCCTGAAGGACCAGGGCCGGCATAAACCTCAAAGACCATATATATGAGTCCTTGCTACGAAATCCAACTTCTGATCATATCGAGGAAGGAAGACGGCAGCAAGCCAAGCCAGACAAGAACCACGGTGAGTCCGGCCAGCGTCAGCGCACCAGTCAAGGGCAGCCTCTCGGTCGGAGGGGACGTTTGACTCGGGCGGGCGAACATTGCCGCTACGATCCGCAGGTAGTAAAACAACCCGATGGTGCTGGTGACGACCAGCGTGATCACCAGCATCCAGCGCGCGGCTCCCACGCCAACAAGCACCAGGTAAAATTTGCCCATAAACCCCGCCGTCAGGGGCATCCCGGCCAAAGAAAGCACCATTCCCGTAAAGACCCCGGCCAGCCATGGCCGCCGCCAGAAAAGACCCCGATAGTCGGCGAGCTCCTGGGCTTCGTTTCGGGGGTCCGAAAGAAGGGTGATGACCCCGAAAGCCCCCAGGGTTGCCACGAAATACGTCGTCAAGTAGAAGGTACCTGCCAACATGTCCGGAGATTTTGCGGCCAAAAAAGCCACCAGTAGGTAACCCAGATGAGCGATGGAGGAGTAGGCCAGTATGCGCTTGACATTATTTTGCAGCAGGGCCAGAAGATTGCCGAAAATCATGGAAGCCATTGCAATGACGACAAATACAACCATCAGGCCCTGGTCGGAGATATCGATCAGTGCGAAGAGTCGTATCATGAAGGCCACCAGGCTGCCTTTGGAAGCCGTGGCGATAAAAGCCGTGACGGGAGCCGGTGCGCCCTGGTAGACGTCCGGCGTCCAGAGATGAAAGGGTACCACCGCCAGTTTAAATCCTATCCCCACCACCATCATGGCTAAACCGGTCTGAAGAAGCAGGCCCGATGAATTTCCGGTTGCGGAAAGCAGGGAAGCGGCCACCCGTGATACATCCATGGTTCCCAGTTCGAAGTAAATCAGGGCCATACCGAAGACCAGAAAAGCAGCCGATGTGGCCGCCAGCACCAAGTATTTGATTCCGGCTTCGATTCCCAAGGCATTTCCCTGAGGGTATGCGATCAGAGCGTAGAGCGAGACGCTCAAAATTTCCAGTCCCAGAAAGAAAGAAGCCAGATGCGCAGCGGCAGCCACGACCACCGCACCCGTCACGGCCAGAAGCAGCAGAACATAGAATTCTTCCGCCTCGCCGCCATAAGTCCGCCAGTAGCCATGGCAAAGCAGCGTCGCAACGAGGCCGGCCGACAGGATCAATCCGATGTAAAAGCGCCCAAATCCATCAAATATAAGAAGTTCGGTGACACGATGGGTTGCCGCAGACGACCCGGCCGACAAGGCGATCAGTGCGGCCGCCAGCCCGACGCCGCTCATGGCGGCGATCAGCGTATGACTGCGATAGACGGCCACCGTCAACATGACGAGCAGCGCGGTTGCCGCCAAAATGATCAGCGGCAGCATGGCAAAAAGGTCGGCTGAATGCATCATGAACCTCCGGCCCGCGAGGACTTCGCTCCAGCTGAAATACTGGAATGGTTAGACGGTCGGACCGTTTGTGAAACTCGAGTCCGTTTAAACAGACTTTGGAAACCCGGCCGGTCACTGTGAAGCTTCGTCCGGGCGGCCGGCAGCCCGGTGGCCGTGGTTTGCTGCAGGTGTTCGAGCGCGGGCTGGGTTAGATTCAGCACCGGCTGGGGATAAAACCCCAACCATAGGATAGCGGCGATCATCACCACCATGACCGCAACTTCCCGGCCCCCGAGATCGGATGGCTTCCGGTTTTCCCGATTCGGGCCGAAGAAGGTTTGTTGAATCATCCACAAAGCATAGATGGTGGCGCTGACAAGGCCCAACGCTGCCAGCACGGCGGCGGTGACACTCACCTGGTAAGTTCCCAGCAGGATCAGAATTTCGGCGATGAAATTGCCCAGACCGGGCAGTCCCAGGGATGCCAGGGCGAAAAACAGACTTATGCCGGCCATGCGGGGGACCTCCGGCCACATTCCCCCCATGTGCCGCAGGTCACGGGTGTGAATGCGCTCCTGAAGCGCACCGACCAGCATAAAAAGCGCACCGGTGCTGATACCGTGGCAGATGATTTGCAGCACCACGCCTTGCAGGGCCAGCTCATTCCAGGCAAATACCCCCACCAGCACAAAGCCCATATGACTGACGCTGGTATAGGCGACGAGCCGCTTCAGGTCGGTTTGCGAAAAGGCGAGCAGCGCCCCGTAGAGAATTCCGGCGATTCCGAATGTGATCGCAATCGGCGCAAAGTCAAGGGCCGCCCCGGGAAACAAGGGAATGACAAACCGAATCAACCCATAGGCCCCGGTTTTCAACAGCAGCCCGGCCAGTATGACGCTCCCCGCCGTGGGTGCCTCCGTATGGGCATCCGGCAGCCAGGTATGCACCGGAAAAGCCGGCAGCTTAACTACAAAGGCCGCTAAAAATCCCAGCATCAGCAGCATCGCCGCCGGCGCCGGCATGGATGTACCTAGCAGTTGCAGGTAATCAAAGGTGTAGGTTCCGCTGTTGCGGCCGTGGATAAAGTAAAGCCCGAGGATGGCCACCAGCATGAGCAGTCCGCTGATCTGAGTGAACAGGAAAAATTTGGTTGCGGCGTAAATGCGGTTTTCATGGCCCCAGATGGCAATGATAAAATACATGGGCACCAACATCATCTCCCAGAAAAAATAAAAAAGAAACAGATCCAGAGCCATGAAAACGCCCGTAATCCCGGCCAGTACCCACATCAGATTGAAATAGAAAAACCCGCCGCGTTCACTGATTTCCGTCCAGGCCGACAAAACCGCGACCAGACCCAAAAATGCCGTCAACAGCACCAGTACCAGGCTCAAGCCGTCGAGGGCCAGATGGAAGCTGATGCCCAGCCCGGGAATCCAGGGCCGGTTCAAAACGACCAGCCAGGGTCCGTCGGCTGAAATCGTCAACTGACCGGCATGCCGCACCACCAGAGCCAGGATCAGAATCAGGTTAATCGTCAGCGCGAGCAAAGAAATCCACCGGGGACCAGCCGGATACCGACGGCCGCTAAGCCATGCCAGAAGTCCGCCCGCTGCCGGGACGATAACTATCCATGCCGGAATCATATCAACACCGCCAAGCCGATAAAGACAGCCGCCCCGGCCGCAAGTCCTGCGGCGTACCACCGTAACTTGCCGGTTTGGGTGTGACTCAACGCGCGATAGCAGATGCGGGTGAGCCAGGCGACCGCCTTGCTGAAGTAATCGATAATGTCGTCACGGTTCATGACGGCCAGCCAAACGTAGGGGCGGACAAAGATGCCGTCATACAGCCGGTCAAATCCCCAGCCCCGGAACCAGAACCGATGCAGACGGGAACCTGCCGTCGAGCCGCTCAGCTTTTGCACAATTTGCGGTCGATGGTGAATTCCGAGATATGCGAGATAAATGCCTGCCAGCGATATGACGGCGGATATGAGGGTAAAGACGCCTTCGCGTCCTGCTTTCGGGGCTGCGATGGAAACGGCCGGCAGAACGCGGTGCAGAAAATCCGAAAAGAGCGGCAGGTTTCCCAGGGTCTCGGGCAGATTGATAAACCCGGCAGTCAGCGAAAGGACCGCCAGCACGAGTAAAGGCCCCTGCAGGCGCCAACCCGGCCGGTACGCCGGCCGGGTCCGGAGGCTGCCGAAAAAGGTCAAAAACACCATCCGGAAGGTATACAGCGATGTCAGCAAGGCACCGGCCAGCCCCGCGGCCCAGAGCCATCCGCCGCCCCGGGATGAAGCGTAAGACTGCCAGATAATCAGATCCTTGCTGTAAAAGCCGGCTGTCACCAGCGGTACGGCCGACAGGGCGCCGGCACCGATCAGGAAGGTCCAGAAGGTCAGCGGCAGCTGTTTGCGCAGGCCGCCCATCTTGAACATGTCATGCTCGTGGTCCAGCGCCAGGATGATCACCCCGGCACCTAAAAACAGAAGGGCTTTGAAAAAAGCATGGATCAGGAGGTGAAACATCGCCGCCGACCACGCGCCCACGCCCAGTGCCAAAAACATGTATCCGATCTGACTGATCGTGGAGTACGCCAGAACCCGTTTGATATCCCGCTGGGTCAGCGCGCTGAAGCCCGCCAGAAGCAGAGTGGCCGCCCCGACGATCGCGACGATGCTCATTACCATCGGTGCCAGAGCAAACAATACGTGGGTTCGGGCAATCAAATACACGCCGGCGGTGACCATGGTGGCGGCATGAATCAAGGCGCTGACCGGCGTCGGACCGGCCATGGCATCGGGCAGCCAGGTCTGCAGCGGCAGCTGCGCGGACTTGCCGACCGCACCGCCCAGCAGCAGCAGGGCCGCTGCGGCCGGCAGCATCGAACCTGCGGGCCAGGACCCTGCCGCCCGCGACATGAGTTCCTGGATCCGCAGCGTATCCAGATGGGTGAACAGTAAAAACAGACCGACGGCCATCGCCGTGTCCCCGACCCGGGTGACCACAAACGCCTTGCAGGCGGCCTGCCCGTTGGCGGGGTCCGCATACCAGAATCCGATCAGCAGATAGCTGCACAGGCCGACACCTTCCCAGCCCAGGTACAGCAGCAGCAGATTATCGGCCAGCACCAGCGTCAGCATGGATCCGACGAACAGATTCATGTATGCAAAAAACCGGGCGTAGCCCGCCTCGGTGCTCATGAACTCCGTGGAATACAGATGAATGAGAAACCCGACGAACGTGATCACGAACAGCATGACCAGCGCCAGTGCGTCCAGATAAAAGGCGATGCGTGCACTGAAGCCGCCGGCTTCCAGCCAGACCCACAATACCTGGATGTAGTGATGGCCCTCCGGCGGGGATCCGATAAATGCGATCGCCACCAGCATCGTCAGGATCGCGGACACGCCCACGGTCCCCGCTCCGATCACGGCGATAATCGAACGGGGCAGCCGCGATCCGGCCAGAATCAGGACACCAAAGCCCATCAGCGGCATCATCGGGATCAGCCAGAGCATTTCAAGCATATTACCCTCGCATCCGGCCGGCCGCGTCGGCATCCAGGGTTTGCAGATGGTGGCGCATTCGCAGGACCAACGCCAGGCCGACAGCCACTTCGGCGGCCGCCATGCACAGGATAAACAAAAATAGGACCTGGCCGTCGGCCTGCTCCCAGCGGGAGCCGGCCGTTATAAAAGCCAGGCCGCCGGCATTCAGCATGATTTCGATGCAAAACAGTATAAAAATGAGATTGCGGCGCACGAGAACCCCGATCAGGCCGAGCAGAAAAAGCAATCCGGCCAGAATCAGGACATGGTTGAGCGGTATGGCAGCCATTTTCAATTTCCCTCCCGCTGCATAGGGTCCCGGGATCGTTGCCCGAGGTGATAGGCGCCGACCAGTCCGGCCAGCAGCAGGAGCGAGGCCAGTTCAACCCCCAGCAGGTATGGACCGAACAGTGTGAGCGCCAGCCGTTTCGGTCCCACCTCGGCGGCAGACGCCGCCGGATGCAACCGAATCAGAATGTAGACGAGCTCAACCAGCAGCAAGACCGCCAGTATGCTCGGGCCGATCCAGGCGGCGGGATGCAGCCACTGCCTTTCCTGCCCGATTGTCTGCGGCCCCAGATTGAACATCATGACCACAAACAAGAACAACACCATGATGGCGCCGGCATAAATGATCACCTCAAGCGCCGCGGCAAAAGGGGCTCCCAGCGCGAAAAAAACCAGTGCCACAGCCAGCAGCGACACGATCAGATACAGCAGGGCATGGACGGCATTCAAGCGCGTGATCACCATCACGGTGGCCGCCACCGCGACGATCGCAGACAGGTAAAACACCACGGTCATCGTTGACTCCTCAAGGCATCAAGGTGTGCACATCCACCGGGGGTGCTTCATTTTGCGCCTCGCCTTTGTCTTTGCCGCCGATCGCCAGTCCGGCCACCCGATAAAAGTTATAGTCGGGATATTTGCCGGGTCCGCTGATCAGCAGGTCTTCTTTTTCATAGACCAGGTTCTGCCGGTCGTATTCGCCGTATTCAAAATCCGGTGTGAGCTGAATGGCGTCGGTCGGACAGGCTTCCTCGCAGAAACCGCACAGAATGCAGCGTGAAAAATTTATCCGGAAAAATGCCGGGTAGCGTCGGCCGTGCGGGTCCTCGGCCGCCTGCAGCACGATGCAGTCCACCGGACAGGCCGCCGCGCAAAGATAGCAGGCGACGCAGCGTTCCTGGCCATCCGGATCGCGTGACAAAATAATCCGTCCTCGATATCGGGGCGGCAGCGGGATCTTTTGCTCCGGATATTGAATCGTCACCCGGGGCCGAAAGGTGTGCCGTAAAACCGTCCAAATTGTGGTCAATATGCTCAGCATCGGTTTTCCAATAAACAGTTGATGAGCTCGTAAATGTTTGGAAGTTCGTAAACGAGTTAGCTGGTAAGCCGGTATCCTTTAACATAGGAATTGGCTAGTAAATTTATGTGACTTCAGCCTCACAAACTGAACAATTCACCAACACGCAACCCGCAACTAACGAACTTATGAACTTACCAACTCACGAGCTAAGTCCTCCATCAAACGCCAGCACCAGGGCGCCGGTGACGATTAAATTCAGCAGAGACAGCGGCAGCAACAGCTTCCAGCCGAAAGCCATCAGTTGATCGTAGCGCGGCCGCGGCAGGGAGGCCCGCATCAGTACGAAGCCGGTGATGAAGACACCGGTCTTGATTAAGAACCAGACCAGCGGCGGAAGCCAGGGCCCCAGCCAACCGCCGAAAAACAGGGTGACGATCATGGTGGAAATCAACGTAATCCCGAGATATTCGCCCACGAAGAACATCCCGAACTTCATACCGGAATATTCGCTGTGATAGCCGGCCACCAGTTCGCTTTCGGCCTCCGGTAGATCCAGTGGCAGGCGGTGGGTTTCGGCAAACCCGGCGATGGTGAAGATCAAAAAACCGAGAAATTGAGGAATGCAGTACCACATGCGCGCCTGGGCCTCGACGATGACCCGCAGGTTAAAAGAACCCGCCATGACAACCACCCCCATCAGGGACAATCCCATGAATACTTCGTAGCTGAGTAGCTGGGCCGCGGCGCGGATACCGCCCAGCAGCGGATATTTGCTCTGGGAGGCCCAGCCCCCCAGAACCACGCTGTAGGCACTTAAAGCAGACATGGCCAGGAAAAAGAGCAGCCCGATGTTGAGGTCTACGACACCAATGCCGGGCGCAATCGGAACCACGGCAAAAGACATCAGCACCGTGGCCATCACCACCGCCGGGGCGATGACAAATACCGGCTTGTCGGCAAAAGGCGGAATCCAGTCCTCCTTAAAGAGCATTTTGACGGCATCGGCCGCCACCTGCATCAGTCCGAAGGGTCCCACCCGATTGGGTCCGTAACGCTCCTGCCAAACCCCCAGCAGGCGGCGTTCGAACCAGATGAGTCCGGCGCTGATCGACAGCGCGGCGGCCAAAACACCCACCACAATGAGAAGGGGCAGCAGTATTTCACTCATGGTCCTGCCCCCCGGTTATTCGAACGGTGGCCGGCAGCCTCACATACGGCCATTCGGGCAAGCCGACCGGCACCCCAGCCACCCCGCGGGGCAGGGAAGGATCTGGTTGGACCGGCAGTTGTCGAGGCATGTCCTCCATGATGATTGTCGCCGCTTCGCCGGCGTTGAGCCCCAGTTCGGCGGCATCTTCCGGGTGAAGTGCCAGGTAAGGGTGCGGGGCGCGTTCAGCGACGGCGAACGCATGTTGGCTGAGTTCCTCGGATCCGAAAATATGATGCATGGCGGTCAGAATCCATTGCCCGGAGATGGATTCGGCCGGCGGCGGCACGTTGTCGAAATAACCCACCGCCGGCGTGTCGGCGGGTTCGATCAACCGTCGTCCCGCATCATCTTCTCGCAGCGGACCGCCAATCTCGTTTTGAAATTTATTGAGGGACTGCACCGAGTTCCAGCGCGGCGCCCAAAATCGCGGAATCAGGGCCGCCGGCGGCTGGCCGTGATATCCTTCCATCGAAAATGCCAGCGGCGAATCCGGATCCTCCGGGGGCTTGGGTTCGTGCACGCTGACATCGGCCAGGATGGCGGTGCGCCCGCTGTAGCGGTAAGACTGGCGGGGTATTCGTCCCCCGATTTCCCGAAAATCCGCGCCGGGTGCGGCCTGGATAACCGGCTTGAAGGTCGGCAGCGCGGTTGCCAGGGCCGCGACAATCTGATCGAAGTCCTTCCATTCCGGAACTGGTCGATTTGCAGTGGCCCGCATCAAATCCACCAGCCAGCGCCAACTGTCCCGGATGTCACCGGCGGGTATATGCACCCGGTAAAAACGCTGGGCGCGTCCCTCATTGTTTACCAGGGTACCGGTGGTCTCCGCGAAGGCAGCGGCCGGCAGAACGACATCGGCCCGGGCGGCGCTGCCGTGATCCAGGTGATCGATGACGATCACCTGTTTGGCAGCCTCGAATAGAGCGTCGACAGCGGCCGCCTCGGCCCGGCGATACAGATCATTTTCCAGGATCACGACCGTATCCGCACGGCCTTCCTGCACGCACTGAAAAGCCTCCCCCAGGGTTCGGCCGCCCATCAGCGCCGCTCCCATGCTGTTGCATTCCGGGACGGCAAAGCTCAATTCGGCCGGCCGGCCCTGCGCTTTCAAGGCCCGGGCGATGTTGGCGGCAGCCTGGATCAGCGCCTGGCTGCCGCAGGAGATACCGGAAACAATCAGCGGCTGTTCGGCTTTCTTCAGGGCGCGGGCAACCTCCTGGGCCGCATCCTTGAATTCCGTGGACAAATCCGGCACCTCCGGCGCCTCCGGACTCAATAAATTTGCCACCGCAAAACCGAAACGGGCCAGCTCGTCGGGTGTCGCCCGCAGAAGTTTGAGTGCCGCGTCATCGAGTTTGCCGGCAGCAATCGCCGCAATGAACAAGTCGGCTTTTTTCTGCTGAGCGACCTCGCGGACGCCGGCATCGTTCCAGGCAGGGACTTGCTTTTCGCCGGCCGTGCGCGCGGCCTGGCGGCGTGACAGCTGCCGCAGCGTCAAGGCCAGCAGCGGTGCCGTCTGGGTGAGATCCTCGCCCAGCACCAAGACGGCATCAGCCCGGCCGGCATCAGCCAACGGCGGCGTTCGGACCGGCCCGGCCTGCAGGACGTCCACCATGCAGCCCAGAAGCGTATGCTCGTCGTCGGACATGCCCGCAAAAAAATGTTGGGCGCCGACCAGGGTCCGTAGCGCAAAATTAGACTCCAGGGAGGCTCGCGGCGACCCGATGCCGATAATGCCCCTGGCTTCGGTCAGCAAGGTGCCGACATGGGCTTGCAGGTCTTGCCGGGATATCGGCTGCAGCGAATTGTTTGTACGGCGCAGCGGCCGGCGGATGCGCTGACTGGAATTGACAAATTCATAGCCGAAGCGGCCGCGGTCGCACAAAAAATATCCGTTTATCCGGTGATGGAAGCGATTGCGGATGCGCCGCAATTCGCCATCGCGCCCCCCGGCGAGGGTGTTGCACCCCAACCCGCAGTGGACGCAAATGGATGGCGCACTCTGTAGATCCCATTTACGGGTGTAGTGCCGTTTGAATGTTTTATCGGTAAAAACTCCCGTCGGACAGATTTCCACCAGGTTGCCGCTGAATTCGTTTTCGAGAGCCCCCGGGCGTTGACGCCCGAAATAGACATGATCGTGGCAGCCGTAGACATTAAAATCCCGGCCGCCGGCATAGTCGCGGTAAAAACGCACGCAGCGGTAGCATTGGATGCAGCGGTTCATTTCATGATTGATGAAAGGCCCCAGATCCTGATTGCGATGGGTTCGTTTCCGGAAGCGATATTCCCGATAGGTATGGCCGGTCATGACCGTCATGTCCTGGAGATGGCATTCACCGCCTTCGTCGCAGACCGGGCAGTCATGGGGATGGTTGATCATCAGCCAGGCGATGACACCGGCCCTGAATTCCCTGGCCTCCGGATCGTCAATGGAAATACGGGTACCATCCTCGGCCGGCGTCATGCAGGCCATCACGATCTCCCCGCGCCGATCGTTTTCATCCTTGAAACGTTTGACGGCACATTGGCGGCAGGCGCCGACGGAGTGCAACACCGGGTGCCAGCAAAAGTAAGGCAGGTCAAATCCCAGGGAGAGACAGGCCTGCAACAGGTTTTGCCCCTTTTTGATTTCATACGGTCGATCATCTATGTAGATTTGGGTCATCGGTTATCTCCACGGGCAGCGTTTCTCGCGGATATGGCGCTGAAAATCTTCTTCGAAATATTTGAGGGCGCTCTGCAGCGGCTCGATCGCACCCGGGGCCAGGGCGCAAAACGTGTGTCCCGGAGTTATCATACGGGTGTGGAATTCAAGATGCTCGATGTCTTCCGGACGTCCCAGACCCTGTTCGATAGCTTCCAGGATGCGGACAATCCATGGCAGCCCTTCGCGGCAGGGCGTGCACCAGCCGCACGATTCCTGGGCGAAAAAGCGCATCAGGTTGAGCACCATGCCGACCGGACAGGTTCGATCGTCGAGAATAACCATATTGCCGGTGCCCAGCCGACTGCCGGCCTTTTTGATCGAACCAAAATCCATTTTGACATCCAGGTGTTCGCGCACCAAAAATTCGGTGGAAGCGCCACCGGGCAGCAGGGCTCGAAATGCGTAGCCGTCGGCCATGCCGCCGGCATGTTCCTCCAGAACTTCCCGTATGGTCGTGCCCATGGGCAGCTCCCACGCGCCTGGATTTTTGACCCTTCCGCTGACCCCGTAAATCTTCGTACCGCTGTCCTCACTGCGGCTTAAGCCTTTAAACCAATGTGCGCCGTGGTTGATAATGTGGGAGATATTGGAAATAGTTTCGACATTGTTAAACGCGGTGGGTTTGCCCCACAAACCGACGACCGGCGGAAAAGGCGGTTTGGCGCGCGGGATGGCCCGGCGGCCTTCCAGGGAATTCAGCAATGCAGTCTCTTCGCCGCAAATATAGCGCCCGGCGCTCATATGCAAATGCAGCTCCAGGCTGTAATCCGTTCCCAGGATGTTGCGGCCGAGGTAATTGGCCGCATAGGCCTCTTGAGTGGCTTCGGTCAAATATTTTCCAGCCCGGGTATACGCGTAACGTAAAAAGATGTAGGCGATGTCCGCCTGCACTGCATAGGCCCCGAGGATGATGCCTTCGATCAACTGATGGGGATTGCCCTCTAACAATAACCGGTCTTTAAATGTGGCAGGCTCCATTTCATCGGCATTTACCACGAAATATTTGGGCCGCAGAGCATCCTCCCCCATCGGCACGAAACTCCATTTCTGGCCGGTCGGGAAACCGGCGCCGCCGCGGCCCCTCAGGTTTGACGCCTTCACGGTTTCGGTCAGCGCTTCCGGAGCCATGTGTCCCAAAGCTTTGCGGATCGCCCGGTAGCCGCCGGTCTTTTCATAGCCCTGCAGGCTGAGCGGCGTTCGGCCGGGATCGATATGGGCGGTCAACGGTCGCTGCATCGGTATTGGCGCTCATTGGTAGGTTGATAGAATTTCATCGATTTTTTCCGGGTCCAGATTGCCGTAAAGTTGATCGTCGATCATCATCGCCGGCGCCAGATCGCAGGCCCCTAAACACACAACCGGCAGCAAGGTAAAAATACCGTCACTGCTCGTTTCGCCGAACCCGATCCCCAGACGATCCTGCAAGTGCCGGCGGATGCGCTCGTAGCCCATGATCCAGCAACTCACGCTGTCGCAAACCAGGATGACGTGCTTGCCCACCGGCTTGCGCAAAATAAGATTATAGAATGTGCCGACGGCATCCACTTCCGCGGGCGTCATGTCCAGAAATTCAGCGACATCGCCGAGGGCCTCGTCGGAGATCCAGCCGCGATGCCGCTGAACAATTTTCAACGCTTCCACGCAGACAGCCCGTTTTCGTTCGTACCGGGGAAATTCGGCTTCGATTTCGTTTTTTTCTTCCGCTGTGAGCATATGCAACTCAGCCCCTCACCTTCTCATCTAACCAACTTCTTTCCTTTAGCGATCGACATCGGCCATGACGTAATCGATATTGCCCAGGATGGCCAGCAGATCCGGCACCATCAGCCCCTTGCAAATGAGCGGAATCATCTGCAGATGGGCGAAAGAAGGCGTGCGTATCCGGACCCGATAGGCATGGATGCCGCCGTCGCTGGTCAGATAATAACTGTTGTTGCCCTTGGTGGCCTCGACAATCACACAGGCTTCGCCGGCCGGTATGACCGGCCCCCAGCTGACACCCAGAAAATGCGTGATCAGGGTTTCGATGTCGTGCAGTGTCCGTTCCTTGCGCGGCGGCGTCGTCAGGGGATGGTCGGACTTGTAATAGCCTGCGGGCATATGGTTGAGACACTGGTCGATAATGCGCAGACTCTGGCGTATTTCTTCGACGCGCACCAGTGCCCGGTCGTAGCAGTCACCGTGCGTGGCGGTCGGGATATCGAATTCGAACTGCTCATAGCCGGAGTAAGGTCGTTTCTTGCGAAAATCCCACTCCAAACCGCAGGCGCGCAGGCCGGGTCCGGTCACCCCCCAGTCGACAGCCTCCTCCAGGGTATAGGCGCCGATCCCCTGGGTGCGCGCCTTGAAAATCCGGTTTTGCATCACCATTTTATCGTATTCATTCAGGCGGCCCGCCATGTAGCGCAAGAATTCCTGTATCAGACGGTCCCAGCCGGCGGGAAGGTCCTGGGCCACGCCGCCGATCCGAAACCAGCTCGGGTGCATGCGGGCGCCGGTAACCGCCGTGACGATATCAAAGGCGCGTTCGCGGTCGTTGAACATCAGAAATACCGGTGTCATCATGCCCACGTCCTGCGCGAAGGTGCCGTACCATACCAGGTGGCTGATGACCCGAAACAACTCGGCCATCATGATCCGAATGACCTTGACCCGATCGGGCACTTCGATGCCCGCCAACTTTTCCACGGCAAGGACATAGGGAAGGTTGTTCATGACGCCGCCCAGATAATCGATCCGGTCCGTGTAGGGAATATATGTGTGCCAGGTCTGGCGCTCGCCCATCTTCTCGGCACCGCGATGGTGAAAGCCGATTTCAGGCACCGCTTCGACAATTTCTTCTCCGTCGAGTTGCAGGACGATCCGGAACATCCCATGGGTGCCCGGATGCTGAGGCCCGAGGTTAAGAAACATGAGATCCGTGTCTCCGTCTCCCTTCGACAAGCCCCACTGGGCCGGATCGAATTGCAGGGCTTCCTGCTCGCGTGCTTGCCGGTCTGGCGGCATGCGAAAGGGGCCCATTTCAGTGGCTCGCGCCGGGTGTTCCTTGCGCAACGGGTGGCCTTCCCAGGTCGACGGCATTAAAATTCGCCGCAGGTGCGGATGGCCCGCAAAGGTGATGCCGAACATGTCCCAGATTTCCCGCTCGTACCAGTTGGCTGCGGGCCAGATGTCGGTAATCGTGGGCAAGGAAGGAAACTCCCCCTCGAGCGGAACTTTGAGACGCACAACCCGGTTGCGCATAAAGGAGAGCAGATGGTAGACCACGGTGAAATCGCAGGACGGCTCACCCGAAAAACGACTGCGGGCACGTTCATCGAGGGCGGTAAGATCATAGAGCATTCCAAAAGGTTGGGTCGCTACGGTTTTAAGGTAACGCAGCACGGCGTGGATATGATCCCGCGCGACCCAGATGGTCGGGATTTCATCACGGGTCGTCTGCATCCTCAATACGGCGTCCCCGAATCGGTCCTGCAATTCCTGGAAAAAGATCTGATCAGTCATTAAAAAACCATCCCCGCATCGGCTCCCGCTAAACGGTATCCGGAGATCGCAGATTGACGGTCATGCTCCTTTCACCGCGCTTAAGATCCCGCTGAGATGGACAGAGACCTTGTTGGGTGTCCTGTGGCCCCACAACCCAGCTCAATGGCCGACGTTCCTGCCCCACCGCCTGCTGCAGCAGGGTCAAGCCCTGCATGAAGGCGCCGGGGCTCGGCGGGCAACCCGGTACATAGACGTCGACCGGCAAAATTTTGTCCACGCCCTGGACGACACTGTAGATATCGTACATGCCGCCTGAATTGGCACAGGATCCCATCGATATCACCCAGCGAGGTTCCATCATCTGTTCATGAAGTCTCAAAATCACCGGGGCGCACTTGATAAAAGGCGTACCTGAAATCACCATCAGATCCGCCTCGCGCGGCGTTCCCCGAATCACCTCGGCTCCGAAACGGGCAATATCATAGCGACTGGTCAAACTGGTGGCCATTTCGACGTAACAGCATGAGAGCCCGAAATTGAATGGCCAGAGGGAGTTTTTACGCCCCCATGCCAACAGGTCCTGCAACTTTGTCAAAATCATACTGCGGCCGACCGCCTCTTCCAGCGATGCGGCCCCCGCGCTTTTTACCGGAACCGGTTTGCGACTCCCCCACCATCTCATAGCCTTCGGGCTCCTTTCTATCGCTTACCCTTTATATATTTCTCCTGCTCCCGAATGAGAAACTCTTTATCGTCAATAACGCCCTTGACGACGTCGCCGATCGAGATAATGCCGATAACTTCATCATTCTCGATAACCGGAAGATGGCGCACGTGCTTGTCGGTAAACAGCTCCATACACGCTTCCAGATCCTGTTCCGGACCGACGGTGATGACATCGGTCGTCATGATTTCCCTGACAGCGGTTTCCTTTGAAAACCGGCCTTTTAAAATGGTTTTGCGGCTATAGTCCCGTTCGGAAATCAGGCCGACAATCCTTTGTTCTTCCAGGACCAGTAAAGAGCCGATGTTTTTATCGGCCATCTGTTGCAAAGCATCGTAGACGGTGCCATCGGGTGTCGTGGTAAAGATGTCCGATC
>CAVZEZ010000029.1:0-39051 GCA_963774425.1 uncultured delta proteobacterium | reverse complement strand
ATTGAAGCAGTCAGCATGCGAAAGACGAGGGGATCAAAGTATTTTTTCTGATGGGTCAGATTCGCCAGTCCGATTAGAAGAACACCGGAAATGATATATTCGCTGATTTTTTTGAAGGGTGTCAGGCCTGTGCCCTCCACAAAGCAGGTGGGAAATATCGGCCGGAAGAATATGGTGGCGATCACGAGTATGAATACCCCCGTATAGAACGCGACGGCCTGTTCCATGGTAACCTTGCGGGAGGCGAACAGGGGGGCCACGGCCAAGGTGAGGCTTTCGATATAACGGGCCGCAATCCATAGCTGAGTGGCCGTATCGGCCCCGTAAGTTGGGAAAACCGCCATGCCTTTATAGCTGATGGTATGCAGCAAATCGAGGACGCCGATGGTCAGGTAGGCAGCACCCAGCACGATGAGGCTGCTGTTGTGAATTTTGTCCCGGGTGTTCCACGTGAACATGAAGATGGAAAAAGCTACGATCACGCTGAAAAATTCAATAAGAACGTGGAACAGCAAAAAACTGTAGAAGCTGGTTGAATAGAGGATCACCAGACTCAAAACGGCCATTGACAGAGAAACCCCATTGATACTTCCAATGCCTGTCCGGCCCAAACCCTCCGATTGAATTTGATCCTCTGTGACTGCCGATTGCTGCAATGGAGTTTCTTCCCTGGTTTATGGGTGGGGGTTGGGTTGAATTGACCGAATACCTATCCTCTACCATTACCATTGGGGCAGGATAAGTCAATTCTGCAATCAGCAGGATTGAAAGATCGGAAATTGGGTGTTTTTCTACACCAACGCCTTGATTTTTTTAATATCGTTGGATTTGCCCAGCATGATCAGGATATCGCTGTCTTTGATCACAAAGCTGGCGGGGGGCACGAGCAGAAAATTTTCCGGAACGAGTTCCTTGATGGCGATGACGTGCACATTGTGTTTGGCCCTCAGATTCAGTTCTTTGAGGCTCTTTCCAATGAACTCGCGTGGAGGGCCGACCTGTACCAGATCAAATTCTTCCGCCAGGGGGATGAAATCGAGAATGTTGGGTCGCGACAGTCCCCTCGATACGCGCATGGCCATGTCCCGTTCGGGATGGATGATTTCGGTGGCCCCGACGCGCTGCATGATTTTCCCGTGATCGTCATCGAGTGCCTTGGCAAGTATCTTTTTAACTCCGATTTCCTGAAGATACAAACATATCAGGATACTGATGCTGATCTTGGTGCCGGTGGAAACGAGAACGCCATCCATGCTCTCCAATCCCATAGACTTCAGCGCATCCTTGTCCGTGGCATCCATAACCACGGCTTCGGTCGCGTACGGATCGATCGCCTGAACTCTGTTTTTATCGATATCGATTGCAACGACCTCATTTCCATCTTCAAACAGGGCCCGGGCGACATGGAAGCCGAAATTACCCAATCCAATGACTGCAAATCGTTTCATGGCCGATCTCCATCTATCCGATCATAATGTTTTCTTCGGAATACTGGATTCCATCGGTTATACCCCTTCCGACGACGATATAGGCAAAGGTGAGAATTCCCACCCGACCCAGGATCATCATCAGAATAATCCAGTACTTGTCCCAGACGTTCAAAACGGGCGTTATTCCCATCGTCAACCCCACGGTCCCAAAGGCCGATACCGTCTCAAAAAGATAGGTCAAAAACCGTCCCCGCTGAACGGCCGCGTCCTGATCGATCGCCGAGTCTCCGAGCAGCAGCATAAACAGCACGATACAGATGATCACGATGGAGACCAGAAGCAGGGAAACGCTGCGGGTGACGGTTTCCGGCGGGATGCTCTTTTTAAACATATTGACACGATGTTTTCTCAGCACCCGTGAGAGGGTAAAGGCTGAAATCAAGGCCAGGGTCGTGGTCTTGACCCCTCCGCCGCAGGATCCGGGAGAGGCGCCGAAAAACATTAAAAAAATCATCAGTGCCAGGGTCGCATCCCCCAGGGTTGCGATGTCCACACTGTTGAATCCGGCGGTACGGCATGTGATTGACTGAAACAGGGGCAGCAGAATGCGATGTTTGATCGAGGGCGACATTTCAAGCATTTGCCGCTCCAAAAAACCAAACATGAGTGCTCCGACCAAAATGAGAATCAGGGTCGTAAGCAAGACCGCTTTGGTCTGTACGGAAAGGCGTCTTCGTTCTCCCCTTGGACGGGAAAACCTGGATTGAAGATCGTACAACACGGGAAACCCAATCCCGCCCACGACGATCAAAGCGCACATGGTGATATTCAGCAGGAGACTGTCGCTATAGCGCACCATGCTGTCTGAAAAAAGGGAAAAACCGGCATTACAGAAAGCTGAAACCGAATGAAATACCGCTATATAAATAGATTGCAAGAGCGGGAATTCTTCACTCCAGTGGAAAGAAAACAGAACGGCTCCCACAACTTCGGCGCTCAAGGTAAAAAAGACAACGCTCTTTGCCACCTTGAGGATGTCTTCGCGGGGGGTATGCGCAAACAGGTCCTGCATCACCATGCGCTGCCGAAAAGAAATGCTGCGTCCGATTCCCTGAAACAGAAGCACCGAGATGGTCATGACCCCCAGGCCGCCGATCTGAATCAATCCGAGGATGATACATTGTCCCACCGTCGAAAAATAAGAGCCAGTGTCCAGGACCACCAGGCCGGTGACACATACGGCGGACGTGGCCGTGAACAACGCGTCCACCAGCTGGATCTTTCCATCGACAGTAGCGATGGGAAGCTTGAGCAATAAAGTTCCCAGGACAATGGCCGACAAATAGCTGGCCAGCACCATGGTGGCGGGATGGGCCCGCAGTGCCCGTAAGCGCAAGTTCACGGCACCAGTTCCGGGGTGTACGATAAATTTTTTGGATTCGAATACATATCGTTTTTAATTGCTGAACGTCGCAGGTTTTCAGAGAAGAACAACCTTTTTCGATTTCCGAAGGTGCACTCGATTTTAATCGACTTTCAGATAAGATTTGACGCTGCGTACCCCATTTACGGCTTTGGTATGCGAAACCGCCTTATTAATTTCGTCGGCCGAATCGACCAGACCCAGCAGAATGATATTGCACTGCAATACCTTGACCTCTATCTGAGTTGAAGAAATATCCATATCGGCAATCAGCTCTTTTTTAACCTTGGAAAACAACTCGAGTTGGGTTATGGTCCCGCAGGTATCGTCCTTTTTTTTAGGTAAGAAATACTCCGTTACGGATTTCACGCCATCAACTTTCCTGGCGAGTGATACCGCACGCTGTTTTTGATCCACCGTGTCGTATTCACCCACCAGAAACACATCCCCGTGGTAGCTGTAGGTGGATATGTCAAAATATTTGATCTTTTCATCTTCTGAAAAATTTTTTCTAATCAACATGGTAATCTTTTGATCATCGTATTGATCCCCCATGCTGCGTTGGTCCACCCCAGATTTGTAAATCGTCGTGCAGCCGCTCACCGCGAAGGCCGTGAGCAATGCGATGCAAAACATCTGAATCCATCTGTTCATGTCCGCTACTCCTTATGGGGATTGAATTTGATGTTCATCCAAACTACATTGGTTAGCGGGTAAAAAGCAAGATTTTTTGTGATGAAACGGCCGCTTGAAACATCATTGAAGACCGCTTACATTATTTCACGGATTTCGACCGCTTTCAGCTCTCCGGTTTCCGTGGCAAGGGGGACCTGCAAAGCCCTGTACCCGATGCGGACCGAATCCACGGATGGTTTTCGGAAACAGTCCGGGTACCGGCATGTGAAAAAAAAAGAAAACTTCGAGGAGAAAAATTATGGAATTTTCATTGTTGACCCGCCTGACGGAAACTCCCGGCATATCAGGCAGGGAAGAAAAGGTGCGGGAAATGGTTGGCAAACGGCTGTCTCATATCGGTGCCGAATCAAGAACGGATGCCATGGGGAATCTGATTGCCCATATTCCCGGCAAAGGACCCCGCGTGGCCCTTATCGCACACATGGATGAGATCGGATTCTTGGTCAGCAAAATTGAAAAAGATGGCTTTATCCGGGTCATGCCGGTCGGCGGTGTGGATCAGCAGGTATTCTGGGCCCAGAAGGTCATGGTCCACGGCCGCCAGGATCTGCCCGGCGTGGTTGGAAGCGTTCCTCCCCATTTACTCAAGACTTCAGACGGCTCCGATAAGAAATCGGGCCTGCCGATCGAAGAGGGATTCATCGATCTGGGTTTGCCGCCGGAAGAGGTGCGGGACCTAACTGCCATCGGAGATCCGGTCACCTATGCCACCCGCAGCTGGGAAAATGAAACCTCGTTTTTTGCCAAGGCCCTTGATGACCGGGTGGGACTGTTTATCATGCTTGAATCCATTGAGCGGGCCGAAAGGATGGATTGCGATCTATTCGTCATCGCCTCGACTCAGGAGGAGTATGGACTCAGGGGAGCCGGGCCGGCCGTCCATGCCGTTGCCCCCCAGATCGCCATCGCCCTGGAAGGCACGGTGGCTTCCGATACTCCCAATGTAAAACTGCCCTCCAATACCGTGCCGACGGTTCAGGGTAAGGGCCCTGAAATCAGATTGACGGACAAACGGATGATTTCGGATCGGAAGTTGGTGGATTATCTGGTGCGACTGGCCCTGCAAGAAAATATCCCCCACCAGGTGGTCGTTAAAAATACCGGTGCAACCGATGCCGCCGCCGGGCAAATTTCGGCGGTAGGAGCAAAGGCGTGTGCCGTATCGGTTCCCACCCGCTATATTCATGCGCCGATCAGCATCGCCCGCAAGGCCGACATATCCCAGACGGTGGCGCTGGTTGCCGCTTTTCTTTCCAAGGCGTCGGCCCTGGATGCTTAGAATCGCGACTTTTCCAGCCAGATTCGGTAGGCGCTGATTTCATTTTTCAAGGAATTCATGATGGTGGTTAAAACCGTCAAATCATCCAAATAACCGACGACGGGTATGAAATCCGGTATAAAATCAGCGGGCAGGATGAAATAGAGCAATCCGCCGCCGATCATGGCCACACTGGCGGGCGGCATGTTATATTTTCCATTCACGGTGTCCTTAAAAAGTGAATACAGCGTTCTTACGTGATTTACAGCCGTTTTGAAGACCGGATAGGCTTTGTTGAGCTTTTCCCGAAGTGCTTCATCATTCAGGAATGAATGGAAATCTTTGCCCTGGGTGTAGCGCAGCATCCGGTCATAATTTTTGCGCCGTTCGGGATCTTTCAATATGTGATAGGCCTGGTTCAGGATTTTGGTCTTTTCTTCGGCTTCCGCAGCACAGTCCGGGTTTTTATCCGGATGCCATTTCTTGATCTTGACCAGATAGGCCTGTTTGATGGTTTGCGGGTCTGCCATGGGATCAATGCCAAGCAATGTATAATAATCGATAAATGTATGGGAGCCTTTTTTCATTCGTGGTGCCTTTCCCGACGACCCTCTTAAAATTTTTATCGTCGGGGCAAAATCGGGCCTGCGGCAACCGCAGGATCTGATAAGGGGTTGAAACTCTGGTTTATTCTCAGGACGACCAACCCAAAAAATAGCACAGGCGGCCAGGAGATGCAAGGGATGATCGCGTTGGCATTACCAGGTAGTGCCCATCCATAAAGAGCTTCTACAATGATGGGCACCTGATGGTGTTTCCAATCCAGAAATGAGAATTTTTACCCAAGTTCAAGGAAATCAAGCCCTTGCGCGGAGGCGTAGTTTGCTGCGTCGCACAAGCAAGGGCGCGGATTGACGCAGAAATTGGGCAAAAAGGCCATTTGAGGAAGGAAACCAGGTAGCGGATATCAATACCCGTCATTGATTCCTCCCCGACGGAGAAAACCCCTCTGATTTGTCCTGCGATTTATCCACGAATCTCCTATCATTGAAATTTCGTTTTGTGTGCTTACTGTCATTTCATGAGTCAGCCGCAAAGACAAATTCGGATTTCTTAACGCATGCAAACTGTGAGGGTTGTATTTTACAGCCCGGAGAAGACATCAATGGAAATTGGCCCCCGCATCAGTTCGGACAGCATCGTCGATCTGACTTTTAGCCTGAAGTGGCGAAGCGGGCACACGATCCATACGGACGTGTATCAAGCCGACGGGGTGAATATCTGGCGTGACTTTTTACCTCCGGTTATATTAAACGCCCTAATGGGCAGGCAAGGCGGTCTTAGCATTCCGGTGCCACTCGAAGAAGGAGTTATCATTGACGAGTTGACCGGGCAGAATTTATTTGACGTCCGCAGCGCCCAATTCGACCGCCGCTTCAGGCAAGGTATGGTCACAGAGCCCCGATTGGGGCGATTTTATCCTAAGGGAATGCTGAAGGGCGTTGCCGGCATTTTCAAGGCCAACATGCAGCCGTTTCGGTGTGTTGGACTGAAAGACGACCATCTGACGGTGAATTTTAATCATCCGCTGGCCGGCTATGACCTTCAATGTTCGGTGACCATCGGAAAGATCAGACATAAACCCATCGAAAGGGGCGGTACCCGCAGGGACTGGTTGAACGTTCTGACATCCGGACCTGGGATGCAGGCGCGCTGGAAGGATCAGCAGACCGATTATTTTTCCGATGATCCCTTCAGCCGCGCAGACGAGCAGCCCGACCCGGCCTTCTATCAAAAACCAAGGATCGTGAACCATATAGACGACACCGCACGTCAGGCGGTGAGAAACACGTATGCACACCTGTTGTCCGATGGGATGCAGGTTCTGGATATAATGAGTAGTTGGGATGCGCATATTTCCGACGACTTGCAATTAAACCGTCTGGTCGGACTGGGGCTAAACAGAGATGAGCTTCAAAAAAATACCCGGCTCAGTGAATGGGTGGTTCATGACCTGAATGCCGATCCCGCGCTGCCGTTCCCAGCGGATTCCTTTGATGCGGTGGTCAACACGGTTTCGATCGAATACCTGACCGACCCCTTCGCGGTTTTCAGGGAGGTGATCCGGATTTTGCGACCGGGCGGCTGGTTTATCGTCGCATTCTCGAACCGGTGGTTTCCGACAAAGGCCATCCGGATGTGGGCGGAGCTTCATGAATTCGAGCGCATGGGCCTGGTTTTGGAGCTTTTTTTACGATCGGGAGGTTTCAAGGAACTGCAGACCTATTCGATTCGCGGAATGCCTCGACCGCTTGATGATCGCTATTTTCCTGAAGCGCCGTTCTCCGATCCTATATACGCTGTCTGGGGAAGGACACGATGACTTCCGGATTATTTGTCTGTCAGAAGTGATTATAAGGCATTGAATCTTATGCGGAACACAGCTTTGATCCAGCGAGTCAGATGTCTGGCGGTGAATGTTTTTTTTTGTAATGATAGGTTCGAACTATATTGGTCACAATGTTGTAAATTTTGTCATCCCCATCATCAAAACGTATTCCCGTTCTCGCTGTGCCTTTGTTATCCTTTTTGGAATAAATGACAAATCCGGCAACGCTGAATTCTTCATTTTTATAATTTACGAAAACTAATTTAATCCTTTTTGCATTGAGGATGGTCTCGGATTCGATAAGTGCTCCACCTAAGCTAATATCCAAAATATTGCCCTTGTATGGTCCAATTGAATTTCCGTCATCGTGGTACCCGGAATAAATCACCGGAATGACAACATCAACTCTTATTTGTTTCCTTTTTTCTTCCATCAATGATCAATCTTTCTGCTTCGCATCTCTTTTTGATAAATACAGTTGCAAGGATAGCGTCACTTTATATAGAAAATAAATTCGACAAGCATTTGAGTTTGAAAAAAAATAATACTTTCTTCAGTAAACCCTATATCGGCCATATTATTTGAAGTATGAGAAAAATCTACCGATAATGGCTTGACATGATTGAAAGACTTCGCGGATTCAATATATCGTACAATGCCAGAGTACGGATCTCCTTCATTTATGGGTTATATTTAAATGCCGTATAATAAAATCTGCTGGTGGATCCTTGACAGAACTCTGAGAGTTGGGTTTCGCGTAACTTTTTCTGATTGATTTTGAAATCATATCTGCCATTATGGATACCGAATTTATTTTAGTAAAAGATTCTGAAAAATCAATGTGACGCATAATCTGAAATATCTGTCAAATATCGCCCATTTCGATGATCCAAACACCACGTTTACCCCCCATCCGCAAAATAATTCATATCGACATGGATGCCTTTTATGCCTCCGTTGAGCAGAGAGACCGACCTGAGCTCAAAGGTAAACCGGTCATCGTGGGCGGTGATCCCCAAGCAAGAGGCGTGGTCGCCGCCTGCTCCTATGAAGCCAGAAAATTTGGTATTCATTCCGCCATGGCGTCTGCGACCGCCTACCGGCTGTGTCCGGATGCCGTTTTTCTTCGCGCCAGATTTGACGTCTATCGGACGGTTTCAGCTCAGATCAGGGAGATTTTTTGCGAATACACCGATATTGTCGAGCCGCTGTCATTGGATGAAGCCTTTTTGGATGTTAGCGAAAATTACATGGGGATGGCATCGGCGACCCTGATTGCCAAAGAAATTAAACAAAAGATTTATGACCGGACTGGTGGGCTGACGGCCTCCGCCGGCGTTTCCTTCAACAAATTTATTGCCAAGGTCGCATCCGACATCAAAAAGCCGGATGGGTTGACGGTCATCACACCGGAAATGGCCGACGAATTCATCGATCGGCTGCCGATCGGAAAATTTTTCGGGATTGGAAAAGTCACCGAAGAAAGAATGCATCACCTGGGGATTAAAACCGGTGCCGATCTAAAAAAAATTAAAAAGGAAGCATTGATTCAGATCTTCGGCAAGGCGGGAAAATATTTTTATGACATCGCCCATGGATCGGATGAAAGACCGGTGGAGCCCCACAGGGCCCGAAAATCCATCGGAAAAGAGACGACCCTCCCCGAGGACATTGACGACCCGGATCGGATGATCGAGGTTCTCGATGGCCTTGCCGCCACACTGGAAAGCTCATTGATGAAACGGGATGCCAAAGGTCGGACGATAACGCTCAAGATCAAATATTTTGATTTTCGATCTATCACCCGAAGTGTTACGCTCGATGAACCGGCAGACAGTGCGGCGGAGATAATGCAATGCGTCCGGCCGTTGCTGTTTAAAACCGAGGCTGTCGATACGAAGGTCAGGCTTCTCGGAATTTCGATTTCAAATTTCGATGACCAGCCGCCCGAATCCAGGAAGATATGTCGCCAGCGGCAGCTTTCGTTGCCATTCAGATTTACGGACAACGGGACGGATGAACCGAAACTGTGGTAATTGACGATGATACCTCGAAAACTCGAAGTCCTCAGTAAATCAAAATTTCGCTCAAGATTCCGGTTGAACCAGAAGGATCGCGCCTACATTGCCGTTAAGAAATTATTTCTGTCCTTATAAGAATCACTTAAGATTACATCGTATTTGCCGATATACAAACAATACCAAAAAATCTACATCCAAAAGGGGATAATTCCATGGATAGACTTCTGACAAAACGATGGATTCTTACTTTGGTGATTTGCCTTTTTACCATCTCAACAATTTTCTTTGTCGGTTGTTCCGGCACCAAAATCATAGCTGAAAAGCAAACAGATGACTATTCCGAATATCATAAACCTGAAACTAAACAGAAGAAGAGTGGACCCCCGGCACATGCCCCGGCCCATGGATATCGTGCCAAACACCAATACCGCTATTATCCGGAGTGTTCGATTTATCAGGATACCGAAAGAGGTCTCTATTTTTACTTTGAAGCCGGTGACTGGAAGGTGGGGGTTAATTTGCCGGATTATTTCCTGATGGAATTGGGTGGATCTGTGAGTCTGGAACTCGATACCGATAGGCCGTATATTTATCATGCAGATCACGTAAAAGAGTACCCACCTGGACAACTGGAAAAAGGCAAAAATAAGAAAGACAAGCAAAAGAAAAATAGCA
Organism: uncultured delta proteobacterium; assembly: GCA_963774425.1. GTDB lineage: Bacteria > Desulfobacterota > Desulfobacteria > Desulfobacterales > JAFDCJ01 > JAFDCJ01. The sequence continues at coordinate 29,159 of CAVZEZ010000029.1, read as the reverse complement.
AAAACAAATGGGGATAGTTTCTCTATCTTTGAATAGATACGGTATGGGATAAAGAAGACGGCGGTTTACAAAATGACCAATATAAATGGAAGTGCATTGATTAGGATTTTCAGGGGATTTTTGTGTGTATTAATTTTTTTTACTGTTCTGGATTGTAGCAGCGTTCCGATTAACAGAAAGTCAAATTGGACTGGATACACCGAGTCCGGTAAGGCTTCCTATTATGCAGCAAGGTTCCAATCGAGAACAACAGCGAGTGGTGAACTTTATGACAAAGCCAAAAAGACGGCTGCGCACAAAAATTTACCGTTCGGATCAAAAGTTAAAGTCACAAACGTTAAAAATCGTAAAAGCGTCATTGTAAAAATCAATGACAGAGGCCCATTTGTGAAAGGCCGGATAATCGATCTATCAGGTTCAGCGTTTAGCAGCATTGCCTATTTGAGTGCTGGAGTTATTAAAGTAAAAATTGAGGTCATCCAATAGGTGGGGTTAAATCTATTGCGCCTAATTTCACATTTAGTAATAATTCAAGGCGATATACAATTTTTATAAATATTGACAGAATGGATAAACCTCAATCAATCATAGCTCTATCTGTCTAATATTATGGTAAATATTTCTTGACAAACTGTATATGTAACTTTATAAATTCAGTACCATGAAAACTCATCACACGATATATTTTGAAAATAGCGTCAAATTGCAGAAAATCGAAGATTCCAGTGTTGACCTCGTTGTCACATCACCCCCATATCCCATGATTGAAATGTGGGATAATATTTTTTCTCAACAAAACCATGAGATAAAAGCGGTATTAGATGCGAAAAAAGGGATGAAGGCATTTGAATTAATGCATAAAATTCTCGACAAGGTTTGGGCTGAGGTTTATCGCGTAGTAAAAGAAGGTGGGTTTGCTTGTATAAATATCGGTGATGCCACAAGAACAATCAATGGCGATTTTGCGCTATATCCAAATCATATAAGGATCTTGCAATATCTCACAGAGCTTGGCTTTTCACCGCTTCCGTGCATTTTGTGGCGAAAACAAACCAATGCGCCAAATAAATTCATGGGCTCAGGAACCCTGCCAGCTGGAGCTTATGTAACTCTTGAACACGAATATATTTTAATCCTCAGAAAAGGATCAAAGCGAAATTTTGCCAGCGAATTTGATAAAAAGAAACGTCGAGAAAGTGCAATATTTTGGGAAGAACGTAATAACTGGTATTCTGATGTATGGTTCGACGTCAAGGGGACCTTACAAAATTTGAAGGATAAGGTGACTCGACTACGAAGTGGGGCATTTCCGTTTGAATTAGTTTATCGTATAATCAATATGTATTCTGTAAAGGGTGATTTAATTCTCGATCCCTTTTTAGGGACAGGCACAACAACTATAGCCAGCATGGTTTCTGCTCGAAATAGCATCGGGTTTGAAATTGATGATACTTTAGAAGCCATCATAGCTGGTGCTACCAGTGATATACCAAACGTTGGTAATATATATACTGCCAACAGAATAAAAAAACACTTGGATTTTATTGAATCAAGAAAGCAGGCCAATAAATCAATTAAGCACTGCAATCAATACTACGGCTTTCCTGTTATAATGTCTCAAGAACGGGAATTGTATTTAAATGAGATTCTCACTTTGAAAAAAGTTAAGAAAAATATCTATGAAGTCGCATATTCCGACAAACCAGAAACCTGTATGAATCCTCAAGGAAATCAAAGTGACTCCAAAAATTGCAATCCGTCAAGCCGAGATATTAATCCCGTAAGGAATTCTCCTGGTAAAAAGGGGAATCAGCTTGATTTATTTTAGCAGTTTTGCTTGTGTTTCTTAACACTACAGCGAAATATTATTGTAAACAACCCGTTGACTTTCGATCTTCCCACGTTTTTTATCTATTAAAATATGCAAAAACTGTGAACTGCTATCCTGCCGAAGTCATTATTTATACAAACAATCCGGCGTATTGCAGCCCGGAATCATAAGTCAGGGGGTCAGTGGAAACCATTAGATTTAGTCGAGCCAGGATATACCATTGATTTGCTCCAATTTCATGATGGCAACAGCACCGATCTGGTCACACCAACAGAGCTAAGTACCGGAAAATACACCCAGGTACGACTCGTAGTAAGCGAAGCAACAATGATGATCGATAATGGTGATTCAACAGAGGAAGTGCCGCTTGAAATTCCGAGCGGGAACTTGAAGACAGATAAAAATTTCACTGTCAACGTGGAACCCGGGGCATACATGGACATCGTAATCCACTTTGATCTGAGTATGTCTGTTGTAGCAAGCGGACCCCCAAGCAACCCAACATATCAATTAAAACCCGTCCTGCACCTTTTTGAAGATCCTTTGCAGGCAGCTACTATTGAGGGTGACATTGCTGCCTCCACTTTCGGTGCTTTTGGCAAAGCAATCATAGTTGTTATTGCAGAAAGCAACGGAGAAGAATTCACCCGATTGGAAGTTACAAAGGAAAGTGAGACGGATCCGACATCATTTAATATACATTGGCTGGTTCCCAACGAATCTTACACAGTTCAAGATCGATCTGGATCATGCTACCGATTCCATAGAAAATGATTGGGAGGAATTTGTTGAGGATGTTGATCTTCAGCCTGGGGCCAGATTTGGATTGAATGGGGGACAACCGATAGATCAGAGTTCGTAAATGGGCTGATCTGAAGAAATCATGATCAAAGGCAGAGTCCCAAGGCTCTGCCTTTTCTATTTCTGAAACATATGGTGGAGGCCGCGGGAGTCGAACCCCATTAAACAGCGATGACAACCGATGATAAATGATGATGAATAATTATTTATAATGATGAAATTATTGTCTTTTTCGCCACCGGCCTTTTCGGCTCGGATGTCACTGGTTATCACCAGAAATCATCATTTATCATTATTTTTGGACACAATTTTGGTCACAATTTGCTTGCCGGTCCGGACAGCCAAAGCAACATTTATAGGCCCAATAGTTTTCCGATCCTCATTTTTCAATTCACGCTTTATACGCGTCAGCTGATCGCTCTGGCGATGCTTTTTTTATCGGCACCCATAGCAAGCAATGATTTTACCAGCAGGTCCACAGACACGGTCGGATCGCCCCTTTCCATTTTAGCGATCCTTGACTGGCTGGATTTCAGCATCCTGGCTAACTGTGCCTGTGTTAAATTGCTTTTTTTGCGGCGTTTAATCAGAGCCTCGCTGAGCGCCAGTTTCAGTTCGATGTATTCGGATTCTTCCGAACTAAGCTCAAGAAACTCGTCAACAGTTCCGACTTTATAGCCTTTAGATTCCAAGGCTTTCTTTTTTTTCGTATCCATATTATTTTTTACCTTCTTTAACATCGTCTTCATAGCGGGTGATTCTTTGTCGGCAAATATCAATTATTGCTTTTGGGGTTTTGTTTGTCTTTTTTTCGAAGACCTCCAGAATTAAAATCGCGTCGGTGTAGATTCGATAGATTATTCGCCAGGTCAAATTTTCATCATTTATTCTCAGCTCATGACACCTGCTCCCGATTGATGGCATTGGCCGAGAATGTGGTAAAGATAATTTGGCGCCTTTTTGAACCTGCCGCAACCAATATCCCGCCTCGATGCGAGTATTTGCGGAAAAAGGTGGGGTGGTAATTTCACCATGCAACCATACCAACGGTTTGTCATATGGGCTCATAAAACTGACAATATGTCACATCCGACATATTGTCAACAGCTGAATTGACCCATAAACCCCAGCTTAGCAGTCCATGCTTCACGTTTCGATCCGATCCCATCATAAACATCAACAGGATGTCGCTGGCGGTTGCCAGGCAACAAAAAACGGGATGCCCAGCGAAGACGAGATCCGGTGATCAAACCCAGTGCGGATACCTTCTCCCGCAAAATACAATCTCCAAACCACAATTGAAGGCGGCATTGGTTAAATACCCGTATCGGCCACCGGCACTGCGGATTTAGCCATTGGGCCTTGGCGCCTATACCGAATCTGTCTCCCCGATCCAACAAGCCCAATTAAAGATTTTGTCATCGATTGCCGATAAGGTACTGACATGAAGCGGAGTTCGCAAAGCCAATGAGGCCTTTTCCGTAAATACGGCAGCCCCGTGCTGTGCACGACGCGGCAGCCATAGTCCGAGCGAATCGAAGCTGGTGGCCGTGAAGGCTGAGGTTAAAAGTTGGCATTTGAAGCGGAAACGTGAACCCAGGACCCGGAACCTAAAAATTTTCGTCATTTTGACCCGATCTGACAATCGTCCGTGGTAACCTCTGGTAAAAAACCAAGGAGGTTGCCATGGACCAAATTGTGTCGTGCTTGGAGACCTTAAAATTCGAGCGCAGGTGTGCGGCAATACAACCATTTTTCCCTGCTGTTCCTGAAGTCCTGAAGGGACTTGATCCGTATTATCTGGCACTCGAATAGGTTCTGGTCTCAATCTGATAACCTGGTTGGCTTGGAGTTGAAGCGCTTTTTAATCATTTTCGATCACTAAACGTAGTACCGCCCTGAATCTTTACATAATTTCAAAAAAGTGAGGTTCAAATTGGACCCCAAAAAGGTTTGGTCAATCATTTTTATCGTTTTAGGAGTCCTTTTCATCTTGGGCGGTATCGGCGGATATCATACGAGCGCTTTATATGGCAATGAAATAGAGCCCATGGGCAGAATGATTAAAAATTATGGCGGAAAATATGGTGGAAATGTTCAAAATGAATTTTTTGGTCTTGAACAAGCTCAAGCAATTATCCGGAGAGAAAAAATTGGTTATATTTTCATGATCTTGCTTGGAATTGCCGGTGCGATAGGTGGAACCTGAATGTTGAAAAATCCAAATCCTTCCAAAGTTGCCGAGGATACCGATGACGAATTTGAAATGGAATCAGCTGAAGAAGGAAGTTGGAAGTTTTAATGGTATCCCCGGAAGCGATATACAAATCGCTGCTGCGTCGCCGTGAACGATTGGAAAGCCGGCTGCGGGAATTGGAGCTCCTTAGACGCGGTGCAGAGATAACCCAGTTGACCGAACCCCAATGGCCTCGGTTTGACCCTGAGGATCTCGAGGCCCTGGAGGACGCGCCTGAAAACGAGGTGGATGAAGCGGAAACGCAGATCCTCGACCAGGCCACAGCCGCCCGCACGATCACCGAATTAAAGGTGGAAATCGATACCCTCAAACACCTGGAAACCCTGGCCGGTGCCGTCAGGCGAAGCGGCGAGGACCGTAAATGGCGCGAACTGGCAAGTCTTCTCGGTGAGATTTTCACACAGGCCGGTATTTTCAACCAGGTTGCGGAAACGACCAAGCCATATGGATCCGGCCCGATCCCGCCGCCGTCGCCATCCCCGCAACAAAAACTGGTCATTTTCACCGAACACCGGGACACGCTGAGTTACCTCGAACAACGCATCACAACCCTTCTTGGGCGAGACGAAGCGGTTGTTACCATCCATGGCGGGATGGGGCGAGAGCATCGGATGAGAGTTCAGGAGGCCTTTCGGCATGACCCCCATGTCCAGGTGCTGTTAGCGACGGATGCCGCCGGCGAGGGCATCAACCTGCAGCGTGCCCATCTGATGGTCAACTATGATCTTCCCTGGAATCCAAACCGCATCGAACAGCGATTTGGGCGAATTCATCGTATCGGCCAGACCGAAGTTTGCCATTTGTGGAATTTGGTGGCCGAGGAGACCCGCGAGGGAGACGTTTATCGAACCTTGCTTGAAAAACTCGAGCAAGCCCGTCAATCGCTGGGCGGGCAGGTTTTTGATGTGCTGGGCAAGCTCCAATTCGAGGGTCACCCGCTGCGCGACCTGTTGGTTCAGGCCATCCGCTATGGCGAACAACCCGAAGTGCAGGCCAGGCTTTCTCAAGTGATGAGCGGTGCCTTTGACCGCGGCCGCCTCCAGGATTTGATCGAAGAGCAAGCTCTGGCCCATGATGCCATGGATGCCAGCCGGGTGCAGCGCATTCGCGAAGATATGGAAAGGGCAGAGGCTCGGAAGCTCCAACCCAATTACATCGAATCGTTTTTCCTCGAAGCCTTCCAGCAATTGGGAGGATCCGCCAAACAAAGAGAGCCTCGCCGATACGCAATATCCCATGTTCCTGCCCCAATCCGCAATCGGGATCGGTTGATCGGCATCGGTCAGCCGGTGTTACCCCGATATGAACGCATTGCTTTTGAAAAGTCGCTGGTCGCTGTTCACGGCAAGCCGCTTGCGGCCTTTGTTTGCCCCGGCCATCCCCTGCTCGATGCCGTGATCGATCTGACCCTGGAACGTCATCGTGACCTTATGCGGCGAGGATCCGTGTTGGTCGATGAGCGGATGCCGGCCTGACACGTTCCGGTGACCGGCGCATCATTTCCAAGCGGATGCTATACGTGGAAATGGACGCCTCCGGCATTACACGCCATCTCCACTATGCCCCCTATCTTGATTACCGGCCGCTGAAAGATGATGAGCCGAAGCTCGAAGCCTTGCTGGCCCGATCCGAATGCGCCTGGATCGATCGTGACCTCGAGAACAAGGCCCAAGGCTATGCGGTCTCCCAGGTTGTCCCCGGCCACCTCAAGGAGGTCCGCTCCCGAAAAATGGAGCTGGTTGCCAAAACCGAGGCCGCCGTAAAGGACCGGTTGACCAAGGAAATCAACTATTGGGACCATCGTGCCGAACAGCTTAAACTTCAAGAGCAAGCCGGCAAAGGCGGTGCTCGGCTCAATTCGATTGAAGCCCGTAAGCGAGCCGATGCGCTTCAGGCAAGGCTTGAAAAGCGCATGGCGGATCTGAAATTGGAAGGCCGGATTTCTCCCTTGCCGCCGGTTGTCATTGGCGGTGTCCTGGTGGTTCCCATGGGATTGATTGCGCAGATGACGGGCAAACAATTGCCGGATCCTAAAACACTCGTGGATAACCAGGCAGTTGCCGTTAAAGCACGCACGATTGTTATGGAAACCGAAAAAGGTCTCGGATTCGAACCTATTGATCGGGAGGCTGAAAAAGTCGGCTATGACATCGAAAGCCGTGTTCCCGGAACCGGCAAATTGAGATTTATCGAGGTGAAAGGGCGTGTTTCCGGAGCCGCCACCGTTACGGTGACAAAAAACGAAATCCTCTATTCCCTGAACAAGCCCGACGATTTCATTCTGGCCATCGTGGAATTTTTAGACAGCGATTCCCACCGGGTGCATTATATCCGTCAGCCGTTCCGACGGGAGCCTGATTTCGGCGTAACGAGCGTCAACTATAATTTTGCCGAATTGCTTTTGCGGGCGGAGGTGCCGGGATGACCGCAGCCCTTCGGATTTTTGTCAGCTCGGTCCAAAAAGAGCTGGAGGACGAGCGTCTCATCGTCCAAAACCTGGTCTGTACCGATCCATTCCTTCACGCCCATTGTGCGCCGATTCTCTACGAATTTGAACCGGCATCCCCCACAAAAGCCTTGGATGAATGCCTTGCAGCCCTCGACGGCTGCAATGTCTATCTTCTCATCGTTGGCATCGAGTACGGCACCCTGGTGGGCGATCGCTCCATCACTCACGCGGAATATCGGCGAGCCAAGGAATCAGGGCTTCCGGTACTTGCCTTTATTAAAGGGGACTGGCGGGTAAAGCGGGAAGCGGGGACACGCCCTGCTGGCCGAACTGGACGCGGATGGTCCCAAGTACAAGCGATTCGGAAATGTGATCGAGTTGCAAAAAGAAATCCGAGCCGCCCTGGTCAGGCTCCTCAAGGATGGATTCGGTATCCTGCCGACCAGCGATGAGAACGCCATTGCCGAACAGACTATTGAAGCCACATCGAAGTTCGAATCCCAATCGCTATCCCGGGTGCGGTGGAAAGATCTCGATCTCGATGTGGCTCGCCGTCTGATCGCTTCGGCTGAAAAAAGAAAGCCGGAGCAGCTTACCAATGAGAACCTGCTTGCCGGTGCAGCATTGCGTGGTTTGGTATGGCATGATCCGGCTTCAGGTGAAAACTTTACCACCGCAGCCGGTATTGTGTTGCTGGCAAAAGATCCCTCGGCGGTTTACCCCCAGTGCCGTATTCTGGCGGATGCATACCGAAGCACCGAACCGGACGGCAATCCTCGGGATCACGAAGACATTCGGGGTCCCATGCCCCTTGTCATCGAGCGGGCCATCGACTTTATCGACCGCAACACCCGCCACCCGATGCGCATTGTCGGGCTCAATCGGGTAAGGATGGACGAATACCCGGTGGACGGCCTGCGGGAAGCCCTTGTAAATGCAGCTGCCCACCGCCAATACGAAGACGCCGGTAGGAAGGTTCTTCTGGAAGTCTTCGCCGACCGTGTGTTGCTTTCCAGCCCGGGACTACCGCCAAAACCGATTACCCTGGCCAGTCTACGGAGGGGCAGATATCGGCCGTGCTCACGAAATCCGGTTTTGGCCCAGTGCCTTTCCTATTTTCACCGCATCGAGGAACGCGGCAGTGGTTTTCGCCGAATGCGGGAGCATATGCTGAACCATGGACTTAATAAGCCGATTCTCAGTACCGAGATGGGGTATTTCCAAGTGACATTTCCGGGACCGGGTGACAACATCGATCAGCTTCGGGTTCCTGAAACCAGGCTTTTGGTGACCCCGGCGGTGGAAGCCCAACTCAATGAACGCTAAAAAGAGATGATTAAGATCCTTCTGCAGGGGGAGGCTTTAACCAGCCGCTTCTGCGCGGAACGTTTCAATGTTACCCGTGACACTGTGGTGCGCGACTTTAAGATTTTATTGAAATTGGGGCTGGCAAAAAAGGAAGGGAAAGGACGATCGGTTCAATATGTTTGGGTTGCCGGATCCTAATCGTCAGATAATTGTCAGATGAAACGCGCTAATCGTCAGATACTCAGAAGAGGGGGAAGGGTGAAGCCTCCCCTTTAATTGTCAGATTATCGTCCGATGATTTGTCTAAATCGTCAGATTCGAAAATACGATGCTGCCGATATTATATCAAAAAGGATTTGCAAGCATTTCAACAGAATTCGTGATGGAAATGCTGATGATTCAGGTTTAGCTGGGTTGAAAAAGGAGATAATTGATTGACCTCGTATAAAAAAAACTCATCGAAGTAGCCCTGCCGCTGGACGCCATCAACGCGGCCAGTGTGCGTGAAAAATCCATACGCCACGGCCATCCGAGCACCTTGCACCTATGGTGGGCCAGGCGGCCCCTGGCGGCGGCCCGGGCGGTGATATTTGCCCAAATGGTGGACGATCCATCCGCCAATCCGGATCTCTTTCCCACAGAGAAAGCCCAGGAAAAGGAACGAAAGCGTCTGTTCGGAATCATCGAGGAGTTGGTCAAGTGGGAAAACACCACCAACGAGGCTGTTTTGCAAAAGGCCCGGGCTGAGATTTGGCAGAGCTGGCGACGGGCTTGTGCGGAGAATGTCGATCATCCCAGGGCCAAGGAGCTGTTCGACCGCCATAAGCTCCCGGCCTTCCATGATCCTTTTGCCGGCGGCGGAGCGCTGCCCCTCGAAGCCCAGCGGCTGGGTCTGGAGGCCTATGCCAGTGATTTGAATCCGGTGGCGGTGCTAATCAACAAGGCTATGATCGAGATCCCGCCCAAGTTTGCGGGAAGGCCGCCGGTTAATCCGGATGCGAGAAAGGGCCAGATCCGGATTGATGAAACTTGGCCTGGTGCTAAAGGGCTGGCGGACGATGTGCGCTATTACGGCATGTGGATGCGCGATGAGGCTGAAAAGCGGATCGGATACCTTTATCCGAAAATCGAGGTGACGACCGAGATGGTCAGGGAACGGCCGGACCTGAAACCATATGAAGGGCGCAAGCTCACGGTGATCGCCTGGCTCTGGGCGAGGACAGTGAAGAGTCCGAATCCAGCTTTTGCACATGTGGACGCGCCGCTTGTTTCGACGTTCATGCTTTCTACCAAAAAGGGCAAAGAAGCCTATGTCGAGCCGGTAATCGAGGACGGTAGGTACCGTTTTACGGTGAAGGTTGGAAGACCGCAGAATGCGGAGGTGGCAAAAAGCGGCACCAAGCTCTCGCGAGCGAACTTCGAGTGTTTAATGTCCGGTGCTCCAATTTCGGGTGATTACATCAAAGCCGAAGGCAAAGCCGGACGTATAGGTACGCAATTAATGGCGATCGTCGCTGAAGGAGATTGCGGCCGCGTGTATTTTGCTCCAACGCCAGCGCATGAATCTGCTGCGCGGAAGGCGAACCCGACATGGCGACCGGAAGGCGATATCGCCACCCGGATGACAGGCGGGAACTGTACTCCCTATGGGATGACTACATGGGGCGACCTTTTCACTCCCCGACAACTTGTGGCACTGACGACTTTTTCCGACCTGGTGGCAGAGGCCCGAGAACGCATCCGGCGCGATGCTGCAGACGCCGGTCTACCAGATGGCGGCAAGCAGCTTCGTGATGGTGGCACCGGAGCTGTAGCTTATGCTGAGGCGGTGGGGATTTACCTGGCGCTGGCCGTGGACAGAATGGCCAATACGCTCTGCACGATTGCTCGTTGGACACCCCAGAGACAACAGACTGTCACTGCATTTGCGCGCCAAGCGATACCGATGACTTAGGATTTTCCAGATGTGAATCCCTTCGCAGGTGCAGCCGGCGATTACGCGGTTTCTGTAGATGGTGTAATCAAAGGTATCTCAAGCAAAACCGAGCCCTCTGGATCCGCTGGACAGGTAGACGCTACCAGGCAGGACATCTCACAGGACAAGCTCATCTCTACTGATCCGCCTTACTACGATAATATCGGATATGCTGACCTGTCTGACTTCTTTTATGTGTGGTTGCGCCGTTCGCTGCGCCCCATCTTTCCCGCCCTTTTTGCAACACTCGCTGTACCCAAGACGGAGGAGCTGGTAGCCACTCCCTATCGCCATGGCAGCAAGGAAAAAGCCGAAAAATTCTTCCTCGATGGCATGACTCAGGCGATGCACCTCCTGGCCAAACAAGCCCATCCAGCTTTCCCGGTCACCATTTACTATGCTTTCAAACAATCTGAGACTGCAGCGGCCTCAGGTGCTGTAAGCACCGGCTGGGAGACCTTTCTCGACGCAGTAATCCGCGCTGGATTTGCCGTGAGCGGCACCTGGCCCATGCGAACCGAGCTTGGCAACCGCATGATTGGTTCGGGCACTAACGCTCTCGCCTCCAGCATTATTCTCGCTTGCCGCAAGCGCACCTTCGATGCGCCCGCGGCCACGCGCCGCGAGTTTCTCTCAATCTTGAAATCCGAGCTCCCAGAATCCTTGAAATACCTCCAGCGCGGCAACATCGCCCCGGTGGACCTGGCCCAGGCGGCCATAGGTCCGGGTATGGCAGTCTTTACCCGTTTTGCCAAGGTTCTCGATGCCGCTGGGAATTCCATGACGGTGCGCGAAGCTCTGACCATGATTAACCAAACTCTGGACGACGCACTGGCCGAACAAGAGGGCGATTTCGATGCCGACACCCGCTGGGCATTGGCTTGGTTCGAGCAGTTCGGTTTTTCAGAAGGCGAATTCGGTATTGCAGAGACACTTTCAAAAGCTAAAAATACCAGCGTTGCCGGCATGGTAAATGCCGGGATTATGGCATCCAAAAACGGTAAGGTGCGCCTGTTACGTCCACACGAGCTTGCAACCGATTGGGATCCATCTACGGACAAGCGCCTGACGGCGTGGGAAACCGTCCATCAGTTGATACGCGCCCTTGACGCCGGCGGCGAATCGGCAGCAGCAAACCTCGTCGCCAAGTTGGGAGCCAAAGCCGAACCCGCCCGGGATCTGTCCTACAGGCTCTACATGCTCTGCGAGCGTAAAAAGCGGGCCGCCGAAGCTCTTTCTTATAACGGCCTGGTGCAAAGCTGGCCGGAGATTCAGCGGCTTGCTCAGGAGAATCCCAAACTCAGAATTCAGGTGCAACAATCCTTACCCGGACAGGAGTAAACCATGGCCATTACCAATCATGAGCGTGTCGGCAAGGCGCTGGAACTATTGAAAGCAGGGCTTGGGCCGTTTGTTGAACGTGAGATGGAAAACGCTTATCCAGATGAAGCACAAACCAAGGCTGTCCAAATCATGGGGGCGGATCGAATTACTGCGGATAAATCTATTAGCGAATGGGATGCGGCCGCATTGCTCAAACTCATGTGGGATGCCTGGAACAGTGTTTTTCGAAATACCCTTGGCCCCGCGGAACGCAGCCTGGTGAGCGAACTGCGGGATCACCGCAACCGGTGGGCGCACCAGGATGAAGCGGTGCGACGGTATCTTGCATGGGAATCCATCCTGGCCGAAAAAGAAATGCTTGATCTTTCCCCCCACCAGGTAAAGCAGGCGGAGACCCAAAAGACATCGGCTGAGGGCGCCGTGAAAGCCCGAATGCCCGAGTCTTACCAGTGGTTGATTGTTCCCGTGCAAAATACACCTCAAGCCCCCTTGGATTGGCAAGCCTTCAGATTAACAGGTTCAGATTCCCTTGCTGTTCGAGCGGCTAAAAAACTGCGTAATGATGAATTGATGGTGACGGTTCTGGCCGGAACCGTTCTTCGCACAGAGATGGACAAAATTCCCCTCTGGCGTGAGAACCATGTGGAGATAAAGCAACTCGCTGAAGATTTTGCGCGTTATACATATCTTCCACGATTAAAAAGCCCTGAAGTGCTCGTTCAGGCGGTAAGAGACGGTCTTGGCCTATTATTGTGGAATTTTGAGTCTTTTGCCTATGCGGACAGCTATGATGAGGTTGCCAAACGATACCGAGGGCTGCGAGCCGGTCAGGTTGTCCCGCTTTCTGCAGACAGTTTGAATGGAGTGCTGGTAAAACCGGATGTAGCGGTCAAACAGCAAAAAGAAGAAACACCCCAACCTCCTCCACCTTCGGGTGAAAGCGGGAATGAATCTGAAGGGGAACAAGGAGAGCCAGGTCCCGAGACCGAATCCCGGCCGCAACAACCCCCAGAAACAGGCCCCAAACGCTATCATGGGACAGTTACGCTGGATTCCACCCGGGTTGGGCGTGATGCCGGGCGTATCGCAGAAGAAGTGATCTCTCATCTGACCGGGATCGTTGGAACGAACGTTACCGTCACACTTGAGATCGAAGCCGAGATACCCTCAGGTGCTCCGGATAATGTCGTAAGAACCCTGACAGAAAATGGTCATACTTTGAAGTTTACCAGCCACGGGTTTGAGAAAGAGTAGCCGATAATGTTACTCGTAAAATTCTATCATTGGATAAAATAGCCGCGTAGGCTTCATTTCCTTTAGGAGAAACAAATGGCTCTATCGGATCTTTGGGAAAATTCTAAAGAACAACTCAGGGGAAAACACGTTCAGCAGATCATCGCTTTTGCCGGCGATGGTAACCTAAGGGATGGAAGCGTTACGTCTATTGATTTCAGAAAATTCCTCTCGTTAATTCCTCATGAAAATCTTCGGATGTATGCAGACCAGTGTTTGAAAGGGAGCTTCAACGGATCCGGTTTGGCGCTGCAGGACATCATCAACCAGGTTGGATACCGACTCGGATTTGAGGTGACGGAAGGCCGGTATCGTGGTTCAAGTGGCCAGATTGGGTTTGATGGTCTGTGGAGATTGAATGATGGTCATGCGATAGTTGTTGAAGTCAAAACTACGACACTTAATCACCACTATCGGTCAGCCTGGCTGCCGTGTCAATTACCACGCGGTTTTCTTCGACCGGCGCCACCGCCGTCGTCCGCAGGATTTCACCTTCAGGGGTCGCCACCAGGTAGCTCTTGTCGGCAAGGTATTCCGGCAGTCCGAACGCGGCCGTCTCGTCGGTGGCATCCAGGATTCTGTAGTTTCCGTTGCCTGCACGCACCGCTGTGACGGCGTGATCGAAATTCAGCATGGGAACCTCGGGGTCCATCTTATATTCTGAGTGGATCAGGGCCGGTTAGGCTTCGAATCCGGCCATCCGCAGCATGGCCGTCAGCAGCGCTGCTTTGTCGCGGCAAACCCCGGCGCGCCGATCGAAGGTCATCGTTGCCGGGTGCGGCTCGAAGTCGGGAGCCTCGGTCTCCAGAGTGAGCCCGAGATAGCGGATCTCCTGGGCTACCCAGCGGTATAAAGCCGCCATTTTGTCGACTGGACTTTTAGCACCCGTCCGTGATTCGTGTCACAGCTTTTTCCAGTTCGCGATGGGTCTGTTCGATCTGTGGCCGGCTAAGCTTCCAGTACCAGCGCGACAGCTGCCGCCAGTCCGCCACCGTGCCGACCAGCAGCCGCTGGGTAACGCTGTTCATCGGGGGCATATTGGGTTCGTAAAAGGCCGTGGGCACATCCCGGGCCTCCCAGTTGTAAATGATAAAATCTCCTGTTTCCTCCACCGTGTGGGTCACCGTGCCGGACACCTCGTCCCGCAATGCAGTTGCGGCCAGCGGTAAGCTACGCGGAGCGACAACCGTGTATTGCAGGCGAACCGATCGGGTCGGTGTCTTCAAAGCCGACCATGTCGAACCAGACCCCGGGAATTACGGACTTGAAACACCTTTTGCGAAATACGTAGTGAACCACGTCCCCGATCTCTAAGGGGTGGCAGAATCACCTCGAGTTCCTTGCTGAACGGATCGTAGATGTTCATCTCCATCTGGTCGCTTTCGATGGCCACACGGCTGTTTGCATCGATGTCCACCTTCACAATCGACCCGTTCGGTCTGCAGACCTCTACGAGGGAAAACTCGGGGTCGTCGTAATGAGAGGAAAATGACAACGTTAACGACCTCAGGTACCCTCGCCCGGTGTCGGTAAGGATTTTTTCATACCTCTCCACAACCTGCTCGTAAGTCCCGTCCGCATTGTATTGTTTCCAGTGGTGGCCGTCGACCAGCACGACATCGGCGTTGGGATATTTTTCGGAAGTAACACCCTCGGCCGCATTCAGTGCGGCTTTTTGATCGATAGGGTTATTGTATTGGGGGTGCTCTGCGCCAGGCAGCGGAGTACCCGCGGCAAAGAGAAACAGAAATGCAATACAGACCAGGAGTTTATTGAAGCATATGCGGTATGTACTCATAGGCGCCTTTCCACGAGGGCTCGAAATAGCAAATCCAGGTGCGCCAATATCGGTCTTGGCAGGTGGTTTTTCACAAACATTCTTCATGTCTGTACGTTATCGGCAGTCGGTTCGATATCATTAATCTTGAACATCTACCGATATCAGAAAAAACAGAGGAATGTGGTCAGCATTCGGATGAAGGCAAAAGGCAAAATTCCAGGGGATTAGATTTGTAGGGGGGAAAATGGAATTGGCTTCGCCTATGAACGTCTGATATTCGTTTACAAACAGCGAGCGGGCCTTCTCATAGGCTAAAGGTTGCAGGAGCGAATCTTTTCCGTTTTTGGTAAGGGACCCTTGATTTTCGGATCTTCGGAATGGGGAGGGGTTGCTGTTTTTCTTGAGGGGGCGAAAATCATACTTTTGCAATCTTTAAGAATGTGTAGCCAAATAAAATTGTTCGATTTCTTTTTACATCTGCAATAGGGTGGAACCTCAGCTGTAACCTTCGGACGCTCTATGAAAGTCACCCCGCCAAGGGCGGCGAGATCCGTTTTGGTGGCGTCTTGCCGAGACCTTGGTCAGAATCACTGAATTATGAGATGCAACTGATCGGTGCTGTCTATTTTGGGGGCTTATTTTTTCAGCTCCCCCTGGTTTCAAGTTCCGCCGAGGTTACACCTGCAACCTTTTTCAATCTCGCTAATAAAGCTCTGTTATTGCGTGCGATTCCAATTCCGCGGGTTGCGGCAGCAGCGACAATATCGGATGCCTCAGAGGGTGTAACACCCGCTGGAACTTGGGGCCATGAATAATCATACATCATGAACTATGCTCCAGATTTGGCTTTTCTGCAATCATGCAGCCGGATCGAAATAATCATCCTCGGGCAGCCCCGAATTTACCGGCTTGTCCATGTCAGGCGCAACGTACTTGATCGGCACGGCGCCGCCACGGTCGCCATCGAGGTTGTAAGCCTGGCGCTCCAGGGGAATCACCTTGGCCAGGGCGCCGGCGACGGTTTGGATGACATCTCGCCGAACCTTGGACAGGATCACCAGGTTCTGTGATGCAACCTTGTCGTTGCCTACCTGTTCGAGGGTTTCTTTCTGCAGCTCTCCCATGGTTTCAAGTTCCGTCAAAGTTACACCTGCAACCGCCAGCAACCTTGCTAATAAAGCTCTGTGATTCCTTACGATCGCCACGCCACGGGCGGCGGCGGTTTCCACAATTTCATCAGCGTTTAAGGGTGGAGCACCAGCTGGAGCACCCTCATCCTCAAGCAACTGAGACCGGATCTCCTTTCTAACCTCATCGAGCAGTGATCCTTTCGGAGGCCACCTGAACCGTTTTGCTTTTGCCCGTATTGTGGCCCGCGACGGGCCGTAGGTGCGGGAAATATCCGATAAGGATAGCTGACCTGCCATCCATTCAGCCTGAATTTTTTCCCAAACTTCGGTGCCATAACCGTCGTTTCCATTAACATTTGTTCCCATTAGCAGTGCCCCATCCCATGAACAATGGTTAGGCCATCCTTAGCCGGTTTTATTTGTGAATGAACCTCAAAACGGCCTGGATTCGTTTCATTCCGGTAATCTTTTATGAGTCAAGGTGAGGCCGGTCTGAGGTCATACAATTCGCTGAAAAGTTTCTGAACAAGAGCCCACAGACAACCTGACGTTCATTTACATTATTGTAACAGCTCCGAAACTGTCATGGCAAGCCCCGTATGAATCGATCTCTATTTTATTGCGGATCTTAAGTAAATGCCACAACACAGGATCTGGTCACCTCCTGTTTTAGATATATCGGTTGACAAATTGAAAATGAAATATTAATTTGTCAACCAAAAGATGGAAAGCGTACATACAAGGAGGTGGATAGAATGCTGGCTAATTTCGCAGAGCGTTTGAAAAGCGCCCGGAAAATGTCAGGCTTGAGCATGGAGGTTTTGGCAGAAAAGGCGGGCCAAGCTGTCACCAAACAGGCGATCAGCAAATATGAGAAAGGGCTGATGAATCCCGGTGGGGAGGCACTGGTTGCCCTGTCCAGGGCTCTGGGCGTTAAGTCAGATTATTTTTTCAGACCCTCAAAAGTCAGTTTGGGGGAGCTCGAATTCCGAAAAAAATCAAGACTCAGTCGCAAGGAGGAGGAGCGTATCAAATACCGCACCCTCGATTTTCTGGAACGTTATATTGAGATCGAGGACATTCTCGATGACAAGGCGGTATTCAAAAATCCGCTTTCCGATTCCCATGTCAGCAAGCCTGAGGAGGCAGAAAAAGCCGCTTTGGAGGTCCGACATTTTTGGAACCTGGGGGATGCGCCCATATCCAATCTGATGGAGCTTTTGGAAGACAGGGGAATTCGAATCCACGAAATCGAAACCGATGAAAATTTTAACGGTATTTCCGCCTGGGCTGATGGCTTTCCTGTTATCGCCGTAAGGCGTCAGGATGACTTGTTGAGGAAGCGGTTCACCATATCCCATGAACTGGGACACATTCTCCTGAAAATTCACGAGAAAAGTGATCCAAAAGCCCGGGAGAAGCTCTGTCATGTTTTCGCCGGAGCATTTCTTTTACCGGAAAAGGTCATCAAGGCAGAGTTGGGAGCCAAGCGAAACAAAATTGCGTTGTGGGAATTGAAAAAGATAAAGGGGATCTATGGGATTTCAATCCAGGCGGTAATGGCCCGTGCCAGGCATCTCGAGATCATATCAGAACACACCTACCGAAATTTCTGCATCACCGTCAATTCTCAGGGGTGGAAAATAGATGAGCCCGGAAAATATCTTGGAAAAGAGCATGCCAACCGCTTCGATCAGTTGGTATATCATGCCGCCGCCGAGGAGATTATAACCTTCAGCAGAGCGGCCGAACTGTTAAACCTGCCCCTCAGTGAATTCCGGCGGGCATTTCAGATCGTGTCATGAACACCGTTGTGTGCGATGCCAACATCCTGATTGACCTGCTTCAAATTGACCTCTTTAACGTCTTTCTAAAGCTGAAGTGGGAGGTGCATGTTCCACCTGATGTGGTCGATGAAGTTCAAGACCCGAATTCTGACCAATTGGTTCGTGCCATACAGTCATGTAGAATCCTCCTTCCAGTATTCACACCCGAGGAGCTTTTCAATATCCAGGATTGCAAGGCCAAGTATCGGTCCCTTTCCATCCAAGACTGCTCTTGTCTGCTTTTAGCGGAAAACCTTTCTGGAATTTTGCTCACCGGTGAGCGGAAGTTGAAAACGATCGCTACGTCCTCCCACGGAATCAAAGTCCACGGTGCACTCTGGATATTCGAGTGCCTCGTAGAAAAAAAGATAATCGCTCCACGGAAAGCGCATGCCGGGTTGAGTCGGTTGATAAGGCTCAACAATCGTCTTCCCAAGGCAGAGTGTGAACGGTTGCTCAGATTTTTTAATCGCTGGTGAGGTTGGAAATAGGGTTGGAAATCAAAATTCTTAGAAATGAAAAAGGGCTTACGATTTCTTGTAAGCCCTTGATTTTTTTGGCTCCCCAGCACGGACTCGAACCGCGGACCCAGTGGTTAACAGCCACTTGCTCTGCCAACTGAGCTACTGGGGAATAATTGGCATTAAAATTTTGCGCCTATCGCGGGATGGACCGCCGGATCCATCTCGGATCGGCTGTAATCGTGAAAATTAGTAAAGAATCAGCCTTAAGTCAAGAGAAATCTGTTAATTTCGGGCACCAATTTTTCCCAGGCAGGCCGCGTGGGCCGGTTGAGTTGTTTTGCCGGTTTGGTGTACCAATTCTTCTCTCATTTAACGGGCCAGCGGGCAAAAGCTATTCCGGATCCGTATTCACTCCCGGCCGCAGTCTCAAATGCAGCTCGTCGAGCTGCTCCCTGGCGGCTTCCGAAGGCGCGCCGGTCAGCAGGCAGGCCGCCTTCTGGGTTTTGGGAAAGGCGATGACATCGCGGATGGACGATTCGCCGCACATCAACATGACCAGCCGA
Organism: uncultured delta proteobacterium; assembly: GCA_963774425.1. Classification (GTDB taxonomy): domain Bacteria; phylum Desulfobacterota; class Desulfobacteria; order Desulfobacterales; family JAFDCJ01; genus JAFDCJ01. The sequence continues at coordinate 10,138 of CAVZEZ010000029.1, read as the reverse complement.
TCAAACCCCATGGCAATGCCACCGTGGGGCGGTGCCCCTGACTCCAGGGCGGAAAGTAAAAATCCGAATTTGGACTCATAGGTTTCGCGGTCCATGCCGAGGGTCGCGAACACTTTTTGCTGAATGTCACTTTGATGGATCCGGATGCTGCCGCCGCCGATTTCAAATCCGTTTAACACCAGGTCATAGGCCCGGGAGAGAACCGCGGTGGGATCCGCCTCCAGTTTGTCGAAATCTTCTTCCAGGGGGGAGGTGAACGGATGGTGCAGCGCCTGGTAGCGTTTTTCGGTTTGATCGAATTCGAACATGGGAAAGCGGGTCACCCACAAAAACTGATGCCGGTTTTTATCGATCAGGCCCAGCCGCTGGCCGAGATGATTTCTGAGATTTCCCAGGGATTCGTTGACCACCTTGGGATCGTCGGCCACAAAAAAAACAAGATCACCGGGCTCCATTGCGATCCGTTCGGCCAGGGCCTTTTTTTCATCTTCGGTGAAAAATTTGACAATGGGGCTTTGCCATTCATTTTCTCTGACTTTTATCCAGGCCATCCCCTTGGCCCGGTATACCGACACGAATGCGATCAGGTCATCGATCTCCTTGCGTGAAAAATCGATGCATCCCCTGGCGTTCAATGCTTTGACGATACCGCCTTTTTTAACGGCGTCGGCAAAAACCTTGAAGCCGCAGCCCGCAACAATATCTGAAATGTCCTTCAGCTCGAGGCCGAAACGGGTATCGGGTTTGTCCAGACCGAAACGGCCCACGGCCTCGTCGTAGGTCAAACGGGGAACAGGCAGACTGATTTCCTTGCCCAGCACGTCCCTGAAGAGGGTTGCCATCATCTGCTCGGTCATTTCCATGATTTCATCTTCGCCCACAAAAGACATCTCGATGTCGATCTGGGTGAACTCCGGCTGACGGTCGGCCCTCAGGTCCTCATCCCGGAAGCAGCGCACGATCTGATAATAGCGGTCCAGTCCGGAAATCATGAAAAGTTGCTTGAATATCTGGGGTGACTGGGGCAGAGCATAAAATTGCCCCGGATTCACCCGGCTGGGCACCAGATAATCCCGGGCGCCTTCCGGGGTGCTGCGGGTCAAAAAGGGGGTTTCGATTTCTAGAAATCCCAGGTTGTTCAGGTAATTGCGCACGGAAGCCGAGGCTCGATGCCTCATTATCAAATTGCGCTGTATTGCGGGTCTTCGAAGGTCGAGGTGCCGGAATTTCAGACGGATATTTTCCGAGACATCGATGTTGTCTTCGATTGGGAAAGGCGGTGTCCGGGCCTCGTTTAAAATTTTAAGCTCGCTGACCCGTACTTCGATTTCACCGGTACGCAGGTTGGGATTGACCATCCCCTCGGGACGAGGGTCGACGGTGCCCCGGACCGCCAGAACGAATTCATTGCGGATGACATGCGCCTTTGCATGGACAGTCTGATCGACGGCCGGATTGAAAACCACCTGGGTGATGCCTTCGCGATCCCTAAGATCCACGAAAATAACTCCGCCGTGGTCCCGACGGCGCAACACCCATCCCATCAAAACTACTTCCTGGCCGATATCAGCCACGCCGAGCTCACAGCAACTGTGAGTTCTGCGCATGTTTTCCAATAAATCTGGCAATCTGGATCTCCTTTCCCGAAGATGTCTGTTTTGGCTGTAGGTTGTATGTTGTGGGTGGTATATTGTCGGTTGTGAAATGCGAGATTATTGTCGTTCTCAGGTGTTTGCCCGCCAAGTAGTGTCAGTATGGCACAGGCGAGAATCATCCGATGAGATCGGAAACAAGTTTCAGCTCAAAGCTTGTGACCTGCCTATGTCGATTTTCGTTCAATTCAATCGATCTGCAATGAAACACAACTCGCAACTAACCACAAACAACACCCGGTTGACTACTTGCCAACTATTTTCTGAATCGTCTCAACCACCGTGTCCAGTGAAACCGGAATTTGTTGTTTGGTTGCCATATTCCGCAAGATTGCCTGTCCCTCGGCCAGTTCCTTGTCGCCCAGGATCAACACGTGGGCCGCACCCAGCCGGTCGGCGCGCTTCATCTGACTTTTCAAACTTTTGTCGCTGAAATCCATCTCGGCGGCAATCCCGAAAAGCCCCAGCCGGCAGGTCCACTCAAAGGCCAACGATTGGCTTTTTTCACCCAGCGCCGCTACGAACACTTCCGGTTTACGCTCATAGTCAGATGCCTTCAGCCCGCATATTTCCGCTAATCTGTCAAAGCCGACGGCAAAGCCGGTGGCTGGAATGGGGGGCCCTCCCAGTTCCGCGACCAGACCGTCGTAACGCCCGCCGCCGGCCACCGCACTCTGCGCGCCCAACGAGCCGGTCTGGATCTCGAATGTCGTGCGCGCATAGTAATCCAGCCCACGCACCAGCCGTTTGTCGACCATATAGGAAACTCCGAGTCTGTCCAGCGAGCTGCGCACCTCATCAAAATCCTGTTGACAGTCGGCGCATAGGTGATCCAGGATCGACGGAGCATCTGCCAACGCCTCCCGGCAGGCGGGCACTTTGCAATCCAAAACCCGCAACGGATTGCGGTCCCGCCGACGGACACAGTCCGAACACAGCCTGTCGCTGACGGACATCAACATTCCCCGGAGAGCCGTTTTGAATCCCGGTCGGCAATCGGGGCATCCGAGCGTATTGATGTGGGCACTGATGTCCGGCACCTGCAGTCTGTCAAAAAGCGTGACCAGCATCAGGATGAGCTGGACATCCGCCAGCGGGGATGCGACACCGAAAATTTCGGCATCGATTTGATAAAATTGCCGGTAGCGGCCCTTTTGCGGTCTTTCCCTGCGAAACATGGGCCCCATGAGATAAAACTTTTGAACGGGGTCTTGGGCATACAGTTTGTGCTGGATATAAGCCCGTACGATGGATGCGGTGGCTTCCGGACGCAGGGTAATCAGATCCCCTTTGCGGTCGGGAAACGTGTACATTTCTTTTTCCACGATATCCGTATCTTCACCGATGCTGCGTTTGAACAGCTCGGTACGTTCCATGATCGGAATCCGGATCTCTTTGAAACCAAAATCGTCGAACAACGCCCGGGCGACCCGTTCGATTTCCTGCCACAATTCCACTTCCCCGGGCAGGATGTCTTTAAATCCTCTGATGAGTTGTATCATAATTTACAAACATTTTGCGGCTGAACCGAACCGAAAGCGTTCAGTATGGCGCTCACTCCTTCCATAATTTTAAAAATTTTTAATTTATCGCAATCACATGATTCGAGTCAATATTTATATTTATGTTGTCCCACCGGGGGATGGAAGAAACACCCTCGCCATTGGGCGAAGACGTTCGTTTCACATGTGTTGATGGCAAGGATTCAAGGGGCCGAAGGTCCAAGGATTCAAGCAGAGGCATGACCGGTCTTGACCTTGAGCCCCAAGACGCTGGCTTTAGCCGATGGGAGTTGACTCGGATACGGCTAAGATCTATAGTCAACAATAATTAAAGTCCCTCAAGGTCCGGTTGATGCAGTTAATTCTTTTATTTCCCGCTTGACACGTGCTTATCGATTGCATATGAATCCTAGTTTTCAGGGTGCAAGGTTCAAGGTTCAAGGTTCAGGGTTCAGGGTTCGAGGCGTTGCTGGTGGTTGCCTGCGGTTCTGGGCCGGATACGATGCAGCCGGTGTCGTCAGGTGGCTGATTTGTACCAAACACCCAAACACTAAACACCAGATACCAAACACAAAATACAAACGACAAAATACTAAAGCCATGATGATTTCGATTTTTTTCAAATTCATCAACCTTTAAACCTTTCACCCGCAGGAGGGGTCGTGGCTAAAACCGGAAAATACAATGGGGTGACGGACATTCCGGGCATACTGGTCGGCAATTATACAGATTTCGATGCCGTCAGCGGGATTACGGTGGTTTTGTGCCCGAAAGGGGCGGTGGCCGGTGTGGATGTGCGGGGGTCTGCTCCCGGTACCCGGGAGACGGATTTGATGGCCCCCACCAATCTGGTTGAACAAGTCCAGGCCGTGGTCTTGTCCGGGGGATCGGTTTTCGGTCTTTCAGCTGCCGATGGGGTGGTCCGGTGGCTGGCCGAGGAGGGTTACGGCTTTCCACTGGATCGGGGATTTGTCGCCCCGATCGTACCGGCGGCGGTACTTTACGATCTGGGCCGCGGCCGGGAATTCATACCACCCATCAGTTCGGATTGGGGCCGATTGGCATGCGAAGGTGCCGGTTCCTATCCCATCGAACCCGGCTGCTTCGGAGCCGGAACCGGCGCCCTCGCCGGCGGTATCAAGGGTGGATTGGGCACCGCCAGCCTGGTTCTGGATTCCGGCATAAAAGTGGCTGCCTTGATCGTGGTCAACTCCGATGGTTCGGTCATCAATCCCGCCACCGGAAGACCTTGGGAAATCGGACTCGAAGTCGGCGGCGAGTTCGGTGAACAGGGTAAACGGGCCGTTAAATTACCGCCGCCTCCCATGTCCGAGCCCGTTAAAAACACCACCATCGGCGTGGTGGCCACGGATGCCGTGCTCAGCAGAACCCAGGCCCAGAAAGTGGCCCAAATGGCCCACGACGGAATGGCCCGGGCAATCCGGCCGGCCCACACGATGTTTGACGGCGATACGATCTTCTGCATGGCCACCGGCAAAAAGAAATTGCCCAAAACACCCGGGTTTTTCATTGCGGCCCAGGCCCAGGCGCTCAACGAACTGGGGCACGCCGGTGCGAACTGCGTGTCCCGGGCGATCATCCAGGCAATTTTATCCGCCCGCAGCCTGGCAGGTATGACGGCATTTTGTGACCTCGAGAACCGCTGAAAATTCATAGCGGCACCCTATGGGATGATGGCTGTTTTCGCTCGTTTCGGTCACTTGTTTTATTTCTATACAATCAGAAAAGGAGGTCGTAAAAATGAAGAAATTCGTGTTCTTTCTATTGGTGTTGATTCTCATGGGTCCGGTTCAGGCCTTTGCCGATACCCCCCAAAAAGGCGGAAATCTTATAGTTTGCCAGCCGGCGGAGCCACCCGGTCTGGACCCCACGGCCAACACCGCCGCCGCCATCGACAGGGTGGTGTATGCCAATATTTATGAAGGCCTGATTAAGGTGGACCGCAATGGAAATTTCATACCGGGTCTGGCCACAAAATGGGAAGTTTCTGCCGACGGCAAGGTGTACACGTTCACCCTGCGCCAGGGGGTCAAGTTTCATAACGAGGAGCCCTTCAATGCCCAGGTGGCCAAGTGGAACCTCGACCGGGCCATGTCTGAAAGTACCGTAAATGCTCACCCCGAGTATTTCCGCGGCATCGAGAAAATGGAAACCCCGGATGATTACACCCTGATCCTGCATCTCAAGGATGTGGACGCCCTGTTTATCGCGCACATGGCGGAAGGCGATGCCGTCATGCTGCCCATGAAGGGCGCCGAAGACGCCAAGTCCAATCCTGTCGGCACCGGACCCTTCCAGTTTGTCAAATGGGTGCGGGGCGATCGTGTCGAAATGATGCGATTCGAGGACTACTGGAACAAGGAATTGCCCTATCTCGACAATGTCACCTTCAAGTTCATCGGTGATGCCAGCGCCCAGATCGCCGCACTCAAGGCCGGCGACATCGATGTGATCGGTTATATCGCGGCTCCCGAATCCGCCATGGAAATGTCCAAGGACAATCGATTCAAAGTCTATGCCGGCACCACTACCGGTGAGGTCATCATGTCCACCAACAACAAGGCCAAACCCTTCGACAACAAACTGGTGCGCCAGGCCATGGCCTATGCCATCGATCGTCAGGCGGTCGTCGACCTGGTCATGTTCGGCTACGGAACGCCCATCGGATCCCACTGGTCGCCGTCGACGCCTTATTATGTGGATCTGACCGGAATGTTCGCCTACAATCCCGACAAGGCCAGGGAACTTCTGGCCAAAGCCGGTTATCCCGACGGATTCGAAGCTACCATTAAACTGCCGGCCATCTACTCCTATTCCAGAAGGGCCGGCGAGGTCATTGCCGACCAGCTGGCTCAGGTGGGCATCAAACTGAAAATCGAGATTGTCGAATGGGGTCAATGGATCGAGCGGATTTTCAAGAAAAAAGAGTATCAGCTGACCATGATCGGTCATGTTGAAGCCTGGGACATCGGAATTTATGCCAATCCGGATTACTATTTCCAGTACGATTCGCAGGAATTCCGCGATGCCTACAATATGGCCCTGAAGGCTCCCAATGAGGATGAAAAGGCCAAATGGTTCGGCCGCTGCCAGGAAATCATCGCGGAAGATGCCGTCAATGGCTATCTGTTTTCGGCTCCGAGTCTTCCTGTGATGAAAACCGCCGTGATGAACTGGTGGGAAAACTACCCCACCATCGCCCTGGACACCACCGAGGTCTGGCTGAAAAAGTAAAATTATTTTTCCTAACAAAGGAACAGACAAATAAAATAAAACCGACGGGGCAGCCGTACGATATGCACGGCTGCCCAACCTATATGGTATGTTCCGCTACCTCTTCATAAAATTGATAACACTGCTGGCGCTGCTGTTTCTGGTTTCCATTGCAGTATTCTCGGTGCTTTTCATTCTACCCGGAGATCCGGCCCAGATCATTTTGGGGATCAATGCCACCCCTGAAACCCTTGCCAATCTGCGGGCGCAGCTGGGCCTGGACCAGCCGTTTGCCACCCAGTACTTTCAGTGGATCGGAAATTTTGTATCCGGCCGGGGCAACTGGTCGATCAACTATGACATGCCGGTATACGATCTGATCGTCAGTCGCCTGGCCGTTACCGGTCCCATGGCCCTGATGGCCATGATTTTCGCCGTCGTCATATCGCTGCCCTTCGGCATTTATGCGGCCCGGCATCAAAATCGGACCGGCGATGTGACCGTCATGTTTTTTACCCAGTTGGGACTGGCCATACCGGAGTTCTGGCTGGGTATTCTGCTGATTCTGTTGATGTCGGTCAAGCTGGGTTGGTTTTCCGCCGGTGGATTTCCCGGCTGGTCGGTCAGCTTCTGGGGATCATTGCGGGCCTTGCTGCTGCCGGCTTTTGCCCTGGGTGTCATCCGCGCTTCGATCCTTACCCGCCTGACGCGTTCGTCGATGCTGGAAGTTTTGCGGGAGGATTACGTTCGTACAGCCAGGGCCAAAGGTCTCAAGGAAAGAACCGTCATCTACGTTCACGCTCTGCGCAATGCCCTGATCCCGGTGCTGACCATTCTGGGTCTGCAGTTGGGCCAGTTGTTGGCCGGAGCCATTATCATTGAAAATGTCTATTACCTGCCGGGTCTGGGGCGGCTGGTTTTTCAGGCCATCGGCCAGCGGGACCTGCCGGTGGTTCGCGATATCGTTCTGTTTATGGCGATGGCGGTCGTGGTAGTCAATTTTATCGTCGATCTGGCATATGCCTCGGTGGATCCCAGGATTCGATTGGAGTAATGAAGCGATTTTTCAGCAATAAAAATTTCACTGTGGGATTTATCCTGTCCGCGATCGTTGTCGCCGTCGCGATCGTCAGCCTGGTTTGGACGCCCTACGACGGCAATAAGATGAATGCGCGCATCCGCCTGCAGGGACCGTCCCTGCAGCATCCACTGGGAACGGACCAGTATGGGCGGGATACGCTTTCCAGGGTGATGGTGGGGGCGGTCAATTCCATCATCGTGGGGCTGGTAACCGTGGCCATCGGATTGAGTCTCGGCGTACTGTTGGGACTGATGTCGGCGTACTACGGCAGACTGGTTGATGAATCCATTATGCGGTTTTCAGATTTTTTGTTTGGATTTCCGGCCGTATTGACCGCCATATTGATCACCTCCATACTGGGACCGTCGATCATCAATGCCATGCTGGCCATCGGTATTTTCTATATTCCGGTTTTCGCTCGTTTGACGCGGGCGGTGGCCCTGACCGTCTGGGAACGGGAGTTCATCGCCGCGGCCCGCGCCAGCGGCATCAGCGAGCTGGCCATCACCTGGCGGCATGTGCTGCCGAATATTCTTTCACCCCTGCTCATTCAGGGCACCATCCAATTTGCCGTGGCCATTCTGGCCGAAGCCGGGCTCAGTTATCTGGGCATGGGAACCCAGCCGCCCAACGCCAGCTGGGGGCGCATGCTGAACGAGGCTCAGACATTCATGTCCCTGAATCCCTGGATGGCCATCTTTCCGGGGCTGGCCATTGCCTGGGCGGTGCTGGGGTTCAACTTGCTGGGCGACGGGCTGCGTGATATGCTGGATCCGAAGATGGCAAGGGCGAGATAGAAAAAGACGGAGAGCGAGGTCAGAAGTCAGAGGTCAGAAGTTGGGAAGCTAAGAAGATGAGAAGAGCAGAAGATTAGTGAAATTGAGGGATTTAGGAATTTGGGAATTAAGGGATTGGAGAGAACTGGAGTAGGGATTAAGGATAAGCCATGAAGCGAAAGCTGACATAAAGACATAATCCATACCCCATAATCCTTAATCCTTATTTGCCCTAAACCTCCAACCTCAAGCGCAGCGATCCTCCAACGGCCAAAGGGCCTTAAGATCCAAACGATCTTACGAAAAACAGGTCTGTGTTTGTTCGTGTGGGTCTGTGGCGAATAAAGAACTCGGATTTAAAAGGCAGGGGGCAATAAGCAAAGTGATACCGGAAGATATTATAAACAAGGTCAGGGGTGCCGTCGATGCCGACGAGCTGATTGAGTTCACCTCCGGTTTAGTCAAAATCAACTCGGTTTGGGATCCGGTGGCCGGAACCAGTGAACAGCCGGCGGCCGAATATGTATTCAACTGGGCGCGGAAAGAGGGCTTCGAAGCCCGCTTGGAGGCGGTTGCGGCCGGCAGACCGAATGTGATTATTAAATGGGCCGGCGACCCTGGTGAACGAACCCTGATGTTCGAGGGACATACGGATGTGGTGACTCCGGGAGACGTGTCCGTGTGGCGCTATGATCCTTTCGGCGCTGAAATCGTGAATCGCCGCATGTACGGGCGGGGCACAAACGACACCAAGGGAAATCTGGCGGCGATGCTGATCGCCATGGCCGCCCTGAAACGCGCCGGCGTCAAACTCGCCGGAACCATCGTTGGCGGTGTTCTGTGCGATGAGGAAGACCAGATGCTGGGGGTCCGAAATTTTATCGACCGGGGTCATGCCGACACCGTTACAGGGGCGATTATCTGTGAACCCCAGGATGGGTTGATCTGTACCAGCCAGAAGGGCGCGTTGCGGGCAAAGTTTACGATCAACGGCCGCATGAGCCATGGCGCCATGCCGCTTTCCGGGCTGAACACCGCTCCCGCGGTGGCTGAATTGATCGGCGCATTGCACGCGCTGGAAATGGAGGCCGTCGAAGATCCGGGCCGGGACGAACACCTCGGCTGGCCCAGCTTCACGCCGACGGTCATCCAGGCCCCGGCCGGCGGCGCACCCCAGCTCAACGTCATGCCCGGGCAAGCCCGGGTGCTGGTCGACATCCGTACCGTTCCGGGCCAGTCTCATCCGTATATTATAAAACGGCTCAACGCCCTGGGCGGCGAAATCGAACGTCACACCCGTTTACATTATGAAAATTTAGATCGCAAATTGAATCTGGCGCGGGCACACGATCTCAAGGTCGCCCTGGAGATTCTCACCGATCGGCCCTGCACCCGGACGGATGCCGGCGATCCGGTGGTGACTGCCGCCGACTGGGCCACCCGGGAGACAACCGGGAAAGAACCTATTTATGCAGGGGTGCCTGGCGCCACCGACGGCACTTTCTTATGGGCGCTGAAGAATATTCCCATCGTCACCATGGGGGCCGGCGACCGTCAGGTGCCCCATCAGGTGGACGAATGGGTGGACCTGGACCAGCTGGTGGAAACCGCCGGAATCTATGCCTTGGCAGCGCTGCGCTACCTGTGGCCCGGGAATGTCGAGTGAAAACTTTTGATTGAAGATCGAGGAATCGTAAAGAAAGCCGGATCTAATTCTGTTCGTTCCAATCACATATTTTTTGTATCGTTACACTTAGCCGGGCTGGCCGGAACCAACAAGAAAGATTGATCACGAAAGCACGAAAGCACGAAAAAGGGGAATGAGATTTTGCGTTTTCGTGATGAACGTGTTTCGCCATAAAATGCCAAAAATTTATTTTTAAATCACTTAAT
>CAVZEZ010000028.1:0-36997 GCA_963774425.1 uncultured delta proteobacterium | reverse complement strand
GATACACCGTCAGATCAGCCGGCCTGTTTTTTCTCTGAGGGCCGGCCGGCAGCTTAAGATTGAATGCCGGAATCCCACCGGAAGAAACCCGATCGGGTAGAAGCTGCCCATTTAAATCGTCAACCAAATCGTCCAGATACTTTTCACGCCGATCCGTGAGAAAGACCGGAGCCCCTTTGGCCACCGCGTTTTTTGCGGAAGGGCTGAAATACAACCGTCCGCCTTTGGGTACCGATCTCCCGATGCGTTTCATGCTGTGTCCGGTCTCGTCTTCATATCCGGCTCGCAGGACATCTCCCGGAAACAGATCTTCTCTCGTAATGATATAGGGTTTTTGACGATCCCCTTTTATCTTACCGATCAGCAAGCCGGAGCCCGTCTGTCTCGTGAGGTTGACGGGATTTTGCGGTCGTTGCGGCAACAAAAAATAATGGGTGCCGCTGCGCCCCAAGGCTCGCGACAACAGCAGCAGCGCCTCTTTTTTCAACTGGGTGTCATGGGGGTGATCTCTCAGCATCCGATAGGCGCACACCGTGTGATAGACGTAATGCGGTCCCTTTTTGCGACCCTCTATTTTCCAGGTTCGCACCTTGGGGATCGACAACAGCACCTTGGCCAGAACGTCGACGCTCAAATCCTGGCACGAGAAATACCTTTGGTTTCGGTCGGCCTGAGAATACCGTCTCCGACACGGTTGCACGCACCGTCCTCTCAGGCCGCTTTTCCCGCCCATGTAGCTGCTCCAGTAACACCTTCCGGAAACACCGTAACACAGAGCCCCGTGAACAAACACTTCCAGATCCAGATGAGCGGGACACAATCGCGCCAGAGCCTTGATTTCATCGATGTTGAGTTCCCGCGGAAGCACCACCCGATTCACCCGCAGGTCATGGCGGATAACCTGCAGTGCCCCGGAAAAACTCACGTTGGACAGGGTGGACAGATGAATTTCACCACCGAACCCGGTTTGCTTGATCAATGGCAGCATTCCGAGATCCTGAATAATGACGGCATCCGGTTCGGCCCGACGTTGCAGAAAATCCAGCAGATGTCCTGCCTGGGAAAGGTCATCGGGTTTCAGCAGAGAGTTGATGGCCGCAAACACCTTTGTGCCCTTTTCATGGGCCAGGTGGACCAAACCGGGGAATTCTTCCAGGGTGAAATTCTTGGCCTCCATGCGGGCGGAAAAATTCTTCAGACCACAGTAAATCGCATCGGCTCCGGCAGCCACCGCTGCCAGAAACGCAGCCTTGTTGCCGGCCGGCGCCAGGATTTCCGGTGGATTTATCTTTGGATATGATTCAGTCATCGACAAGGGTAAAGGATCCGAGTCCGGCTTCAGGTCAGGGGCCCCACCTGCCGGGAAAGGACAAGACCTCAAACCGGAAAAAAAGTTCAATTTGAACATTGACTCCCATAATGGATTTCTATCTTATACAATCGACAGCAATTAATCAACCGCCATGTCGACCATTTGTGGATGGAAACTACCTGAGCGTATAGGAATGCTGTACCTATTTTCTAAAACCTGCTATATTACTGCTATACTGTTTCAATAGAGCTAAAATGAATTGCGCCGCGATCGCAAATGCTGCCTAAAAACATTCAATTTGAACGCTAATTTCAGGCTAAACCGCAAAATAGGAATCCATGCAAGTGAATGATGTAAACCTCAATCAAGCCCATGGCGGTTCGCTGGTCAACCTTCTGGTGGATGACCAACGGGCCGCTAAACTTAAAGAGATTGTCCTCAACCTTCAGGATATCACCCTGAATGATCGCCAGCTCTGCGATCTGGAGCTGCTGTCAACCGGTGCTTTTTCACCGTTGACGGGGTTTATGATTCGTTCTGATTATGAATCCGTGCTCGATCGCATGCGACTGCAGAACGGCCTATTGTGGCCGATTCCGATCTGCCTGGATATCGAAGCGCTGCAGGCGAACAGATTGGAAGTCGGGCAGTCCGTTGCCCTCAGGGATCCGGAAGGCTTTCTGCTGGCAATCATGCACATTGACGATATATGGAAGGTCGATCGGACCAAAGAGGCCGACCGGGTGTATGGGACGTCCGACCGAAATCATTCCGGAATGGATTACCTGCTCAATCGTACCGGTGACTATTATATCGGGGGGGCATTGGAAGTCCTCAGTCTGCCTCTGCATTTTGATTTCAAACAGCTTCGCATGACACCCGAAGAAATTCGGGCGATATACAGAAAACTAGGCTGGAAACGCATGGCCAGTTTTTTAACTCATAATCCCCTGCATCGCCCTCAATTTGAAATGACGATCAATGCCATGCGGCAGGCCGGATCAAATCTGCTGCTGCTGCCGATCGCAGGCATGACCAGACCCGGTGATTTCGACCACTACACCCGGGTACGCTGCTACCGACACGTGGTTCGCCACTATCCGCCCGATTCCCACATACTGACCATGCTGCCGCTTGCCATGCGCATGTCCGGTCCCCGGGAGGCCATCCTGCATGCGATTATCTCCAAAAACTACGGCTGTACCCACATTGTCACCGGTCGGGATCATGCCGGTCCGGGTCCCGACAGCAACGGTCAACCTTATTACGAAAGTGATGAGGCCAGCAAACTGGTTGAAGCCTTCAGCCGGGAAATCGGCCTGGGGGTCATTCCATTTTCCGAGATGGTTTATCTGCCTTTTGAAGATGAGTATCGCTGCGCCGACCAAGTGCCTGAGGGCACCCAGTTTATTTCTCTCTCCGGCTCAGATATTCGCAAACGCATCCGTACCGGCCGCCGCGTGCCGGATTGGGCAACGTTTCCTGAAGTGATTGAAGAACTTCAGAAAGCCTATCCGCCGCCTCGCCGGCAGGGATTTACGGTATTTTTGACCGGTCTGTCAGGCGCCGGCAAATCGACCATCGCCAAAATTATCTATGCCCGCTTTCTGGAAATCGGAGACCGACCGGTGACCCTGCTGGACGGTGATATCGTGCGACAGAACCTGTCCAGCGAACTGAGTTTTTCCAAAGAGCATCGGGATATCAACGTCCAGCGTATCGGTTTCGTTGCCAGCGAAATTACGAAAAATCGCGGCATTGCCATTTGTGCGCCGATTGCTCCCTATGGCAGCACCCGATCTGAAATCAGACAATTCATTGAACATTATGGCGGCTTCATCGAAGTTCATGTGTCCACTCCGCTTGAGGTTTGTGAAAAACGCGATCGCAAAGGTATGTACGCCAAGGCCAGAGCCGGCCTCATTCAAGACTTCACGGGAATCGATGCCCCTTACGAAACGCCCGCTTCTCCGGAAGTTCGAATCGACACCACCGCCATTACGCCCGATGAAGCAACCGGGCAAATCATGTTGTACTTGCAGCAAAAGGGATTTATATAACTTGTCGGCGCCGTAATATATCGGATACATGGGTGTCAGGGTGACAGATAAAATTTCCGGTTCAACGGATAAAATCGACAGGATAATCATCATCGGAGGTGCAGCACAAGAGACCAGAATCCTCGGTGAGGGACTGGCGGCGGATTATCATATCAGTGCGGCAACCAATGTGATGGACGCCGCCCAACGTATGGCGAAGGAAGCCTTTACCGCCGTCGTCCTCAGCCTTCATGACAACGGCTCGGACCTGGTCAATATCCTTCAAACGCTGCAACAGCTTTCGCCAAATACCCCCATCGTCATTATTGGCGATCCCCACGACACCCGCTTGATTGTTAACGCCATTAAGGCGGGTGCATTCGACTTTCTGACCAGACCCTGCCCTCCGGAAAAAGTCAAATTTGCGCTGCACCAGGCGCTTGAAAACCGCAGTCTGAAAAATGAAATAAATTATCTGCGCCGGCAACAGGATGCAGTTTATGACTACAACCGCATTATTGCCGTCAGCCCGGCCATGCAAAAAGTGCTCGAGTCGATCAAGAGACTTGCCCGGACTGATTCCACCATCCTGGTAACCGGTGAAACCGGAACCGGAAAAAGTTTCTTATCGGCTAATATCCATTTCAACAGCCTTCGGCGCAACAAGCCTTTCATTAGTGTAAACTGTGCCAATATTCAGGAGACGCTGCTGGAAAGCGAGCTGTTTGGTCATGATAAAGGCGCTTTTACAGGGGCTGATAAAATCAGGACCGGACGGTTCGAACAGGCCGCCGGTGGCACGATTTTTCTCGATGAATTATGTGAATTGGGTCTCGGTCTGCAGGCCAAACTGCTGCGGGCCATCGAAGAAAAGTCATTTGAACGGCTCGGCAGCAACAAAACCATCCATGCGGACACCCGCATCATCGCCGCCACCAACAGCGACATCGAGTCGCTCGTACGCAACGGAAGCTTCCGCGCGGATTTGTACTATCGCATAAATGTCCTCCGGATTCATTTACCCCCTCTGCGTGAGCGGGTGGCATGCATCGAGCCCATGGCCCACTATTTCCTGGGCAAATTGAGCCGCTCCATCAAAAAGAAAATCCCTTCCTTCGAGCCGTCGGTGATCGAAATGTTTCGACAGTACCGGTGGCCCGGCAACATCCGTCAACTTTCCAATACCATAGAAAGAGCCCTCTTGCTGGAAGACGATGTCGTGATCCGACCCGCAAGTATATCCCTGCCGGATATCAGGGCCAGGGAAACTTCCGACTTTCCTTCGGCCGGTCTCAGGCTGTCTGAAGATCAGGAAAAGGACATGATCTATCGTGCCCTCGAGGAAAATCTTTGGATCCAGAAAGACGCCGCCCGCCAGCTTGGCATCACCCCCAGGGCTTTGAACTATCGTATAAAAAAGCTGGGCATTACCCATAGCCGCTGGCGAAAAAACAAGTAGGATTTTCGAGGAACCATTTGCTTTTTCGTGCGGTCCAGGTAACCGGACGGCATGGGGACTTGACTTCGCCAGGCGAAAGTTCAGGGGTCCGGAGCCGTCCGGTGGTCGGTGCTCTCCTTTTACATTTTTCATTCCCGGCCGCGGGGCGACCGCCAACCCTCCATCAAACTGGTCTTACGCCTCATCCCCTGATATCGCGGCGAAATTCGCGTCGCGATCTTTTTGCCGATGTATCCCAGCACGATCAGAATCAGAACAAACGTCACCTGCCGGGCATGGATTTCACCCCCCAAGCCGGGCAGCCGCCGACCGGCAGCCGCCGATATGAAGCAGGTACCGGTGGGATCCAGGTTCTCGGTGACATTCTCCAATAGTGAATCCGAACCCGAATTGTGGTCGGTTTTCGTGCGCAGGGCCAGCGGGTCGACAATGACCCCGTTGGCGATTCCGTCCGCGTCGCCGAAGCCGCCGTCTGTCAGGATTAAATATGCCGTCTTGCGATCGGCGCTGAAACTCGTGTAATCGGAATAATCCTGCCACTCATCCTGTACCGGATTGTATTTGTACCAGATCCCGTCGTCGTAAGCCGGCTTGGAAAGATGAATGGTCACCAGAACTTCAGCGCCCGGTTCGTTTACAAGCAGCTTGAAATGAATCAGGTCGAACGCTAAAAATTGCGGCGCCTGCGGATCGGAATAGTTCACCTCGGTTTCCGCCGGGGTTTCCGCTTGCACCGAAATCAGCGCATCGGCATTTTCGGCCTCCCGAATACTGATGCCCACCGTGAAATCCCCGGTGCGGGTAGTCACGTTCTTGATGTCGGTCTGATCCAGATCCAGAACCCCGTCGCCGTCCAGGTCGGCGCTCGGGTCCACTTCCTGATCATCGAGTACCCCGTTGCCGTCTGAATCCTGGGAGAGAAACTCGGTGGTGAAATAGCCGGGCTGCGACCAGACCGAGGCGGTTCCCTGATTGTCGATGTAACGAACCTGCCAGATGTAATCGGTGTCTTGCTCCAGAATCAGCCGGGGCACCCTCAGGGAAGTCAACGAGATATACGTGGTGACATCCAGCACACAGAATTGGTCAGCGGCCCGCAGGATTTTCCACTGGCTCTGATCGTGGACATCCTGGACGTTTGAATCATAAAATTCACCGGTCTCCAGCAGCGGGGTCAGTCCCACCGTCTCATAATCCGCCGGTGACAGCAGTTGCGGCGAATCCGGCTCCAGGTTGCTCTCGTGCTGGTCCGGCGCGCTGCCCTGGTTGTACTCGTCGAGGTTGCTGATCTCGTCGCCGTCGAAGTCATCGGCGGCATCGTTTGTCAGCGGATCCAGTCCATGGGCCAGTTCCCACTCGTCGGGCATGCCGTCATTGTCCGCATCCACAAACCCGGTCCCGGCCGGCTGTGAATCACCCCCATCGTCCGCATCACCGTCGCCGTCACCGTCTATCGATTCTGGTTGGGTAACGAAAACCGAACACGAGTCGACCGACTGAAGACCACCAATGTCTGTAACCGTCAATTTGAATACCAGCGTTTCCCGGTCAGTGGTGATATTCGGTGCCGAAAAGCTCATGACCGCCCGGTTGGCATCCGTCAGATCGACCAGGGGTCCATCGGTCTGTTCCCATTGGTACCCGACGATGCCGTCATCAGTATCCGTTGAATTCAGGCCGCTCAGGATAACGATACTGCCTCCGGAAACCGTCCGATCAGTATCGGCATCAGCGGAAGGTGGCGAGTTTTCAGTGGTAATGCTCACCGTATCCGAATGACTGACGGTGGTTCCGTCGTTTACGATCAGTTGGGCAATGTAAGTGCCGGCGATGTCGATCGTGAAGTTTGGGTTAACGGCGGTGGCGTCCGTCAGCGTCGCGAGGCTGCCGGCGGGCATCGAAATTAAAGACCACGAAAAGCTCAATGTATCTCCGTCGGCATCGCTGGAACCACTGCCGTCAAGCTGAACCTCATGATCAAGTGCTGCTGCCTGATTGGCTCCGGCATCGGCTGCCGGTGGCGAATTTTCAGTCGTAATGATCACGGTATCCGGCTGCCCGGCGATCAGCCCGTCATTGACGATCAGTTGGGCGATGTAAGTGCCGGAAACGTCGATCTCGATCGTCGGGTCAACCGCGGCGGCATCCGACAAGGTTGTCATGCTTCCGGCCGGTTTGGAAGTCAGTGACCACTTGAAGGTCACCCCATCCCCGTCGGCATCGCTGGAACCGCTGCCGTCGAGACGCACCGTTTCACCCGTCCGTACCGACTGATCGGCTCCGGCATCGGCCAGCGGCGCAGAGTTTTCAGTGGAAATAACCACCGTATCCGGCTGACTGCCGGTCGTCCCGTCATTGACAATCAGCTGCGCGATGTAGATGCCGGAAACATCGATCTTGAAAGTCGGCTTGACGGCGGTGACATCAGACAACTCCGCCGTGCTGCCGTCCGGCATCGAAATCAAAGACCATGAAAAGCTCAACGCATCCCCATCGGCATCGCCGGAACCACTGCCGTCGAGATGCACGGTGTCGTCGATCCACACCGCCTGAACGGTACCGGCATCGGCCGTCGGCGGCGAATTGACAGTGGATATGACCACCGTATCCGGCTGGCTGTCGATTGTCCCGTCGTTGACAATGAGCCGGGCGACATAGGTACCGGCAGCATCGATCAGCAGGGTGGGATTGACAGCGGTGGCATTCGTCAGGGTTGCGGTGCTGCCGGCCGGCCGGGAAGTCAGTGACCATTTGAATGTCAGGGCGTTTCCATCCGCATCGATGGACCCACTGCCGTCGAGATGAACCGTGTCATGGACCCTTGCGGTCCGGTTGGCCCCGGCCTCAGCGACCGGCGCTTGATTATCGGCGGCAAAAACAACATGGATGGTACCATCGTTGATTACGTTGCTGAACCTGTATGTGGTCACTGCCTCCACCGATTGGCCGTCCACTAAAACGTCGGCGACATGCTGGTTTTCAGCAGAATTAATCGTAAAGGTCTGGTTCGATCCATGGTTGATTGTCACGGTCCCCGAAGGAGAGATGCTGCCGCCATCACCCGCCGATGCGACAATCGTATGGGTATTTATGGCAAAACTGGCCTGAATGGTATGGTTTCGGGTGACATTGGCAAAGCTATAGGAAGATACCGCCCCCACCGATGCGCCATCCACCCGAACATCATCGATGTGATAATTCGTCGCCGCACTGATGGCAATGGTCCGGCTTGCTCCATGGTTGACCGTCACATTGCCTGACGGCGAAATGCTGCCGTTGGACCCGGCGGTTGCCGTTATCGTATGGGTATTTATGGCAAAACTGGCTTGAATGGTATGATCCCGGGTGACACTGGAAAAGGTATAGGAAGATACCGCCCCCACCGATGCGCCATCCACCCGAACATCATCGATGTGATAATTCGTCGCCGCGCTGACAGCAAATGTCCCGTTTCCTCCCTGATTGACCGCTATACTGCCGGCCGGTGACATGCTGCCGTTGGATCCGGCCGAGGCGGTAATGGTATAGCTGTTTTCGGAGATGGCCATATTTGCACATTGCGACCAATCCGATGAGGCCCCGCGGCTATCCTTTGCCTGAGCTTTTATGCAGAGATCTCCGGCGGCAGTCCAGGCATGGCTTTGGGAAGATGCTCCCCAGTTCGAAAGAGAACCGTCGCCCCAGTCATATCGAATTTGGAGTGTGTCTCCGTCAGGATCGGTAGCCGAAGTGGTCAGAGTATAGTTTGTCTGCGTGTATCCACTGGAAGGCCCGTCAGGCACCGTCGGCGTTGCAGGATTATGGTTTGAAACCGGAGGGGTATAAACCAGCTCCGATGAATAATCGCTCTCGTTGTCTTGATCATCATAGGCGGTAGCGGCCATATAATATGTAACGCCTTCTTCAAGATCTGTCAGGGTGTATTCGGTGGCATTGCCCACGTCGATACTGTGGGAATAGCTGCGGACGGCAGTGCCGTAAAATATCTTATAGCCTGCCAAATCCGACTCGGTGTTGGCGTCCCATGCCAGGCCGACCGACGCGGCCTGGACAATTATGGGAAGGAGAACCAAAAGTGAAGCCAGGACGGCAATTAGGCTCGCCGTCCTGACCATCGAACGGATAATTCGAGGGAAGTATGTTTTTGTATTCATTCGTGCACCTTTCAAATTTTGATTTACCGCGCATCGCGCAGCCTCTGTGAAAGGTGCACCGTCTGCCCGGCGGCCCTGCTACCCTACCCTTCATAAAAAAGGGGTTAGGCCAGTGGCTTTGCGTCCCGCCCTTTCGAACGGTTTGCCTTTTTCAAGCGTTATTATTGTTACTGAAAAATATTTGATTTTTCTGTTTGGCAAAACAAATGCCAAATCGCATCAATTTCCTTAACATTCTGAAATTGTGTTGTTTAAATGATCCCAGCACGATCAGAATCAGAACAAACGTCACCTGCCGGGCATGGATTTCACCCCCCAAGCCGGGCAGCCGCCGACCGGCAGCCGCCGATATGAAGCAGGTACCGGTGGGATCCAGGTTCTCGGTGACATTCTCCAATAGTGAATCCGAACCCGAATTGTGGTCGGTTTTCGTGCGCAGGGCCAGCGGGTCGACAATGACCCCGTTGGCGATTCCGTCCGCGTCGCCGAAGCCGCCGTCTGTCAGGATTAAATACGCCGTCTTGCGATCGGCGCTGAAACTCGTGTAATCGGAATAATCCTGCCACTCATCCTGTACCGGATTGTATTTGTACCAGATCCCGTCGTCGTAAGCCGGCTTGGAAAGATGAATGGTCACCAGAACTTCAGCGCCCGGTTCGTTTACAAGCAGCTTGAAATGAATCAGGTCGAACGCTAAAAATTGCGGCGCCTGCGGATCGGAATAGTTCACCTCGGTTTCCGCCGGGGTTTCCGCTTGCACCGAAATCAGCGCATCGGCATTTTCGGCCTCCCGAATACTGATGCCCACCGTGAAATCCCCGGTGCGGGTAGTCACGTTCTTGATGTCGGTCTGATCCAGATCCAGAACCCCGTCGCCGTCCAGGTCGGCGCTCGGGTCCACTTCCTGATCATCGAGTACCCCGTTGCCGTCTGAATCCTGGGAGAGAAACTCGGTGGTGAAATAGCCGGGCTGCGACCAGACCGAGGCGGTTCCCTGATTGTCGATGTAACGAACCTGCCAGATGTAATCGGTGTCTTGCTCCAGAATCAGCCGGGGCACCCTCAGGGAAGTCAACGAGATATACGTGGTGACATCCAGCACACAGAATTGGTCAGCGGCCCGCAGGATTTTCCACTGGCTCTGATCGTGGACATCCTGGACGTTTGAATCATAAAATTCACCGGTCTCCAGCAGCGGGGTCAGTCCCACCGTCTCATAATCCGCCGGTGACAGCAGTTGCGGCGAATCCGGCTCCAGGTTGCTCTCGTGCTGGTCCGGCGCGCTGCCCTGGTTGTACTCGTCGAGGTTGCTGATCTCGTCGCCGTCGAAGTCATCGGCGGCATCGTTTGTCAGCGGATCCAGTCCATGGGCCAGTTCCCACTCGTCGGGCATGCCGTCATTGTCCGCATCCACAAACCCGGTCCCGGCCGGCTGTGGATCACCCCCATCGTCCGCATCACCGTCGTTTACCGTTCCTCCTTGATCTATCGGTTGGCTGGGATCGGGGGCATCTTGGGACGGTTGAGTTTGATTGGAATCAACATCGACTTTCGGTGGCTGATCGTTTGCGGTGATCGTTATGTTGGCACAATCCGACCAGGCCGACAATGCACCCTCAATATCTTTTGCCTGAGCTTTGAGACAGTATACCCCGGGCGCGGTCCATGCATGGCTGCGTGAGAATGCTCCCCAGCCGGATAGCATCTCGTCACCCCAATCGTACCGGATTTCGATCTCGTCACCATCCGGGTCGGAAGCAGCAGCGACGGCGGTGTATTCCGTTCGGGCATATCCTTTGACGATAATTTCGGGAACAGAGGGGGTTTGCGGACTTTGATTCAATGCTGCGGTGGTGTGAACCAGCTCTTTGGAAAAGTCACTTTCATTATCGTCCGTGTCATATGCAGTGGCCGCCAGATAATAGGTAACACCTTCATCCAGATCCGTCAGCGTATACGCGGTGGTGTCGCCGACGTCAATGCTGTGGGAATAATTGCCGCTGGATGTGCCGTAGTATATTTTGTAGCCGGCCAGGTCCGATTCGGCATTGGCGTCCCAGGCCAAGCCAACTTCCGCGGCCTGAACAATGATTGGAAACATTGCAGAAAGGAAGGCGAAAACAGCAAAGGCCTTTCCTAGGCTGGATGTCGAGCGGATAAATTTGCCAAAATGGATCCTTTTTAAATTCATTCGTGCACCTTTTCAAATTTTTTGATTTACCGCGCGTCGCGCAGCCTTTTTGAAAGGTGCTACGTTTGCCCGGCAGCCCTGCTGCCGTATCCTGTATACTTTCAGGAATTAGGCCAGTGGCTTTGCGTCCCGCCCTTTCGAGCGGTTTGCCTTTTTCAAGCTTCATTTTCGGAAGATAAAATATGTTGCTCCTTTATTTAGCAAATTAAGTGCCAAATCCAATACATCTTTTAAATTTTATATCTATCTTAAATAATTATGCATTTAAGCGATAGCAATTCCAGACAATACTGGATGTATCTTTTTTTCAGCTAGCATGAAATTCGAATTACGGAAGTGCAATCAGCGAAGATAATCAGGGGATCATTACAAAACGCAGCCCACGAAGAAGACCGGATAGGCTTTCAGTGGCCCGAGGATTTGGACACGACAGGTTAAGGGATTTTCGGCAGCAGCCGGGATTCCGTTCAGCGACCGCCGGGATTGCCGGCCAGCGGGCAGCCGGTGCTGTCTGATATGATGTTTTTCAATTTATTTTGTAGCACTGAGTAGGAGAAGTATTTCTTGGCTGTTTGGTAGTTATGCGTGGCCATTTTCATACGAAGTTCCGGGTCGGTTAAGACTTTTTTGGTCTGACGAACCGTTTCCTCCGAAACATATCCGTCCATTTCAATGACGGAAAATCCTTTCGGCCTGATATCCATGGCATAGATGGAATATGTGTTTACCACGATCGGTCTGCAATAATAAATGGCTTCAAGGAAGGCATTGCCGAATCCTTCAAAAGTTGACGGGTAGGTAACCAGGTCTGCGTGGGGGTAGATATCCTCAAGTTGGTAAATTTTTCTCCCGCTTTTTGTCAGGCCTCTTTTTTCATCGATAATGTTTGACACGAAATAGGTATCGACTTTCATCAGTTTGCTGTATTCTCGCACCCGTTGCTCGTAATCATAACCTTCATCCCCGGATGCATGCGAGATCACGAGCTTGGCTTTCATACCCAGCCGGTGTACCAGTTCGATAGCGTGCTCGATTCCCTTGCGCTTGACAACCCGTGTAGGCTGTAGAATCAGCAGCACATCGTCTGCAACCCCCAGCGATTGACGGACATCCACGGCATAATCATCGGCCGACCGTCCTTCGCTTTCGCCGTCAAGTCCGCAGGAACTAAAACCGGTGGGCAAGGGGGGCGGATTTTCAAAATCCATGACATTGGGAATAATCGTCGCAGAAATGCCGGTGCGCAGGCTCAGTTGGTTGTCAGCGGAGGAGTTTATTACCACATGCCGGATTGTCGGCAGGTGCGGCGGAAACGCCATATTGAGATATTCCCAGGCGGCATTGGTCATAAAGTGCTGGCGCTCCCAGAAAAAATCATGATGGTGAGCGATGGTGGGTATGCCTGTTTCGGAAATTATTTCGGTAAGCGCAATGCCCAGCGGCAGGTTTAGTGGAATCGTCAATACATTTTCCGGGACCAGCAGATCGATCTCGAACTTTTCAATGAATTTGTAAAGATGATCCTTCAGCCTGCGCTTGCTTTCGTAAATCTTCTGGGTAATGAAGCGTTTTCTGACGCGGACCCCAAAGCAGTTATGATAAATTTCTTTGATTTCGGGGTGCTGAAAATGAGCCTCCTTGACCAGATATGAAAATTTGGCCGGTCGATCTATTTCACCCGCAAAGTAGTGGCCAGTGAATCCAACCCGTTCAAAAACTTCCGCCCACTTGGCCGTTTCCAGCGAAACGCCATCCGTCCCGGCTAACCGGGTAGAAATGAAACCGACATTATGATTTCGGTTGCAATCCGTGCAATAGGCCATTGAGTCAAACCTCCTCATAGCGAAAACAGTCGAGAACATGATCGTTTACAAGGCCGGCAGCCTGCATGAAGGCGTAGCATATGGTAGGTCCCACGAATGTAAATCCCCGTTTTTTGAGATTGGCGCTCATCTCCGCCGATTCCGGGCTTTGAGACGGAATTTCCGCCGTTTTTTTCCATCTGTTTTTTATTGTTTTTCCACCCACAAACCCCCAGATATATTCGTCGAAGCTGCCGAATTCTTGCCGCACGCCGAGAAATGACCGGGCATTTTGCACCACAGCCTTAATCTTGAGTTTGTTGCGGACGATTCCCTGATCGGCTAGAAGTTCACTGATTTTGCACGAATCGTATCGAGCAATTTTTTGAACATCGAAATCGTCGAAGGCCACTCTGTAATTATCACGTTTTTTAAGGATTGTCAGCCAACTCAGACCGGCCTGCGCTCCGTCCAAAACGAGGAATTCAAACAGCATACGGTCATCGTGCAGCGGCACCCCCCATTCCGTATCGTGATATTTTATGTATAACGGATCAGTTGTCGCCCAGCGACATCTCGATTTCACAGCCTCCCCCCTTTCTATTTCATAAGATAAAAGCCAAGCGCCTTATCTTCTCTCTCCATGGGAGCGAATTCGGTTCCAATAATCGGGCCTTTTACACTGCGGACGACCGCTTTCTTTTTGATGAAGGCCCTTTGGGCGTCATCCGTGTGAAATTCCGCCACGATGACGTCTCCGGGCTCCAGGTTGTGATCTTCATTGGTTCGAAGTCCCATCCCGGTTGTGGATAAATCCCTGACGGTCATTAAACCTCCTTCCATCTGCCTGCCCGAGTCGAAGCGATAATAGGAGCCTGGCAGGTTCGTGTGCTTGCGATATCTTTTCCTTTTTTCCAAAACCGTGGTGTAGGCATACCCACAAGGGCATTTGATATTAACCTTGACGGTTTTGCCGGAATCGGCATATTTTGAAACATCCACTGTTTTCGATTTTTGACACTGCGGACAGACGAATGTGGCCTTTTGTGTGCTGGATATATAAACTCGATCAGTCATATCGTTTCCTCACCACTTGGCAGGCTGATCTCCATTCACAAGCCGACAGTAAAAGCTTTTCAATTCTCACCCACACAGCCGGTGGCTTATTATTGGAGTTATACTGCCTTTTTACCACGATTAATCCTTTTTATAAACATGATTTTTTTCTGGGTGACCTGACCCCCATTTCATAAATTTTTTGACGGAATCGGCATTATGCTTCCCGAAGAATGGGCATGAATTAAGGTCTTTTCGTCGATTTCTTCTTGTAAAACCCTGAAGGACAAGCATTCATATATTGACTTTCAAACCGGGTTGCTTTAGATTAGCTAAATTAAAGGCTTTGCGACTTTACTCTCAACCAAGGGAAGGAGGCAGGTATGACAAAAGCGGAATTAATCGAACAAATGGCCAAAGATGCAGAGGTGTCCAAAGTAGCGGCCGGTGCAGTTCTCGACTCCTTTATGAACAACGTTACGAAAGCTCTGAAAAAAAAGGACGGGAAAGTCACACTGGTTGGATTCGGAACTTTTATGAAAAAGCGCCAGAAAGCACGCAAGGGCCGCAATCCCCAAACCGGCGATAGCATCAAAATCAAGGCCAGAAATGTGGTAAAGTTCAAGCCCGGGAAAAAACTCAAGGACTCCGTCTAGTTCGGATTCAATCCAGAACGAGAAGGCAGTTTGCGGCTATTACGTCGAAAGCTGCCTTTTTTGTAATCATTCTTTCTGATTGGGGGCCAAACCAATGAGCGGTAACATTCCAGATCAGCAGGAAGAGAAGGTCAGTGAAATTGAGGAGGAAAATACTGAGCCTCCCGATTATAAGGTTTTGCTGCACAATGATGACTTTACGACCAAAGATTTTGTCGTCCAGGTACTGACGACGATTTTCGGCAAGTCGTTGGAAGAAGCCATCGATTTGATGTGGTATGTCCATAAGAACAATATCGGCGTGTGCGGCATTTATCCGTTGGAAGTGGCGGAAACGAAAATTGATCGGGGAACCGCCCTAGCCCGGGAACATGGATTCCCGTTGAAATTTTCCATGGAAAAAGAATAAAGGAAAAGCTACCATGCCGGAGCTGCTGGAAAACGATATTCTGACGAAAGTATCCAGGTATAATCTGATTCGCAATCAGAGAATGATTTACATCGATGTACATGAAACCATGGCCGGAAATCTGGCGGGCAAATTTGTGGCGGTGCCGAACCTCATCAATATAATTGCCAGTCAGCAATTTCAGGGCACGGGGGAAACGGAGTCCGAAGCGTTGAATGACTGCCTTGCCAAAATTAAAAATTATGAGGTTGAAAATCTGTTTCCGACCTCAGCGGCGCCATCTTCGGAAGTATAAATGGACAAAAGATCATTGTGTGATCGCTTCTAAAAAAACAGAGGTGTGAGGACGGATTTGCGCTCCGGTTCAACTCCGGACCGTGGGGGGGTCAGGTATTTTTGCGAATGTCCGGATGACAGAAAGCCGTTGTTGCGGTTTGATTTTCCCTATCAGTGAGAATCCTTGTGACTTTGGGCCGGTATGCGTCTTTTTCCGCCAGTTTATTGGCCCGGTTACGCATTATAAGAATCGCCGCAAAGAAAAAGGTGAAGCCGACAATCGCCGATAAAACGGAAGGACTGAAATCGAAGCGGGGAGCCGCCTCCTGCCCGAGAACCGCCCCGATGATCAGCAGCAGGATAGGAAACACATAAAGCAAAAAGGTAGCCTTCAGCAAGGATGAAGTCTTAAAGCTGAGGACAATCCGGTCTCCTGCTCTGGCCCCGGCCTCGTTGATGGCCATAACCTCCACCTCATCGCCGCTGCCGGAGGCATGGCAGGATCCTCTGGCCGAACAGCCTGCGCAGCCACCGGATTTAATGGTTTTAACCCAGGCTGCGCTGGAATCGGTTCTGATCACGATACCCTGTTCTGTTGCCATAATCGAGTGTCCAATCGCGGAGTTACAGGTGATTCACCGAATTGTCGTTGGCTTCTTTTTTTTCTTCTTTCTCAGCCGTGTGTTCGTAACAAATAAGCCCGCATTGCAGGCACCTCGAAGCCTCGGCCTGCGCGGTTTCCCGGCTAAATCCCCTTTCAATCTCCCCGCAGGCGGCAAGCTCGGCACCCCTGCACAGAGGCATAATCCGTCGTCGGGAAGCTTCAACGCTTTCGATGTGATCCACATCCTGCACAAAGGATTGCGGGGTGATCACATGATCCGTCAACGACGGATCGATCCCGTACATCATCTGCTGCAAAGATGCTGCCGCTCTTCGTCCGGCCCCGATCGCCCGAATCGCGGCACTGTAGTCCGCCAGCACATCCCCTTCTGAAAAAAGTCCGACTTCGTCTTTAAAGGCCGGCTGCTTATAGGGCGGAATCGCCTCCCAGCGCAGGGGACCTTCCACCGGTTCTCCGGAGGGCAGGTCCCGAGGTTTTGACTGCACGAAAATCATTTCCGGGAAACGCCCGGTCGCAATGATCAGGTTTTGGGCCCGAATGGTGCTGACAGCCCGTGATTCGGTGTTGACGATATCCACCTCGACCAGGCGATCTCCCTCGCCTCTCAGACACCCGATGGCGGCGTTATATACAATATCCAATCCTTCAATGCCGAGTTGATTGACCTCGTCGTCGCGAATCGGGCTGTTTTGCAGGTCTTCGCGAAACAGGATGCTGATTTTCCGGGCACCCGATTCCTTGCAGGTCCTCGCGGCTTCCAGCGCCAGCTTGCCGCCTCCAAAAATAACCACATCCGATTGAATGTCGAATGTATCGGCTGTTTTGCCCGCCGGGCTCAAAAGATCCACCATCAGACAGGTTCCGGGAACAGGCGATTCCGTGCCGGTTGAGGAACTGCGGGCCATCCGGCTGTCCCAGCCGCCGGCGGCCAGAAACACCGCTTCGGCATCCGATCGCAGCAAAGAATCTACGGAAAAATCCTTGCCCATCACTTGACCGGTCTTGGCGGTAACACCCATTTCAAGAATCCCCTGAATGTCCCAGTCCAGTATCTCCTCGGGAAGCCTTTCCCTGGCAATGGCTCCGCGCAATAACCCGCCGAGCTTCGAATTGGCATCATAAATGGTCACACGATGGCCCAAACGGGCAGTAAAAAAGGCCGTGGAAAGCCCTTCGACGCCCCCCCCGATCACTGCAATGCGGCGTCCGGAGTCCGGTGCCTTGTAAGGTAGGATTCGCTCTCCGCTTTGCCTCTCGAAATCGGCGGCAAAGCGTTTTAAATAATTGATCGCTACCGGCGCATCAATTAAATTTCGACGGCACTCCAACTCACAGGGCCGCGGGCAGATTCTTCCAATGGTGGCCGGAAACGGATTGCGCTCTTTAATGACCTGGACGGAACGGTGGTAGTTGCCCAGTGTGATTTGTCGGATGTATTCACGAATATCGATGCCGGCCGGACAGTTGCGCTGGCAGGGGGTCGTGCATTCCTCCGTGGTATATTCCCTCATAATGCGACGGGTTACCGAAGACAAATTGATAATATGCTTCGGGCATACCCGCTCACAGGTGCCGCAGCCGGTGCACTTGCTCTCGTCCACTATCGGCAGCCCATCGGGGCCCATGCTGATGGCAAAAAAGGGACAGGACTTCACACAGGTGCCCAATCCCAGGCAGCCGATGGTACACACCTTCATGCCGCCGCCGAGAAGGGCCACCGCCCGGCAGTCATCCAACCCATTATAAATGTACTTCAAATCGGCATCCTGGACCCCGAAATAGCAACCCGGCCGGGCAATGTCAGGTTCTTTGGCTTCAATTTTGACTCCCATGATTTCGGCAACGGCCTCGACCACTTCGGGTCCGGCCGCAACACAGGAGTTTGGAGCCGCAATTCCGGCCACGATCGCTTCGGCATTTGCGCTGCAACCCGGCAGCCCGCAGCCGCCTCAGTTGGCGCCGGGCAAAACGCCTTCGACATCCAGAATTTTGGGGTCGACATATACGTAGAAAACTTTCGATGCCAGAGCCAGAACGGCACTGATGACCAGTCCCATGCCTCCCATCAAAATAAGTGCAGCAGTCATTCTAATCACTCCGAATATTTTTGCAAATTTAGCTGAATGGTTAATTGGGACACGGATTGCTCGGATCTTCCGGATTGCGGCGTCTGCCGGAGTCCCTGGCCAATGCCCGGACTCGGCATTCCCACCACTATCCGCTCGATCGACTGACATCCGGGCTAATCCGTGTCCGGTTTAGAAAATCGCTCCAAACCTGCATTTCTCGAAACAGGTCATGCATTTGATGCATTTGTCCTTGTCGATAACCGCAACCTCTTTCTTCTTCCAGATAATGGCGTCTGCCGGACAGCTCCGGAAGCAAAGCCCGCATTTGGTGCAGATATCCGGTTCGACCTCAAAGCGCAACA
Source organism: uncultured delta proteobacterium (assembly GCA_963774425.1). Lineage (GTDB taxonomy): Bacteria > Desulfobacterota > Desulfobacteria > Desulfobacterales > JAFDCJ01 > JAFDCJ01. The sequence goes on along the minus strand of CAVZEZ010000028.1, from coordinate 18,587 downwards.
ACGCCACACAGCGTTTGGCCGGGCATCGTTTTTCATAAATATGGGCTTCATATTCTTCCTTGAAATAGCGCAGGGTGGAGAGAACCGGGTTGGGCCCGGTTTGCCCAAGGCCGCACAAAGCCGTATCCTTGATCGAATAAGACAGATCCTCCAGGATTTCGATATCCCCGGGTTCACCCTTTCCCTCGCATAATTTTTCCAGAACCTGAAGCAGTCTCCGGGTTCCCTCGCGGCAAGGAGTACACTTGCCGCAGGATTCATCCTGAACAAAGTCCATGAAAAAGCGGGCCATGTCCACCATGCAGGTATTTTCGTCCATCACGATAGCGCCACCGGATCCCATGATAGCTCCCACTTTGGCAATCGCTTCGTAATCCACCGGTGTGTCCAGATACTGCTCGGGAACACAACCTCCGGAAGGGCCGCCAAGCTGAACGGCTTTGAATTTTTTCTTGCCGGGAACTCCGCCCCCGATATCATAAATTATCTTTCGGAGGGTGGTGCCCATCGGGACCTCCACCAGCCCGATGTTGTTCACGTCTCCGGAAAGTGCGAAAACTTTGCTCCCCTTGCTGCTCTCCGTGCCGACCGCGGCATACCATCGGCCTCCCTTTAGAATTATCTGGGCGATACTGGCCAGGGTTTCGACATTGTTCAGGACGGTGGGCTTTTCCCACAGCCCCTGGAGGGCCGGAAACGGCGGCCGGGGCCGCGGCATACCGCGTTTTCCCTCTATGGAGCGCATCAAAGCGGTCTCTTCCCCGCAGACGAAGGCACCCGCACCCTGATAAATATCGATGTCGAAGTCGAACCCGGTTCCCAGAATGTCTTCTCCCAGCAGCCCGTAATCCCGGGCCTGTTTGATGGCGATCCCCAGCCGCCGGATGGCCAGCGGATACTCCGTACGTGCGTAAATCACCCCTTTGCGGGCATCGATGGCTTTGGCCGCGATAATCATTCCTTCGAGGACGGCATGCGGGTCCGCCTCGAGCACACTGCGATCCATGAATGCGCCGGGGTCGCCTTCATCGGCATTGCACAGTACATATTTGATATCTCCCGGACTCTTACGTGCAAACTCCCATTTTATTCCGGTCGGGAAGCCAGCTCCGCCCCGTCCCCGGAGTCCCGAAACTTTCACTTCTTCAATTATCTGCTCCGGGGTCAACTCCTGAAGGGCTTTCGCGGCGCCGAAGTAACCGTCCCGGGCAATATATTCATCGATACGTTCCGGGTCGATAATCCCCTTATTTCGCATGACCCAGAACATCTGGTTGGCGAAAAACGGGATCTGCGTCATTTCAGGAATCGGTTCCCGGGTCCCGGGCTCAACATAGAACAAGGATTTTACCGGGCGGCCTTTTAGAAAATGCTCTTCTACAAGATGGGGGACAACTTCGGCTTTGAGTTTTTGATAAAAAATTCCTTCAGGCTGCACCAGCATAACGGGGCCGACCGCACAAAATCCGTTACAGCCGGTTTCTATAATTTTGATTTCCTCGGCAAGCCCCTGTCGGTCGAGCTCTTCCTGAAGAGTTTTCTGAAAAGCTCTCGTTCCACTGGCATGGCATCCCGTACCGCCGCAGAGCATCAAATGGGTTCTATCCTTATTCATTCTTTTCTCCTGCTGTAACCGTCCAGCCTTTGTACCGGCGGGGTGATCCATCACTCATATTTTTCAAGGGTTTCGATGACTTTTTCGGCTTTCACGCCGCCGTAGGTATCCTGGTCCACCACCACCACCGGCGCGAGTCCGCAGGCGCCCAGACAGCGCACGGCTTCCATGGAAAAACGTCTGTCCGCGGTCGTACCGCCCTCTTTTAAATTATACTTGTTTTCGATGCGGCTAATGGTTTCCTGAATGCCCTTCACATAACAGGCGGTTCCCATGCATACCCTTATCAGATGGCGGCCTTTGGGTTCAAACGAAAAAAGGGAATAAAAAGAGGCAACTCCAAAAACCTCGCTGGCGGAGAGATTGAGGCCGTCGCTGATGTAGTCGATCAACGCGACGGGAAGATATCCGACAACATCCTGACATTGCCGCAAGACGCCGATTACCGAACCTGGAAGGTTGCGGTTGGCCGCAATGATCTCATCGATTTTTATCCACATATCATCTCTGATATCAGGATGTTGGGGATGATGGGCAACACTCATGAAAGACTCCTCCGCGCAGGGTTCACGAAAAAATTAATCCACAGATTTAGACGTTGAGGCGACTGGCTGGCAAGATGCGAAATCGCAGGAATATCTGAATATTCAGAGCTTTCGCAACATCTAGGCCGGGCGGGACGCATCAGCGTTTTAAATGTGAAGTTATTTTTGAGTGAGCCCTTAGTCTAAAGTGGAAATAAAATCTACTGAAAATCGAAGACTGGTATATCACACAACTGGCTGAAAAAGTCAACGGCCGGCAGCGACTCGAATCGAGGGCCGCTGCGCTCGATAGTGTCACATTGTGCAACTTAAGCCCGGTATTCGGATGTGTCGTCTCAAGCCGCGGGACCGCGATGCAAGATGAGATGCCCTCCCCCGGCGGAGTTGCCCTGCGGTCGCCCTACTCACCTTCAAATTCAACGATTGAAAAAACTTTCCGGTTGCCGAGTTTTGCCCTGCCTTTCAGATCGGCCAACTCCAGGACGAAGGCGCATTCCACAATTTCTCCACCCAATTTCTCCACCAGATTGGCGGCCGCCGCTACCGTGCCGCCGGTTGCAATCAAATCATCGATAATAACAACTTTCTCGCCGGACCGAATAGCGTCGTCATGTATTTCGATGACCTCTTGGCCATACTCCAGAGAGTAAGATTCACTGATCGTGGTATGCGGAAGCTTTCCGGTCTTTCGTATCGGAATCATTCCGATCTCCAGCTTATATGCCAGTACCGCTCCGAAGATGAATCCCCTGGCATCGATGCCGACGATTTTATCTAATTTTTGATTTACATATCTGTCATAAAAAATCGAACAAATATTCTTGAACGCCGGCGGATCAAGCAACAGGGTGGTAATGTCTCTGAAAGTGACGCCTTCGATCGGCCAATTGGGAATGGACCGTACCTTGCTCTTGATGTATTCACAGGTGTCTTTATAATGATCGGAGGAACATGCAGATGCTGAGGAAGTAGTTGAATTCATTGGGCACCTATCTGTTTTGATAATCGATAAATTGTCTCCAATAGTATCTTTTTGACATTGTCTACGTTTTTATTGAAAATTGCCAGGATGTCTTGCCAGGCCGGCATCTCCTCGTCTTCCTTCCAGCAGTCGTAATCCGTTGACATCGCAATGACCGCGTACGGCAGCCTCATTTCCCTGGCCAGCGCCGCCTCGGTGGCAACTGTCATATTGATGATATCCGCCCCCCAGGAAATATACATCCTTGACTCCGCTCGGGTGGAAAACCGCGGGCCCTCGATCGTCACCATGGTTTTATCTTTGTGGACCCTGAAACTCAAATCCATGGCCACGGCAAACAGCAGCTCGCTTAAAGACTTATCGAAAGGGTCGGCCATCACCTCATGGTGCATACCCTGACTGAAATCATCATGGAACGTATTGATTCTTCTTTTCGTAAAATCGATAAATTGAGAGGGGATGACAAAATCGCCCCGGCGAATTTCCTCTTTTAGACTGCCGCAGGCATTGGTGGCAATGATGTGAGTGACATCCAGATCCTTGAGGGTCTGGATATTGGCCCGATAATTCGTGTGGGTCGGACTGAATTGATGACTGGAACCATGCCGCGGCAGAAATACGATGTCGAGGTCACATAGTCGGCCGATTTTCACCGGGGTCTCCCCGTAGGATGTGGCCCGGACTTCGCCCCGCAGGTCTTTTATCATTTCCGGATCGTCCAATCCGGAACCACCGATAAGTCCAATTCTCATTTAATTCTCTCCTGTGCCGCGAATCTTATATTCGCGAATATCCCCGATGGAAAAACCCAAGAAAAGATTCGGCTGCAATACCCATTTAGAAATCACATATATTAGCGCAATCGTTAAGCAAAAGCCAGTTTTTTATACGTTTATTTGGCAAGCCGGCCGAGTCGGTGTCCGCCTGCCTTGACAGCCTGGTTGCTTTATCATATATTTTTCGTCTTTCTCGAAATTGAAGGCCGGATGAAACCCGGACACGCGTATCCCTTGTGCTGCTTTCCACCCATGACGGCTGAACAGCAGTGCTTCGATTGCATTGCCAACGACAGGAACCGGAAAGGCGGGTGAATGACTGTCCAAGATCTGATGAAGCGTTTCAGTCTGAAGTTAGCCGCTGGAGAGAAGGGGATCGAGCGCCGGGTCGCCGATGGTTATTGCGGTGATTTGCTAAGCGACATCATGACCCATGCGGCTGAAGGTTGTGTCTGGTTGACGGTTCAGGCGCATCCGAATATAGTCGCCGTAGCCGTTTTGCGCAACATAGCCGCCATCGTCGTTGCCGGTGGTCATACGCCGGATACCGAAACCGTGCAAAAGGCAAACGCGGAGGGAATTCCCCTGCTGTTGTGGCCTGATTCCGCCTACCGACTGGCGGGTAAACTTTATGCCATTGGAATCGGCAAGGGCGGCTGTGTGTAAACCAACGTGGATGAGGCAGATAGGACTTATAGGACCTATTGAGTATAGGACCTGTTGGACCTGTACGACCTATTAAAGAAAAGCAAGCCGGTTGCGCGAATTGTCGCTTCACATATTGGATATCGTCGAAAATGGAATCAGTGCCGGCGCCGATTGCATCCACGCACTGATAACGGAAGCCCCCAGCGAAGACCTGTTGACCATTAAGGTCGCGGACAACGGTCGGGGCATGCCTGACGCCAAGATCTCAAATCCGGCAGACCCATTCATTACCGGCCGCAGGACCCGCCGGGTCGGTATGGGCCTTTCATTGCTGGCAGCGGCGGCTGAACGTTGCGGAGGCGGCCTCAGGGTCGAAACAAGGCCGGGCGGCGGGACACAGGTCGAGGCTGTTTTTCGATTCCGCCACATCGATCGGGCCCCTTTAGGAAATATGGCGGCCACGTTCGCCGCCCTGATTGCCGGCAATCCGCAAATTGATTTTATTTATACCCATATCGTAGAGGACGAAAATTTCACCATGGACACCCGCGAACTTAAAAAAGAGATGGGAATCGATTCCCTGACGGACTACAGGGTCGTTTATGAGCTGACGGCATCCATCCGCAAATCAATCGGGAAAATGGCATCAGAGCGTGGCAGGCAAACACGAAAACCGGCGCGGTGACAATCTGCTCACCTGGCTGCAGGCAGGTGAGCAGCGGCTGCATTTTCCGGGCGGATACCGGATACTGTGTATTCGGGAAGCCATTCACAGCAAGTATGGTAAAATTCATTAATTCGATTAGGCGAAACCCGGCCTAAAAAGCCGGGCAACAGGCGCGTGCGCCGCGGGGGGTTCACCGGGGTGCAACTTTTTTTGTGAATGAAAATGAAAGACAAGGGAGCAGGCATGACCAAGCTGACGGTCGCGGATTTAAAAAAAATAAAGGAACAAACCGCCCGGCGCACTGCTGTGCGCGACGGCGACGCAAACGTGAAAATCACGGTGCACATGGGAACTTGCGGAATTGCCGCCGGTGCACGGGAAGTAATGAGTGCTTTGTTGGAGGAATTGGCTGCAGCCGACCGCCCGGACATCCGGGTACTCGCATCGGGCTGTACCGGCAAGTGCGACAGCGAACCCAATGTCACCGTTCAGATCAAAGGCAGCGAGCCGGTGGTCTACGGGCAGATGGACCCCGAAAAGATACGCCGGGTATTCGAGCGACACGCCCTGTCGGGAGAAATTGTGTCGGAATTGGTGGCGAGACGCTGACCGGAATCACCGCTTGACTGTTGTCCGTCGGGCGGCGTTCCAAACGCCGGGGCTTGCCGATTCACATTGAAATCGGCAAGTGAAAACTGCCCATTGGAGCGATATTCTGGACGGTGTGTTTCTGATTCATGCAACCAATTCTCGATGGCCCATTTTGGTCACAACCAACCGGCTGGATCGATCCGAGAAATCGGAAACAAATCCTTGTAAATCATTAATTATAATGATAAAAACCACCGACAGCCAACAACGGAAAGGTGAGGATAGGACATATCTATGAGAGTCGACGGCCAGGACCTTCGAACCATCTGGTTCGATACACACGAGAATACGGTTAAAATCATAGACCAGCGCAAACTTCCCCATGAGCTTGCAATTGTCGACTTGAAAACAGTCGATGATGCCATAAAAGCCATTAAAGAAATGTATGTCAGGGGGGCCCCCCTGATCGGCGTTACCGGCGCATATGCGGTTTACCTGGCAGTGCTGAACGCTCCGGAGGATCCCGTCGATGCCGACTACCTGCACCAGCAGGCCCGTCGGATCAAATCGGCCCGGCCCACGGCCGTCAATCTGGCCTGGGGGGTCGACCTGGTTATGAAGGAAATACTGGAAATATCGGATGCTAAGGAAAAGCTGGAAACCGCTAGAAATATCAGCGGCATCATCGCCGAACAGGAAGTGGATAGTTGTCGCAAAATCGGCGGATACGGCCTGTCCATCATTGAGGAGCTCAGTGAACGCAAAAACGGCAAGACCGTCAACCTGCTGACCCACTGCAATGCCGGGTGGCTGGCGTGCATTGAATACGGCACGGCGACCGCCCCCATTTACGCCGCCTACGATAAAGGGCTTGACATCCATGTCTGGGTGGATGAGACCCGGCCGCTCAATCAGGGCGCCCGGTTGACGGCCTGGGAGCTTGGAAAGCACGGCGTCAAACACACCCTCATCACCGACAATGCCGGCGGCCATCTGATGCAGCATGGGATGGTGGATGCCGTCATCGTGGGCACGGATCGGACGACGGCAGCCGGCGATGTAGCCAATAAAGTCGGCACATATTTAAAGGCCCTGGCTGCCTGGGACAACCACGTACCTTTTTATGTAGCGCTGCCGTCCAGCACATTTGACTGGACTCTCAAAGACGGTGTCAAAGACATCCCCATCGAACAGCGCAATCCCGATGAAATAAAATACATTCAGGGGCTGGACGACGACGGGCCCACGAGCATCCTGATTTGCCCCCGGAGCTGTCCGGCGGCCAATTTCGCCTTCGACGTGACTCCCTCCAGGTATGTAACCGGCTTCATTACCGAACGGGGGATCTGCAAGGCGACCGAAGAAGACATCCGACGGCTTTTCCCTGACAAGGCGAAAAATTTAGGAATTTAGGGATCTTGGGATTGAGGGATTCGAGCATAGAGGATACCGAGATTGAGATGAACGGCTGGTTGGATATAAAGTGGGGCTTCGACCTTTGACTTTAGGAAATTATAACCTGCTTAACAAACAAATCGATCAAAACGAACCGAACGATCCGAACGAAAAGATATGCTGACGGAACTGGAAAAAAAAATCATCGCGTCGATTCAGGAAGACATTCCTGTAACGGAAAGGCCTTATCTCGATATCGCCGAGAAGTTGGGAATATCGGAAGAGACCTTACTGGGAAAGCTGCAAAATTTAAAAAAATGTGGACTGATCCGACGATTCGGCGCCACCCTGCGTCACCAGAAAACCGGCTATACGGCTAACGCCATGGCGGCCTGGCAGGTAAGCGAAGAGCGTCTCGACGAGGTCGGTAAAGCGATGGCGGCATTCCGGCAGGTCTCTCACTGTTACCGGCGGAATCCCGCGGGCGATTGGCCGTATAATTTATACACTATGATTCACGCCCATGACAAGGCGGCCTGCCGCCGCACCGCCCGTGAGATGGCCCAGGCCACAGCGGTTGAGAACTACACACTGCTCTTCAGCCGCAGGGAACTGAAGAAAACCTCGATGGTGTATTTTCCCTCCGATGAAGACGATTAAAAAGGAGGTATCTCGATAAAAGCAACGCTCCGGCGGTCAGCGGCAACGCTGACACCTGAAACCTGACACCTGACACCTCGTGCCGTATTAGACCTATCGTAAATTTGGGTCAATATCGGCTGGTTAGATGCCTAAAGAACCGCCCATCGACCAGGAACTCCTGATTAAAATGCCCATCCGCGATGTCCCCCACATTCTGCTGATCAACCCCTGGATCCATGATTTCGCAGCCTACGATTTCTGGGCCAAACCGTTAGGGCTGCTTCGCATCGCTTCCCTGTTGCGGCAGCACGACATCCAGGTTTCCTATATCGATTGTCTGGACCGATTCCATCCCAATGCGCCCCGATCAGATCCGACGGTAAGATACGGCCGCGGGCCCTATCTCAAAACCCGCATTCCGAAACCTTCCGGGCTGGGCGACATACCCCGGCATTTCTGTCGCTATGGAATCAAGCCGCAATGGTTCAGGGAAGACTTGCTGAAACTGAGCCGCCCCGATCTTGTGCTGCTCACATCGCTGATGACCTACTGGTATCCGGGGGTGCAGGAAACCATTGAAATCGTCAGATCCGTCTGGCCGCAGACACCGCTCGTATTAGGAGGCATTTATGCCCGGTTGTGTCACGACCATGCCCGTGCCACTTCGGGAGCGGATGAGGTCTCCGACGCCCCCGCGGAAAAAAACCTGCTGGACCTCGTGCGCCGGTTTACCGGTTATTCCGCGGCACCGGAATTCGATGCGCAGGATCTGGACACTTACCCTTACCCCGCCCTGGATCTGCAAACCAGGGTCAACTATGTTCCCCTGCTCACGTCGCGGGGATGTCCCTTTCGGTGTGCATATTGTGCATCCGGACTGTTGGACGCCGAACGCAGAAGGCGCAGCCCCGGAACGATTGTCGAAGAAATCGCCTTCTGGAAAAAAAACAGGGGGATAAATGATTTTGTTTTGTATGACGATGCTTTTCTGGTGGATGCCGAACGACACGCAATACCTGTTTTGGAACTGATTCTGCAAGCCGGTATCCGGGTACGCTTTCACACACCCAATGCGGTCCATATTCGCGGAATCACCCCATACACCGCCCGGCTCATGTTCGCAGCCGGTTTCACCACCTTGCGCCTTGGCCTGGAAACAGCGGAATTCGATCGACGGGAGGAAATCGACACCAAGGTTTCCCACCATGAATTCAAACAGGCGGTGGACTGTCTGCAAAAGGTCGGTTTCGACCAAAGCCGGGTTGGAGCCTATCTGTTGGTCGGACTTCCCGGGCAAAAAACAAGTTCTATTATCCGTTCCATTCAAATCGTGAAGCAGGCCGGTATAACGCCTGTTCCGGCCTATTATACACCCATTCCCCATACCGCCCTGTGGCCCAAGGCGCTGGCTGCATCCCGGTACAATCTCGCATCCGATCCGGTGTTGACCAACAATGCGGTCATGCCTTGTCAGAAAACGCCCTTCGACTGGAAGTTCATGGGAATGATGAAAAAGCTGATCCAGGAGTAAAGATCCAGGTCCAGAGGGCCAAATTCCCCCGTTATTTTTAATTGACACCCGTGCACCATCTCTTTATACTCCCATAATCTCTGACCTGGCCCAAAGGACCAGGCTGTTCATGCTGCAATAAAAGAATCGGAACCAGGGGAGACAGGCAGTCATGCTGCGCTTGACGTCGATTGATCTGAAAAAATTGCAATACGATACCCTCGCCGTTGCCGTGTGCGAAGATAAAGATATCCACGATGACCCATCGATCGTATCCGTTGTAAAAAAGGCACTCGGTCTGGCGGATTTCAGCGGGAAAAAGGATGAAGTCGTGACCCTGTACGATATCCCCGCTATCGGCGCCCAACGGATTATCCTGCAGGGGCTTGGCAAACTGGAGGAAGTAGACCGTGAAGCATTGCGTGCCATGGCCGGTAAAACAGTCAAAAACTGCATCGAAAAAAATTCGATGACTGTGTGTTTCCAGGTTCCCGATCCCGCAAAATTGGGTATGGACCTATCGCTGGTTCTGGAGGCCATGGAACAGGGTGCCTGGCTTGGAAACCATCTGTTTCAAAAGTTCAAAGGAGAAGAAAAGAAAAAACCGCTTAAAACGCTTGTTTTCAGGATACCGGCACAGGATGCCAAAACGTTGCGCCACCTGTCATCGAGGGTGGTTGCCGTCTGTGAGGGAACCACGCTGGCCAGGGATTGGGTCAACACACCGCCGAACGAAAAAACGCCGGAGAAACTGGCCCGCTCAATCGCCGGCCTGGCCGCTAAACAGCGCCTGAAAGTCCAGGTATTCAACGAATCGCAGTTGAAACAAAAAAAACTCAATGCACTGCTGGCCGTTGCCGCCGGCAGTCGGCACAAACCGGCAATGGTGCTGCTCGAGCACAAGATGGCGGGCGCCAAAAATACTATTGCCCTGGTCGGCAAAGGGGTGACGTTTGACTCCGGTGGCCTTAACATCAAAACAGGAAATTCCATGGCCGACATGAAATCGGATATGTCGGGTGCCGCAGCGGTGGCGGCCACTCTGATTACCGCCGCCCGGCTCAAAACAAAGGTAAATATTATTGGCGCCATTCCCATCGTTGAGAATATGCCGTCGGGAAGCGCCACCCGTCCGGGAGATATTGTCCGCAGCCATGCCGGCAAAACCATTGAAATCGGAAATACCGACGCGGAGGGACGGCTGATTCTGATCGACGCCATATCCTATGTGATCAAACAATTTAAACCCCGGATACTCATCGACCTGGCCACACTGACCGGCGCCTGTGTCGTCGCCCTGGGGGACAAAATCGCCGGTGTATTCTCCAATGATGACGATTTGGCCGCCGGAATCGTTGCGTCGGGGAAAAAAACCCATGAACGCTGCTGGCGGATGCCCCTGCCTGCGGATTATAAGGAACTTCTCAAAAGTGACTTCGCGGATATCAACAACATGAGCAGCACCCGCTGGGGAGGCGCCATTACCGCGGCACTTTTTATATCGGAATTTAGCGGCGATACCCGCTGGGCCCATATCGACATTGCCGGACCGGCCTATCTCAAATCGGAAAGCGCTTACTGCGGACCCGGAGGAACGGGTTTCGGGGTGAGATTGCTTTGTGATTTTTTGGAAATAGACCATCTTCCTTGAAAAAGGCATCCCCATGAAAGCGCTACTTTTATACCCCTCTTTCCCCGATACCTTCTGGAGTTTCAGACACTCCCTGAAATTTATTCACAAAAAGTCCGCCTTTCCCCCGTTGGGTCTGCTGACGGTAGGCGCCATGCTGCCGGATGCATGGGAAAAAAAAGTGGTTGATTTGAATGTCGCCAAAATGACGGACGAAGATCTCCAGTGGGCGGATTACGCTTTTATCAGCGCCATGGTGGTTCAGCGAAAATCGGCCCAGCAGATTATCAGCCGGTGTAAAAAAGCCGGGGTCAAAGTGGTGGCGGGCGGTCCGCTCTTCACGGCCGAATATGAGCTGTTTGATGACGTCGAACATTTTGTTCTCAATGAAGCCGAGATCACCCTCCCCGAGTTTCTGGCGGACTTTAATTCCGGCCGTGCCCGGCGCGTCTATGCAACCTCAGAGTTCGCCGACATCGGCCGGACTCCCATTCCCATGTGGCGGCTGATCAACTTGAAGCACTATGCATCCATGAGCATCCAGTTTTCCCGGGGCTGTCCGTTCAACTGCGATTTCTGCAATGTCACCGCCCTGCTAGGCCATCGGGTGCGCATTAAATCCTCGGATCAGATTATCGCCGAGTTGGACAGTCTATACAACATGGGTTGGCGCGGGCAGGTCTTCTTTGTGGATGACAATTTCATCGGCAACCGCAAGTATCTTACGACTCAGCTTTTGCCGGCGCTGATCGAATGGCGGCAGCATAAAAAGGGATTTTTATTCAATACCGAGGCCTCCATCGACCTGGCCGACAACGAGGATTTAATGGGGGCCATGGTCGAGGCGGGGTTCGATACGGTATTTATCGGCATCGAAACACCCGATGAAGAGGGATTGACCGGGTGCAATAAAAAGCAAAATAAAAACCGCAACCTGATAGAAAGCGTCAAACGCATCCAGCGCAGCGGATTGCAGGTGCAGGGCGGATTTATCGTTGGATTCGATTCCGACGGCCCGTCGATCTTTCAACGGCAAATAGATTTCATCCAGAAAAGCGGCATCGTCACCGCCATGGTGGGCCTGCTCCAGGCGCCGCCCGGAACCAAACTGTATGAACGCCTCAAGGAGGAAGGCCGCCTGCGGGGCCTGGTATCCGGCGACAATGTCGACGGCACCACGAACATAATACCCAAAATGGATTTGAACCAGCTTCTCAAGGGGTATGAAGCCATACTGAACAGCATTTACCATCCCCGTCCGTATTATCGCCGCATCAAAACCTTTTTGCGGGAATACAAGGCACCCAAGATTTCCATTCCAATCGATTTTCAACGGTTTCTGGCGGTTTTTAGAACCTCGATCCGGATTGGAATTTTTGGCAAGGAACGTATACAGTACTGGAATTTGCTGGTGTGGACGCTTTTCCGTTGCCCCAAGCTGCTGCCGCTGGCGATTACCTTGGCCATCCACGGTCATCACTTCCGCAAAATATGTAAATTGTGAAGATGTGATCCGGGCTGCTTTCAATCCAGGGTCATGCGTCCGGCTTGCGGCTGAACCGCGCCTGATCGAACCGCGCCCGGGTAAAAGGGCGGTTTGAGGACGAACGATGAGACAAGGGTTCTCATGGCGGATGAATCGGACGATTTCCCCATCACGGAACTCCCCCGGAACGGCAAACCAGTATTATTATCGAAAACGTATCCATCGCTGGAATGAAACCCGGCACTGTTGATCTGCAGTCTTGACGATTTAAAATTTTTGGGAGGGAAATATGACCGATCGAAAGACCATTGTAAATTCCTGGAACGAATGGGATCCTTTGAAACATATCATTGTCGGACGTGCCGATGGGACCATGGTTACGGCCCCGGAACCGGCCATCGCACGTGACTGGCCGGATCATGGATTCCCCTTGGGCACCTATGGTCCCTTGCCCAAGGAGATGGAAGAAAAAGCCAATGAACAGCTGGACAATTTCGCCAGGATTCTCGAAAACCGGGGCATTCGCGTCGATCGACCGGTCCCGCTGGATTTCAGCCAAAAGGTCCAGACTCCGGACTGGCACCAGGATTCCATGTTCGGTTGCATGCCGCCACGGGATGTATTGCTGACCGTAGGCAGCGAAATACTCGAAGCCACCATGTCCCAGCGCAGCCGGTGGTTCGAATACCTGTGCTATCGCCCGCTGCTGGAAGGGTATTTCAGGGAAGACCCGAATTTCAGATGGGAGGCCGCGCCCAAGCCCCGGCTTTCGGAAGCCACATACAAACCCGACTACTGGCGCAAATGGAAGGAAAAAAGCAGGGAGGAAAAGGATCTGGCGATTAACCATCGGGACTGGGTCCTGACCGAAAAAGAACCCTGCTTCGATGCGGCCGATATCGCGCGGGCCGGCAGGGATCTGTTTGTCTATCATTCGTCCGTGACCAACAAAGGCGGTTTCGACTGGCTGCGCCGCCATTTCCCGAATCACCGGCTGCATTCAATCTGGTTTTATGAAAGCAATCCCATCCACATCGATGCGACATTTGTGCTGCTGCGTCCGGGATTGGCGCTCAGCAATCGGGTGCGCAAACCCCTGGCGCCCCGGATGGTCGAGTTCTTCGAGCAGAACGGCTGGGAAATCGTGGAATGCGCCGAGCCCGCCTTGGACGACTATCCCCCACTGTCGTTCTGCAGCAAATGGCTGTCGATGAACACCCTGATGCTGGATCCAAAAACCATCTGTGTCGACGCTCAGGAGAAAAAGCAGATGGAACAGTTCGACCGGCTCGGCTTTGAAGTCATTCCGGTGCCGTTTGGCGATGTCAGCGCCTTCGGCGGCGGTTTGCACTGCGCCACTGCCGATGTTTACCGCGAAGGAACCTGCGAGGATTATTTTCCCAAACAGATCGAAGGGTTTTAAATCAGCAACTGCGAAAGGGTTATAAAATGAGTCGCGCTACCAACGAACAACTGAATCGACTGCGGTCCCACGTTATCTCTGAAGGTGTGGCCAGTATTACGACAAAATTTATTGAATCCGCCCAAGGTGCGATTTTGCGGGATGTCGAGGGCCGGGAGTTTATCGATTTCGCCGGCGGAATCGCCGTCATGAATATCGGCCACAGCCACCCCAAAGTCGTGGCGGCCATTAAAGATCAGGCTGAAAAGTTCACCCACACCTGTTTTATGGTGAATCCCTATGAGCCGGCGGTCAAGCTGGCGGAAAGGCTTTGTCGAATTACACCCGGCGACTTTCCCAAGCGCGCGGCATTTTTCAACTCCGGTGCCGAAGCGGTTGAAAACGCAGTAAAAATTGCCCGTTACCACACCAAAAGGCCGGCCGTCATCGTCTTTGAAAACGCCTACCACGGGCGTACCCTGCTGACCATGACCATGACCAGCAAGGTCAAACCCTATAAATTCGGCTTTGGTCCCTTCGCACCGGAAATCTACCGGATACCGTTCGGTGATGTCACCGGCGCCCGCGCACTGGAGGATGCTTTCATCAAGCATGTCAATCCGGAAGCCGTGGCGGCGGTGGTGGCCGAACCGGTTCAGGGCGAAGGTGGGTTTATCGCACCGCCGAAAGGCTACTTTCAGGAACTTGTGAAAATCTGCCGGGACAACGGTATCCTGTTTGTGGCGGATGAAATCCAGAGCGGCATGGGACGCACCGGCAAAATGTTTGCTATCGAGCACTGGGGGGTGGAACCCGACTTGATCACCGTGGCCAAAAGCCTGGCAGCCGGTATGCCGCTGGCCGCCGTGGTGGGCCGGCAGGAAATAATGGATGCCGTCCATCCGTGGGGCCTGGGCGGCACCTACGGGGGAAATCCGGTGGCCTGTGCGGCCGGACTTGCGGTGTTGGAAGTCTTTGAAGAAGAAAATATGCTGGCCAAATCAGTGGCTCTCGGTGAGAAGCTGATGGCCCGTTTCAGCGCCTGGCAGGATGAGTTTGACATTATCGGCGAAATCAGGGGCCTCGGCGCCATGCTGGGACTGGAGTTCGTCAAAGGCGGGGACCGAAAACCTGCGGCCGATGAAGCCAAACAGCTGGCCGCCCGCTGCCTGGAAAATGGACTGGTGATACTGGTATGCGGAAGTTATGGCAACATTGTCCGCATCCTGGCGCCGTTTGTCATTACCGATGATCAGTTGGATAAAGGGCTTTCCATCATGGAAGACGCTTTGAAAGAAATACAGAAAGGCGCCCAATGATCTATGACTACATAATCGTCGGCGGCGGTATCGTCGGCATCTCCACCGCCTGGCAACTTCAGATGCGGCATCCGGACAGCAAAATCCTCGTGCTGGAAAAAGAGCTGCAGCTTGCCGGTCATCAGACCGGTCACAACAGCGGTGTGATTCATGCCGGGGTCTATTACCAACCGGGAAGCTTAAAGGCGGATTTCTGCCGCCGGGGAAACGAGGCCACGGTCAATTTCTGTCTCGCGCATGAAATTCCTTACGAACAATGCGGCAAGCTGCTGGTGGCGACGGACGAAAAGGAATATAAATTGATGGAAAAGCTGTTCGAAAGGGCCCGCGAAAACCGCATCACGGTGGAATGGCTGAGCCGTGAACAGCTTAAGGACCGCGAGCCGAATATTTCAGGCACCGGAGCCTTTTTTGTTCCACGGACGGGAATCGTGGATTATCGCCGGGTCACGGACACGATGGCGGCATTGTTCGAGAGCCTCGGCGGGCAGGTGCGACTCGACTGCGAAGTCCGGGGGTTGAAGGAAAATGCCGGGGGCATTCAGGTTCACACCTCCCAGGAAAATTTGGAGACCCGTTACCTGATTGCCTGCGCGGGTTTGATGGCGGACCGGCTGGTGAAAATGCTGGGTCTGCTGCCCGAATTCCGGATCATTCCCTTTCGCGGCGAATATTTTCGATTGCCCTCCTCGAAAAACGATATTATCAATCATCTGATTTATCCCATTCCCGATCCCGGCATGCCGTTTTTAGGGGTTCATCTGACCCGGATGATCGACGGCACCGTCACAGTGGGGCCCAATGCCGTGCTGAGCTTCAAACGGGAAGGATACCGGAAAACGGATATCAGTTTGCGTGATATCGGAGAAATGGCGGTCTATAGCGGATTCTGGAAGGTCATGCGGCAAAATTTGAAGGCGGGGATTGCCGAATTCAAAAACTCCCTGTTTAAAAGCGGATACCTGGAACTGGTTCGAAAATATTGCCCCCAGATTCAAATCAGCGATTTATCCCCTTATCCGGCCGGCGTGCGCGCCCAGGCCGTGGCGCCGGACGGCACGCTCATTCACGACTTTCTGTTTGTAAATACCCGGCGGTCTTTTCACGTATGCAACGCCCCGTCTCCGGCAGCCACTTCGGCGATGCCCATCGGAAATTACATCGTCGACCGTGCCGCGGAGATCTTCGGGTAGTGAAACCAGAGGTCGGTGATCGGGGATCAGAGATCAGTTGCCAACGAACCTACATCCAAGGCGAATGTCATTGGTTTAATATTAATTTAAATGTAGCGTGGGAACGGCTTCCGGCCGCGATTAAGAATTGACAATGATCCGAATTAAAATCGCGGCTGGAAGCCGCTCCCACCCGATTTGTCTGGCATTTTTCAAGATTTCAGCAAAGTTTCTTTATCCGATCAGACCGGCTGCCCTTTAGCCAGCGGCCGCGGCTTATATGAAACTACCTTGAAGGTGCAAGGTCGGCCGATGCCGGTGATCATTTTTTCTCCATCATCTTTTTCAACTGTGCCAGAGCCTCCTCGGGCATCTTGAAAGAGTGCTCCGGAGCCGGAAACACCCCGTCCTGTACTTCTTTTTTGTAGGCTCCCAGCGCTTCCAGTATATTCGGCCGGATCCGGGTGTATTGCTTGACAAACTTCGGGACGAATTTATCGAACAATCCCACCATATCATGGGTTACCAGAACCTGACCGTCCACATCCGGGCCGGCACCGATCCCGATGACCGGTACCCGAACCGCTTCGGAAACCAGTTTCCCGAGGGGCGCCGGCACCGCCTCCAGAATCAGCGAGAATACGCCGGCGTTTTCCAGCGCCTTGGCATCGTCGATGATCTGTTTGGCAGCCGTGGCATCTTTCCCCTGCATTTTAAATCCACCTAAAGCGCTGGCGGTCTGCGGAGTCAGTCCGATGTGACCCTGAACCGGTATGCCGGCCTTGACAATGGCCTGGACCGTGGGTGCGAAATCCACTCCCCCTTCAAGCTTGATGACATCGCAGCCGCCTTCTTTCATCAGCCGTCCGGCGTTCACAATGGCGTCCCGAATCGAGGTGTTGTAGCTCATAAACGGCATGTCGCCCACAACCAGGGGCCCTTTGCAGCCCCGCATTACGGCCTTGATGTGATGGATCATATGTTCCATGCCGACTGCGACGGTCCCCTCCAGCCCCATGACCACCATTCCAAGGGAATCACCGACCAGCACGATATCCACACCGGCCTCATCGGCCATCAGGCCGAACGGATAGTCGTAAGCGGTCATCATGACCAGTTTGCGGCCCTCTTCCTTGGCCAGTTGAACGTCCTTGACTGTCACTTTTTTGTTGCTCATTTCCACTGCTCCTTATTGCGTTAAATTAACATTGGAATCTATCTTGAACCTAATAAAGTTGGTTTCAGGTTTCCGGAGTCAGACCTGTCTCCAGTCGAAAGGAGTCAGCCTTCCTGAACACTGAAACCTTAACGGTAGTGATCCTGCAACGTTTCGACCAGTGCGGTCAGGGTAAAATTCACCGGCGCCTGCAAACCGAGCCGATCGGCCTCGCGCACGATAAAACCGTTGATGGCTGCGATTTCCGTCTGACGCCGGTTATCCACATCCTGTCCCATGGAAGACCGGTTGACAGCCGTGGCCTCGGCAATGTGGAAGACCCGTTCCACCGCATCCTCGTGAACGTCGATGTTTTCGGCCCGTGCAACGCGGATGGCTTCTTCGACCGCCGCCCGGCTGAGCCGGCGGGTAATTTCCAGGTCGAGAATCTGGCCGTTTTTTATGGTGGTCAACGCGGTGACCGCATTGATGCCGATATTGATCAGTAGCTTGTTCCAGATCACGCTGCGTACGTCGGCCACGGATTGGGTCTCGATGCCGGCCTGATTGAAAAATTCGGCACATTGGCCGGCATGCTTCAGGCCGCCTTCGGTTCGAGACCAGGCGCCGATGGTTGTGGGACCGATGCCGGCATGTCGGATACGGCCCGGGCCGAGCAGGGTGGCACCATGGGAGGTGGTCCCGGCCAAAATCCGCTCCGGTGCGATATACTCGGCAATGGCATCGGCGTTGCCCATTCCGTTTTGCAGCGTCAGCACCACGCCGTCCGCGGCCGCGAGGGTTTCGGCAGTTTTGGCCGCCGCACCCGTCTGGGTGGATTTTACGAAAATTATAACCAGTTCGGCACGGCCGATCTTCTGCGGATCGGCGGTGGCCTTGACTTTTATCGTGCGGGTTTGGCCCTCGCGTTCAATTCGCAGACCATTTTGATCGATGGTCTGAACATGTTCCGGCCAGACATCGTAGAGCCAGACTTCATTTCCGGCTTCGGCCAGCAGGCCGCCGAACAGGCTGCCCATCGCCCCGGCTC
>CAVZEZ010000027.1:0-121429 GCA_963774425.1 uncultured delta proteobacterium | reverse complement strand
CTGCTCCGCACGGCGGGCTTCCCCCGCCTTTTTGAACGCTTTCCGCTGCTCTTCTGAAACATGCATGAAAACCTGGCGCCAGGTTTCATCTTCAGACCAGATAAATGGTGTTTGAACGGTTGTCCGCGGCTGCCATGCCTTTTGCAGGAGGTCCAGCGCCAAATCCATTATGGAGCGCTGCATCTCTTTATCCCAAGGCTTGCCAAAAGGGTTTCCCAACGGGAAGTCGGTAAAAAGAAAGCGAGCCACGCCGCATTCCTCGACGATATCCCGCGCGGAACCAACTATAACAGCCGGTATTTTATTTTCTTCAAGATGCCTGGCTACCAGACTCACGGTCTGGTGACAAACGGGTCAAAGAGCAGTCAGAATGACGGCATCAACCCCATCCTCCATGCAAAACTTCAGAATTTGGGGGGCCTGTATATTTGAAGCTTTTCCCTGACTGTAATCGGTCACGACCCCGTAAAATCTTGGCGATGCCGATGCGATTTTACCGGCGGCGGCACATTCGGCCAGCCGGTTAAGCGGTATAAAGCACTCATTGTCATCGGTGTGGGTTGTTTCCTGATCCCATTGCAAATCCTTTGTATAGAAATGCCCGGGAGCATCATCCACACACCGGGCATACACTTTTCTCGACAAGTGCCTTTCCTGGACACTTCCTCCCGGCGGCTTTTCAAGATCTGCGGTTGTTACCAAGCCAACTCGGCATTCGGAAAGCGGCCTTTCAAGCTGGGTAAAAGGAACATTTCGAAAGGAAATCCATCCATAGGGCCTGGTATACCCGTGGGCCGCATAATACTCCCTGGATAGATCGATATAACTCAGAAATGAACGATAAGGTCTGCGATTGGCGGTATTGGATTTCATGAAGTCTCCTGCAAATTGAAGACGCCGTTAAATGGGTCGCTTTTTCAGTGCCTATCAACGGGAAATTGCGAACAGCATACCGGCATCAGTTACGGATCAATGTATCGAGGTATAAATTAATCGGAATCGGCCCGTGCGGAATCGAACACCGTCTTATAACCAGGGATAATAAGGGTTGGGAAAATTTTATTGAACGGCTGGTGTTAAGAATTCGTGCCATAAGGCCAATCCATGATCGCCATAAACGAGCCACCTTGTGATCGTCGCAATGAGGCCCGCTTTAAGTCCTACTTCTTAAAAAATAGATACATGGCCAGTCCCACTAAAACCAATGCAAAGATTCTCTTGAAGCTGGCCGTCGATACATGTTCCACGAGGCGTGCGCCTATTTGAGCGCCGCCGATGCCGCCAATGCCCAGCAGCAGCCCTGCGCGATAATCCACATTCGCCAACTTGTTGTGGGCAATCAGGGCCGAAATCGACAGTACCAAAATGGCCAGGAACGAAGTCCCGACGGCTCTGTGGGCCGCATAGCCCATCATCATCAGAAGCGGAACCATCAAAAAACCACCTCCCAAACCGGTAAATGCAGCGCCCACCCCCACAAGAATTCCCAGTCCAATCATTACAAAGATATTAGCTGATATATTTGCCACGGCACATCTCCTTTAGCCTGCCTTTTTCAAAATATAAAACAGATCTATTCCGACAATCCCAGTATTCCAACATTTCAATATTCCATTACTCGACGGCACTCCTCTAATCTGGCGCAAGGGACCAGGTCTTCAATGTTGAAGTGGTGATTGATAGGCATTTTCTCATAGATCGTAGGAAATGGAAAAGAAATAAACGACGCGTTTATTTGCGGTCGATGCCAAGGGCTGGCAGGGCAGTTACATTCGCGCCTGGCGGTTGAACTGGTCCTGATCGATACTTCTGCATGGAATTTCGATTCCAGCCCTAAAAATCTGCGTTGACAATAAAGTTCGCTTCCGTTATGAGGTTGGATATTGACTCCGATTAATTGACACCTCAATATATTGCGCTGCAGCTGATACCTGGACACAATTACATTTTCCAATTCCTCCACTTCGTGAAAGCAACTCCTTATCTTTTATCTTTCAACAGGGAGGACCGCCATGCCGATCTCAGGACCCCCGTTGGACGCGCCGATCCCGCTTCATGAGATTCTGAAGGGGGGTGTCGCGGCGAAGCCGGACGAGGATGCGCTCGTTTCCCGGCGGCAGCGCTGGACCTGGCGGAAGCTCGATGACATGTCGGATCGGCTCGCCGCCGGTTATCTCGACCTCGGACTCGCACCAGGCGACCGCATTGCCTCGCTCATGCCCAATCGAACGGAGTTGTTGATCCATTACCTGGCCTGCATGAAATGCGGGTTGGTGGCCATGCCGCTCAACTACCGTTACATGGTGCCGGAAATCGACCACGCGCTCGGGGTCGGCGGCGCGAAGATTCTGCTGGCCCATGACGAACGTCGTGGCGACCTGTCCGCGAGCAGGTTCGCAGCCAAACTGCCGCTCGCCCGCATCAGCTATGACGATAACGGCGGCAACGGCAGCTTGAGCTTCAGGTCGCTGACCGAAGACGGGACACGCCGCGATTTCGCCCCGCCGAAGCCCGACGACCCGGCGATTATATTCTTCACCTCCGGCAGTACCGGAAAACCCAAGGGCGTCTGCCACAGCTTCGAGACACTCGGCTGGATCATTGCCAGTGCCGTCGAGAGCTTCGAAATGGGTCCCGACGACGTCATGATGCCCGCCGGGTCGATATCGCATGTCGGCGGGCACCACCTGTCGATGATGACGTTCGCGGCCGCTGGCAGGGTCGTGATTGCGCGCAACTTCGATGGTGACCAGATTCTGACTCTTTTGCGCCAGGAGCGTCCCACCAAGGTCTGGATGCTGCCGTCGGCGCTCTATGCGCTGACGCGGGATCACCACGCCCGTTGCGAGGATTTTTCCTCGGTCAAAGTGTGTTATTCGGGCGGCGATAAGGTTTCCGGCGCCCTCGAAGCGGAGTTCAAGGCGCTTGCCGGCATCGCGATCGACGAGGACTACGGTATGACCGAGATCGGTGTTCCGACAGTCACCGCGCCGGCATCGCCGAAAATCGGCTCCGTCGGGCCCCTTGCACCCGGCTACCAGGCTTCGTTGCGCGCTGATGACGGCCGCGAGGTGGCGACCGGCGTGGATGGGCGTCTTTGGATCAGGTTTCGCGGCAATATGGTCGGCTATTGGAACAATCCGCAGGCGACCGCCGAGACGATCGTCGATGGCTGGCTGGATACCGGTGACGTGATGAGTGCCGACGCGGACGGCTATCTCTGGTTCCACGGCCGCAAGAAGCAGATCATCATCCACGACGGCTCGAACATTTGCCCGCAAGAAGTGGAAGCCGCGCTGCTCGAACACGACGCCGTGTCCAATGTCGGCGTCGTTGGGGTGCAAAGTCCCCTGCACGGCGAAAACGTGCGCGCCTATGTCACGCTGGAAGCGGGAACCGCACGACCTACGATGCAGGAACTCATCCAATTCGCCCGCGCCCGGATCGGATACAAGGCGCCGGAGGAGGTCATCGTCTTGAACGAAATGCCGCTCAACACAACCGGCAAGGTCGACCGCTTTACGCTGAAGAAATGGGCGGCGGCGGGGCAACTGGGGCCTGCCAAATCCACCGCGTCGGGCGGGCGGTGAGGCTGGGAACGACGGCGCGAACGGGGGCGGACCGGCTTCGCCGGAGCGATCGGCAACCTGGATCTTATGGGAGAATTACGAACGTCCCCTTAAAACGGTTGTGCGCGGCTGCCATGCCTATTGCAGGTGGTCCAGCGCCATATCAATTATAGAGCGCCGCATCTCTTTATCCCAAGGCTTGCCAAAAGGGTCTCTGACTTGCTCATTTATCATTCTACACCTCGCTCTTTTAAAGTTTCTTTGCCAATTGCCGATTAAAAATTAACATCCATATTCACCAGCCGGCGTAAGCTGAGAAGTTTATGCACTTGGAGGCTTTATGAAAAAAATATTGATTCTTTCGGTTTTTGCAATTGTGGGCGTCACAAATTTATTTCCAGGAAATGGATTTGCCCAAGACAACAAGGACAAAATTGCTTTAGTAATGAAGGCACTGACCAATCCATTCTTTTCAACCATGAAAATAGGCGCGGAAGAGTATGCTCGGGAAAACAACATCACCTTGGAGGTTTTCGGAATTGAGCGAGAAACTGACATTCAACGCCAAATCGCAATCGTGGAAAACCTTATTTCCAGGCAATACGGCGCGATAGTTATCGCCCCTGCCGACTCAAAAGAATTGGTCCCGATCTGTAAAAAAGCCCTGGATAACGGTATTGTGGTTATTAACATCGATAATCCGTTTCATCAATCGACAATGTTAAAATATGGGATAAATATTCCATTTGTCGGATCGGATAATGAGCAAGGATCAGGTCTTGTTGGAGAATACGTGCGTCGGAAGCTCGATGGAAAAGGTCGGGTGTTTGTTATAGAGGGTATCCGAGGTGTAGAAAATGCGGATCTACGAAAAAAAGGGTTTATCGAGGCAATCACCAAAGAGAGCGAGATTACGGTTGTAGCCAGTGAAGCCGCCAACTGGCACACAGATGAGGCCTACTCGGCGGTGACAAGACTTTTAGAGGAATACGGACCGGTTGACGCCATTTTTTGTGCAAACGACAAAATGGCTTTGGGGGCACTCAACGCCCTTGATAGCATGGATCTGAGCGGAAAGATCCTGTTGGCAGGATATGACAACATTGAAGAGGTGCGGAACGAAATGCGCCACGGCTTTATTCATGCCACGGTGGAACAGCATCCTGAACTAATGGGGCAATATGGCGTGCAGATGGCCAAAACGGCGTTGTCAAAAGGCGAGGTGGCTGAATATTTTCCAACTCCGTTGGACTTGATCACCCACGATACATTTGGGGAAACGATTGGCCTTTCCATTTCGACTCTCAGCAACCCGTTTTTTGTCACGCTGCTGAAAAATGCGGAAAAGGCCGCGGTCCTTCATGGATTTCGCCTCGATGCCCTGGATGCGCGTAACGACGAGGCGCAACAGTTGGCGGATATAGAAGGGCTTATTAACAAAAAAATTTCCGCCTTGATTTTAAATCCTGTTAATAGTCAGTCCGCTCCCATCGGTATTGAGATGGCCAATGCAGCCGGAATTCCGGTCATTACCGTGGACCGGGGGTCAACGGAAGGAAAAGTTTTAAGTCATATCGCCTCGAACAACCATGCCGGAGGCCGCATGGCCGGAGAATTTTTATCGAATAGACTCGGGGGAAAGGGCCGGGTCGTTGAGCTCGAAGGCATTCCGGGTACGTCAGCCGCTCATGATCGAGGTAAGGGATTCAACGAGATTTTATCCAAACATCCCGACCTTAGGGTAATCTCCAGGAAATCGGCCAATTTTGATCGTGAACAGGGAAAAAAGGCCATGGAAGAGCTGCTGGCTATGAATGTTGAATTTGATGCTATTTTTGCCCACAATGACAGCATGATTCTGGGTGCACTCGAAGCCCTGGAGCAAGGGGGAAATAAAGATTCCCTGATCCTCATCGGCTTTGATGGGATCAATAAAGCTGTCCGGGCAGTGGAGCAAGGTAGATTAGCTGCGACTGTGGCTCAAAAGCCGGACGAAATGGGAAGCGTTGCAGTAAAAATAGCGGCACAGCATCTCAGTGGATTGAAAGTTGATGAATTTGTCCCTGTCGATCTGAAACTTGTGACGCAATAAGGTATTGAACGAAATGAGAACCATCCGTCAACGGTTTTATTTGGTCGCAATCTTGTTGGGGTTGCTGTTAAGTCTCAACTACGGACTGATCGTATACTATTTAGATCGGCAAGAGGAGGCCACCCAAAAAAGAGATGTCGCCACATCCATCAATGAGGATGCTAAGGAACTGGAGAAGCACCTGTGGACCATGCGTTTTTGGGAAAAATCCGTTATCTCTCAAAATCCCGACGCCACACAGCATTTTACTAAAATCCTGGCTGATATAAGAAAGAGTGTACAACCATTCGAATTAAAATTGCTCGGCCCGAATATGAAAGAAAATGTTCAGAGTTTCCTGAAGCTTTTATCGCAATATGAGGGGGCATTCAACCAACTCATTCAGGTAAACACGGATGCGCAACTTAATCGGACAAACCTGAACTCGGCTTATCAAATGCTCACTTCAAATATAATGATGGAAAATGCGCCCAAGCTGATCAAACTATTGTTTAATCTGGCACGATTTCAGGATGATTATCTTATATCGAGAAAAGAGACCCAATATAAGGGGTTGTTGATCGTCATTTCATCGATTGAAAGGCGGGCTACCGCTACCCAGATCATGAACGACCGTTTGAGGACCTACTTTTCCTCCTACCGCGACCGCCTTGAGCAGGATCGGTATTTAGACCAAAAAGTCAACACGATTAATAACATCTTCGATGATACCACCTTGAAGCTAGCGGACAATTTATCAAACATATCTAAAAGCGCTCTTGAAGAAGCCAACCGAGGGACCCAGATCGCTAAAGAAATTTTTCAAGAATTGAAGTTGACATTTCTGTTAATAGCAATCTCCGGCATTTTGATTTTCTTTATTATTATTTACTTGTTGTACATCAAAATCGTTCGACCGATCGGGGCTTTGTCCACGGTGGCACACTCGGTAAAAACCGGGGACATGAAAGCTCGATTTTCTTCAACGGAAAAAGACGAGATATCCATGTTAGGGCAAGCGTTTAATGAAATGGTGGAAAGCATCAATATGCAGAACACCAAACTTCGTGTTTATCAGCAAGATTTGGAACGTAATATCGATCAGTTGGACCGTTCCCAAAAAGAACTTCAAAAACATCGCACCAAACTTGAGGAAATGGTGGAAAACAGGACCAAGGATCTGGAGCTTGCCAACAAGCAGCTTCAGGAGGAAATTTTGGAACGGAAGCAATTCGAGGATGCTCTTCGAATCGCAAGGGATGAGGCCGAAGCAGCCAATCGTATTAAAAGCGAATTTTTGGCCAATATGAGTCATGAGTTGCGAACGCCTTTGAACCATATTATAGGCTTTACTGACTTGGTGGTCGCCAAACGTGTAGGGGACTTAAATGAGATTCAGGAAGAGTATCTCACCGACGCACTTTCAAGCAGCCACCTTCTGTTAGACTTGATCAATGATATTCTGGATATCTCCAAAATTGAAGCGGGGAAAATGGAGATTGATCCCACCAAATTTGATTTAAAGGAGTTATTGCACAACAGCTTCAATATGATTAAAGAAAAAGCCCTGAAGCATCAAATCAAGCTTGAGTCCAGTTTTAGCCGACTGCCGGAAACGATTATCGCTGATAGTCGAAAAATAAAGCAGATCATGTACAACCTGCTTTCCAATGCGGCCAAATTCACCCCCGATGGTGGAACGATCTGCTTGTCAGCCGAAGAATTGTCTTTTTCCCAAGATCAATGGTATGACTCTGCGCTACAGCCTGTTGTCGCCCTCGATTCCAATAACATGGATTATAAAGCAGCTGTCCCAGGGCCATGGATTAAGATTTCAGTCAAGGACACTGGAATCGGCATCCTCCCCGAAGATCTCAAGCGGATTTTCAATCCCTTTGAGCAGGTGGAAAACTGTAAAACCAAAAGGTTTCAGGGTACCGGCCTTGGCTTGTCGCTGACACAAAGCTTTGTTGAGATGCATGGTGGCGCCATATGGGCCGAAAGCGAGGGAGCGGGGCAAGGATGCACCTTTAGCCTGATTTTGCCCATTGATGCGGAATTGGGTAAATCGGGGACGGGTCAAGCTAACCAATTGTGATTTTGCCGGATAGCCTATTTTTAGGGCTTTTTCAAGTCCTACTTCTTAATATAAAGATACACCTCGTATTGAAAGAAACTCCCTTCCCAGAAGGCAGCACAGTGCCAATCCATTTCCTGCTAAAATCCGATAAGGATAAAAAGCATGAAATAGAGACGGGTATGTGACGCAAAGCTCGCATAGACGCTCCCGGTGCATTACATTATATCATCTTGACTGGAGTTCGGATTTTTGTCACGATTCCGATATCCTATTCGAAGGTCGCGTGAATCCGTTCACTGGGAGGAAACACCTCGATGAACGCAACCAATGCACCGTCTGGAAACGATTTGATTCGCCTCGATAGCCCTTCCGGATTGCGCCTGGAGATGAACCGCAACGGCTCAATTCGGCGGATGGACTGCCGCGACATTCTCCTCAACCTCTTTCTCGGCACCGAGATCGAGGGGGGTCCGGCCAACCTCTTTCTGCGCCGATACGGCTCCAGTCTGAATGCGATTCCGCTCCTGGGGCCCCGAAGCCCGGCCGCATTCCGGAGCATCCCGCAGGGGGCGGCCGCAAGCGGGACATGGGGGCAGATCCGCTATACCCTTTCCCTGGTCCTTGCGCAGTCGGCCCCTGCCTGGTTCTGGCACCTCCGGATCGAAAACGCGGGTTCGGAGCCGGGATGCTTCGACCTCATTTACGCACAGGATCTGGGCCTTACCCACTACGCTGCCGCCCGGCTAAATGAGTACTACGTGAGCCACTATGTCGACCATATGCCGCTGATCCACCCGGAGTGCGGCGTCGTTCTGGCCTCGCGGCAAAACCAGCCGGTCGAGGGGAAAAACCCCTGGACCCTGATCGGCTCCCTGGGTCGGGGGATCTCCTTTGCGACCGATGCACTGCAGGTATACGGCCTCGCGGTTCGCGGAGGCCGAGCGCCTGCCGGGGTGGGGCAGGGGCTGCCGGGATCTCGCCTTCAGCACGAACATTCGATGGCCGCCATCCAGGATGATCCCGTCCGGCTCGAGCCGGGAGAAACGGCGGAGCGAGGGTTTTTTGGCTGGTTCCAGCCGGATCATCCCGAGGCTAGCTCCTCTGTGGACCTCGCCCTCGTCGCAAAAGTCCTGGGACTGCCCGAAGCCTCTCCGGCAGGGAGCCCGACCTTCGGAAAGAGCGAAAAGCCTTCGAAGACGCTCTTCAGCTCGGCGCCGGCCTTGGACGCTTTCGAACTCGGCGAAGATGAAATCGACGGCTTCTTCGGATCCGGCCTCCGTGAGAAGGAGCGCTCCGGCGGTCGTCTCCTTTCTTTCTTCGTGTCGCCGCAAAAGCACATCGTGTTGAAAAGGAAGGAGCTTGAGGTCCTGAGGCCCCACGCGAACATGCTTCGGACCGGAAATCTTTTGATCCCGGACGAAAGCGCCATGACCTCCACCACCTGGATGAGCGGGATCTTTCACTCTCAAATCACCCAGGGGCATGTCTCGGTCAACCGGTTCCTCTCCACGGTTCGCGGCTACATCAGTTTTTTCTCCGGCAACGGACAGCGGCTTTTTGTGGACGCGGGAGCGGGGTGGCGGCTCCTCGGCCTGCCTTCGGCTTTCGAAATGACTTCCCGGAGCAGCCGCTGGGTTTACAAACACTGCGATGGGACGATCGTCGTCCGGAGCGAGGGGCTCATCGATCGCCACGAATTGACCTTGTCGGTCGAGGTGCTGTCCGGCCCGCCGGTCAGCTTGCTCCTCTCCAACCACGTGGCGATGAACGGGGACGATGGCAGCGAGGAAAGGATCGTTCAGTTCGAACGGGACGGGGATCAAGTGTTCGTGCGGGCCGCGCCCGATTCGGATTTTGGGCGCCGGTTCCCCCAAGGGGGACTCCGGATTTCACCGTTCCCCGGCACGGTCGTCGAGAGGATCGGGGGGGATGAACTGCTATTTCTGGACGGCCGTTCCCGCAATCAACCCTATCTCTGCATCCTGACCGATCCGTGCTGGTCCGCCGGGTTTCGGATGCGGGGGGAGATCGTCTCGGACCTCGCGGCCAGAGCGAAGAAGAACGATCCGCAACTTCGTGAAAAATGCCCCGTTCTCCGTGTGCTGCCCCCCAGGTCCAGCCCGGATGCCCCGGCCGCATCCCGGCTGGGGGAGATCTTTCCCTGGTTCGTTCAGAACGGCCTGATCCACTATCTCGCCCCTCGGGGGATCGAGCAGTACAACGGCGGCGACTGGGGAACCCGCGACATCTGCCAGGGCCCGGTCGAAATGCTGCTGGGCATGGGACGCTTCGCGCCTGTCCGGGACCTCCTGATCCGCGTGTTCAAGGCCCAGAATCCCGACGGCGACTGGCCGCAGTGGTTCGCGTTTTTCGATCGCGAACGTAACATCCGGCCGAGCGAATCCCATGGCGACATCGTCTATTGGCCGCTGCTCGCCCTGGCCCAATACCTCATCGCCACGGCGGACAAGGTGATCCTGGACGAGCGGGTCCCTTTCTTTCACCCGGACGGCGACCCGGATGTCGAGTGGGCATCCATCGGCTGCCATGTGGAGCGGGCCATGGAGGTGATCGGCAGGCGGGTTATTTCCGGCACCCGCCTGGCCGCCTACGGCAACGGTGACTGGAATGATTCCCTGCAGCCGGTGCAGCCGGCCATGTGGGACCGACTCTGCAGCGCCTGGACCGTCACGCTTCAATACCAGACGCTCTCCGCCTTCGGCGCCGCCTCCGCAAGGATCGGGCTCGGCGAAACCGCCGCGGCGTTCGAGGGTGCGGCGGCGGCTGTTCGACCGACCGCTCGAGTACCGCGGAGGCCCCCCGCGCTTCTTCCAGCGGGCCGAGAGCGCCGCCTTCTTCGGCCGTGAAATCGGCCTCATGTACACCCATGCGCATCTTCGCTATGCAGAGGCCCTCGCTCATTACGGGGATTCGAGAGGGTTCTTCCAGGCCCTCTGCCGGGCAAACCCGATCGGCATCCGCGAGCTCGTCCCGGCCGCGACCCTGCGGCAGTCCAACTGCTACTATTCGAGCTCAGACGCGGCCTTCGCCGACCGGTATCAGGCGAGCGCCGAATACGACCGGGTCGCGAAGAACGAGATCCCCCTGGACGGGGGGTGGCGCGTCTACTCGAGCGGGGCCGGCATTTGGTCGAGGATCCTGTTTCACTGCTTCCTGGGAGTGCGGCAGCTGTCGTCTACGCTCATTCTCGACCCCGTGATCCCCCGTACCCTGGATGGGCTCAGGGTCGAGCTCGAGATCGCAGGGAGGCCGGTCGAGATCTGTTACCGCGTCCGCGAAAAGGGATGTGGCCCCCATGCCGTGGAGATCAACGGCCGTAGGCTCTTCTTCAAGAGGGAGGCGAACCCCTACCGGGCGGGAAGCGCCGCAATTCCGATGGAGAACGTGCTGGAGCGATTCGAGGGTTCAGACGGTGATAGCGGTGAGGTAATCGTAACGCTACGAAAAAATGGACGACATATAAAACTAGGCGTACGAGACAACGGTATCGGTTTGCCGCCTGCGCTGGACTGGCGCCAAGCCGGCTCCTTGGGCCTGCGTTTAATACAAATGCTGGCCAAACAGATACATGCGACAGTGGAAGTTAAGAGAGATGCAGGCACAGAGTTCTCGATAGAATTTGAAGGGCCGGAAGTGTGACTATTTGCGTGTTAATAATGGTGAACAGATGAAAGATATCGTTATCTAAATTTTTCAAGAGATTTTCAAATGGAAGCGGTTTGAAAATTCTCTTCCTACAGCCTAAAAGTGCAAAATAAAGCAGTAAACCGGATCTTTCGAAGACTGATCCTATAACAGTATAAATGACAACTAAAGATTAAAAAAAATCGGTTGACAAATCGGAAATCCGAATATATTTTCGAGCTCCAATTGATCATTATAATTAAATGAATTAGGAGAGGAAATCTAAATGGCAAAAAATGCATCAAAGACAAGGGACAAGGTTAACTATGATCCCAAAGAGCTCGTTGAATCGATTAAAGGGGGGGCAAACAATAAAGAAATCATGAAAAAATTTGGCTTCAAAAATGCTGCCCAGATTAAGAATGCCTATTTAAGTTCAGCTATGGAATTGGGGATGGTGCCAAAGATATCTGATAGCCGAGCGGTTTCAACACCTGATAAGACAACCACTGTGAATAAAAGAGGAAGCCTGATCATACCGAAAGAAATGGTCGATGAATTTGGTTTCAACGAGAATGCCATATTTATAGTTAAAAAGACTAAAACAGGAATTTCCTTGAAACATCAGGAATAAAATTATAATGGGGCTATAAGGAATGGTGGTTTTCTTTATAGCCTCATTTTTTACATTTTCCCCGGTAACATATCATTGCGTCTACTCTCGGATCCTATCCCGCCGGCACCAGCGATGATTTTTATGCCTTATTTTCTCTGTTTCCCGCAGCGTAACATAAAGAATAGTAAACCTGTTTGCTGCAGGAGAAGGTGAGTTATCTGAATTATTAACCTTTATAATTGGATGAAGATGTGCCGCCGCCATGTCCCGTCCAATTGGTGTGGAAAAACTGACCTCTGGGTTGGTCGATTCGTTCGTATGTGTGCGCGCCAAAATAGTCGCGCTGCGCCTGAAGCAGATTTGCCGGAAGCCTGGCGCTACGGTAGCCGTCGTAAAAAGTCAGGGCCGCGCTCAGCGCCGGGGTCGGAAGGCCCAGCTGCACGGCCAAGGCCGCCACGCGCCGCCAGCCGACCTGTGCGTTTTCGATGGCCTCTCTAAAAAAAGGCACCAGCAGCAGGTTTTTCAGGTCGGGATCGGCATCGAAGGCATCTTTGATGCTGCCTAAAAACGCTGAACGGATAATACAGCCGCCGCGCCACATCAGTGCGATTGCCCCGTAATTGAGGTTCCATCCCCGTTCACGAGCCACGGCGCGCATGAGTTGATACCCCTGGGCATAGGAGACAATCTTGGATGCATACAGTGCCTGTTCGAGGTCGTTGATCACAGCGGTCGGGTCGCCTTCGAATGGGGTCTGAGGCCCTTTGAGCGCTTGGGAAGCCGCCATACGCTCTTCCTTGAGTGCCGACAAATAGCGCGCAAATACCGCCTCGCCAATCAATGTCAAAGGTTGGCCCACATCCAGGGCGGAGACGGCGGTCCACTTGCCAGTGCCTTTCTGACCCGCCGAGTCGAGAATCAGATCGATTGTCGCCTCTCCGTTTTGATCTTTGTGGGCGAGTATGTGGTGGGTGATCTCAATCAGATAGGAATCAAGCACGCCCTGGTTCCACCGGGCGAACACCTTTCCCATCTTTTCATTTGACAGGCCGAGGCCGTCTTTCATCAGCTGATAGATTTCGCAGATCAACTGCATATCGCCGTATTCGATGCCGTTGTGCACCATCTTGACGAAGTGACCCGCACCGCCTTCACCGACCCAGTCACAACAAGGCTCGCCCTCATCCGTGAACGCGCAAATTTTTTGAAATATCGGCCGGATTGCCTCCCAGGCCGCCGGAGAACCGCCCGGCATGATGGAGGGGCCCGTTAAAGCACCCGCTTCACCACCGGAAATCCCGGTACCGACATACAGCACCCCATGACGTTCCACCTCTGCGACGCGGCGGCTGGTGTCGTCAAAATGAGAATTGCCGCCGTCGATGATGATGTCGCCGGTTTCAAGAAAGGGCATGACGGCTTCGATGACGTCATCCACGGCCCGGCCGGCCCTGATCATGCACATCACTTTGCGAGGCCGCTGCAAGACACTGATGAGTTCTTCGATGCCGTGACAGCCGATGATGTTTTTCCCGGCGGCACGCCCGTTGAGAAACGCATCCACCTTGCGGGTCGTGCGGTTGTAACAAGCTACCCTAAATTCTTTGCTTTCCATATTCAGGATCAGGTTTTCACCCATGACCGCCAGCCCGATCACCGCAATATCCGCTTTTGTCTTCATTTTTTTCCTTTCAAGCCATTTCCATGCAGCTTCAGTCGTGTTTGAAAACCGGAACTTAGATTTTATTTGCAGGGCAATCCGCAGCAGCCCACTCTCCAGGCATGGCCTCCTTCGGCCAACAGTTTTTCAGCGGCTTCAGGACCCCAGCTATTTCTGGCATAGATGTGCAGCGGGAGTGCTTGCGGAGAGGATGCCCACCCCGCAAGAATGGGGTCTATCAGGCGCCAAGCCGTCTCGATGCCGTCGTTGCGTGCAAACAGCGATGCGTCGCCTTTCATGGCATCCAGCAGAAGCCGTTCATAAGCATCCGGCAGCTCGATGTCGGGAAAGGCTTCAAGATAGGTATGGCTCATGTTGACCGACCGGGAATCGGCCAGCGTATCGGGTACCTTGGTTTCGAATCTCAGATGGATCCCTTCATCCGGTTGAATACAGATGGACAAATAGTTCGGCGTAAAGCAATGGTTGCGCCCGAGCTGGAAAATAACGTCCGGTGGAGGCTGAAAT
The DNA here is from genome assembly GCA_963774425.1 of uncultured delta proteobacterium. GTDB lineage: Bacteria > Desulfobacterota > Desulfobacteria > Desulfobacterales > JAFDCJ01 > JAFDCJ01. Next base: position 107,260 of record CAVZEZ010000027.1, on the reverse strand, counting down.
TCAACGACGACGGCGCTGCTTTTGGCTGACATGGCCTTGCCGGATCGCAGGTAAAAGGGCACGCCCTTCCAGCGCCAATTGTCGATGAAAAGCTTTAGTGCGGCAAACGTCGGGGTCTGCGAGTCCGGACCAACCCCTTCGGTTGACCGGTAACCGTCATACTGGGCACGGACGGCATCGTTCAACGAAATGGGACGAACCGTTCCGAGAACTTTCACCTTTTCATTCCGAATCGCATCGGCATTCAGAGATGCCGGGGGTTCCATGGCCACCAGGGCCAGCAGTTGCATCAGGTGGTTTTGGAACATGTCCCGCAATACGCCGGCATGGTCGTAGTAGCCGGTGCGCCGTCCCACATCCACGCTTTCCGCCACGGTGATCTGGACATTGGATACATAGCGCCGGTTCCAGACCGGTTCGAAAAGGGTATTGGCAAAACGTAGGAAAAGAATGTTCTGGGCCGTTTCCTTGCCCAGATAGTGATCGATTCGGTATACCTGATGTTCCGCAAAAGCGGCATGGACCTGTCGGTTCAATTCCCGGGCCGAGGCAAGATCCCGACCGAAGGGCTTTTCGATGATGATCCGCCGCTGGCCGCGTGCTTCAGAGGTCATGCCGGCGGCGGCGAGATGGTCGCACGCAGTGGCGTAAAAATCCGGAGCCGTGGCCAGGTAGTAGAGCCGATCGGTTGGAGATTTTTCCATCTCGTCCAGAAAGGCGCCAAGTTTGGAAAAATCCGCGGGATCGTCCAGACTGCCCCGGAAGTAACCAAGTGAGCGCGCAAATTCCTGCCACACTGCCGGGTCGAATCCCGCTCCATTTTCCTTTGCACCGGATCCAAGCCGTTCCCTGAACTGGTGGTCGCTCCAGTCCCGTCGTGCGAATCCCACGATCCGGAACCCGGCCGGAAGGCGCCTTTTCCTGAAATTGTTGTAAAGCGCCGGTATCAGTTTGCGACGGGTCAAGTCCCCGGAGGCCCCGAAAATGACAATGATAAATGGGTTGCTTTCGTTTGCCAGCATTGCCTGATCCTTAATCTAAAGGGAGAACGAATTCAAAACAGAATAAGAAAGCCCGCTTCGTCCGATCGACACCTTCATCTCCGGTCGCAATTTAAGTTAAATATCGACATCGACCTGAAGCAAATCAAGAAGCCTGCGGACTATGGGCATAAGTATATTCATCTAAGAAAATATGAATGGAAGTAAAATTTACAAGTTGACTTTATTTCAATCTTGCCTTTTTTACTTGACAGATCCATAGTATTTTGGCATCAAGATCATGTCATCAAATGACCATATGATAAGTTGACAAGAATTGCCTAAATCAGCCAATACTCATTTGGTGCGGCTATCACTTCAGAAAATAGGAGACGAAAATGGATTATTTTACTGGCGGGGCCATTGATCGGGTAATTATCGTATCCCTGACACCTGGCGATCTTTTTCTGGAAAGTATTGAAGAAATCATAAAAAAAGAGAAGATCGAGACCGCCGTCGTCACATCGGGAATCGGATCATTTCGCAAATTCAAATACCATACCATCACTTGGACGGGAATGCCTCCTAAAGACAAATTCTACCAAATCGAAGGGCCCATCGAGATCGGAGGCATTCAGGGAATGATCGTATCCGGCGAGCCCCATTTGCATATCACCTTCAATAATTGCGAGACCGGGGAAACCTCGACCGGACACATCGAGCATGGATGCGAGGTCTGCTACCTGGTCGAACTGTTCATTGAAGTGGTCAAAGGCGTCAGGATCAAAAAGGAAAAAGATCCTGACAATCCAGGTGTCGTTAAATTTGTATCCAAATTTTAACATAGCCGTCGCTCAGGGAATGGCCATGCAAGACTGCGCACGACTGATGGACATCTTGGAGCAGATGGTCGATCCGGCTGAAAAGAACGATCCGCAGCCTGCATAATCTTTTTGTCAGATAAGGTGATATTCCAGTAGGAAAAGGAGGAAAAAATGGGAGACAGCAACGTAGTTAAATACGATGAGCGTGGCGTGATGGACGGCGGGACCATGGGGTTGCCCAGGGAGATGAGCCGGGACATCTGGCTGAAGGAAGTCTTTCCAGAGTGGGGCACCTATTTGAACCATGAAATCGATCAGTATCAGGTCCCCGACGGGGTCGGTGCGCTTTGGTATCTGGGTGCGATGAGTTGCGTGTTGAAAAGCCAGTCCGGTGCCGTTTTCGCCGTAGATCTATACTCCGGGCCAAGCATTTTTACCGACAAATCTTATTGTGGCGTCTGTAAAACCGCCGGTGCCGAGAAACTGTATTGGATGAGAACCCACCCGATGGTAATCGATCCATGGAAATTTAAACACCTGGATGCCGTATGCGTGACCCACCATCACCAGGATCACATGGATTATTACACCATCAGTGCCGCACTCCAAACGACCAATTGCAAATTCATCGCCCCACCTGAGGCGGCCCGCCGCATGAAGGAGAACATGAATGTCCCCGAAGACCGACTCATAGTCGCCAAAGTTGGGGAGAGCATACAAATCGAAGACATGAAGATCGATTTTGCACCGAATTTCGATGTGATTGCCACGAAGACCGGCTTCGATAAACCGGTCCCGTATTCCCAAGTCGCCGTTGGTTTCATTTTCAATACGCAGGGCGGCAATTTTGCCTTCCTCGGTGATTCGCTTTACCATAACGGATATCGCATGGTTGGCGAGAAATACCAGGTGGATGTGGTAAGCATGGCCATGGGCAACAACGCTCCCGGGTACACCGATAAGATGTCCCCTTGGGATCTGTGGCGGGTGGCGGAGGCCCTCAATACAAAGGTCATACTGCCCATGCATCATGACAATTGGGCCAATTGCTACGAGAATCCAGAATATCTGGAAAAAATAGTCGAATGGAAAAACGCTGAACGGCGTCATCCACTTATGAGTGTGGTCAGCTTGTTGCCAGGAGCCAAATACATTCACCCCACGGATAACGATGGCCGCAGTTACATGTACCCGGACAATCGCGAGTTGTGTTGTTGGGAACACAGCGAGGAATACGGACCCGATAGCGACATCGGATAGGAACTGGCCGGTTCAATCGCCCGATAAATGCCCATGGAGCTACGACTGTGCTGAAATTTGCGATCAATATTTTTAATAATATTGGCCATATTCAAAATCGGCGCCGTTTCCGGCCGGCTTCAATCCGGAACGGGAAAATTAGATTTTTCTTACCTGTTTGAGGATCTGGATCGATTGGCATATTCGGGATACATTGGGCTTGAATATATTCCTTCAGACAGCGCCATGGATTCGCTGCAATGGATGAGAAAATGCCCCTTGAGGGCTTTTGCATTGGAACGCGCATGATTTGGGATCTGCTTGGAGCAACAGGGATTGAGACGAGGAAATTATAGTGAAACGAGTCAGTTTGGTTGATTCCATTGTGGAAGAGATAAAGGACAAAATCATCAGCGGTGAATTCAAGGACGGGGATATGCTGGAATCCCAGGATATGCTGGCCAAATCAATGAACATCAGCCGGCCTTCGCTCAGAGAGGCGCTCCGAAGGCTGCAGCTGATGGGATTGATCGATTTCAAACACGGGCGGGGAACCTTCGTTAAAACGCTGCAACCGAAAGATTATATGAGTCCGATTTCGGGTTTCCTTCCCGTTGACAAAAAATCGGCCTACGAATTGCTGGAGGCCAGGCTCTACTTGGAAGGTTCAGTGGCTGCGTTGGCCGCTCAAAAAGCAACGGAATCGGATATTCAGAAATTAGAAGATGTGCTTAAGAAAATGACCCTCGCCTGTGAGAACCTCAATATCGAGGAATTTGTCAGGCTTGATGTAAAATTCCATCTGCTTATTGCCCATGGGTGCGGGAATCGGATCCTGTTCCAGGTGGTAGATATCCTTCGTGGTCTTCTCCACAAATTAATAACGCGCGTATTCGACACAAACCGAGACCATCTCAGTCTGACTTTTTCACACACGCTGGAATATCATAGCCAAATCCTTGAATCAATCAAATCCAGAAATGTGTCGAAAGCAAGAAAGATAATGGAAAAACATATTAAGGACGTTCAGAAAAAATTGGAGAAAAGCGGCGATTTCGTCCTCACAAATTTCGAGAACGGAGCCACAACCAACCATCCGGAAAACGATTGATGATGCGCATGCCAGACGAATCACAATGAATGCCGGACCTGCGTTGTGCGGCAGTGAGTTGAAAATCAGGATTAATTAGGCCGTTGTCATTGAAGACGATGGGCATATGATGACCTAACCAACTGATGATCGAATAAGAAGAAAGGAGCTACTTTCATGGAGAACACCGATTTTATAGCCCCAAATGACGTAGCCACAGTTTGTGATCAAATGGATCGATTGGGTGAAAAAGCCTGGCTGTTAGCCGGCGGCACTGATTTGATGGTGGCGATTAATTTAAGGCGATTGTCTCCGGAGAAGCTGATTTACCTTGGACAGTGCGGTCTGGATCAGATCGAGGCGGTCAAGGGATCTTTGGTTATTGGGGCAACCGCTACTCTCAAATCAATTATAAAATCCGAAGCGGTTAAGAAAGACGCCCCGTTGTTGGTCGAAGCGTGTCAATCCATAGGGTCTCCTGCGATCAGAAATGCGGCTACGCTTGGCGGAAATGTCTGCAACGCCTCACCTGCTGCCGATGGTGCTATCGCATTGTTGGCCCTGGATGCCACTGTCGCAATTGTATCAACCCGGGGTGAACGCAGTGTCGCGCTGAAATCCTTTTTTACCGGTCCGGGAAAGACTGTTTTGGAATCCGATGAATTCGTTAAGGCATTTAGCATACCCACCCCTACAGCTTCCAGCAAATACGGATGGGCCAAAATCGGCCAGCGTAAGGCTGATATTATCGGTATCGTCTGCGTGGCGGTTAACATGACTGTTGAAGCCGGCAAATGCCAACATGTCAGGATTGCCTTGGGTGCGGTTGCCCCCACACCGATTTTAGCAACCAAGGCGGCGGCCGTAATAGAAGGAAAGGTGCTTGACGCGCAATTGATTGCCCAGGCGGCTCAAACTGCTACGGATGAGACATCGCCAATCGATGATTTGCGGGCCTCAGCCTGGTATCGCAAACAGGTGACAAATGAGCTCGTCGCACGAACACTATCAGGAATATAGCCGAAAAAGGAGAGCCCCCATGCCGATTCTTGATTTTAAAGTGAATGGAAAACATTATGAAGTGGCGGTTGAACCAACCACAACCCTATTGGAAGTCTTGCGGGAAAAACTGATGATCACTAGCCCCAAGATGGGGTGCAACACGGGTGATTGCGGTACCTGTTCGGTTTTTTTAGATGGAGAGCTGATTCGTTCCTGCATTACTGCGGCAATGGTTGCCAATCAAAAAGAGGTCACAACGCTTGAAGGGATTGCGCCTCCCGGGGAATTCGATCCGTTACAGGAAGCATTTCTGGAAAATCACGGGACCCAATGCGGTTTTTGTACACCGGGGATGATTATGGCCGCGAAGGCGCTGTTGAACGAAAATCCGAAGCCTACCAAACAGGAAATAAAAGAAGCGTTGTCGGGAAATCTTTGCAGATGTACGGGCTATAAGAAAATAGTTGAATCAGTCCAAGCCGCCGCAACCATAAAAACCTGATTCCCGCAATAATATGAAAGGGAGGTATATTTATGACTTTTCAGACGGTTGGCAAGCGCAAGCCTAAATATGAAGGTATGGCTCACGTTACCGGTGAGACCCAATTTGTTGATGATATGTTCGTCCCCAGAACCTTGACGGTCAAAGCATTCAGAAGCCCGGTGCATAAGGGCCGAATTCTCAAAATTGACACATCCAGGGCCGGGCAAATGGATGGCGTGGCAGGTGTGATCACCTATAAGGATGTGCCTGCCAATGCTTATGGTTTTGGGGCTGATCAGCCGGTTCTGGTTGAAACTGATATTCGCTACAAAGGCGAGCCGATTGCAGCAGTTGCAGCAGAGGATGAGGCAACCGCCTATAAGGCACTGGATGCAATCACCATTGATATTGAAGAACAGAAACCGGTCTTTGACCTTCTAAAAGCGATGGAACCGGATGCACCCCAAGTGGTACACGGTGGCAACATCATGATGTTCGATGACCTGCCCTACAACTTGGCAACGGCGGGTGATGTTGAAGCTGGATTTAAAGAAGCCGATCATATAATAGAAGAAACTTATTTTTTTCCTGACCAGGAACATACAGCGATGGAGACCCAGGTCAGCCTGGTCGTTCCCGAGGCTGCGGGTCGGATTACGGTCTATTCCGTCTGCCAGGATCGCAATATGCTTCTAGGCATGTTAGCCGGCATTCTTCAACTCGGAAGCGATGATGCGTTGAAATGTGAGTGTGCCTCAGAGTGGGCCGGCCGAACACGCAGCGCTTGGCGTCAGCATGCCGGCCTGAATCGTCTGAGGATGCAAGCGGGCCCGGTCGGCGGCGGATTTGGCGGTAAAAACGAATTTCATGCGGATCCCATAACGGCAATCTTGGCTTTAAAAACCGGTCGACCTTGTAAGTGGCGCTGGACCCGGGAGGAAGAAATTTTATACTCCACCCATCGGGAAGCGATGCATATCACCTTTAAGGATGGTGTAAAAAACGACGGTCGAATTGTTGCGCGTTATATTAAGACCATTCGCGACAGCGGCGCATATGTCGGTTTTAACGGTTATGCCACCGGCAAAACGAACTATTTTGCGAATGGCCCCTATTACGTTCCCAATCTTCGCGTCGAGAGTGCTGCTGTGTTTACAAATAAATCGGTTTCCAGCACCATGCGTGGCTTTGCCATAGCCCCGGTAACCTTTGCGGTGGAAGCGCAAATGCACAAGATTGCTAAAACCATCGGCATGGACCCACTTGAATTTCGTTTAAAAAACGCGATGAGGAGAGGGGATAAACTGCTCAATCAGCAGGTGATGAAAGACACATCGATTATCGAAGTGATGCAGACCTTGGCAAAAAAAGCTGGTGTCCAGTTGCCGGATCACCTTTGTCAGATGACATCCAATGATCGGAGGGCCTAAACATGAAAAAGAAAGGAAAGGGATTTGCAACGGCATTTTATCCAATTGGATTATCCGGCGGTGGAGACCCCAGTCAGGCGCTGATACAAATGCAAGCCGATGGTACAGCCATATTAACTCTTGGATCGGTTGAAATCGGTCAGGGTTCCAATACGGTCCTGGCCCAAATTGCAGCTGAAGAATTAGGCCTTAATTACGAACAGATTAATGTGGTTAGTGCGGATAAATCCAACTCGCTGTTTTGTATGGGCTCATTCGCCAGCCGGGTGACTTATATTGCCGGTAATGCCGTGATTGAAGCCGCCAAGGAGGTTAAACAGATTCTATTCGGTTTAGCTGCGAAGGATTTAGCCGCACCGCCTGAAGCGCTGGAGGCTGTTGAAGGAATGATTCGTGTGAAAGAAGACCCTCAACGGTGCAAGCCCATCGCCGACATTACCGGCGCGGCTGGCGGCGGAACGTTAATCGTGGGCCGCGGCGTTTACATGAAAGTAGGGTCAGAGGATCAACCTTTTTGTTGCTATACGGCCTCATATGCGGGCGCGTATGCCGAGGTGGAGGTGGATACCAAAACCGGTGTCGTTGATGTCCAAAAATTAATTTGTGTCAACGATGTGGGCAAGTCGATCAATCCTGCCTTGGCCGAAGGCCAGATCGAAGGTGGGGCAGGAATGGGTCTTGGCTCTGCGCTCATGGAAGATCGGAATCCGAGTTATCCCAAAATCGATCATGTTCCGACATCATTGGTTGAATATCTGATTCCCACTACCGTGGATATGCCTGAGCTGGAAATCGAGCAAATTGAAATCGCATCAGACGGAGGCCCTTATGGCGCCAGGGCGGTCGGTGAAATGTCCTCTAATTGCCAGGCACCGGCGATTATTAATGCGATTGAGGATGCTGTCGGCGTTTTTATAACCTCCTTACCGGCCACGCCGGAAAAAGTGTTGCGGGCGCTTGTCGAAAAAAATGTGAGCTGAGGATTCAGTTCCGGAAAGCTTGGCGGTCGGTTTCGTCGTCATTACCGCCAAGCTTTCAAGCTTTCCAAAATACTTTATCGAAAATGAATTGACAGACTGCGGTGTAAAATTGGGCTGGCAGATGTACAACAACAAATTTAGAGGTGTAAACAAAGGCAAAAGAAGGGAATAGGGCAGGGGATGAAAGCGTCAACTTGATATGGTTATTCACCGTACGGTGCCAATTTCGGAATCAACCGTACCAGGCAAGTAGATTGGGATTGAAAAAAGGGAAAGTGAACAATTGAGATGCGACCATTATTTTTACGGATCTACGGTGACGTCTCATCCTGTGGTTGGTTTGGGTCCGTTTCCAAATTTTCTTTGTTATTCGACACCTTGCGTTCTCTTTTTTGCTCCTGTTTTAACTTTCTCGCCATTTCTTTTTTGCGTTTGTTAGCTGAATATTTGGATTTTGCCATATTGTCTCCGATAATATCGATAGGGCTGATTGCAGCGCAATGAATATGATTTCGCTAGTTTCGCTTAAATTGGACAGGAACAACTTCCAGTGCAATCCGCCTTATTCTTCATCGTAAATGGCAAGGATGGTTCGATCGTCAAAAAACACTTCTAAAGTGGGGTCTGAAATGCCATTGAATATAATCTTAACGCCGTCGGCGATAAGTTCTGCACACGGATGAACAGGAAAGAAATCACCGCTGCGTAGTTCGGATATCAAAGCCTTCTGACCTTTTTTGATCGCGGCATGAATCACATCTCCGTCAAATGAGACCTCATGCATGAGAGAATATTCCTGTTCTGTGGGTATGTAATCATGGCGTTTGTCTGATTTTGTCTCGATAACGGCAAATTCCTTGATCGATAGACAATTTGTCTGGTCATTGCGGGCGATGTCAAATCTTTGAAGCATAATATTCTCCGCGTATCGCTAAACCGTAATGCAGCGATACCGTGTTGGTTTCCCGAAATCATGAAACTGCATCAGCTCCTGGTAGGGACACACACGATCATCGGGTTGGGGTTCACGAAAATTAATTCACAGATTTGAGCGTTGAGACGCTGGTATGATTTTAATTCGGCTTGACTCAATTACAGACAAGAAATCTTAAAACTAAGTTATCAGAAGAAGGTCTAAATCAGGCACGATGATATGAAATACTGAATTAAATCTAATTCCAGCAAAGCACTTTATAAATCTACCGAGAGAAAATTTCCAGTAATTACATAAACTAATCACTTTATAGACGATGTCAAATGTTTTCTGCCTGGTGCTGTTTCGCTGTACCATCGATTGAAAGTCCAAACAGGCAAAAAGCACCTGCACAAACGACCGGACCGGATATAACCCGCCTCCGATGCTTCCTATAAGCACCTTTCGGTCCTTTTTCGGTGAAGTGACTGTTTCACATTTTTGACAAAAGGGTCATTTTCTGAATTCTGTTTTAAATCCGGATTTGAACTTAAGGTTTTCAATCGATCGGCCGAAAACATTCAATCATGATTGCAAAGATATCCCCGTTTATTCTCCCAACAGGGGTGCCGCATTTACTGATTTATCGCCTTGGGAAGTCGACTGTTTATAAGTGTCGGACGGAATATTTTCTAATGTCTCCTCGTTGAGTTTGTTCGACAGAGGGGAATAATAAAATGCCATCTTGAATTGTCCTTGGGCGTCTATCATTTTCAATTTGATTTTCACATCGCCGTCAACCCAGCGGTACACCCGTTGCTTCGATTCGGTGTCAAAGGCGCTTTTGGCATCTCCAAATGCTTTATCAAACGACCGTTTTAGATTGGAGAACTGATCTGGTGAGCGCAGCTTGACAAATACGGCGAAGAATTTGTCATCATAGAAGCCATAAAAAACACCTGGAACAGGCTGGCTGGAAAGCTGATAGAGGGTGTTCGGTTTGGCATAGTAAGCGACCCGATCCGTCTCATGAACCTTCGACAAATCACCGTTTTCCGAAACGGAACTACCCCATTTCATCCCATGCATACCCTGCTGAAAATCGTAGGCTCCGGCGGCTGAGCAAAGTGTCGTGAGAAGCCAACAGCTGAAAAAAAGACTATAATATCTCATCGTCAGTATCTCCTCTGCCTAAAAATGAGTTCATCAAGGTTCTGGCGTTTTAAAGGTGATCATAATATAAAATTTGTCAATGAGAGGAACACCCGCCATTTTGCGGCCCGCCACTGGCTTCGGCTCATCGGGATCGCCTATCTCTTCGTAGGCCTGCTGGATTTTGTACACATCTATTTTTCCTGTTCTACGCTACAGTCTCGGCGCTGTTGATCGTCTCAATATTCACCTGGAACATCTTTCCGGATTGTTTTCTTACGGGCGCCGGTCTGACATCATTCAAGATCGTCAGCGAATTTAAAACCATGACCATTGTATCGTTTTTCGTCCGCTGACTGATTTTTCCAATAATGCCGTCATTCATTCCAACCCGGGTGATGCTCATTTTTTCATTTATTTCCGGATTCAGTTACTCGATCGATTCAACTGCATCGACGGCCATTGCTACTCTTTTCCGGTTGCCAAAATCCCTCCAAAAACTCTATGTACGAATTGACGGCGATCTGACCATCGATGCGGGCAACTGCATCAGGCCGGTTCCGAATCCGTCGCAAGGCGGGTTGAAACGACCCGGCCGGTAATCAAAAAGAAGCTCAGCATCAGTGTAATGACCAGGGCGATCGCATATATCATGAACAAGGCGGGCAGGCCGTAGACCGAGGCGATTTTTCCGCCGATGGCGGTTCCAAGGCCTCCGCCGCCCATGAAGCAGAAAGCCACCAGGGACATGGCCGCCCCGCGCGCTTTTGAAGCGAACTCGGTGGCACGTGTCAAAAGCGTTGAATGGGTGAAAATAAACCCGATACCCAGCAATCCGACACCGACTACGAGCCAACCGCTGCTGCGGCCGAGATAGAACACACAAAAGTCGGCCAGTACGGCAAATATAAGCCCCAGGGTCAGGATCTTGCGGGCACCGATTTTTGGAACGAGTTTGCCGCTCAAGCGTCCACCGACAACGGTCATCAGGCCAAAAGCCGTCATGATGATACCGATGGTCAGGTAATTGAAATGATGGGTCTTTGCAATGAAGGCTCCCAGATAGGAAAAGCTTCCGATGATAAACATCCCCTCCAGCAATACCAGGATATAGGTAAACAGGCTATTGGGGTCTGACAACAATTTCCAGTAAGGCGCAATAAATCTGCTGTCCGCGTGTTGCGTATCCGGAAGCAGACGATAGTTTTTGATGAGCAGGACCATCGGAATGACGGACAACAGGGCATAGATTACAAACACCCCCCGCCAGTTAAAAAAATAGGCAATCGCGCCGCCGGTGATCATGCTTAATCCCTGGCCCAGGAAGGAAATGCCCATGAAAGTTCCGATGGCCCCCTGCCGTTGATCAACCGGAAAAATGTCGCCGATCAATGCCAGGGATATCGGCATCACGGAAGCAGCGAAAATTCCGGTCAGCGCCCTGTAAATCGCCAGATCGGTCAATCCGATGCCCACCGCGCACAGGCCGGTGGCCGCAGTAAACAATACAATCGAAAACGTGATCACCTGCTTTTTGCCGTAGCGATCCGCTAGCGGGCCGAAAATCAACTGAAAGATCCCAAAGGGAATCATGTATGCCGCGATCAGAAGACCGGCACGCTCGACCGCAACCCCGATATTTTCGGAAATTGCCGGCAGGATAGGGGACACGACCCAGTTATCGGCCATGACGATAAATCCCAAAAAGCCAAGTAAGATAACTATTCTATTTCTTCTCAATTTCACATAACCTCAGCAAATTAAGCCAACGGGCCGATCCAGCCCTTTTAACGATGGGGCATGGGATAAGCCCGCCGGGTTGGTGATTTTTGTGGAACGGTTTTGCCGCCCGGGTTTAATTCACAGATTTCGTAGATTGCACGGATTGCTCTGAACACCTTAAGTACGATTTGAAATCTATCGGTTCAATTCCCCGCGGCTTGCCGCGGGGAGGGTCATTCAAAACCGGATATTATCCGGCAAACCAGGATTTGACTTCTTCTTTTTTGGGGATTTTTCCCACACTTTTTACATGGCCGTCGATAACAATTGCCGGCGTTCCAAAGACACCGTATCCGGCAATCTCCATGGTGTCCGTCACTTTTTCGATGTGGGCGTCCACACCCGCTTCCGCCACCGCTTCCTTGACGATTTTTTCCGTTTGCTGGCATTTCGGGCAACCGGGCCCCAATACTTTAATTTCCATGATGGTTCACTCCTTTCAATAAGGTATAGATTATTGACAAAAAAAATTCCTCTTTCCGTCTCTCCGGCAAAGGTCGGAGTCCAGAAGCCATTGAGATCAACGGATAGCGCTGAAGCATCACTTCGCGCCCGGTCTGCGCCAGAATGGCAGAAAACCGATTTTTTTGGCTTTTTAAAATCTATTCAAATATTGGTGAAACTGTTATTTAGTGCCCATCCATCAAAGGGTTTTTTACAATGATGGGCACCGGATAGTGTTTCCAATCCAGAAATGAGAATTTTTGCCCAAGTTCAAGGAAATCAAGTCCTTGCGCGGAGGCGTAGTTTACTACGCCGCCCAAGCAAGGGTGAAGATTGACGCCGAAATTGGGCCAAAAGGCCATTTGTGGATGGAAACTATTTAACGGTTTTTGCGAATGCCTCCTGGGCGCTCCACTTCCGGTTCCGGCATGTGCAGCGCCGCTTCCGCCTTGGCCTGTTCTTCCTTTCGAAACAGGACGTGCATTATCAAGCCGATAACGACGCTGAACAGAATCGCTCCCACCGCCCTGGCCAGGCCGATCTCCGGTCCCAGAATCCGGGCGGTGAGCACGATCGCCAACACATTGATGGCCGGTCCGGAATACAAAAATGCAATCGCCGGTCCCAGGCCGGCGCCTCGCTTCCAGATGCCGGCAAATAACGGCAATACCGTGCACGAGCACACCGCCAGGATGGTGCCTGAAACCGAGGCCACGCCGTAGGAAAGGATCTTTTGGGTACCCGCCCCCAGGTATTTCATCACCGCCGCCTGGGAAACAAATACCGAGATGGCGCCGGCGATAAAGAAGGCCGGCACCAGACACAACAGAACATGTTCCTGAGCGTACCACTTAGCTAACGCCAACGATTCGATCACCGCCCCGGCAAATCGGCTGCTATCGATCGGCAGCCAGAAAATTACGAGAAAAACACCGGTGATGATACTCAGCGGCTTCCAGATGGTTCTCCATTCGATTAAGCCGGGCTGATCATCAGCCTGCTCGAAATTCGAAGATCGCTCCAACCCGGCGCTTTTTTCGGCCAGTGTACCTGTTTCACCCATCGCTCAATTCCTTTTCCATACGTTCCCATGTCCAAATTGAAATATTATCAAATCGGAACCGATGGGAAGTAAATTGCTATATTGCTAAATAGCTATGTTATACCCCAAAAAAAAATTAATTCCGGCAGATTTCTTCCCGGTTGATAAACGGGGCTTTTTTCATCAATTCCCCGACCGCGAAATCTTCATTCAGCCAGTGCCTGAGGTTGCCCAGCAGACTGGCGGCATAGGGGCTGCTCTTGCCATCCGCCAGAAAATAATTGACCCAAAGTCCGTCTTTTTTGTAATCGACCAGGCCGGCTTCTTCAAGTATTTTTAAGTGCTTGGATACCGTCGGCTGGGCCAGCTCCAATATCGCCTGAAGCTCGCAAACACACATATATTTTTGTTGCAACACCTTGATAATTTTGACACGGTTGGGGTCGGACAGCGCTTTCATCACCTTTATAAATGATTTCATGCTTCCTCCTATATGGTTATATTGGAATATATAGCTTTAATGAGTGGCCTGTCAAGTGAAAATTGCCCTGCAAAAAAAATCTTACGATAGCGGATAGGATGGTTGTCGCAGGGGCTCGAAAACCGAACTGTAAAGTCTTCGCTTCAGAATAAATCTCAATAATCACCGAATCTTGAATATCGCCCTTCAAAAATAGTAGGGTATCTTAAGCGGGGTCGTGAACTTGGGGTTACCGTGCGGCGGTACTTGAAAAGGCCGGGCAGATCTGATATGCGGAACCCATCTCCGGCGAAAAACGGATAAATTGCAACCGATATTTTAAAATCAGCGACCGGCAGCAACGCGTGGTCCCTTACCGGCATCCTTTCTCAAATCACTTGCTCCTGGGGGGCAGCCGCTGACTCAAGTCGCTTTATATGCCGGAGAATCCGGGGAATCTGCAATGGCACTCCAAAAACCCAATTTGAGCCTCGAAAAAAATATCGAAGCGCTTTCCGCAATCAACAGTATCATCGAGGAGATCGCTCTGAATGTTCCGCAATCGGATTTCGTGGCGTTTGTTTACGATAAAATTTATTCACTTATCGAACCTGACCTGGCCTTGATTTTCCTGATTGAGGCGGGCAAACTGAAGCTGCAGGGGGATCCGCTGCGGAGCAGCACGATCAGCGGGGATATCAAGCGGGATCACCAAATAGGGGAATGTTTATGTGGTCTGGTGGCCGAGACCGGTGAGGTCATCTTATCGGAAGATATCCATACGGACAGCCGATGCACCCTCGAGGAATGCAAGGCCGCCGGTGTTCGCTCTTTAGCCGCATTGCCCCTGAAAATCAAAGGTGAGCTGACCGGAGTCTTGGGGATCGTCTCTGTTACCGGATGCCGGTTTTCCGAGCACGCAAATTTTTTGCAAAGCCTTGCCGGTCATATTGCAATCGGGATCAACACGGCCGGCCTGTACGAAGAAATTCAGAAGAAAAATAAGCTTCTGGAGACGGAACTCGCCATACAGAAGCAAACGGAACGTGCCCTGCGTTCAAGTGAAAAGCGGTATCAGGCGCTGGCCGATGCGACATTCGAGGCTATATTCATTTCAGATAAGGGATATTGTATCGATGCCAATCAGACGGCTGCCAAAATGTTTGGCTACAATCATGCCGAGTTAATCGGCATTTTCGGCACCGATGTGATCGCCCCTGAATCCAAAGAAACTGTTAAACGGCATCTGCTGTCCGGTTATCAAGAACCGTATGAGGTCCTCGGCATGAAAAAAGACGGAACCCGGTTTCACGTCGAGATCAGAGGCCGGATGACTACCTATCGGGGCCGCAACGTCCGGGTGACTGTGGTGCGCAACGTCAACGAGCGTAAGATCGCCGAAGCTGCACTCCAAAAAGCGCATACCGGCCTGGAGCGTAAGGTGGCAGAGCGGACATGCGAGCTGGGAAAAGTGAACCGGCAGTTGAAAGTTAAAGCCGATAACCTGAAAGAAGCCAACATTGCCCTGAATGTCTTGCTGAAAAAAAGAGACAATGATAAAAAGGAAATCGAGGAAAAGGCACTCCTCAACGTCAAGGAACTGGTCCTTCCTTACCTGGAAAAGTTGAAAAACCGCGGATTGGATGATCGTCAAAAGACACTGGCGACGATTCTCGAATCGAAACGGTACTTGCGGATCTGATCGGATCCCTGCCGGCAATTTCTAATCGGGTAGCGTCAAATTCACGAGGAGAAGTATGGCGGATTTGTGCAAAAAATTTGCGAACGCTGCCAAAATGATCTCACTGGATGAAAATTCGGTCCAACAATGTGTATATAACGCCTATCAGGAACACCTGAGCGACATCGATACCGATGATTTGCCGGAAGAACTGAGAATTTTTTATGAATCGGTTAAAATCAGACTGACATCGGTATTTCCCCCCGGCGATATCGGCAAAAAGGAATCTGTCTATCTTGCCAAGGATATCCTGTACATGGCCGAGATCGTCCAGCTGCAATGCCGTGGGGCAAAAAAGCCACCCAGCATACGGTGAGCGCTTTGACAACCGGTTGCCCTGCTTTCAGCACCCCACCCCTTTTGAAGCGTCTTTTCCGCTGGAACCACGACCTCCTTCCATTAAGTTTCCACCGACTCCCCTTCGGTTCTCCATTAATCATCCACCGCAATTGTTGAGTATTTTATCAACGAAACCGGTCCCTGCCGTCACGGAGGAACCGACATTCTGGAGATGATCCCCTTCGGCGTTTTCGAATCCAGCCCTGAACTGACCTTGTCGCGAAGCTGACGATCCATCGGTGCTCAGGTTGTTTCCAAAACTCCATTCATCAAAACTGGACTTTCACCCCGGCATAAGTTTTTTAATGAACGGTACCAACTTCCATGCGACCTCTCAAGAAAATACAAAATTTACCGATACATCATTGAAGATACCACCGAACCCGGGGTGGGCAACTCCCAACCGGGGCGTCTACGGCTTTGGCGGCAGCCCCGGGTTTGCCGGGCCGGTTTCCGGATCTCGGCTGCCACTGTTGGGATACAGGCTCGGAATTTGGTTTTAGGCTGGGGTCATGAGCCCGGAATCAGTTTACCCGGATTTGCATGGGAAATATGAGATGCTGGGACCGGGACGGAAGAATGCGGTGAAGCATGGAAGAAAATAAAAAATTCGATATCAGTGATCCGGCCGCGCCGGAGACCTCCTCCGGCGAAGGATCGACTGCGCCGGATGAACAGGTGGAACCTTCTGCAGAAGAAGAAGAAGAAGAAACCAAGGCTGAATCCGCGGTTGCGCCTGCAAATGGTGCATTGTCGCAGGAGGACATCGATGCCATGACGTCATCGTTGGATAACAATGAACACCGTGAAAAAGTTATAGCGGAAGATGAAGGCGAAGAAATCACGGATACTATCGATGAGGATGTAGAAGCGGGCTCCGATCCGGAGGCGTTTGCCGGGGACGATGCGCAAGGTGAGGAAGCGACAACAGCAGACGAGGCCGGGAATTTTACGGATACGGACGTCGATATCGATGTAGCGGGCTCCGATCCGGAGGAGCTTGCCGGGGACGATGCGCAAGGTGAGGAAGCGACAACAGCAGATGAGGCCGGAAATTTTACGGATACGGACGTCGCTATCGATGTAGCGGGCTCCGATCCGGAGGAGCTTGCCGGGGACGATGCGCAAGGTGAGGAAGCGACAACAACAGACGAGGCCGGAAATTTCACGGATGCGGACATCGATATTGATGCAGCGGATCCCGATCCGGAGGAGCTTGCCGGGGACGATGCGCAAGGTGAGGAAGCGACAACAACAGACGAGGCCGGAAATTTCACGGATGCGGACATCGATATTGATGCAGCGGATCCCGATCCGGAGGATTTTGCAGAGGATGATTTCATAGGTCTGGACGATGAGGACCTTTCCGACGGTCCGCTGAAAGTGCTTGAAAAGTCAACCATCGCTGAAACCGAACCGTTGGAAAAAACACCTGAAGTCATCGGCGTGAACGGAGCGCAAGATGTAAAAGAGAAGCCCGCCGATGCCCCCAAGGCGAAATCTGTAGGAAAACCGGCATCCAGGATCCGTGCAAGAGGGCCATCCAGGGCATATCTGATGATCGCCCTGGCCGTGCTCTTTATCGTCGGCGCGGGCGGCTTTGTCTACAAAAACCCTCATTTCATCAAAAACATCGGGCACATGGAGGAGACGATTGCAACGACACCGGAACCCGCGGACCCGCCGCCGCTTGCCGGCACGGTGGTGGAAACCGTCGAAATAATTGAAACGGATACCGATAAGGCAGTTTATCAGTCAACCCTGGAGGCGGCGGGACGGTTGAGGGAAGAATTACTGGAAAAAAAGGCTGAAATCAACCGCCTCATATTGAACTATCAAGACGGAATCGCTGATCTTACCGGACAAGTCCTGCAGGAAATTCAACAAGGGGGAATCGCCTCCTATGCCCAGGCCTCTAAAAACAAACGCATCGAACTCAATTTGCGCACCATTCAGCGACGTCGGGCCTATATCGAAGAACTGAATGCGCCCATCCAGTGGATTGAGCAGGGGAGTGAGACCCTGCTCTTTTTGAAACGCAAGGCAGAGTTCGATCTGCAATTGATCGACATTGCAGCCGGAATCGACATGGATCGACACATGCGTCACCTCGCAGCGGCGATTCAGAAGTATCGGCCATCCTCGGACAAACTGACAATCGACCCCAAAAGTTCGGATTCTCCTTCGCTCGAGCAGATCTGGGATGACATTATGAAACAGAAAAAAGACCCGCGGCGAGTGCCGATCGTCCGGTCGGATGCGGGACTGGCACGAGCCGTTTGCGAGGGGCATTTCGAACGTACCGCCGATCTGACCGGCATGACCGCGGAGACTGCAAAATGTCTGGCTGAAATGAAAAAGCCCGACCTCTTTTTGAATGGTTTGAAAACGCTGACACCGGATATTGCCAAGATCTTGTTCAAGTGGCAGGGAAACTGGATATGTTTGAACGGAATCGAAGAACTGACACCGGAAGCGGCCCGATATCTGTTCAATTGGAAGGGCCAGTGGATATCATTGAACAGTCTGCGTTCGTTTCCGCCTGAAATGGCAGCCTATCTGATGGAATGGGAAGGTCGTCAGCTTGAATTGATGGGTTTGCAGCTGGGAAACAAGATCCAGGATCAACAGACGCTTAAGTATCTGGCGCTGTGGGAAACTACCGGCGGCAAACTGTTCATTTCCGACGAAATCCGCAATCAGATCAAACGTGCCCTGATGCAAGGCGGATAGGACATGATAATTATTCTTTAAATGACTCGCAATCCATCGGCGTTTATCCGGTAGGACCCCTTAAAGCCCTGCCACCCGGTAGCGGCAGAAACTTTTCAACTCTCAGCGGCAAAGCAGTGGCTTGGGAATGGAGTTAAAGAGGTTTTCACATAGTGGACAAAAAAATCCAACATTCAAAATCCAGACTTATAAAACTGACCGTATGCATGGTTTTTGCGGGGTTGATCATTTTACCCTGCGAAGGCAGCCGCCTTTATGCGAGCGATTACAAAACCGACGAACTCAACCGGCAAATGACGAAAATTTCATCTGTGCAGCGCAGTTTATCGGCAAAAATTGCACTGGCAAATGAAAAACGGGGCCTGCTGGAACAAAAAGTAAGCATGCTCCAGGAAGAAATCCGGCAGGCCGATGAGCCGCTTCAGGTCCAGCCCGACCAGAAGGCCGTCGGCAACCCCCGAACCGAGTATAACCTGAAACTACTCCAGTTGCTGACCGGATACATCGGCGGATTGAATGAAAAAATTCAGTATTTCCAAAACGGATATCAAATCTTCGATTTCTGCCTTCAAGAGATTCGGGATGATTTGCTGATGATCAAAACCCTGAACGATCTGGAAATCGACCGCCTCATGGGGCAGATCAATGGGGTTCTCGATGAATATATTCCCGAAATCAGCAAGCCGATCTTTGACACCCAGGCCATCACGATGAAAGACATCGATAAAATCTGGCAGGAAACCGTCCAATAGCAGAGATATCAGACAGCAGCGCCGAAGCTATTGCCGCGTCACATCAGGTATCGTCCAGTTTTTGTAAAAATTGTCTGAACCACGGGGGATTGGCGAGAAGGATATAGACCAGGAAGAGGGCGGTCAGCGGGAGGAAAAATACGATGAGATCAACGAGCACAATGGCGATGCATATGAGAATTCTCAAGCCGTAACTCATGTTTTCTCCTGCCGTGCGCCGGAAAAGAATCCGCTGTGGACACCGGATAGACTCCAGCGGCGCAGCCCGTGGCCCTATAAAACCGCCTTTTCCGTCAGGGTAGTCATTGACTGCTGCCCGATGGTGGTGACCTTGGTCAGCGCCTTGGTGAGATGATAGCTGCACTCATGGGTAACACCCGAATTCATCATCACCAGGGCCGTGTCGATGTCCTTTTCAGCATCCAGCCAGACGGGGTGGGGGGCTGTTTTTTTGGCCACGTGGATCTCGGTGGCGATCATGTTGATCAGTGTTTTAAGAACCCGCTCAGCTCCCGGTTTCTCCGATTCCGGCAATCCGATGCATAATTCGATAATCTGGTTGGCCCAGATCAGCCCGCTTTTCAGTTTCTCACTTTGAGAGAATGCGATCACGGCTTCTCTGACGTGCATGGTGTCTCGATCTCCTTACGGTTTATGAAGTGTTTCCCTTCTGGTTGTACTATAGGCTCCTCACTGCTGCGGTAGATCCTGCTCCTGTAGGTTGATATCCCCTGGATTCGCGGGCGGCGCCTGTCCGGCTGAGCCGGTGCTTCCCACCGGATGCGACTGACCGGAAGGCACCTGCTGAGGGCGCGATTCCACCGACCGGCGATTCGACTGCGGTCCGGACCGGCTGCCTTCGATTTGCCCCCGGATCGCATCCAGTTTGCGATTGAGCTCCGCGATATCCTGAGAGTGCAGGGTCTGATTTTTTTTAAACATCAGCAGTTCCACCGCCAGCGCGGTTTTGTCGATTTTGTCGTTCAACTGCCGGGTGACCGATTCTTTAAGAGATTCATTATCCCCGGCGAATTTATCGATCGTGCCGCTCATGGCTGCCAGTTCTGCCGCAATCCGGCTTTTTAGATTTTCGATTTCAGAAGATACCGCTTTCATGTCCCGGCTGACATCGCCCAGGGAACGAAGGTCCTTTTTAATCGGGGCCAGATCGGCGGTTATTCTGGCGATGTCCGCCGCATTTTCTTTTATATCCGCCCGATAGGAGCTGAATGCTTCCAGGTTTTTTCCGGTTTGTTCCAACGCCGCGTTCAAATTTTCCTGGTTTTGATTCAGGACTTCGATACTTTTGCTTATCGAACCCAATCTGTCGGTCACGGTTTTGTCGAAATCCCTATCCTGGGCCGAGAGGGTCGTCGAAAATGTAATGAGCTTCTCATTGAATTGTTTTGAGAGCGCTTCCATCTGGCTTGCCAGTTGCTGGACTTCAGTATTTCCGCTTTCCGTTTCCTGGTGCACCCTTCTGGTCAGGTCACGGTATCCGAAATAGAGGGCCACCGCAATCAGGCAGGGCATTAGAATCGACAGAATCGTCACCCGCTGGCTCAATTTTTCGATCCGCAGGTCTTTCATTTCTTCTTGATAAAATTCGTCGGATTCCTGATCGTCACCTTCGAACATGAATTCAGGGGGGCTGCTTTCGGCCATCGTCTTTTATTCCCATTCTATCGTGCTGGGGGGTTTAGAACTGATGTCATAGACCACCCGGTTAACGCCGTCGACCTCATTGATGATCCGGTTGGAAATCCGGCCCAGCAATTTATGAGGCAGCTTCGCCCAATCGGCCGTCATGGCATCCTTGCTGGTGACGGCGCGCACGGCGATGATGTTTTCGTAGGTGCGCTGATCGCCCATCACCCCCACACTCTTGAGGGGCAGCAGCACGGCAAAGGATTGCCATAATTTTTTATAATATCCGGCATTCTTGATTTCTTCAATGAGCAGGTCATCCACGTTGCGCAGGATCGTCAGCCGCCGCGGTGTGATTTGACCCAGGATTCTGATGGCCAGACCGGGGCCCGGAAAAGGCTGACGCCAGATGAGATCCTCATCCAGCCCCAATTCCCGGCCCAGCCGACGGACTTCGTCCTTGAAAAGGTATTTCAAGGGCTCGATGAGTTTCAATTTCATTTTTTTGGGAAGGCCGCCGACATTGTGATGGGATTTGATGACGGAAGTGGGCCCGCCGAAGGCGGAAACGGATTCGATGACATCCGGATACAGGGTCCCCTGCGCTAGAAATTCGGCCCCCGATATCTTGCGGGCTTCGGCCTCAAAAACCTGCATGAAGATCCGGCCGATGATCTTGCGTTTTTTTTCGGGATCGGTTACCCCGGCAAGGGCTTGCAGAAACTGATTTTTCGCATTCACAAACCGGATGTTGAGATCGAGCGTGCCTTTTAATCTGATTTTCAGTTTAGCGGCTTCATCCTTTCTAAGAACACCATTGTCTACGAATATGCAGGTCAAATGCTTCCCGATGCTTTGATGAAGCAAAACAGCAGCCACTGAGGAATCCACACCGCCGCTCAGACCGAGAATGACTTTTTTGTCCCCCACGGTGGTGCGGATTTCTTCTATGGAGCTGCGGGCAAACGATTTCATGTTCCAGGTACGTTTGCAGCCGCAGACTTTGAACAGGAAGTTGCGCAGCATCTTTTTGCCCATCGGGGTATGGGCGACCTCTGGATGAAACTGTAACCCGAAAAGGTTTTTCAGGCGATTGTCCGCGGCGGCAATGTCGGTGTTGGCGGTGGCCGCCGTTATCTCGAAGCCCGCGGGAAGCCGGCGAATCGAATCGCCGTGACTCATCCAGCAGGTGGTTTTTTGACCCACACCCTCGAAAAGGGCGCCGGGCGTTTTAACTTCCAGTTCGGCAAACCCGTATTCCCGCCTTCCGACTCTCTCCACGGTTCCTCCCAGGGCCGAGATCATGAACTGCAGGCCGTAGCAAATTCCCAGCACGGGAAGCCCCATGTCCAAAATCGCGGGATCCGCCTTGGGACTGTTCTTTTCATATATGCTCGCCGGACCGCCGGACAGAATAATTCCCTCCGCAGCGAGTTCCGATATCTCTTTCACACTGATGCTCGGAGGAGCGATCCGGCAGTATACGTTGTTTTCACGAACCCGGCGGGCAATCAGTTGGTTATACTGAGAACCAAAATCGATGATAAGTATCATGTCTATTCCTTGACCCGTTCCACGTACGCACCGGTACGCGTATCTATTTTAATTCGTTCGCCCGGCTCAATGAACGGCGGAACCTGAAGGACATAACCGGTTTCCAGGGTCGCCGGCTTCGAATCGCCCGAAGCCGTATCGCCTTTCACCCAGGGATCCGTTTGCTCGACTTTTAAATTGATGAAAATCGGCAGCGAAATGCCGATGGGGCGGCCTTCAAACAGCAAGATATTGCAAACGGTATTCTCCTTGAGAAAATCCTTGGCATCCGCCACCTGTCCGCCGGTGAGGAATTCCTGCTCGTAGGTCGCCGTATTCATGAAACAGTATTGGTCGCCGTCCGAGTACAGATACTCCATTTCCTGCTCTTCCAGATCGGGCTGCTTGAACTTTTCGCCCGATCGGAACGTTCGGTCGAATTGAGTCCCGGTGACCATATTTTTCAACTTACACTTATAGAGCGACTGACCCTTTCCCGGCTTGACGAATTCGAACTGAACCAGGACATACGGCTCGCCATCGATTTCGATTTTGGCTCCTTTTCTCAGATCTCCACTTTCCAACATGATTATTTCCTCTTTGTTTTGTGGTTCATCGCTAATCGGTATCTCGACCGGGTGCCGCCGAGATTTCCGCCAGGGCTTTTTCGGCCTCCCGGACGGCGGTCACCAGCCGCTTCACCTTTCCCGGATCTTTTTTGAACCGGATGGGCCGACCGTTTTGATCGTGGGCATTGGTGAGGGTGCAACTGTCCACCCCTGCGGGCTTTACCCGCCGGATACCTTCGGCGACATTCTCCGGTGAAACCCCGCCGGCCAGGATAACCGGAATGCGGCTGGAAGCAACCAGGCGGGCGGCGGTATCCCAGTTGCACCGCTGCCCGGTGATCCCCACAAATCCTCCCACCGGCTGGGAAGCCGCATCGATCCCGGATTCGCCCGCCAGGATAGTATCCGTCAGGAAGATGTCGCTGGCCTCCTGGAACCATTGGGCCAGCTTCTGCGTGGGAACCGTACGGGTTCCGCCGTGCCGCGCTATGGGAATCGAGCGCATAATTCGTATTTCCGGAAACCTTTCTTTAACATCTTTTTGAAGTTTCATCAATTGAATGCAGTAATTCCTGATATCTTTTTGATCCACCAAGGATTCACAGAAGTGGACAATATCCGGCTGGTAATATTCCAACGTCCGCAGAACGGAATCCGGCGAATTGAAAAGGGGTATCAAACTGCTTGTGGCGGATGCACTACGAACCTGTCGGATGGTATCTTTTATTCCGGGGATCTTCCAGTGCTTTTCGGAGAGGATGACGCTGCCGATGCGATCGACGCCGACATCGATCAGCAACTCGGCTTCCGCCGGATCCTGAATTTCATAAATCTGGACGATGATTTTTTTCACGCTTGGGTCAACCTCGACAATCTCGAAAAAGTCAAAAAGGTGATTTTTTTCGAGGGTGTTATGTTTTTGGTGTTTAGTGTTTGGTGTTTCGTGTTTGGTGTTCTAACAGCATGATATGATGATAAGTTTTTTATACCAAACATCAAATACAAAATACTGAACACATGATGAATTCGACTTTTTTCGCGAGTTCAGCAACCTTGAAAGTTAGTCATTCTGGGATTAATTCAAAGCCGATCCCTTTGGGTTTGGATTATTTTTTGCTTTACGAGTCGAATCGGATCAGACAGGGTATCAACTGATCGAGATCCGTGATCACCAGATCCGCCGAGATATTCCGGCACCGGCGGTTATCGGTTCTCAGGCGCAGGGATCTTTGGTCGCCGGCAAACAGGGCCGTTTGAAAGCCGACGGCTTTGGCGGGATAGACATCCTTCAGCATGTCGTTGCCAAGATACAGCGCAGATCCCGCAGCAATGCCTTTCGCCCGAAGTTTTTCAGCCGCCAGTTCAAAAAGCCTGGTAGACGGTTTGGCGATCTCGAACCGATAGGAGTAAAAAACCAGTTCAGGATCCATCCCCAGCCCCACGGGATCAGAATCCAGGAACCATTCGAACAGCAACGGCGTATAAAATTGGGCGTTGGAAATGACGCCCATCCGGATGGACCGGCGCCGGCAGGCGTCGAGCATTTTCGCCAAATTGGGCATGGGGTAGACCGGATTGACGAGCAGCTCGAATTCCACCGCAAATCGCCGCACGATATCGAGGTTGTCTTCCGGCAGGATCGCTTTCCATATCCGGTCGATTTTGACTTCCGGAAAATCGACACCTTGCCCGCGAAGTTCCCGGTGCCGGTGTCTAATGGCGCGGTCCAGTGCTTCCAATAATACCTTCGGCTTTTTGCGGATCCCATAACGCATCAGCAAGCAGGCGATTCGATCCGACACCGATGATGGTTCGAGGCAGGGCTGCGTGTCTCCCGATCCACTGATAAACAGGGTTCCATAAAGATCGAACAGCACACACCGGACTTTTTCCGTTATAGCGCCTCCCGGTTTCACGGCGGTCGCAATCGGGGTCAGGGGGTGAAGATATTTTTCAATCAACCGTCTTTTCATATTCACGCCATGTGAGAAGACTGAAACGTTCCGGAGTCAAAAAAGCCGTCGCCAGCGCGGTTTTGTCAATGGTGTGAGTGACGGGCGTCGTGGTTGCCTGGCGGTAGGCATCCAGCAGGGTCTGCCGATACACCGCCGGATGATAGGCGTTGCAAATAGCCCGCCGGTTTTTTTCGATCAACCCGTCGGCGTCCGGCAGCCGCCCCGGATCATCCAGGAATGGATTCAGGCGGATTAACTTTTCGGCATTTTTGGAATCGGATATCAAACGCCGGATCACTTTTTTCTGCAAGGGTTCATCCAGGATCCCGAAGTCGACGCGTCCGTTGCGCGTAATGAACTCGAAAGCCCTGTGGATGCGGCTTCCTGACATGGGAACATTGAACAGATTGCCGGCGGCCGAAACACAAGCGGTCCAGATCCGGCGGAATTTTTCCAGCCCGATCCAATCCACCGGCACCCGGAGATCGGTGTAAAGGTGGTCGAGCCCAACGCCGTTTGTTTCAAACTCGCGGCAGATATCGGGCAGTTTGCGCCCCCAGAGCAGTTTTTCGAAAAGCCAGGGCTCCAGAAAGGAGAAGCCGAATCCCTCGCTGACGCTGGTGGTAATCAGAAAGTCCGCCGACGCCATCAGGGAGTGAAAATCACGATTCAGCCCGCTTTCAAATTCCACCTTCAGGCGATGGCTTTTTACGAAAGCCTTCCAGTCCCGGTAGCTGGCGATATCCGCCGGACTATTGGGAGGCAGGGTGACGGCCAGGGTTTGTGCGGACCTGAAAAACAGCGACAGCAGGATCGCTTCTCCGATGTTCTTGCGCCGAATCGCCCGGATTGCATACACCACCGGTTCCTCCGTTTTGGGAGACCCCGGTCCGATCTGAGGAGGGTTGACGGCATTCACCATCCGGTGCAGGCCCTCCGGCTTCAGACCGGCATCGAGCAGGATCCGATAATCCCGTTCATTGATCACGCCGTAGTGACAGTCGGATGGATACGCTTGTTCAAAATAGTAAAGTGGCCGTCCGTCCTCGGCGAAATCGTGAATTTGCAGCAGCAGCTTGACCCCACGTTGCTGTAAAGAATTCAGGATGTCCGGCATTTGCCTGTTTTTGGCCAGGGTGGGATTGTGGACGTGAAGAATGTCGCAGGGGCCGCCGAATTTATGGTGGATGGCATTCAGTACGGCCGTGGCCGCGGCATCCCCTGCAAACCGTTTGCCATATACATCGCTATAGGAAAGTTCGGGAATCAGGACAACTTCGGCGGGAAAATCCGGTTGCAAGGGCATCCCGCTGAGCACAAGGATTTCGCAATCCCTTTCGACGGCGGCGAGCTGTTGCTTTAAGACCGTGGTGACCCCCCCGGGTTTTAAATGGTAATGGAGGAACGCAATTTTCATGCATACCGTTATACCAGTTTTTTCCTTTTTTTCGAGAGGCTTTTGAAAAAAAATTGGAGCCGGGTGGCGCCGATGGTGATAATGTCGAGATCGTTGAGGACGGCCGATTGTTTTACCGGTTTTTCATTGATACGTGGTTTGGACAACCCGCCCACATAGCTCAAATAGTATCCGTCGGGTCGCTTGCTGATGGTTAGCGAGGTTCGACCCACAAACAGACCCTTGACCACAATGTCCGATGACCGGTCTTTGCCGATTCTGGTGATCTTGCTGCTGAGTCCGACTTTACCGGTACCGCCCGTCAGGTAGGTCAGCAACGCGCCGAAGTTGCGGCGTTGCGGTTCAGCCGGCTGAGCCATCGCGTGGGAGTGGTTCTTTTCCATCATGATTCGATGCTGGCTCGTGTCGATAACCATGGTCTTTTCCATTTCGGTGCCGTCTTCATCGGGCATGGTTTCATCAGCGGAATAGGAGAAGACCAGGGAATGCTTGCCGATGCTGATCGTGTCTCCGTTTTTAAGCCAGTGCGTGTTTATCAATTGTTCGTTGACGAAGGAACCATTCTTGCTCTGCAGATCTATCAGCACGAAGTCGTCCGCTACCGAATCAATTTTGGCATGATGACCCGAAACCGCCAGATTTTCAATGATGACGTCATTATCCTTTCGTCGGCCGATCGTCACGGAATGTCCCTTGCGGAGCCGATAATCTTCAAGTGAGGTGTCTTTAAATTTTAAGGTTAAGTTTGGCATCTTGTTGCTCTTGAAATTTTGAAAACATGTTATCGTTTCAGCCTGGACAGGATTCTGAGCGGACTTCGTTTCATAAGGGCCATGAAACGGTGGATCTTACGGCGACAATTTTTGACCATCGCTACCTTCAGTACAATCACGCTGATATTGTCATCGCCGCCACGGTCGATGGCCAGTTTTACCAGATTTCGGCACGCGGCCGGCGGCGCATGGGTGTCGACAAGTTCCAGGATTTCCTCCTGCGATGCTTTGTCGCTCAGCCCGTCGGAGCTGATCACCAGAATATCGTCCCTGAAACATTGTATCTCGTAAATATCCGCATTTACATTTTTTTCGGTTCCAACGGCCCGGGTCAGCACATGTTTGAATCTGGCCTGCAATTTCTCGATATTTCCGGGGTTCCAGATTGCCTGTTCGGCCAGAAGGGTGTGAGGCACCGACAATAACTTGATTTTATGATCGCGAATCAAGTAGATGGGACTGTCGCCGACATTAGCGGCAATCAGGGTGCTGTCGGTAAAAAAGGCGGCTGAAACCGTCGAACCCATCCCCCGACACGATTGGTGTTCCTGAGCCGTTTGATAAACCAGTCGGTTGGAAATGCGGATGGCGGCCAGAACCTGGTTGGCTTCCGGCGACAGGCTATCGTCCATAACATCAGCGGCTACGCCCCATGACTGGTCGGCCGAAAATTTTCGCATGCAAACATTCAGGGTGTCGACCACCATCCGACTGGCGATCTCTCCGGCCAGATGGCCTCCCATGCCGTCTGCAACGGCATATAGTCCCAGTTCATTCTCTGCGATCAGGGCATCTTCGTTGACTCGGCGCTTTCGACCCCTGTCCGTCATGCTTGCGGATTCGACAATGATCATAGTACTAGTTTTACGTTGATTTATCCCGCCCGGCGGTAAAAAGCTTGCGCTTGACGGGTTAATTAATTATTGTCCCACTCGGGGAATGGGAGAAAATGCCTCTCCATTAGGCAAAGACGTTCATCTAACATTTGGTGACGAGCAAGGATTTCGGATTTAGCCGAAGGTAGTTGACTTAGTTTATACAAATATTTACCGAATAGCGGTCGCAGGTGTGAAGCCGATTCATATTTTTTCAATAGGCTTCAACATCCCATATCGGTCAACCGCGCCAAAACATGAATATTTTTCTATGACTCCCTAATTCTGAACGAGCATAGGATATCTCGGAAAGGATGACTTACAGCCGATGCGAACCGTCAAATTACTCAAAAATTCAATTCAGAATTATGGCTGGGGATCGCCCAGTGCCATTTCTGAACTGCTCGGCATCGCGAATCCGGCCGGCGAACCCCAGGCCGAGCTTTGGATGGGAGCCCATCCGAAAGCACCCTCAATGGTATATTGCGGCAGCCGCTGGGTGGCATTAAAAGATTTAATCGACCGACACCCCCTGGATATTTTGGGTCCAGCCGTCGCGTTGAAATTTGACAACAGACTGCCGTATCTTTTCAAAGTGCTGGCGGCTGCCAAGCCCCTTTCCATTCAGGCCCATCCCAGCCGCGCCCAGGCTCGCGAGGGGTACCAAAGAGAGAACCGCCTCGGGATCCACATCGGCGCCGCCGACAGAAACTACAAGGATGACAATCACAAACCGGAGTGCATTTGCGCCTTGTCGTCATTCCAGGCCTTGTGTGGATTTCGAAATTGCTTCGACATACTCGATTTAACGGCAAAATATTGTCCGCGCACCCTGGCGGGTGAACGCGCTCTGTTGAAAAAAGAATCGAATTCACAGGGTTTGAAGCAGTTTTTCTCCACTTTGATGACCCTGGACAGCCAACGGCAAAACCAGGTGATCGACGAAGCCCTGGCAAATGCGAAGCCGCTTTCCGCCAAGAATCCTGTGGCGCTGTGGCTGACACGTCTGGCCGCCGCATATCCATTCGATATCGGCGTTCTGGCTCCCATGCTGCTCAATCTTGTCGAATTGAAGCCCGGAGAAGCGCTGTTTCTGCCGGCCGGTGAATTACATGCCTATCTGGAAGGCCTGGGGATCGAGTTAATGGCCAACTCGGATAACGTTCTACGGGGGGGGCTCACGGACAAACATGTCGATGTCGCCGAACTGATGAAGGTACTGAACTTCAAATCCCTGTCCATCGACATCTTCGATGGTACCGAAAAAAACGAAACTGAGCGGGTATATCCCTGCGATGCCGTCGAGTTCGTTCTTTCAATGATTTCGATTGCTGAAGGGCATCCTTTCCGTTCAGCGGGTCGAGGCAGCGTCGAAATCATGCTGTGTACCGATGGGGCCGCCGCCTTGCAGCAGCAGCCCGGAGATGAAATCGTGAACATCGCCAAAGGAGACTCCGTGATCATACCGGCGGCAGTGGATGGATATACGATTTCAGGCAGGGGGGTGTTTTACAAAGCCGCGGTGCCATGAATCCCTTGGATGGGCTAACCGCTTGGGGGGGGGATTTCGCGAGCCCTCCCAGCGATCGGACAATTTTTTCAGTGACGATCGTCGAACGTCCGTTACCGGTTTTTAATCACTTGACAAAGTCAAAAGTTTTCATTAGCTTTGCGCCGTTGACCTGATTTTTCCAACCGGAATCCTTTTGACGACAGGAGCAAATTATCAATGACACTGACGAAAGCCAACATTGTTGATGAGATTCATAACGAGCTCGGATTTCCCAAAAATCGATCCGCTGAACTGATAGAGATTCTGCTGGAACAAATCAAAAGTACTTTGGAAAAGGGTGAAGATGTTCTGATCAGTGGATTTGGAAAATTCTGCGTCAAGGACAAAAACGAAAGAAGAGGGAGAAATCCGGCTACGGGCGATGACATGCTGCTGACGAAACGTCAGGTCGTCACATTCCGGTGTTCTCACTTGCTGAGGGAGAAGATAAACAGCCGGTAACTACCCATCCATGAGTGAAATATTTCTCAGGTGGCTGACGTCCACCGCCGCCATTATTTTTACCTCTTACCTGCTTAGCGGCATCCATGTAAACGGATTCCCGGCGGCCTTCTTCGCCGCCGCAATGCTCGGTATCCTAAATGCGTTGTTCAGACCGATCGCCTTGCTGATCACCCTGCCGATCAACATCCTGACGCTGGGCCTTTTCACCTTTGTTATCAACGCCCTGATGCTGGAGATGGCATCCGGCGTCATATCCGGTTTCGAGGTTCACGGATTCGGTTCCGCTGTTTTAGGCTCGTTTCTGATCAGCGTCATCAGTTGGGTGCTGAACTCCTTTTTCGACAGGCGCGGTACACGGCGCCACGTCGATTTCAGGCGCAAAGGACGTCATAAAAATCCATTGCATCCCCGTCGCGACGATGCGATCGACCTGAAACACAAGGGGGATGACCGCTGGGAATAGAGGTGGACGATGGACGAGGGAAGACAGGTACGGACTCTCAGAGAACCTCGATCAGCCGTACGGTCCACAAAAAAACAGCGACCCTCGGTTCCTCTTCTTTCGCCTTTAGAAAATTGCACGGAACCTTTCATCTCGCTTTCATCTTCATTCCTAAATACCTTTCCAGTAAAACATTAAATAGTGCCCATCCGTCAGGGATCTTTAAAATGATGGGTACCTGATAGTGTTTCCAACCCTCGCCCTTCAGCTCTCGTCCCTCAATCTTTATCGGCGACGCCGGCTTCCTCGAATGTCATGACTTCTTTGAATATATTGACGGCGCACTGCATGATGCTCATTGCCAGGGCAGCGCCTGTTCCTTCTCCCAGTCGCATCTCAAGATCCAGGATCGGATTGAGTCCGAGATGCTTCAGCATGGCCCGGTGGCCGGCTTCCGCCGAACAATGACCGGCAAACAGGTAATCCGTTACGTCGGGACACAGGGTACCGGCGATAAGTGCACCGGCGGTTGAAATGAATCCGTCGATGACTACCGGACGACGGTGATATGCGCCTGCCAATATGCAGCCGGCAATGGCACCGATTTCGAATCCGCCGACCTTGGCAAGCACATCCAGGGCGTCGGCCGCCTTCGGATGGTGAACGGCCAGGCCACGGGCCACCGCGTGCCGTTTGCGAGCGAGTCCTTCGTCGTCCACACCGGTTCCGCGTCCCACCATTTCTTCCGGACCGATATCGCAAATGGCGCATCCAATAGCGGCCGAGGCGGAGGTGTTGCCGATTCCCATATCCCCGGTGCCTAATATTTCCACGCCGTTCAGACACAACCGGGATGCTTCCTGGAATCCAGCCAGAACACATTTCTCGGCATTCTGGAGCGTCATGGCCGGTTCACTTGTGAAATTCGCCGTTCCGGATTCAATTTTGCGGATAATCAATCGATCGCTTTCAATATTTGCCAAGTCCGCTTTTATACCCATATCCACGACAAAGACATCTGCGCCTGCATGCCGGGCGACGGCGTTAATGCCGGCGCCTCCCACCAAAAAAGTGCGAACCATGGCACCGGTAACTTCCTGGGGGTAGGCGCTGATCCCTTCCGCCGCCACCCCGTGGTCACCCGCCATAATGAGAATGGCTTTGCGGTCTATCGAAGGTTGCAGCGTTTCGCGGATCGCGCAAAGCCGTTCCGATATTTCATGAAGCCTTCCCATGGCGCGGGTCGGCATCACCAATTGCGCCGTGCGTTCCTCGGCCCGGTCGATCCATTGATAATCCAGGGGGGTGATGCCTTTTACAATTTCCTGCAAATTCATTTTGATAATCCTCCTTTGTCTGTTGTCCGTGAGCCCGTTGAGCCCGCGGTCGGTCGGAATGGTGAGTTTTAGAAAGCGCCAAAAAAAATCCCCAAGCGCAATCGCTTGAGGATTTACCATCTCCACAAACATGAACGGCAGTGGCAGGTCTTCTGACTTTCGGATCGCTCTACTCGCCGCGCCTTCCCGGTCTGCTTGTCGACAGATCAGTGGCATTTAGCGGTTTTCGTCCCCGAACACAGCGGCGGGTCCGTACCGGAATTTCACCGGTTTCCCTGTTGGGCCTCGAAGGGCACCACCACGTTTCATGAAAATTTTTGCCGAGTCTGATATCCGAGTCCGCTGCGTTTGTCAAGACTTACTTTTGATTTTAAACTCGATGCATACCCCGTTCTGGTGTTATTTTTAGATTAAGGTTGACAGATCAAGCCAAATTGCCTATTTAGGATTTAAAGGTGCGCGAGCTTAATAGGGAATCCCGTTGAATTCGGGAGCGGTCCCGCCGCTGTAACCCTGCTTCCGCTCGATCTTGTCGTCGGAAGAACCCTTTTGGTTGTTGGTGCCACTGTTTCGATCGATCGGGACGGGAAGGCTGCCAAAAGGGCAGGGAAGCCAGAAGACCTGCCTTCGGATGCCTGACACAGGACAAAATTTCCGGCGTCATCGGCAAGTTGCCGTGGGGACTCCGGCGGCTTTGGCAAGGGCCGTGTCCTGTCGCTCTGCGGTCGTCAGAGTGGGGGGCAACTTAACAGCAAGGGCCAAGTAAACTGGGTGCAACCCTTCAGGCGAAAAGCTTGAGGGGTTTTTTTGTCTCACAATGGCAAACCGGATATGCCGCGGCAAAGTCACCAAATAGCGGGACGATTGATAAGAAAACTACGAAC
Organism: uncultured delta proteobacterium; assembly: GCA_963774425.1. Classification (GTDB taxonomy): domain Bacteria; phylum Desulfobacterota; class Desulfobacteria; order Desulfobacterales; family JAFDCJ01; genus JAFDCJ01. Next base: position 74,424 of record CAVZEZ010000027.1, on the reverse strand, counting down.
GGCAACGGCGGTTCAAATCATCCTGCTGGCGGTGGTCCTGGGTGCGGTTGTCATCGTTTCCAGCGGGATGGGGTACATTAAAATACCCGCCGGTGACGTGGTGAGGATCCTGTTTGCAAAAGTCAGCGGCCGGCCCGATCTACTAAAGAATATGGATTTGATCCTTCCGGTGGTGGTGACCGATGTGCGGCTGCCCAGAATTTTAACGGCCGCAATCGTCGGCGCGGGGTTGGCCCTTTCCGGCGTGGTATTCCAGGGAATTTTGCTGAATCCGCTGGCAGACCCTTACACCCTGGGGGTATCCGCCGGCGCCGCCTTCGGCGCATCGCTGGCGATATTATTCAATGTCGGCCTGGCAGGCACCTATTCGGTGCCCCTGTGCGCGTTTTTCGGCGCCGCTGCGACGCTGTTGTTTGTCATCTATCTGTCATCCTCCAGCGGTGGGCTTTCTTCCAATAACCTGATCCTCTCCGGGATCATCGTGGCGGCGATTTTGTCGGCCGGCATCAGTTTTTTAAAGTATGTTGCCGATGAACAGGTGGCTGTCATCATTTTCTGGTTGATGGGAAGCTTCGGTTCGAAAACCTGGACCGATGCGGGACTGACGTTTCTGTTCATATTGACCGGTTTTTCGGTTTTCATGTTTTTTGCCCGGGACATGAACCTGATGTCCCTGGGCAACCGGACGGCGTCCTCGCTGGGCGTGGACACGAAAAAGGTTACCGTTTTATTGCTGGTAACGGCGTCGCTGGTGGCGGCGGTGTGTGTTTCCGTGTCGGGTATCATCGGCTTCGTGGGACTGCTGGTGCCTCATATGATGAGGCTTGTCACCGGGCCGGATAACCGGCGTCTGGTTCCCATGTCTCTTCTGGCCGGAGCGGTTCTGCTGCTGACCGCCGACACCATCACCCGGGCCGTGTTGCCCGTCGAGATCCCGATCGGCGTATTGACGGCCCTGATCGGCGGACCTGTTTTTTGTTATATTTTTCGGAGGCAGCAAAAACCGCGGGGAATGCGGTAGAGACTGAAGGATAAAGGTGTCAGGTGTCAGGTGTAAGTGCATCCAGTTGAAAGCTGCCTTTGAGAGATAAATGGCTCGGGCCTTCCGAGGCTCATAAATGATATTTGACAGCAGCGGTGCCAAATTCCGACACCTGACCCCTGAAACCCCAGGCAGTATAAGAAGCCGTGAACGATTTACAATCGAATTCTTTAGCCCAGGCGAACCCTGGAAGATTCAGCCATGTCCTTCGAACTAAACGATGTGAGCTTCGGATATTCGGAAAAAGCGGTTATAGACGGCATTTCACTGGCGCTCGGCCCGGGCCGATTCTGCGGCATTGTCGGACCTAACGGATGTGGAAAAACCACCTTGCTGGATTTGTTGGCCGGCCATCGCAAACCCACGCAGGGAAGCATCGGATACCGGGGAAAGGAGATCGGTTCCTATACCAAAAAACAGTTATCCCGGGAAATTGCTCTGGTCCCCCAGAATTTTTACATCAATTTTCCGTTTACGGTGGAAGAGGTGGTCATGATGGGGCGCTATCCGCATATCGCGCGGTTTTCCGCGCCGTCCGCCGAAGATACCGCAATTGTTCAGGAAATAATGGATACCACCGGAATCGGACAATTTGCCGATCGATTCATCACCGAACTCAGCGGCGGCGAAAGACAGCGGGTGGTCTTTGCCCGGGCACTGGCCCAGGAGGCACGGGTGCTCATTCTGGATGAAGCGACCTCCAACCTCGACATCAATCATTCGATTCGTCTTTTGGGGATCTGTGAAAAACGTCGGCGGCAGCAGGGCGGCACCGTCATATCCGTGATGCAGGATATCAATCTGGCGGCGGCTTACTGCGATTATCTCATATTCATGAAGGCCGGACGTATCGCCGCTAAGGGAGAGACCGGAGACGTTCTCAATCCGGCCACCATCGGCGCGGTGTTCGGCGTCGAGGCCAGAGTTTATGCGGAAGCTTACTCGGGTTCACTGCAGGTAATATTTAAAAAATCGGCTGGCTTCGACTGAAGCCGAAGCATCGAGGATTCAAGGATACAAGGGTTCGAGGATTCAAGTAAAAAGTTTAGAATTGCTTTCCCCTGGAGCCATAGAACCGGAATTTGTCAAACGCAGGGGCTTCGTCTGAAGGCGGAAGCTTTTCGGCCATTTCCCGTATGGGGACCATAAATGAGGATAAGAAAATTGGTGGAAAACAGGAAAATCCGTTTGCTGCTCGGCATGCTGGCGGTGTGTTTTCTGTATTTGCCCGCGAGGGCGGACAGCGGTTTCGGCATCGAAAGTCGGGATTCGGTCCGGGACCAATCCGGCCGAAGCATTGGGGTCGCCGCACCGTTTGGCCGCATTATCTCCCTTTACGGCGCTCACACGGAAAACTTGTTCACTCTGGGACTCGACGGAGAGATCATCGGTGTTTCCGGTCATGAAACCTTTCCGGCCCGGGCCTTGAGCAAACCGGTTTTTTCCTATCATGATGATCCCGAAAAATTTCTGGCGGCCCGACCGGATCTGGTGATCATCCGGCCCATGATCGATCGGGGATACCCCCGACTTGTGGCCCGGCTTGAAAAAAGCGGCATCACGGTCATCTCCCTGCAGCCGGGAACCGTCAGTGAAATGTTTACCTACTGGGAAATCCTCGGCATTTTGACCGGGAGACGGGAACGGGCGCTGGAAATGGTGGCACATTTTCAAAATGAAACCGCAAAAACGACGGCCGTGGTATCCGCCATTGCCGAAAAGAAAACGGTCTATTTCGAAGCCATTCACAGCAAGATGAAGACCTTTTCACCGGATTCCATGGCCATATTCGCTCTCGAAACCGCCGGCGGCATCAATATCGCCGGAGATGCCGAACCGGTCCGCGATACCAATATCGCGGCCTACGGCAAAGAACGCATTTTGGCGCGGGCCGGTCAAATCGACGTGTACCTGGCGCAGTACGGCGCCATGAATCGTCCCACGGTGACAGCGATCAAAAAGGAAACCGGCTTCGGGATCATCAAGGCCGTCAGAAACGATCAGGTATTTACCATCGACGAGCAGATCGTGTCGCGGCCCACCATGAGATTGCTGGATGGAATTCGGCAAATCGCAAAAACTCTGTACCCGGCGCTTTTCGGCCGCGAATAGCCGGGTCTGCATCAACCCGTCCGGTCATGAGCCCTCAAGCTTCACAGGAGGTTGAAATCAAAACGATCGTTATCGCCGGTACCAAAAGCGGCTGCGGCAAGACCACCGTGAGTTTGGGATTGCTGGCGGCTCTGGCCGGAAGGGGGCTGAAGGTAGCCCCTTTCAAAGTCGGTCCCGATTTCATCGACGCCGGTCATCACAGCCGGGTAGCCGGCGTTGCCGCCCGAAATCTGGACGGCTGGATGCTGTCCAAACAGTACAATCTGGACACCTTCGCCCGCTGCGCGGCGGATGCGGACGTCGCCGTGGTAGAGGGTGTCATGGGCCTGTTCGACGGATACGACGGGAAAAGCGAGGCCGGTTCCAGCGCCCAGATGGCGAAATGGCTGGGGGCGCCGGTGGTGCTGCTGGTGGATGCCGCCAGCATGGCGCGCAGCGCCGCCGCCGTCGTCCTGGGGTTCGAACGCTTCGATGCCGAGCTCACCTTTGCCGGCGTAATATTCAACAACCTGGGCAGCCCCCGACATCTGCAATTTCTAAAAGAGGCGCTGGGGGGCCACGTCGCGATGCCTTGCCTGGGGGGTATTTTGCGGCGGGAGGACATCGGCATCCCGGAAAGACACCTGGGCCTGGTCACACGCGAAGATCATCCCCTCTCAAGGGATGGAATCCAACGGCTGGCGGATCTGATCGAAGAAAGCGTCGATTTGGAGTCGCTGCTGGACGGGTTGGCCGAAACGACGCTACCCGGGCCGGACCGTGACAAACGGCAGTCGGGTCAACCCGACAAAAAGGTCCGCATCGGCATCGCCCGGGACAATGCATTTTGCTTCTATTATGAAGACAATTTCGAATGGCTGCAAAACATGGGCGCGAAGCTCGTCTTTTTTTCGCCGCTGGCCGACCGGAATCTGCCGGCGGATTTGGATGGACTGTATTTCGGCGGGGGGTATCCGGAATTGTTCGGGGCGAAACTGGCCGCAAATGCCGGGATGAGAAACCGCATTAAAGAGAATAGCCTCGACGGCATGCCCATTTACGGCGAGTGCGGCGGTTTCATGTATCTTTGTGAAACCCTGATCGATTTAAACGGCGACAGTTTTCCCATGAGCGGCTGTTTTCCGTTTACCACCCGAATGCTGACGCGTCTCAAGGCGCTCGGATACCGCGAAATCACCCTGACACACGATACGGTCATCGGTCACGCAGGGATGACCCTGCGGGGGCATGAATTCCACTATTCCGAGCGGATCGGCGGGGCATCACGGGTGCCGGCCGTTTTCGCGGTGAGTGACCGGGCCGGGGTGGAAAAGTCGCCCGAAGGATTTACGACCCGGCACACTTTGGGAAGTTATCACCACCTGCATTTCGGCAGTCAGCCGGATGCCGCCGGATGCTTTGTGGCAAACTGCCGGCAATACCGGCAAGCGAGGAATACAATTGATGAAACCTGAGGAAATCGAACGTCTGAGCTTTCAAATCATCGACCGGGAGGCCGGACCCCATGAATTCAGCGCAGATCAGTGGACCGTGGTCCGTCGTATGATCCACACCACGGCCGATTTCGAGTACCGGGAAATAACCCGTTTTCATCCCGATGCCGTTTCCGCCGGAATCGAGGCGATCCGCAGCGGTAGAACGATCGTCACGGACACGAATATGGCCCGGGTCGGGATCCGCGCCAGGGAAATCGAGCGTTACGGCGGGCAGGTCAAGTGTTTCATGAACGATCCCCTCGTCCGCCAGAAAGCGGTCGAAAGCGGCGGCACACGGGCGGAAGCGGCAGTGGATGCGGCCATGGACGACCTTAACGGCGGTATCTACGCCGTGGGAAATGCGCCCACCGCTCTGTTGCGCCTGATCGCGCTGCTCGATAAAAACAAGATCCGACCGGCCCTGATCATCGGACTGCCGGTGGGATTCGTCAACGCCGCCGAGTCCAAGGCCGTGCTGATGCAGACCGGTTGCGTCTATATTACCAACGTGGGACGCAAGGGAGGCTCGGCGGTGGCCGCCAGTGTGGTCAACGCCCTGACTATTATGGCTGCCGAAGCATAATCGTGCAGGGCCATGTCAGGGGGCACTAAACACATATTGAATTCGATTTTTTGCGAATTCATCAAATTTGGAATTTGGAATTTAAACGCACCAGACGGGCTAAACCGATTTAAACTTTTTATCTTGAGGTATCATGAAAAAGCAGACCGGCACCCTTTACGGCATTGGGGTGGGACCGGGTGATCCCGATTTAATCACCCTCAAGGCCGTTAAAATTCTCAAACAGGTGGACATCGTCTTCGCAGCGGCTTCCACCCGGAACGACCACAGCCTGGCCGTGAATATTGCCAGACTGCATATACCGCACAACGCTTCAGTCGAGATCCTTCGCTTCCCGATGACCCGCGATAAAGTCGAGACCCGCCGGGCCTGGCAGGCCCATTCCCGGCGGATAATCGACGTCCTCGAAACGGGAAAAAACGCGGCCTTTCTGACCCTGGGGGATTCCCTGACCTATTCCACCTATGGTTATATATTGCGGCACGTCCGGGAAGCGGCTCCCGAAATCGCCGTAGAGACGGTGCCGGGGATCACCTCCTACCAGGCCTCTGCCGCCAGATTGAATACCCCCCTGGTGGAAGGCGAGGAGGCGCTGATGGTGGTATCCGGTGCCGAGGGCGGCGACCGCCTGCGGATGATGTCCGCCAAACCGGAAAATGTCGTTTTCCTGAAAGCCTATCGTAATGTACCGGATATCAAGGCCGCCATCGATGAAGTCGGAACCTACCCAAGCTGTGTGGGCGTCAAAAGCTGCGGGCAGCCGAATGAAAAGATCATTCGGGATATGGAGGAACTGATCAACTCCGCCCCCGACTACTGGACCTTGATCATCGCCAAACAGACCGGCAAAAATGGCCTCCCGCAGAGATAGACCGGCGCTCAGGCCGCTGATTATCTCGCTGCTGCTCACCGGGCTGGCCCTGGTCGGCGGGGTTCTTTTCATCCCCGGTTTCACCGGCCGGCGAATTTTATCGGCCCTGGCGTGGCCACTGATGCGGCTGATGCTCTTTATTGCCCTTGGGCTGGTTATCGGCCAGATTATCGAAGCCGCGGGATGGGCCAAAAAACTGGCGATCGTCGCCCGGCCGCTATTCGGATTCGGGCGGCTCGGAGACCACTGTGGTGCCGCATTTACGGCAGCTTTTTTTTCGGGCGTCGCGGCCAATGCCATGTTACTGGATTTTTTCAAAGAAGAAATTATCAACCGCAAACAGTTGTTTCTGGCAAATTTTATCAATCAGCTGCCGGCTTTCTTTCTTCATTTGCCGACGACTTTCTTTATTGTCATTCCACTAACCGGTCGGGCCGGCATTATTTATTTTATACTGACGTTCGCGGCGGTTGCCCTGCGCACCGCGGGTTTTCTGATCTATGGCCATCTGCGGCTTCCACCGTCCGCTGACGATACTTCGGCAACATCGACTGTTCCCCAACCGACAGAGGGGAGCAAAGACCCGAAAGAAATTTGGCGACGCATTCGGTCGCGCCTACCGGGCCGCCTGGCCGGAATCGCGACTTTCGTCGTTCCGATCTATATCCTGGTGTCTATGCTGAACAAAATGGGCATGTTTGATTATCTGCGCGAAGCCCTGTCCGGATACGTGGTAACGGCCTTTATGCCGATGGAATCCCTATCCGTGATTATTTTAAGTTTCGCGGCGGAATTCACCTCCGGTTTTGCAGCCGCGGGCGCCTTGCTCCAAGCGGGGGTTTTGACTATCAAACAAATCGTCCTGGCATTGCTGATTGGAAATATCCTGGCTTTCCCCATCCGGGCACTGCGCCATCAGCTGCCGCGGTATATGGGCATTTTTTCACCTAAAATGGGTGCCCAGATCCTTTTTCTGGGCCAGGGCTTGCGGATCGTCAGCCTGGTGGCGGTTGGAATCATTTATTATTTTATCGGATGAAAATGGCCAGAAAACTTCGCTCGGGATTTACAACCGGAACAGCCGCCGCGGCCGCTGTCAAAGGCGCCCTGCGCTTGATCATGGAAGGCGCTGAACCCGCAGCGGTCCGGATCCGCCTGATGACCGGCGATGATATCGTTATCCCCGTTCATACGTGCCGTTTGATGAGTGAGGCCGAAGCCATTTGCAGCGTGATCAAAGATGCCGGCGACGACCCGGATGTCACCCATGGGGCGGAAATCGGCGCCCGGGTCATCCTGACAGATTCCAAAGATATGGCCGGGGCAGGGCAGGCGCCCCGGATTTTCATCAGCGGCGGGGAAGGTGTGGGCCGCGTCACCAAACCGGGGCTGGAAATCGACCCCGGACAGCCCGCGATCAATCCGGTTCCCCGCCAAATGATTACCCGGGCGGTCGCAGAAGTGCTCAGCCGGCATGAATCCTCCGGAACCGTGCGGATCGAGATATTCGTACCCCGGGGCCGGGAATTGGCTGAAAAGACGCTGAACGCCAGATTAGGCATCCTGGGCGGAATTTCCATTCTGGGCACCACCGGCGTCGTCAGACCCATGTCCCACGACGCTTTCATCGCCACGATCGAGTCCGCCCTGTCAGTGGCGCGGGCCGCCGGCCTGGAGCGGGCGGTGCTGACCACCGGACGCCGCAGCGAACGGCACGCTCAGGCACACTGGCACCGGCTTCCGCCCGAGGCGTTTGTTCAGATGGGTGATTTCTTCGAACGGGCGTTGGCTGCCGCCGCCAAACGAGGCTTCAGTCACATAACACTGGCCGTTTTTTTCGGCAAGGCACTCAAAATGGCCCAGGGCGTGCCCCATACCCATGCTGCGAAGTCGCGTCTGGCGCTGGATGTGCTCGCCACATGGGTGTTTGAACTGACACGCAGCAACGAACTGGCCCAAAAAATAGCGGCCGCCAACAGTGCCCGTCAAGCGTTCGGTATGGTGCACGACCGTTACCCGGAAGTTATGCCTGCTGTGGGAAAACGCATTGTGAAGGCGGCTGAGGGCTTTGCCGGCTCCGGTGTGGCCGTTCAAAGCGTTATTTTCGACTACCAGGGAGCAGTTGTATTTGATTCCCAAACTCGATAGAGGCTTTAAATTTTCATGGAAACCGTAAAAATTATCGGCATGGGCCTGACCCCCGAGGATCTGACCGGCGAACGGCTGAAGATGATCGCGGAGGCCGATATCCTTGTGGGTGGAAAACGGCTGCTCGATTATTTCGGGCACGTTCCGGCTCTTAAAAAAGAGATCGACAAAAAGCTGGCGGTCGTCATCGACTACATCAGGGAACATATGGCCTCGAAGTCTATCGTGGTGCTGGCATCCGGTGATCCGCTTTTTTTCGGTATCGGTGCCCGCCTGGCAAGAGCGCTCGGACCGGAAAATGTGATCATCTATCCCAATATTTCAGCGGTGGCCGCCGGTTTTGCCCGCATCAAGGAGCCCTGGAACGATGTCCGCGTGATCAGCCTGCACGGCAGAGACAACAAAGCGGCTTTATCCCGGGCTCTGGAAACCGAAGCGATGGTGGCGGTATTTACCGACCCGAAAAATACCCCGGCGCGAATCGCAAGATGGCTGCTCGAAGAAGACGCCGCCCATTTCAGATTGTGCGTGCTTGAATCCCTGGGCACCCGCGCCGAACGGGTCGCCTGGTACACACCCGACGAGGCGGATGGAATGCAGTTCTGCGAACCCAATCTGGTGATTTTAAAAAGGGAACCGGGCGATTCGCCGGAGCCGCTGCATCTCGGAATGCCGGATTATTGCTATCAGCACCAGAAGGGGTTGATCACCAAATCCGAAATTCGGGCGGTCTCCCTGGCAAAGTTGCGGCTGCTGAAGCACCATGTGGTATGGGACCTGGGGGCCGGCAGCGGCTCGGTTTCCATCGAAGCCTGCCTGCTGGTGCCCGAAGGCAAGGTTTTCGCGGTGGAAGAAAACCCACAAAGAATTCAACAGATCGAAATCAATAAAGACCGTTTCAACGCAAATAATCTGGAAATCGTGCGGGCAACCCTCCCGCAAGGTCTGGAGGATCTGCCGCGACCCGACCGGATTTTTATCGGCGGCGGCGGACGAGATCTGGCGGCCATCATCGAAGCCGCCGCCCGATTTCTCAAATCCGGCGGACGGGTGGTCATCAATACAGTTTTGCTCCAAAATGTGACCGCGGCCGCCGAACGCCTGAAAGCGCTGGGCTTTAAAACAGCCACTGTTCAGGTCCAGGTCAGCCGCAGCCGTGTCATGCCCTGGGGTAACCGGCTGGAGGCCTACAACCCGGTTTGGATCATCAGCGGAACGATTTGAAGGCGGAAATGGGAATTCGGGATGCGGAAAAAACTGCGATACGAAAAAAGGCTGAAATAGGTGGGATAAGGTCATGTGAGCCGGCCGTTCCCTCTCAAATATTTTAAAGTATTTTATTAAACAATAAAGAATAAGTAGCTTCAATAAAAAGTAAAATGGAAAATTCAAAAAAAGATAAGAAATCATCCGGCAATTCCGCATTCCGCATTCCGCATTCTGAATTCAACCCTCCTGTCCTGTTTGTCGGCGCGGGACCGGGGGATCCGGAACTGATCACCGTTAAAGGCCAAAAAGCACTGATGGAAGCCGATGTGGTGATTTACGCGGGTTCGCTGGTTCCCAGGGCGCTGCTGCGATGGACCCGGCCGGAGGCCGCAACGATCAGCAGTGCTTCCCTGAATCTTACCCAAATAATTGAAACCATTGAAAATGCGTATTCAGCAGGTAAACGCGTGGTCCGGCTGCATACCGGCGATCCCAGCCTGTACGGTGCCATCTTCGAGCAGATGGCCGCGCTGCAAGAGCGCGGAATTCCATCTAAGATTATACCCGGGGTCACCGCCGCTTTCGCCGCGGCCGCCGCCCTCGGCATTGAATACACGCTGCCCGAAGTATCCCAGACGCTGATCCTGACTCGCATCGCCGGCCGAACCCCGGTCCCCGAAAAAGAGAATCTGGCCCATCTGGCCGGCCATCAGGCCTCCATGGCCATATACCTCAGCATCTCCCGGATCGATGAAGTCGCCGGCATTCTAACGGCGGCCTACGGCGCTGATTCGACCTGTGCCGTGGTCTACCGCGCCAGCCAGCCCGAAGAAAAAGTGCTGGTCACACCGATCAGGGAACTGGCCATGCGGGTCAAGGCGGAAAACATCACCCGGCAGGCCTTGATTATCGTCGGAAGAGTACTCGATGTCAGCCCGCAAAACCTGAGTCACACATCGAAACTCTACGACGCCGAATTCAAACACGGGTGGCGCAAGTGATAAAAAAAATCGCCATCTGGGTCATTACGCCCAACGGCATGAAACAGGCGGAGACCCTCAGCCGCCATCTGCCCGCAGCGGAGGTCTACGTTTTTCACAAATTAGGCGGGAAATTCGGGGGGTACAAATCGTTTCAGAACCTGTCGGAGATCGTCGCCCATCAATTTCAGCGGTACACGGGCCATGTTTTCTTGATGAGCACGGGGATTGTCGTGCGGGTCATCGCCTCTTTGATCAAGGATAAAACCGTGGATCCGGCAGTGGTCGTGGTGGATGATCAGGCCCATTTCGCCGTCAGCCTTTTGTCCGGACATCTGGGCGGCGCCAATGCACTGGCTCGTGAAATTGCCGACATCGTCGGGGCCGACCCGGTGATCACCACCGCCACTGACGTGAACCGGCTCCCGGCCATCGATGTCCTGGCCAGGGAATTGAATCTATCCATTGAAAACCCCGCAGCGATCAAGACGGTGAATATGGCGCTGCTGAATGGCGATAGGATCCGTATTTACGATCCCGCTGGATTTTTAGCGGGCCGTCTACCGAACACGGAAGCCTGGTCTCCCGGATACCCGTTCAAAGGCGATTCACAGGATGCGGGGGAGAGTCTCGTCGGAGAAAATGCCGGAATCTATCTGGACGATATCGCCATCGACCTGCCGGCGAATATCCTGGTGCTGCGGCCGGCCAGCCTGACGGCCGGCATCGGCTGCAATCGCAATACCGTCATGGACGAAATGAAAGCGCTCTTGCAGCAGGTACTCGCGGACCACCATCTGGCCCCGGCCAGTTTGAAAACCCTGGCTTCCATCGATTTGAAATCCGATGAGGGCGGATTGCGAAGTCTATCGGAAAATCTGGGGCTGCCGCTGGTTTTCTTCAGCTCCCGGGAGCTGAACCAGGTAAAGGAAATTGAGAATCCATCGAATGTGGTGGAAAAACATGTCGGAGTAAAAAGCGTATGCGAAGCAGCAGCAATTCTGGCGGCGGACAACGGCGCCCTGATCGTTTCCAAGCAGATAACAGCCAACGTGACCGTGGCCATTGCCAGAGTCGACTTTTCATCCTGGGCCTTGGACCCGGCAGCCGGGAACATTTAACCCAACGGGCGCTCGATGTTCTCGCTTCGGTGGAGGTTGTCGCGGGCTACCGCACCTACATTGAAATGATCCGGCCGCTGATCGACGGAAAAAAAATCATCAGCACCGGCATGACCCGGGAAGTCGAACGGGTGGAGGCCGCCATCGACGCGGCCTTGGACGGAAAATCATGTGCGATCGTATCCAGCGGAGATCCGGGGATCTATGCCATGGCCGGTCTGGTATTTGAAACCTGCCGGCACAAAAAGATCCCGGTCGCACCGTTGCGATCCGACCCCTGCGACGACCAGACGATGCAGGTGGAGATCGTTCCCGGGATACCGGCGCTTTGTGCGGGAGCCGCCTTATTGGGAGCGCCGTTGACCCATGATTTTGCGGTTATCAGCCTCAGCGATCTGCTGACCCCGTGGCCAGTCATTGCCGAGCGCCTCGAGGCGGCCGCCCGGGCCGATTTCGTCATCGTGCTGTACAATCCCAAAAGCAAAAAACGGACCTGGCAGCTTGAAAGCGCCCAGAAAATTATACTTGAACACCGCCATGAACGCACGCCGGTGGGCATCGTGGTCGGCGCCATGCGCGAGAATCAGGATGTGCGCATCGTTCCGTTGGGGGAACTGCACCAGGCATACGTGGATATGCAAACCACCGTCTTCATCGGAAACAGCGCATCCGTGCAATATATGGATTTCATGGCCACCCCACGGGGATATGCGAAGAAGTATCAGATGTGACTGAAATTTAGACGGCCGATGGGGGGCACTTGGATGTGTCCGGGGGAATGGTGAAGGAAATTCCAAATTACAAATCCCAAACAAATTCGAATGACCGAAATTCAAAATGAGGCATCGAGAAACTGTGTTGGACATTGAGATTTGTAATTTTGAGATTGTTTGTAATTTGAGTATTGTGATTTGGGATTTTGGACTCTGCAGATTTGACGGTGAGGTTTTGCTCCAATGTTCAAAAAAGGAATTATAGTACCATGAAGGGATACATCCAGGTATACACCGGTGATGGCAAAGGCAAAACAACCGCTGCATTCGGCCAGGCCCTCAGGGCGGCCGGGGCCGGATTTTGCGTCTATATCGCCCAGTTCATCAAAAAGGGCGATTACAGCGAGATCAAGGCCCTGAGTCGCTATCGCGATCTGGTCACGGTGGAACAGTTCGGACGGGGTCGCATTATCAAAGGCGCTCCGGCGGCGGCGGATATCGAGGCCGCCCGGGAAGGGCTTGAAAAAGTCACCGCCGTCATGGCGGCAGACTCGCACCGCATGGTCGTCCTGGACGAGGCCAACGTGGCGGTCTCCTGCGGACTGTTGCCGCTAAAGGCCTTGCTGAACATCATCGAAAAGAAGCCGCCGGGAATGGAGCTTGTCATCACCGGCCGCGGCGCTGCCCCGGAAATCATCGCCCGGGCGGACCTGGTTTCGGAAATTAAATCCATAAAGCATTACTTTCACACCGGAGTTCAGGCCAGAATTGGAATCGAAAAATAACTACGGGAATAAATCCCGGTGTCTGGCAATTCTGGGCACCGGCTCGGATGTTGGAAAAAGCATCATTGTCACCGCGCTCTGCCGCTTTTGCGCAAATCGGGGCATGCGGGTGGCGCCCTACAAAGCCCAGAACATGTCCAACAATTCCGGTGTCACCCCCGAAGGGTTGGAGATAGGCCGGGCCCAGATCGTTCAGGCCGAGGCAGCGGGCATCGTGCCCCAGGTGGACATGAATCCCATTCTGCTCAAACCGACCAGTGATGTCGGGTCCCAGCTGATTCTGCTGGGCAGGGTCAATGAAAATGTCACGGCGGCCGGCTATCACCACCGGAAGGATCTCCTGTTCGACGCCGCGGCCGGGGCGCTTGATCGTCTGCGCTCAAGTTATGATCTGGTGGTCATGGAAGGCGCCGGTTCGTGTGCAGAGGTCAATCTGATGGACAACGACATCGTCAATCTGCGTATGGCCGGGCACGCACGGGCGCCGGTGATCCTGGTGGCCGATATCCATCGCGGCGGGGTTTTCGCCCAGATCGTCGGGACCCTGGAATGCCTGGAACCGGCCCAAAGGGATCTGATCAAGGGGTTTATCATCAACCGGTTCCGGGGCGATATCCGACTGTTTGATGACGGGGTGTCCTGGATCGAGCGCAAGACCGGTAAAAAGGTGTTTGGGGTGCTTCCCTGGTACAGCCATATCACCATCGAGCCGGAAGATTCGGTGGTAATCGAACAGCCCCGGAAAGTCCTCCGGGCGGCCGGCGCTAAACCGTCGCTTGCCGTCATCCGGTTGCCGCATATATCCAATTTCAACGATTTCGATCCATTGGCGACCCTGACTGGGCTCGACCTGTACTTTGTGGAAAAGGTTCAAGATCTGACCCCCTTTGCCGCCGTTATTCTACCCGGCTCCAAAAGCACGCGTTTCGACCTGGAATGGCTGCACAAAACCGGCTGGAGTGCGAAGATTATCGCCTATGCCGCGCAGGGCGGCCATACCCTGGGAATATGCGGCGGATATCAGATGATGGGCGATTATGTTCACGACCCGGACGGCGTCGAAGGTGAACCCGGATCGACCTCGGCCCTGGGTCTGCTTCCGGTTGAAACTGAACTGAAAGCCCCCAAGACCACCACATTGACGTCGTTCTCCCGAAGGGACATCAATGGATCGGGGTACGAAATCCACATGGGCCAAACCGTCCGCAAAGGCGGCAGTCCGTTGTTTCAGGTCCATGAGCGCAACGGCCGGCCGGCCGATAAGGCAGACGGCTGCATTGCGTCGGACTCCCGGAGCATGGGAACCTACATCCACGGTTTGTTCGATAATCCGGAAATTACGCGTTTCTGGCTGGCGCACATCGGCCTGGCGGATCTCGCGGTACCGGATTCCGGGGGGCTGCAGGCCAGAGACCGCGAATATCATTCGCTGGCCGAACATTTTGCGCAACACGTCGATGCGGACGGTATCCTGGAATTAATACGATGAAAAAAACGGTTTTCGTGCTCGGCGGCTGCCGCAGCGGCAAGAGCCGCCACGCTCTGGAAACGGCTGAAACGTTTCCCGGAAGCCCGCAAATCTTTGTGGCCACCTGTGTGCCCCATGATGAGGAAATGCAGGTGAGAGTCACCCGGCACCGCCGGGAGCGCAGCCGGAATTGGCAAACCATCGAGACGCCGATCCTTTTGCCGGAGGTGATTACGGAAAACAGCCGCCGGGCGGCCGTCTTGCTGATCGATTGCCTGACGCTGTGGATCAGCAATTTATTGATGGCCGGCGAAGATGAAAAGGCCATCCAGCGACGCATTGAAGCCCTGACCCGGGCGATGGCGGCCGCGGAATGCCCGCTGGTGATGGTCTCCAATGAAGTGGGCGGTGGCATCGTACCCGACAATCAGCTCGCTCGACAATTCAGGGACCTGGTTGGAAGCGCCAATCAGGCGGTTGCCGGTGCGGCGAAAAGGGTCGTCTGGATGGTAGCGGGCATCCCGGTGACCGTCAAGGGGTAGGAGAGGTTTCAGGTTTCAGGTGTCTGGTATAAGCCGAGGCCCCGGGCGAAAGGGCAGCCAGTTTGATCAAGGACAGAAACATTCTAAAAGGATTGCTTCATTTTACCCCCTTCCTCAGTCCCTCCCGCCGGGGGAGGGAAGTGGACTCCTCTCCCTGGACGGGAGAGGCAGGGTGAGGGTGATAAAATGGCAAAATGCCTTTTTAACCCAGAACCCAGAACCTGGAATTTGAAGTTTCACACGAGCGGCCGCCTCGGGCTAAAGGGCAGCCCGACTGATCAAAGACAGAAACTATTCATCATCGCGCCAAGACGCCAAGGCGCCAAGATTATTTATATTTTTAATCATTCCCTTTGCGAGCTTTGCGACTCTGCGCGAGATAAAATATTTGTAGTTTCATATAAGTTTCAGGTGTCGGGATTGAGTATCATGGGTACTGAATAAAATCCCTGATTTCCGGTGGCTCGCATTAATTTAGCGATAAGACTACGCTGCGCTCCCGCTGTCAGCGGCAACGCTGACACCTGAAACCGGACACCCGAAACCTTAATTTCTTAAGAGTCTATATCAGCAAAAAAGTTTTAAGAACTATTATAATTAAAAAATCACTTTTAATATGCGTAACTTTATCTCAGCCTTACAGTTTATCACCATTCTGCCGGTGGGGAGAACGACTCATTTCGATCCTCCGAAAATGATTCCCTATTTCCCGGTTGTGGGCCTGGCGCTGGGCTTGTCGGCCGGCGTGTTTGACCAGACGGCGGGGCATTTATGGAGCCGGCCGGTGGTTTCCGTGCTGGACGTGATCTTTTTGATCCTGCTGACCGGCGCTTTTCACCTCGACGGTCTGGGAGACGCCGCCGACGGTCTTTTGGGACAGCACTCGCACGAAAGGACGCTGGCCATCATGAAAGACAGCCGGCTGGGTACCATGGGGCTGGTGGCGATCGTCTGCGCCTTGTCGCTGAAGTGGGCCGGCATCTGCGGGCTGAGCGACCATCGCGTCCTGTGGTTGATCCTGGTGCCGGCCTATGCCCGGGGCGGCATGCTTTTCGGATTGCGGCTGCTGACGTACGGCCGTCCGGACGGCGGGACCGGTCTGGAATTTTTCAAGGAAAAATTAGGGACTTCCGCGTTTTGGAGTCTGGCCGTTCTGCCGGTTTTTTCGATTTTTTTGGGCTGGAAAGCCCTGGCGCTGAATATTGGCTTCGGCATCCTCACGGCCGGGATCATCTGGTATTACAAAAAGCGCCTTGGCTGCATCACCGGTGATATGCTGGGAGCCATGACTGAAATCTTGGAAGCGGGGTTGTTTTTGCTGGCTTCGATAGGAGGTAAGCTATGATCACCGGACATGGCGGCAATATTTTTGAACTCTCCCGCCGGCTGGGCTGCGATCCGGCGGACATCATTGACATGAGCAGCAATATCAATCCCATGGGACCGGTGCCCGGGCTGCTGGAATATCTGAAATCCACCATATCCCTGGCAACCCGTCTACCGGAGGTTGACAGCCGCGAAATCATGACGTGTTTCGCCGGGTTTCTCGGGACGGATCCCGAACGCCTGCTGGCCGGAAACGGAACCACCCAGTTCATTTATGCGATCCCCCAGGCTCTGAAAACCCGACGGGCGCTGATTGCCGGGCCGACCTATGCCGACTACGCGGATGCCTGCAAACTGCACGGGGTGTCGATTTTCATGCTGATGGCAACCGAGGCCGATGATTTCCACCCGGATCTCAACCGCCTGGAACACCGCCTGGCCGACGTCGACACCGTTTTTCTGTGCAATCCCAACAATCCCACGGGTGCTATGATCCCGGGCGCCGAACTCGCCGCTCTGTGCCGGCGCCACCCGCAAACCCGATTTATCATCGATGAATCCTATTTGCCGTTTGTCGACGCCTGGGAAAAGGAAAGTCTGATTCAAGCGGGACTCGAAAATGTCATCGTGCTGCATTCCATCTCCAAAATATTTGCCATTCCCGGGCTGCGAATCGGATTCTTGCTGGCATCACCGGCCACCATTCGAACCATTAACCGGTATCTGCACCCCTGGAGCGTGAACGGTCTGGCTCAGTCCGCCGTCACTTATCTCGCCGGCCATCAGAGCGCCGTCAGACAATTTGTCAATCATACCCGGACATACATCCGATCCCAGTTCAACGACTTCGAAAGACGGCTCGTGCATTCGCAGCGGATTAAGCTGTATCGGGCCCAAACTCCTTTTTTCCTGGCCCGCCTGGCGCATCCGGTTTCCGCCGAAACGGTTCAAGAAGGTCTGTATTCCCAAAAAATCCTGATCCGAAACTGTTCGAATTTCGCGGGTCTTTGCGACCGGTTCATCCGCATTGCGCTGAAGTCCCGGACGGCCAACCGAACACTGGCTGAAGAACTCAACGTCTTGGTGGCAAATACCGACGTGCTGGAGCTTCCTCCATCCATAAACTGCCCCGGCCGGTTGGGATGAGAATTGAAGATGGTAGAAAACCCAAGTCAAAACTGCCTGCGGCTCAAGCCGAAGGTTTGGGGTTCAAGGATTCAGGTGGAGGTCTGATGGACGCGAATTGGAGTGGATTCATCCTGCCGGCGGCATTCGCGCTGGACCTGGTTCTCGGCGATCCGTATGCACTGCCCCACCCGGTGCGCTGGATGGGAAGCGCCATCGAGGTTTTGGAACCCCGGTTCCGGCGGATTCCCGTGAACCTGAGCACCGCCGGCACCCTTTTCGCCGGGCTGCTCATCCTCGGGACGGGACTTTCGACCGGCCTGCTGCTCTACGTCGCGAACACGATTCATCCGGTACTCGCGAACGGCCTTGAAATTTGGCTGATCTACTACTGCTTTTCGGCCGCTTCGCTGGAAAAGGCGGCCCTGGAGGTGCACCACTGCCTTGCCGAGAAAAACATCGAACAGGCCCGCGCCAGGGTCGCGCGGATCGTCGGCCGGGATGTTCAACATTATGGGGAGAGGCGGATCGCCGGCGCCGCCGTCGAGACCGTGGCCGAAAATCTGGTCGACGGGGTCATCGCGCCCTTGTTTTTTGCCGCCCTCGGCGGGGCGCCGTTGGCCATGGCCTACAAGATGGCCAATACTCTGGATTCCATGGTAGGGTATAAAAATGACGCCTACCGGGATTTCGGCCAAGCGGCGGCCCGGATTGACGATGTCCTGAATTATCTGCCCGCCCGGCTGTCCGTGCCGATCATCTCTCTGGCAGCTCAGCTTCTGTCGGGCTTCGGCGCCCGCGCGTTTCAAACAGCCGTCACCGAAGGCGCCAACCACTCGAGTCCCAACGCCGGTTACCCGGAAGCCGCCTTCGCCGGTGCACTGGCGGTGAAACTCAACGGACCCAATTATTACGGCGGCCGGCTGGTGCCTAAGCCCTATATCGGCTTGCAATACGGCCCAAGCGGCGTCAAACACATCAAGAAAGCCTGCGATCTCATGCTGCTGTCATCTTTTTTGTGGCTGCTGACGGTCTGGGGATTGCACGCCGTGGTGGCGGCGATGGGGTGAAAGTGTCTAAAAAACAATTGAACGAATACCCGATTATAGGGAAGTCTTTTAAAGCCAGATATCCTTTCAGACTCGGCACCACGTCCTTCATATACCCGGATGATTACATTCCCAATGTCACGCTTCTGGGACCCTTCGTGGATGAAATCGAACTCCTGCTGTTTGAACGCCGGCCGGCGCTCGCTCTGCTTAGCGGACCGGTTGTCGGTGAGCTCGCCCACCTGTCGCGAAATTTGAACCTGACCTATAACGTGCACTTGCCCACGGATATCGACCTGGGTTCCATTGTCGAGGCGGATCGGCGTCAGGCCGTGGATACCGTGACGCGAATCATAGAGGGGACGGCACCGCTGTCTCCCACCGGCTACGCCCTGCATATACCCTTTGGAGTAAACATTCGCAGCCGGGATGAGATCCACCGCTGGTCGGACAGGGTTCGGCGCAGCCTTGAAATGCTGCGTTCCGCCGGCATACCGGGTGGCCTGTTGGCGATCGAGTCCCTGGATTATCCGCTCGAAATCATCGGAGACATTCTCGTCGATTTAAATTTGGCGGTGTGCCTGGACATCGGGCATCTCATCGTTCACGGCTACAGGTTGCAATCCGTTTGCGACCGATTCAGCGACCGGATAACCATGGTTCACCTGCACGGTGCCGAAGGAAAGCGGGACCATCTGCCGCTGGAGCGATTGCCCCAAGAATGGATTGCGCCGGTTTTCAAATTCCTGGCTCAATTCAGTGGGAGCGTATCTTTGGAGGTGTTTTCGTTCGATTTTCTGGTTGCTTCGCTGAATTTTCTGGAAAGCTGCGGGAAATGTTACGATTGACTTTCGTGAGATTTTTTTTCGAGTTGGCGCAACATCTCCTCGATTTGCCGGGGATCACGGGTGTAGAGATCGACGGCCTGCTTGTAACCGGCCTGTTTGACGATCCGGATGCCCGCCGGAAGATGGCGGTACTTTTCGAATCCCAATTTCGATTCCAATCCTTTCGAGATTTCATCCGATGAAAATCCATCAAAAAAAGTCGCGACAACTTTGGGAAACAGGACATCCACCAGACCGCCGACAAGGGCCTCTTCCACCGCAACCCAGTGCTCCACAATCTTATCGACGTCCGGTGGGGTTGCGCTCGACGGGCTCTGTAATTCAGAGCGAATGGCCCTTTCAGTATACGACCGCAGCGAGATGTGCAGGGTTTCTTCGATGGGTACAATCAGGACATTGTACGGTAGTTGGGCGCTGTCCTGCCAGATGGTGTAGTTATTGTGCTCGAATTCGATCGAGCCGTCTTTCTGGATCGCCAACTGGGACGAATAGGATCCGATTTCCCCGATAAAATAGGTGCCCTCCAGGGAAAACGACACTTCTTTGCGGGGATTTTCCCGGAAGAAGGAATAGGTTCCGCGGTATTCCTTGGCCAGATTGTGCACCAGAAAGGCCGTCACGCCCGAGTTTTCGAATGGGGCCGGATCCGCCTGCTGCAGGCTGACGATTTGAGAATAGGGATTGTCGAGACCGGTTTCATTCAAAATCAGATTGATGGCATCGACACAGTAGTCTTTGTACAAACGCGCATATTCATTGCGCATTTCGGGCACGAAAACCAACCGCTGCTTAAAATTTTCGAGCTTCCACCTGACGGAACCACCCCCCAGATCGGTTCTGATTTTCCGGATCAGATCCCGGCGGTCGTTGAAGTACTGCAGGGAGTCCTTCACGACGGATGGGTCGATGGTATCCTCGAATTTGTTGAAAGCGAACACCGGTTCAACCATATCTTCCTGGCCGATAAGCTGGACCAGCCGGGAATAATTCGCCGGTGCTTCGGGCGGGGTGCCGGCTGCGGCGGGCGGAACGGCGGCTGAACTCGCCAGGCCGATCAGTACGGCCAGGCAGTATGTCACTGGATTAAAGATTGTTTGGTAACCAATGCCCTTGAAAAAATTCCGTTGACGACTTCCGATTGTCTGTATCATAAATCCATTTCATCCCGTCCGCCGCGCCGATCTACGGGAACGCACCCATCGAACATATTTGACGGGGCGGCCAATTTCGCATCGGATGGTGCGGCTCGATTTTACTAAAGACAATATCGGCAACGGCCTCCAAAACCTGAACGAAATCTTGCGGTTGACGAGCTATTCGTACTATTTTAAAATGAAAACCGGCTGCTGGAAGGCAAAAACATAATATTATGTATTAATTCAGATGTTTAAATCGTTTTCTCACCAACCGGCAAGCCATGGTACAGGATGTTTCGATGTCCCCTTTCCAAATTTACATCAGCAATCGAATGGAAATTCTGGTCCGGCGCCTGGCCGATGTGGTCCGCAAGCCGCCGGCATCACCGCTGACGCCTGAAATGATCATTGTGCAGAGCCGGGGCATGGAACGGTGGGTTTCCATGGCGCTGTCCCGCCACAACGGTGTCTGCGCCAATGCCTGTTTTCCATTTCCCAATGCGTTTCTGGAGACTGTTTTCAAAAAGGCGGTACCGGAATTGCCGGATATTTCCCCGTACGATCCCGAAGTGATGGCATTTCGGCTGATGCGTCTCATTCCCCGGTTTATCGACCAGGCCGGGTTCGGCCAACTCAAAACATATCTGGCAGATGACGATACGGATCTCAAACTGTTTCAATTCTCGCGCAGGCTGGCCGATCTGTTCGACCAATACCTGGTATTTCGCCCGCGATTGATTTTTCAATGGGAACAGCAAAAAGAGAAAAAACACCCGCCGCAGCAATGGCAGGCTCAACTGTGGCGGGAACTGGTCCGGGAAGGTGGTCATCGGCATCGTGCCCGGCTGCGGGAATCCCTGCGGGGGCAGATCGAACGCGGGGAACTCGAGACAGCCGGTCTGCCGCAACGCATCTCCATTTTCGGAATATCGTATCTCCCGCCCTTCCATCTGGAAGCTTTTGCGGCGTTGTCCAGGCTGATCGAGATTAACCTGTTTCTCATCGGCCCCTGTCGGGAGTACTGGGCCGACATTGTATCCGAACCTGAAATTCAACACATGCGACGGAAAACACCCGGGATCGCCGATCATCCGGAATGGTATCATTTTGAGAGAGGCAATCGGCTGTTGGCCTCCATGGGCACCCTCGGGCGTGAATTTTTCGACCGGGTCTCCGGCCTCGAATGTGAAATTCATGAACAGTTTGAGGACCCCGGGGAATCGAGTCTTCTGACCGGCATTCAAACGGACATTTTAAATCTGAGAGACAGACAATCCCTGCCCGGCGATGCCCGGCGGCAGCCCTCATCGAAAACTCAGCCAACGGCGGCGGGTTTTGCACCGCCGATACCGGCGTCCGCCGACGACACGTCCATTCAGATACATTCCTGTCACAGTCCCATGCGCGAAATCGAGGTCCTGCACGACCATCTGCTGGCGATGTTTGAAGAAAATCCATCACTGACGCCCCGGGACATCATCGTCATGACTCCGGATATCGAAACCTATGCCCCCTATGTTCTCGCCGTTTTCGGGGCCCAGACCGATGATGCCCTGCGAATACCCTTCAGTATCGCGGACCGCAGCTCCCGCACGGAAAGCCGTATTCTGGACGGGTTTCTGGCTTTGCTGGATCTGAAAGACAGTCGTTTCGGCGCCCGGCAGGTTCTCGGATTTCTTGAATTTCCGGGGATAAAAGAACAATTCGGCATGGTGGAATCGGATCTGAAATTGATCGAACACTGGGTCCGGGAAACCCACATCCGCTGGGGCATCGACGAGGGCAGCCGACTGCGGGCGGGGCTACCCGGATATACCCAAAACACCTGGCGGGCAGGGCTGGAGCGACTATTGCTCGGCTATGCTCTGCCGGGGGAAAACCGGTTCCTCTTCGCGGGCATCCTGCCCTATGACCCCATAGAAGGCCGCGAGGCACATATCTTGGGTAATTTCCTGGAATTTCTGGAATGTCTCTTTGCCTGGGGAAAAACCCTGGCTGAAAGCCGACCCCTGAGCGACTGGCAGGCGGTGCTGTCCGCAGCCCTGGATCAGTTTTTCAAGACCGACGAAAACATCGAAAGAGATCTTCAGCTCCTGCGGCAACACCTCGATCGGCTGTCGAGCATGGAGACCCTTGCGGGCTATGGTAAAAGTATCGGCTCCGAAGTCATTCGTTCTTATTTCAAATCGATTCTGGAGCAAAGCGGGTATGGAACCGGCTTTCTGACCGGCGGTGTCACCTTCTGTGCCCTCTTGCCGATGAGAAGCATTCCCTTCGAGGTAATCTGTTTGATCGGGATGAATGACGGGATTTTCCCCCGGGAAGATCAGCCGCTCAATTTTGACTTGATGGCCAAATATCCGGAAGCGGGCGACCGCTCGCGCCGCAAAGACGACAAATATCTTTTTTTGGAATCCCTCATCTCGGCCCGCCGCAAACTGTTCATCAGCTACATCGGCCAAAGCATCCAGGACAATTCCCGCATCCCGCCATCGGTGCTCGTCAGCGAACTGCTCGACACGATCGCCGGCAGTTTCGAGTTGCCTGACAGGACAATTCGCGATCACATCGAGACGACTCACAGGTTGCAGCCGTTTTCCAGGGAATATTTCCGCAGGGGCAGCGGACTGTTCAGCTATTCCAGCGAAAACATGCGGGCCTGCGCCGCTGCCGACGCGAAACTGGAACCTCTGCCGTTTATCGGCGGCAAGCTTCCCATGCGTCCCGCGGAGGTGCAAAAATGGCGAGATCTGGATCCGGATTCCCTGGCCCTGTTCTACAGCCATCCCACTAAATTTTTTCTGCGGCAGCGTCTGGGGGTTCTCCTGACAGAAGCGGAGGGAGCGGCGGACGAACGGGAAAACTTCGAACTCAATCCCCTGGAAAAATTTCTGTTCGAGCAGCACCTGTTGGATGCCAACCTGTCCGGACTGTCTCCCGAAATCTGCGAACCGATCCACAAAGCGCTCGGACAGCTCCCGCATGGCCAAGTCGGGGATTATCATTACCGCGAAATGAGCATCGCGGTTGAAAAGTTCGTCACCAGAATCAGCGGTCTGGCCGACGCCGCCCGCCGGAATCCCATCCAGATCGATTTTAAAATTGCGGATTTTCATCTGCAAGGCCTTTTGCCCACCGCCTCCCAAGGCGGCTGCATCCGGATCCGCTATGCTCGCCGGCGGGCGAAAGACCTGCTGACGTCTTGGATTTATCATCTGCTTCACTGCCACACAGCGCCGGCGGACAGCCACCCCTGCAGCCTGCTCGTTTGCAGGGATTCCGCCCTGCGCTTTGACCCGGTGCCCGCTGCCGGGCCGATTCTGCGGGGGCTTCTCGCGCTGTTCCAGCAGGGGTTGGAAAAACCGATCCATTTTTTCCCGGAAACTTCGTTTGAATATGCCGAGCACCGGCTGAGAAGGTCGGCATCCGACGCGTCGGCGCTTAAAAAAGCGGAAAGAAAATGGGTGGGAAGTGAATTCGTGAACGCCGCACGCGGGGAATCCCAGGATTCTTATCATGATCTTTGCTTCCGCGGAACTCATCCGCTGGATGACCGCTTTAAAGAGATCGCCCTCACTGTTTTTACACCGCTTCTGGCCGGTAGCAAGGAGATTTTATTATAGAAACCGTACGAACTACTACCGTCGCAAATAAAATGCAGCCCTTCGATTTGCTCAACGCACCCCTGGAGGGGATCAATCTGATCGAAGCCAGCGCGGGCACCGGCAAGACGTACAATATCGAAGGACTGTTTGTCAGATTGGTGCTGGAAAAACGACTGCCGGTCGATCAGATCCTGGTGTTGACCTTTACCAATGCGGCCACCGAGGAGCTCAAGGAGCGGATCCGCAGCAAGTTGGCAAAGGCCGGGCATGCGTTTGCCGGAGCTAGCGTCGCGGATCCCTTCATCGAGAAACTGGTAAGAAGGTATCCGGATTCAAAGACTGCGGGCGCGTTGATCCATGAAGCGCTGATCGGATTCGACCGCGCCGCAATTTTTACCATTCACGGGTTCTGTCAGCGCATCCTGCGTGAAAACGCCTTCGAAACCCGCAATGCCTTCGACACGGAGCTGGTGGCCGGCCAGGAAGTCTTGCTGCAGGAAGTTGCGGATGATTTCTGGCGTCAAATGTTTTATACAGCGCCGCTGGAGTTCGTGGCTTATTCGCAGGCCGGCATTAAGGGCCCGCAATATTTTTACAGGCTGCTGGAACGGGTCAAAACCCCGGATGTCAGAATCATCCCCGAGATGAGCGAGCCGGCCCTGGATTCGCTCGCGTCATTTCGCGAAGCCCTGCGGGCGTTGAAACGCGCCTGGCCGGCATCACGGGAGGCAGTGGCTTCCAGTCTGAAAGACCCGGTCTTGAATGCCACCCTGTACGGCAGTCTCAAAACTGACAAAAATCATCCGGAGCTGACCACCAGGGATCTCAAGGTGACGGGCCTGGTCGATTTGATGGACCATTTTGCCGATCGCCGCAGCATCGGATTTCCGTTGTTCGACCACTTTGCAAAATTCACGGCGGCCGGCGTGCAGCGGGGCACCCGCAAGGGCTGCGCACCCCCCCGGCACCCTTTCTTCGACCAATGCGGCACCGTTTGCGAGCAGGGACGGCTGTTAGAAGCTGAGATGGAACGGTATCTGCTGTATTTGAAAACCCGGTTGTTCGCCGTGGCCGCCGGCGAACTTCCCAGACGCAAAAAAGAAAAAAACATCCAGCATTTCGAGGATCTGCTGATTGCGGTCAGAGACGCGCTCAGATCGAAAGACGGAAATCTGCTGGCCGATGAAATCCGACGCCAATACAGAGCGGCCCTGGTGGATGAATTTCAGGACACGGATGACATCCAGTATGATATCCTGAAACGGCTGTTCGCCCATGAAAACAGTCTGTTGTTTATGATCGGCGACCCCAAGCAGTCCATTTACAGTTTCCGGGGCGCGGACATTTTTTCGTACATGAAGGCCGCCCGCCATGCCGATAAAAGATTCACCCTGATCGAAAACTGGCGGTCGCGACCGGATCTGATAACGGCCGTCAACACCCTTTTCAGCAGTACCCGCAACCCTTTTGTCTTTGATGAAATTCCCTTCGAACCCGTCAAACCGGCGCTCGAACCTGCCGGGCCGCGATCGGACCCGGGAGCGGCAGCTTTCACGCTGTGGTACCTGGAGGCCGCTGATTATTCGCCGGACGGCAAACCCGTATCCAGGGAAGACGCCTTTCGAATGGTCTCCGCCGCGGTGGGAGACGAAATCCTCCGCCTGCTGGCAGACGGCCCATCGGCAATCGAGCCGGGGGATATCGCGGTGCTGGTGCGCACCAATTTTCAAGCCCAGCGCATGAAGGCCGTTTTGAGCGCCGGAAATGTCCCTTCGGTGCTTTTTACCACGGCCAACATCTTCGACTCCCGCGAAGCATTGGAGCTGGAAATGATCCTGACGGCCATCGCCGACCCGGGAGACCTGCCCCGCCTGAAAGCCGCCCTGGCAACCGAAACGATGGGAGCAACCGCTGTAAATTTGATATCCGATGAGCTCTCATCCGACTGGTGGGAACAGCGGATCGCCCGCATCCGGACCTATCATCGACTCTGGGAACAGCAGGGATTCATGCGCATGTTTCGCCGGTTGCTGGCCGCCGAGCACATAAAGGAGCGGCTGCTGGGTCTGGTGGACGGCGAACGGCGCGTGACCAACACCCTGCATCTGGCTGAAATCCTTCACCGCCAGACAACGCAAATCCATGCCGGTCCCACTGGCCTTTTAAAATGGCTGGCCCGGCAACGGGACCCTTCAACCCCACGGCTCGAGGAAGACCAACTGCGGTTGGAGAGCGACGAGAAGGCAGTGAAAATCGTTACCATTCACAAAAGCAAGGGTCTGGAATACCGAATCGTTTTTTGTCCTTTTTCCTGGGAAGGCTCGCTGCTCAGAGAGCGGGAGGAATTCACCTTCCACGACATCGAGAACGACGGGCGGCTGACCCTCGATCTTGGCTCGGAATCCAGCGATCGCCATGCCGCCCTGGCCCAAAATGAAATATTGTCCGAAAATATCAGACTGCTCTACGTCGCCCTGACCCGTGCCCGAGAACGATGCTATCTGGCATGGGGACAAATCAACAGCACTGAAACCTCGGCGCTGGCCTATTTGCTGCACGGAGGCGGCGGGCTGCCGGCCGATCCGTTCAGCGACGATTACACCCAGATGCTGAAAAAATATGTCGGTGCCAAATCGCCGGCGGAACTCGCCGAAGATGTGAAAGTGCTGGCCGCCCGGTGCCACGACCTCGTTCGGGTTTCTCCTCTGCCGGCGGCATCCGAACCGCCACCGGTTTTCAAGCCGAATGTGGCCTCCGAAGAAGATCTGACCTACCGGAAATTTGGCGGGAAGATCCTGCAGGGTTGGAAAATTGCGAGTTTTTCTTCACTGCTTTCAACAGAGATCGGGGACGTGGATTTGCCGGATCGGGATCTCTCCCCGGCATTGCCGGTACCGGATCCGCTGATTCCCGATGCCGGCGCGAGGTCCGTCTATTCCTTTCCGGGAGGAACCCGGGCCGGAAGCTTCTTTCACGATGTCCTGGAAAATTATGATTTTTCCGCCAAAAACCCCGAAGATCTGCGGCGGCTGGTTACCGCGAAGCTTCAGCAATACGGGTTCGAATCGGACTGGCACGATACCGTTTGCCGGACCATCCGGAAAGTGGTTTCACTTTCCTTGCGGCCGGATTTCCCGCAGTTGAAACTGGCCAATGTCAGACCGCAAAGCCGACTCAATGAAATGGAATTCTATTTCCCATTGAATTCGATCAATCCCGATATGCTGACCAAAATTTTTCAGGATCACGGCCGGTCCGAAATACTGGCGGGGTTTCCCGACCGACTGAAAAAACTGACCTTTGCGCCGGCGGCCGGTTTCATGAAAGGCTATATCGACCTGGTATTCGAATTCCGCGGCCGATATTATCTGGTGGATTGGAAATCGAATCATCTGGGGTCGACATCCGCGGATTACGATCAAAACTCCCTGGCCGAGACCATGCGGACGGATTATTACACCCTGCAATATCATATATACACCCTGGCATTGCAGCAGTATTTGAAACTGCGCAAGCCGGATTTCCGCTACCGGGATCATTTCGGCGGCGTTTTTTATATTTTTCTGAGGGGAGTTGATGACGCTTTGGGACCTATGTATGGAGTATTTTTCGATTTTCCCGCCGCGGATCTCATGCAGGCCTTGGGCCGGAAACTGATACCGGGCTACCGGCCGTCAGACGTGGAATAAATGTATCGAGGAGCAGCAACGAGCCTGCCATTTCATAGATTTGGTCTGGTTTCAGGTGTCAGGCCTCGGGTGTCAGGTGTCAGCGTTGCCGCTGATTGCCGCAGGGGCCAGGCCCGTCGAAAGATGAACGTCGGGCTGAGGTGAATCATGGAAGGTGTCCGGCATCAAGGGTGCTAAATTCTGACACCTGAAACCTGACACCTGAAACCTTAAACCGTCCAATTTCGTTATCGATTTTTTTCTGGATATCGTATCATCAACGCCAACTCAATCACCGGAAATCGCACCCATGCCGCATCAGAATTCACATAAAAACGCCTTTGCAGC
Organism: uncultured delta proteobacterium; assembly: GCA_963774425.1. Taxonomy (GTDB): domain Bacteria; phylum Desulfobacterota; class Desulfobacteria; order Desulfobacterales; family JAFDCJ01; genus JAFDCJ01. The sequence continues at coordinate 46,270 of CAVZEZ010000027.1, read as the reverse complement.
CAAATTGAAAAGCACGGGATTGTTTTCGAACATCGATATTCATTTTGCCGGCTTCATTGCCGGTTTTTCGAGGGACTGGCGTGCCGAGGTATTCCTGGCCGCCGCCCTGGTGAGCCGGGCGACAGCAAATGGAAATATATGTCTGAACCTCGAGGATGGCGCCCGCTCCCTTTTCGGGGAGAACCGCGAAATGGTTGAACCGGTCTGCCCGCCCGCGGCAAGCTGGCGCCGGACCCTGCTGGCGAGTCCCGCCGTCGGGCGACCGGATGAAAAGTGCCCTCTGATTCTGGATGACCGTAACCGATTGTATCTTTACCGTTATTGGCGTTATGAAAAACAACTATCCCGGTTCATCAGGGAGCGAACTGAGAGCGAATTGACAAACATTGATGTCGGGGCGTTTCATGCCGGCCTGGCAAAGTTGTTCCCGCCAAATCCGGATGCCGGCGTGGACTGGCAAAAACTGGCCGCTGCCATGGCCGTCTTGAAGTCTTTCAGCGTGATCACCGGTGGACCGGGAACCGGCAAAACCCATACCATCGCCGCAATCCTGGCCCTGCTGCTGGCGTCTGCGCCCGCAGCGAAGACGGACATCATCCTGGCCGCACCCACCGGCAAGGCGGCCGCCCGCCTGGGAGAATCCATTAAACAGGCCAAGCGGCATTTGGATTGCAGCGAGCAACTCAAGGACGCCATTCCGGTGGAGGTCCACACCATTCATCGCATGCTGAAACCCATTGGCGGCACCCCTTATTTCAAACACGATGGCAACAACCCCTTGCCGGCTGATATGGTGGTCGTCGATGAAGCCTCCATGGTGGATCTGGCGCTGATGTCCAAGCTGGTCCAGGCGGTGGCTCCCGAAACCCGTCTCCTGCTGGTAGGCGACAAGGATCAACTGGCATCGGTCGAAGCCGGTTCGGTCTTGGGCGATATTTGCGGTCGGCAGGTCAGCCACGGCTTTTCAGGCAGTTTTATGCAGCGAATCGGGGAAAAAAAACGACCCAAACCGGCCGATCCGGTTTCCCGGTCCATGGACGGACCGGGACTGCGGGATTGCATTGCCGTGCTTCAAAAAAGTTATCGTTTCTCCGCCAAAGGCGGTATCGGCGGATTGAGCCGGGCTGTGAATCATGGGGATGCCGAAACTGCCCTGACCCTCTTGAAAACCTCCGGGGAGCCGGATGTCAACTGGATCGATATCCATTCGGATGGCAGCGCGACCCGGGATTTGAAGCAGATGCTGCTGGAAGGCTATGCACCGTACCTGACGGCCGAAGACCCTGCAGCGGCTTTGGCGGGCTTCAACCGGTTCAAGGTGTTGTGTGCCTTGAATAACGGACCCTTTGGCGTCAATTCCCTGAACAGACTGGCGGAACAGGAACTCAGAAAAGAAGGCTTGATTCCCTCCGGCCCGGCCGCGGACAATCCCTGGTACCCGGGACGGCCGGTTCTGATTACGGAAAATGACTACAACCTCGGCCTTTTTAATGGGGACATCGGGATAGCGCAGCCGGGACCCGATCTTTCGGCCGATGAACGGGTTGTTTATTTCCCGGGAAACTCCGGTGAATTCCGGCGTTTTTCAACCCACCGGCTGGGAAGACACGAAACCGTTTTTGCCATGACGGTGCACAAAAGCCAGGGATCGGAATTCGACCATGTGGTTCTGATCCTGCCTGATATGGATACGCCGCTTCTGACCCGGGAATTGCTTTACACCGGCCTGACGCGTGCCAGGCGGACGGTGACCGTCATGGGCACCGAATCCATATTCAAAAGCACCATTTTCCGTCGGATTAAAAGGGCCTCGGGGTTGCGTGAGGCGCTCTGGGGGGAGTGAATCCGTCACCGCATTTATCACCTGCGGTGACGGGAAAATTTCAGGGATGTCGGCAGCCCCAGGGATTCTATCGCTTGATTGATCCATCCACCCCAGCTGAAAGCTGACACCTGGCACCCGAAACTTGAAATCTCAAGCTGAATCAGGACTTATCGACAATTTCTTGTCGATGTCGGTTGATTAACTCTTAGTTTCGACGCGAGCAGGATACGGCTTCGGCAAGGACCGAGTGGATTTTGTCCAGAAGGTCGCAACTTTCGGCACATTTGGGCAAAATTTCTTTTCGGACACATTTTTTACAAGGGCTTTCGATGAAATAACCGATTTCGAAATCGTATTTAAAATTGAAATTTTTAGTAGGCATTTACAACACACAATTATAGGTTTAACAAACATGAATTCGCTAAAATTTTTAAAAAAATCAGAGACCGCCGGCAGAGCATGGCCACTTCAATGGGTCTTCCTCATACCACTTGCTCTGCCCGCGGTCGCTGATTTTTCAAGAACAGATAGTATTCGACCATTTTGGCATACGCCTCCACCGCCCGTTCCGGGGTGGGGTAAAACACCCCCTTGTATGAACTGCCCGCCACCCGGTATACCGTCTGGTTGTGCTCATCAGGCAAAAGGCTGACGCCGAAGATGGGCTTCCGGTAGCGGTCCATTAACCCGGCAATGTGTTCAATGTAGTTTTTTTCAAATTCGTCGAACAGGTTGATGGTTTCATCGATGGTCTCGGCGGAAAATTCGGGATTCGCCTTCAGGATCGATTTGCCGAAGCGTCTGACCATGATTCCGCGCCCCAGAATGCCGAGATTGATAATGGCATCACAGCCGTCCCATTGCGCGAGCGCTTCAAGAACGGCCAGGGGTACGGATGGATCCCGGTCTCCCACCAGATCGATCGGATTGGAGCGGCTCCAGAAAGCGGGCAGCATTCCGTCCAGCTTTGTGATCAGCTCGGCTGAAAGTTCGACAACCTCGAGACCGCATTCCGCGCACAAATCGGCGGTCACGACCCCCCAGCCGCCTCCCAGCGTCATGACGGCGGTCCGATTGCCATGGGGCAGCGGCAACGACGAAAAAGCTGCCGCCAGGTCGAGCAGATCCATGGGTTTTTCGGCTTTTACGATTCCGGCCTGCCGACAGACCGCATCGAATAGTTTGATGTCGGATGTCATGGCGCCGGTGTGGCTGGCCGCCGCCCGGTTCCCGGCTGCACTGCGTCCACCCTTCAGGAGTACAATCGGCTTTTTGCGGCCGACCCGGCGGGCACCTTCAAAAAAACGACGACCGTTTTTGACGCTTTCGATATATAAAATGACCGTCCGGGTCAGAGAGTCCACTTCAAATCCATCCAGATAGTCCTCGATGGTAATCATGGCCTCATTGCCGGAACCGCTGAAAGCCCGAATGCCGATCCCCTGCTGTTCGGCAAAGGCCAACAGCTGAATTCCCATATTGCCCGACTGCGCAATCATGGCCGTGGAACCGGGTTGGGGCATGACCGGGGAACCCATGCAGTATAACCGGATGTGCGGGTTGCAGATGCCCATCGTGTTCGGCCCCAGCACCAGAATGCCCGCCTCGCGGGCGGCCCGCACCAGTTCAGTTTCCAGCTGTCTACCGTCCTGGCCGGTTTCAGCGAATCCGGCGGTGATCAACAGCATGTAGCGAATCCCCTTTTTCTGGAATTCAGGGATGAGACCGGGCACGCCGGCAGCCGGCACGGTGACGACGGCCAGATCCACCGGCTCCGGAATTTCAGCAACACTGCGATATACCTTGCGGCCCACGATGGTGCCGCCTTTCGGATTTACTGGATAAATCGGACCCTTAAAACCACCACTGATGGTATTGATCATCAGGGAATGGCCCCATTTGCCCACCTGGTCGGACGCACCCACGACGGCCACACTGCGGGGATAGAACATGGAGCCGATAGCCTCGGGGGCAACCGGCGGCAGCGGTTGGGTTTCGGCACCCCGTCCGCCGGCCATTACCAGCGAATCCACCGCCATGATCCGCCCCCCGGGTGTAGCCAGGAGGGGATTCAAATCGATTTCCGCTATTTCCGGGTGCTCGATACCGATCCGTGACAGACCCAGCAAGATTTTGATCAAGGCCTCGCGGTCGACCGCCTGTTCCCCCCGGATATCTCCCAGCAGTGCCTGGCCCCGGATCTCCTCGAGCATCCCGGAAGCATCGGACCGGGAAAGCGGGGCCAGACGGAAGCAGACATCCGAAAAAGCCTCGGTGAATACACCGCCGATCCCGAACATCACCACCGGACCAAACTGATGATCCCGAAAAAGACCGGCCACAAACTCACGGTGCCCCGAGACATGGGGTTGAATCAAAAATCCTTCCAGCTCTTCGCAAGCTTGGGCGGCGATCTCCCGGGCGGCGTTTTCAACCGAGCGGTCATCGGCGAGGTTGAGGTGCACCAGGCCGCGATCGGTTTTATGCAGCAGGGTGGCTCCCAGGCCCTTGAGCACGACGGGAAAGCCGATTTTCCCGGCCGCGGCCGTCGCCTCGGATTGCCGGTGGACGACCAGTTCGGGTACCAGCGCAATGCCATATCGCGCGAGCAGCCGTCGGGATTCAGCGGCGTCTAATGCGCGAGGTTTATTTTTTTCGGGATTTTCATGCATGCCCGGATCCCCATATTCGCAAATTAAGCTGAATATTGGTTGAATTGCGGTTAAAGGAGCAGTTTAATACATTTGCATTAATTTTATCAAGGATATATTACTCCACTCATAAGCTACCGGCTTCCTCGTGAGAATTGAAAAAGGTTCTACCGTTAACGGGGTGTGACCGTTTTATTGGCACAGACCTGACAAATACCGGGGCTTATGCCTGGCGGTATCCAAAGAATTTAGGTTTTTATCATTTTAACCGGAGAGGGATGGAATGCGTACTGGAATCGGCTATGACGTCCACCGCCTGGTGACGGGGCGGAAATTGGTGTTGGGAGGAGTTGTCATTCCATTTGAAAAAGGCCTGTTGGGACATTCGGATGCGGATGTGCTGGTGCACGCTGTCTGTGATGCCTTGCTGGGTGCGGCGGGGCTGGGCGATATCGGGTCACATTTTCCGGACACCGATCCCGCTTACAAGGATATTTCCAGCATCACGCTCCTTGTCAGAACCCGGAAAATGGTTCGCGACCTGGACTTTCTCATCCGCAATATCGACACCATCGTCTTTGCCGAAGCTCCCAAAATCGGGCCCTTCAGACAGCGCATGCAGGAAAGCCTGGCGAGGGCCGTCGAGGTGGCGCCCGGTGACGTCAATATCAAGGCCACCACCGCCGAGGGATTGGGATTCATTGGAAAAGGGGAAGGCATCGGCGCCATGTGCATTGCGCTGCTGGAATAACAGGTGTCAGGTTTCAGGAGATTTTTAGGTGTCAGGTTTCAGCGTTGCCATTGGCAACTATCGCTAAGGACCACCGGCGCGAAGAATGAGCGTCTGGTGTATCTGTTTGCTTCATCGGAATCGAAATCGAACCGCTCAACTCCGTATCCGGCAACTACGAAACAGCGCCTTAGGGTTTACGAATAAATCGATTCACGGATTTAGATTTCTTTTCGATTTTGATAGCGATCCTGATCTCGATTTGGATTATCCCAAGCTCACTGGTTTTTGCGGAGCGCAGCGGAGTAAAAATCCAGTGTAGCGCCTTGTTATCTGTTTTTGCTAAAACACCTCACTGGAAATATCAAAAAACCGCTTAAAGAAACGAGTCAATTTATCCAGAACAGTCTCGCGTTTTTTGGAACGTTCTCCTCCGGGAGAAAAACGCGATACAGGCGGCAAAACTTTGGCCAAATCAGTACCCGTGGCTGCGACACTGCCGTTACGAAACGAGTTTCGCACAAATTTATACGTTTCATCGTGATCAAGATTTTCGCTCTTAATAAGCTCTTCCAGTTCCTCAATCTTTTTCCCTTTCACATACTTCTGCCAGTCTTCATCCACCACCGAATGAATATCAAGTGAGGCGATAAACTGGTTAATAAGATCTTTTTTATTGCGAAGCTCAACGCCGGAATTTTTCCATCTGTCGTTTCCTTCACTGTAATGGCCGTCCCTCGAAGAAACTTGCCCACCTCCCCCAATTCCTTCCACTCCACATCATCCCCAAACGTCAGCAGCTCCTCACGATAATACTCATACTGCTTCTTTCGCGCCTCCAACTCCGCCTCCAACTCCGCCTCCAGCGTGGTAAAGGCGTCCAGAATTTTTATGATCTCTTGTTGGATGGCAAGGGGTGGGATGGGGATTTTCAGATTGTCGGTATCGGCTACAGAAAGCTGAGGTATTTTTACAGAATTTGCGCGAGCCCTATTTTGAAGTATGTTTGTAAGTGTGATTAGGTAGTAATAAACAAATTTTTGAACCACACCATTATCTTTAATTGTGTAGGACCACAGCTCATTTTTATGACTAAAAGGTTTATTGTAAAACTCAAACCCGATATAACCCCGCGATTTAACAATAATACTCTCATCCGTAATAATATCTTTTTCCGGTAATGCATTAAACGGAACGTCGACAACGGTTCGCCCACCAGCAAAGATTCTAACCGGCCCATTTATTTCATGTATATCTTTCATCCTGGCTGCAGTTATATTTGTACCGTGATTACGTCTGCCAGCGTTCCCCAACGTCTTCCACTCTACTCCCTCCGGGCAAAGCTCTTCGATCAGTTTTTCGATTTTACTTGTCCGCCGTAGCATTTGCGAAGGAGGATTCATACGCTTAGTCATGGCTGTTCTCATCTTTTGCATTCTTCTCAATCTTTTTCTGAACGGTTTTAATGCTATTCAGGTAGGCTTTTTCGACGGGAGAGATCGTTTTTACCTGATATTGGCGGTATTCTTGTTCGGCTTTTTGCATGGCTTCATCGTGGCTGATTTTCCCCGCATCCGGTAGCACGCCCTTGCCGTACATTTCAGCAAATTTATCAAGTTCCGCTATCCAATCATTCATCCGCATTTGGGTATGTTCCCGGGCTTTGATTTCAGCAAGGTCAAAAAATGCCGACACCATGCGATTCAGACGAAACAATTCATCTTCATTCAGATAATTTTTAGCGATTTTGGTTTCTGATTTTATGGGAATCTCACCAGCAAAAGTCGTCAAGCCCATAAAATCTTTTTCAGCAGCGGCGCGCGAATAAATCGTTTCGGCTGCGGTTTGTTTATTGACCGCGTAATGAAGCTTGTTTTGTACGGTTTTGAAAAACCGGTTTGATTCTTGTGTATTCGGATCATAATCAATACTGGTCGCGTAAAGATCCAGCACCTGGCGGTACATCACTTTTTCGCTGCTTCGGATGTCTCGAATGCGGTCGAGCAGTTCTTTCCAGTAACTTCCACCGCCGGCGCCTTTGAGACGCTCGTCATCCATGGTGAAACCCTTGCGGATATACTCATTCAATCGTTTTGTCGCCCATATCCTGAAGCTGGTGGCAATACGGGATTTAATCCGATATCCGAGGGAAATGATCATGTCGAGGTTATAAAAAGGAATTTCCCGTTCTACATTTCTGCCGCCTTCTTTTTGAACCTGTCGGAATTTCCGACAGGTTGCCTCCTCGGCCAATTCCCCTTCCTCAAAAATGTTCTTGATGTGTTCGACGACATTGGTTCGTGATGTTTGGTAGAGTTCCGCCATTTGCTGTTGGCTTAACCATACATCCTCGTTTTCAAGACGAACGGTAATGTCCGTTTTTCCGTCTTCGGTTTTATAAATAAGGATATTATTTTTTTGCTCTTCTTTCATTGCGGGCTTCTCTCCAAATCCGCGACAATTTCATCAATCGCCGAGCGCAGTTCATTCTGCCGGGCAACAATGCCGGCGATCTCGGCGTTGAGTTGTGCAATATCAATCACCTCGCGGGTGTCTTTTTGCGCCACATAGGTGGATACCGCGATATTGTAGTCGTTTTCCGCAATGGTTTTGTGGTCTGTCAGTTTGGCAAAATGCGCGATGTCTTTGCGCTGGATAAACGCCTCCAGTATTTTGGCGCGGTTTTCATTGCTCAGTTTGTTTTTGTTTCCTCCCCGCACAAATTCGGCTGACGCATCAATAAACAGGGTTCTATTGTCCTTCTTGCTCTTTTTCAGCACAATCACGCAGGTGGCGATGGTCGTGCCGAAGAACAGATCCGGCGGAAGCTGGATCACCGTATCGACATAGTTGTTATCTATCAGATATTTGCGGATCTTCTGCTCCGCGCCGCCGCGGTAGAGCACTCCGGGGAATTCAACAATCGCCGCCGTGCCGATGGTGGAAAGCCAGGCGAGCATGTGCATGGTAAAGGCAAGATCTGCCTTGCTCTTGGGCGCCAGCACGCCGGCCGGTGAAAAACGCGGGTCATTGATCAGAAGCGGATTGTCTTTGCCTTCCCATTTGGTGGAATAGGGCGGATTGGAAACAATGGCATCGAAAGGCTCATCATCCCAGTGTTTGGGGTCGGTCAGCGTATCTCCGTGGGCAACATCAAAATGATTGTAGTTGATATCGTGCAAAAACATATTGATACGGCAGAGGTTGTAGGTGGTAAGGTTGATCTCCTGCCCGAAAAAACCTATTCGCACTTTTTCCTTGCCGAGAATCTTGGCAAACTTCAACAACAGCGAACCGGAACCGCAGGCTGGATCATAGACCTTGTTGACTTCTTTTTTGCCAACCGTGGCAATTTCAGCGAGCAGTTCGCTCACTTCCTGCGGGGTAAAAAATTCTCCTCCGGACTTGCCCGCGTTGGAAGCATACATGGTCATCAAAAACTCATAGGCGTCGCCAAAGGCATCAATCGTGTTGTCGGAGTAATTGCCCAGTCGCAAATCTCCGATCGCCACCAAAAGTTTTACCAGCTTTTGGTTTCTTTTTTCTACCGTAGGCCCAAGTTTGTTGGAATTGACATCGAGATCATCAAACAAACCTTTGAGGTCATCTTCGCTGTCCGAACCTTTGGCCGAACTCTCAATGTTGCGGAATACCGCAGCCAGAGTTTCGTTAAGATTGGCATCATGGCGCGCTTTGGCGCTGACATTGACAAAAAGTTCGCCCGGCAAAATATAGAACCCTTTTTCTTTTACCGTATCGGCCCGTCCGAATTCCGCCTCTTCGTCTGAAAGCTGGGCGTAGTCAAAGTCTTTATTGCCGCTGCGCCGTTCGTCTTCATTGATGTATCTGGTGAGATTTTCGCTGATAAAGCGGTAAAACAGTATCCCCAGAACATATTGTTTGAAGTCCCAGCCGTCCACACTGCCGCGCAGCTCATTGGCGATCTGCCAGATGGCGCGGTGCAGTTCAGCGCGTTCCTGTTCTTTTGTCATTAAATTATCCTCTGTTCTGATCCAAATCTCTTTCCATAACACAACATTCAGACACCGCATTGATTGTTTTTTTTACAGATAACAGTCATTTTGATGGAAAAAAAGGCTTTAAACTATACAGATCCAGATTGGCAATCAAGCATCGGAAGTGATAATTTCCTGACACCTGACACCTGACACCTGAAACTCCGGCTCGGCTACCCGTAAACGGCAGCGCATTCCGCTTGGAATCCGCTACCGACGAAAGGCGTCAAGGTAGGCATAAAGTGCCGGAGACCCCCCGGTATGAATAAAAAGGATATTTTCCTGCTTGGCGAAATACCCCTTGCGGATCAGGTCGATCAGTCCGGCCATGGTTTTGCCGGTATACACCGGATCCAGCAGAATGCCTTCGCTGCGGGCCAGCAGCTCGACGGCCTCCACCATCTCCGGTGTGGGCAGGGAATAGCCGGGGCCGACGTAGTCACCGAAGCATTCGACCGCCTCGCGGGGAATCGTCGATCGAACACCGAGGTGCTCTGCGGTTCGACAGGCGAGATCGTATACCAGCGGCTCCTGCTCTTCCTTGGTGCGGCTGACGTTTATGCCGATCACCGGGATATCGGCATGGGTGCCGTAAAACCCGGTAACGAGTCCGGCATGGGTTCCCGTACTTCCGCTGGCGCACACCACCCGATCGATTTTAAGGCCGAGATCGAACAACTGGCTCAATATTTCTTCGGCACAGGCGACATATCCGGTGGCCCCGATGGGATTCGACCCGCCGCCGGGGATGATGTATGCCTTACGGCCTTCGGCGGAAACCTCAGCGGCCGCCTGGTGCATGGCGGCGGTCATATCCGAGCCGCCGGGTACCACCGTAATCGATTCCACGCCCAGCAACTGGTATAAAAAGTTGTTGCCGCTGGCATCCGGACGGTAGCTTCCGGGAACACGTTCTTCCAGAACAAGCCTGCATTTGAGACCTTCCTTCACCGCGGCGGCCAGGGTCAGCCGGCAATGGTTGGACTGGATGGCGCCGCAGGTAATCAGGGTGTCGGCACCCTTTTGGAGCGCATCGGCCACCAGAAATTCCAGCTTGCGGGTTTTGTTGCCACCCCCGCTGAGGCCCAGCAAATCATCCCTTTTTACAAAAACGCCGGGGCCGCCGAGTATGCCTGAAAATCTCGACACGGCTTCGATCGGTGTAAAACCTTCGGTGTAGCGCCTGCGGGCGAAACGTGCTAAATTCATGGTCGACCTCCTATTTGACCCGGGCCCGGGTCATAATATTTTTTCCAAACATCGGTTATTGTCGTGGATCCGAAACCCGTCGAGCATATTGCCGTCGGAATATCGGCCATGGTGCGCAAATATCAGAGTGGGAACGGCACTGTCAATAAGATTGGGATAAACGGGTTCGAGGGGTCCAGGGGCCGAGTGAAAAGACCGAACGAGCTCGTAAGGTCGTAAGCTCGAAAGCTTGTCAGCTTTTCTCGTAGGTTCGTAAGCTCTTGAGGTCTTAAATCCTGAGCCTGCGAGCTAAAACCAGCACTTTTGTCTCTGATTTCGGGGATCGGATTTCGAATCCGCTTTAAAACCCTGGTTGACGATTCTTATAAGAACCCCTAATTTTAAAGGTTCGGTCCCGTGATTTTAGCCGGTACGCTTTATTATATGTTATGATCACCTGTTGGGCAACTGACCCGGGCCACTTCGACAAAATATATTACCCTAAAATGCGACGAAATTATTCTTAACATACTCTATAATAATGTCAGATTTTAAAATAAATACGACCTTCGACCCCACCGGTGATCAGCCGGCGGCGATCGAGAAACTGACCCGTAACCTGTCGGCCGGCAAGCGCCATAACGTGCTGTTGGGCGTGACCGGTTCCGGCAAAACGTTTACCATGGCCCAGGTCATCGCCCGGATCAACAAACCGACGCTGGTCATCGCCCCCAACAAGACCCTTGCAGCCCAGTTGTTCAATGAGTTTAAACTGCTGTTTCCCGAAAATTCCGTTGAATATTTCGTGAGCTACTATGACTATTACCAGCCGGAAGCGTACATCCCCTCAAGCGACACCTATATCCAGAAGGATTCCTCGATCAATGAAATGATCGACAAATTGCGGCACTCAGCCACCCGGTCGGTGCTGTCCCGGCGGGATATCGTGGTGGTGGCCAGCGTTTCCTGTATTTTCGGCCTGGGAGCTCCGGAAGACTATCTGGAAATGCGGGTGGACATCGAAACCGGCGCCGAGCTGGGAAGGGACGCATTTCTGCGCAGGCTGGTGGCTATGCAGTATGAACGCAACGATATGGACTTTCACCGCGGGGTTTTCAGGGTTCGGGGGGACCGGGTGGAGGTTTTTCCGGCCTATGAAGAAGCTCGGGCCATCCGGGTGGATTTTTTCGGCGATCAGGTCGAATCGGTTTCGGAAATTGACGCCCTCCGGGGAACGGTACTCAACCGATTGCAGCAGGCGACGATTTTCCCCGCCAGTCATTATGTCACCGCCAGAAGAACCCTCAAAAAGGCCATTGAATCCGTTAGCCTGGAATTGAAAGAACGCATCGCGCATTTCCGCGGCGAAGACAAATTGATCGAGGCCCAGCGGATCGAGGAACGCACCCACTTCGATTTGGAAATGATCCAGGAACTGGGTTACTGCAACGGCATCGAAAATTATTCCCGTCATCTGACCGGGCGCAGGGCCGGAGAACCGCCGCCGACCCTTATGGATTATTTTCCCGACGATTTCCTGCTGTTCATCGATGAAAGCCATATCGGCGTTCCCCAGTTGCGGGGGATGTATCGCGGGGACCGGTCGCGCAAGGAAACCCTGGTCGAGTTCGGCTTCCGGCTGCCCTCCGCCCTGGACAACCGCCCCCTGAGATTTGAAGAAACCGAAGCGCGGATATCCCAGGTGATTTATGTGTCGGCCACACCGGCGGAATACGAGCTTTCCAAAGCCCGCGGGTCCGTGATCGAGTTGATCGTCAGACCCACCGGCCTGATCGATCCTCCGATCGAGGTTCGCAGCGCCAAAAATCAGGTGGACGATCTGCTGGAGGAGATCCTGATTTATCAGCAGCGCAACGAACGGGTTCTGGTGACCACCCTGACAAAACGCATGGCGGAAGATCTCACTGAATATTACTCCGACATGGGTATCCGGGTGCGCTATCTTCATTCCGATATCAGCACGTTGGAACGGATCGACATCATCCGGGATTTGAGAATAGGCCACTTCGACGTGCTGGTGGGAATCAATCTTCTGCGTGAGGGTCTCGACATACCCGAAGTGGCCCTGGTGGCGATCCTCGATGCGGACAAAGAAGGTTTTCTGCGATCGACCCGCTCCCTGGTCCAGACCTGCGGGCGGGCATCCAGAAACGTCCACGGCACGGTGATCATGTATGCCGACAGCGTGACGCGCTCCATGCAAGCGGCCATCGACGAGACCCACCGCCGCCGCAAAATTCAGCAGGCCTACAACCGCAAACACAACATCACGCCGGCCACCATCCGCAAGGATATCACCGAAACCTTCGATTTCGGCCGGGAACCGCAAAAAACTGCCGGCGGCCGGGTGGCGGAAACCGTGGCGTCCTTCACATCTCTGGAGGATATCGATACGATCATCGCCTCCCTTAAAAAGGAAATGGAGCAGGCGGCCAAAAAACTCGAGTTCGAAAGGGCCGCGGAATTGAGAGACCGGATCAAGGCCTTGCAGGAATTGATTGTGCTGGAAATGTGAACAGATGGAAACACAACCCATCATTGAAAACAAACTCAAAGGGATCAGCAACGAACCCGGGGTCTATCTGATGAAAGATGCCTCAGCCAAGGTCATCTATGTGGGCAAGGCCCGCAATCTGAAAAAGCGACTGGCCTCCTATTTTAAAAGATCCGGACACCCGGATCTCAAGGCCGGCATCCTCACCCATCGGATCCATGACATCCAGACCATCATCACCAGTACCGAAAAAGAGGCCTTGATACTCGAATCAAATCTCATCAAGCGTTACAAGCCGCGGTACAACGTCGTGTTGAAAGATGACAAGCGCTACCCTTCACTGCGGATTGACCTCAAGGAAAAGTACCCCAATTTCGCCATCGTCCGCAAAATCGGTCAGGATGACGCCCTCTATTTCGGCCCGTTCGCCTCCGCCCATGCCGTGCGCGAAACCCTGAGAACCATCAATAAGACCTTCAAGCTTCGAAAATGTAAGGCCAAGGATTTCAAGACCCGAACCCGGCCCTGCCTTCACTGCCAGATGGAAGGCTGCCTGGCGCCCTGCTGTCTCGATGTGGACCCGGCTGTCTATCGGGAGCAGGTCAACGACGCCATCATGTTTTTAAAGGGTCGAACCACGGATCTGATCGGCAGTCTGAAATCCCGGATGGAATCCTGCGCTGGGGAACAACAGTTTGAAAAAGCCGCCCGCCTGCGGGACAAGATTTTTTCCCTGGAACGTACCGTTGAAAAACAGATCGCCGTCACCACGGATTTCAAGGACCGGGATGTCTTTGCCGTGGTCCGATCCGACCCCTGGTCGGTCATCACGGTTGTGTCGGTGCGAGGCGGATTTCTATCCGGAACTCGTCACTACCGCTTTTCAGAAACCCTGTCGTCCGCGCAGGAGATGATTGCCGCCTTCATCCGGCAATATTATGAGCGGCACCCGTTCGTGCCGGAAGAATTGCTGGTTTCCACGGCGCCGGAGGACACCGAACTGACGGCGGAATGGCTCCGGGGCATCAGACAGAAAAAAGTCAGAATTTTCCAGCCCCAAAGAGGCGAGAAAGCCCAACTGGTGGTCATGGCGACCCATAACGCCGAAAGCGAGTTGAAAAATCTGATTGCATCGCATTCCGCCGAAATGGATCTGCTCAGGCGCCTTCAGAAAAATCTGGATATGGCAAAGCTGCCCGCAAGAATCGAATGTTTCGACAATTCAAACATATCCGGAACCCAGGCGGTGGCGGCCATGGTCGTATTCGAAAACGGTCGAGCCAAAAAATCATCCTACCGCAAATACGGCATCAAAACGGTCGAGGAACATAACGACTATGCGTACATGGAAGAAATTTTAAATAGGCGCTTCGGCAAGGGAGAGGACTCCAAACCGTATCCGGATTTGCTGATGGTGGACGGCGGCAAGGGACAGCTCAACATCGCCGTGGCGGTTTCCGGAGAGCTGGATCTGGTCGGAGCGTTCGATATGATCGGCATTGCCAAAAAGGATGAAACGCGGGGAGAGACCCGGGACAAGATTTTTAAGCCGGGCAGAGCCAATCCGGTGAATTTCGGCAGGGATGAAGATTGTCTTTTGTTTTTGCAGCGCATCCGGGACGAGGCCCACCGCTTTGCGATTGCCTTTCATCGGCGCCGGCGCCGGAAGGCCTCCCTGCAATCGGTGCTGGACACCATACCCGGTATCGGCCAGAAAAGGAAAGCCGTCTTGCTCCAGCATTTCAAGAGTGTGAAAAATATCCGGAACGCCGATCCTTCCGAAATTGCCGAACTGCCCGGATTCGGCCGGGCAGCGGCCGAATCCGTTCACCGGGCGCTGGGACAACCGGAAAGGATTCAAGGGGTCGAGGGTTCAAGGATTCAAGGAAAAGCCTGACCGGTCTTTTCACGTGACCCCCCTGGCCCAGACCTGGATCAGATACGAATGTCTCCAATTCGGCGTTGTATTGAATTGACGTTATCGACGCGCATCTACGGCAATCGCGCCAGGGCGGGCCTGGAATCCTTGAACCCTATCCTTTGGCTTTAGTCGAAGGTAGTTGACGTGCGATTTGGTGCTTACAATTTGTTATTTCCCAATCGTCAGGGATGAGGTGGGCTCAATTGCATGTGATTTCCCTCTCATCCCTTCGTTTTAACCCAGGGTTTTCAGAAGATCCTTTAATTCCTGTACGGCGTCGGCCGATTTCTGCAACGCCTGCTTCTCATCATCGGAAAGGGTGATTTCGATGATTTCTTCGGCGCCCGCCGCTCCCAGTTTGACCGGCACTCCGATAAAAAGGTCCTGAAAGCCATATTCTCCCTGGAGGTAAGCCGCACAGGGGAGAATCTTCTTTTTGTCTTTTAAAATCGCTTCGGCCATCTCCACCGCGGCGGATGCCGGAGCGTAATAGGCGCTGCCGGTTTTCAGCAGCCCGACAATCTCCGCACCACCGTTGCGGGTTCTTTCAACCAGCGCTTCGATGCGGTCCGCCGCCATCAGTTCGGTGATGGGAATACCGGCAACCGTCGAATAACGGGGCAGGGGAACCATGGTATCGCCGTGTCCGCCCAGCACAAACGCGTGGGTATTTTCGGCGGAAACCTTCAGTTCCATGGCAATAAAGGACCTGAAACGGGCGGAGTCCAAAACACCGGCCATTCCAATGACTCTTTGTTTGGGAAATCCGCTCGCGTCGAAGGCCACATGACACATCGCATCCAATGGATTGCTGACGATGATCAGGACGGCTTCGGGAGAGCGAGAGGCCACTTCCTGGGCGACCTTCTTCACAATTCCGGCATTGGTGCTGATCAGATCATCGCGGCTCATCCCGGGTTTGCGCGGGATCCCGGCAGTGATGATCACGATGTCCGAACCCGCCGTCTCATCGTAACCGTTGGTGCCCGTCAGGTGGGAATCGTGCTTTTCAATGGGCGCCGCTTCGGTCAGGTCCAGGGCCTTTCCCTGCGGGACCCCTTCGATGATGTCCACCAGAACGACATCGCACAACTGTTTCTCGGCCAACCGCTGCGCGGCGGTTGCGCCGACATTGCCGGCCCCGATTACGCTAACTTTTTTGTCCATGGCTCGCTCCTTTAATGTTTTGAAGAGTTTGGGGCATTGAAAAAAAAGAATAGTTAGTTTTCATCCACAAATGGCCTTTTGGCCCAATTTCTGCGTCAATCCGCGCCCTTGCTTGTGCGGCGTAGCAAGCTACGCCTCCGCGCAAGCGCTTGATTTCCTTGACCTTGGGCAAAAATTCTCATTTCTGGATTGGAAACACCATTTGGTGCCCGTCATTGTAAAAGACCCTTTGATGGATGGGCACTAGTTAACAAAATTCGGTCGAATGTCAACATTATTTCTGTAAAAGCCCATATCCATGTATTGGCCGCCGGCATCTATCCGATTTGAACAACTGTAACCTGGTTGTCTGCCTGTAACTGCAGCATCTTTTCAATACCCACCGGCATTGCCGGCGGCTTATAAATGCAGTTATTGACAGAAGATCTTAAAATAGGATAAAGAAGCATGATCCCAAATTAATTCTTTCGGTCGAGATATTCTTATGATATGATAAATGTTTAATTTCTAAGAGTTAAATCAGATGGCCATCGTAAATTTAAAGAAAAGACAAATCGAGTGCAAAATCGTGTATTACGGACCGGGGCGGTGCGGGAAGACGACGAACCTTGAATATATTTACAAGGCCTTCAAAAAGCAAGTCAAGGGGGAGATGGTCTCGATCAATACCGATGGCGACCGCACGCTTTTCTTTGATTTCCTTCCGTTGGAACTCGGAAAGCTCAAAGGCTGCGATGTCCGGGTGCAATTGTATACCGTCCCCGGCCAGGTTCGTTATGAATCGACCCGCAAACTGGTCCTGAGGGGAGCGGACGGCATCGTATTCGTCGCGGATTCGCTTGCGGTGCGACGTGAAAAAAACATGCTGGCACTCAAGGATCTCCATCAAAATCTCAAGGAATACAATTTGAGCATCTTCAAGGTGCCCCTGGTCATGCAATTCAACAAGAGGGATCTGGCAGATGACAATATCCCCTTGATGCCCCTCGAACAAATGCAGCATGATCTGAACAGACAATTGAAGGCTCCCTGTTTTCCGGGCAGTGCATTGAAAGGAACCGGTGTCGGCAAAACCTTGAATGCCTGTCTGAGGTTATTATTGATATCCATTCAAAAAGAACTGAATTTGGGTGGTTAGCTTTCAGTATGGCTGGTAATATCGCGTTCGCGGGTGATTTGAATTTTCTCAATCTGGGTGAACTGATGCAGTTGCTCGGTACCACCGGAGGTACGGGTACACTTTACATTATCAGTAAATACGCTTCCCGACCAGGTATGATCTATATCCAAAACGGCAATCCGATAGACGCTGTCAACGGTCCCAAGACCGGCCTGGACGCACTGTTTTCCCTGTTCGGCTGGATTGATGGCCGCTTCGAATTCGTCATGGAAGATACCGTCTGCAATAAAGTGATTACCATGAGCCGGATGGAAATCATACTGGATGGTTTGCGACTGCTGGACGAAGGGGAAGTTGCAGTTCTCGGTCCATCCGCCGTCGATACCGTACCCGGTGAAAAACTTGCCAAATCGGGTTCGATACCCGTGATCAAGGGTCCCCTGGTTGACTATTCCTATATTGTCGACGAGGAAGGGTTTTACGATGGCGATGAAATAGTCGGTGAAGGCAATCACGGCAACTGGATCTGGGTCATTCTGGAGGGTGTGGTCGAAATTACCAGGGAAACATCGAAAGGGGCCCTGAAAATCCTCAGACTCGGCGAGGGGGCTTTTCTGGGCAGTGTGACCGCACTGTTGAGAAGCGATAACGTCCGAAGCGCCACTGCCACTGCCGTCGGTAACGTTCAACTCGGCATGCTCGATGCCCAGTTGATGACGAGCGAACTGGCAAATTTGTCCCTGGCATACCGGGAGTTTGTCAGCGGGCTTGATTCCAGGCTGAAACAAGCCACCCGGATGATCGTCGACATCCATTCTGAAAATGAAAAGGTCAGCGATCTGACTCAGGACAAAAAACTGCTGATCAAGCAGGGAAAAGATGAAAAGCGGCTGTTCCGGATTCGATCGGGGCAGGCTTGTATCGCGCGGGAGACCGATACCGGCATCGTACCGCTGGCAAACCTCCGGGAGGGAGACTACTTCGGCTGCATTCCTTTCATGGATTTCGGACATGAACCTTATTCGGCATCCGTTTTTGCTTCGGAGGATCTCAAATTGAGTTCAATCGATCCGGCGGAATTGCAGGAAGAACATGACAAGCTCCCGCTGACCCTAAAAAATATTTTATCCCATTTGGCGGCCAGCATATCGGTCACCACTTTGATCGCATGTAACTACCACAAAAAAAAAGCGTCGGACGGAACAGCGCAACCGGATCAAAACTAACGTTGCATAAATTTTTAAAAGCGGGAATGGCAGCGATGCAAATTGTCCGATTCCCATTCCCTGTGAGAATCAGGTGCCATGAATTTTACAAACAAAAGAAAACATCAACGCTATGCATCACTCAATCTATCCTATATATGCCTTGACGAGCAGAATCAAGTCATCAAACAGGGGATGGGACGGACGTTAAACATATCTGAATCGGGGATCCTGCTGGAAACCCATTTCCCGATAGAGCGGGAATATATGTTGGTGCTGACGATTGGACTGGAGGATGATTTGCTGGACATCGAGGGCAAGCCGATCCATGTCACCTCCAACGAGGAGGGAATATTCGAGGTGGGGATTGAGTTTCTCAAACCGGATCAGAATTCAATTCGAGTATTGAAAGATTTTATCCGGCGTATTGCAGAATGCGATGCATCAGACTCAACCGGGGAAGTGGATGAATAAAAACACCCATAGTTGATGAACTCGTAAAAGTCGCCAAAACCCATTTCTTAATCAAACCACGAAGAACACGAAGTACATAAACTTGAATTTATTATATTTTTTTATTCCTTCGTGATCTTCGTGCCCTTCGTGGTGAATTTTCAGACTTTTTACGAAACCGTCAATATTCAATTCCGGTTTATCCGGGTTAGGTGATTTGGAAGGACTTTGAACAATGAGCACTCCTGTCAGCGAAACAAATTTTGAAGACCTAAATCTGGTCAAACGCGGAAAAGTCAGAGATATCTATGACCTTGGAGAAAACCTTTTAATGGTGGCGACAGACCGGATATCCGCGTTCGATGTGGTCATGCCGGATCCCGTACCGGATAAGGGAATCATTTTAACCGGCATTTCTCTTTATTGGTTCGAGATCATGAAGCCGATTATCGAAAATCACGTCGTGTCCGCAGACGTGACAGACTATCCCGCTGTCTGCCGACCCTATGCGGATACCCTGCACGGCCGCAGCATGCTGGTGAAAAAGACCGAACCTCTGCCGATCGAATGTGTGGTCAGGGGATATCTTTCCGGTTCCGGATGGCAATCCTACCGCACATCCGGCACCGTGTGCGGCATCCGGCTGCCGGAAGGTCTGCGGGAATCGGACAAATTGCCCGAGCCCATTTTTACGCCTTCCACAAAAGAAGAACTGGGTGCCCACGACGTCAATATCGATTTTGCGGAAGCAGAGAAAAGAATCGGTAAAGAGCCCGCCGCCCAGGTCCGGGATCTGAGCCTCGCCATCTATAAAAAAGGCGCCGAAATGGCTGCGGAAAAACGCATCATAATTGCCGATACCAAATTCGAATTCGGACTCATCGGGGACAAACTCATTCTCATCGATGAAGTGTTGACCCCGGATTCGTCCCGTTTCTGGCCCCGTGATTTCTATCGACCTGGGGGTGCGCAGCAAAGCTTCGACAAACAGTATGTCAGAGATCATCTGCTGTCCATTAAATGGGACAAACAGCCTCCGGGACCTGCGCTGCCGGAAGATATCATTGCCAACACCCGCTTAAAATATCTGGAGGCGCTTACCCAACTCACCGGCGACAGCCATGGACTGTAGCCGTACCAACCGGAAAACACAGCTTACCCATGCGAAAGGCAATCATCCGATCGGCTCTATTTAAATCCGTCCCCCTGTCACGGATCAATTCACAGGATGACACTTTTCGCATAACGACCACGGAAGATGTCAGTGACCTGCGGACATCTATTCAAATAGACGGCCTGATATCCCCCCCCATCTTGCTCGAAGCCGATTCTTCCCAGGTCATCGTCAGCGGATTTCGCCGCATCGCCGTCTGCCGCCGGTTGAACCAGCAGGAAGTTGTCGCCCGGGTATTGGCGACGGACACCCCCGCCCACGATTGCCTGCGACTGGCCATTGCCGAGAATGCACTCCAGAGACCCTTGAACCTGATAGAAACATCCCGTTGCCTTCAAAAGCTGTCCCTGTATTTCCCCAACAGCCGCCAATTGGCCGAGAGTGCTGCCGGTCTCGGACTGCCATCCAGCCCCGCAATCATCGACAAGGTCAAAACTCTCTGTCTTCTTCCATGGCCGATTCAATGCAGTATTCTGGCCGATACCATATCGCTGGCAACCGCCAAGGAACTGGAATCCCTGCAACCGGAAAGTGCCCGGGCATTTAACGGTTTGTTCAATGAGTTGAAAATCGGCCTAAACAAGCAAAAAGAAATCATTACTCTGGTCAGAGAAATCGCACACCGCGACGGGCTTTCCATCCGAAATTTATTGGAAGACGGAGTCCTGGGGGAGATAGCGAGCAATCCGGATCTCGACCGCGGCCAAAAAATTTCCAGATTGCGAACCCTCCTGCGTCAACGCAGATTCCCCGTTATCGCCCGGATTGAAAAAAATTTTGAGATGCAGCGGAAAAATCTCAAACTGGGCGAAGACATCAAACTGTCACCTCCGAGGGATTTTGAAGCAACTTCCTATGAATTGACCCTGAGATTCAATGACATTTCCCATTTTGAATTCCTTCAGGATAAATTGAGACATTTGATACAAGACCCTGCATTCATAAAAATTATGAATCGCAACGGTTAACCGCTCCGAGGGCAGTGTCATTTTATTATCTCTATGAGCGTAGTATATATTCTTAATATATTAAATAGATATTACTTGACAAACACAATATAACCTCTATTGTTGAGAACAAGAAATAAATTACCTTCATAAGATTATGGGAATACAGGAAAGAAAACAACGGGAACGCGAAAGACGACGCCAGCAGATCATTGTGGCTGCCAAACGGGTGTTTTCTCAAAACGGATATTCGAAATCCACCATGGAGGACATTGCCCGGGAAGCGGAGCTGAGCCCGGGGACACTCTACCTTTACTTTAAGAACAAAGATGAATTATATGCCTCTTTGTCTCTGAGAATATTGCAATATCTGAACATCCGGTTGGAAGACGTCAAAAAAGAAAAGAACAGCGGCATCACCCATAGAATTACCGCGATCAAGGAAGCCCTGTTCGATGTTTATCAGTTCGATCCGATGATATTGATCAGCATGTTTCATCTGCAATCCAGCGAAACCCTTAAAAATCTGTCATCTTCCCTGCTGGAAAACATCACGGAGCTGTCGCGCAATTCTCTATTACTTCTGACCGAAATATTTAACGATAATACCGTGCAAAGTGACCGTGCAGGAAGCCATCCAACCGCCATTGCCGACATCGTGTGGTCATTGTTCACAGGCGTCGTTCTGTGGGAGGAGAGCAAGCGCATCATCGGTGATGAAGAGGACTTTTTGAAACAAACCCTCGATGTGGCCTTCGAGATATTTTCCCGGGGAGTCGCCCGGTAACCCTCCAGTCTTTCCGAGGCCTGCCCACCGGCGGGCGAGCTTAAATCCTGCTGCAAAACACACCGGAAAGGATGTTACTAATTGATTATCCGGAAGCTTTACGTGGACCGGCAAGTTGCCGATTTCCCGGAGACGAAAAAAATATGCCGGCGCCTCGATCTGCCGGCTGAGATCGTTGCGAGTCCGCAGTTAGTCTACGACAGCGTTGCATCCAGTGCCGATCCGGTGGAGGCGGGCAAGAAGGTCCTTTTACTTACCCGTAACCGGGGCGCTTTTATAAAGGATTGCCCCGGCACCCGTGATTATACCTGCTGCGGATACCGAATTCTGCATATCGGAACGTTTTGCCACATGGACTGTTCCTATTGCATCCTGCAGGCCTATTTTCATCCGCCTGTCCTGCAGTATTTCGTGAACCACGACGATCTGTTCAGGGAATTGGAAGACCTTTTCAGCGACCGCAGAATCCAGCGGGTGGGAACGGGCGAATTTACCGACAGCCTGATCTGGGAATTATGGACCGATCTGTCGGAAAAGCTGGTTCCGGCCTTTGGCGCCCAGGATTCCGCCGTACTCGAATTGAAAACCAAAACAACCGACATCGAAAAACTTAAAATCCTGCCGCACCATCGCAAAATCATCACGGCTTGGTCGCTTAACACACCCCGGGTCATCGCCGAAGAGGAACGGCGGACTGCTTCCCTGCCGGCCCGGCTGTCGGCAGCGGCGCGGTGCGAATCCTGGGGATATCCGCTGGCTTTTCATTTCGATCCCATCGTGATCTATTCCGACTGTGAAAAAGACTATGAACAGGTGGTGGATCAGATCTTCCTTTCGGTCTCAGCGAAAAATATCGTTTGGATCAGTCTGGGTTCCTTCCGCTTTATGCCGGCACTCAAACCCCTGATACAGCAACGCTTTCCAAACTCAGACCTGGTTTACGGGGAATTCATTACCGGACTCGATGGCAAGATGCGTTATTTCAAACCACTGCGGATTGAAATCTACCGCAAAATCGTCGCCCGCATTCGCAGGCATGCACCCGGGGCATTTATTTACTTTTGCATGGAAGATGACGAGGTGTGGCGGCAATGTCTGGGATTCACGCCATCCGAACATGGAGGGCTTCCAAAAATGCTGGACGAACAGGCGGCCGGGCAGTGTGGACTTGCAAAACAAGGTTGACGGATTCAGGAGATTCGTGGCCATATCCGACCCTGAAGACCTCATTCTCAGAGCCGACTTGGCGGAACAAAAGTTTTGGGATCGGTGGAAACCTGGGAAGGCTGGAATAATGGGATCGGGAGCCTCGAATGTCCATTCGATGCCGATCACATCAAGCTTCAGAGAGATGGGTTGATTGTGTACTCTTTATTCAGACAGAATCTGCAGGGGCATGGAATACTCTTAATCGCGTGCGGCGATCGACGTTTCGGCCAAAGACCGACATATCCCTGCAACCCTGTAAATTCTGTCTGAATTTTAGGTGATCTGCCCAGCAGACATTTCCATTAGGCTTTTTCCTGGTTTGCTTCTTCCACGATTTTTTCTGCAATCTGGGCCGGCACCTCATCATAATGGGAGAATTCCATCGTATAAATACCCCGTCCGCCCGTCATGGACCTGAGATCCGGTGCATAGGTCAGGAACTCCGCCATCGGCACATTGGCTTTGATGACCTGATTCCGTCCGGCACTGTCCATCCCCAGGACCCTTCCTCGCCGGCTGTTGAGATCGCCCATAATGTCGCCCATAAAATCTTCCGGGGTGGTGATGGTCACACTCATGATGGGCTCGAGCAATACGGGCTGGGCTTCTTCACAGGCCTTCTTGAATGCCAGGGAGCCTGCAACCTTGAATGCCATTTCAGAGGAGTCGACGGCATGAAAAGAACCGTAATCGAGCGTGGCCCTGAAATCGACACAAGGAAACCCTGCCAAAACACCTTTATGAGAAGCCTCGATGATGCCTTTCTCGACTGCCGGAATATAGGTTTTCGGAATGACGCCGCCGACAATGGCGTCGACAAATTCGAACCCTCCTCCCCGCGGCATCGGTTCCATCTGAATCCAACAGTCCCCAAACTGTCCATGTCCGCCGGTTTGTTTCTTGTGCTTGCCCTGTACTCTGACCTTCTTTTTGATGGTTTCCCGATAAGGGACTTTGGGTTTTTTCAGCACGGCCTCGACATTAAATTTTCTTCTGAGCTTTTCAACCGCGGTCTCGACATGAATCTGCCCCAGACCCGAGAGAAGAATTTCTTTCGTTTCGGAAATCCGATCCACTTTCAATGACGGGTCCTCTTCCAGCAGTTTGGACAAGGACGTGAAGATCTTATCCTCGTCACCCTGGGTCTTGGCTTCAATGGCAAACGAAATAAGGGAGGGCATCGGTTCGGCGCACGTATAAACGATCTTGGCGGATTCGTCGCAAAGGGTGTTGCCGGTGATTGTTTCCTTAAGCTTGGCAACCGCTGCAATGGAGCCCGGTCCGGCGCCGTTTGCCGGTTTTTGCTCCTTGCCGGTGATGGTTAACAACTGATTGAAACGCTCTTTGGTTTCCTTGTTGGCATTGTAAAAAGTCCCGTCGGAACCCAGCGTTCCGGAAACCACTTTAAAAATGGTCAGGCGCCCGGCATAAGGATCCGCCACGGTTTTGACCACAAAGGCCGAAAAAGGGGCATCGGGGTCGGGCAGGCGTTCAACTTCTTTGCCTGTCGCGGGATCGATACCGGTTTTCGCGCTGCCGTCCAGAGGAGAGGGCAGAGCATCGTTGATCAGGTTCATCAGCAGATCGATTCCGATATTGCGGGTCGCAGAGCCGCACAGCACCGGAACAAACAATCGGTCCAGGGTTCCTTTTCGCAGGGCATGCGCCAAATCCTCATGGCTGAGAGTCTCACCTTCCAGATACCGCTCGATCAGTTCATCGTCAGCCTCGGCGATATTCTCGATCAGGGCTTCTCTTTCGCTTTCGACCGCTTCCTGCATATCTTCCGGAATTTCGGCCTTTTGCCCTTTACCGCTTTCATCATACACAAAGGCTTTGCCGCTGATTAAGTCGACGACGCCTTTAAAATCGCCTTCTGCACCGATGGGAAGCTGCAGAATGATAGGTTTGGGCTCAAAAATTTCCTCAGCTTGTTTGAAGGTGCGGGAGAAATCGGCGCGTTCTCTATCGAGTTTGTTGATAAAAATGATACACGGCTGGTTGAATTCCGCGGCAAAATCCCAGCCCTGCTCGGTCTGGACCTTTACCCCGTCCACCGCATCGATCACCACGGCAACACCGTCAGCCGCTTGAAGGCAATTGCGGGTATCCGAAAAAAAGTTCTGGTCGCCCGGGGTGTCGATTATATTGACGGTGTGTTTCTTCCATTCGTATTGGTGAAAACCGGAGCTGATGCTTGAAACGCGTTTGAGCTCTTCGGGCTCAAAATCCATGGCGGTGTTACCGTCTTCCACCCGGCCGAGCCTTCTGATGGTGCCGCTGTCGAATAACATGGCTTCCGCCAGGGAAGTTTTCCCGGCGCCGGAATGGGCAACCAGGGCGATGTTTCTCAAACCTTCAATTTTTTCGCTCATTTAAGCTCCTCTCTGTATTCATTCCTCTGTTTTTTTGGGCAGGCGGTGGATTTTTTTAAACTAATTTCCATAGCTGTTATGTTTAAAAAAATCAAGACCAAATACCAGAGCTTGACATAAAATGCCTTCGACCGGAAAACAGAAGCCAAAATTATTTGAACGATCGCCAGTCAGCGCCTGAGAAGAATGAAAAATTCCCGATTTCCCTTGGGGCCGGGAACCGGGGAGGGCAGGGCCCGACCGCAGGTCAGGCCCTGATCAGTGAAAAAAGACGATAAATCAGCGATGGCCCGGCTGTGAAGCTTCGCATCCCTGACCACCCCTCCCTTGCCGACCTGATCTTTACCGACCTCGAACTGGGGTTTGATCAACGCCAGAATCGGGGAGGATTCGGCCATGAAAGCCAGAACGCAGGGCACAACGATTTTCAGGGAGATGAAGGATACATCGATGGTTGCCAGATCGATCGGTTCGGGTATGACTGTCGGGGGCATATGCCGGATATTGGTGCGTTCGATCGCGACCACCCGGGGGTCCTGTCTCAATTTCCAGGCCAGCTGACCATACCCCACATCTACGGCATACACCCGTGCGGCGCCTTTTTGCAGCAGACAGTCCGTAAAACCTCCGGTGGAAGCGCCGACATCCATGCAGATGCAGCCTTGCGGGTTCAGCTCCAGGGCCTGCAGCGCCGCCTCCAGTTTCAGTCCACCCCGGCTCACATAGGGAATATCCTTTTCTTTTAGCTCGATGCAGTCCGTAGTCTTGACCAAATAACCGGCCTTATCGACCGGCCGGCGATTGACCAGGACCTTACCGGCCATTATCATGGCCCGGGCGCGGTGACGGCTCGGCGCCATGTTTCGTTCGAACAGCAGCAAATCCAATCTTTGTTTATTTGTCGCCAAATCAGATTTTATTTTTTTTCACCAGGCGCTCGGCCGCCTTCACAATATCGGAAACATCGATGCCGCACTCAGACCTCAGCAGTTTCTGGGGGCCGTGTTCGACAAATACATCCGCGATCCCGATGCGGACGACATCCAACCTGTTAAGACCCTTGTCGTTCAGCGTTTCCAGTACCGCGCTGCCGAACCCGCCCTGGCGCACATTTTCTTCGACGGTGATGATTCGCGGGATTTTGGCGGCCAGAGAACATATCAGATCCGAATCCAGCGGTTTTACGAATCTGCAGTTGACGATGGTGGTTGAAATGCCCCGCTGCTGCAGGACAGCGTGGGCTGCCAGCGCATCGCCCACCGGCCTTCCGATGGCCAGCACAAGTACATCGTCGCCCTCCGCCAGCACTTTGGCCTTTCCGATGGGCAACGGACGCAGTTCATCGTCCACGGGGATACCGGTCGCCGCGCCCCGCGGATAGCGAAACGCAATGGGACCGTTATGATTCAGGGCCGTCGCCAGCATGCGGCGCAATTCGTTCTCATCTGCCGGAGCCATCACCATCATGTTGGGAAGGCACCGGAGGTAGGACAGGTCGAATAGCCCGTGGTGGGTGGCTCCGTCCTCGCCGACGATTCCGCCGCGATCCACCGCAAACACCACCGGCAAATTTTCTATGCAGACATCGTGCAGTATCTGGTCATAAGCCCTTTGCAGGAAGGTGGAATAGATCGCAATCACCGGTTTCATGCCTTCGGTGGCCAAACCGGCGGCAAAAGTTACCCCGTGCTGCTCGGCGATGCCGACATCGAAAAAGCGGTCCGGAAATTTTCGGGCGAATTCGGCCAATCCCGTACCTTCCGGCATGGCAGCGGTCACCGCCACGATGCGCTCGTCTTTTTCCGCCAGGCGAATCATGGCCTGTCCGAAAAATTCGGTGTACGAGGCCACCGGCGCTTTGGGATCGATACACTGACCGGTTTCCACCTCGAAACACCCGCAGCCATGGAAATACACCGGATTTGCTTCCGCCGGTCCGTATCCCTTGCCTTTTTTAGTGGTCACGTGCAGCAGGACCGGCTCATTTAAATACCTTATATTTTTTAGTATATCGATAAGGTGGTTCAGGCGGTGGCCGTCAATGGGCCCGAAGTATTCGAAAGCGAGCGCTTCGAACAACATTCCCGGCGTGGTGAAAGTTTTGAAGGATTCTTCCGTCCGTTTGGCGATCTGGTAAATATCGTCCCCGATTTTCGGTAATGATTTCAGAAATCCCCCGAAATCTTTCCTGGCCTCCTGGAGCCCCTTGGCGGACAACTTCCGGCTCATGAAGGAGGATAGGGCGCCCACGTTGCGGGATATGGACATATCGTTGTCATTTAAGATAACGATCAGCTGGGTGTCCTTGAATCTTTCTCCTGCCTGATTGAGACCTTCAAAGGCTATGCCTGCTGTCAGGGAACCGTCGCCGATGACGGCGATCACCTTTGAATTCTCTTTTTTTAAATGTTTTGCATGGGCGACCCCCAATCCCGCCGATATGGAAGTAGAACTGTGCCCGGTTGAAAAGGTGTCATATGGGCTTTCCGTCATGCGGGTGAAGCCGGAAATTCCCTTGTATTGACGCAGTGTGGAAAATCGATCCCGGCGTCCCGTCAGAAGTTTGTGTGCATAGGCCTGGTGCCCGACATCCCAGATCAGCTTGTCGTTTGGGGTGTCGAAAACATAATGGATGGCGATGGCAAGTTCGACGGTTCCCAGACTGGAAGCCAGGTGTCCGCCGGTTTTCGATACGACATCCACGATACGCTTTCGAATTTCATCGGCCAGGACCGGCAATTCCTTCCTGGGAATCTTTTTCAGGTCAGCCGGAGAATTTACCCTCTCTAAAAGGCTCAATGCCGCTTTCACTCCATTTAGTAGCTTGATGATTATTTAGGTGCATTTTGTGGCAAAAAAGTTTTATTGAGCTGTTGTTGCCATCTAAAAATGAGCTCTTTGAGGTCCTAAGCTCGTAAGCTCATGAGCTTACGAGCTAAAACCGGCCCTCACGAGCTTATGAGCTCATGAGCTTACGAGCTAAAACCAGCCCTCACGAGCTTATGAGCTCATGAGCTTACGAGCTAAACCAGCCCTCATGAGCCTGCGAGCTAAAACCAGCCCTCATGAGCTTATGAGCTCATGAGCTTACGAGCTAAGTTAGGTGCATTCAATATTCAATGTTCAACTCCGGCTTGTCCGGGTGTTACCGGTTTCTTTCGATGGTATAGACCGCCAGGGTCCGCAGGGGATCCGCAGATTCGCCAAAGATCTCCAGGACCTCGACCGCCGCGTCCACCAGCTGCCGGGCGAATTGTCTTGACGGCTCAAGGCCCAGGACAGCCGGGTAGGTGCTTTTGGCGCGCAACTTGTCGCTACCCGCTGCTTTGCCCATGATCTCCGGGTTCCCCTCGACGTTCAATATATCGTCCGTCACCTGGAATGCAAGGCCAATATTGCGTGCATAGATTTTGAGTGCATCCAATTGATGGGGGTCCGCCCCTGAAAGCAGGGCGCCGCACAGCAGGGAAGCCTCGATCAGTGCCCCCGTTTTCAGGGTGTGCATGGATTTGAGTTCATCGACCGTGAGATTGCGGCCTTCGGCAGCCATGTCCAGCATCTGTCCCTGAATCATTCCCTGGTAACCGGCGGCGGTTGAAATGATCTGAATCACGCGCAGCCAGTCCGCGGCAGAGGTGTCTGCGTTGATTTGAGCCGATGAGAGCAGCTCAAAAGCAAGGGTAAGCAGGGCATCGCCCGCCAGGATGGCGGTCGCTTCACCAAACGCCACATGGCAGGTGGATTTTCCCCGGCGCAGGTCGTCATCGTCCATGGCCGGTAAATCATCGTGGATAAGCGAGTAGGTATGGATAATTTCAAGGGCACAGGCCGCCGGCATCACGGTGAGCGGGTTGCCACCCACCGCATCGGCGGCCGCCAGACATAAAACAGGCCGGATCCGCTTGCCGCCGGCCATCAGCGAATACCGCATGGCTTCGATGATCGGCTCGGAAGCAGATGAGTCCTGAAAGATCCTTTCAAGGGCGAGGGTGATCTGCCGGTTCTTATTTTCGATATAGGGAGTTAATGGAAACATAACCGAATGAGTCGGAATTCATTTTTTTCGAGTAAATACGCCACTATTATCGGAAAAGCAAGACAATTATCGAAGGCATCAGTCATCCGATTCCAGCGAGATTTCGTCTTCGGTCGGAAATGGGATCTCTGATAACTTCCGGCTCTCTGAATCCTTCATCAAAAGGGTGATCTTTTTTTCGGATTCGTTCAGTTTCTCGGAACAATATTTTGATATATTAATTCCTTCTTCAAATTTTTTGACCGCCGCTTCCAGAGGCATGTCACCGGATTCCAATTCCTGAACAATCTTCTCGAGCTGTTTCATTGCCAGCTCAAAGGTCATTTTCGCCATCGTTCGATTTTCCTTTTATGCGACAAAACAGACGGCCCCGGGCCAGAATCACCTCGACGTCCTGATTCGGAACCACATGATCCGCACTTTTTACCACATATTTTTCAGGAATGCTGCGGGTGATGCTGTATCCCCGTTCCAGGATGGCCAGGGGACTCAGACTCACCAGTTTTGCGTTCAGTTCCCGGATTTTCATCTGATTTGATTTATCGTATATTTGATATGTTTTAAATAACTTATAATAGTTTTGTTCAAACTGTTTCTTAATATTTTGCAGGGAATGCAGCGGGTGGTTTGCGCCCAGCCGGTCGGCCCAGAAGTCCCGGGTCTGGCGATCCCGCCGAATACGATGCAAAACGGTACGGCTCATGCGAGCGGCAAGATCGTCCAGCCGGAGACAACCATCTTCAATCCTTCGCCGGGGATTCATCAGCCGTTTGGTGCTCTCAGCAATTTTTTGTTCTAAACATTTAAAATAATGATTAATTTTTAAATTTAGCAGCTGTCTGAGCGCCTGGCAGCGCTGGAGAAGTTCGGACTTGTCGGGAACCACCAGCTCGGCCGCCGCCGATGGCGTGGGCGCCCGCAGATCAGCTGAAAAATCGGAAATCGTGTAGTCGGTTTCATGGCCCACCGCCGAAACTACCGGAATCCGGCTTGCAAGAATCGCCCGGGCGACGGCTTCTGAGTTGAACGCCTGCAAATCCTCCAGAGAGCCGCCGCCACGGGCTAAAATCGCCACCTCGGCATCTTCAAGCTCGTTCAACATTTCCAGGGCCGCTACGATCTGTTCCACGGCACCTTCACCCTGAACCTTCACGGGAAGGATCCGGATGGTTACATTGGGAAAGCGGCGGTTGACCACCTGCAGGATATCGTGAACGACCGCACCGGTAGGTGATGTGATGATACAGATTTTTTGCGGCACTAAAGGCAGCGGTCTTTTGCGGGCGGCCTCGAAGCAGCCTTCGGCCGCCAAACGATTTTTGAGCTTTTCGAACGCAAGCTGCAGGGCGCCGGCGCCCGAGGGTTCCAGATATTCCAGGATAATCTGGTAGGTGCCTCGCGGTTCATAGACGCTGACGCGTCCCATGCCGGTGATGGTTTGGCCGTCTGAGGGTTCGAACTTCAAATTTTTCCGCTGTCCGCGGAACATCACACAGCCGATCTGGGACGTTTCGTCTTTCAGGGTAAAATAAAAATGTCCAGAGGCCGGCGCGCGGAAATTTGAAATTTCTCCGAACACCCATAGAAAGGCAAAGCGTTCCTCCAACAGATCCTTTATGTTGGCGTTGAGCTCGGACACCGTGTAAATATTCGGCCGGCCGGCGACTTCGATGGATGCCGTGATAGGCTGTTGATTATGTAAATAGTTTTTTTTCAACGTCTGATAAGATATATTATGTAAACTTTTAGGTATATCCGCTAAAACCTTAGATCGACACGGCTCCCCGGTGCCCTGGTGTTTAGATTTCAGCTTTCAGGTGTCAGGTTCCGGAATGGTGTCAGGTGTCAGAAATTAGCACCGTTTACCGAGTTTGTCATGCTTGATACCTCTCATGAATGCCCTCGCCGTCGTCTTTTTTTCGATCAAAATAACTGCATGGGTGCTAAAAGCAGCGCTGACACCTGAAACCTGACACCTGAACCCAAAGCTGTTATTGTCATTCTTCCCGGACCCGATCCAGCATTTCCCTGACCGCCGGGACGATATACAGGTTTTCGAGTGGCAACTGCGCCAGGTGCGTCGCCAGCAGGTCTATTTTTTTATGGATGGACTTGTGTTTGTCCATGATAAACATGTTTTTGCCTTTAACGTTGCACGCTCCGCTCTTGACTTTGATGCCGGTATTTCGAAAATTCTGTTCGCTGACGGTTATTTCAAGCTTCTCGGCCAGATCTTTAAGCTCCTGGTATATTTGTTCCGGTTTCATATCGGTTTCGTGTGCGTCGATATTGCAAATAACGCGCTTTGTGTTATATTACAGCATATATCGATAAGCTGAAAAGCGAAATTACCTTTAT
Organism: uncultured delta proteobacterium; assembly: GCA_963774425.1. Classification (GTDB taxonomy): domain Bacteria; phylum Desulfobacterota; class Desulfobacteria; order Desulfobacterales; family JAFDCJ01; genus JAFDCJ01. Next base: position 14,593 of record CAVZEZ010000027.1, on the reverse strand, counting down.
AATACAGGAGGAAACAATGGAATCAGCACGCCTTAGGCAAACTCAGGTCCAAGTTCAGGTTAACGAATTTATCCGCAGTGTGTACAACTGGATGGCGATCGGCCTGGGCCTCACCGGCCTGGTGGCATTTTATGTTGCCAACAGCCCTGCATTACAGCAATTAATTTTTGGCAATCAGATTTTGTTCTTCGGCCTGATCATCGCGGAGCTCGTGCTGGTATTCACCCTCAGCGCGCGGGTCCAAAAAATGCAGGCATCGACTGCCACGGCGCTGTTCGTCCTGTATTCCGCGCTCAATGGCGCAACTTTGTCATTTATTTTTCTGGTTTATACCGCTTCATCCATTACTTCAACCTTTTTCATCTGCGCGGGCACCTTCGTCACCGTCAGCATTTACGGCTGGACGACCAAACGCGATCTGACTTCCATGGGCGGTTTCCTGACCATGGGCTTGATCGGCATCATTATCGCGTCGGTGGCCAATATGTTCTTTCGCAGTTCCGGCATGAGCATGATCATCAGCTACATCGGCGTCATCGTGTTTGTGGGATTGACGGCCTATGACACCCAGAGCCTCAAGACCATGGCCATGAACCAGCCGGACGGCCTGGAAGCCGGCGTGGTCCGAAAAGGCGCAATCATGGGCGCCCTGAAACTGTATCTGGATTTCATCAACCTTTTTCTGATGCTGCTCAGGATTCTGGGCAATCGCAGATAACCTCGACATTACCTCCCGCAGCGAACCGGGCACCGCCAGCGGCAGCCCGGTTCGCCGTTTGCCTTCCTGGCTGGCCCCTTCTTCAGCCCCTCTGTGGTCCACCAATCTTTTTATAAATTATATCGCTTATTTGTTGACAATACTTTCGTGTATCGCCTTCATCCGGTCCTTCCACCATCACCCGACACATCGACTGGGTTCCCGAGTAGCGTACGAGCACCCTGCCCCGATCGCCCAAGTCGGATTCGACCACTTTTATGGCGGCGGCGATTTCCGGCACCGTTTCGATATCCGGCTTGCTGTGAACATCCACATTGATCAGCACCTGGGGATAGGCGGTCATGATTCCGGCCAAATCCGACAGGGGTTTGTTTTCATACCGGACGGCTTCCAGCAGCTTCAGGGCGGTCAAACTGCCGTCGCCGGTGGTGTGGTGATCGGCGAAAATCATGTGGCCCGAGTCCTCGCCACCGAGAACCGCTCCGCAGGCGATCATTTTTTGCATGACATAACGGTCGCCGACCTGCGAAGTTTCATGGCGGATTCCCATTTTCTCCAGCGCAACGGTCAACCCCATGTTGCTCATCACCGTGCTGACAATCACATTATTTTTCAACCTTCCCAGTTCCAGCATCGTGCGGGCGCAAATCGCCAGGATCTGGTCGCCGGATAAAATCTCACCTGTTTCATCCACCGCAATCAGACGATCGCCGTCTCCATCCAGGGCCAGACCGATGTCCGCGCCGGTTTTTTGCACCTGTTCAACCAGACCCCCGGGATGTTCGGAACCGCATTCGAGGTTGATATTCCGGCCGTCCGGCTGAGCCCCCAGAGTTTGAACCTCGGCGCCCAGCGCCGAAAACAGCCGCGGCGCCGTTTGAAACGTGGCGCCATGGGCACAATCCAGCACGATGTTTAATCCAATCAGTGAAAAATCAGCCGGTAAGGTACTTTTAAGAAAAGAAATATAATTTTCGACTGCATCGTTTTTGACGATCGTCCGGCCGATTTCCTCAACCGGGTAAGATCGGTGGGCCGCATCGGCATTCAATACCAGATTTTCGATTTCCGCTTCTTTTTCATCGGAAAGTTTGTAGCCGTTTCCATTGAAAATTTTAATCCCATTGTCGCGATAAGGATTGTGTGAGGCGGATATCACGATCCCGGCGGCCGCTCCGGTTGAAGAGGCCATGAAGGCCACGCCGGGAGTGGGAAGCACACCGGTGAGATACGCGTTGCCGCCCGCCGAACAGATACCGGCAACCACCGCCGATTCGAGCATCTGACCGGACCGCCGGGTATCGCGGCCCACTATGATATCGGGACGATAGCCCCGGTTTCTGAAAACCCTGGCCACCACCCGTCCCACCTCTAAGGCGACTTCCGCCGTCATCGGGTATTTATTGGCCACCCCGCGGATTCCGTCGGTTCCAAATAGCTTTCCCATAAAAATCCTCTTGATCGATTTGAGCTTACAGCAACGAGTGACAAGTAACAAGTGACGAGTAACGAGCAAAAAAACTTGTCACTATTCACTATTCCAGCTTTGCAGCTTTGAGCTTCTGTTTCGGCTGCAGGCTTCTATCAGGCCAGCGTCGGCACGATCCTTCGGGTGTCGGCAGCCAGATCGTCGACGATGCCCTGCAACCAGCGGCTGCCGCCTTGAGCGTCCTTGACGGCAAGCCCCTGAATGACCTGGATGTAATCCGTACCGGTCTCGGCGATGCCCTTGGAGACACTTTCAAGAAATGGGTCCCGCAGGCGGGGCTCTCCTTCGTTCCGGTGGTGTCTGTCAAAAGCCGCTTTCAATTGGGACCAGCATTCGATCGGCCCGCGCCTTGGGGGGCTGTGCGGAGAGGCCTTCAAAAAAAGCGTTTCCAGACGACCGATTCGCTCATGGAGGGCTGCCTGAATATTTGTGTTGAGACCCGCCAGAAGGGCCTCGGGAAATTTTTTAGAAATAAAAAGCGGTCGAACCTGCCGGTACCACTGTCGCAGGGCGAGCAAATTGCCGATATAGATCATGTTGTTCAGAAGGATTCTGCTGTTGTTTCCGTACCTTCCCGGTTCGAACGGGATACTGCGCGCCTGGCCCTCTCCACCATAAATCAGCCGCTCTTCTCTGATTTCATCCTTACGGACAATGGTGCCGGCCGCGACCGTAATGCCGTAATTCAACCGGCACGGGCCCACCAACCCGCCCTGGCCCCCAAGAAAAACAGGTTTGCAGTTGAGCATCACCCCCCGGGGCACATCGCCGATAAGAGACGGCGTGGCCTTATCCTGGTTGGGTGTAAAGTTAAAATGAATATACGAACTGCCCACCTCGCTGTGATTCCGGCGGCTGGTGCCGCCGGCCATCAGACAGTCGCAAAAATTGATCAGACTGCCGAGCGTCACGAATGGAAAAAGGATGGTGTGTTTTAATGCCACGGTATGGGCAATGACGGTCTGCTCTTCGAGAATGGTGGCTTCCCGGACATGCGACCCCATACCGAGCGAAGATTTTTCCAAAAATACCGACCGATTGAAATAGCCTCCCTTAAGATTCACTTCAGGTCCAACCTGACAATTATCCACCGTCACCGGTGCTTCATAACCCAGTCTGGCACCTGCCAGGATCAAAGTGTCGGATCCGAAGATTCTGGAGCCGGCATATATGACGACCCCCTCGGACGAAATCCGGTCGACATCGACTTCGTCACCGATCTCGACACTGGCCGGTTGCGGGATGATGACTCCCTTTTCAATCAGTTTCTCAACTTTGGTCATGTTTATTTTCTTTATGCGGTTGCCGTTCTTTACAAACGGTATACGCCGATTGGCGGTCCGGCTTGCGGAGCGGTCCTATGAAACTACAAATAGATTGAGTCAGTTTCATTGCCTCGTTCGTATTTTTCTGGCCTGTGGGAGCGGCTTCCAGCCGCGAAATAAAAGCGGATATGCAACCTTTTTTTTACATCGCGGCTGGAAGCCGCTCCCACACGATTATTCCGAATATCGTAGGCTTACAATAAGTTTCTATCTTTGATCAAACTGGCTCCCTTTCGCCAGCGGCCCCGGCTTATATGAAACTACAAATATTTTATCTCGCGCAGAGTCGCAAAGCTCGCAAAGGGAATGATTAAAAATATAAATAATCTTGGCGCCTTGGCGTCTTGGCGCGATGATGAATAGTTTCTGTCTTTGATCAGTCGGGCTGCCCTTTAGCCCGAGGCGGCCGCTCGTATGAAACTACAAATTCCAGGTTCAAGGTTCAAGGTTCTGGGTTAAAAAGGCATTTTGCCATTTTATCACCCTCACCCGGCCTCTCCCGTCAAGGGAGAGGAGTCAACTTCCCTCCCCCGGCGGGAGGGATTGAGGGAGGGGGTAAAATGATGCAATCCTTTTAGAATGTTTCTTTGCTTAGATCAGACCGGCTGTCCTTTGCTGCTGCCCCAGTACCCTAAAACTTTATTTATATATGATCGGGGCCGCTTGGGCAATTAAAAATTAACGCAGATCTTTTGGCTTGACAGATCGGCACCGGGTTGCTATTTTTTTGACTGACTGGTCAGTCATTTCAATCTAAAATAATATATTTTAGATTATATTATAATATATTAATTAGTTAACAAGGACCATCGAGTTCTGATGAAGGACGATACGCGTGCCACGTTCGAGTAGTTCCCGAGGAGATAAAAAATCCCGCATCGTCGAAGCGGCAGCCCGGGTCTTTGCTGGAAAAGGCTATACGGGCGCATCGGTGTCCGACATCGCCGCCATGGCCGAAATCGGCAAGGGAACCATCTACGCTTATTTCGACAGCAAGGAGGATCTTTTTTTCGCCGTTTTCGAATGGTATATGCTCAAAACCGGAAGCGCCGCCAAGGTCGGCATCTCTCATCTGGGGGGATCGGCGGCCGGCCGGCTGGCGGCTCTCAGCGATTCGATCATGGATATGTGGGAAGAGCTCGAGGGTATTTTTACCCTGACCATGGAATTCTGGGCGGCATCCTCCGCTTCGCAAATGCGCGAACGATTCAAAAAAGATTTTAGGTTGCTGTATGCAGAGTTCAGGGGGATCGTGGCTGCTCTGATTCGCGACGGCATCTCGCGTGGAGAGTTTCGACCGGATATCGATCCGGAATCTATCGCGGCCGCCCTGGTTGGAACCTGGGATGCCCTGTTTCTCCAGGCCTGGTTTGAAAAACGCTTTGATCCATTAAAGGCGGCCGCAAATTTCATGAAGGTGGTCATCCAGGGGCTGTCGAATACCATATAAGCGGACGCCTCTGGCTAAAAGGCAGCCAGGTTGATCAAAAACAGAAACTTTCTGATAAGGATTGTTTTATTTTACCCCCTCCCTCAGTCCCTCCCACCAGGGGAGGGAAGATTCTTCCCCCTTTGCTAAAGGGGGAACGAGGGGTATTTTTACTCATGGCCAAGTTCGATCGGCGGCAAACCCTGAACCTCTGAACCTCTGAACCCTTGAACGCTGAACCTGAAAAATGTTAAAACATGCCATCAAAACATTCCGGCTTTCACTGCTGCTGGTCTTGTGCATGAGTTCCAAAACCCTCGCCGTGGACGGGCAGTCGCTGGTGGAAGACAGCTTTAATTATATGCGTGACAAGGCTTCGATTTCAGAGGTGGTTATGACCATTCACCGCCCCGACTGGCAACGTGAAATGAGCATCAAGGCCTGGACCCGGGGCCAGAAAGACAGCTTGTTTTATATCGAGTCTCCTCCTAAAGACCGGGGCAACGGCACCCTGAAAAAGGGACGCGAAATGTGGATGTACAATCCCAAGATCAACCGGGTGATCAAAGTCCCGCCCTCGATGATGTCCCAGTCCTGGATGGGGTCGGATTTTTCGAACAACGACCTGGCCAAGAGCGACAGTCTGCTCACCGACTATACCCACACCATTACCGGCAGCGAAATTCACGACGGCCTGACCGTCTATCTGATCGAATCCCGGCCCAAGCCGCGGGCCCCGGTGGTCTGGGGAATGCAAAAGCTCAAGATCCGCGAGGATCTCATCTGGCTCAGCCAGGAATTTTTCGACGAAGACCTCGCGCCGGTAAAAGTCATGAACACGCTGGAGATTCAGATGCTGGGAGGTAAAATGTATCCCAAAATCTGGCGGATGCGCAAAGTCGACGAGCCGGGCACCTATACCGAGTTGAACTACCGGTCCCTGGACTTCACGCCCGGCCTGCCCGACAGTCTCTTTACCTTGACCAGTCTGCGAAAAGCCCGGAGGTAGCAGCATTGTCCATCGATTTCAAAATGGCCTGGCGCAACATCGGGCGCAACCCGCGGCGGACGCTGTTGACCATTTCCGCCATCGCATTTGCCAGTATGCTGCTGGTGTTTATGCTCTCATTCCAGTTCGGCAGTTACGAAACCATGATCAACACGGCGGTTGGAATCCAAACCGGACATTTGCAGATCCAGGCGGATGGCTATCAGGACAAAAAAGACATTCGACTGGTCGTCGCCGATTCTGAAAAAATAGGACGCCTGATGGATAAGATCCCCCAAGTGGCGGGATACACGTTCAGAAGTCAGTCCTTTTCTCTGGTCTCCTCCGACCGGCGAACATACGGCGCCGTGGTGACGGGCATCGATCCCCGGCGCGAGGATAAGGTTTCCCGATTGAAAGCCCTCATTCGGCAGGGCGAATTTTTCTCCGGAAAGGACGTCAATCAGGCCCTGGTGGGCCGCTTGCTGGCCCGTAATCTGCGGGTGGGACTGGGCGACGAACTGTCAATCGTGGGCCAGGGACGCGATGGGTCGATTGCCGCCACCGTCGTGAAAGTGAAAGGCATTTTCAGCTCGGGGATCGATGATTTGGACCGCGGTTCCATTAAGATTCCCTTGCAAACATTTCAGGATGTTTATTCCATGCGCGGCGCGGTCAACGAGGTGGTGATCGTCACCGCATCCCTGGGGGATGTCGACGGGGTAAAGCGTGCCATCCAAGCCGACCTGGTGTCGCTGAATCCGGACAAACCGCTGGTCGTTCTGGACTGGAACGAGCTGATGCCCGGCCTGCGGCAAAGCATCGAAATGGACCTGGTCAGCGGCATTATCTTTTACCTGCTGCTGTTGCTGGTGGTGGCCTTCAGCATTTTAAACACGTTTCTGATGGCCATTTTCGAACGAACCCGGGAGTTCGGGGTCATGATGGCGATCGGCACCACCCCGGGCCGCCTGACCAAGGTGCTGTTGATCGAATCCATGACCATGACATTGGCAGGCGTTGGGGCCGGGATTCTTGCCGGCTGTCTGATAACGCTTTACTTTCAAGCCCATGGCATCGACTTCTCGGGCGCATCGGAACTGCTCAGCCAATTCGGTATTTCCGGTCGCATGTATCCCAGATTGTCGCTGCTGTCATCGGTCAGCGGCCCCCTGGCGGTCCTGGTCATCACTTTTTGCACGGCCCTCTACCCGGCGCTGAAGGTGCGGCGAATGCACCCGGTGGCGGCCATGCGGGCGATATAAGGAATTCAGAAGATGAGAAGATCAGAAGATCAGAGGATTAGCGAATGTACGGATTTGGGAATTTGAGGATTGAGGGACAAGGATTAAGGATTAAGCTATAGCGAATAAAGGATAATACTTAATCCTTATCCCATAATCCTTGGTCCTTTTTCGCAGCCTCCAACGGCTGCAGGCTTTTAACGAACTCAACGTTCCAAAACATTTTAACGAACTAAACGATCATAACCATCTAATCGAACCAAACGAAAACCAGTCTGTGATTGTCTGTGTGGGTCCGTGGCTAATCTAAATTTAAAAGGGGCGGTCCTCTTCTTTGAGATTTCAACTTTGAGCTATCATGATGTATCTACAACTGGCCTGGCGCAACATCTGGCGCAACACCCGGCGTACTGCCATCATCCTGACCGCGGTGGTCATCGGCGTGTGGAGCATGGTTCTGCTCGGATCCCTCATGCGCGGAATCGCGGTGGGAATGGTCAACAACGGCATTGCCACGCTCACCGGACACCTCCAGATTCATCACCGGAATTACCGCAGCGATCCGGCCATCGAAAACAGCATCACCGATCCGGCGTTGGTGGAAAAGACCTTGAGCGACGTCTTGCCGGAGGGTGCCGCCTGGACGAGCCGGGTGCGGGTGAACGCCGTTGCCAGTAATGCCCGGCACTCCGGCGGCGTCACCCTGGTGGGCATCGTACCGTCGTCCGAAGCGAAGGTATCCTTTATCGGCAACGCGGTTTCGCAAGGCCGCTATCTCGCTGGCGATGCCCCCAACGGCATCCTTATCGGCCAGGCCCTGATGAATAAATTCGGCACGAAACCGGGACACAAACTGGTGTTGATGTCCCAGGATGCCAAGGGAGAAATTGCTTCCCGGGCTTTCCGCATCGTCGGTGTCTTCAGAGCGGAAATGGAAGCCACTGAAAAACAATACGTTTTCGTATGGCAACCGGCCGCTCGGCAAATGCTCGGACTCGGCAACGGGATTTCGGAGATTTCCATTCTTCTGCCGGCAAAATCGGATGTCACCCCGGTGTATAACCGGTTAAAAACCGCCCTGCCCTCCCAACAATTCGATGTCAGCACCTGGCGTGAACTGCTGCCGTTTCAGACAGCCTATCTAAAAATGCTCGATGGGTTTATGTGGATATGGTATCTGGTCGTCTTTGTCGCCATGGGTTTCGGCATCGTCAATACCACGCTCATGGCCGTTTTTGAACGCATGCGGGAATTTGGTCTGCTCAAAGCCCTGGGCATGAAACCTCTGCGGATCCTGTGCGAAGTCCTGACGGAATCGCTGCTATTGCTGACGACCGGCATCATCATCGGCAACATTATAGCATTCATCTGCATATTTTTACTGGCCCGCAGCGGTATCGATCTGTCGGCCCTGGCCGCCGGCGCTGAATTTGCGGGCATGACCCGGGTGATCTATCCGGCCATCGCGTGGAAAGACATTTTATTGTCCAATCTGGTCGTTCTGGGGTTGGGGATTGTGGTCAGCGCCTACCCGGCCGTTAAAGCGGCGCGGTTTACACCGGTGGAGGCATTGGCACATACGTAGGGATTCAGGGATTACAGGATTAAGGATTAGAGGATCATGGGATTGAGGGATTTAAGGATTAGTGGATTACAGGTATTAAGGATTATGGGAATTCAGAAATTTAGGGATTAGAGAATTCAGGGATTAATTTCTTTTAAGATTTATAAAAAGGCCAACTTCTTTAGAACAAATCATCGGCCTCCAGCAGAGCATGGCATCTTACAGCGGCTTTCCTCAGACCACCGACAAACCATAAATTATGCCGCCGGTCGATGATTTGGAGTCCAATATGAATATCGTGGAATGCAGCCATGTAAATAAAGACCTACCGGCAGGGTGAAATCGAAGTTCAGGCGCTCAAGATGTCAGTCTGATCATTGAGAAGGGCGAATTTACGGCGGTGGCCGGACCCTCCGGCTCCGGTAAAACCACCCTGCTGAATCTTGTGGGCGGTCTGGACGTCTCGGATGGCGGCCGCATCGTGGTGGATGGCAATGCGTTCGAGGGGATGTCACCTTCGCGGCTGGCGGAGCTGAGACTGCATAAAATCGGTTTCGTATTTCAGGCATACAACCTGATTCCGGTGTTGTCGGCGGCCGAAAACGTCGAATTCGTCATGCTGCTTCAGGGGGTAAATACCCGTGAGCGCCGGCAGCGCGCCCAGGCGATTCTGGATGATGTCGGCCTGGCCGGCAAATACGACCGTCGCCCGGGCGAATTGTCCGGCGGTCAGCAGCAGCGCGTGGCCGTGGCACGGGCCATTGTTTCCAACCCCTCCATCGTCCTGGCGGATGAGCCCACCGCCAATCTGGATTCAGAAACCGGCAACGGGCTGCTGGAGATGATGCTAAAAATGAACGAAGACAAAAAGGTGACCTTCATTTTTTCGACCCACGACCAAATGGTCATGGATTATGCCCGCCGGCTCATTCTTCTGCGGGACGGGTGCGTGGCGGAGGATCGGGTTAAATGATCTACGAACCTGAAAAAAATGGCCATTTCGTCATGCCGGACGTGATCCGGCATCCAGAATCTACTGAAAAGGCTTGCCAATTTCGACTGTTTGACATGGCCATTAATGATCTATATAATCAGTATTCTAATTGATCATACCCATAGGAGGTAAAATTTGAGAACCCAGAAGATTGCCATTACAGTTCCGCCGATTTTCTTATCTAAGTTGGACACCTGGGCAAAAAAAAACAGAAAATCTCGAAGCCGCTTTATTGTGGAAGAAATGATCAAGCGGATGAAGGAGCTCGAGGACGAAGAAACCACGCGGCTTTACAATCAGGCGTACAGTGACCCGAACGAAAAAGATATTGAAAGAAACCTTGCTGAAGAGCTGTCCACAATCAGCGCTGTCCATGAAATGGAGGACGAATGGTAGTCTGCCAGGGTGATGTTTTTTGGGTCGATTTCCAGCACACGAAGGGATCGGAGCCTCGAAACAGAAGACCGGTTGTCGTTGTGCAGCGGGATTCCATCAATCGAAGCAAATTTCAAACCGTCCTCGTGGTGCCGCTTACCAAGCAAATAAAGCATGCAGAACTCCCCGGAAATGTATTGATACGAAAAGGCGAAGCCAACCTTCCAATAGAGAGCCTCGCCCGATGCACCCATGTCACTGTGGTCGATAAAGGCCGACTCGCAGAAAAGATTGGAACCGTCTCAAAACAGAAAATTCAAGAGATCATAAATCATACAATTTGGGTGATCGGATATGGCCAGGTGCCTGAATGATTGTGCGGGCACCGGATACAGGACGACGCCGCGGCCCGGGCGACTTTTCGAAAAACTATTCCAGCAGCCCGGGATTCTCATCATATCGCTGATCATCGCAACCATCGGCTTCCATGTATCACCTGCTGTTGCTGAGGACCCGCCAACCGCCATCGAGTCCCCCTCCCCTCTTCCCGCTCACGTTCCTGAAAAATCCTTTCCAAATAATATCGATATCCACTGGGGCGGCCGCCTCAAAACTACCGGCACCGGATCGCGGGTCACGGACGACACCATCCTGGCACCGGTGGGAACCGGCAACTATTATGACGGCAGCGCCAATCTACGGCTCATCAACGAAACCTTTTTTACCGATTCGCTGTTTTTCGAAGCCGACTATGAACTCATCTGGGTCGGCGGCGACACCGTTCGAAAGCAAAAAGAGCTGGAAGAAATATTTCCGAACCTTCCCTCGTATGTGTTTCTGCCCGGAGAACCTCTGAATGACGACCGCCGGTTGATGGATCTGACCCACACGATTAAAGAAGAAGAAAGCTGGTTTCTGGTCCAGCGCCTGGACCGTTTGTACCTGGCACTGAATCGGCCCTGGGGGTCGGTGCGGGTCGGCCGTCAGGCCGTTACCTGGGGCGACGGACTTATTTTCAACCCCATGGACCTGTTCAACCCCTTCCCGCCGACCGCCATCGACCGTGATTACAAAACCGGCGATGATATGATCAACGCCCAAATTGCGCTGCCGCGAACCGGAAACGTCCAACTGCTCTATGTCGCCCGGCGCAACCCGGAAAATCACGAGGTTGAGTTCGATCAGGCATCCATTGCCGGAAAATTCCATTTTGCCGCGGGCACCACCGAGTTCGATCTGATGGCAGCCAAAAATTATGATGACCCCGTCATCGGCATCGGCAGCACGGGTTATCTGCGGGACGCCGCCTGGCGCCTGGACGGCACCTGGACGTTTCTGGGGAATGGTGACGATTACCTATCCCTGGTGGCTAATATGGATTATTCCTGGACCTGGTTCGATAAAAACGTTTACGGATTCGTCGAATATTATTTCAACGGTATCGGCAAAGACAACTACCCCGAAGCCCTGCTGGATCCGGATATCACCGAACGTTTGGCCCGGGGCGAGGTGTACGTCCTGGGCCAAAATTACCTCAGCGCGCATATTCAGATAGAACTGCACCCGCTGTTTCAGGTATTTTTTACCGCCATCAACAATGTCGAGGATTCCTCGGGCATTTTACAGCCCTACGCCACCTGGGACATCACTCAAAACCTGCAATTGACCGGTGGACTCCGGGTGTCATACGGCGCCAAGGGAACCGAATTCGGCGGCTTCACCCTGCCCGGCACCGATATCCGCAGCAAATCGCCGGATAGTGCGTATTTGTGGTTGATTTATTATTTCTGATTGGGGTGTTTAGGATCGCTGGATAACTTCGACATGGATGTCTTCGAATCGATCGAGTCGGTGATCATTGCTGAAAAACACATCGCATTTTGATGTACAGGCCGCAGGCACATTTTCGACTGCATAGATAGCCGGAGCAGTGTCCAAATAAACGCGCATGAATGTTACTCCCAGTTTTTGCGCTCGGATTTTAGATATCTGTCAATTTCTTCTCTGACGGAAGGCTTGAAGCCTCTATCGTGTTGCCTCTTTCTGATTTCTGACATGATCTCTTGATAAGAACGCTTGGATTTTTCCAATATCGGCTCAACGATCAGTCGAACCTTTGCTTGTGTCAAAGGCAATGCCTCGTCCAACATTACTGTCTGAGCATTCATTAAAGTCCCGGTTACGATATATGCATTTTGCATTGTTGGGATCTCCTTAAATTAACTTACTTTCATTTGGGTGGTTGTCTGAGCGAATTTTCACTCCATTGTTCTCAGCTCCATATTACAACTCGATAGACTGCTAACCCCGAAAAAGGAATGTCCTCTTATGCATCTTAAAACGTTCCGAAGTCGTGCAGTCATCTGGCGATCTTTATCGAGCGGCATAGAGCACTTCACCATTGCGGGCGAAGTCAGTAGCGAATGAATCCCCCTGCTCCCACTCATCTTGCGTCAGACCCACCACTTCTACCGGAGCAAAAATTTCATAGATGGCATCGGACAGAATGTCGATTCGCTCCCAATAACTCTTTCCGGTAAAATCGTCGGAGATGACAATAATGTCAATGTCACTTCCTTCCCGGTTCGTGCCTGCAGCATAAGATCCGTATAGAATGATCTTCAGCGGCCGGATGCCTCGTGATTCGATTCCTTTTTGGAATCTGGCAATGATGTCGATAGCTGCTCTTTTATCCATATAATGACCTCCCTACTCTTGGCAAGAATGTCTTTAACCACGGTCTGATTGTATGAATGCTGAATCTTCGCCAGGTTTTCCGGGTAGCGGAGGGGAATGCTGGCCTCACTTATCTTGACGATAAACTTACCCGGTTTTTCCGGCGGCTTGATTCCAATTTCGTTCAGCAAATAGACCAGGTTATGCGATTTGGGCGGAAACTTTCGCAGCTTTTCATAGTAGAGCCCCTTAAGCGCCTTTTCAATGGAGAGGTGACACATAAAGACGGCATATATGTGTCGCCCGCCTCCATGCATGAAATCGGCTGTGTCCATGTCATAATCAGACTGTTTCAGCCACTCTTCTGTTCGCTTTTCCATAGACAATCACAATATCAGACAACTCCCGGAAAATCCAGTAGAAAACACGATGATCAAAAGCTACGAACATCGACAAGGTACGGCTCAGAACGGCGATGTCTGACAAGAAGATTCCCATACGGAGTTTTAGTTGATCAAACTGCCCCGATCTTAGTCGCGGACCCCTCGGGCATCCTGAAGCCCTACGACACCTGGGACATCACCCAAAACCTCCAATTGACGGGAGGGCTCAGCGTCTCATACGGTGCCAAGGGAACCGAATACGGGGGATTCACCCTGCCCGGCACCGACATCCGCAGCAAGTCGCCGGACAGTGCCTATTTGTGGCTGATTTATTATTTTTAATATCGACAATTTCGTGAAAGGTGCCGATTTCGTCATGCCGGACTTGATCCGGCATCCATAAGTTATTGAAATATTGATAAACCCTTTGGTTATGACTCTCAGCGATATGATGAAATTTAGCAATTTGAATTAACCTTTGGTTTGACATGCGCTTTTTCGATATGTACAATCGAAACATATTGAAAGGAATAAATTTTAAAGTTAAAAGTATCGTCAACACTGTTAGTCTCTGTTTCCTTTAAAAGCGGAAACTCCGCAATATTTTAGCTGCCAAAGCAAGAGGTTATGCCTCTAATCGCCATGTACCAAACTTAAGGAAAGGCGCGATAACTTGAAAACGAAAGATTTAATAGCAGAAGTTATTTCACTTCCGGTTGAGGAACGGGCGATTGTTGTCGACTCCATTCTCAGGAGCCTGACCCCGCCGGATTCTGATATTGATAAAAAATGGGCCTCTATTGCGAGAAATCGCCTTGCGGAGCTTCGATCGGGCGAGGTCAAATCTGTACCGGGTGAAGAGGTGTTCACTAAAATCTGGAAGCGTTTTTCGCCATGAAATATTTCTTTCACCCCGAGGCAGAAGCAGAGTTTATCCAAGCTATCGACTATTACGAGAATTGTTCCGAAGGATTGGGCTACGACTTCGCGGTGGAGGTATATTCAGCGATCGAGCGCATCTTAGCTTATCCCAAAGCTTGGACAATTCTGACGGACGATATTCGGCGATGTCTGACAAGAAGATTCCCATACGGAGTTTTATATGTAGAAGATCCTGAAAATTTTTTTATACTTGCCATTATGCATTTGCATAGAGCTCCTGACTATTGGAAACACAGACGGGGATAGATCTATTCGATTTACACCGTTTTGAGCCCGTGAGTTCCTCTCTTTTCTTTGTTTATCAAACAGCCCGATCTTAATCGTGGATCCCTCGGGCATCCTGCAGCCCTACGCCACCTGGGACATCACCCAAAACCTGCAATTGACGGGAGGGCTCAGCGTTTCATACGGCGCCAAGGGAACCGAATACGGAGGGTTCACCCTGCCCGGCACCGATATCCGCAGC
>CAVZEZ010000026.1:0-284518 GCA_963774425.1 uncultured delta proteobacterium | reverse complement strand
CGATCTGGTGCTGGCCGACATCAAGATGCCGGAAATGGATGGTCTGGAGCTTCTGGAGCTGATCAAGCGGGATCATCCCAATTTGACGGTCGTGATGATGACGGCTTTCGGCGGTGTTGAAATGGCGGTGGAAGCCATGCGCCACGGTGCCTACGATTTTATTGCCAAGCCATTCGATCACGAGACCATCCTCGTTCGCCTGGAAAAAGCGTTGGAGCGCAGCAGCCTGATTCAGGAAAATTACCGGCTGCAAAAGGAATGTCAGGACCAGCAGGTGTTTCACAAACTGGTCGGCAACAGCCGGATCATGAATCGTTTGTATGAAACCATTCAGATGGTAGCCAAAACGGATCTGACCGTGCTGATCACGGGCGAATCGGGAACCGGCAAGGACCTCACCGCTCGGGCCATCCACACCTTGAGCAATCGCCGCGATGGTCCTTTCGTGGCGGTTAACTGCCCGACGGTTCCGGAAAATATTCTTGAAAGCGAGCTGTTTGGCTATCGAAAAGGAGCCTTTACCCAGGCCACCACGGACAAAAAGGGATTGTTTCAGGAAGCGGATCGCGGCACCATTTTTTTAGATGAAATCGGCGATGTCAGCCCCACCATTCAGGCCAAATTATTGCGGGTGCTGCAGGAAAAAGAATTCAAGCCCCTGGGAGACACCCGGTCAGTCGCGGTGGATGTGCGCATCCTTGCCTCCACCAATCAAGCCCTCAAAGAAAAAATCCAGAAGGGCGAATTCCGGGAAGATTTTTTCTACCGGCTGAATGTGCTGCCGATCCATCTTCCGCCATTGCGAGAGCGGCGGGAGGACATTCCCCTGATCGCCAATCACCTGTTGGCCAAACACTGCCGGAAACTGAAACGGACGGGCAAGAAAATTTCCGCAGAGCTGCTGGAAATATTTACCAACAGAGTCTGGGAGGGCAATGTCCGGGAAATGGAAAACCTGATCATCCAGGGAATTTTATTTTCTTCCGACGATGAAATCCAGCCCCGGGATGTGGGTCTTAAATGGGAACCCAAGCGTCCATGTCTGGTCGACGGCACCACCCGGGACCTGCCCTACAAAGCGGCCAAGGAACAGACACTGAAGTCGTTCAACACCGATTACATCAATAATCTGCTTGCCGCCAGCAAGGGTAATGTCACCCGGGCCGCCAAACTCTGCGGACTTGAACGCCAGGCCCTGCAGCAGATCATGCGCCGTTATGGGATCAAAGCCGAGCCTTTCCGCAACACCGATCGCATCGCTGAACCAGGTTAAATCGGTTTTTGAATTACAACCCCACCAATTGCACATTCACAATCAGCCCGGTCGTGAACCGTATCCGCCGGATAGGACTTACTATAGGGTTGACATATCCGCTGCTTATTGACATAGTCCCTGCCGAGCAAGCTCGTCAATAAACGTTCACCGGGATACCGGATTCAAAACATATATCAATGGCCATCCCGATTCTGGAAACTCTTTTCGTCTGAATTTGCCGACAGGTCAATCCTTTATTGGAAGATCATTATTGGATGATCATTGACGCGGCAATAGGGAGTATCGTGGCGGAAGAAAGACTGCAAACGGACATTCTGATCATCGGCGGGGGCGCAGCCGGTCTCAATGCCGCCCTGAGCGCCCGGGAAGCCGGCCGCGAAGTCGTGATCATGGATAAGGCGGTAATCGAACGCAGCGGCCATTTTGCCGGCGGCATCGATCATTTTGCGGCTTATTTGAACACCGGCCCCGATTGGGATACACGAGCGGCATATCTGGATTTTACCGCCCGCAGTGCCCGGGGAGCTACCAATCTCGAGGTAGTGGAAAAGGTATACTGCGACCAGTTGCCGACCGCCATCGAACGCTTCGAGGCCGTCGGTTGTTCCCTGCGCCGGTCTGACAACACGTTTTTCCGAACCCAATCCTACGGACAGCCCGGGCCCTGGTGGATTAATTTCAACGGTAAACGACTGAAGCCCCTTCTGGGGCAAGCCGTTCGCCGGGCCGGGTGCCGGGTGCTGGATCGGGTGGTCACGGTGGATATTCTGATCAACGATGGTCAGGCCTGCGGGGCGGCGGGGTTTCACATTCGCGACGGTACCTTTTACCAGGTGCAGGCCAGAGCGGTCCTGATTGCTACCGGCGGGACCAATCGGCTCTACCAGAATCCCACCGGCTTAAGCTTCAACTGCTGGATGTGTCCGGCCAACACCGGTGATGGCGAAGCCATGGCGTATCGGGCCGGGGCCCGTCTGGCCAACATGGAATATCTGCGAATGACCCTGGTACCCAGGGGGTTCAGTGCCGCCGGTCTGAATGCGCTGGTAGGGATGGGCGGGGTTCTTGTCAACGGCAAGGGGGAGGCCTTCATGAAACGGTACGACCCCTTGGGGATGAAGGGCCCCCGCTATAAATTGGTGGAAGGTGTGTTGGGCGAAATTAAAGCCCATCGCGGACCGATTTTCATCGACTGTCGACATCTGGAGCCCGAGGCGCTGGCGCACCTCGTCGCAACCTTGAGCTACGATAAGGACACCTTACCCGATTTTTTTAAACAAAAGGACATCGATCTCAGCCGCAACCTGATGGAAATTGCAACTTCCGAGGGGATGCAGGGCGGACCCAACGAGGTGTGCGGCAGCGGGGTGAAGATTGACGCCGATTGCGCCACCAACGTGCCCGGCCTGTTTGCCGCCGGCAACTCGGCGGACCAGTGCCGCAGCTTGCACATGGCCACCACCAGCGGAATCCGGGCCGGTTACACCATGGCCGCCTACGCATCGGGTTCCGGTGCCCACGGATTGCCGCTGCCCGAATCGCAATTGAATGGAATCCGGCAACGGCTTTA
This sequence comes from uncultured delta proteobacterium, assembly GCA_963774425.1. Taxonomy (GTDB): domain Bacteria; phylum Desulfobacterota; class Desulfobacteria; order Desulfobacterales; family JAFDCJ01; genus JAFDCJ01. Next base: position 281,672 of record CAVZEZ010000026.1, on the reverse strand, counting down.
CGAACCCTTGGCGGCGTCGCGCAGCGTCGACTGGCGGGAATTTGAAGATGTTCTGCAGCGGACTCTGACCGAGGGAATGGGACCCGCACGATCCACCTGGGGAATGAAACAAGCCCGGCAGAATCTGGATCTTCTGGAAAAATGGCAGTTTGAGGTAAAAGCCAACACCTATCACGACCTCTGCCGCACCCAGGAGATCTACAACATGTTAACCGTCGCGCGTTGTATGATCACTGCGGCCGTCCACCGCACGGAAAGCCGCTTCGGCCAGTGCCATCGCCGCCTGGATTATCCACAAACCGACGATGAACGTTGGCTGGGGCAGATCGCTGTGGATCGCGACCCGAATGGAAATCCGAGAACGCGGTTTTTACCTATCCGTTACGATTGAGAGGATCATCCATGCCGCCTGTTTTTAATTACGACCTGTGTACCGGATGCGGAATGTGCGAAGACACTTGTCCGTTGGATGTCATCTACGCGGATGCACCCGGCGGCCGTTGCTATGCCAAATATCCCGAGGAGTGCTGGCATTGCGGATCATGCCGCCAGGAATGTCCGGCGGGGGCGATCAAAATCCGATTCCCGCTTCGGATGATGGTGGCCGCCGGAGTGGTCCCCTATTAATTTGACGGCCGCCCCCATCTCTACCGGGTGAAATCGGGCGGCCCAATCCCATACGCTGGAGAGAATCAATGATCGTTGACGTCTACACCCATATTTTGCCGGCCGGATACCAAGCCATGCTGGATAAAAAAATCACGAATCGTGATATGTCCTTGAATTCCGCCCGTTACGCCCAGACCGTTCCCACGCTGGTGGATCTCGAGGCCCGTTTTCGCGTCATGGACGAAGTCGGTGAATATATGCAGGTGGTTTCGGTGGCCTCGCCGCCGATCCATTCCATCGCCACGCCGGAAGTTGCGCTGGAGTTGTGCCGGGTGGCAAATGATGAACTGGCCGAGTTGGTGCTGAAATATCCCCAGCGGTTCGCGGCCGGCATTGCCACGTTGCCCATGAATGACATGGATGCCGCTCTGGAAGAGGCTCGAAGAGCGATCGTAGACCTTCGCCTGCGGGCGGTCGAGCTGTATACCGATATCAACGGCCAACCGCTGGATGCGCCCCAATTCATGCCGCTGTATGAATTGATGGCCGATTTAGGCCGGCCGATCTTTATCCATCCATTGCGGGAAATGACCACCCCGGATTATGCCGGTGAGAAAATTTCGCGCTACCGGGTGTGGACCAAATTGGGCTGGCCTTATGCCACGGCGCTGGCCATGACGCGCCTGGTATACGGCGGGGTGCTGGAAAAATGGCCAGAATTGAAAATCGTCACCCATCATTGCGGCGGCCTGATTCCATTTTTGGCCGGCCGGATCGACTGGAATGACGATTTCAACGAAATGTGCATGGGTCACCGCGATATTTTCCTCAAGGAAAAAGCGGTGAATTACTACCGCCGGTTCTTCTACGATACGGCGGTCAACGGCCATACCGCCGCATTGCAGTGCGGGCGGGCGTTTGCCGGTATCGATCAGATGGTGTTTGCCACGGATATGCCCTTTGACAATGAAAAAGGGCGGCGATTGATTCGGGACACGATTGCATCGGTGGAGCGGATGGGACTCAACGATGAAGAAAAAGCCAAACTGTATCGGAAAAATGCCATAAACCTGCTTCGCTTACCCCTGTGCGCTGTCTGATAAAGCACCCAGCCGGTGGACCAGACATCGCGGTGGCCGGCATATGTTCCGGACAAAATCGGATAAACCTGACAATATTATTTTAGGAAAGTGAACCGAACGTGTCGATTACATTAGTGGGGCGACATATGGCGGATATCCCCTTTTCCAGCATCCGCCGGGTCTTTGAGCGGGCCGACCGGTTGGCCGCAAGGGGCACGAAGGTGATCAACTTCGGCATCGGACGCCCCGATTTCGATACCCCCGAACATATCAAAGCCGCCGCCAAAGGCGCCCTGGACGCCGGATTCGTGCACTATACCCCCAACTCGGGCGTACCGGCCTTGAAGCAGGCGATCGCCGATTCGATCCGGAAATATAAACAGGCGGCCTATGACCCGGAAACCGAAATCATGGTAACCGGCGGCGGTCAGGAAGCGATCTATTTGAGTCTGCAGGCATTTCTCAACCCGGGGGATGAGATTCTGGTGCCGGATCCGGGGTACACCCAGCTGACCTCGTCGATCCGGCTCGCAGGCGGCCAAGCGCTGCCTGTGCCATTGGCGGCCGGGGATAATTTCAGGCCGGATCTCGAAACAGCCGAGCGATTAATCGGCCCGCAGACCCGGGGGATAATCGTCAATTCACCCCATAATCCTTCCGGAGCGGTATTGGATCCGGACCAGGTCGCTGAAATCGGGCGCTTTGCCGAGACACATGACCTGGTGATTTTCTCGGATGAAGCCTATGATCGTATCATTTTTCCGGGAACCGTTTTCAGCAGCCCGGCGGCCTTGCCCGGCATGAAAAACAGGACCGTCATCTGGGGTTCGTTGTCTAAAACCTATGCCATGACCGGCTGGCGGATCGGATACCTGGCGGCTCCCCGGGAGTTGATCGCAGCGGCGGTGCGGGTGCAGCAAAATGTGCTGCTGTCGGCCTGTTCATTTGCTCAGGTCGGAGCCGTCGCCGCCCTCAATGGGCCTCAGACGTGTGTCGATGAAATGGTAGCCGAGTTCAACCGCCGCCGTCAAATCATATTGGACGGCATTGCCCTCGCACCCGGCCTGACCTGCCCCACGATTCCCAGGGGCGCTTTTTATGTGTTTGTACGCCATGATTCCACGGGCATGGGCTCGGCGCAATTGGCCGACTACATTCTGGACACGGCCGGCGTGGCGGTGATCCCGGGAACCCCCTTCGGCAAACGGGGCGAGGGGTTTTTGCGGATCTCCTATGCCACCTCCCCGGCCGAGTGCAAAGAAGGAATCACCCGAATCGCCGAAGTCATGAGCAAACTGGCAGCCGACCGATGAATGGTTCAAGTGGATCCGGCTTTGAGGACAGGATTGGACCACCTGCCACAAATGCGCCTCCGGCTAAAAAACGGTCAGATCGAATAAAGAAAGAAACTTTGGCAATCTCGTTTTAATGAACATCGAACGTTCAACATCGAATTTTGAATAGGGAATTGGCTTCATTTTGCTCGATTCCTCCTCTCCGAGGCGTAGGCTCGCGCGCTGCAAGCCGGAGGCCGCGCCGGGGGAGGGAAGATTCTTCCCTCCCTTTTGTAAAGGGGGATCGAGGAGGATTTTTTCTCCGGGGCAATTTCGATTGGCGGTAAACCTTGAACCTTTTATGTCTGAACCTGTTAGAAAAAGTTTCACCCGAGGGATGGTGTCGATGCTGAATGTATTGAGTATACTTCCTGAAATCCGCCTTACCAAGGCCGACGTGATGGTGCCGGCGGAGCTCAAGCTCCATTTCGAAGACGCGCGCCGGGAGGAAGAGATCATCAGGGCTTGCCGGAATATGGATTTTCTGCTGCTGCCGGCGGCCTATCCTCCCATTACGGCTCGTGTATTGGAGCGGATCCCTTCTGTGAGAATGATTCAGAGTGCGGGAGCCGGATATGATCAGATTGATGTGGAAAGTGCTGCCGCGTTAGGAATCCCGGTGGCCAATTCACCGGGGCACAACACCGGCACCGTGGCCGAGTTGGCCATTGCGATGCTCATCGCCCTGCAGCGCCGTATGCTTGCAGCCGACCGGGAGATCAAGGCCGGGCGCTACCAGCGCATGCGGGAAAGCCTGTTTCGTATCGGGCTGCCGGAATTGGGGGAAACGACCTTGGGACTTGTGGGGTTCGGGGCCGTCGGCCGCAAAGTGGCCCAAGTCGCGGGATTGTTGGGGGCCTCGATTATGTATTATGACGTCTCGCGGCCGTCCGCGGATCTGGAGCAGGCACTCAAGGCGCAGTATAAACCGCTTGAAGCGTTGTTGCCTGCCTGTGACGCGATCAGTCTGCACGCACCACTGACACCGGCGACCCGCCAAATGATCGGAGCCCGGGAACTTGCCGGCATGCCGGCCGGTGCCTATCTGGTCAACACCGCTCGGGGAGAGCTGATAGATCCGGAGGCGCTCGCCGAAGCGCTTGAAAGCGGTCATATCGCCGGAGCAGCCCTGGACACCCTGTCACCGGAGCCCCCGCCGGATGACCACCCCCTCTTGAATCTTTCATCCGACGCGAGCGAGCGGTTGTTGCTGACCCCCCACATTGCCGGCACTACCCAAGGCGCCTTTCATCGAATGCTGACCGGTGCCCTGAAAAATCTGCAACGGGCTGCCGGCGGCGATCCGGCGCGACATGTAGTCAACGGCATTTCAAAGATGCGGATGCCGGAGGAAAGGAGATGACAGCCAGGAACGCACGCATGCTGAAATCGGAGTATTTCAAATATCCAGGAGCCGTTGAATGCAGTCAACCGGCACTGGCAGGCCTTTTTTACAGCAGTTTCGGTAGATTATGATATTCAGGCATTAACAGTCTAAAGAAAGGAGAAAATTATGAAAATGAGGCCACTGTTCGTCAGTTTTGCTGTCATCTGTTTGATAATCGCAGCCTTTTCGGCTCAGGCGGCTGATTGGTCGCCGCAGAAGCCGATCAAACTTGAAATCGGCTTTGGTGCCGGAGGGTCCACCGACACCATGGGGCGTATTGTTGCCGCCGAAGTCGAAGCGAACACGGGCTGGAACGTGGTGGTGGAAAACAAGCCCGGTGGAGGCGGAGTCGCCATGTTATCTGGGCTCATGAATGCAACGCCTGACGGGTTGACCATCGGATTGGCTGTAAACGTGCCCATTCTCATCAATCTGGCCAAACGAGGCGACAGCCTGCCGTTTAAAATCGACAGCTTCGACTACATCGGCACCATTACCAAAGCGGAAGTCGCCCTGGTCGCAAAAGCGGACGCCCCCTTCGACGATCTGCAGGGTCTGGTGGCACTGGGAAAAACAAAAAAGCCGGCAATCGCGTTTGATGCCGCCACCCAACAGATGCTCATGTCCGCCGTCGCGAAACAAGCCGACATCGAATTCAAGTTTGTCAAACACAAAAGCGGCGCAGAGCAGATTCAAAGCATCCTTGGCGGCCACGTGGATGCCGGTTGTCCCGCGGGCTCCCATATCAAATACCTCGAAAGCGGCGATCTGAAGATGATCGCGGCCTTTGGCAAGGATCGCTTCAGCTATGCGCCCGACACCAAGACGCTGATTGAATCCGGATACGATTATTATGTCGATCCATACTATTATCTGGCAGCTCCCAAGGGATTGCCCGCCGATATAAAGGCCGCCTTGGCCGATGTGTTCGACAAGGCGATCAACTCCGAAAAAGTCAAAACCGCCCTGGCCAATACCCTGAAGGCCAAGCCCCATAACATCGGACCCGATGGCACTTATAACATGATGTCGGAAGGCGTTCCGGCTGTAAAGAAACTCATCGAGGCCTCGGAATAAAGAATTCGAGCCCCGAGGGCCGGCTTTAGTTAGTTTCCATCCACAAATGGCCTTTTTGCCCAATTTCTGCGTCCATCTGCGCCCTTGCTTGTGCGGCGTAGCAAGCTACGCCTCCGCGCAAGGACTTGATTTCCTTGAACTTGGGCAAAAGTTCGCATTTCTGGATTGGAAACACCATCAGGTGCCCACATTGTAAAAGACCCTTTGATGGATGGACACTAGGCTAAACATCCTTGGACGGCCTTGCGGGATTCGTTTTGCGGGACCGTTGCGTCTCGAATCAGGAAAGTTACTATGTCACTCAATCGGCTATCGGGTATCATTGCCGCTGTTTTTGGCATCATTTTGCTTGTCTGGATTATTCCCCGGCACACGGAAGCGGTGGATTATGGATGGCTGCGACCGGCGACCCTGCCGAGGGTCACAGCCGTTATCATCATCATATCGGGCATTATCCATCTCCTTTTTCCCTCGGGAACAGCCCAATTTGATGCCCGACCCGCCCTGCGCGCCGGTCTCTTTTTTGGGATTTCCCTGGCGGGTCTTTTTGTCATGCATCACCTGGGCTTTCTCATTACCGCGCCGCTTCTGGCAATGACCCTGATGCTGATGGTCGGGGAGCGCCGGCCGCTCTGGTTGTTTGCCGGCGCCGCGATGGTACCCCTGGGGATTTGGACTGCCATTGATCTGCTACTGAAGCGGCCGCTTCCCTAACGCATAATTTACTCGGTTTCTTCCTATCGACCGCCTTGGGCTAAAAGGCAGCCGAACTGATCGAAGACAGAAACATTTTTTAAAAGGAATGGATTCCATATTTATAAAAAAGAGATAGACAGGATCAACCGGATGGTTGGGATATGACGGCCTTCGGCCGAATGGCCAAGCGCCGCAGGCGAAAAAATCTCCCATGATCCTGTAAATCCTGTCTAAAAAAAATTATAAAAATGAATTCATTCCGATGAAGTTTCACATATGATATCAGACATCAATGGTGCCAAATTCTGACACTTGAAACCTGAAACCTCAAGCCGTCGAGTAACTTAATCAACATCGACAATTTTTTGTCTATATCGTCTGGTTAAACCCTTATGATCGATTTCAATATGGTATGGGCGGGTATTGGGGATGCATTAACCCTTTATAACATGCTGTTCGTTCTGCTCGGGGTGGTACTGGGTCAACTTGTGGGGGCCCTGCCCGGAACCGGGCCGGTGATGGCCATGGCCATCGCGATTCCATTCACTTTCACCCTGAATCCCCTCACGGCCATCGCGTTTCTGGTCGGGGTCAACAAAGGCGGGCTGGTCGGCGGCGCCATCCCCGCCATCTTGATCAATACCCCCGGAACACCCGATGCCGCCGCCACGACCCTGGACGGCTTTCCGATGACCCAAAAAGGCCAGCCGGAGAAGGCGACCAAAATGGCGCTGTATTCGTCCATCACCGGAGATGCCTTCAGCGATGTCATCCTTTTTACCATCTCCCCGATGATCGCCGCGGTGGCCCTGAAAATGGGTCCCATTGAAATATTCGCGCTGATGGTGTTCGCCTTTTCGGTCATCGCCGGGCTGGTGGGCGATTCCATGGCCAAAGGAATCGCCGCGGCCGGCTTTGGTCTGTTCTGTGCGACGGTGGGCTTGGATCCGGAAAACAGTTCACCGCGCTTTATTTTCGGATTTTTCGAACTTTATGAAGGGTTGCCGCTGGTGTCGGTGGCGCTGGGCATGCTGGCGGTGCCCGAAATCTTTCGGCGGCTCTCCCAAATCAGGGGCGAGATCGGTTCGGCGGTCGACATCCCGAAAATCCAAAAAAGGGAGGATCGCCGGGTCAGCTGGTCCGAGTACTGGGCCTGCCGCTATACCCTATTGAGAGGTTCGGTGATCGGTACCATCATGGGAGCGATTCCGGGACTGGATTCTTCGGCCGCAGCGTTTATGGCCTATGCCACGACAAAGCAAACCTCGAAGGACCCGGATAGCTTCGGCAAGGGCAACATTCACGGCGTCGCGGCCACGGAATCGGCCAACAGCTCGGTCTCCGGAGCCAACTTGATTCCGATGCTGACCCTGGGCATACCCGGCAATATTGCCGCGGCGCTGATCATCACGGCCCTGATGATTCACGGCGTTCAGCCGGGCCCTCTGCTTTTCAGGGAGCAGGGACGGCTGATTTACGGACTTTTCAGCGCCTTGATGATGGCCAATGTATTGAATCTATTCTCGGGCCTCCTGGGGCTGCGCATTTGGACGCGGGTGATTCGCTCACCGGAATCGTTTATTTTTCCGACAGCCCTGCTGCTTTGCATCGTGGGGGTTTTTATGGCCAGCGGGGGGCTGCTGGGAGTGGTCATCATGTTCATCTTCGCCTTTATCAGCTACTTCATGCATGCATTCGGCTACTCGGCGATCGTTTTTGTGATCGCTTTTTTCCTCGGCGAACGCTTCGAGCTTTCCCTGTCTCAATCGCTGAACCTGATCGACGGCGACCTGACCCTATTGATGCACCACCCGATCGCGCTGGTCCTTTTCGCCCTGGCCATCTTTTCGGTATACTGGTTCAGCATCCGGCCCACAAATCGGAAACGGAAAATGGCGCAATCTGCAAAAATGGATAGTTAATGCATCCTGAAGCCGTTGACTTCCAAATGGGGCAATATTTCGAACCGATCTCCCCGCTGTCGTCGGCAAAAAATAATTTTCGCCACCCCGCAGATACAGGCTAAGGGCATCGCCGACCCGGCTGCTTGTGCCAGACGGTCATCAGGTCCGCTGCCACTATATGGTCTGCCATCCTTGCACAAAATTGACCGCAAGCTGCCCCAGCATTCGCGTATTGTAACCGCCCTCCTGGATGATGAGGGTCGGAACATTCAGAGCCGAGATGGCTTTAGCCATTTTGCCATAGTAAGCCGGCGTCAACTTGAAATTGCTGATCGGATCTTCTTCGTAGGTGTCCAGCCCCAGTGATACGATCAGGTAGACAGGATCGTAATCCCGGATTGCAGAAAGGGCCTTTTCCAGGATGCGGGCGTATTGGGCGTCATCCGTGCCCGAAGCCATGGGCAGGTTCAGGTTGTAACCCGTTCCGGCACCGTGGCCGCACTCTGCGGCAAATCCACTGTAGTGGGGGTATGCGAATACCGGATCGGCATGAATGGAGACGAACAGAATCCGGTCGCTGTCATAAAATATGTCTTGCGTTCCGTTTCCATGGTGATAATCCACATCCAAAATGGCGATATGACCGGCCCCGGACAAGTAGGCCGCTGCGATGGCAGCGTTGTTCAGATAGCAGTATCCGCCGCACTGGTTCTGCATGGCGTGGTGACCGGGAGGGCGACAAAGTGCATAGGCGGTTGTTTGGCTTCCCAACAACCGCTCGGCCGCCGTCAAAGCGCAGTTGGCCGAAAGCATCACGGCGTCATACGTCTGCGGCATAACCGGTGTCACCGTGTCGAAGCAATAGTAACCCACCTGAGCCATGACGGAGCGGGTGTCGACCGGCCATCGCTGGGAATATGGCCAGATGCTCGGAAAAAGAACATCGACGGGCTTGCCGTCCGATTCCGGGTCCGTCATCGGCGTGGAAGGACCGGCTTTCAGATAATCCAGATAATCAGCCGCATGCACCCGGGTAATACAATCTATGGGGAAAGGGTGCGGGGGGATAAAATCCGCCAATCCGGCGGCTGCCAGTGCACGGGCGATCTCACGCGGGCGCTCGGGGATCTCGGACGTCTCGGCCGGGTGCCCGTAATGCAGCACATAGGGCGTTTTATAGCTCTCCTGCTTTTCAGAATATGCGACGATCATAAGAACCTCCCGCTAAAATTCCCTGACGCTGAACGCTGAATCAACCCGAGACTCCACACTTTCATGAAGCCGCCGACCGGTTCCGGATTCAAAGTTTGGTGCTCGCCCTCGGGCTTATTGAGCGGTCTTCTCAAGAAGCCAGGCCATGTTCTGCCCCAGCGTATGCATGGTGCCCCTGGCTTCTTCATCCTTTTCGACATCACCCTTTTCGCGGCCGAAACCCATGTTCCAGTAACTGGAGCCGGGCACGATCATCTGGCTGATAAAGAAGAAGTTGTTCAACGAGGCGAAGGTATGGCTGGCGCCCCCACGACGGGCAACCACCACCGAAGCCCCCACCTTGCGGCGAAACATGGCGTTGTTGGCGATGGCCGTCATCCCGGCGCGGTCTATCAGTGCTTTGATTTGGGACGTGAGATCGGAAAAATAAACCGGTGAGGCCAGGATGATCGCGTCGGCCGCCAGCATTTTTTCGATGCATTCGTTGACATCATCCGTTTTCACTGCGCAGCGTCGGTCTTTGTTTTCAAAACATTTGTAGCAGGCAATGCAGCCGTTGATTTGCTTGCCTTTCATCTGGTAGAGTTCGGTTTCGATGCCCGCCTTTTCCAGTTCCTCGAAAGCCCAGCGCGCCATGATGGCCGTATTGCCGTCCTTGCGGGCGCTGCCGTTGAATGCGATTGCCTTCATTGTCGTCTCCTTTTCCATTTTATTGTATTCAGTCAGATCCGCTGCTCGGTCAATCCGCTGCCAAATTGGTCGCGTCGCAGGTCCGACAATCCACCGCCCTCACAAACCCAAGAACTTGGCGGCAATATTTTTCATGATTTCGTTGGTCCCCGCAAAGATGGTCATGATTTTGGCATCCCGCCAGGCCCTGACAATGGGGCATCTTTCAGACATGGCGAAGTCGCCGCATAGATCCAGGGCACGGTTGGCCACCCGATTGAGCATATCGGTCGTCCAGTATTTGGCCATGGATGTTTCAACGATGATATCCTTTGCCTCCATGTGATCCGCCACCAGCTTGTCGATGAAGGTTCGACCGAGCTTGACGTCGGTGGCCATTTCAACCAGCGCAAATTGCACCGCCTGGGATTTGGAAACCGGTTTGCCCGTCTCGGTGGTCTGCTTGCAGTAATTGGTGATCCAATCCAGGATATACTCCGCGCCGGAAACCCCCATGATGGCACACATCAGACGCTCCTGCTGAAGCTTTTGCATCAGCATCAAAAAGCCCATACCCTTGTCGCCCAGACAGTTCTTTTTGGGAATCCGACATTTGGAGAAAAACAGCTCGGCGGTATCCTGGCTCCACATTCCCATTTTTTCCAGGTGCCGTCCCGTGCTATACCCGGCGGTCCCGGATTCGACCACGTAAAGGGACAATGACTCATAGGGATTTTCCACGGCCGGATCCCTGGCCGCCACCACGACCAGGTCCGCGTTGAGGCCGTTGGAGATAAATGTCTTGGATCCATCGATGACCACTTCCGCGTCTTCTTCAACGGCAGTGGCCTGCATCCCGGCCAGATCGCTGCCCGCACCCGGCTCCGTCATGGCCAGGGCCGTCACGATATCACCGGAAACGCAACCCGGAAGGTATTTGCGTTTGAGTTCTTCCGAGCCGTAAGAACTAATATAGGGCACCACGATATCGCTGTGCAGGGGGCTTGCAAGACCGCTTTGTCGGGTGCGCGCCAACTCCTCGGCCACAATCAGGGAATACAAAAAATCTCCCCCCAGGCCGCCGTATTCCGGATCCACATTGGTGCATAGAAATCCGGCTCGACCCATTTTTTTCCAGACGCTTTTGGGCACGATCCGGTCCCGCTCCCACTGGTCGGCGTAGGGTGTCACCTCATTTTCCAGGAATATCTGCAGCCGAGTACGAAAATTCTGATGGTCTTCGGTATAGTTCAATATTTCCATGAATATTCACCTTCTATTGCGTCGGAAGCACTACGCTTGAGAAGCAGGGTGCTTGAGCTGGAGATAAAAATTCGAGGGAAGATGGACGAAAAAGCCACCGCTCAATGCGAAAAAACCATATTCTCCAATTGTCCATTGCCCCTCGACCTTCCGGCTTCAATTCCTGAATTCCTCAAATCCTCAATTTTTCTGATCTCCAGACTTCTCAATTTCCTGCCTTTTCTCCCCTTTTCCATCTTCCGTATGCCATCTTCTGCCCTCCGACCTCTTTTCTTCTAATCTTCTCTGCCTTTCGTCTCCTGGATTCTGTCTTCCGGCTTCCGGCTTCTGGATTCTGTCTTCCCGCCACATAGCGCAGCGGTCGTCCATCATCCTTCACCCTTCTCTTTCAGCTTTCAACCTTGAGCTTTCAGCTTTCATATTTGCCCACAACCGCAATACTGCAAACATTCATGGCCGGAAATCCGCCCAGGTTATGGGTCAGGCCATATCTGGGATCTTCGATCTGCCGCTCTCCGGCCCGACCGTGAAATTGCAGATAAATTTCATAGAGCATCCTCAAACCCGAAGCGCCGATGGGATGGCCGAAACACTTCAATCCGCCGTCCACCTGGCAGGGCACCCGGCCGTCACGGTCGAAAACCCCGTCCATGACATCGCGCCAGCCCCGGCCTCGCTCCGAGATATGCAAATCTTCCATAGTCACCAGTTCCGTGATGGAAAAGCAGTCGTGTACTTCCATCAAACTGATCTCCTCCCCCGGATTGGAGATTCCCGCCTCCCGGTAGGCCTGGGTGCTGCATTTGCTGGTGGTGACGAAGTGATCGCCGTCCCAGTTGTTGTAACCCATTTCCTCGCCGCTGCTCAGGGCCAGTTGCAGTCCTTTAACGCTGACGATGTTTTTTTTGCCCAGCTCCCTGGCCAGCTCCGGCGTGGTGACGATGGCGCAGGCGGCGCCGTCGCTGACACCGCAGCAGTCAAACAGCCCGAGAGGATGGGCGACAATGGGTGCGGCCATAATCTGCTCCTCGCTGACCGCCTTGCGCAGATGGGCCTTGGGATTCAGCACCCCGTTGGCATGGCTTTTGGCGGACACATGCGCCATGGCGCGTTTCAGATCCTTATCCGCCACCTTGTACTTCGCACCGTAGGCGCCGGCCAGTTGGGCGAAAGCACCGGGCGCCGTCATGTTCGGAAACCACTGCCAGGTCAGACTGCCCGAATCGGACCCCGTAAAACTGGGCAGACCGCCATAGCCGGTGTCCTTGAGTTTCTCCACCCCCAAAGCCAGGGCGATATCGTAGGCGCCGGAGGCCACCGCATAGCAGGCCCCGCGAAACGCTTCGGTGCCGGTGGCGCAGTAATTTTCAACCCGGGTGACCGGGATATTCGGCAATCGCAGCGTCAGGGCGAGCGGCAGGGCGCTGCGCCCCACATTGATGCTGTCGAAACAGGTTCCCAGCCAGGCCGCCTGGATTTCCTTCTTTTCGATACCGGCGTCCGCCAGGCATTCCATAAACGCTTCCACAATCAATTCCTCGGCGCCCATATCCCAGCGCTCACCGAAGCGCGTGCAGCCCATGCCGATAATTGCAACCTTATCTTTTATTCCTGTGGCCATTGCATCCTCCTCAATAGAGGTTCGAAAATTTTTGAGAGTCAGAAGTCAGAAGTCAGAAGTCAGAAGTCAGAAGTCAAAGATCAGAAAACCAATATATTTTGTCAAGTCATCTATGCGGACGGGCAAGGCGATTGCGACTGCGATATTCGATCTTTTGCAATTCCCTGCTTCGCCTCAAACCTCCAACCGCCAACGATGCGCAGCATCTTTTCGCTTTCAGCTTAGAGCCCTGAGCTTTGAAATATCACTTTCTGCCTTCGGCTTCACCCGTGCCCACCGGGGTGACAAGCGCCATAATAGCGCTGTTGGCGTCCGCCATTTCCCGGGCCCCCTCCATGGAGTTTATTTGCTCCCAATGCTGCTGAACCTGTTCGGGTGTGGGAAGATTGTCGGCATCTCCCAGATGAACACCGGGACCGGTCAAAACGGCCGTCCGGTTGAAGCAGCCCATGCCGCTGTTGAAGATGGCCCCCGATTCCCGGCATTTGTCGCTGCACAGATATATCACCATCGGGGTGACGAACTCGGGTTTCGATTTCTCGAACAGCTCCGGCGGTATCACATCTTCGGTCAGTCGGGACGCGGCGATGGGGGCCACCGTATTGACCTTGATGCCGTGTTTTTGGCCTTCCAGTTTAAGGGTATTCATCAGCCCCACCAGCCCCATTTTAGCGGCCGAGTAATTGGTCTGGCCAAAATTGCCGTACAGGCCCGCCGCCGATGTAGTCATGACGATCCGGCCGTATCCGTTGGCTTTCATCACCTCCATAGCGGGACGGGTCACATGGTAGGCGCCGTTTAAGTGGACATCCATGACCGCCTGCCAATTGTCGGACGTCATCTTCAAGAAGCTCTTGTCCCTCAAAATGCCGGCGTTGTTGATCAGGATGTCCACCCTACCGAAGGCATCCAAGGCCGTTTTGACAATGTTTTCTCCGCCCGGCGGCGTAGCCACGGAATCATGGCTGGCCACTGCCTCGCCGCCCAGAGCCCGGATTTCCGCCACCACTTCGTCGGCGGGCGCCGGGGTTCCCGTACCGCTGCCGTCCCGGGCCCCGCCCAGATCGTTGACCACGATCCGGGCGCCGCGGCGTGCCAGTTCCAGGGAATAGGCGCGTCCGAGGCCGGCACCGGCGCCGGTGACGATGGCCACCCGACCGTCGAACTGCAGCCGGTTCATTTCCTCCAAAGCCCCGGGAACGGGAACGGCCTTCCAGAAATAGTTGACGAAACCGCGCTCTTTGTCCACCCCCTTGAGTTTGAACGCCATCCGCACCGGGAGTCCGACCTTGATGTTGTCGAGTTCGCAATCGGTAAAATCCGCCACAAGCCGGCCTCCGCCCTCAAACTGGACCATGCCGTAAACAGCCGGTGGATCCACCGAAACCGCCAACAAGTCCCCGGTAAATGTCTTCACCCTGGCCGGCATATCGGCAAACTCGTGATCATCCTGACTGTAGACGGCGCCGCAATCGGGATTGACGCAGATATCGGTCCTGGGAAACTGGGGGGTGCCGCATTCCCGGCATTTGCCTCCCACCAGCCCGAGGATCATTTTGTTTTTGCGCCACAGCACCGAAGTGGCGGTCTGGGTGGGCGCCTCGGCCCGGATCCCCATTTCGGTCTGGATCAGATCCCTGAACTTGAGCCATTTAAGGTAGTTACCGGTGGATTTCTTATTTGTCAGCGACCCGCTGACACCCTCTCTGGCGGGCAGCCCGGCGATATTTTCCGTCACCTGAAAATACAGCGCATTGGCCCCCTGGCCGAAACCGCACAGGAGAATCCGGTCACCGGCTTTGGCCTGCTCCAGGGCGGAAATAAACATCATAAACGGATGGGCCGTTCCGGTTTCGCCGCAGACGTCGTGCATGTTGTCCACCAGCTTTTCAGGTGGGGCGCCGAGGCTGCGGGCGATGTTGAGATGATCGCGTTTGAAAAAGCAGGGATAAACGAAGCGATCGACGTCGTCCATGGTAATGCCCAGCTTGTCGAAAAGCCCGTTGACGACTCGGGGAATGATTTGCGCATATCCGGCATCCCGGGTCCAGCGTTCCTCCCAGGCATAATCGAACTTTTTATCGGACCCGCGATAATGGTCTATGAAATCACAGGACAAGGAGTAGGAGCCTTTGTATTCCGCGATGACATCGGTATCGCCGACGGTCAAAGCGGCGGCGCCGTCGCCGAACCACATTTCGTAAAAATAGGCGGTTCTGGTTTGCCGGCTGTCACTGGCCGCGACCAGGATGTTCTTCCGCTCACCGCCATGAATGGCTTCAACCGCCGTGATGAGGGCCGTGGTGGCGGCTTTCTGCGATGCGGTATAATCCGCCGAGATCATGTCGTCTCTGAGATTGAGCGCCGCCGCGACGATCCCGGCATTCTGCCGGTCGGCAAAAGGCACGGTGGTGGATGCCAGATAAAGTGCATCCAGGCGATCTTTGCTGCGGCCGCGAAGGCAATCACGGGCGGCCGCCACCGCCATGGTGATGGTGTCTTCGTCCCAATTGCACATCGAACGCTCGCCCTGAGCCACCGCCATGAGAGCGGGCGCAAACCAGCCCATGGCCTGAAATATGGCCATGCGCTCCAACCTCAGCCGTGGAATATAGGCACCGTATGACGTAATTCCGATCATCCTGGATCTCCTTTGTGTATACCTAGGTTAAGCGGTTCGGGGTTCAGGGTTCAGGGTTGAAAAAAACCCAACTATCAATTATCAAAAGCAATCTAACTTCATCGTCATTATAGAGCCTTTTCACCCAATGGGTGATTTCATGTATTTTGGATCTCGATCAAAACGATATGCAGTTCCCAACATTGTAACCTTTGAACCCTGAACCCTGAACCTGGAACCGATCAGTTTAGGGTAAATTTGAACAGCTTCTCAATCAGCTGTGACTTCATGATATCGCCGCCGATTTTGAGCTTACCGGACGTGTAGGCCTGCATGGCGGCTATCTTGCCGTTGATCATATCGAGAAAATCGGCGGCATTTATATCCAGGGTACAGGTGGGCTTATCGTGGCATCCGGCCTCGATCCGGCAACGACCGTTCGAAATCAGACAGTACCAGTCGCCGCCGTTTTCGCCGGTGATGCGGTACTGAAAAACCACGTCGATGCCCGCGGCGGCATCCGCGACAAACGCAGCCGGCATGCGATCGAATATCTCCCGTACCGTCGTGAATCCGCTGGAGGATTCAGGTGTTGGCGAAGCTTGTGAAAATGCGGCCAGAATATCCCCGATCTGCTCGTTAAGTCCATGATATTCTTTCGCATCCTTTATACTGGTGATGTGATCCCAGCGGGACATCAGCGCTTCGGCGGTGGGAATTTTTCCGCCGTCGCCGACAATGGCCCCCGGACCGGTGGCGACCGCGGCCCGGTTAAAGCTGCCCATGCCGGCATTGTAGATATTGCCGCTGACGGGACAATTTTCGGATACCAGAAAAATCGCTATGGGCGCCACCAGCTCCGGTTTCAATTTCTCCAGGAAACCGGGCGGCAGGATGTCCGCGGTCAGCCGTGATGCCGCCACGGGAGCGATGGTGTTGACCTTGATGTCATATTTTCGGCCTTCCAGCTTGAGGGTGTTCATCAGCCCTACCAGGCCCATTTTGGCGGCGGTGTAGTTCGCCTGACCGAAATTGCCGTACAGGCCCGCCGCCGATGTGGTCAGCAGAATTCGGCCGTAGCCTTTTTCCTTCATTACCGCAAAAGCGGGGCGGGATACATTGTAGGCGCCGTTCAAATGAACGTCGAGAACCATCTGCCAGTTTTCCGGAGTCATTTTTAAAAAGCTCTTGTCGCGCAGAATCCCGGCATTGTTGATGAGAATGTCCACGCCACCGAAGGCGTCCAGGGCGGTTTTGACGATGTTTTCACCGCCTTCGGCGCTGGCCACACTATCATAGTTGGCTGCGGCCTCCCCACCCAGGTTCGTGATCTCTGCCACCACTTGGTCTGCTGCGTTCGACGACCCTTGTCCGGAACCGTCCCGGAAGCCTCCCAGATCATTCACGATGACTTTAGCGCCGCGCCGGGCGAGCTCCAGAGCATATACCCGCCCCAGGCCGGCACCGGCGCCGGTGACAATCGCCACCCGGCCGTCGAAACGGATTTCATCTTTGGGGATATCGCCGTATTCGAAAATTCCGTTGTCGATCACCACGTTGCCGTTTTCGGTATTGACCACCCGCCACAGCGCCCGTCCCTTGCCGGTTCGCCAAATCAGGGTTTTTATCGGCCGGCCCGGGTAAAGGGTTTTGGAAAACCGGCAAGCCAGGCGCCGAACCTTTTCCGGCTCGCCTGGAACCAGCTTTTCGATCAGCGCCCTGCAGGCAAATCCATGCGTACACAGCCCATGCATGATGGGCTTTTCGAATCCGGCCATTTCGGCAAACTGCTGATCAACATGCAACTGGAAAACATCTCCCGAAAGCCGGAATATCAGGGGCTGATCCGCCAGGGGCCGAGCCTCGACTGCAAAATCCGGATCCCTGTCCGGAAACTCAACCCTGTTTTTGGGGGCGTCTTCACCGCCGAATCCGCCGTCCAAGCGGGCGAAAACGGTTCCGATGCTGGTAAACAATTTCTGACCGTTGGAATGGTAAGTTTCGCTTTGCCCCACCACGAGGGCACCCTTGTCGGACCCCTTGTCGAAGTAATGCGTAATTCGGCCCTGGGTGGTCAATTCACCTTCCGGCGGAATCGGCTTGTGAAAAATCATTTCCTGCTCACCGTGAAGGATGCCGGCCAGATTCGTATTGCTGGCGGTCAGCAACTGGGGCATGAAATCGTACATGGTGGTGATGCCGAAGCTGGGAATCACCTGGAGATCCTTTTCGTAGCAGTAATCCAAATCGGAAAACCCGGCTCCGACCCCCAGGGCGTACAGCACCACATCCTTCCAGGTATAGGCCTTGGTCACCGGACCGACGGACTTGCCGACCGCGTCAAGGTTTAGCGCCATATTCTTACCCCCCCCTTCAAATCGTTAGGTTCGTTATGATCGTTAGATTCGTTTGGATCGTTAAAATTGCCTTCGGTGAGCATCCGCCACCCTTTCCATATCTCCTCACTTCGTCCTGTCTTCTATTCTTCCATTCTTCTCAACTTCCTTCCTGTTCTTCCATCCGCCTGGCGCCACCAACTTCTGTCATCCAAGCGTCCTGTCGAGTCGAAGTTCGAAAAGCGAAGACTGACACGGTCCGCCTCCTCCCTCGGCTTTCCCGCTCTCCGCCTCCTGATCGCTGACTTCAGACTTCTGTCTTCCGGCTTCTGCTTTGAGCTTCTAATTTAATTCCCCAATCACCACCTGCATATAATCTGTGTGGTCGGTGTCCAACATCGGCCGGAAGAAATTCTCGGCCGATGTATTTTCTTGTGCGCAGTGATTTTCGATGTGCCGCGCTGAGTAAGCGCTGATATTCGATAAGGCCTCTGCGGCCGTCCGAGAGGCCTTGGGCATAGCGGGAGGAGGTTTTGGCAGAGTTCAGGATTCAGCTTTCGAGCTGCACAGATACCGGTACGGCCCGGGTGGTGGTATCGTAGACAGGCGAGTAGGTTGGACCCAATTGCAGCACGATCTCCTTAAGTTTTTCGGGCGGTGCATCGGCGTCGATTTTAATATGCATGCGGATTTCCTGGTACCCTCGGGGCACATCGTCCCGGAGACCGAGAAATCCCTGCAGATCGATATCCCCCTCGATTCTCGATTCCATTGATCTTATCGCAATTCCTTTGGCGGCGGCGTGGTATACAATGGAAGATGTTACGCAGGCGGCCAGGGCGGTGAGAGCATATTCCATCGGATTGGGGCCAAGATCGTTACCCAATAAAAGCGGCGGCTCATCTGCATCCAGCACGAAGGGTTCTTTGCGTTCGTGTTCCTGCTGGGTTCCATAAAAGTCGGTGATGGTGGTCCGGTTATGCCCACCGTCAATCCACTGATTGCCGGCACAAAATTTGATGAATCCCGCCTGGCCTATACGTTGCGAAAAGCTCGGCATATCCAGATATTCCTGCGTTTTCGCGCCTTGCCAGCCAGGGGCCTCAGCGCCTAAATCTGTGAATTAATTTTTTCGTGAACCTTTATTTCGAGGATACGCCGGTATTATCGGGCGAAAAAGTGGATCACGGTTCGGGATCTTTTGCAGAATCCTCCTGTTTTTCGATAGCTTTCAGGAGCTTGCCGAGTGTGTCGCTGATGGCTTGCAGAGAAAATCTGATGTCGTTCAACTGCCAGGCCAGGGTTTCTTTTTCGCTGCTGGAATTCAGAGGTTTTCCCGAACCGATCCCCATTTTGCGCGAGATGTCATCGAGCCGGATTCCCAGGGTGACGATGAAATACAGCAGGAGGAGGAATCCGAAATCTTCCTCCTGCCAGTAAAGTACCCGCCATCCGAAAATCATGACGATCAGGAAAATGATGGTGGTCAATAAATAGGGGCGATCGGTGATCCACTTTTTCATTTAGATTTTTTAGTCTCCTCGTCTCTGAGCACCCGGCGCAGAATTTTGCCGACATTGGAAACCGGCAGGGTCTCTCTGAATTCAATGATCCTGGGGCGTTTATAGCCTGCCATGTTCTCCTTGCAAAAGGCGAGGATTTCTTTCTCGGTGGTGGTCTCTCCTTCTTTAAGCTGAATGTAGGCTTTTACCGTTTCTCCGCTTTTGGCATCCGGCACCCCCACTACGGCCGCCAACGCCACCTTGGGGTGCGTGAAAAGAATATCTTCCACATCCCGCGGGTAAACATTGAAGCCGCCTACCAGGATCATGTCCTTCTTGCGGTCGGTAATCAGAATGTATCCGTCTTCATCGACGTGGCCGATATCCCCGGTCAAAAAATAGCGGCTTCCGTCGATTTGGCGAAATACCTTGTTGTTTTCTTCCGGACGATGCCAATAGCCCTGCATTACCTGGGGGCCGCAGATGGTGATTTCTCCGTCTTCGCCCTGGGGCAGCTCCTGAAGACCGGTTTCGAGATCGACAATTTTAATGTCCGTGCCCGGTATGGGGAAACCGATGGTGCCGATTTTGCGCTGGTCCACATTCGTCGGATTGATTGAGGCGATAGGTGCCGTTTCACTCAGACCATATCCTTCAAATATGACGGCACCGGTTTTGTCCTCAAACTGCCTGCAAACCTCGGGCGGCAGGGGCGCCCCACCCGAAAAACAGCCCATGATCGAACTCAAATCGTACTGATCGAGATGGACATGGTTGGTAAAGGCGACAAAAATGGTCGGTACGGCCGGCATGATAGTCGGTTGGTGCTTTTGAACGATTTTCAGCACTTCGGTAAACGGCGGATCGCCGGCGCGGGGATCCGGAACGCAAATCAGACGGCCGGCATTGGAGCAGGAAGCCAACAGCGCACAGGTAAGCCCGAAACTGTGGTACCAGGGCAGAACCCCGAGATAGGTGTGAAATCCACCTCGGCGGGCTTTTTCCGGCTCAGCGCCCGGTTCATGCACCAGGCGGATCCATTCGTTCGACGATTGCAAATCGTAGGTAAAATTAGAGTGCGTCAGGCCCGCGCCCTTGGGCACTCCGGTAGTGCCTCCGGTATAAATGATCAGGGCCAGATCTTGTGCGGGATCGATTTCGATTTCCGGCGGCTGGGGTCTGGCGGCTGCCACGACGTCATCGAAGAAAAAATGTCCGGATTCATGGTGTTCGGCCGTGGGAATCTTGCCCAGCAACCCGCCGATGAGTCCTTTGATCTTCGGCAGGTACGATTTAACACTGCAAATGACCACCGTTTCCACCGGGGACTTTTTAACGGCCGAGACCGTCGTGGGATAAAATTGGGGATGATCCATGCAAAATACCACCTTGGCGCCGGCGTCATTGAGCTGGTAATTGAGTTCGTTGGCGGTATACAACGGGTTGCACGTCACGCACACGGCGCCGGCTTTGAGGATTCCGAAAAAAATAGCCGGAAAATGGGGAAGGTTCGGCAAAAAGATGGCGACCCGATCCCCCTTTTGGATGCCGCGGGAGACCAGGAAGTCGGCCACTCTGTCGGCGGTATCCTTCACCTGGGCATAGGTTCGCGTCGCGTCATTGAATATGGTGTAGACCAGGTCGGGGTAGTCCCGCGCGGATTCGTCGAGAACGGAAAACAGGGGTTTATCATAATCGGAAACGTTGTGGGGAACGTTTGCGGGCCAGTTGGGCGTCGGCCAGGTTTTTGCCGCCATACATACCTCCTTGTGCTGATTGTCGACATCCGTTCGGTGAATTTGAGCTTATATACAATCCGAAGACTCTCGATTGTATCATATTGTACAATTTTTCATCGTCGGACCGAGATCGATGACATTTGGGTCGTGAAGCGGTGATTCAGCCTTCAATCAAATCATAGGGCTCTCCACATACCTTCCAATGGCCGTTCTCCTTGACCACGGTGAGGATCGCGTGAACCTTGTGGACCTCGCCGAGACAAAATATTTTCGCCACCACGCCGTACAGTGGGTTGGCGACCCGTCTGCGACTGCCGTCGATCCGCACCTCGGCAATGTTGTCATCCCTCATCTCGGTTTCGGTTTTGATATGGAACAGGACCATCTTCATCCAGTCGGCCTCAAAACCCAGGGCTTTGGCCCGGTCGGCCATGCGCGCCAGGTAGTCGTTCACGATTTCGCCGGACCCGAGTTCGCCGAATTCATCACAAAGGTAGTTTTGCATCGCCGGGTTCAACTTGAAATAAGCTTCCGAAAATTCCACGGCCGCCGCATTGGGGGTACCGTGACTGCCGGCCGAGATCAGGATAACCTGTAAAACCAGTGCTGCGATAATAACAGCCGCGATCGTCATAACTTTGCTATCGCCACCCATCTGTGCTACCTCCTTGTCGCTCTTTCCTTTTTACGATCCCGATATTTTTCTGTTCCGATCTTTTCGGATTGTTGGCCAAAAGTCATCCAATACCGAAGCGAAACCGTTTCCCGATATCCATCATACCAGCCCCTGTATAAATCGGCCGATTTTGTGGATGCTGGTGCAACAGATCGACATTGAAAGCATTGAACATAAATTGATCGGATAACATGGATCTTACCGAATGACAAGATTTTTGTAGAATTCATGTGTTACAGGATAGTAAAATTTTTCCGCGAATCCTTCGATCAGCAAAATGCAAAGAATAGGATGGAATATTATGGGAAGTGGCTTGAAACAGCGGTTTCTAAATGCTTATCCCGGGCGTGACAATTAGCCGAAACGACCTGACCTATTGAGAGCATAGAATGTGCCAATTGGGGGCAATATTTATTTTATCTGTTTTACAGACAGTTGTCGTGATATCCTCTCTTCGGATGATCTACCGGAACGTAATAAATGTTGCGCAATATGTAACGGTTTTTGCCTGTAATTTAATTTAATAAACTGATATTATTGATAGTTTTAGAGTTGCTGGCTGTTGCGCAACTGTAAATGCAACAAGTGTGACAAAAAAATGAGGAAACTGAGAGGCGATTTTTAATCGAACCGCAAACTGTAAAGATAATCTCCGAGCGCCTCAGGATGTGCAAAAGATGTGATGGCCGCGAAGACCAGCTTGTCGCCGTGATAAGTTGACAATATCAAGGTTTTTAAGGGCCAGCGATTCCTGAGCCCAAAAGGGTTAAGATGATATATCGACCTTATCCTGGAATAAAAAAGCCAAGCAACCAAAATGGTCAGCTCGGCTTTGATGTTAAGACAGTCTGCATTTTCCCACCTCCCGCGGAAATGGGCTCAGCCTGGTCTCAATTTACCCGAATAATTTGAATTCGTCATAGTTTTTTCTTTAGACTACTATCTTCTTTGTACTATCTGCCAGGATCTAGCAAGAGCTTGTACGAGCTATTGCTTACATGCGATCCCAGCGCCAATACATTTATTTGTCGCTGCGCAGCGTGCATATAACGTTCCGTTTGTTGACTACACAGTGCGCGCGGAGATTACCTTCAGCATAGTATTTATTACCGAAAAAAGAATTGAACGGGACCGTATGGGCCTCGCCCTTGCAAAGCTGATCGACATTTTCTAATCCATAAGCGTGCAACAACTGCGACAGATCAACCTCATCAGCCTCCAAATCGATTTTGAGCTGGGATCTCTTCTTGTCGTGCGAGAGTTTTACTATGTAGTAGTCGCCGGAATGTTCCGATTCACTCAGTTCCAAAACAAGGGTATTGCCCTGAATGTATCGTGAGAGCACATAATGCGTGTCTGAGTTGGCGATAAAGTTTCCGACCCTCAGGTGTACCATCTGTTCAGATCCTAAATCTTCCAGAGAGAAATTGGGGGCGAGTCCTTCCAGGATGAACTTCGCCGAAATTCTGTCGCTATTCGGCACGCTTCTGTGATGATGTGACGACACCTTGGCATCGACTAAGGATAGCTCTACAGGTGGCGTACTAGAGGGGTCAGTATAGTCTGTACATTCAGTAGACACGACTCTGTAGGAGATACACCAGGGCTTAGGTTTTTCGTAATTGCTAATATCGTCGCTGATCCATGGGGCGTCGTATCCGGTGGCGTCCTCGTTGGGAATGAGCATGTAAGGGGTTACGTCCATGTGATCAACACAACAGCTGGTTGTTGAGTCACACAGCGGGACCCTGTACGTGAATCCCAGGCTTTGCGTCATGATTGTCTCGGTGCTGATGTCCATCTTGAAATTCACATTGCCCTCAACGCCAAACCCCAGCGCGCTAGCCTTAGCTGAGAAATTTGCATTTGGGCTCCAGGTCTTGGTATCGGTCTCCGTGTCAATTATCCTTGTAATTGAGTTGGCTGTTGGTGCACCCCCAAACGTAAGGAACTCGTATTTCACCGTGTAGGAAGGGTCTATTTTCTTTATAGCGTCTTTCCAGGCTACCACATCGGTGCCCAGAGGCCGTGCTGCCATCCCCACAAACGCCGAGGAGTAGGTCATCCCTTCCCATGGTGTCTCCAGCAGATATGGGTACACGTCGAGAAAAGTTTTATCGCCATACATAATGACGGACATCCTCAATACGTCACCGTCTGGTTCGTCGCCTACATAGCCATCGTAGTGCAGCGGGCCTCCTGAAAGTCCCTTATAGGAATACAGTATGTAAGCCGAGTTGATGATCTCCGGTTTAAGAACCACCGCCCAGCCCGTATCATTTGGTTCCTCGTTCATAAAACTGCCAAAAGTGTAGGTAATATTGGTGGTGTATTGACTACCGGTACCTTTTGTGTAGCTCAACCCGGCGGCAAGTTTGGACTCTACGGTGGCTTTCCTGAACGTTTTTCCCATGGAGAGCGTTACCGTGCCGCCAGCGGTCCACGTTGTTGAAGTTTTAATACTGCTGGATACGTTAAGCTCCACCTCGGATGTAGCAGATTTCTCTCCCCATTCGCCATTGTTTACGGGAAAAGGAGGGCCGCCTTCAATTATCCCTAGTACCGTCGAGGTGGTCAGATCCTGATCAGCAGCTGCAACGGTATTTGACAGACTGGCGTCATAGACCAGAAAGTCGGACTTGTAAGTCGAGCGGCGGTACTGGACATGATCGGTGGTGTCCGCATAATGCCGGGTTTCCTTATAGTAAAAGATGCGAAGGGACATCTGCGTATCGTCGCCCACATTTTCGAAAAAAGGGATCACCATCCAGCTGTTATCGTAATCGTAGGCAGTACCGGTAAACTCAATCCTGTTATCGTTACTGGAGGTAATTGGGTTCCACGCCCCCGAAGGCCACCAGGTCCCCGAATCACCCTCCGGGCCACTCGGGATGTACTCCTTGTGATACATGGAGCCCAACTCCTGATCGTGAGGAAATGCGACCCAAACCTGAACCGAATATTTAGTGCTGATGTAATCGGTCGCAGAGCCGGCGATCAGACGTACCGAACGGGGTTCCTGACCGGAGGTGTCCGCGGTATGGACTACGGAAGCGGATGATCCATTAAAGAAGAAATACCTGAGGTGGTTCGTGGTGGTGCAGAAGGCGAGCATCAATCTCTCTCCATCTTCCTGGTCAGGGACCTGGAAAACAGCTCCACCAGCGCCGCGGATACCGTCGTTGCTGAACAGAAAGGAACTCGAAGAGAAGTGGAGACCGTCCACAGAAGAAATGTAGTACCAGCTGTTGCCGGACGTAAAGATGATGTATATATTTCCGTTCATTATTGCAGCGGTTCTGATCTTGGCCGAACTGTGTCCTGCGGAAAAAGACTTCAGGCTGCTCACATTCAGCGACCACGTCGGGTTGTCGACCGTTCCGTAATTCACCGTGACCATCCGATAGTAAATGGTGCCGGTACTGTAACCACTATTCGAATACCGTGGTGTGTAAAAGAGATAGAGTACATCGTTGTAAACGCATGTCTTGAACTTAAAGTCAATGTTCGGGTCGTTGCCGACATCGAAGGTTAAGTGGTATTTGGGGCTGATTGTGTGAAAGTATAGATTCTTATCGTACTTTGAGTCATCGCTGCTGAAAAGACTGAAGATAACGAGTTCCCTGCCGCCAAAGTACACCGCATCCAGGTGCTGCAGGTCGTTGTTATTCGTGGCGAACATGTTGTTGTCGAAGCCAACAGGATATTCCCAAGTCGAGCTGGTATAAGTTTCGGCCAATGCCCCTGGTGCGGCAAGGACACCGAATATAGCCAAAATAGCCACAGCCGCAATGATTTTAATGCCTCGGTGATAAATCATTTTGGATTTTCCTTTTGAACATTGTCTTTACAACATGCCAGGTTTGGTTTCTGGCGGTTGAGAAAATGCTTTTTGACGCCTTTTTTCTTTTCCTCGTCACTGAAAAAATGATTTTCATCGTCGCCCATTTTAAAATCCAGGTCATTTGCCTCACTCTTTATCAGTTCAAGCAAACGTTGCGTCGAGAGCTCCCGCACTTGCCGGCCGGACCATATTTTAACGAGATTGACACCCGGGCTGATGCCAATTAGCAAAAGCCTCGGATTAGTTGCTAACAGGGAATAAGCAGCTTCGCTGTGGGGTGATTCCAAATCAAATAGAAGGACGTCCGGCTTCACATTATCGAGCACGTGCGCACCCGGCTGGGGTAAGTTTAGCGTTTTCACTTCAAACTCTGAAGAACCACTCAGACTGGCCCCAATCGCTCCCAGAATAACCGAGTTGCCGTAAATAAGAATTCGTCGCCTTGCTCTCACACAGGCCCCCTTATTCTTCTGAAATTGACCATATTGGAAAAAGTACCCGTTTACAATGTCCCCAGCGACAAAAAAAGGACAGTCTTTTTGAAAAGAGACTGTCCTTTGGTACAGTATATGCCTGAGTCTTTTTTATTTGTTCGGCTTGTAAGGCGTCAACCCCATAGTCCCGGCAAAAGCCAGAACCTGGGCGCGGTTTTCCAAATGCAAACGGTTCATTATTTCCGCCATGTGATATTTAATCGTGCGTTCGCTTAAAAACAACCGTGCTCCCACTTCTTTGTAGGAGAGTCCATCGGCTACCAGTTTTAACACTTCGATTTGCCTGGCGTTCAAATTGCTCCCGGACGGAGCCTTGGGTTTTTCTACGGAGCTTTTTGACGAAATTGGTTCTTTAGGATTACTGAACCGTTTAAACTCGTCCAAAAGTTTGGCGGCCAGACCGGGAGAAAAGGGTGGTGTACCCTGCTGGACTTGATTGAGGGCCTCCACCAGTTCATCCGTGTCAATGCTTTTGAGCAGGAAACCGCAGGCGCCGGATTTGATCGCCTCAAACAGGTCGTCGTCCTCGGTGGAAGTGGTCAGTATGACAATCTTTGCCTCGGGGTTTTCCGTCTTAATCAGGCGGGTGGCGGTCAGACCATCGCAGTGAGGCATGCGGATATCCATCAAAATCACGTCGGGTTCAAGCTCACACGCCATTTCGACAGATTCAAGGCCGTTAAAGGCCACGCCGGCGACTTCGATATTATGGGCATCAAGCAGGTTTTGCAGACCTTCCAGCATCAACCGGTTGTCATCAACCAACAGTACTTTCATATCGACTCCTCCGATTGTGTTCGGATTGGTACATCCAGCCTCAGGACGGTGCCGCCTCCAGGTATCGAGTCAATTTTCAAAATCCCGCCGACTTGTTCCATTCGTTCCCGCATGAACGCCAGGCCGAAGTGACCGGTATCTGTATGCTCAAACTGGCCGGCATCAAAACCATGTCCATCATCGCTTATGGTGATGAATGCTTCGCTGCCATCAAGCTCCACGCCGATTTTCAAATAATGGGCACCGCTATGCTTGCGACAGTTGGTCATGGCTTCCTGAATCACACGCCATATCTGGACTTCTGCTGTGGGATCGAATGTAATTTCTCCTATCCCATCAGAAATCGAGAGCTCGGTTCGAATTCCATAATTTGCCTGGAATTTATCGAGATATTTTTTGAGAGCCGGAACCAAAGACCAATCAGGATCAGAGCCGGTTTTGAGACATAGAATCGATTCGCGAACTTCGGCGTGCGCATCTTTGGATACCTCCACAATCCGCACCATGTTAGACTCGGCTTTTTCCTTATTGCCATCACGCACCCATCTGAGGGCGGTTTGCACCTGCATGCTCACATATCCAAGCACCTGCCCGATACCGTCATGAAGCTCGCGGGCCAGATGTTCCCGCTCTTGCAGCGTAGCGACGACCCTTTGCTGTTCGAGGATTTTCGTTTGCGCTCGCTTCTGTTCAGTCACGTCGTGTAACAAGAGCAACCTTCCGATGGTCTCATCTTGTCGCCCTCTCAGTTTTGTCAGATTCAGGTTGTATTGCCGCGTTGAGTTATCCTTTCTCAATGTAATCTCAGTTGGGCCTCTTTCCTTATTTTCCAGCTGTGTGATAAGTCGCGCATCGATAGGCATCACTTCTGTGAGAAGCTTTCCCCGCAGGAAATTTTTAGGGGTTCCCAAGATCGCAGCTGCCATTGGATTAACATCAAGGATACGCCCCGCCAAATCGATCACGAACAATCCTTCGCTCATTTGCTGAAGAACTGCTCTGCGGGCTGCTGCAATCGGATCAATTGCGTGAAAGCGGAGAAAGGCCAATGCATAGGCTCCCGAAACCACCCCTACGACGAGAAACACGGATTCACCCGGCCCGATCAGACCAGTGTCAATTTTATCTAATGTATATCCAAGACGGCCTATCATTTGGCCCGCCAGCATTATTGTAACTGGCCAACGGTGCATGGGTGAAGAAATGGCCAACCAAACCAGAACCGAAAGATTGAAAAGACCTATAAGAATGCCATAGCTGATAAAGGCCCAGAACAAACTGCCGGGGGATCCAGTGACATGTCCGTTCACCCTAAATCCGGTCCATATGAGGTTATGAAAATCATTGGTTACCATCAACAGTGAACATAGAAGAGGTAACAGGAACAGGAGAACATAATTGCGACGGGTTAGCCACCGTCCAAGGCCCGCGTATTGCAAAACAAAGCAGGTGATGGTGGCTGCAACCGGCAGGTGCCAGACTGCTTGGAACTTTACCCAAAAAATTTGCGTGGAAAAGTTTAATGCCGAGAGTTCCAGAATCGCCCCGAGCGTCCAAACCCGCCCAAAAGGCATGCAATGATAAACGGCTTGGCTGCAGGTATGTTCCGTCGGTGAAAACTGTACGCGCCCAGATAGATCACTATGGCGAGTGTGATTAGGGCTGGCCAGATATCGGAATTGTAAGAATATGACAAGCTAATCGGGCTATTACCTGAATATTGAATCAAAGCAATCCCTTCGACAGATATGTTCGATAACCAATGGCATGTCAATTCTGTGCGGTATCGCCCGTCAAAAAAAAATTGGGAAATTTTCCAAGAGCAATTTTAGTATAAATTGAAGGTTATAGAAAGTAAAGGATTCAAAGCGAAATGGAAAATGGTCCTATCTAGTGCCGATCCACAAAGGGTTTTTACACTGATAGGTACCTGATGGTGTTTCCAATCCAGAAATGAGAATTTTTGCCCAAGGTCAAGGAAATCAAGCCCTTGCGCGGAGGCGTGGTTTACCACGCCGCATTAGCAAGGGCGCAGATTGACGCCGAAATCGGACAAAAAGGCCATTTATGGATGGTAACTAGCTAATGTTAAATTATGGTCTAATTCATTGAATAATACAAAGAGTACATCCAGCTGATAAATCTTCAGATTAGCCATGGCGAATAGGCAAACTTTCAGTTTGTTAAAAATAATACACTTCGGGCCTAAATCCAACATCCCGTTAAAATGTATATTCGATTTGCCAATCACAATTTCGGTTCAACGGAGCATCTGGATTTCCCGCGAATCGCCGGATTTTATCCGGTCCGGTGAAATTTATCCGTCCTACCACCCGTAATGTCGACTTGAAATCACTTCAGTGCCTGGGCACCAGATTAAATTTTTTCATCTTGCGCCATAAAGTGGTACGGTTCATCCCAAGGCTGCGGGCCGCATTGATTCGATGCCAGTTATGGCGCCGGAGCGTGGCAAGAATCTTTTCCCTTTCCCGGCTGTCAGCCACAGCGGCATATTCCATGTTTTCATCCGGCAAAGTTTGACGACGAAGATTGCGCTGTTGCACGTATTCAGGAAGATGGCTTGGCCGGATGGCGTCTTCTTGGCAGACGATCAGGGCATGTTCCAGAATATTTTCCAGCTCCCGGACATTGCCCGGATAGTGATAATTCAACAATATCTCCATGACGCCCTCGGAGATCTCAGGCGGTCTCACACCTTTCACAGCGCAAAGCCGTCTTGAAATATGGTCGATCAAAATCGGCAAGTCGATGCGGCGAGCCTTCAATTCCGGCAGTTGGATCCGGAACACGTTCAGCCGGTAGAAAAGGTCTTCCCGGAACAGACCATCTCCAACCATTTTTTCGAGACTGCGGTTGGATGCCGAAATGATGCGGACATTGACCCTGACTGTCCGGTGACTGCCGAGAGGGTAGAATTCCTTATCTTCCAGCACCCTCAAAAGCTTGGCCTGCAGCGCCAGGGGTAGGTCACCGATCTCGTCCAGAAATATGGTTCCGCCATCCGCCATTTGGAAGCGGCCGGGCTTGTTTTTTTCGGCCCCGGTAAACGCCCCCTTGACATAACCGAACATCTCGGATTCCAGCAGATTGTCCGGGATGGCGGCGCAGTTGACTTTAACCAGAGGTTTCTTGGAGCGCGGGCTGGCCGAGTGAATCACCTTGGCCAGCAGATCCTTGCCGGTTCCCGTGGGGCCTTCAATCAGAACCGAGGCATCGGTGGCGGAAACCACGTTGACGGTCTCGAAAATCTTCTGCATGGCCGGTCCCCTGCCGATCATATCTCTCAAAGAGTATCGATCCCGCATCGCCTGCTTGAGCTGGTGGACCAGGGTGAGGTCATGGAAAGTCACCAGTCCTCCAACTACCACCGATTTCTCGTTGCGAAGCGCCATGTAGTTGGCCTGGATGGGGATGCATCCACCGCTGGACGTCACCATTTTCCCCTCGCGGCTGCGGCGGTATCGGCCATTGACGATCGTGTCCTGAAGCGAGCATACACCGGCGGTATCCCTGCCGCCGAACAGGTTTGCACAGACTTTTCCCAATAATTCGGTCCGGCTGAATCCGGTCATCTTTTCAGCCGCCGTATTGAAAAAGGTTATTCTTCCGCCCCTGTCGACGGTAAAAATCCCGACATCCAGATTATCGAGGATTATCTTCAGGCTTCGTTCTTCATACTGGATGCGGTCGATCAGATCGACGATAGGGGAATGGTCCTGCAGGATGGTCATACAGCCGACGATGCTGCGATCGGGACCGAACACCGGCGTTGCCAAGCGTGTCACCAGATGGGACTCATCTTCCTCCACATTGATCCTGACAGCCGGTTCGTCTGTGACCGGATCACGACAGGCCTTGAACATGCAGCTGGCCAGACAGGGAACGCCGACAAACACCTCGCGGCAATCTATGCCGATTGCTTCCCGCTCTTTGACTCCCATCAACGCCTGGGCGCTTAAATTCATAGCGGACACCTTTCGCCGTGTATTGACGGTGAAGGCGCCGATATTCAACTCGTCCAGCACGCTCAACCATTGCTCGCACAGAATGCTGTCTCCGATTCCAGAAATTGACTGCTGGTAATCGGATAACGGTTTTGACTTCATGGTTCGATTTCCTCTTTGTCAATAATGATTGGCCTTTTGGCCGCTAAAAGAAGCTCAAAGCGAAAACCTAACGTCAATAGCCGTGTAACGGCAAAAGTCTCGCGGCGACCAGCTATTCGTCTTACGGCTTAATCCAGATCCAGTTCTCTCTAATCCCCCAATCTGTCAATTCTTAAAATTCACTAATCTTCTGATCTTCAAAGCTTCTTATCTTCTGATTATCGGCCCTTTCTTCCCGCTTGCAAGCGCAGCGGCCGTCCATCTTCCGTAGGTTTTCCCGTCCACCGTCCTCCCTCATGTCTCTCTGCCATCATCCACCGCACGTTCGTACGTTCGTCCTTCGTCCCTCGTCCTTGCCTTCCTTCCCTTGATCCCTATCCCTTTCCCCTTAATCCTTACCCCTTATTCCAGTCGCCGGCAACCGCAAGGTAAAAACGGCTCCCTGTCCCGGGTGGCTCTCGACATCCACCTTTCCGTGATGGAGCTGCACGATACCGTAAACGGTCGAAAGCCCGAGCCCCACCCCATAGCCATCCAGTTTGGTCGTATAAAACGGCTCGAAGATCCGGGGCAGGTCTTCAGGCGTGATGCCGGGGCCGGTATCTTTGAAGGCAATATTTACCATGCCGCTGCACTGGTCATAGATTGCAGACAGTGTGAGCTGCCCGCCGTCACCCATGGCATCGACGGCATTGAATATGAGGTTGATGACACATTGCTGCAGTTGATTGAAATCGCCCCTGACCACTGGAAGATCCGGCGGAATGCGGGTATCCAGATGAATGTCGCTCAACTGCAGCCGATGCCGGCTGAGAATCAGGCAGCGATCCAGCAGGTCATCTACGCGCACGTCACCAAAGGAAGGCGGCGATCGTCTTGAAAAGCTGAGCAGGCTGGATACAATCCGAGAGCACCGCGCGGTTTCCGTTTCCACCAGGGTCAGATATTCTTGAAATTTTTTACGGCGATCCACGGACAATGCGCCCTGGCTCAGTATGCGGGCCATCAGCCGCAGGTAATTTAAAATTCCGGACAAGGGATTGTTGATTTCGTGAACCACACTGGCCGCCAGTTTCCCCAGCGACATCATTTTGTCCTGATGCAGGATGCGGGCCTGATCGGCCATTTCCCGTTCCAGTTTTCGGAATTCACGCAGATCCCTGAAAAAGCATACCAGCCCGTTCTCCCGGCCCTCATCGAAAAGTCTTACGGCGGATGCCTGAACCGGAACATCACGGCCGGATCGACTTTTCAGTGTGGTCTCGTAAAGATTCAGCTTGCCGCCGCCGAAGCTTTACGAGGCTAAATCCGCTTTAAACCGGTTTTCCTGACCGCTGGAAAAAAACCGGCCGATGGCCATTTTCCGAATCACCTCGGGTTTCGGGTACTCCAGCATCTGCTCCATGCAGTGATTGTAAATGACGACCAGATCTTTTTCATTGCATCCCAGAATGCCGTCAATGGAGTTTTCGATCAGGTTTTTTTGAAAAGCGATGGATTTGAGGAGCTGCTGGCCGGTTTCGAATTTTTCCCTTTCCAGCAATTGCGTGTAGTCCCTGTTCTGCTGTCGGGAAGTGTAGCGATCCCTTGCCCGCTTCAGGGCAAGATAAAGAGCCTGGTTGCCGATGGGCTTGGAAATGAAATCGGAAGCATCCAACTGGAGGGCGCGGATGGCCAGATCCATCTCTCCAAACGCCGTGGCAACAATGACCTCCATATCCGGATATCGTTTTTTAATGGTCTCCAGCACCTGGATCCCGCTAATCCCCGGCATGCGGATGTCGGTAATCACGATTTGAGGCGAGATTGCCTCACAACGACGAATTCCAGCTTCACCATCGGCGGCGGTTTCGACCACATAACCCCAGTCTTCCAGGGTGATGGCCATTACCTCCCGGATGTCGTCTTCATCGTCGATCAGGACGATTTTCCACTCTGCGAACACAGCCATTGCCAGCTCCCGTTGTAATTCATTAAAAGTTGTAATTCATTAAAACGTGAAGCGATACAAAACTGAACCATCGCAGACAGATAGGTGCTATAATCCATACGGATGGAACCTGGAGTTACCCCAAGCTTCGCCTTCATATATCATGGACTGCGTCGAAATAAAAGCGAACGTATGTTGACAATCAATTCCGGTCGCGTTATGGGGATGCCATAAACGGTCTATTTTTAAAAACAAAGCACCGAAAGGAGGTAACACATGAAAAAGCGGTTTATCGCCGTCCTGTTGGTTTCCACCCTGACGCTGATACTTGCGGGCATCACCGGCGCTCCGGCTGCCGAAGAGCTGGCCGAAAAACAGGTGTTGACGATCGCCTTTGACGCTGGTGACAGCAAGAGCCTGGACCCTCACCGGGCGGCAACCACCGTGGACCGCAGCACCGTCGATCCGATCTTCAACGGGCTGGTCCGCTACCCTCCCGGTGATCAGATCAAGCCCGAACCCGATCTGGCCGAATCATGGTCGGTCTCCGACGACAAGAAAGTCTGGACCTTCCAATTGAGAAAGGGCGTCTATTTCCATCCCTTTCCGGGCATGCCCGAGGGCTACGAACTGACATCCGAAGATGTGCTTTACTCTCTGAAACGCGCCGCGGACGTCGAGCATTCGGCCTATGCCGGCGAATACGACGGCATCAGCTTCTCGGCCCCCGATGCCGGCACGATGGTCATTACCCTGCAAAACCCCATATCCGAAACGCTTTTTCTGGCCAAATTTGCGGCCTATGCCGGCGGCTTTATCGTACCCAAGAAGGCGCTGGAAGCCAAAGGCGACGACTGGTTTAAAACCAACCCGGTGGGCACCGGCCCCTTCATGTTCAAATCCTATACGCCGCGCGAAAAAACCGTCCTGGTGCCCAACCCGAAATATTTCAGAGGCGCCCCGGTACTCCAACAGGTCGTAATCCGCTACATGCCAAGCGTCAGTTCACGCGAACTGGGTCTCAGAACCGGCGAGTTGGATATGATCGAAGGCCAGAATGAAGAAAAATGGGTCGACCAAATCTCCACCTTTCCACAGGTGAAGGTGGTGCCGTTCGGCCCCTGCGAAACCCAGATGCTGCATTTGAACATGACCAAAAAACCTTTCGACAACCTGAAGGTCCGGCGGGCCGTGGCCTATGCCATTTCCCGCCAACAGGTGGCCGCCTTCATGGGCAGCAGTCTGGCCGTGCCCATCTATTCTGCGGCCATGGCGCCGCCGGCCGCCGGTGCGTTGACCAAGGAAGAAGCCGAAGCGGCCGGGGTGGCGTTCGACAACGACGTCGAAAAGGCCAAGGCACTGCTGGGTGAGGCGGGTTTCCCCGACGGATTCAAGACCGAGGTCATAATTTCCGAACTGGCCACCAGCTATCGAAAGCCCATGATCGGCATCCAGGCCCAGCTTAAAAAGGCCGGCATCGATATCGACCTGAAGGTCGTCGATCATTCCTCTTTTCACAGCTTGATCCGCGACGACGCCAGCCCCATGGTTTTCTATGCCTGCTGGCGGCCCAATTGCGACGTATTCCTCACCCGGTTCTATGATTCCAAATCCGTTGTGGTCACCGGTGCAAAGCCGGATACCAATTTTTCCCATTATGGCACGGTGGATGCCGACGGCGACGGCAAGGTGGACAGCATTGACGGTCTGATCGAAAAAGCGCGGCTGGAACTCGACTCCGAAAAGCAGAACGCCCTGTGGCGTGAGGCCCAGATCCAACTGCTGAAAGATGCGGCTGTGGTACCGATCATCCGGCTGAAGTATGTCTTCCCGATGAAGTCATACGTGGACCTCGGACACCCCCTGGAATTCAGCTGGAGCACCTACTCGCCTCAGGTGACGGAAAAGACCCGGATTCTGGCGCATTAGTAGTTTAAATCGAGGTTTCAGGTTTCGGTGTTCAGGTGTCGGCAAAATAGTTTCATACGATTGGCTGGCTTTGATGCCTGAAACCTGAAACCTGAAACCTCACCCCCCATACACAGAACCCCTGAACCTGGAACGTCCAGCCCATGTTCATTTACATCGTCCGCAGAGTGCTTCAGAGCATACCCATTCTGTTCGTGGTATTGACGCTGGTTTTCGTCTTCGTACGGGTGCTGCCCGGCGATCCGGCGGTGTCCGCTCTGGGAGACTATGCCAGCAAAGCGGCGGTGGAGGCCCTGCGTGTCAAGCTGGGTCTCGATGCGCCCCTGTGGCTGCAATATTTCAGGTTTATCGGCAATCTGGCCAAGGGCGAATTGGGTAATTCCCTGATAACGGGCTATCCGGTGGCGGCCCAAATCATCAACGACCTGCCCTATACGCTGGAATTGACCTTTTGCGCCATTTTGTTCGGCTATGTGTTCGGCATCCCGCTGGGCCTGTCCGCCGCGGTCAAACGCAACAGCTTCATCGACTATTTCAACCGCATATTCTCGTTGCTGGGCCTTTCGATTCCCGCCTTTTATCTCGGTGTGCTGCTGATGTACGTCTTTTCGATTAAGTTCATGCTGTTTCCGGTGGTGGGCGGAGGGGATTTGTCCGATCCCCTGGACAACTTGCGCCATCTGTTTCTGCCGGCAATGACCCTCGGCCTGATCATGATGGCCTATATCACCCGCATGTCCCGATCCGCCCTGCTGGAAACCCTCCGGCAGGATTATGTGCGCACCGCCCACTCCAAGGGCATTACCGACCGGCGGGTGCTTTACAAACATGCCCTGCGCAACGCCCTGATTCCCATCGTGGCCCTGGGCGGCCTGTATGCCGTGGTGCTGATCGGCTCATCGGTGATGGTGGAAATCGTCTTTTCCAGGCCGGGGCTGGGCAAACTCATGGTGGGGGCCATCAAACAAAGAGACTACAACACGCTGCAGTCGGTCATGGTCATCTATGCGGGGCTGGTCGTTTTTATCAATTTGGCAACCGACCTGGTCTATGCGCTGGTAGACCCCCGGATTAAATATAAATAAAGAGGACAGGTCTTGAACAAAGGGTTTTTATGTCCCAGGAATTATCCATCCGCAAAAAGATGTGGCTCACGTTTCGCAGGAACAGGCCCGCTCTGATCGGCGCGTTCGTAACGGTGGCGATCATCCTGGTAGCCATTTTCGCGTCCTGGATCGCACCTTATGATCCGCTGGCCCAGGATCCCTTTATTCGCCTGGAAGGCCTCAATGCCGCCCACCGGTTGGGCACCGACGATTTTGGCCGGGATGTTCTGTCACGGATCATCTATGGCAGCCGGATTTCCTTGATTATCGGTCTGGCGTCTGTGCTCTTCGGCATGGTGTCCGGAACAGCCCTGGGGATGATCGCCGGGTATTACCGGGGCAAAACGGAAACCTTGATCATGCGGGGCATCGACGTGATGATGTGCTTTCCGGATCTGATCCTGGCGATCGCCATCACCGCCCTGCTGGGGGCCAATCTGGTCAACCTGGTATTAACCCTCGGGTTGGTCATGACTCCCCGATTCGCACGCCTGGCCCACGGGCAGCTTCTATCCCTGAGCGAAAGCGAATATGTGGTGGCGGCCCGCGCCATCGGTTTGAACGTACCCCGAATTCTGGGCAGGCATATCTTCCCCAACATCTTCGGGGAATTGTTCGTGGCGGGAACCCTGTGGGTCGGGGTCGCCATCCGGCTGGAGGCCAACCTGGCTTTTGTGGGGCTGGGGGTAGCGCCGCCCACTCCGACCTGGGGCAACATGATTCGCGAGGGCGTGGATGTCATGATCAACGCGCCCTGGATTTCCATCTGCTCCGGCCTGGCCATTCTGATCACTATCCTGGCCTTCAACATGCTCGGCGACGGACTGCGCGATATCGCCGATCCCAAATTGAGAGGAGCCTGATATGTGGTCTACCGCGCATGCCAAACATGTTCGGACGCGCTGTTTAGCTGTAATTGAATTGATTGGAATTTGATTTTGGGGATTTCGAAGTTGTGGGAAAAAGGGGATTATATTATGCCGCAGTCTTGCAAACCATACAGCGGAAGAGCTGACCGTTGACTGCCTTACCGGAAGCCAGTGGCCAAATCGTGGATTTCATTCACGGCCTGCGCTTGAACAGCGTGCCCGTTGAGGTGGTGGAACAGGCCAAATTCTGTTTGCTGGATCTCATAGGCGCCTGCATCGCCGGTTGTCATGCCGGAGGGGCTGCCATCCTGCTGAGCTTCGTTCAGAGCCAATTCCACGGGCCGGCCGAAGCGACCGTTATCGGAGCAGGTTGCCAGACATCCTGTGTATCGGCCGCCCTGGTCAACGGCTTTATCGCCAATGCGCTGGATATCGATGACGGCCATCGGATCTGCAAAGGCCATCCGGGTGCCGTGATTTTCCCTGCCATCCTGGCTGTAGCGGAAAAAAGCAGGGCCGGCGGGTCGGATTTTTTAAAAGCCCTGATCGTCGGGTATGAAATCTCGATCCGGGTTGGCCCGCTGATGCATCAGCATTATGGGTATTACCATGGTTCTGGTTCCTGGAGCGCCGTCGGCGCCGCTGCGGCCGTCGCCGCTATGCTGCGCTTGAATCCGGAGCAAACCCTCAATGCGCTCGCCATTGCCGAAAGCTATGCTCCGCTCGCTCCGGTAATGCGCAGTGTCGCATCTCCGGCAATGGCCCCCAAGGACGGTGTGCCCTGGGGGGCCATGACCGGACTCAGCGCCGCCCTGCTGGCCCGTGATGGCTATACTGGAAGTCCGGGTATCTTGAACGACCCGGATTTTGACCGGGAAGCGCTGAGCTTGGGACGGGTCTGGAAGATGATGCAACTTTACTTCAAGCCATATCCGTGCTGTCGATGGTCTCAACCCGCAGTGGACGCTGCTGTCGATCTAATGCAGAAGGCAAACATCGAAACCCGGGAGATCTCCAGGGTCATTATCTATACGTTCGCCGAGGCGGCGGCATTGTTCAGGGGAATCCCCCGGGATCTGGAAAGCGCCCAATACAGCCTTCGGTTTCCCGTGGCCGTGGCGATTGTCTGCGGCGACTTTACCCCCGCCCATCTGAATGAAATCCATTATAAAAACGAGGCGGTGCTCAATATTTTCGACCTGATCGAAACCAGGATCGATCCTGAAATCCAGGACCAGTTTCCGAAAAAGTGTCTGTCCCGCGTGGAAATCCATCTAAAGAGCGGTCGCGTGGCCGACTCCGGCTTGACGCCGGCACGTGGCGACTGGGACGACCGGCCGTTGTCCCGAGAAGAACTTGAAACCAAGTTTCTGGCCATGACAAGAAGCGTATGGACGCGCGAAACCGCCCGGGAGCTGATCCGCCTGGTCCGAAGCTTTGAAAACTGTCGGATTAGCGAATTGATCCCGTATCTGGCATGAGATTCACTATCGGAATTTTTACGGGCAGCGTGCAACGAATTTGGGATTTTGAATTTTGGCAATTGAGATTTGTTTGTTATTTGTGTTTGGTTATTTGTTATTTTCCTTTGTTGACACCTGAAACCTTAAGTCAACTACCTTCGGCTAAAGCCGAAGGCTTGGGTTCAAGGATTCAAGGGTTCCAGGGGCCAAGTGAAAACAGCGGTCAGGTTTTTCCTTGAACCCTTGACCCCTCGACCCCTTGAATCCGTGTCCATCATCAAACGTCAAACTAACGTCTTCGCCTGAAGGCGAGGGTTTTTCTCCCATTCCCCGAGTGGGACAATAAAATGCCCTGAAGAAAACCGTCGCAAACGCCCGATGCCCCGGAGGAACCGCAATTTTGAACAACCCGCTGCTTAAAATAAAGAACCTGAAAACATACTTCTACACCGATGAAGGCGTGTCCAAGGCGGTTGACGGGGTGGATCTCGCGCTGAGCCGGGGCGAAATTCTGGGAATTATCGGCGAGTCGGGCAGCGGCAAAAGCGTCACCGCCCTGTCTATCATTCAGCTGGTGGCGTCGCCACCCGGAAAAATCATCGCAGGGGAAATCTGGTTCGAAGGCGAAAATCTGCTGCAAAAAAGCACGGAAGAAATGCGTCGTATCAGGGGCAACGAGATCTCCATCATTTTCCAGGAGCCGATGACTTCCTTGAATCCGGTGCTGACAATCGGAGATCAGATTATGGAAAATATCATCACCCATCAGAAGCTGAACAGAGCCCGCGCCCGCACGCAGGCGATCGAAATGCTCAAACTGGTGGGAATTCCATCACCGGAAAAGCGCATTGACGAATATCCGCACCAGCTAAGCGGCGGAATGCGCCAGCGGGCCATGATCGCCATGGCGCTTTCCTGCCGGCCCAAACTGTTAATCGCCGATGAGCCCACCACCGCCTTGGATGTCACCATTCAAGCCCAGATCCTGGAGCTGATCCGGGAAATGCGTCGGGAAATCGGCATGGCGGTCATGATGATTACCCATGATCTGGGCGTCATCGCCGAAACGGCGGACAAT
Organism: uncultured delta proteobacterium; assembly: GCA_963774425.1. GTDB lineage: Bacteria > Desulfobacterota > Desulfobacteria > Desulfobacterales > JAFDCJ01 > JAFDCJ01. Next base: position 242,328 of record CAVZEZ010000026.1, on the reverse strand, counting down.
GTGGTGGTGGCTTACGGCGGCAAGGTGATGGAATACGGCGATGTGGTCGGTGTTTTCAAAAACCCTCTGCACCCCTATACCCAGGCCCTGTACAATTCGATTCCACGGATCACCGATGATCGCAAACGGCGTCTGGAAGTCATCGAAGGTATCGTACCCAATCCGCTGGATCTGCCTGAAGGCTGCAATTTTCACCCGCGCTGCAAGTTTGCCCGATCACTTTGCAGCCGGGTGGAGCCGGCGTTGATTTCCGTGGGACCCCGCCGGGTGCGCTGTCTGATGCACGACCCGGTGCACAAGGGGGCATTTGGCGGTGACGGAGATCGGGGGGCAGAGGACGGATGACAGGAGACAGGAGACAGAAGTCAGAAGTCAGGAGACAGAAGACAGAAGACAGAAGTCAGAAGGCAGAAGGCAGAAGTCAGAAGGCAGAAGGCAGAAGGCAGAAGTCAGAAGTCAGGAGACAGAAGGCAGAAGTCAGAAGTCAGAAGTCAGGAGACAGAAGACAGAAGTCAGAAGGCAGAAGGCAGAAGTCAGAAGTCAGGAGACAGAAGTCAGAAGTCAGAAGTCAGAAGTCAGAAGTCAGAAGTCAGAAGACAGAAGTCAGAAGTCAGAAGTCAGGAGACAGAAGTCAGGAGACAGAAGTCAGAAGACAGAAGTCAGAAGACAGAAGGCAGAAGTCAGAAGTCAGAAGTCAGGAGACAGAAGGCAGAAGTCAGAAGTCAGAAGTCAGGAGACAGAAGTCAGAAGTCAGGAGACAGAGAGAGTCAGAAGTCAGAAGGCAGAAGTCAGAAGTCAGGAGACAGGAGACAGAAGTCAGGAGACAGAGGGCAGAAGTCAGAAGTCAGAAGTCAGGAGACAGAAGACGGAAGAAAGGAAATGAAGTTTTTTTTGCTTTGAGCTTTGAGCCTTGTGTACGGGCTTTTTCGTCCCTCTTCCGAGCGGCCTGTTGGGTCGTAGCTCGAAGAGCGAAGCCCAAAGCGGTCGTCCATCGTCCGAGCATAGCGGTCGTTCTAATGCCGAAAGCCAATGATCCTAACGAACTAAATTTATCCCGTTAAAACTTTTTTGCTTTTGTTTAACCGGGACAAACCAAACGAACTGCCCATGGCCGACACAAACATACTGCTGCAAGTCAACCGGCTCACGAAACACTTTCCCATTCACAGCGGCATCTTCTCGCGGGTCAACGGGTATGTACATGCTGTGAACGATATCAGTTTCAATTTGAACAAGGGCAAGAACCTGGGACTGGTGGGGGAATCCGGCTGCGGCAAGACAACCACCGGCCGGCTGGTTCTGGGCCTGCAGAAGCCCACCTCGGGTGAGGTTTTTTTCAACGGAGAAAATATATTTGCGTTCAAAAAGGCACGTCGCAGAGCCGAGCGGCGCAACATGCAGATCATCTTTCAGGACCCCTATGCCTCATTGAATCCGAGCATGTCGGTGGGCGAGATCGTCGGAGAGCCGATGCAATTCCACGGCATTGCAAGAGGAAAGGAAAAGCGGGAACGCGTTTCCAGGCTGCTGGAGACCGTCGGGCTGTCCTCCCGGCACATGAACCGATACCCGCATGAGTTCAGCGGCGGCCAGCGTCAGCGCATCGGCATCGCCCGGGCGCTGAGCCTCGATCCCCAAATGATCGTCTGCGACGAGCCGGTATCCGCTCTGGATGTTTCCATCCAGGCTCAGGTGATCAACCTGCTCGAAGATCTTCAGGCCCGCTTCGGTTTCTCCTATCTCTTCATTTCCCATGACCTGAGCGTCATTAAACATATCTCCAACCGCGTGGCGGTGATGTATCTTGGGAAAATTGTCGAAATGGCGGAAACGGACGAACTTTTCGGCCGTCCGCAGCATCCCTATACCGAGGCCCTGATGTCCGCGGTGCCGGTCGCGGACCCGACGCTCAAACGCAACCAGATCCTATTGAAGGGAGACGTGCCCAGTCCCATCGATCCCCCTTCGGGCTGTTATTTCAGAACGAGATGCCGCTATGCGCAGTCAGTCTGCTCCCAGCAGGAGCCTGTTCTGAGGGATCTTGGCGACGCCCATTACGTTGCCTGCCATTTTAGATAACAACTCCCGGTGAGTTGGGGAGAAGGATATTGCATAAATTCCAAATCACAAATACCAAATATCAAACAAATAACAATGACCGAAATTCAAGATCTCAAAACTTGAGGACCTCATAAAAGGTGTTAATTCCGTTCACCCATAGCTGCAGCAGGCCTGCACCCAAAAACCTGTCACCCGGTATCAGTAGAACCTTTTCAATTCTCACCGGCTGAGCCGGTGGCTTATTAATGGAGTAAGGGAGTCTAACATGGAATACCTGATTTTGGGAAACGGCATTGCCGGTGTGAGTGCGGCAGAAGCAATCCGGCAAATCGATCCTGCCGGCGGCATCACCATGGTGGGGGATGAAACCTTTCCGCCATACAGCCGGCCCATGATCAGCATGGTGCTGGCCGGGCAGGTCTCTCCGGACAAGCTGCCCATTCGCGGCCCCCGGTTCTATGAGAACCTGAAAATCACGCCGGTTCTGGGAAGCCGGGTCTCGGAAATCGATGGGGTTGGCAAACACGTCAAGACCCAGAGCGGGGAGCGCCTACAATTTGACAGGCTGCTCATTGCGACCGGCGCGGACCCCCGGCCGATCAAAGCGGAAGGTTTGACGCTGAAAAATATATTTTTCATGCGAACCGAAGCCCACATCCGCAACATGCTGGCGGCAATTCCCAAGGCCAGAAAGGCGCTGGTGCTCGGCGGCGGCCTGGTGGGGTTCAAAGCCGCCTACGGCCTGCTTCAAAGAGGGATTGAAGTCACCATGCTGATCACATCGGATTACCCCCTTTCCCTGCAGGTTGATAAGACCGCCGGCAGGCTGATTCTCGCAGAGCTTCGCAGCTATGGGCTCCAGGTTGAGGTGGGTATCAGTGCCACCGCCTTCGAGGGCAACGGTTCGGTGACCGGTGCGTTTCTGTCGGACGGCCGCCAGGTGCCCTGCGACCTGGTGGTCATCGGTAAAGGCGTTCTGCCGGCCGTGTCATTTGTACCCCGGGATACAATCGATATCGATCTGGGAATCGTGGTGGACGAACACATGGAAACGAACATTCCCGGTATTTTTGCCGCCGGTGATGTGGCCGAGTACGTCGACATTGCACGCAAAACATCCTGGGTCAATGCTATCTGGCCGGAAGCCGCCAGCCAGGGACGGATTGCCGGAATCAATATGGCCGGCCGCCGGATGGGCTACCGGGGCAGCTTGAGCCGCAATGTGCTGAGAATTCTAAACCTGGATGTGATGGCCCTGGGGATGGTGAATCCGCCCGAAAATTCGGGTTTCGAGGTCATCCAGGTGAGCGATCCCCACCGCAAGACCTACCGGAAACTGGTTTTCCGGGAAAACATTCTCAACGGTGCGGTCCTGGTGAACGCGGTCGAGCAGGGAGGCATTTTGATGGGTCTTATTCAAAATGAAATCCCCCTCGATATCCCCCACCGATTGCTGGCGGACCCGGTGTTCAATTTCAAACAGCTGGTTCACTAAATTTTCGGCGTTCGTAAAGAAAGGTTTTAAAGAATCTTTTTCGACCAAAATACTCAAAGGAGGACCCTATGAAACAGGTTGTAGTTCACCCGGAAAGATGTGTGGGCTGCATGCAGTGCATGGCTGCCTGTGCCGTCGCACATTCGCAGACCAGACAGATGCATACGGCCATGTGGGAAACTCCCCGGCCCCGGCCGCGGGTGCATGTGGGGGTGGGACGTTACGGAGAGGGATTCCCCAACCGCTGCCGGCATTGCAACCCGGCACCCTGTCTGCCGGCCTGTCTGTCCGGCGCCATATACCGCAATCCGCAAATGGCGACCGTAATGATTAATCCGGACACCTGCATTAACTGCGCCTCGTGTGCCATGGCCTGCCCCTATGGGGTGATTCGCTTTCACGAAGATTGGACCGCCCCGCCGGGAAAAACGGTGGCGGTCAAATGTGACAATTGCGATGAGCGCCGGGCGCGCGGTTTGATTCCGGCCTGCGTGGAGGTATGCAAATCCGGAGCCCTGACCTATGAAGAAATGGACGCCGCCATGAAGCATAAAACGGATGAGATTGCCCGCAGCGTCTCTGCAACGGCGTCTGCCGGACGAACGCCCGCTCCGGCGGGTTTTGCGCTGCTGATGGCCGCCAAAAAAACACAGTTGGAAACGCATGACCGCAAGGGTGCTCAAGGCTGAAAGCGGAAAACGATGGACGACCGCTTCGCTCGGAAGAGGGAAGATGGAAGAAAGGGTTAAAATCAGAAGCTGAGAAGATCAGAAAATTAAAAGATATGTAAATTTAGGATTTGAGAAATTTGGGCATTCAGGAATTAGAAAAATCAGAGGCGAGAGATCAGAAGTCGGAAATCGGAGGTCAAAGGGGTAAAGGGATGGGAAAGAGGGCGATGGGACGGAGGCGATGATTCGTCCATCTTCCAAGCGAAGTGGTCGTCCATCTTCCTTCGGGTTCCCTGCCTCTAACTTCAGACCTCCAACGGCAGCAGACCCAACCGAATCCATATCTCACAAATTTTTCGTAACATGCCTGTTATGCATATCTTCACAGCACCCGCATGGTTTCAAAAGGAGGAACGATGGACGCAATATATGAAGACTACACCGTGACAGACGACGGAAAAACTTTATTGAAAAAAGCCGAAAACGATGGGGTGGAGACGGTATGGGACCGCCACAAAGCCCAGCAGCCCCACTGCGGTTACTGTGAGACGGGGCTGAGCTGCCGCAACTGTGTCATGGGCCCCTGCCGGGTGGATCCTTTCGGCGAGGGCCCCCAGCAAGGGGTATGCGGGGCGGATGCTGATGTTATCGTGGCCCGCAACCTGGCCCGTATGATCGCCGCCGGCGCGGCCAGCCACTCCGATCACGGCCGCGACCTGGTGGAAGTGCTTTTAAAGGTGGCTGAAGGCAAGGCCCCCGGCTACCGCATCAAGGAGCCGGCCAAACTGCGCAAGGTGGCGGCCGAATACGGGTTGACGGTTGACGGCAAGGACGATCTGACTCTTGCCGGCGAACTGGCGGATGCCATGCAGGAGGACTACGGCACCCGCAAATCATCGGTGACGCTGCTGGCGCGGGCGCCGGAAAAGCGGCGGGCGGTCTGGCAAAAAGCCGGCATCACACCCCGGGGCATTGACCGGGAAACCTCGGAGGCGATGCATCGCACCCACATGGGTGTCGATAACGACTGGGTGAGCGTCCTGCTGCATGCCATGCGAAACGCCCTGTCCGATGGCTGGGGCGGATCGATGATCGCCACCGACGTGTCGGATATTCTTTTCGGCGTCCCCCGGCCCAACAAGAGTACGGCCAACATCGGCGTGCTGCGCGAGGATAATGTCAATATCGTCGTTCACGGCCACAACCCGGTCGTATCCGAGACGGTGGTGGCCGCCTGCAGCGATCCGCAATTGTTGAAACTGGCCGCGGAAAAGGGTGCCGCAGGCATCAATCTGGTGGGTGTCTGCTGCACGGGCAACGAATTGATGATGCGCCACGGGCTTCCCATGGCCGGCAACCACTTGATGACCGAGCTGGTCCTCGTGACCGGTGCGGTGGAGATGATGATCGTTGACTATCAGTGCATTATGCCGTCCATCGCCCAGACGGCCGCCTGCTATCACACCAAAATGATTTCGACCTCGGACAAGGCCAGATTTCCGGGCATGGAACATCATGAATTCTCACCGGAAAACGCTTATCAGAAGGCCCTGGAACTGGTCAGGGCCGCGGTGGAGAATTTCGCCCGCCGCAACAAGGACAAGGTCAGAATTCCGGACATCAAGCCCCGCGAGGTCGTGAGCGGACTCTCGGTGGAGGCGGTCATCGAGGCGCTGGGAGGAACGGCCGATCCCCTGATCGAAGCGATCAAAGCCGGTAAAATAAGGGGTGCGGTGGGGGTGGTCGGCTGCAACAACCCCAAGATCAAACATGACTACGGTCATACCCGATTGACAGCGCAATTGATCGCCAACGACATCCTGGTACTGGATACCGGCTGTGTTTCCGTGGCCCACGCCAAGGCGGGTTTTAAAAGCCTCGACGCCCTGGAAAAAGCCGGCCCCGGGTTGCGGGAAGTCTGCGGCGCACTGGGCATTCCGCCGGTGCTGCACGTGGGAAGCTGCGTGGACAACGTCCGCATTCTGGTGCTGGTGGCCGCCCTGGCCAATGCCCTGGGCTGCGATATCAGCGATCTGCCGGTGGCCGGATCGGCGCCGGAATGGTATTCGGAAAAAGCGGCCACGATCGCCTGCTATTTTGTCGCCTCCGGAGTTTTCACCCACCTGGGTCCCATGCCGCCGATCACCGGCAGCATGAATGTCGTCAAACTGTTGACCGAGGGACTGGAAGATGTGGTGGGCGCCACCTTCGCCGTCGAAGCCGACCCCCTCAAGGCAGGCCCCATACTCATCGGCCATATTGAAAAAAAGCGCAAGGCACTGGGGCTCGATTCCCGGAAGGTTCAGGCAGGATCGTGACTGTCGATGATGACGGATTTTGTTATGGATTGGCCTGATTGAACGAAAGCCAAGGGCGCGGATCCGTTTCTGGAAAAGCGCCCTGGCTTCCGCCCGATTTAGATGGAAAACAGTATTATGGATTGTTTTCCGTTCAAGCCCAATTCTCGTAAAAGGTGTCTCATTTCGGGGCTGTCGTTTCGTATCCCGCAAATGAGATAACTTCCAGCCGCTGATTGTACATCGGAGATTCAAAAGCTTCACCGCAATCAAGACCATTAGCAAGAGGGAAAAACCATTATGGCAAAAGTCGACTCCAACGGTATCAGGATAGAATACGAAACATTTGGCGAGACTGGCTCACCGACCCTGCTTTTGATTATCGGACTTGGCGGCCAACTGATCGACTGGGATGAAGGCCTGTGCCGTGAGCTGGCCCAAAGCGGCCTGTACGTCATTCGATTCGATAATCGGGACGCTGGGCTTTCCACTAAACTGGAACCAGCCGGTATTCCCGATATCATGGGGATTATCCAATCCATGGTGAAAGGCGAAAAGGTTGATCCCCCATATACCATCGAGGAGATGGCAGCCGACGCCGTGGGTCTGCTGGACGCCCTGGGCATCGATAAGGCCCACATCTGCGGCATGTCGATGGGCGGTATGATTGCGCAGACCATCGCGCTGAACTATCCCCAAAGGGTATTGAGTCTTATCTCGATTTACAGCAAATCCGGCGACCCGCGGGAACCGCCGCCTACCCCGGAGGCAACGCAGCTATTGATGGCACCACCGCCGACGGGGCGGGATGCGACCATCGAATTCACGATGAATCTGTTGAACAGGATTTCGGGGAAGGGCTTTGCTTACGATCAAAGATGGCTGCGGGAGCATGTCGAGCGCGGGTATGAGCGGTCTTATTATCCCCAGGGCGCCGCGCGCCAGCTTGCGGCCGTCTTTACCCAGAAAAACCGAATCCCTGCCCTCAAATCGCTGTCCGTGCCGGCACTGGTTGTCCACGGAAGCGATGATCCGCTGGTGAACGTGGAATGCGGCCGAAAAATCGCAGCGGCCATACCCGATGCCCGCCTGATGATCATCGAAGGCATGGGACACGATCTGCCCCATGGCGGCGCTTGGTCGCAAATCGTGGATGCCATTATTGAACTCACCCAAAAGGTGAGGCGCAGTGTCTGAATCGAGTGGTTTCACTGAATTGATTTTACTGCACTTCATTTTAAGTCGACTTCTTTTTGACTGAGCAAAATTATAGTATTGTTCATCGCTTCATCAATGAGCTTGCTTGATTTTGTCATTTCGTCAAATGTTATCTTTTGATTTAAATAGTAGAAGGAAAATGTGTGACTGACCTCAAGCACCCTGTGCACATAAGCAATGAAGGCTGCACTTGCTATGCCGAGATCATTGATGGATTTTCGTATTTCCTTTAGCGGGCCCTTATATACGATCGTGAGCATCATACCTATACCCGTGACAAAAGAGACTCCAACTCCAAATATTTCTTTCCCTTGCAGATCTCCAAATAGAATGTTCCAGCTTGATAAAGAAAGCAAAATAATTCCTACAATAAAAACGATAACACTCATAGCCATTCTGATACTGAACCCATATTGGGCATACCGGATAGTCTTTTGCCACATTTTTAGTGTATCGTTATTTAATTCGGTAATTGGCTCCTGAAAATATTTCTCTAGATTTCTCTCCAAAATATCGAGTAAAGGATCAAGAGCTATTTCGCCACCTATGGCAATTCGTAATTTCCTGAATTTATTTGGCGGTATCTTTGAATTCCTTTCATATTCCTCAATTTTTTGACCCGCTATTGATTGGCTTCCGGAACAGATGTCAACAATAAGTTTGGCAAAAATGTCTGTCAAACGTGAGTTTTGGTCTATCGCATTATCAATTAAAAAATCGATTACCGAATCTTGGCTCTTGGGACGGAGATAATCTGGGATGCGGATCGCACTGATTACTGCCGCTGAATCAACATCCGCAGCCTTTATGTTAGAAGATTTTAATGCTTCAACAACGCTGTCAGCGCGATCTTTCCAGGCGAATTTAGATTGTTCTCGAAGATCATCTGCCAGACTGTTACGTTGCCAATTCTCTTTTGAATCGAGAATTCCTATGATTACATGCGACAAACCAACTTTGGATCCGATCCTAGCCAGACAACTTAATGCTTCATTTTTGAGTTCCTCATTACTCAAAAGAGATGAGACAAATGGAGACAATTTTTCTTCAGGGATTTTTATCCAACTGAGGGTATATACCGCATCTTTACGAAAATAAATGTCTTCATTGGTATCCTGTATGATTTCTTGCAGTAACGGCAATGCACTCGATTGCTCTTGTCCGCAATACTCGTTCAAAGAATGTCTTCGTATATTGATGTCTTTGTTCTTGTCATGAATAATTTCCAAAAGTCGCTTTTTATAACCATCGTCTGTCCCAAGAGCCATGCTTTTGAGTTCGTTTATTTCATTTTCGATAATGTCATCCCGCATATTTTTCATTAATATTCTCCTGGATTTAGGAGGAATGGGTGATATTTTGACCGCAATCACAATTCTCTATGCACCGCCAGCATCGTGATATCGTCAAATTGGGGTTCATTGTTCATATGAGTGTATAACTCGTATTGTACCTGCTCCATTAATCTTGAAGCCGTCGAGGCCGGGTTTTCTAAAATCTTGAAGAAGCGCTCCCTGCTGAAAAATTCCTTTTCCGGAGAAAGGGCCTCCGTTACCCCATCCGTGTATCCAATCAAAATGTCGCCGGGCTCGATAATTACCTGCTTAATTTCAAATTTTGCATCGGGCAATATCCCGACAACCGGCCCGGTCGCTTTTAACCTTCTTTTCAATCCGGAATGATCTACAATTACTGGCGGTTCGTGTCCGCCGTTTATGTAAGCCATTTTCCCACTTCGAGGGTCCAATACACCGAAAAAAAGAGTTGCGAACATTGTCTCTTCGCCGTGCTCCGCGGCAATGTATTGATTGGTCAAATAAACCGCCTGCAAAGAAAAATGCTGCGACTCATCGCGGGAACGCCGTTTTTGTACCTTGCGATTGATCAGAGGCATTCCGGACAGATTGATGTGCCCGGAAAATACACGAATCAAGCTGCGAAACAGCGCCATATACAGAGCCGATCCAATACCCTTGTCACATACATCTGCAATCACCAGACCCACAAGGTTTTCGGACAATAAGAACACATCATAAAAGTCACCGGATACCTGTCTGGCAGGATAGAAGCAAGCAGCGATTTCCCAGCCCTCGATGCAAGGAATTTTGGACGGCAAAAAATCCCTCTGAATCTTTTTGCCCTTTTCCATCTCGGCCGCGAGGGCTTTGGAATAATTTTCGATTTTTATTTTAGCCAGCTTCAGTTTCCGGTGGGATTCGTTCAATCGCGAATAGAGCCTGGCATTTTCCAGGGCGCTGGCAATCTGTCCCGCGGTTAACAGCATGAGATCGGCGGTCGCTTTGGAGAAATGATCCGGATGCGCATGCAGCAGTGTCAAAATACCCAGCAAATTCTCACCGCTCAAAATCGGTATGGCTAAAGCAGATCTAACGGTATATGGCTGATTGGAAAGATTTACCCAGCGCTGATCCTTCAATGTATCGATGATCAATCCGACTTTTCGATTTTTCTGCACCCATCCGGCGAGACCTTCGCCGAACACGTTACCGATGATGCTTTCACCCTGTTCCGGCGTGGCGTCTTTGCGGGTTAAGATACTGTCGGTCACCGCACCGCGGGAATCCAGCAAAAACAAACTCCCTTTCTCCGCGGCGGTAAGCCTCGTGGATATTTCAACGGTTTTTTTCAGGATAGCGGCCAGTACACTATCTTTGGTATCGGATCGGGCCAAGGTGACAAATTTCTCAAGCAGTTTGCTCTGAACCCGTAGTGCGGACTTTTCGTTTTGTAAGTGCCTTAATTCTGCCTGGAGAGCTTGCTTATTTTCCACTTGTCGGGTCCTGACAGCATTTGTTGAGTTTGTACGATTTGCAGAACTGCGATGGATTAGATGGTCTGATTCAACACCGAGTGTAAAATTTTGTCAAGAAAATAAAATGGTTACCCTCAAATTTACCCCAACGTTGCAAAAGCCGGAGGGCTTCAGAGGCCAGGCGTCAAGGATGAAGCTGTAGTCGTCTTACCGCAATTCCTTGACAACGCAGTATCTGAAGCTCTTTGGCTTTCCCGAAGGGTAAACAATATGGCAAAATAGATCCCATCCTTATGCTTCACAAAAGGGGATATCCACCAGGGGGATGCTTTTCTACAATGTTGGGTGTAATTACAAAACATTAGATATTCTTTGCCATATTGTTTATGCAACTAAGGGGTTTACCTTGACAGCGCGAAATGAGTCTGACAGATTGGACCAAACAGAGGCTTGATTTACAAACTCTATTTTAAGAGGGAGGCACATGGGTGATCCGATACCCTGTTTCCGTTTTTGGAGATAGGGTTTTTGATGCGACGAGGGGGTACCATTCGTGTGAGGACAACCGAGGGCTTTTCGAATCAAACAAATAATTGCCGGTTTCATGGAAATTGCCAGCGACGTCTATAGAAATATCATTCACTACTCATTTCACATTCTGGTGCCTTTTGCGTTCGGGAAGCTGTTCTGGAAAGAGAATTGGTGGAAGGCCGGGCTGGTTATGGTGGCCACGATGGTCATTGATATGGATCATCTGTTGGCGAACCCCATTTTTGATCCCAACCGGTGCAGCATCGGGTTTCATCCCCTGCACACCGTTTGGTCGGGGATTGCCTACGGGGGACTTCTGGCGGTTCCTTCCTGGATAGTACGCGCAGTGGCTATAGGATGTCTATGGCATCTGTGCACTGATGGTATTGACTGTCTGCTCAATGGGTTCTGAGCGAAGTGTGAATTGGTTGGTTTTGACAGCATATTTTTTGCTCTTCTGTGACCCGTGCCTGTGGGAAAGGAAAAAACTCCATGTCGAATTTGGAAGAACTCGCATATCTCGACGCCACGGCTCAAGCCGAATTGGTGCGCCGCAGGGAAATTAAGCCGATCGAGTTGGTGGACGCCGCCATTGACCGTATCGAGCAGCTCAACCCGACGCTGAATGCGGTCATCACCCGGATGTATGATCAGGCCCGGGAGGCGGCCAACAGTGAATTGCCGGAGGGACCGTTTACCGGTGTGCCATTCCTCCTCAAGGACGTCATCGCCGCGTATAAAGGCGTGCCGTTGACATTTGGGTCCAGGATTTTGAGTAATTTTGTGCCCGACCATGACAGCGAGCTGGTCAGACGGTTGAAACGCGCCGGTCTAATTATACTGGCAAAGACCAATACCCCGGAATTCGGTTTGCTGCCGACCACGGAGCCGGAGCATTTCGGCCCCTGCAAAAATCCCTGGAATCCGGAACGAACCACGGGCGGCTCCAGCGGCGGCTCGGCGGCGGCGGTCGCCGCCGGCATGGTCGCCATGGCCCATGCCAATGACGGCGGCGGATCGATCCGGATTCCGGCTTCCTGTTGCGGTGTGTTTGGACTCAAGCCCACCCGCGGCCGCAATCCTCTCGGCCCCGATTTGGCGGAGGGCTGGGCCGGACTGGTCGTGGAGCATGCCGTAACCCGCTCGGTTCGCGACAGCGCGGCCCTGTTGGATGCCACCGCGGGTCCCGATGTCGGCGACCCCTATTGGGCGCCGCCGGTTTCACGTCCTTTTTCAGCAGAGGCGGTTGCCGATCCCGGCAAGCTTCGAATCGCCTTCAGCACGGCAGGCGATGGGCCGGTGGATGACGACTGCATCGAAGCCGTGCACGATGCCGCCGCGTTGTGCCGTGAGCTCGGACATGAGGTGCGGGAGGCCGCGCCCCGGCTGAATATCGGCATCGAGCAGATTCAACAGGCCCTGGGCGCAATCATATCGGCTTCGCTGGCCGCCACCCTCAAAATGATGGGTGCCCAACAAGATCAGGTTGAACCGCTCAGCTGGGCACTTTCTGAAATGGCAGCCCATATCCAGCCGGCGGATTATGTGCTGTCCGTGCAGATGTTACAGCGAACGGCACGGTTTGTCGCTCAATTTTTCATAGATTTCGATGTGTTTCTATCGCCGGTGCTTGCCGAACCGCCGGTGCCTCTGGGAACTTTCAAATCTCCACCGGACAATCCCCTGCAGGGAATGAGACGGGCGGCGGAATTTGCGCGCTTCACGCCCCTGGCGAACTTTACCGGTCAACCTGCCATGTCGGTGCCCTTGTTCTGGAACAAAGAGGGCCTTCCCATCGGCGCGCACTTTCTCGGCCGCTTCGGCGATGAAGCCACGCTTTTCCGCCTGGCTTCACAGCTCGAGGAAGCCAGACCGTGGGCAGGACGCCGTCCGCCGGTGTCGGCATAAATAAGGCTTGAGTGAAAACTACATGAAAGGTTTCGGGTTTCAGGTGTCGGGATCCACGGTGCGACTTGTCACTTGTCACTTGTTATTCGGAGTTTATATTTTGATCAGACCGGCTGTTTTTGTTACCGGAAGTCCTATTTTTATCTCATTTTGGAGGTGATTACATGGGGAGCTTAGGAGATTTAGGCATTTTTTTTGCCGGTTTTTTTGGAGGTTTGGGTATCTTTTTGGCGGCCTGCGGCCTGCTCTGGTGGTGTTCGCTCTATCAAAAAATCAACTTGCCGAAACATCGAAACAGCGATGATTGAAGGCGATTGAATCCCGCAAAATGTGGATATGGAAATTATTTTCAATCCGTTTGAGCAGGCCGGGAATCAGCATGATGGGCGGCAGAAAGGTACGGGACTCGGCCTATCCCTGGTAAAAAATTTGGTTCAATTGCATGGCGGCGCCATCTGGGCCGATAGCGAAGGCAAAGGCCGCGGAAGTACTTTTTCATTTGTTATCCCCGCATGAAGCTGCGCGTGTTCGCCTATTCCATTCCTGGAAGCATCATGCCGGGTGCCTGCCCGGCATTTGTTAGTCCAAGGCTATCCTTCCCTCCGTCAACTCGATTTTGATCCCCGATTTTTGATCTCAGACCCCCGACCTCTTTTTAAATCTTCTGGTCTTCTCAGCAGCCTGTCCGTTTCCCTCATCCGTCTTCGGTCATCTGTCTTCCGTTTTCGGTATTCTGACTCCTGACTTCTAACTTCTGACTCCTGACTTCTGCCCTCACACGATCGAACGCACCACTCCCCCGTCGACCCGCAATGCCGCTCCGGTGGTGGCCGAAGCCTTTTCACTGCAAATATAGGCAACCATCATCGCCACCTCGTCCGGCGCGGCGAAGCGCTGCAGCACGGAGGTGGGCCGGGCGGTTTCGAAGAATTCACGTTCCATGGCGTCGGCGTCGAGGCCGCGCTCCGCCGCCATCTGGGCGACGAGCTCACTGACGCCTTCCGAGGCGGTCGGCCCGGGAAGCACGCTATTAACCGTGACGCCCGTGCCGGCCAGGGTTTCGGCAAGGCCGCGCGCGACCGCCAACTGGGCGGTCTTGGTCATTCCATAATGAATCATCTCGGTTGGGATCTGGATTCCCGACTCGCTGGAGATAAAAACGATGCGGCCCCAGTTGCGCGACTCGCATGCCGCCGACGTAGTGGCGCGCCAGACGGATCCCGCTGAGCACATTGACCTCGAAAAAGCGCATCCAGTCTTCATCTGAAATCTGCTCGAATTCTTTACGTTCGAAAATTCCCGAGATTGTTCACGAGTATGTCCACCTCGGGCAACCGGGAAATCCGGTCCCGACAGCCGTCGGCGGTACCAAGATTTGCCGCAATGCCTTCGACAACCGCGTCCGGAAATTCGTCTCTAATTTTCTTGGCGGCGCTGTCCAGCCGTCTCGCCGTGCGGCCGTTCAACGTAATATGGGCGCCTTCCCCGGCCAGCGCGCGGGCGGTGGCGAACCCGATGCCGGCCGTCGAGCCGGTCACCAGCGCTTTCTTTCCATTTAATCCATAATCCATGATCGTCCTAGTTTATCACGGTAAATCTGATATTACCCTATAACTTAGCCACCACCTGGCGGACGTCTGCCAAACATCATTTCCCTGATGGATTTTTCGTTGCACACTGGCAATTTCCAAACTTTTTCTCCATCTGAATTTTTCCATAATCAGCGATCTGCCATTATTTATGTAATCTCGTCTGATATCTTCTTCAGCATATCCAAAGCAATAACAGATTAAATCACCCACAAACTCAATCCTTTCGATTTACGCTTTCATCATCGCAGCATATTTCAGAATCTATTTTCTTGCCATCTTGTATCTTTCCATACGTTAAAAGACTGTGCATGGCCCATTGCTCGCGAGGACAATCAGATTCGGTGATCGCCACATTTTAAACTCAATAAGTCCACTTTTTGATGCCCAAGCCTCATGAGCCATTTTTGTGTAGCCTCTTATACACGGCTCACATTTAGTCGGAACCACAACGGCCAGTGCAGCCAATATCCCATATTTCGCAGGAAACCAACACTATTCAAAATGCTGGTGATATAAGTTCAATATTACATGATTTTAATTTCGGCATTCTATTGTGATATATGGAGAATACATGCAAAATCGTCAAAGTACAGATTAGAAGATGTAATCACACGATTTTAAGGCCCGAAATATCAGGGAATATCTTGCCAATACATGCAGTCCAGTCGTTGTGCATGTATGTTAGAGTTATCAGCAGTTTCTTTTCAGCTCGATTATTTATCTGAAGATTCACCATATTTCTTCCTTTTATCGCGAACATAGAGCACTTTTGATTTGGTAGTGCCTATTTGCTGCTCTTCAATAGAAAATAGCTTTGTTGCTGAAAACAACTCACCCAACTTTCCATATCCGTAATTCCGTGGGTCGAAATCAGGCGATTGTTTCGCAATATTGCTTCCGACACGTCCAAGCTGAGCTCATCCACTTTCATCGGGAGATGCTTCCAATGCATCCCGTAGCAGATTTACCAGGCACAAATCCAACTTCATTCATGAAAGCCCACAAACAAAAAAACCCCGCACCTCCTTGGAGAAAACAGGGTCTTTTAAATCGGATCATGGCAACCTCTCGTTAAAGGTTAACACATTTCAATCGTCATTAAACCGATAGCACAAATCAATACGGATTGTCAAATTTTTACAATTCCCACCTGAAATTCCGGCTCAACAGCGAACATTCAGGCGCAAGCCCTGATAATGGGAATATTTGGTGTGAAAAAGTGCATAGACCTTGCCCTTTTAGCGATCGGCGATCCCATTTGCAATTAAATTGACAAATCGTCATAAAATTCATAGGCTTTGTTATTATGAACACTTCCGAACAGCAAACTTTGGGATTCGAGCCACCCGTTTCCGAACTCCAAAAGGTTTTTGAGTCCAACTCCGCGGTATTGTCCGCTTACATATTCGGATCTGCTGCCATGGGGCTGCTCCGAAAAAATAGTGATATTGATATTGCGGTGCGGCTAAAGGAAGATTTGCCACCCCAGGAAACAAACGATCTCCGTCTAAAGCTCCATGATATACTTGAGCATGTGTTTCAAAGAAAAGTCGATGTCGTGGTGATGAACGGGGCTTCCTTGAAAATGATTCACCAGGTATATAAAAACGGTCTGCTGGTTTATGCGGTTGATCTCTCCAATGAACTGGAGTTCAGGATTCAAAAGCAAAAAGAGTATTTTGATTTTCAATATTATCTCGAAAAAGAGCGCCATGATTTGAGGTCATTTTATGACTGCTGACACATCCGGCCGTCGTTCTGCGGACAGGGACGTCATCGAGTCAAAACTCCGGTTTCTAAAGGAATATCTCTCGGACCTGAATGAATTCGAAACCGTCTCATTGGCTGATTATCAAAGGAACAAGAAAGATCAGCGTTTCGTTGAAAGAACATTGCAGCTTGCTTGTGAAGCCTGTATCGACACTGCAGCCCATATTATTTCGCGACATGGGTTACGGGAACCCCGGGACAACAAGGATCTATTCCTGATCTTGTTCGAAAGCAATATCATATCGGAAGCGGTTCTCGATGCCATGGTGAAAATGTCGAAATTCAGAAACGTCGTAGTGCACGATTATACACGTATCGATCCGGAAATCGTTATCGGAATCCTAAAAAATAACCTCATTGATTTCAAGCGCTTTGCATCGGAAATCATTTGTTCCGTCGATGAGTTACACACGGAATAAAAGGCACGTACCAATTCCTGCTCCGTGCATCAGCCTCCATACCTTCAAATGGCCGAAGACCAAGCCACTTTGCTGACCGCTCTCGGCAAACCCTAACGTTGCAACATTGACGGAACTTCGTCCAAACCGGCTTTGACCGTTTCAAGGTTCACATTCCAGCCATCAAAAAACACAACCCCCAAAGTTTCACCTTCTACCCAGGCCTGTGAAAAAAAATACAGCTTATTCAAGAGGCTTTTTCATAGCCACTCGGCTGCACATTTTTCACAGCATATCTGCAAACCGACGTCCTTCAACCGATTAGAAAAAATTTCGCCGTTTCGTGGATTTTAGCACGGATATTGCTCATAACCATGACTTTGTTTTCGAGGCTGCTCCGGTTAACAGGCTCAAGCCGCTGGGGCGTACTCAACCCCTTAGTTGCATAAACAATTTGACGCTTCGTCTCTGAAGCTCTCCGACTTTTGCAACGTTGGGGTCAATACGTGGAATTTTTTAAATAGGAGGTACGCTAAGACATTGAGGACGAGATCATCGGTAAGAACGAGAAGGATAAGTTATTTTTTATGGGTGCAGGCCTTTATTATTGCCGCCGCAATTTTATTCTGTCTGGCTGCTGCCAGCATCACGGCCCTTAAAGAGGAGCGACGGAAGCGTCCTTCGGAGAATGAAGGGTATTCGATTTCCAGGCAGATTCAATACAGTTTCACGCTGCAAAACAGATCCAATCGGGCGATCGAACGGGCTGAACTGTGGGCATTCGCACCGGTCAAACAAACGGCCACCCAACGTTGTCTGGACCTGCAAGCCAATTATCCGTACCGGCTGCTTTCCGACGACATCGGAAATCAGGTCCTGCATTTTCAATTTGACGATTTTGCACCCTATGCTTCGCGGATTGTTGCCGTCAAGGCCGACCTGAAAGTCTCCCGCACCGCCAAGCCTGTGCCCCATGCGCCAACGCCTCGCGATGTGAATCCCCAAAAATTTATTGAATCAGATCATCCTGCTGTCTACCGGATAGCACGCAGATTGTTTGCATACGATAGGGCCCAAACCGTGAAAAACATATTCGGTTGGGTGACCGACAACATGCGCTACAGCGGCTATGACGGCAAGGATCGCGGCGCCCTTTATGCTCTGGAGAAAAAAAAAGGCGACTGCACCGAATATGCAGAACTTTTCGTGGCCTTGTGCCGTGCCAACGGTATCGCCGCCCGGCCGGTGGGCGGATATGTCTGCCCGCGAAGTCTGGTGTTGAATGCTCACAGCTACCATAACTGGGGCGAATTTCACCAGAATGGAACCTGGCAGGTGGCCGATCCTCAAAACCATGTGCTGACGAAGAATTCCGGCGATTACATCGCCATGCGGATCATTCATGCTGGGGAAAATAGCCTCATGGGACTGAATAATCGTTTTCGGTTCAAAGGTGAAGGACTAAAGGTATACATGAATTAGAAATCGAAGTGTAATTGATAACCAGCGTGCTTGCGCGTTTGAAGTATTCTCATAAGCAATAGGTAGTGCCCATCCACAAAGAGTTTTTATATGATGGGCACCTGATGGTGTTTCCAATCCAGAAATGAGAATTTTTGCCCAAGGTCAAGGAAATCAAGCGCTTGCACGGAGGCGTAGTTTTTTACGCCGCACAAGCAAGGGCGCAGATTGACGCAGAAATTGGGCAAAAAGGCCATTTATGGATGGAAACGAGGTAGCGAGAATCAAGACCGACTGTAACAAGATAGATATTTTCCTGCGACTTCTGTAATCACTATTTCTCTCTTCTGTTTTTATCTTCTGCAATCTGTCGTCTGTTTCAATACAATGCTGCTTTATTCAACCCGCCATTGGCGGGATTAAATACAACACGATTATCCTGAAAGTTCCAGTGAGCGGCAATATTGCTTCCCTCCCCTGGCGGGAGGGATTGAGGGAGGGAAATAAATTAGGCTGCTTCCCTCTGACTTGAGCTTTCCGGGTAATCGAAAAAAATATCTGGCCGCGAGGGCCTCAAATAACTGGAACCTCAATCCAACTGCTGAATTGGCGATTTCCAGTAAAAATTGCGTCTTTCAGTTAAAGCTGTTTTCGCAGCATACGGAGAACGCGATTGTCGAAATCACGGGAGAAAAAATGAAAAGAGTCGGTGATAAGGGATGCCGTTGGGTATTGGGTTCTATATTGACAGCCATTGCGGCTTGGCTGATTCCGACGGTTTCTCCGGCCGCCGACTCGGTCTGCGCCCGCGTGAAAATTGAGATAACCCAGCAGTTGACCCTGGAGCGTCAGGCCTTCGATGCCCACCTGCGGATCACTAACGGTTTGGCAGACCTGACGCTGCAAAACATTCGCGTGGATGTTTTCTTTACAGGTGAGGACGGGAATCCAGTGGCGGCAAGCTCCGATCCGGAAAACACCGAAGCCCTTTTTTTCATCCGCCTCGATTCCATGGATAATATCGATGAGGTGAACGGTGGCGGCAGGGTGTCACCCTCGACCGCCGCCGATGTACATTGGTTGATCGTTCCCTCCCCGGGATCCTCCAACGGTTTGGAATCCGGCACCCTTTATTATGTCGGCGCCCGGCTGTCCTACTCCATCAACGGAGAAGAAAAAATCACTGAAGTCACGCCGGACTATATCGTGGTCAAGCCCATGCCGCAAATCGCGCTGGAATATTTTCTGCCGGAAGCAGTTTACGGTGATGATCCCTTCACGCTGCCGATCGAGCCGCCGGAGCCATTCTCTATGGGTATGCGGCTCAGCAACACCGGTCATGGCCTCGCTGAAAATCTAAAAATCGATTCCGCCCGGCCTGTCATCGTGGACAACGAACAGGGACTATTAATCGGATTTTCCATCGAAAGCAGCGAGGTCAACGGCCGGACCGCCTCTGACAGCCTTCTGGCTGATTTCGGCGATATCGGTCCCGGTTTGGCAGCCACCGCCCGCTGGAATATGACCTGCACGCTGTCGGGCAGGTTCGTTGAATTCACCGCCGGCTTGTCCCATTCGGATGAACTGGGAGGGGAGCTCACATCTCTGATTTCCGATACACGCACCCATTTACTGATCCATGACATCTTGGTGGATCTACCCGCACGCGACGGCGTGCGGGATTTTCTGGCCAAAGATATCGATGTTTACCGCGTTTATGAATCCGAGCTTGTAGATACCGAAGTCCTGGACCGTTCGGCTTCCGCCCTCCTGCACGTGGCCGGCGGCAGCGGCAGCCTGGTGATACCGCCGACGGCCGGGTTCATGTATGCCCGCCTGAACGATCCCTTTGAGGGCCGGCAATCCGTCGAATCCCTCATCCGATCCGACGGCAAGGTCATCAAGAAGGAAAATGTCTGGCTGTCGCGTCAGCGGACCAAAGA
This sequence comes from uncultured delta proteobacterium, assembly GCA_963774425.1. Taxonomy (GTDB): domain Bacteria; phylum Desulfobacterota; class Desulfobacteria; order Desulfobacterales; family JAFDCJ01; genus JAFDCJ01. The sequence goes on along the minus strand of CAVZEZ010000026.1, from coordinate 222,210 downwards.
CCACGGCTGGCGCCACTTCATCAACCTGTTCGATGTCGATTCCACCGGCAAATACGCCATCGAATTTGTAAACTCCCAGGGTTTAGGACTTCCGCCGGTGCTACATTCCATAACAGATAAATTCGCTGTTGAAGGCGAGCGAATCCGCTTCACGATCGCCACCCAAGATCCCGACGGGACTTTTCCGGCGCTCTCGGCCGCGCCGCTTCCGGCGGGAGCGGAATTCGGCGATCAGGGCGACGGCACCGGGGTATTCGACTGGACACCGGTTGCAGGCCAGGCGGGAACCTATGAACTCATAATTACGGCTGCGGACGGGACTTTCACAGATAGCCGCCGGGTGACGCTCACCATCCGAAGTTTCAGCGATGCAGATTCCGATGATTTGGACGATGCGTGGGAAATGGATCAGTTCGGCTCCCTGGAGCGTGACGGTAGCGGCGATTTCGACCACGACGGCATTTCGGACTACGATGAGTTTCAAAACAAAACAGATCCCGCCGAACTCGCCGACCTGGGCATCCGGCAGGATGTCGACAGTATCTCAGGTCAGGTTGGAGATCAGGTTCTTATTACCCTGACCGTCACCAATAAGGGACCGAAGGATACCGACGGTATTCGGGTGCTGGACATCCTGCCGGCCGGCTTGATCCATGTAAGCGATGATGCTGATGGCTTTTACGACCCGGTCACCGGTGTGTGGGAAATCGGTCCCCTATCGGCCGCGGCATTGGAGAACTCGGCGCGCATCCGCATCATCGCCGAGGTCGTCCAGGAAGGAAGCATCCTGAACATCGCCACGGTTTCCGAATCCGATGCATATGATCCCCAGGGCGCCGACAATTCTTCCGGTTTGATGCTAAACGCCGGCATTCAGTCGGACCTGGCCGTTGTCCAGACAGTCGACAATTCGACGCCTGCCGGCGGAGACGTCGTCAACTTTATGGTAACGGCTGCCAATAACGGTCCCGACGATGCCACCGGTGTGCAGATCCAGTGCCAGACATCCGCGGGATTTACCTGCGAGGACTGCACTGCCGGCAATGGTGGCTACGACCCCACAACGGGCAGTTGGAATCTCGGAGAGTTGAAAGCGGGTGATACCGCCTCCCTGCATCTCAGTTTGAACGCTTCAAACGCCGACGAGATCATCAGCACCGCTGCGGTTGTCCACAGCGATCAACCGGATCCGGATCCGACCAACAACCGATCCACCGTGGTTGTCAATCCGAATCTGGCGGACCATCCGTTTATGTCCGATCTGGCTGTTCTGGAATCCATGAATCAATCTGAAATAAATGTCGGCGATTTAATCATATTGACGCGGATTATCAGAAACATCGGACCCGACGATGCCCTCGCCGTTGAAATGGACGGTTCGCTGCCCGCCGGCCTGACTCCTTTGTCTTCGACGGCATCCGGGGGCGTCTATGATCTTCAAAGCGGTCAATGGCAGGTGGAAAGCATACCGGCGGCACATTATGTGCGGATCGATACCGTCGCCCAGATCACCGGAGCCGGTGAATGGACCATATCGGCCGGACATTGCCGATCTGGCTGAATTCGATCCGGACGGCGGAAATGATTCTGCCGACCTCACCGTTAGCGGAATGGCCGCCGACATTGCCGTGACCGCAGCCGCGGAGCCTTCCCGTCTCAATGTGGGCCAGCCTGTTTTATTGACCATTACCGCCGCAAACGACGGACCCAACGATGCCGTCGGGGTTCAGGTCGACGAAGCGATCCCGCCGGGCCTAGGATATCAGTCGAGTGTGGCTTCCCAGGGTGATTACGATCCCGAAGCGGGAAGCTGGTTTGTCGGCGATCTGGCCGCCGGTTCGGTTGCGTCCCTGCAGATCACGGTGACGGCCGAGCAGTATGGCAAAATGATTGCCCGGGCAGTGCGAACAGCATCGAATCCACCGGACGTAAATCCGATCACCGATTCGGCTGAGGCGATTGTGATTGCCAATGCATGTCCGCTGATCGGCGCGATACCCGCACAGTCCATCTCGGAAGGCGCAAGCTTCGATGTCCTCGAGCTGGACTCGCTGGTGACAGATCCTGATAACCGGGCCGACGAAATGATGTGGACGTTCAGCGGAAATGACCGCCTGCAGATCCACATCGATCCGAACCGCCGGGCCGTCATCGAAGTTCCCGATTCCGACTGGTATGGCAGCGAGATGGTCATGTTCCGCGCAACGGATCCCGCCGGGCTTTTTTCACAGCGCGCGGCAACTTTCACCGTGGCTGCCGTCAACGATCCGCCGATCAACAGGCTGCCGGGGCCCCAAACCACCGCCGAGGATACCGATCTGGTTCTCGACCCTTCGATTTCAATCTCCGATGTCGATGCCGACGCGAACGTGGTCGAGGCACGGCTCACAGCCGCCCATGGGGCACTGACCCTGGGAACGACCGCGGGTCTGGGGTTTATTTCCGGAGACGGCACAACTGACACCGCCATGCACTTCACCGGAACCCTGGCGGCCATCAACGACGGGCTGGCCGGTTTGCGTTTTATCCCGGATGCGGATTTTCATGGAGACGCCGCCGTCGGGATCGAAACCGATGACCGGGGCCATACAGGCTACGGCGGTCCTGCGATAGACCGCGACAGCGTCCGCGTGACGATCAGCGCAGTGAATGACCCGCCCCGGGCGGCCATTGGCCCGGCGTTCAGCGGCAAGGAGGGTGATGGCATCCCACTGGCCGGCAGCGCCAGCGATATCGATTCCGACACCCTCATCTATTCCTGGGATTTTGCTTACAACGGCACGTTCGAGGCAGATGCCGACGGCATCGATTTGACTGACCCGGCCTGGATTTACAAAGACGACGGGATTTACACCGTTGCCCTGCGGGTTGCGGACACGGACGGCGCCGTCAGTGAAGTGGTTACCGGTCAGGTCACGGTCAGTGACCGCGCTCCCGATGCCGCCTTCAGTTGGTCGCCCCAGCCGGCGGTGGAGGATTCCCGCATTACGTTCACCGATGCTTCCCGATCCTATCCGGATTGCATCGTGTCCTGGGACTGGAATTTCGGCGACGGCCGCACCAGCAACGAACGCAATCCACACCTGACATTCATGGACAACGGCAGCTATACGGTGCGGTTGACCGTCACCGATGACGACGGCAGCATGGATACCGCGTCGCAGGTGATTCGCGTCGACAACGTCCCGCCAGTGGTCGAGGCGGGCGGTGACCGGATAGTGAATGAAGGAGCTGAAATTGTTTTTGCCGGCGGTTTTACCGATTCCGCCGCGGATACCCATAGCCTGATATGGGACTTCGGAGACGGCAAAGCCGCCTCGGGCACTCTGACCCCCGTAAATACCTATGCGGATAACGGCCGCTACACCGTGACCTTGACAGTTGTCGACGATGACGGCGCAGTGGGTGATGACTCGCTGATCGTTGTGGTCAACAATGCAGCACCGCGCGTGCAAACCGGCCCGGACCAGACGGCAAGGGAAGGCGAATCAATCAGCTTCAGCGGCAGTTTCAGCGATCCGGGCGAACACGACCGCCACACGTTGCTATGGGACTTCGGAGACGAAACGCCGCCGGTTGACGGCACGCTGACACCGACACACACCTACGGGGACAACGGCACCTATATCGTCACCCTACGGGTAACGGACAATGAAGGTGAGACAGGAATGGATATGTTGTCGGTCAACGTTCACAATGTCGCGCCGGTTTTGACCGACCTGATCAGCGACAGCGTCTCAAACGGCGACATCCAAATTCGCGGCGCATTTTGGGACCCGGGATGGCTGGACCGCCACCGCGGCAACTTCGATTTTGGCGACGGCCTTGCCGCCGTAATGGCCGCTGCGGAAGTAAACGCACCGCCTGAAGCCGCCGGAACCGTTTCCACATCCCATCATTTCGACCAGGAAGGACTGTACACCATCCGTCTTTCAGTGGCAGACGACGAGGAAGCCGGCAGTGATTCGAAGACCGCCGACGTGGTGATAGACAAGACACCGCCGGTTATCACGATCATCGAACCCCGCTCCGGCTATTACCCCAACACCCGGGATATCGAAATTCACTTCGACGTGGAAGACCCGGAGTCAGGCGGGGTTTCGAGCGGAGTGGCTGCCGACGGTATGGCAGCGTATCTGGATGACGAGCCGATTGAAAGCGATCGGACGATTCATCTTGCGGCCCTCGATGAAGGGAATCATAGGCTCAGAGTGACGGCATTCGACGAAGCCGGAAACACTTCCGAAACCGAAGTTGCTTTCGAAGTGGGGCCAGTGCCAGCCCTTACGGACATTACCCCCTCTGAATGGCGCCTGAACCTGCTCAATCCGTTTGATGATCCGGCCTGCCCAAAATGCAAGGAGAGCAAAGACGACAAACGGTCCCTAACCGCTTCTATCAGCATGAACGGCGCGGCGGTGGAGACCATCCTGCCGACATTCGCGGCACCCATGTTGCAAGCCGGCAGCCGATATCAGGATTTTACCGTCGTGGAAGTCATTGCCGCCCAACAACCTGCAAGCGGTGCGGCCGCCAGGGTAAAATCCGTGATGGTGCAGTATACGGGGACCGAGTGCATCGATATTCTCGCCTGTTCGGGTGACACGATTCTAGATTTCTACAATATTGAAGCCGGCGAGGTCATCACCATCGATGCCGGAGAAAAAAATCACCTCAGCGACTATACCGTGCTGTCAGCATATCCGATCAAGGCTCCGCCCTACTCTGCCGCGGATATCATTCCTGATACGATTCGGCTGAACGGCAAAGTGCCCATTGTGCCCGGCAGTGCCGAACTGATAGTTGCAGTTCCTTCCCGGCTCGATCAGCCGCGGATTTTTGCCGAGGCGCCATACGCCGTTGTCGGGGAGGGAAAACACCATGTGCGGATAGTGGGCCCGGGCGACCCGCAGCGGATAAGCCTCGCAGTCGGCGGACGAAAAATTTTCGAGGATCAGTCCTGCCCCATACGATGGCATGACGGCTTCGGGTTTGCAGACGACGGACGCACGCAAACCATGGGGGTATTCGGCCAGGGAGATCATCTGCGCGTCTTTTACCAAAACTTGACAGCAGAGGCCCGTATCTATCTCGATGGTGCGCTGGCGCTCACGATCTTGCCGGCGGCCGAAATAGTGACAATGCAAGTCCGATTCGACGGTCTCGCGGCCGTCTCGAGTCTGGCGGCAGAGCACCTGGTGCGCGCCGGAGATTGGCAGGTTACGACATATGAAGGTGTGCGGCTCGTCGACACGGATTTCGATCGGCAGTTGACTCTCAACATGTCCGGCGCTCCGCGCGGAGCAACTCTGAAGGTGGGTGAAACCGTGATATTCTCGGACCGGCAATTGCCGTTGCGATGGACCGACAGGTGTTTCATCGTGGATGGCGAACGGCAGGACATGGCCATCTATACTTCGGCCCGCCGCGGGACGGAGGAGCAATTGTCCATTCACATCCGCAACCTGACGCGGAAGGCCAGTCTCTGTCTGGACGGAAAACCGGTGCTCGAGATATCGCCGCCGCCGGAGGTTGCGGTGCCTATAACAGGCGACCTTGAACTTGACGGCGATCCTGCGACCTTTGATGGCTCGTTCCGGAGTTTTGACGAGATCACGCTCACTGGAAAATTGCCGGATACGTACGATCCACGCAAAAATTTCCAGCGCATCGATACATCCGGAGACCCCCGACTGGAAATCGGGGATCGGTTCGGCGATTTCCGGATTATCGGGCTCAGTGAAGAATATGAATTCTATCGGATCGACGCCCTGGAGTTCAGAAACGAAGGATCGAAGCAGACAGAAGTCGAATTCTACAGCGATTCTCGCCTGAAAAATCTCGTTGGGCACTGCCAGGCCAGCCCCGGGGAATATTTCTCCGTCGATGTCGCCGACCTGAATTCTACCCGCATATTTCTGCGCAGCGGGAAGCAGCATCGTATGATTCCCCTGAGCGGAAAAAATGCGGCCGCGGCCGGGGACCGCTATTTGGGATACACCATAACGGATGCTCACAAAGTGCCGTACGGTCCTCCGGATTACACGGATTTGGTTTTTGAATACACCGGCACGGGGCAAGCCGTTTCGATCACCGCCTATGGCGGCCCAAGCGGAGAATCACTCGGCACATATGATGTGAATCCGGCCAGCGATCCGACTTTTATCATCGATGGAAGCCAACAGCCGGATCGTCATATCGGGGACTCACTGTTATTGGAATACAGGGATACAAATAATGAAGCCAACTAAAACCTTATTAATCGCCTTGGCGGGTCATGGGTTGCTAATCGCAGCCATAGCTGGTGCAGTTATGGCTGCTGAATCGACGCATGCGTCTCCCGCCATATTGGAACGTTCCCCGGCAATGCCGGTGGAAAAGGTCCGCTACCAGTTAAAGCATAGACAAACGATCACGCTGGTGGATGTGCGTCGCCCGGAAGACTTCGAACGACTGCACATCCCGGGATCTCTCAACCTGGCCCTGCATGCAGTCAAAACCAAGGACTTCCTGAAATCTTCGCCCCTGGTTTTGGTCAATGACGGATTTCATCACACGCCACTTGAGATCGAGTGCCGCCGCTTGCGAAAGCTGGGATTCGACGCGTCTGTCCTGGATGGCGGCCTGCGTGCCTGGAACCGCATGGGAGGCCCATGGGTCGGCGATCTGTCTGCTTTGCCGGACATGCAGACCGTCGCACCGCGGATATTTTTTCTCGAAAGCCGCAGCGAAAACAATTTGATGCTCGACATTTCGCCGGTGCGATCCGAAGCATCCCGAAATTTGGTGCCTGACGCCAGACATCTACCGGAACGGGCCGATACCGACCGGTGGGAGACCGCCTTGAAGCGGGTGCTTTCACATCACACCTTCCAGCCGTTTGGCTCCATTCTCGTTTTCAATGAATCCGGGGAAGGATATGAGAGATTCGCCATGCTGACGGAACGCATGGGTGTTGATGCATTTTACCTCCAGGGGGGAATTGCCGGTTATAAAAGATATCTGAATAACCTGGCCCGTCTGCGGCAGCCGCGGAACAGCCGCATGGTGGCAGACAATACATGCGGCCCCTGCAACGGGGAGGCTGAAGAAAGCATAGCGACAGTATTAGAGAGTCATTGAAGTGCGTTACTATTTCAAATGGGAGAAACCAATTTTATGATGCTTAACCCACATGGCAACTTGGCGTTTCGCCGTGCCGGCGGCAAGTTCGGATATCAACTGAAAAGACGGATGGACAGAAACGCAATGCAACTATTGCCGCTGCTTATCCTGCTGACCATCATGCATTTCTTTCCATCGGATAGCTGCGCCGAGACCCTGGTCAGTGGCGAAATCACCCGGAATACGACCTGGACCGTGGCCGGCAGTCCCTATATCGTCACCGGAGACGTGACCGTAAAATATTCCGCCGCAAATAGTTCAACAGCCATTTTGACCATCGAGCCCGGTGTGGCGGTCAGATTCGAGCCGGGCACCGGCCTGTATATTGGGCATTACATTTACCATGCCTATCACCCCAAGCATTATTACGGCGCATTGGATGCGCAGGGGACCGCCCAAGCGCCCATCGTCTTTACCTCCAATGCCGCTTCTCCGGCGCCGGGAGACTGGAAGGGAATTGTCTTTCGGGATGAAACCAAGGATGGGTTGACTATTCTCACCAACTGCATCGTGGAATACGGCACGAACTCGTTATCGCTTGACCGCTGCAATCCGACGTTCACGGACAACACCATTCGCAATGGCAGCGGTTACGGGATAAAGCTGGCGGCGTCGGCGGCCGTCATAGCGGGAAATTACATTTCCGCCAATTCCAAGGACGGCATCTACAGCGACGATGCTTCTTCGGCGCTCATATCCCATAATATCATTTCAGACAACGGCGGCGCCGCGATCAACATTCATCCCGACAGGTTATCGCGAGTTACAGGCACCTCGGGGTCGGGAAACGGTATCGATTATATCCAGGTCCGCGGCGGAGACGTCACCGCCACCCGTACCTGGACCAAACAGGGCTTCGACTACATTATCGCCGGCGATGTCACTGTGAGATATCATACCGACAACAGCGACGCGGCGGTCTTGACCATCGAGCCCGGTGTGGCGGTCAGATTCGAGCCGGGCACCGGCCTGTATGTTGGGTATTACATTTACCATGCCTATCACCCCAAGCATTATTACGGCGCACTGGATGCGCAGGGGACCGCCCAAGCGCCCATCGTCTTTACCTCCAATGCCGCTTCTCCGGCGCCGGGAGACTGGAAGGGAATTGTCTTTCGGGATGAAACCAAGGATGGGTTGACTATTCTCACCAACTGCATCGTGGAATACGGCACGAACTCGTTATCGCTTGACCGCTGCAATCCGACGTTCACGGACAACACCATTCGCAATGGCAGCGGTTACGGAATAAAGCTGGCGGCGTCGGCGGCCGTCATAGCGGGAAATTACATTTCCGCCAATTCCAGGGACGGCATCTACAGCGACGATGCTTCTTCGGCGCTCATATCCCATAATATCATTTCAGACAACGGCGGCGCCGCGATCAACATTCATCCCGACAGGTTATCGCGAGTTACAGGCACCTCGGGGTCGGGAAACGGTATCGATTATATCCAGGTCCGCGGCGGAGACGTCACCGCCACCCGTACCTGGACCAAACAGGGCTTCGACTACATTATCGCCGGCGATGTCACTGTGAGATATCATACCGACAACAGCGACGCGGCGGTCTTGACCATCGAGCCCGGTGTGGCGGTCAGATTCGAGCCGGGCACCGGCCTGTATATTGGGCATTACATTTACCATGTCTATCACCCCAAGCATTATTACGGGGCGCTGATTGCGCAAGGAACCGCCCTGTCTCCGATCCTGTTTACTTCCAATGCACCGGCACCGGCTCCGGGCGACTGGAAGGGCATATATTTTCGCAACGAAACCCGGGATGCTGAGACCTTGCTGGAGCACTGCATCGTAGAATACGGCGGGCACACCCACAATGCCGATGTTTATCTCGCCAATGCCAAACCCGCCATCCGCTACAGCACTATCCGCAATTCCAGTCATTCCGGTGTGTACATCAGTGGAACCGGTTCAAATGGCACAACTGTCAATTGCAATAACCTGAAAGACAACCTCTATGGGGTATACACGGCGGGCAGCGCCCGCCCGACAATCGGCGACAACAATTTTCTGTGCAATCATCAATATGGGCTATACAGCCAAGGCGACACGGTAGTGGAAGCCCCGGACAACTGGTGGGGAGATGCCGGGGGCCCGGGGTTTAACGGCGATGATATTTACGGACAGGTGAAATTCACGCCTTGGCTGGCGGCTGTAAGCGACTGCATTGATACGCCGCCCACCAACAGACCGCCCTTCGAACCGAAACATCCGGAGCCCGCCGTCGCAGCCGTCCGGGTGCCGGTAAATACGGATGGACAGCCTGTCGCGGTCTCATTGAATTGGATCGGCGGAGATCCAAATCCCTGGGATGCGGTCGTATATGATGTGTACTTCGGCAATTCCCCTGAAAACCTGCCTGAAATCGCCCAAGGTATTCAGTCTGCTTCCTTCGACCAACCGGATCTGGAGGCGGGAAACACCTACTACTGGAAGGTCGTTGCCAGAGACGATACGGGTGCGGAGACCGCCGGTCCCGTCTGGTCGTTTACCACATTGGGCCCTGCACCGGATCTGGTCGTCAGCCACATCGACTGGGATCCTGCGGACGGTTTGGAAGCCGGACAGGAAATGGCGTTTTCAGCGACGATCGAAAATATCGGCAGCGGTCCGGTTGTCGATGGCTTCAAGGTGCAGTTCGCCATCGGCGGCACGACGGTCGGCAGCCAACCGGTGACAGCCATCATCCCTCCCGGCGGCAGTGTCCGGGTAATTCAGACCTGGATTGCCCGAACCGGCAATTATGGCGTTGAAGCCATTGCCGACCCCGTCGCAACGGTGATTGAAACCGAAGAAGAAAACAATCGCTTGTCTGTCGATCTGCCTGAAATTATCGATCCGACGCCGCCGGTGCTGACCGCCACGCAACCATCTTCCGGCGCCTGCTTGAATCAGCTTGACCGGATTGAGTTTACACTGTTTGACGAATTCGGCGCCGTCGATGACGCGTCCGTTCTCGCCAGTGTTATCCTTTCAAATGGCAGCGGCCAGCCCGTGGCCGTCACCGTATCCGAAGACAACGATCACTTCACTGTAACGCCGGAAACGCTGCCGCTTGAGGACGGTATGTATCACGTGTCTTTTACCGCCATCGATACCGCGGGCAATGCGCAGACCTACAATTTTTCCTTTTCGGTAGACAAACATGATCCGGCTGCGCCGATGATTACCGGCGGCGATGTCGTTAGCGGCAGCATCCAGGTGCGTCCGACCCCAAATAGCGCAAACAGCACCACTGTCTTTTTGGCCGGTACGCGCGAAGACACCACCGCAGTGTGGGTAGACAATCAACTTCGGGTGCCGTCAGGGAGCGGCGACTGGTCGGTGGACCTGACGCTTAACCAGGGAAACAATTCTCTGGAAATCTGGACGGTGGATGCCGCCGGCAACCGCAGTCCCTCCGTGTGGGTAGACATTCAGGTTGATTCCATCGCACCCGCTGTTACCCTTGTTTCCCCTTCGGCCAACAGCTTTGTCAACACGCCACCGGTTTCAATTGTCATCAATTATATCGAGGCATCCGGCAACCTTGATCTCACAGACAGCATTCTGTTGGTCACAGACGATCAACAGCTTGAAGTGGCCGGTTCCTGGACCGAATCCGGAGGAAACCGGCTCACTTTTATTCCTTCATCTCCATTGTCCGAAGCCGACTACACAATCACTCTACAACTGACCGATATGCTTGGCAATCGGGGAGATACCGTTCTTTCCGCGTTTACGGTGGATGAAACACCGCCGCCGGTTCCTGAAATCGAACCGGTCATATCTCCGACCCACAGCCCCGCCCAGATAGTGACCGGTACCCGCGAAGCCCATGCCGAGATCCTGGTGAACGGCGAACCGACGGTGGCGCGGGGAGCTTCCACGGGCTGGCAGCATATGCTGAACCTTGTCAGCGGTGTCAATCATTTCACCTTCGCTGCCCGTGACCGGGCCGGCAATCAAAGTGAGTCTGTTGGGATTGAAATCACATTTGACGACATCCCTCCGCCGCCCGTGGACGCCTTAACCCTCGATACCCGGGGAGACGGCACCACGGTCTACCTGGACTGGAGCGATTATGACGAGACCCTCCACGGGGATGTCGCCCATTATCGGATCTTTGTGCAAACCGCCGCCTTCAACGATGTCTCCGGGTTGACGGAAGCCAGCATCGTACCTGCCGGAACTTTCAACACGGCTATACGAAATCTGGCCCGCAACACCGTCTACTGGTTTGCCGTCGTCGCCGTCGATGTCATGGACAATTTGCAGCCGACAGTCGCGCCTGTCGCCGGCAGTCCGGTAGATGTGATACCGCCGGAAAACATCACGAACCTCGGCGTCCAATCATTTCCTGAACGTCTGGTTTTCAACTGGAATCCGTGTGCGGATTCCGCGGGTGATCTGGCTGGATATCGCGTGGTTTTCGGTGGGGATGGTGTAGCCGAGTTCCTTCCGGCCGACCGGAACACCTATGAAAAGACCGGCCTGTCGGCAGCCACCGGCTATCCATTCAAGGTCATGGCTGTCGACCGCGACGGCAATGAGAGTGGTGCGGCGGCGGTGACGGCCGTAACCATGCTGCCGAACCCGACCAGCCCCATAGCCGATCCCCAAAGCGGATATGTGAATTTAACCTGGGATGGGGTGGCACCAACCGAATATGTCCGGCATTATGCCGTGTATATCAGTAAAAATGATTTTGCCACCGTTGAAGGGATGTCCCCGGTCCAGACCGCTGCGGAGAATTCGGCCAAAATCGCCGGGCTGACCAACGGCCAAACCTATTTTATTGCAGTGACCACCGTCAACATCTCCGGCGGGGAGAATACGGCCGTGTCCACAATCACCGCCACCCCGCTGCAGGATAATTCAGGACCTGAAATCAGCGATGTCAAAATCGACGGAGCCCTGTTGATCAGCGGTCAAGAGCTTGCAAAACCGGCCACCTTCACCGCCACCGCCACCGACCCGGCCGGTGTCAGCCGGGTGGAGTTCGCTCTCGATGGGAACATCATGCGGGTCGACTACAGCCCGGTGTACTCCTGCTACTGGAATGTGGTCTCAGTCGGCGACGGCGGTTACACCCTGACGGTCACCGCTTACGACACTCTGGGCAACAGCACTTCGTTGGACTTCGGCCTGGCGGTGGATTTGGCGTCGCCGGCAGCTCCCGTCATCACCCAGCCTTCCGGTGAATTTCTGACCAATGTACCAACGATTATGGTGGCCGGGAAGGCTGAAAAAGATACGGACATCATGGTTTACAGCAACTCGATTGAAATCGGCAAATGGACTCCGGTCGATGCCCTCGGCAACTTCGACATCGCAGTCAACCTGTTCGAAGGAGACAACCAGCTTCGGGCCGTCGCGCGCAATCGGGCGGGAACGGGGCCCCTGAGCAACCCGGTTGTGGCCGCCCTCGATACCAGCCTGCCGCAATGCCCAGCGAATTTGACGGCCCGCGCCAGTCAGGGTGGGATCGTGCGTCTTTCCTGGCAGCCCCCGGCGGATACATCGGTCGCCGGGTACAATCTATACCGCGCCCGCGACATCTTCGAGGTTCCCGCGGAAGCCTCACGACTTAACACCGAATTGATAAGCACCCCGGCCTTCGACGACCTGCCGGCGGCCGAAGGCCCCTGGCGCTACCGCGCCGCTACGGTCGACACCGCCGGCAACGAAAGTTTGCTGTCCAATGAAGCGGTGGCCGAATCCGACGGCACCGCACCGCGGGCGGTATCCATCGAATATAATACGTCGGGACCTTATGATCCGGCCGACGGGAGAATGGCCCCTGCCACTGTCACCGTGTTGCTGACCGTAAATGAACCTCTGCAGGGCACACCCTACCTGAGCATCGCGCCGGAAGGCGGGATGCCGCTGGCCGTGGAGTTGAGCCGGGAAACGGACATCTCCTATACCGGCTTTTTCGTGATTCCCGGAGATGCTCCCGACGGCACCGCCTATGCCATTTTTTCCGGTCGGGACCAGGCCGGCAACCGCGGCACCGAAATCGATGCCGGTGCATCCATCCGAATCGACACCCATGGCCCCGCGGTCAACCGCCTGATCGTCGACCCGTCAACGCCGATTCGAAATGATGCGCAAACCCCGGTTTCAATCGCGGCCACCATCGGATTGAGTGAACCGCTGAAACCCGGCACCCTGCCCCGTCTTTCCTACCTGCTCTCCGGCGAAGAGCGATCGTCCATCGACATCGAACGATTGACGCAGATCGCTGTTTTCCCGGGAGATGCTCAAACCTGGCAGGCCCGATTCACCCTACCGGCAGATGCGGGCCTGGACGAGGCCGAAACCTTACAGTTCATCTTCCAGGGAACCGACGATCTGGACAATAGCGGGAACCGGATCCTGACGGACAATCTATTCCAGGTCTATCAGGGTGAACTTCCGCCGCTTGCCACGCCTCGCGACCTGACGGCCACGGCCCTGCCGGAAGGCCGCATTCAGTTGACCTGGACGGCGGTGGACGACGCCGCGGGCTATCAGCTTTACCGCCAGGCGCCCGCAGAAAACGAACTCAGTGAATACCAGCGCATCAACGGCGGTGAGATTTATATGGACCTAACGGAAGTCGACGGTATGCATACTTACTCCATCGCCAGTATCCGCGCGGAAAACGGCCAGGAGACCCTCAGCGGCCAGAGTGCGCCGGCCACGGCGGTGTCCGATTCGCTTCCTCCGCAAGCCCCCCGAAATCTGGCGCTCGATCTGGCGGCCAACGGCATCAAGGCCGAGTGGTCCCCGCCGCTGTTTACCGAAACGGTAACATATTCACTCTATCGTTCGGCTGCATCCGAGATACTTTCGGTGGCGGGAATGGAACCGCTGGCCGCCGGCATTATTCAATCCCTGGTGGTGGATCCCATACCGTCCCCGGACGCACATTGTTATGCCGTAACGGCGGTGGATTCAGTGGGCAATGAATCGCCGCCTTCCAACTCATACTATCTGAACTTTCAGCTATTGCCGGTATCCGCCATTACGGTGGAGCAACGGGAAGACGATGCGCCGCGGGTGACCTGGACGCATCCGGGAGGCGATATCGCCGGCTATGACATCTACCTGGGATCCCGCCATGACGGCCTCCGCCTGAATACAGCCTTGCTCACCAGTCGAACGTATGTCGACTCCGGCTATGCCGGCGATGAACGTTTTTATACGATCGTTGCGCGGGACACAAACGAAGTGGAGAGCCCCGGTCGCGGCATCCGGCTGCCGAAACTGACGGCGGTGCCGGTCGAGGGCAGCCGGATCAAACGCGGTGTCATGAATCGATTGGATTATATCGTATCAAACCAGGGAGCAGACCGGGTGGAAAACATCCGGCTTAAGGTGGAGGCCGGCGCTCATATCCATTCCTCGGACGCCTTCAGTCTCGATCCCGGCTCATCCCGGACGGTCCCGGTGGTTGTGGGCGGCTATGACGATTTGGAGGATATCAGCGCCCTGACCACAGCCATCGAGATCACCCCGGGGGTCAATGAAACGGTGCGGATTGTGCGCAGCCGTACTATCGAAGTGGATGACGGTATGCTGGTGCTCCAGATTTTAAATGAGGAGTTCACCCGCGCGGCATCGGGCCGGGTGCGATTCACCCTGGAGAATACCGGTGAGGCGGAAATTGAAATCATGACCGCCCACAATTCGGGCAAGTCCGCCTCCGATCAGATCCGGTTTTTCCTGGTGGATGAAGACGACAACGTGCTGGCTTCAAAGGCGTTTAAACAATCCGTCGGAGACAAGATCGTCACGTTGTCCAACCGCAACAGTATCGCCCGGATCGGCGCCGGTGAAACATTCACCTCTGATTTTCTCACCATACCGGTTCCGGCCAATGCCCCGGACGATGTCATCCTCCGTCTGGAAATCTCCGATCTTTATTATCACCAGAATCAGGAAACCCAGGTAGTCATGAAGGGTTTGACAACCACTCATCAAATCGCCATGGTGGACACCAGCTACTATGGGGAAGTGACGCAAATCAACCCCCAAACCTCTACCGGCGAGCAGGACATCGTTATCACCGGACGGGCCGTGGAACGTCTGACCGGCGATCCCATGGCCAATGTCCCCCTGAACCTGGTGATCACTTTAAACGGTTTCGAGCGCACCGCCAATGTCTATACTGGTGAAGACGGTGTCTTTCATTACATCTTCAATCCCTTGAAAGGCGAATCCGGCATCTACAAGGTCCGGGCGGTACATCCGGATCGCACCGACAAGCCGGTGCACGGCCAGTTTGTGATCAACCGGGTGGCCGTCACGCCGGCATCCATCAATTTGAATGTGCCCCGAAATTATAACAAAACCGTCAGCATACGGGTCGACACCGGCGAAGGCACCGCCGTCAACAACCTGCGCCTGGAATACAACTCCGAAGACCAACCTGCGGGAAAATTTCTCGAGGGGGTTCACCTGACCGTCGGCGCCCCCGCATCGTTTTTAGGAGGGGGGAAGACAGCCTGGCTGCCGTTTACCGTGTGGGCCGACAAC
Organism: uncultured delta proteobacterium; assembly: GCA_963774425.1. GTDB lineage: Bacteria > Desulfobacterota > Desulfobacteria > Desulfobacterales > JAFDCJ01 > JAFDCJ01. The sequence continues at coordinate 206,520 of CAVZEZ010000026.1, read as the reverse complement.
TCGGCGGATACCATCGGAAAAGTAGTGCTCAAGGTAAAAAGTGATGAAACCCCGACCGGCGCCTGGCAAAGTATAACGGTCAATACCCAGTTTTCAGAAGCCAGCCCAGTACTTAACTTTGCGCCGGATCATATCGAAACCGGCATGTCCCGGGAGCAAACGGTCAACGAAACCGTGGCACTGCGAAATAAAGGGCTGGCGCCGCTCAATGATGTCTCCCTGTCGCTGCACAATACCGACGGCAGCCCGGCACCGGATTGGGTCTACCTGACCGCCGCCGCCGAGCAGGGCACGATAGCAGTGGGCGAATCGCGCGATGTCGGCATCGTCTTTTCTCCCACAGCCACGGTAGCCGAGGGCAACTATGCCTTTTTCCTGCGGGTGAATGCTTCAAATCATGCCCCCGCCGCCATCAATCTTTATGCGGCCGTCACCCAGGATGGCCGGGGCAGCGTCCTTATCAAGGTATCCGATATTTATACCGGTACGATCAACAAGGACGGGGAAGTCATCCAGGGGCTCGGCAATGCCAAGGTCCTTCTTCAAAACGAGGCCGTTGCAACTACAAAATATACGCGGCCCACCGACGAATTCGGCGAGGCCTGGTTCGAAGGGATTCCTTCCGGTCGCTACAAATGCCGCCTCAGCGCCAATAATCATCAGGAATACATCGGCCGGATCTGGATCAAGCCGGGGATGGCGGTCAATGAAGATGTTTTCCTGGATTACAATCTGGTCACGGTGGAGTGGGAAGTCAACGAAATCACCATCGAAGACACGTATGAGATCGTGCTGAATGCCACTTATGAAACCGATGTGCCGGCAGCCGTCGTGGCTGTCAAGCCGGCCTCGGTCAGTCTGCCTGCCATGCAGGCCGGCGATGTGTTCAACGGTGAATTCACCCTGGCCAATTACGGCCTGATCCGGGCGGACGATCTCAACGTCACCCTGCCGCCGGACGATCAGCATTTTACCTACGAGTTGCTGGGCGGCCTGCCGGACAGTCTGGCCGCCAAAGCGCAGATCACGGTGCCCTATCGGATCACCTGTATAAAATCACTCGACCGTCAGGATGACGGCCAGGCCACCGGCGGCGGCTGCCAGAATTACCAGACGTGTGCGGTGGTAAAGTACGGCTATGTCTGCGCCAACGGAAATTCGACCAAGGCCGCTATCAACCATTGCTGGACCCGCACCTACGGCGACTGCAGCAGCGGCGGCGGAGGCATCATCTCTGCCGGCGGCAGCGGGGGCGGCACATGGAACGTCGGTGGCGGCTCCTCGGGGGGCGGCACCGTCTCCAAACCGGCGCCTAAACCCAGAACGATCGAGGGGGTGAAATGTTTTCCGAAGCCGTCATTAAAAGAAAGATTTCTGGGCTTATGGAACTCCGTTAAGGAGACACTTCAAAACTGGAAACAAAAAGTTGGTTGTGACGTCAACACGGTCACCCGGCAGTTCACCGACGAAGCGGTCGATCTTTTTGTCAAAGTGCCTGGCGGTGCGATTAAAATCCAGCGCAGATATTATGACAATTCATGGAAATGGGAGCATTTGCGCAACAGGCTCCGTTTTTCATATGACCCCCTGGGATCCTCGATTGCTGTCATTGACAAAGGCGGTGTCGAGTACGAAGCCAAAGGGACCGACAGCGATGTATATTTAAGCGAAACATTTCGAATTACCCGGCACAAGGATGGCTATCGCTGGCAGGACAAATTCGGCAACTGGCAGGAGTACGATGAAAGTGGCCGTTTGGCGGCGTATGGCTCCCGCAGTGGTGTCACGGGTACGTTGCTTTATCAATCCGGTGACGGTGGCCCCCTGGTCGGCATTGCCGATCGCAACGACAACCAGATAATCTGGTATGATTACGACGACAACGGTGAAATTTCAGCTATTAGAGATGCCGCCAACCGTCAGGTATCGTATAATTACACCGACGGTAGATTAACCGCCGTTACCGACGTCCTGAACAATGCAACCATTTATGAATATGACAGCCACGGACGGATGACCAAGAAGGTGGATTCCGGAGGACGTCCCACGATCATGACATATGACCAGTATGGCAATGTCGCATCGGTTGTGGATCAAGACGGTGATGGTCATTTTTTCGAATTTGACTATAATGAAGGCAAAAAAGAGTCCTACGCCCGCATCGCGACTTCTTCCGGTCGGATCAAAGAGGTATGGTACGATAAATATGGCGAGACCCGCCGGGTAGACATCAACGGTCGGACGCTGCAATCAATAATCAAGGACGGACGCAACCTCATCGTAACCGATGAAAAGGGCAAGATTACCAGGAAGGAATATGACGAGTGGGACAACCTCACGCGCATCGTTTATCCGGACGGATCGACGGTATCATTTGAGTACGAGCATGATTTCAACAAACCAATTCGAATAGTCAATCAACGCGGCTTTGAATCCGATTTCGAGTACGATGAAAACGGCAACTTGGCCCGCAAGATCGAGGCGACGGGCACGGAGTCAGAAAGGGTGACCGTATATACCTATGATGAATTCAATCAGCTATCTTCAGCAACCGTCGAGGCCGATGCGAACTCTACCGCCGCCACAACGATTTTTGCTTATGATGCGGATGGCAATGTCGCTGCGATCACCGATGCTGAAAATAATACCACCGAGTTCATCGAATATGATTCCATGGGAAACCTGCTGCGGATGAAAGACCCGAGAGGGAACGCCTGGACGTTCCAGTACGATGCCATGGGCCGGCTGCAATCCCAGACTGATCCTTTGGAGAGCACAACCGCCTATGAATACGACGGCGCCAACAACCGCACGGCCATCATCAACACCTTTCTCAAACGATTTGATTTTGAGTACGATGATCATAACAATTTGATTAAAAGCATCGATCCGTATCAGAAATACATTACGACCGACTATAACACCGATAACCGGCCAACCAGAATCATTGATCAGGAGGGCAAGGAATCGCGAGTCGAATATGATAACGAGGGCCGTGTTCTTAAAACCATCGATGGCGCCGGAAACGAAATAATGTACATCTATGATGAGTCGAGATTCGACCACAATATCCTCTTACAAGCCGGTGCGCACCGACTATCCGACCTTCAGCCGCCGGCTCTATTACGATAATATGGAACGGGTTGTTCAGGAAGTCGATGTGCTGGGCGAATATACGACCCGAACCCGCAGATATGAATACGATGCAGCCGGCAATGTGATTGCAGCCACCGATGAGCAGGGGGCCACCACCCGACTCGAATATGATGCGCTGAATCGGTTGGTGCAAAGCTCCGATGCGCTGAATGGAATCACCAAACGCAGCTATGATGACCGGGGAAACCTGATAGCGATTGAAAATCCAAACGAAGGCATTACTTACTACGACTACGACCGTACAAACCGCTTGACCAGAACCATCCGGCCGATGCTTCAGGAAACAACCTGCGAATATGATCCAGCCGGCAACCGGACAGCGATCTATGATGCCAAGGGACAAAAGATTGCCTACGAGTACGATGCCCTGAACCGACTGGTCCAGGTACGGCATTATGCGGCCGGCGATCATGTCACTCCGGTTAAACTAGTCGATTATTCTTACGACAAACTGGGAAATGTAAAAACCTATGATGACGGCATAACCTCCGCAGTCTACAGCTACGACGATCTGAATCGCAAAATCGGTGAAACGGTCGATTACGGTTTATTCAGCAAAAGCATCGAATACACTTATTATGCCAATGGTTTGAAAAAGACGTTTACAGACCCGGATGGTGATGCCGTCTATTACAGCTATGATGAGAACAACCGGGTCAGCGGCATAGCCATCTCAGATCAGGGACAGGTCACATACAACATTTATAACTGGAACAACCCTGAAAAAGTTTTGCTGCCAGGCGGCAGCACCACTGACTACAGCTACAATCCATTGATGCAAATTGAATCGATCGCGGCCAAAGATCCAGGGCACAACTCTTTAATTACGCGCGATTATTCCTACTCTGCAGCGGGAAAAATCACGTCGAACGCGACTGAGCACGGAAGCTACGCTTACCAATATGACAAGCTGCAACGAATAACCGAAACCGTTGATCCGTTAAGCGATGACGAAGCCTACAGCTATGACGCTTTAGGAAACCGAATGTCAGGTGATGGTGTGCCGGGAGACTGGATCTACAATGCAAATAATGAACTCCTGGACTACGGTGACGTTTCTTATGGGCATGATCTCAACGGCAACACCATAACAAAAACAGCAGGCCTTAAAGAAACCAATTATTTTTATAATACGGAAAATCGCTTGGTGCGAGTCGAGGATGAACTTGATACCGTAATTGCCGAATACTACTATGATCCCTTTGGCCGCCGGTTGTGGAAAGAAGTTGACGGTGTCAGGACATATTTTGTATATTCTGATGAGGGTTTAATCGGTGAATATGATGAGAACGGCGCTGAGATCCGAGGTTATGGCTATGCACCCGATTCCAAATGGAGCACCAACCCGCTCTTTTACAAACAGCAGGGCCAGTGTTACTGGTACTTGAACGATCACCTGGGCACCCCTCAGAAGATTATTGAAACCAGCGGAAGGGTAGTTTGGTCTGCAGTTTACGATTCTTTTGGTAACGCTCAGATAGAAACGGCTGAGATAACCAACAATTTGCGTTTTCCTGGCCAATACTTCGATGCTGAAACCGGACTGCACTACAACCTGAACCGTTATTATGACCCAACCATAGGAAGATATTTGACGATAGACCCATTTGGCCAGGGGTTGAATCATTATTTATATGGTTTCAATGATCCGATCAATATGATCGATCCGCTTGGGCTTTGTGCCGTTCGAAAAGGATGGGATTGGAGTACAGATAAGTTCTGGGATGGAATGGATTACGTTTCTGATTTTTCTGCGGGGTTTGGGGATCTAATTACGCTAGGTGGAACTAAGTGGGTACGTAATCAATGGCATGAGGCATTTGGATGGAATGATTCTTTAAATTACAAATCTACTACCTATAAGCTGGGAGAAATTTCGGGTGGAGTCGTAGGTACAATAATTGCTGGTCATGGTTTGGCAAGTGCTGGTGCGCCAAAACTTATTGGATCGATTTTAAGTGCTGGAGTAAATTCGACTTCAAATTATCAAGCATGGAAGGACGGCACTTTAGATGATATCCAATATGCGAGAATAATTGCAGTTGGTGGAGTTCTAGGAGCGGCAAGTTCTTATGGATCGGGTATTATACAAGGCGCTTTATTCGGAGGCGCTGCATCTTCTATAAACAATTTGTATAACCAAACAGTCCTAAATAAGGGAAATATAGACTTGAAAAAGGTCGTAAAATCTACTGTTAGTGGTATTTTTGTAGGCTCGTTTTCAGCAGCTCTTTATAAGGCAGGAAATCTCATTGTTACTGTACCAGCTGATTTTTCAAAACCAGTAATCAAATATGGTGAAATCGCTGGAATTTCAGGGGATGTTGCGGCAACAATATTTATGGAATTTATTGGAATGTAAAATATACTCCATATATCCGTTTATAAAAATGAAGACAACTATTCTTTTAATTACATTAATTATTGGCGAGCTTACTGGATTATTATTTATCTACTTAGGCATAAAATGGAGTGCGAAGTCCGATGTAAAATTTAGATGGAAACATCTCTCCCAAGATAATCCAATTTCAAAATCTTCTGGAACCCAGCTGATTATTGAAGGAGTATTTATAATTATTGCGGGTATCGCTTTCTACTATGTATGGTTTATATGGTAAAAATTTCACGGTCATGCATAAAGCTCCAGTTCGCTAAAGAAAATGAGGGTCAAAGCTTGAATAGTAAATAACGCAATCTGTTAATTCACTTTTCAAGTTTTGACCCCATATTTTCCAGGTGGTCAGGTGTGATGAATAAAGGCCTTCTTGCCGCAGCAGGGCGCCAATTTCGCCCGGGTCGTTACAGGCATCCGCATCGTCAAGAACGCGCAATTTGTATTTTGCCGTAAATTTCCGGCGCCGTTTCTTTTCAGGAACCTCGGGATCAGGCGGTGAACAGTTCAGTTTTGCGCGACCACCAGCTCGGGGCTCAACTCCAGTCGCCCTGCGGGCTCCTTCCGTTGAGCCCCGGGCTGAGCCAGTTCCAACAGCGGTGGTGCTCGGTTGCATTGGTATCGTTTCCATAGGTGATCTCCTTACCCGCCCTACACTAATTTTTCAAGCGGTAAGTGTCTCACCTTCATTGGCACAGAGGGCTATTCATAATTTAAGCTTTGACCCCCTATCTTTTTCATTGTCCACCCCGTTTTTTCACAATCATCTGCCGTGGAATTGAGTAGCGAAAAATATTTAACGGCGATGTGATTATACACTATCGTATCTTAATGTACCGACCTATATTTTCAAAATCCCCACTTTTCATCCCTTTTGCGACTGGATGAGGAATGATATAGAAAGATATCCCAGATGCAGTTGTTGTGTAAAGCACGGGGTTATCATTTTTTATGAAAATTTTTCCCACAAGCCCTTCCCAATATTCTTTATACCCAATTCCATAGAAAATAACCTTTGAAGGTTTATACTCTTTAAACTTTGATCTGATAGCTTCCGATCTGTCTTTGAACAAATAATGCTTATATGAGGTTCTATTTATCAAAAAAGGAAGAAAGCTGTATTCCTGGTAAAGCCATTGGTTGGTGGAAGGAGAAGGAAGCGGAAAAAGTTCTAAGAGGCATGTTTCGCCATTACACCTTCCCCATTTTTTCGACTGATATTCTCTGACGTCCCCAGTATCTGAAGGTCTTCCATTAAACGATAAAAATATTCGGATCAATTTACTCCATGTGGATTGCAATACAGGACTATCTCCAAAAAATTTCGGCTTGTCTATTATACACTTATGGTATTCGAATAAGTCCTCAAGCTTTTTCTGACCCCGTTTATCCCATGAGTTTATCCTACTTTTTATTTCATTTAGAGTATTTCCTCCCCCTTCCTCCATGCCTATAAACCAGACATCCGCAGACCAAGTTCCGTAACCAAAAAAGTTTTTCATATACAATTCAAGAGTGTTATTGTTCAATCTTTGTTCAGATTTCATAGAGCTGCTCCAATGAGTCTTTAAAAAAAAGTAAGCGTCAATTAATTTGCACGGTCAGTTCGCGCAACGTGCCCGTGGGATTTCAGCAGATCAAGCGTTATGGTTTAGTAATCATACATAGGGACGGGCCGTAACATGTCATTAAGTGATGGTAGTAAACATAATGACATCATCAACTTGCAGTGATCCAAAGAGCATTGGATGAGAATTGGTCATTAAGTGAGGAGCAAAATAATATCATCCTGGTTTTAATGTCTGTTCTCGAATCAGCTCGGACAGATCAGGAATGAAATCGGTTTTTTCAATTCGATCTTTGAGATATTGCCAAAACGATACACCCAATTTACGACAGGTTTTCTTCAAACTAGTAAAGGTATCGCGACAGCGGCGACCAGACTCACTTCGGGTACTACCGCTGATTTTACGCTTTTTAACATATTCCCGGATTACGTTTTCAGCGCCATTGTTGTGCAAAGGGATCTCCGGGCGTTCCAAAACCAGCAGCAACTCGGATTTGTTGTCATCAATTCGCTTCAGCGCGGCGTTTAACGTCGCACTGTGAGTCTTTTGAGTAAATATTTCGTCAAACAGGTCTTCTAGACGCTGTTCATCTTTTGCGGTGGGGTTTTCTTTGTATGCTTTTAACCCCTCATATAGCTGCCAGATTTGATGTTGTACTCGATCCAGGTCTGTTTGGGCTTGGTCAGTAAAGGCAATTATTTTGTCAATCGCACGGTTGGCATGAATCCAACACAGCGCATGTAAGAGCACATTAAACTGACCCGCATCATCGCTTAAGATAACCAAGTGCTTTGATATACCGTGTTCAATGATAGCGCCGATCAACACCCCTTCGGTGGCGATTTGCACATGTCGAGCGTTGACAATGCCATTTGCAGTCAAAAAAGCATCCCACTGGGCGTCATTGGCAAATATCATCCCCTGGTTTTCGATGATGGCTTCCAGCGGCTTTTGGGGCAGTTTGTTGGACTGCATATAGCAAATGGCATCCATATTGATGGCAAAATCCGAATGCCCGGCGCGCATAAGCTTTAAAAAATTGATACGGCTTTTACTTTCGGTGCTTTCAAACCAGGAAAAGCACTCATTGCCAATATGGGTGCAATAGCCGTTTTTGCCCTTATGCCGGGCACCGGTATCATCGACATTTATGTAGTCCGATACTTGAAGGCCGACGGCTAAAATATGATCTTTTTCCCGGTGAAATCGCTCTTTGTTTTCGATGAGAATATTGTTGAGTTTACCTTTTGAAATATCGATGTCAAGCTCATGTAACTGCTCCAGCAATAACGGCTGAGTAACGTGGCAATGGTAGTATTGGTATAAGACAAAACTGATCAGAGCGGGGCCATAGTGCTCGCCGTTTAGATATGCCGGAAGTTTTCCGGCAACGCAGCCGCCGTCAGCTGCTTGATATACTTTAAGCCGATAGCGGGTGTTGTAGGCTTCGAGCTTGAGATCTTGAACCACAAAAGATTTATAATATCTGAATTCGGATCCATCCGGTATGTGTTCAGGTTCAATGGGCTCATCTTTGTGAATCTGCAATTGAGCGGTTTTATGCCGCTTTGTAGAGCCGGCTCGTTTGCCCTTGGGCTTTTTTGAGTTGCCCTTTTTCTTTTTTTCTAAACTGCTGGGCTTGATATTCGGCCTGGGTGGTTGATTCTTAAGACGGGCAATTTCGTCTTTGAGTTGTTGAATTTGCTCTGCCTGTTGCTGAAGAAGGTGATTTTGGGAATCGATGACATCCAACAACTGCCGAACAAGAGGGCTCTTTTGTTCTTCTGGAATTGATGTAAGCGGTAAGTTGAGTTTCATACATAATGTGCATAATACAGATTGCCCTTATTGTCCAGCACTTTTTTGCGAACTACCATAATTTATTGAGAAGTTACCTCTCTGACCACTTAACCAATCAACTATATTGAATATAAGATTCGGAACCAAAAGTCTACCCTCCGATCCGCCTTTCTTTCAAACACCGTTCAAACCATTCAGGGATTTCCGACAATCCTCTAAAAAATTAGATGTCACAAAACGAAAGTTTCTGCTGAAATTCAAAAAGAATCGTCATCGCTGGATACAGCGGGAATCCCAATTGCACTATAATTGGAACGTCTATTTTCCCCCATGAAAATTGCGATATAGCCTCTAAAAAGACCTCGTATTAAACTACCCCGGACGGAATCAGATCACCCCATCAAAATCGAAATCAATAACGGATCGGATGTTTTCAAAGTCTTTGGCGTTTTTCGTAATGACGGTAGCTCCTACCTGGCGAGCGACCACCGAAATAGCCACGTCATTGTAATGCTTCGGGTGCGCTGGATCGAGTTGGCCGGCTGATTTGAGTTGAAGACAAGCCTCACCAGTCAATACCAGAGTTGCCACAGTGGGTACGATCAACCGCTGCAGTTGGACGAAACGATCCCGCCAGGCGGTCAGCAGTCGGATTTCGCGCCGGTCTTTCAAACCCATCCACAATTCATGGAGCACTGGATATGCCAAAAAGGTGACATTTTGAAAAGGGTTGATAATCTCCTGATACATTCCCCTGTTAAACAAGTCGATGTAAATACCAGTGTCGATAACTATTTTGCGCTGCATTAGTCCCCAAACAGTTGCTTGATGTTCATTTTCCCGGCCAAATTCAAGGTCGCGTCGGTCAGTTGGACATCCGCATCGAATTGGCGCAAAACGTAGTTTATTGCGTCCTTTTCGCTTTTGACATTCAGCGCGGATTTGATGCGAGTGATCGCCTCTTGATCCAGTTCAATAGTTTTTTTGACCAAGGCCATTGCAGTCTCCGTTATGTTATTACCATAAAATACAGCCATTTTTTATGGCTAAAAATAGTCCGTTTAATCTGGTTTGTCAATCCTTTTAATTTAGAAAAAATGGGTGTCAAAACTTGAATAGTGAATTAAGCTGGTCGAAATTACTCTGTAGTTGTCGGCATTTGGCCAGTTCAAGTTTTGCTGATCTTACCGCGTAACTGACACCTGAATAGCTCAAACCAATAGGCTTCCGGATCTGGTTCGCGCCGGTGTGGTCGAGCATCCATCAAAATGGCCGCATGGAGGTTATCATGAAATCCAAGCGCCCCGGCGAAAAAATAACATTATTACATACGACAGGCTCAGAGCATTGGCTGGATTCAAGGATTACGAAGCTTTTGCAACAGCCCACCGCCGCTGGGTTCAAACTTCATTGGAAACGCATGACTTCAAACGCGATAGCCGCTGGACGGAAAGCATCGCGGTAGGCAGCAGTGAGTTTGCCGGAGGAATCAAAAATGCCATGGGAGCCATGGCAAGAGGACGCACCATCCGGCGCATTGAAAATGCTTTCAAATTGAGAAAGACTCAATCGGCCTATAAGGCAATTTTTGACCCCGAAAATTAGGATATAGCCCCTGAAAGGGGATAGCTGCGCATGATTTTAAAAGTTATTATGGATGGTTAACTTGGCCCGTCCCTTCTGTTTTCAAAAAGCCCCTTTCGCCATTGGCGCCTCCAGGTGGTCAGGTGTGATGAATAAAGGCCTTCTTGCCGCAGCAAGGCGCCAATTTCGCCCGGGTCGTTACAGGCATCCGCATCGTCAAGAACGCGCAATTTGTATTTTGCCGTAAATTTCCGGCGCCGTTCCTTTTCAGGAACCTCGGGATCAGGCGGTGAACAGTTCAGTTTTGCGCGACCGCCAGCCAGGGGCTCAACTCCAGTCGCCCTGCGGGCTCCTTCCGTTGAGCCCCTGGCTGAGCCAGTTCCAACAGCGGTGGTGCTCGCTTGCATTGGTTTCGTTTCCATAGGTGATCTCCTTACCCGCCCTACACTAATTTTTCAAGCGGTAAGTGTCTCACCTTCATTGGCACAGAGGGGGCGGCAGTGCCAGGAGGTGGCCCGCATGGTTTGTTTGAAATCACGGTAGAATGTCTCGATATCCCAACGCATATGATAAAGTTGGGCCAGCTCTGAGGCCGCAAACATAATTGGGTCCAGCAAAGAGGTCACCAGCCGCCGTCGGCGAAACCCATTTCGATAAAGGAAAACCACTCGGACCATAAGCGTTGTTTGATTTCGGGAATCTTTGATTAAGCATTGATAATCCGAGGGGCCCGGAATACGCAAGACTTTAGGGCGATTGTTGGGTTTAGCGGGGATAATAAAGTGAGCCTGGCGGCGCAGGATTTTGCGGAAGGTGGCGCATTGGGCCTGGTGAGCCGGCAGCCGCGCCAATAGATCAAGTCGGGATATCGCCGACGCCGGCGACGACATGGTGCGGATGATAGGCAAACCGTTTCAAATCTTCGGTATTCGTCACGCCGCTTAAAACCAGCAGGGTTGTAATTTCGGCATGGATACCGGCGATGATATCCGTATCCATGCGATCGCCCACAATAACGGTCTCCTTTCGATCGCAGCCGATGATCTTCATGGCGTGCTGCATCATCAGCGGATTGGGTTTGCCCACGAAATAGGCCTTGATGCCGATGGCCAGCTCGATGGGTGCGATCAGTGCTCCGGTAGCCGGGGCGATCCCTTTTTCGATCGGATCCGTCAAATCCGGGTTGGTGCCGATAAGCTTTGCGCCGGCGCGGATCAAATTGACGGCTCTCTCGATCTTTTCAAATGAATAGGCGCGGGTTTCACCCACCACCACGTAGTCCGGATTGATTTCATTCATGGAAAAACCTGCTTCGTACAGGGCATTGGTCAGCCCGGCCTCTCCAATTACATAGGCGCTGCCCCCGGGCCGTTGAGATTTCAAGAAGCTGGCCGTGGCCAGCGCACTGGTGTAAAAATGAGCGGTTGCCACCTCGATGCCCAGCCGCTGAAGCTTTTCCTGCAATTCACGGGGCGACTTTTCGCTGCCGTTGGTCAGAAACAAGAACTGCTTGTCTTCTTTTCGAAGCCAGTCCACGAATTCCGGCACACCGGGCAGCAATCGATTTCCGTGGTAAATGACGCCGTCCATATCGCAGATAAAACCGCGTTTGTTTCTGATTTCAGCCAATTGCATGAGGGGTATCCTTCTAAAGGCCATATGGTAGGGAGGGGCAGCTATCAGAGAATATGAGAAGACAGCACCGCTGTCAATCGAAACCGATAGGGCATAATGGTATTCAATTCAAACAATTCTTCTTCGGCGGCTTTCAAACTCATAAAAACCCGAACTTTGGCCAACAGTTCCTGAATGCATGCCTCGCAAAGCCCGCATAGATGCTCCCGGTGCCCTGCATCATATCATTATTCGAGGAATCGAACGTAGTCATATATTCACCGATGATTGCGATCGCGATAATTTTATTGAACGTCTGGGGGATATTGTCACCGAGACGAAAACTTTTTGCTTTGCCTGGGCGCTGATGCCCAATCATGTCCACATTTTATTGCGAACCGGCCGAAGTGCGCCGGCAACCGTTATGAGGCGACTGCTCACCGGATATGCGGTTTCGTATAATCGGCGGCACCGTCGATACGGGCATTTGTTTCAAAATCGCTACAAATCCATTTTATGCCAGGAAGACAGTTATTTACTTGAGTTGGTGCGTTATATACACCTGAATCCGTTGCGTGCAAAGATAGTAGTGAGTTTATCCGAGCTTGATAAATACGCTTACTGTGGACACAGTGCATTGATGGACAAGATATCGAGAGAGTTTCAGGACACAGGTTATGTACGGAGGTTTTTCGGGGATAATTTGCCAAGCGCACGTAAAGCTTACAGGGCCTATGTTAAAGAAGGTATTGCTCAAGGCCGCCGGCCGGATTTGGTCGGTGGTGGTCTCCTGCGCAGTGCCGGAGGCTGGTCGGCGGTCAAGGCGATGCGTTCTGCGAAGGATCATATGAAAAGTGATGAACGCATTTTAGGCGACAGTGAATTTGTTCAGAATGTATTGGATAAGGCGCAAGAGCGGTTGCAAGAGCGCTATTGGCTGAAAGCGCAAGGCTACAATCTGGAAAAAATAGCAAGTCGCGTTTCATCCGAACTGGGAATGGCGCCTGAACAGCTGTGGGCAACCGGTAAGCATTCGGAGACAGTCAAGGCCCGCAGCTTATTGTGCTATTGGGCGGTGAACAAGCTGGGTTTTAGTACCACCGGGCTATCAAAAAAACTGGGGATTTCGCAGCCAGCGGTGAGCATTTCGGTAAAACGAGGTGAAAAAATTGCCAAAGCCGAAAAGTTAAAGCTCGTATCTGATTAGAAAATTATAATTTAATGGGCGACCCTCATTTTTGTAATATCGATTGATATGCCGATGGTTCCGTCCAATAAATTAAATGCTGAAGATTTGTTGATGTCCATTAATATGCCATTCGAGTAATGTGAAACGCAAACCTCTAATAAGAAACCGGTATGACGAGTTGACAAAATCGGTTGATCAGAGCACTATTCATTAATTTTATCCCGCAGTTGTCGAGAGCATCTGAATGTCACGACCTTTCTCGGTTTTAGCGTCATATCGCTTCCAGTTGCCGGGTTTCTTCCCCGACGTTCATTTTTTCCATTAACACAGAATTTTCCAAAGCCACTGACCAGGACATCCTCGCCGGATTCGAGGGTTCTTTTTATGATCTCCAAGAGGATTTCGATCATTTCGAATGATTTATTCTTTGTATGGCCAATTTCATCAATAACAGCCTCAACAATTTGGGCTTTAGTAAGAGTCATAAATGTTCCACCTATCCAATTGAAGTGTTGTTCTGGTTTTAATGATCTTGCCAACCCTGTTTTGCACAACGTGAATGGCCCTTTTCAATCCTGGCGATTTTTCCTTGTTTGTATGCCCGGGCTAAAATATGCCGAACATTGTCTTCGGGGACCCTTTTTCCGGATTTTTTGAATTCTCGAGTGCAGTTGTCAATTTTTGGGTCATTGGTATGTACAATTTTTTCATTAAACAACGGATATTGATATTAGTCAAGAAAATAAGCAGGTTATAATCTTCATATTTATAGACTTGACAATTTGACCTAAGTTTGGGAAATTAAATCGAATAAACCCTTGGAATACAAATATTATTCAAAAGGGAGTTAATATGCATAGATCATAAAGCCCTGTTTCCGCTTCTGGAGATGGGGTTTTCTTTTGAAATATACTAATCATACATTTACTTTACCCTGACGGCAGATAGTGGCAAGATAAACGTCTCAGGAACGTGGGTTATAGAATCCCACGAATGTGGCCAGAGGGCCAAATTGTGGGCATGATCGAACAGCGGCGAATTCGGCAAGCCCTCGGCAGAGAGATTATCCGCAGAAGGTGTGAGGAAACATGAGTTTTTAGAATGATTACCTGAAACAAAGGAAATGTTGGATGCCAACCGAAAACAGCTATGACTTATATATAACAGATCAAGAGAGAAATATTATTCTGGAAGAAAGATCCATCGCCGTCCAGACAGCCGAAAGGATCATCCGGGACTATCCCTGGCGCGATAGCCGGCAATCCCACGCCCAATTCTGGCAACAGAATACCAAATTCAGCTTTAGTATACATTACGTGGGGTCGATAAAAAAGTTTGAGGTGGGGTTTTCCGATAAAGCGTCACGGCTTAAATTGCCTCTGCCCCATGTTGGGGCCACCTATGGCATTTTAAGCGATATCGATAAGGTCATCGAACCGCTGCATCTGTTTTTCGGGGGCGAGCTTGAAAAGCTGAAGCGATTTTTAGCGAAATATCCACCCGAACAAAAAGGAGATTAAATTCCCGGAATGCAGCGACGATCGAAGGAACCATAGGGTGATGAAATTGACGCTATTGCGACCCGTCCTTTTTGACTGGTTATGCGGTGCGCTGATAACGATTAAAGGTGGGGCAAGCAACAAAGATATAATGGATAAATTTGGCTTTAAAACCGCAAGTCAGATTAAAATGGCGTATGCCAATGCGGCAATGGAACTGGGAATGATTCCAAAAGTCGTCGATAGTAGATCTGCTTCAGCACCTGACAAAAAGGCAGCTGTCAATAAAAAAGGTAGCTTGATCATTCCAAAAGAATTCGTTGATGAACTTGGTTTCAAAGAGAGCGATTCATTTACAGTTAAAAAGACCAAAGCGGGAATATCGTGATATCAGCAATAAATCTCTGGAAGTATCGAATGGGGCTATAGGGAATTAGGGTTTCCTTTATGGCCTCTTTTTTTTCAATTTTTACCGGCAAATAATATTGGTCCGCCTCAAGTCTCTTTCCCATCCTATTAGATTATCCTTGAAATTCTGTCTCGAAATCCTATCTCGCCGGCACCAAGGATGATTTTTTAATTTTACTTTGGAGTCGCTTTTCAAAATGATATTTTGAGAACTTTCCTAAGAGCTGATATGCTGGCCGAGGCTGGAAGCGATTATGTCTTGAAGTCGTTACCGTAACGGATGGTGTTGATTTTGAGGATCACAGAAGATGGGCGATTAATTAAATGTGGGCCGAGCTGGATTTAGATGCGAACTGATTCAGAAGAGCCAAAATTAATATTTACTTGACTTTACCGTCCCCTACTATGATATCTGTATCGAGGACGATTATCGGAAAGCCACAAACTAATCCATATTAAACGTCTCATTGATTAAAATCAGAGATATGAAGAGGAACAGCATATGTTACTTCCAAGAAATGAAATAGAAAAGGCCTTAGGACAATGGAATCTCGCCTGGGACAAGCATGATCTCGAGGGGGTTATGGCCCTCTTTCACGAAGAAGTGGTTTTTGACAATTGGACTGGCGGAAAAGCTGCTGGAAAAGAAGCTCTCCGGAAAACATGGGAACCATGGTTTGCTAATCACGGGAACTTTAGATTTGTGGAGGAAGAAACCTTTATCGATGAAAAGGAGAAGAAGGTTCTTTATCGCTGGTTGCTTGAATGGCCTTCATCGGAGAGCGGGTATAAAGGGAAGCCTGAAAAACGAAGAGGTGTTGATGTAATTCATTTTAAAGACGGTAAGATAATTAATAAGTTCACATATTCAAAAACTACTGTTGAAATCGATGGGAAAAGGCAATCACTTCACCTTTGAATAATAAGTTTTTGTTTCATAAAATTTCAGTTGCTCATTCAATAAGTTCTCATTCCTTGAAAATTTCATCAAAGTTATGACTACCGGCCACGAACAGACGATCTAATTGGACGGAGGTTGAATATGAAAAATTATGCCAAATATATCCTTGTACAATATCGCTCTTTTTGGCCCTCAGTTTAATTGTGGGTGCATTTGCTGATGATGATCATTACAGAAAAAGACACCGGTATCGAAATTTGGTTTTTTTGACATCAAATATTATAAACCAGAATTTATTGATTTAAACTGCCATGCAAATCAATAAAACAAAAGCCAGAGAATATAAAGTGCTGTTAGGCGCGATATCTTTTTTTGCAGGTTTATTCTCATTTTATTTTTTTGCCGAAAGTTCTTATGGAATTCTCCGAGCGCTTTTTTTGGGTCTTTTTGTTTCACTACTATATCCAGTTTTGGCCGCTTTAACGGTGAAATTAATTCTTATTTTATTTAAATTCGCTCTTATATGGGATAAGAATTATATATGGATTATTGAATACCAAATAATGGTGGGTGCATTTTGGCCGATTGCTCTGCCTGTTTCTCTGGCTATTTTTCTTTATGCAGTAATAATAAATCGTCTTTTCCGGGAATATTGAACATATTTTCCGATATTTCACAGGCTTCTTTGCCACTATAAAACTTTTGATTTCTCGGACAATATATTCATTTTTGCAACTACCAATAATATTTAGATAGCATCCTGGCAAAAATTGATCTAATCCAGTTTTTTTCCGATAAAAATTAAGAATCCCCAAAAAGCATTCCCTAAGTTTTAATGACCCACAGCCTCCTTTTTATACTTTAATCCTTGTTGAGATCGTCTCTAATTTTCGATCAATTTGCCTAAGTTTTTCTTTTTCGCCATCTTTCTCCAATCGGCGTCTTAAGTCTTCAAGTTGTTCCTTTATACGGGGCAATATCTCGGTTTCTAATTTATGCTTCATTTCCAGACTTAAATTCCCAATTTCAGCCAGAATCTTATCCAGCTGTTTTTCGATTTGCTTGATCTGTTCGCTTTCGGATAAATTCTGAAGTTCTTCAATAAATTCTTTTAGATCGGATTCCAGTGCCTGGGCGCCTTTGCGAAGTCTTTCTGTGAACTGGTCGAAAACAGAAACGTACTTTGACTGTCCCTTTACGATTTCATCTTCCTCTACCGGTTTACCGCCTTGTTCGATTTGAATGATCCGAATCGCCTTTTGGTCCTCAGTTTCCGGATTTGAATCAATATAAAACGTGCTGGAATCTTTCGGCAAAGATGAAAACTGGTTTTCGATAGCGACACTTACCAGATAGTTTCCGGTATCAGTATATTCAACATCGGTTACTTCTCCAATGGCGGTTTCATCGAAATAAACGAGATCGCTATCTTTCAGCCCTTGTATATCATTGAATCGAATTTTAAAGTTATGGGAAGTCTCGAAGCATCCGATAATAAGCAAGGTTGCTATCACGGAAAAGAATAAATTTCTAATCATTTCCAATCCTTCTTTGCAATCAAATTTCCTGGCGAATAGATAGAGTTCAACAAATATCTTGGATTTTATCAGGTTTATGGATATTCTGCAAAGGATACAGGGAAATCCATTCAAATTTGCGCTTTAATCGGTCTTATAATCACCTCAGGGTGAGTTCGCTTGAAATGAATATCAGAATATGGCAGAATATGGAACCGGGAATTTACTTTGCTAAATTTGGAATAAGGAAGGTTTGGGCATCTTAAGCGTTCAATATCGTTGTCCTGTTGATCAATATAATGATTCGTTTTTTATCCTGTCAACGGTTTCCAAATCAGCCTTGAATAGATTAGCAGAAGATATCGGTTCCTCGATTAAATGGGTATTATAAAAAGGCGTCTGACCGATTTTCATTTTGTATGCCGTCACCAACAAATTTTCCAATGTAACGGTGTCCTGAATATTATACGCCAATAATGTTTCAAGTGCTTTCTGGTTGCCGGTCCGTTGATATTCCTGCCACAATAAAACGGCAAAGCATCCGTCGATATCAGTCAAATCCCCGCGGTCCATCCCCAGCTGACGTTCGCATTCCTTTAAACCGCCCGTGAATCCGAGATTATGTAATATGTAACGCAAATCAAGAAAATGGGGACAGGTACTTATTGCTTGACCCCGCCCTGCCCTTCAGATAATGATGAATTCAACACAATCATAGGAGATTAAAGATGCCGAGAACAAGCCGCCTCATTGTAAATGATGAAGAAGCTGTTTACCACGCATGGGATGTGGAACCAGATTCATCCGCCATTTTCTGAATCCCCCCACCTTGTTAATCAATCACTGTCAAATCCACCCATTAAAATTCCCGTTCCACTGTCCTCATGTCCAGGACGGCGCTCGATGGATTCCCTCTGGGCGATATTGAAAAGGATTTTCTTTTAGACCTGATCAAGCGGTACTCAGCGCTCTATTTTGTCGAGATCTTAGGCTTCTGCATTATAGGCAATCATTTTCACCTGCTGGTGAAGATGATTCCCGAATACAACTACACCGACGAGGACATCCAGAAACGATACAAGGATTTTTATGGTGATGACCAGATGTTTGCTGCCGGCTGGATCCCGTCGCTGCGGAAGAAATTGTCCAGCTTGTCTGAATTTGTTGCCATCAACTATCAGAAATTCAAAAACTTGTTTGTGTCAAAAAAGGATAAGGTTCCAAAACCGGTTTCCGGCCTGAACGGAGTATATTCCTTGAAGCGCCTTTCAGAGGCGATCTAAAGCAAGGTTCAAATTTTTCTATTGAGATTGATGACAAGATTTTAGATCAGCTTGCCGAATATATGGAATTTCATATTGAGGCAAAATACCCCGATGAAAGAAAAGATTTTTATAAAAAGTGTTCGGAAGGCCCCTTCAACGGGCTTGACCGAGCGGCCATTTGCCATGGCCCCCATGGTGCTTTTAATACGGTCGATAAACGGGCTGCTCCCGACGGCGATACTCTCCGTCCACCGGCTTTCCCGTTTGGCGTCCATCTTTTCCAAGCCGGCTTGAACCCATTTCCGATGGGCTGAAGCGAAAGATGCATAATCACTGAATCCAGCCAACGCCCGAAGCCTTTCGTAGGCGATGATGATGTTTTTTCTCCGGGGGGGCTTGGATCTCGTTATATCCACCGTGATGCCATTGCGATGATTGGTCGACAACGCCGGCGCGAACCATGTTCAAATCGATGTATACCAAACACCGCAACAGATGTTCTCCGGATTCGACGGCGGTTGCATGATACCGGTCTTGCCAAAAGGCTCCCTTGCGCCTTTTTCGTTGGTTGTATTCCTGTGCCGTTCTGCCTGCGATCAGACCAATGGCAGGCGCAATAGTTCGATCTTCATGTTCGTCTTTTAAAACCAAATGGATGTGATTTGAAGTCACGACATAGTTTAGCACGACCAAGCCAAAGCCTCCTGGCTTCAAAGAGCCACTGAATCCAACGGTGGCGGTCCTGTTTAAATTTCAGAAGGAACTCGCGTTTGTGGCCTTTGGGATATAATGCCATTTTGCTCTTGCCATTGAACCATCCTATATCGCAAATTTTGAGGCTGAAAATCTCAATATAGGATGTATTTCGGCCCTTTTCCGAAACCGTTTAGCATTAATCTTAAAGGGTTGGCTTGGCCCGTCCCCGTTCTCCGTTAAACCGTCTGACACCTCATTAAACTCAGATTGACCAATGCCCAGCGGCGGCGTCTTGTACTCGAAGAAAACGTCGCATAGTTGATAAAGCACCGAGAGCTTTTTCCGAATTCAGCTTTTAGCGCGCCGAGCAACGCGTCTCTGAGCCTGTAACTGTTTGTTTCAACGGCGGCAGCACACATACGTTCCAACACAGCCGGATTCGATATGTACTGCCTTAGCCGATCCACCGCGCTTAATTTTTCCTGCTCACCATCGGCAAGTGCAAGCTGATTCAGCAATTTTTGTACTCTGGTAGCCATCCATCTCACAGTCACCTGTGTTCAAGATTTGATCAAAGCCCGGAAGAAATCCGCTATACGGAGCTAACCTAAATTTTCGAATTATCTCTAAAACTTGAAATTCTTCTTAATCCGACCTGTACTAGCAAGCCATATTGCTTTTTCTATATTCGAATGCACAAAATATTTGTGTTCTGCGCAACATCATGTGAATTTTAAAAGATTGGGAAAATTGAAAGGACTGGTGCTTGAGGCTATCTGCACGATCTTATTGAACTGAAAATACCGTTTCAGCTGCAAAATCGCTTGCGAATTTGAGTCCTAAATAGGGCTAAACAATACCATTGGTAGTGTCACGGATCAGTCACGGATAACGAAAAACTTTGAAGGTGCTGTTGGCATATAAAGGCAAAAGCGCATCCGCAGAATTGATATTTGAAACAATTCAAAGGCTTTAATAGAATTATCGTCAGATGAGCGAGAGGTAAAAATCGACGGTTTCTTGGGATGGTTTGATGCCGGCGTAGGTGGACAGGTTGGTTTGGCAGAAGCGATAAGTTGAAATGATCTCCGATTGTCGATCGAGTCGTTTGTAACAGCTCATCAGGCCGCGGTAAAAATCTTCGGCCAGGGGATCGACACCGATGCCCCGGTTATAGGCCAAGACGGCTTTATCCCACTTTTGGTCATCCTCGTAATTTTGAATTAGAGGTCGAAGGCAACCGAGAAACCTGTGGGTAAGGATTTCACGCCTGGCAATTACCCGGGCGCTGAAATCATCGGGCAGGAATACTCCATTGTATTGAGCCATTATTTTTTCGGTAAGTTTAACAGCCTCTAAGTTTCTGTTTTTACCAGCAACATCCATCCAGAGGCTTTCTGCCTGGCTGATCGACTTCTCATATGACCAAAGGTCCAGCCAACATATTTTGCTGTTAAAAGAGATTTTCCCCTCCTGCACTCGAATGGCGTGTTCGTTATCCAGTAGTTTTCTCAGGCGATGCAAACAGCTAGTGAATGCACTGTGTGCCGCATCGCCGTCCAGATCCGGCCACAGTGCGTCCAGGATAAGAGCGTTGGATACATCGCGGCCGCCATGAGCCGCCAAGGTCTTCAGCAGGGAAAGGGGCTTTTTAGGGGCTTTGCTTTTAAAATGCAGCGGTTTTCCATTCGTTTGGATTTCGAAACGTCCAAGCGTGAATATCCGGATGGGCCACGGCCAGTTCGCCAAATAAATGTAACCGTTCCTCGGGTTAAGACGGCGTTTGAGAATTATTTTCCTCACGTGATTTTCGCAAATTGCGGCCTCGAGTGCCCGACCGCAGAGATCCGCCATTTCATCCTGCCGCCAAAAATAAGTGTTGTAATAGGAATTCCGGCTTGACACCGAAAATGCTCGCCGCAGCGCTTTCAAACCAGCCGACTGATCGTCGCGATTGAATGCAAATCGGGCTTCAGTCAGCAGGCAGCTAAATTTGACCTGACGCATGTCATATTTTTCGCAAAGATCCAGGGCATCTGCCAACAATTTTACTGCAGGTTGTTCTTTTCCCGCCAGCTGCAAAACAATGGCTCTGCCCAGGCACACGATTGCCTTCGTCTGCGGCATTCCGGCGATTTCACCGTGAGTTAAAGCCAGCCTCGATTGAATTTCGGCTTCATCCATGTCCCCGCCAATCAGGGCTCTCCATAGACGAAGATAATAGTAATATCCTTTATTCCAAGCTCCCGTTTGGCTGATATCCGCTTTGATTGAGTTTAAGATTTTATCGGCCTTAGAGAGTTCCCCGCAACTGAGCAATCGGGCAGCATTGTGGCCGTTTAAAAATAGAGACATTGTGTGGATACCATGGGCCAAAGCCAAATCTATCGCCATATTAATGGATTTTTTACAAGCGTTGAAATCTGCATTTAACCAGTTAAAAATGGCTTTGGCGTTACCCATAGTAATTTCAACCAATGGTGGCACATTCGTAGATGAAATTAAACCATCAAGTATTTCGATAATGTTTCGGGCATCTGATAACTTTCCGGAAAAAATTCGATGCATCAAAACGGGAAGTAGCAATTGTAGTTTGAGCTGAAATGCAAGGTTGTTCTCAATAAGCTTTAACCCCCTGTTTTCCCACTTTAAAAAGTCAGGGTGATTACTTTGTCTCAGCATAAAGGCATACAGCATATTTGATGTGATTAATGCCTCGACTTGCTGAGACGGAAAAACCGGGTAAATTTCGCGATATTTTTCAACTTCGGGAATCCACTGATCGAATAAGTCAAACTTATCGAAAGAATAGGCTATCGACTGGAAAACGCCTGACAGGGCCAGGAAAATTCCCTGAGGATCTTGGTGCGCTTCAAACTGCTCTAAGGCGCTTTCGAAAATAGGAAGGCTTTGCGATGGTTTGAAGGGCAAGATACTGCTTCCCAACCAATACAATAACCATGAATTCGAATCAACAGCTTGATCGGGCAAGTTGGTTATCCATGTCCTAACGGTGTTGTGCCTGCCCTGTTCCAATAAAATAGGGGTATTGCACAAAATCAAATTTATTAATTTATCGTCATCTCCAGTCTGACGGTAAAGCGCGGCTGCATCCTCTATGGCTCCGATAGACTCCAACAATATGGCGGCCTTGCTTTTTAATTTAGTATGAGCTTCAGCGGGCAACCTTTTGTTGGCCCTTGCAATCAGAAAATCTCGAAAAAGTGCATGATAATTGTAAAAAGCCGGGTTGCCCCTGTGTTTAAACGTAAAAAAATTATCCGAATAAAGCTTTTCCAGGATATTTTCAGAATCACTGTGACCGGTTAAGTCCCGGGCTATTTTCACCGTTATTCGGGAGAGCATCGACGTTGCCATCAGAAAATTTTGGGTTTCTGCGGGGACTTTTTCAAACACTTCATTGGCAAAATAATCAAAAATGATCTCCGGGGTTTCACCGTGCAGAATTTGGAGGGGCAACTTCTCTATGTCCGTCTGAGACAACAAAAGTATCAGCCCTGCTATCCAACCATCGATCTTTTCATAGAGTTGGCGGACAACCGAATCCGATAGATTTTTTTGATAGACTCGCTTGACAAGCAATGTGGTTTCTTCAAAGCTTAATTTAAGATCCTCCCACCCCACGATTCGCATTTTTTGGTTAGCGATATTCCGTGCCATAAATGAAGGCGGTTTGGTACGGCTTACAACCACAAGCGTTACACCTCCGGGTACGACTGATATCGAATGACGGAGGATCTCAGGCAACGCACCTGCTGCCGAGTTCTGGTAATTATCCATCACAAACATTGAAGGCTTCCCGATTTTGTCGAACAGATTTTCGTAAAATCGTTTTGTGAAGGCAGGCAGGCCCAGAACATATTCCGGAGTGAACAGCGGAAGACCAATTTTTTTTCGAGGTGAGGCGGCTTTCGCACCAAGACGAAGATGATAAAATACATTCGCGGCATCGGCGTCGGTTTCATCGACCTTATACCATAAATATGGAATTTTTCTTTGTTCGATGTAGCTTGAGACCAGCGAAGTCTTTCCCGATCCTGCAGGGCCGACGACCCAGATCACAGGACGTTCTCGATATTTGTCCAATAGCTCGAACAACCGCTCCCGATTCAAACTCAGTTCCATTCTCGGTTTGGTGATTTTTGCCAGGATTTCAATTTTGGATGCCATCGAAAATACCTGTAGTAAATTCAATGTATTTAACGTCAAATGCGACGTGAAAGAGAAATTGGTTTCTGGTAATGTGATGGATAAAATATTGTGTAAACCTTCAAGAAACGGCTATGGTTACACCAGCTGGTACGATAAAAAAAATTAGGATTTTATTATAAAATCTGAAACTTAATGTAATTGCAGATACATAGGATGTTAAAGTTCGGACAGTCACTGCTTCATCATCGCCCCTCAAGCGGCGGTATCCAACGGTACCAGCGCTGAAAATCGATGTCGGTTTACGTCTAAAACCCTTTTCTGTCATAATGGCATCCCTTTCTTAATGGGGATTTAAACAAAAGAACTCAGTATGTGGACTATTCGCAGCAGCACAGAAATTAAATGAGAAATCGGATTCGATTCTGGAAATAGAAAATCGCTTCAGGTTTGATAGGGTAGGAGAAACAGAAATAGCTGATGGGAATTAATAACGAATCTAATGAGGTTTAGTCAATCGAAAAGATAATTCCGGGTGGTGGTGATATCGCTAATGGGACGTTCGTGCAGAAAGTTCATTTTTAACTTTTAAGGTCATCAATATCGGGCTCTCCCGCCTGCGGCTGCCGGAACGTAGCTAATTCAAGGCCACATCGTATTTTTCACATACCCGCAGCGCCAAGCCGTCGATTTCTATCCGTTGGCCCGCCAGTCTCAGATTCTTTTTTACCGGATCATCCAGACCGGATATAACATTCTGGACAAAATCGCTGTCTCCCAAAATCCGTTGATCCGACCGCTGGTTTTCACCCCGGCTCCTGAGCGCCAACACCTCCGACCAGCCCCCTAAACTTCTGATCTATAAAATAGTTGCGGTCCAAATCGTTTACGAAAATCTCTTTGCGTTCAATCCCCCAGCCCACGACATGATGCAGCACCCCGGGAGCATACGTCCTCGCTGAAGCTTCTGCGCACAGGCCTAATCTGGCTAATCTGGGCATGGATTTCTGAATCTCACAAATCAATTCATTTGCAAATCATTTTCTGCACGAATGTCTCCATTGCCCACCTGGACGTCCCCATTCTCCACCATGGTCAAGTATTTCATGATTCAACTCGACCTGATCAATCCGTGCCATAGCAATTGTCAGGATGAAAAAAATATTGACACAAAACATGTTAATCATTAAACTAAACTAAGTTAAACTAAGAACATAGGGGATGCCGTTAATGAGCGCTCAGATGTTAAATATTCATGAGGCCAAGACCAGACTTTCTTCGGTTTTAATGGAGATTGAAAAGACCGGAGAAAGTTACATTATCTGCCGAAACGGAAAGCCGGTGGCGACACTGAGCCCATTTAAAAGCCATGGCAGCCGATTGGGTAAACACCCGGTCATGAGCAATATCCAGGTGAATTATGACCCCACAGAAGAATTAACGGACGAAGAATGGGGGCAAATTGAGTGATTCTTGATACCTGCGCATTGCTTTGGTTGGCCGGCGGTGATCATGAACGAATATCTGCTACCACACTCGATCTCATTGATAATGCACCAACTTTATCCATAGTGGCCATCACCGGATTTGAGATTGGAATAAAATACAGGAGTGGAAAATTAAGTCTGCCGGTAGCCCCCCAGGAATGGCTCGAGTCTGTATTGGACTTTCACCACATAGAGGTGGTGGGCCTGAATTTAAAGATCTGCACATACGCTACTGAACTTCCCCCAATTCACAAAGATCCGTGTGACCGTCTTATTATCGCCGCATCTCTCATAAAAAATATGCCGGTCGTAACCGCAGATAAACACTTTGCCGAGTACGGTGTGAGCGTTCATCTATAGTGTTTAGTATAATTGATGAATAATTGATGAAAAAAAAGTAGACGATTTCCACCCTTGCCTGCCCTGGCAGGCGATCAGACTATCGCTTTCCGGCGGTGTCCCGCTCATTTGATTATAAAGCAAGCGCATGACCGCCAAACGAAATCAGATGCAAGTCCCCGTGTATTGTCTATCTTTCGTGACCCAGATCTTTCAGGATCTCGCGCATATGGTCAATATGGAATTGGATATGATATGATCCCAATCACCCGATCAGCCCCTCCAGGGTCGGGCACTCCCCCAGCGGCGAGTCTTTGAGCATGGGAATATGGGCTTTCCGGTCGAGCTGTTCCCCGGACAAGTCGGCGGCGAATTCAGAAATACCGTCGTATTCCTTCTCGACCTCCGAGAAAAGCTGTGCAAAGGTCATTTGGGCGCGTTTCTCAGAAAAAAAAGGGTCTTCGGCCTGAAGGTCGATCCTGGGAGTGTCCTGGTCCAGAAAGGCTTTCAGGATTGGCAAATGACCCAAGCCTTCGGGCCCCGATAGGTGGGAAAGGATTTCCTTGGGAGACCATCGTCCTTCGGGCGCACGCGATGCGGTGTCCTCATTAAGGCTTTCACATACTTTCTTCAGATCTTTAATCTTCTGTCGAACGTCTTGAGCCAATTGTTTCCCGGTTGAAGTCACCATGTCACTATTTCCTTTTTATCATTTTTTGACTGTATTCTGTGCTGTTAAGCTGAAGATAATCATCCCTGAGACACAATTTAACCCCCCTGGCATGCTTTAGCATGTTTAAGACTTAAATTGTGGACCCAACATCGAGATTGAGCCAAAAGATGATTTTGAATAGCTTCTACTGCGCTGCCTCAAAGACGTCAGTTCAAAAAGGTGCGGACG
Organism: uncultured delta proteobacterium; assembly: GCA_963774425.1. Taxonomy (GTDB): domain Bacteria; phylum Desulfobacterota; class Desulfobacteria; order Desulfobacterales; family JAFDCJ01; genus JAFDCJ01. The sequence continues at coordinate 180,034 of CAVZEZ010000026.1, read as the reverse complement.
GGCCCCGATGTAAGTGTGCTTGGAATTCAGCTACCACATCTGATCATTGGCATTTTCGCGCCGACAAATTCAAGGGCCCGTTTTTTTAATATTGTCCACGGTGGTAAGATCAGCCTTGAATAAGTTAGCCGGTGATATGGGCTTTTCAATCAGGTGGGTTTTGTAAAAAGGCGCCTGTCCGATTTTCATATTGTAGTCCAGATAAACCGTTGATGCTCTGAATTCAGGAAAAAACCGCCAGGACAAATTTGCCGGCAGGCACTTTGAAAAATAAACCAGATTGTTTCGAAATAAATGCCGTTTGGATTCTTCGATCCCTTTTTGCAATAGATATTGCGATTACCTGATAAGGAGCTCGAAATATCAGCGAAGATTGCATCCCACGCGTTAAGGCCGGATCTCCATAATTTTTGTTCGGTGACGGCGCCGGGTTGCCGGCAAAAGCGAGTACGATGTATTCTGTAAATCAGCAGAAGAATGGCCGGTATCCACTTTCAGAATCGAACAGGATTTTAAAAGATATCTTTGCAGTCAATCCGTACCGTATTATGTAACCAATTTCATCAGGAAAAATAAAAAACATATTGATGAACTGCGTTTCTCACTAATCTAAACAGCCGTTCGAGCCGGTCAATCACTCAGCTTTATTTGGAGAAAATCAGCGATGCAGAGCCGAAACGCTGGATCGACAACCCGCATGGGGAATGCAAAAATTGTTCAATAGCCGGGACAGAGCACCGCAGCTACGGCCATGCTATTCTATCAATCCTGTTTCGGTCAATTAACAAGATTTTGAGTCGGCATTGAATGATTGAATTCTCGGTTTGAGAGCATAGCCGATAAAAATTTTGCATAGTCAACGATTGTCGTTATTAGTGTTCCGGCTGCCATTGGTTCCCGAGACCGCATTGCCATTCATTGACAGCACGCCTGGAATCACGTGTGGAATAGCGACTGATGTATCTTTGTTATCATCCCAAACAAAGGTACTATCATTCATACCCAAGGGATCAAGTACGGCACTTTTCTTAAAAAGATCAAGTCGTTTGCCGGTAACAATTCAACAACGTGGTGTAGGTAGCGTTCATAATCGCTAAAAAGTGAAGGCAAGTGGTTGCTTGCATTATTTTACTCTTTATCAATCTGGCATTGCAGTGGAAATAAGTTTCCAAAATTTACGGCGAAAAATTCGTTTATTGCTATTAGTTTGGTCCCCAAGGCGTATTACAACGAGTTGTTTATCTGGTACTATGAAAACAATACGTGAAAGCATGCCCAAGGCAGCGACGGCCTTGTCCGGACCTTCGGGAAACCACGAGTGGTTAACTATCCACCAGAGCAAACCATAGGATGGTTCTAGATCCTGGGATGGCTGAAGAGCTTCGATTAGATATTTTGAATTTTTGAGGACGGCAGGTCCATTCCACTTTCCTTCAGCAAGGACCAGCAAGCCAAATCGTGCCAAATCGCGGGCAGACGTGGTAAAACCCATAGCGTTGGCATCATTTTGGTTTTGAAGCCATCTCCGGGGTTCCCATCGGCTTTCGAGCATTCCCACAGGTGATGTTAACCACTTGTGTGTTAACTCATTGATATCCATATTCGTAACCTTTGTTAACACGGGGATCATCATGCTATAGACCCTTGTATTGTATTCCCATGCAGTTCCTGCAGGATACATATAGTTAAGCGAATCGTTCAGACCGCTTGTCATCGACATCAAGTGCCTTACAGTGATACGTGCTTCCTGTTTCGGTGAAGCTTTTGACAAACCGTTGCCAATGTAGCTCGCAACTGTACGGTCGAGATCAAGTTTTCCCTTTTCTCGCGCTATTGTTGCCAGAAATGAAATCACGCTTTTCTGAACTGAGGCCACATCCTCTATAGCTCGACCATCGGATGTCGTTTTGACCAGCATGTGTTTATAAAGCGACCCGCCATCTTCCACCGGTTTAAGATTCCAATACTGCTCGACCAAAATACGCCCACGATACAAAATGACAACACCACTTGAATTCTGTTCTCCAGCATAATTCATAGCAGAATTTAGTTTCGTGACATTCCACCCTGACTCTTCCAAGGATACTGTCTCCCATATACCCTTTACCGGCGGAAAATATAAGCCTGATGAATCAGCAAATGCGAGGTTCGCACTAAAAATTAACGCTGCATATATAGCAGTTATATTCAGGATTTTCAGGCCTATTCTCAGATTCATATGGTACATCCCATTCAAATAATAATACATGAATCCCGATAAAGATCAGCATTCTTAAATTTGAGAGTTTTTTAGCTCAGGCATTATGGATATTGTACCCGTGGAAGCGCTCTGATGTTTTGGGAGTTCGATATTGAATTATCGCTTTTAAAACGGTGTTTTCAGACTTAAAAACTAACCTCTAAGGCTTTATAGGGCAATACTTTTCAAGGCTTTCCTTGAATTTTCAATTTGTTCGCTTGGTCCGACCCGATATGGTAAAACATTTTTTCCTGCAAAAGGCTTGATTAAATATCAATTAGGCAGTACCCGTATTGTATGTGCGGCTAGATTCTTGAAGTAGCATAAATCTCCTAAAAAACGCAAAGCCGCTTTCTGACTCTGCCAAGTTGGTATAATTTTTAATCCCTGCGCAAATTTTCAGAATGGATTTATCCCAAAGTCATTACACAGCTTAATGAACTCTTGCGAACCCAAAAAGCCATCCAATATATTACCTCGGTCCTCCCCTTTGTTTAGTCCAGCAATCCATGCATCCCAGCCCCCCTTATCCGGGTCTCTATTGAAAAATGCCTGATATAAAATGGTCAAATATTCGACGTTGTTAGTATTTTTGTTTATAAATTCCTGACTGTAAATAAAGCCGTTGGCCACATCGGCACCGGTTTGAATTCTATTGAGCAAATTATCAGTCCAACCTTGTAGCCCTCCTGCATCCGGCTCACGTTCCAGGCATAATTGATAAAATCGGGAAACGAAGGCTTCAACAGATTCTCTTTGTTCTCTTGTGTTATAACCTTCGTAGGGCTTAATACCAAATTCATCGCATAGCTCAGCGAACTCGGTCGCAAAAATGAATCCGTTTAACACGTCGGTCCGGTCGCAACCTGCTGCCAGGGCATAAAGCCATCCCTGAAGGCCTTCGGCATCGGCCTGACGGTCGAAAAAGGCCCGGTACAGAATCTGCACATATTCTTGATCGGTGATGTTTTGATTGCCAAACTCGTGGCTGAAAACGAATCCATAGCCAACATCACTGCCGGTCAACATCCCATCTCTCAGTGCGTCAACCCAGCCGTCTAAACCTGCCTGATCGGAATTACGTCCCAGGCAGAGAGTGTAAAACCGGGTGACAAACGATGCCAGTTCGCTATCTCGTGATGCGGAGACCACAAGTCCATTTTCATTTGTTTGCCATTCGCTGTTGCCGCAATTGTTTGTGGCGCTTACCCGATAGTAATAAGTACCGTCACCAAGGCCGGTTTGGAGGAAGAAAGTTGATGTTCCATTGTAAACCTCGATGGCATCGCTGAACTCTATATTGGTTGCCCGTTGCAGTATATAAGTAGCGGTTTTGTTTTGAAACGACCAACTCACGGTAAAACTGCCATCTTCGTCGATGGACGAAAAACTAATGCTGTTCGGAGTTGATGCCGTCTCACAAACGACGGTAATGTGCACGTTAGCTTTGGAAGTATGTCCATCATCATCAACAATAGTTAGTTCAAAGTACAATGTTTCGTCATTTATATTCGGCGCAGTAAACGTAGGTTGCGCTGCCTGAGTATCTGAAAGTGTTATCAAAGTCCCGGCGGTTTGTGTCCAGTAATATGTTAAAGTTTCCCCTGCCGGAGCAACTGAATCGGAGGCATACAATGTGACAATTTCGCCTTCATGAACCGTCTGATCAGAACCTGCATTAGCCCGAGGCAGAATCTGTGCGTATATACTTATCTCATCTGTGCCTATCAGACCGTCATTATCTTGCACAATAAGTTGAAAGGTCAAGGTTTCCCCGTCTATATCAACATTGGGTGCCGTAAAGGTTAAATTTGTCGAAAAAGCATCACCAATTTCAACAGGAATTCCAGAAATTTGCTTCCACTCATAGACGAGAACCGTGCCATCTAAATCGCTTGAAGCAGATCCATTAAGGGTGACCGTCTCACCTTCCTTTACAGTTTGATCCTTGCCGGCTCTTGCTATTGGGCTTATCAGATCCTTAATGGTGACAGATAATTCATCCGTGGACTCAAGACCATCGTTATCCCTGACTGTCAGTCGGAAAGTCAGGATTTCACCAGACAGGTCGACCCTCGGTGCGGTGAAGGTGACGGTGGGGGTGGCCGGGTCGTCGTCGACGAAGGTCACAGCGCTCCCGGAAGTTTGCGTCCAGTCGTAGCGAACAATGTTGCCGTCCGGATCGCTTGAAGCGGAGCCGTTCAGGGTGACCGAAGCGCCTTCGGAGACATTCTGGTTGTTGCCGGCCTCGGCTAGCGGTGGGGCGATGTTGTTGACGGTGATGCTCACGCTATCGGTGGCGGTCAGACCGTTGTTGTCGGTGACAGTCAATTTAAACACCAGGGTTGCGCCGGCAGCGGTGACATCCGGTGCGATGAAGGTGGCCGTGGGGGTGGCCGGGTCGTCGTCGACGATGGCCACAGCGCTCCCGGATGTTTGCGTCCAGTCGTAGCGAACAATGTTGCCGTCCGGATCACTTGAAGCGGAGCCGTTCAGGGTGACCGAAGCGCCTTCGGAGACATTCTGGTTGTTGCCGGCCTCGGCTAGCGGTGGGGCGATGTTGTTGACGGTGATGCTCACGCTATCGGTGGCGGTCAGACCGTTGTTGTCGGTGACAGTCAATTTAAACACCAGGGTTGCACCGGCAGCGGTGACATCCGGTGCGATGAAGGTGGCCGTGGGGGTGGCCGGGTCGTCGTCGACGATGGCCACAGCGCTCCCGGATGTTTGCGTCCAGTCGTAGCGAACAATGTTGCCGTCCGGATCACTTGAAGCGGAGCCGTTCAGGGTGACCGAAGCGGCTTCGGAGACATTCTGGTTGTTGCCGGCCTCGGCTAGCGGCGGGGCGATGTTGTTGACGGTGATGCTCACGCTATCGGTGGCGGTCAGACCGTCGTTGTCGGTGACAGTCAGTTTAAACACCAGGGTTGCGCCGGCAGCGGTGACATCCGGTGCGGTGAAGGTGGCCATAGCTGTGTTTGGATTGGTGATCGTCACGGCCGGACCGGCTGTCTTTTCCCAGAGATAAGCAACAATCGTACCGTCCGGATCGTCGGAAGCGAAACCGTTCAGGGTGACGCTAGCGCCTTCGGAGACACTCTGAGCATTGCCGGCCTCGGCAGTGGGGTCGGTCAGGGTATTCTCCACATGGATAGTCACATTCTGACTATCGGTGAGGCTGTCAATATCGGTCACGGTAAGTCTGAACGTCAGATCCGCTCCGCCGGCGTCAACCTCCGGTGCGGTGAAGGAAGCTATCGCCGTGTTTGCATTGGTGATTGTAACGGCCGGACCGGATGGCTGTGTCCAAGCGTAAGAAATTGTGCTGTCCGGATCGTCGATCGGGGCGTCCGGATCGGATGAGCCCGTGCCGTCCAGAGTCACCTGGGCGCCTTCCTCGACTGTTGTTTGATCGGCATCGGCGAAAGCGACCGGCCTGGTCACTTCCTGAATGGTGGATAACCACACTCCCGCCATCTTGGTATAGCCAGTGGCGAATGGATGCAGATTGTTGGCCATGTCGCCGTCAGGCTCCACGCGATAGTCGAAGCCCGCACCGTCTTCCATGTCCACGAGAATGATCCGGTCGGGAAAAGCCGGGTTGGCCGGGTTGGTTATCCGATCCAGCGCCATGTCTTCGACATTGTCGTTAAAGGTCGTCGTCGTGACGCTCTGCACGCAGGGCACCGGGAAATCAAGGCTGCAGTTGCGATTGATGATGCGGGCCAGCACCACCCAGGCATCCGGACTGTAGGCGTCGATCTCGTCGAGAATGGATTCCACGGCATCGGCGTTGGTTTGGAGGTCATTGGTGCCGATGTGAAGCAGTACGATGTCCGGCTGCTGATCCGCCAGCCAATCCGCCAGTTTGCCGGCTCCCGTGTTCGACGGGTTTCCGAAGACAATGTCATCGTCACTCCAACCGCCATGCCCCTCATGGTCGGGGTCGAAATCCGGTATCAGATCGCCGCCACTGACGCTGCCGACAAAATCGATGTCATAGCCGGCGGTGATGAGCTGGTCCCAGAGTAATTTGCGGTAGGAAACCCAGTGGTCGCTATCGTCCGGGTTGGCGTCGGAGGCACTGCCTTCGGTAATGGAGTCTCCCAAAGGCATGATTTTAATGACGGCTTCGGATGCTGAAACCGATAAAAACTGCAGGAGCACTATAACGGATAGAATGTAGAAAAAGCTAAATTTCGTTTTCAAGGCAAATCCTCTTAATTAAAAAGCCAAGCCACCTTATATTGGCAACTTGGCTTTTAGCTCGACAATCTGCATTTCCCCAACCTCTACCCAAGAGCATGTTATGTTTGGTCTTTATGTATATAACCTATCTGCTTCATTATTGCTGATGCAAAAATCATGCGAAAATAAATAGATGCATATGACTCTGTTGAATCGGTAGGTTACCTCTTAACAGGAATAGCTATCAAATATGATTATGTAAAAAATTAACATGAAACTGGGAAATTTATTTCATACAAAACTGGAATTCTGCAAATCAAAAAAGCCAAAATTCCCTTAAAGGACAACCTGGCTTTTATTTCCAAAGACACTATTATCCTCTCACGAGACTGTTTTAAGAATCTGCGGTTTCATTCTTTTCGGGAGCTCAGGGATACTTTTTGGATAGCCTATAATTATCGGGGCGACGATTATGTGACCCTCGGGCAAACCGATTTGTGCCAGCAGCTCGGGATCCTGGATACCCGTTCCCTGACCAATCCAACACGTACCAAAATTTCTTGCTGTCGCGGATAACATAAAATAGCAGGCTGCAAGCGAACAATCCACACTCAGGGACCTTTGCTGCTTTGATCCAACAATTAAAACAACGCAGGGAGCGTTATAAAAAACATTAAATCCCTGATCACGCAAGGTGGTCTCGTACTTTTTAAGAGGAGAATCCGGATTTTGTTCAATGAGGGCTATGATGTTTTTCTTGCTTTCATCTGATAGACGTTTTATCATATCCTTTTTATTGACGATTATAAACCGCCAGGGCTGCCCGTTGCCCGAGCTCGGCGCGAGGCAGCTTTCTTTGATAATCTGATTGATAATTTCCAGCGGCACATCTTTATCCTCAAAATCTCTTATTGATCGCCTTTTTTCAAAAGCTCGAAATAATCTGCCATTTCCTGGTCCTTTCGTTTCTTTGCTGAATGTATAATCATCAACTGGATAGCACAGCTGCAGTATTCTGTAAAGCAATCTGGGCTGGAAGGATTTCCGGTTTACCACCGAAAACAAAAATGATAGGGCGAATCAGCCAGGCTAATCCATCTTTAAGGGGCAATCCCATAAAATGATCATAGACGCTGACGCACATTGCGGGATTGCAGACCAATTCATCCCGCAAAACAATACCACCGAGTTTGTCGAATACGATTCGATGGGCAACCTGCTGCGGATGTAAAACCCGCGCGCTGCCGTGGTTATTTTTTTTTGACGATGTTAATTTATGATTGTGTTTTGATACCAATACCGGGTTTGGATTATGATCCGACACCAAAGTTAAGCATTTTTCATGCATAATCAGACAAGTACAAAAGCAGGAGTGATCACCGAAACAATCCGTGGAATCGTTGACCAGGTAACTTATCACAACCCGGACAATGGTTGGTCTGTCCTTCGCGTTTTACCTTTCAATAATCCTCACCAGCAAGAGACCGTAATTGTCCACCAGACCAAGGTTTTTGCCGAAGCAACCATGGAATTTCACGGTGCCTGGATCATTCATCCTAAATTCGGTCGTCAATTCAAGGCCTCAAAAGCTGTTGAAAGAAAACCGGCCACGGCCGCTGCGCTTGAAAAATATTTGGGGTCAGGCCTGATAAAGGGGGTCGGGCCTAAACCAGCCAGGAAGATCGTCCAGCATTTCGGCAAAAATGCGCTTGAAATATTTGAAGGCGAGATTTCAAGACTCACTGAAATAAGAGGCATCGCTCAAAAAAAGCTGGAGTCGATCAGGGATGCCTGGATTGAGCATCGAGCGATTCGAGAAGTGAGTCGTGCTACTATTCGAAGTCGCTTTATTTTGACGAGCTTTACGTGGGAAAAAAGATTTCAGGCATGAACAACCCGCCGGTGATTGACATAATACGGGTGGAACGCTGGATTGGCCAGTATTGTCGCAGCAAGGGGATTTCCTTAAGCGATGAGCAGGCTGCTGCCGTCAGGGGGATTGTCTGCGAGCAGTTTTCAATTTTAACCGGTGGCCCGGGTTGCGGCAAGACAACAACCACACGTGTTATTGTCAAGCTGCTTGAAGCCATGGAACTGAAGGTCTTGCTGGCAGCTCCTACCGGTCGTGCGGCTCAACGCATGATGGATGTCATTGGAAGAGAATCTAAAACAATTCATCGTCTCCTGGAATGGCAGATTGGCAGGTTCAACAAAAACGAGGATAATCCCCTTGACGTTGATTTTCTTATCGTTGACGAATGCTCCATGCTGGATATCAATCTGACCGCATCCCTGCTAAAGGCTGTTCCCCCACAGTGTCAGGTTCTGTTTATCGGGGATGCAGATCAGCTGCCTTCAGTTGGCGCCGGAAATGTTCTTCGAGATATGATAAACGCTGAAAAGGTTTCATGCTTCAGACTAACAAAAATCTTTCGCCAGGCCCAAGAATCGCTTATTATCCGCTATGCGCACCAGATAAACAAGGGTGAGATGCCCTATATTGACTCACCTTTTAAAAAGCCGGAGATATGGAAGATTGGAGCTGATTGCCTGTTTATAGATTCGGATGAAGCAACCAGGGACCATATAGGTTTTATCGCAAAAGTCAAAAAATTCCATGAGCTGAAAATTGCCGAACTCCATAACGAGTCGGATTCAGCTCCTTATGAATTTCGAGTGAATGAACCATTAACCCCTTCTGAAACCGAATTGACAATTCCCGATAAATTCCAATATGTCGAAATCGAGCAAATATTGAAAGCACACGGAATTGACAAGAGCCCGCAGACTCGCTGTTTTGGTTGGCACCCGAAAAGCGTTGGCCATGGCAGTGAAAAATCAGGATATCAGCCACCGGCAGACTTACCTTAAAGAGCTTTTGCAGTAGATCGTAATACACATCGAAATCGAGTCAATTCTGTTTCTCTCCAGTATACCTGACATGGATACCAGACGATCGTTCCGATAACACACCATCACTGAGGATTCATATTTAAATATAATATCTCTCATGTTTCAATCAATCTGCCTCCAAAACAATCCTCTCCCAGGTCTTGCCATTGTTAAGTGACTGGGCCGCTCCGCACGAGTAACCGCCGCTCCAGACGTTTGTATGCCAGCACATCCTTTTTTCTTTCTGCACTTCCTCCACGTCGCAGTCCCTTCTCCTGATACCGGATCCCTCCGGAGCGAAACCCATTGAATAATTTTCGCTGAAATACCAGTCAACACCATTTGCACTATGCGGAATATTGCCGTTGCCGGTGTAATAGAAAACATCATCGTGGGATGCTTGGGCGACCACCGTATAGTCAGGAGAACCAACCTGGCCGCAGGCCAGCATAATATTAGTCCTGGTGCAGTGTGCCATGATGTCAACCAGATCAAGCACATTATTATACGTGTCCTGGTAACAAACATTCCACCCCGGAAGGCTTGATTTGGGCACTTCGGTAAGAACGCCGCTGAACATGAAAAGCTCACCGGATGTATCCGGATCACAGTCATTGTCTGTATCGTCCGCGGGGATTTCGACCATACCCGGGTTGATATCGGGATTCGTATCGTCACAATCGGTATTGTCATCCACGAACCCATCCGAAAATTCACACGTCTCTGAAGTTACATCGGGATTGCCAAAAAAATCCCCGTCAGCATCTTCATAAAGGATCATGGGGACCATGTCACCGTGAGCCAAATGGGCCGCCATAGAGTTTTCGCTGACCATAATGAGGTGCCAATTTTCTGGATTGCCTGGTGGATAATGGCACAATCTAACCTTATCGCCCGCAATTGATAAGCCACTGAGAAATAATACGCTTGCCACAGTTGTCAGAGCGATTATAAAAAGCCGAAATTCTCTCATGGTTATTCTCCTTTCTGGTTGATAGGCAGCTTTGAATATACATCCTGCCATAGAGCAATAACCGAGCCAGCATATCGAATTCTGATTTACCATGGTATATCAGCCACTTAAATCATAACAATTTTTTTCAGTTTTCAAAGCTGCCGAAAATTGTCAGATGAAATGACAGAAAAGAGATGATACGAACGGATTGATGGGACATTTTATTTTGCTACGTTCGAATTCGACAATGTGGCATGATTTTATGGCCGGCAATACGAAAAGGAGGGCAACCATGTATGTCGGCGGGCAGAAACCCAAACAACCGCAGGATTATCGTGATACAAATAGTTTCCATCCATAAATGGCCGTTTTGCCCAATTTCTGGATTGGAAACACCATCAGGTGCCCATCAATTTAAAGATCCTTGATGGATGGGCACTAGTTAATGGTTATCTCCTGCAGGTTATAAAGACTCCTTTGATATCGTTTTGTATGCCCCATCCGCCAGGACCTCCAAAAGCCTGACTATTGTCGACGGTGATGATCCAGGCCGATAATCTATCTCGACGCAATGAGCTACATCTGTGCACCAGGCTCCTGTGTTAGCATAGACCCTGTCACTAACGAACAGCCAGTCTTTGTCCATATATTTTTTATGAGTATGACCTAAGACTACCACCTTATATTGTTTTTCGTGACAAAGCCTATCTGCGGGTACATTAAGATATCTTCGCTCATAAATGTTGGCAACGACTTCATCAGTTGTAAATTGCCGGCCAAATATCTGATATCGGGCCTTCAGTTTATTTATGGATATTGCATTTGCATCAGGCAGTACAACCTCTTCATCATCCGATATACCCGCTTTTTCAGCTAATGCTTCGATCATTGAAGCGAAAAGGTTTTGGGGCGTAAATACCGATTCAAGCAAATCATCAAAATATGCCGGAATGTTTCTCAATGCATCTCCACCGCCGGGGATAGAGTTTGAAAGTCTGGTAATAAAATATCCTATGGGCATACCGTTTGCTGGATCGGATAGATAATCGAACTTGTTAAAAATATCATACTGGTTGCCGTGGGTTGCATATATTCTGCCATTGAGATAATGCTTGGCAATAACGATGCCATCAATTAGTTGCCTTACTTTTTTCCTAGCGGTGTCTGAGTCATGGTCATGGTTGCCTTCAACAAACAAGAGCCTGACTCCATCTGAAATAATTTCCCCGAATGCTGAAATAACTTCAGGGTTTGATAGGATTATCTGATCCACAGTTGGAGGTGGCGTATTCGCAGGGCATGCCCACGTATCAAAAATGTCCCCAAGCAAAACGACATCCTTAAGGATTTGCTTGTTCCGATCAATGTAATTTTTTATAAAATTGGTCAGGCGAGGCGTGTGCATGTCTGGTTTGTACTGGTGCGGAAATTCCGGGTCATCATATCTTTCTTGTGAACTTAAATGGAAATCGCTTAAAAACAGTGCTTTTGTCCTTGCCATGCGCACACCTCCTTCAAGTTTACCCCTTAGTTGGGGCTTATTACTCAAGCTTCACCCCAGTTCATCGGAATTATCCCGAACAGCCTGTTTTAGGGCATTAAAACAGTTGCGCAAATATTCCGATTACTCAAGTTAAATACATAGAAATACCGCGCTTCACCACAAAAAAAGCCGAACCCCTCTTTAATAGGCAGCTCGGCTTTTGATCAAAGGCTGTTCTGCATATCCCCAATTACCCCAAAGACGGGCTCTGGGTAGTCTCCATATTCCCTAATGAATTGTATTTTTCAGCTATACTTCAAAATCGCTTTTAACAAATAGCGGGAATCACAATTGCACTATAACTGGAACGCTAATTTCCCCCATGAAAATTGCGATATAGCCTCTAAAAAGACCTCGTATTAAACTAATCCGGACGGAATCAGATCACCCCATCAAAATCGAAATCAATAACGGATCGGATGATTTCAAAGTCTTTGGCGTTTTTCGTAATGACGGTAGCTCCTACCTGACGAGCGACCACCGAAATAACCACGTCATTGTAATGCTTCGGGTGCGTTGGATCGAGTTTGCCGGCTGATTTGAGTTGAAGACAAGCCTCTCCAGTCAATACCAGAGTTGCCACTGTTGGTACGATCAACCGATGCAGCTGGACGAAACGATCCCGCCAGGCGGTCAGCAGTCGGATTTCGCGCCGGTCTTTCAAACCCATCCACAATTCATGGAGCACTGGATATGCCAGAAAGGTGACATTTTGAAAAGGGTTGATAATCTCCTGATACATTCCCCTGTTAAACAAGTCGATGTAAATACCAGTGTCGATAACTATTTTGCGCTGCATTAATCCCCAAACAGTTGCTTGATGTTCATTTTGCTGGCCAAATTCAAGGTCGTGTCGGTCAGTTGGACATCCGCATCGAATTGGCGCAAAACGTGGTTTATTGCGTCCTTTTCGCTTTTGGCATTCAGCGCGGTTTTGATGCGAGTGATCGCCTCTTGATCCAGTTCGATAGTTTTTTTGACCAAGGCCATTGCAGTCTCCGTAATGTTATTACCATAAAATACAGCCATTATTTATGGCTATAAATAGTCCGTTTAATCTGGTTTGTCAATCCTTTCAATTTAGAAACAAGACAGAACGAAGTCAACACCTTGTTACGCCTGGGATTCATTCGTAAAAAGTGCCGATTCCGTCATGCCAGACTTGATCCGGCATCCATAAGCTATTGAAATTACTGGATTGCGTCGTTCGCCACAATGACAAAACGGTTGATTTTCTGTCCTTTTACGAGATTGTCACCATTGTCTCTTTCATTAAAAATGTCCCTCATTCTCAGCGTCTGACCCTAGAATCGATCCACATTTCGGAATCAGGCTCGTACAGGGTTATGATCTTTGCAACTGGCCTGTTCGGATATCTGCACTGAGTTGCAGCAGGTTTTTAGCAGCAAACCAGGAAGTTTGCCGTGCGGCTGGACTCCGGCTTAAAACCCTGCCGGAGTGACGATGAAGGGTATCACCCGCAGCGGAATCGTTTTCGCAGAAGGCTGTATAATTATGAGCTTGAAAATAGCCCGTTAACTCTTGTGGGAGCGGCTTCCAGCCCAGCCACGATGATTAAAAAGGGGTTGCAAATCCAATTTTATTTCGCGGCTGGAAGCCGCTCCCACAATGATGGTAATATTCCGGTCTGATCGGAAAAGAAGCAGTCCTCATCGCGCCAAGGAGCCAATATTATTTACTACAAAAATCATGCGCTTTGCGTCTTTGCGCGATATAAATTGTTGAAGTTACACCCAGAGTCATCAGCTCTCTGCGGATTCCCTCGTTTTCATAATCCCCTCAGCTATGGACCTTATTACTACAATATGTTCCTGTATTCCTGTAGCGTCGATAGTATACTTCCCTGGCTTCTTCCAGCCTGTGGCCGTTTTGGTGGGCCCGTTCGAGGTAATATTCGGGATTGTGCAGCAGATAGAAATCCACCGTCTCCAATTGCAGACGCTGCAGACTGCGGTCGAGCTGGTCGGCCAGAAATTCGGGATGGATGCAGTGCTCCAGACCTTCGTGATATTCCACCAGATCCGGAAAGGGGCGCCCCTGCCTTTTGAGTTCTTGACTCAGATCATAATTTTGACCCTGAAGATAGCCCGCCTTGGACACGATAACAATTTCTTCACGCGAAATTTTGCCCGATGGGATCAGGTCTGCCAGCACTTCTCCGATCAGGCTTTGGGAGCCGCCGTCGGCGTAGTTGGCGCTGGGGTCGATGAGATTGATACCTTGGGTCAATGCTTTCTGCAGCGCAGCCTGATAATGGGGCACGCCGGTACTGACACGATAACTCCCGAATCCGGCCTGACTGGCGGTCAGCCGCGTACCGCCGATGCTGCTGAAAGACGGGTAGTGCCGCCCTGCCAGCGTTTGGGTGGCCTGTTCTGTGGCATGTCCGTCAATTATGGTAAACTCCCCCCAATGTATGCGGATGCTGGGGCTGAATTTTAATTCCTTTGTATTTCAAGCTCTTATTACCATATCCATTCATTTATCAGAGTCAAGGGGTTCTATCGGCGGACGCTGCGGACGCTGGATTAAAGGCCGAATTCAGTTGACACGGACGGAGCCCCGAGTGTAAACGGACAGGTGGGGACTGGTTTTGAGGATCATTAGAAATTTGATTTTCTGCGGTAATGGCTTCAGTGGTACAGCATCATGAGAAAAGGGCTTTCGGGGAGACACTTTTTTTTCGGATGGTATGTTCTGGCGGCCTGCTTTCTCATTCTTTTTTTCCAGTCCGGCGCACGCTTTGCTTTCAGCGTCATGTTCAAACCCATGCTGGCCGATTTGGGGTGGAACCGAACCTCGCTTTCCTCGGCTTTTTTTCTGAACATGACCTTTTTTGCGATCACCATGAGCATCGGCGGCCGGCTCTATGACCGCTACGGCCCCAAGTGGGTCATCCTGGTCTCAACCCTGTTTGTATCCGCCGGCTACATCGGAATCGCCTTCATCGACTCCTTATGGCAATTTTATCTCTTCTACGGATTGCTGGCGGCCGTGGGCTTCGGTGGAGCCTCCATTCCCCTGGTGGCGGCGCTGATGAGCAACTGGTTCGAAAAGCGGCGTGGCCTGGCCATCAGCCTGGCAATTTCGGGCAACTGCATCGGTCAATTTTTGCTGGTACCGATATTTACAGCCGTTGTTTCCAACTACAACTGGAGAGTTTCCTACGCCCTGCTCGGCGTGCTCATGCTGGCGGTGAACATCGTGCTGTGCTTCAGTCTGATTCGGGGCAATCCCCAGGATCTGGGCCTGCAGCCATACGGCCGCAAAAACGAGAAGCCGAAACGGGCGAGCGCCTTCAGCGCACCTGCCTGCGCTCGACGGCAGGATCTCGGTCTGCGGGAAGCACTGCGCACCGGTTCTTTCTGGCTGTTTCTCATGGTAATGTTCATCTGCGGCAGCGGCGATTTTCTGGTGGCCGTGCACCTGATGGCGTTTTTGACGGATTTCGGCGTCACCTTCAAAGCCGCCGGAAACATGCTGGCGCTGTTGGGGCTCTTGAGTCTCGGGGGTATCCTGATGGCCGGACCGGCGGCGGACCGCTTCGGAAACCGCTGGCCCCTGGCCCTGACCTTTGGGCTGCGCTTTGCGCTCTACCTGCTGATATTACAGCATCCGAATAAAATCAATTTCTATATTTTCGCGCTTCTGTTCGGGTTCACTTTTTTGGTGACGGCGCCCCTCACCGCGACTTTGATGGGCCAGTTGTTCGGTCTGTCTCACGTGGGTCTGCTGTCCGGATTCGTGACCACCGTGCATCATCTCGCCGGCGGTTTTTGGGCCTACCTGGGCGGAGTGGTTTTCGATAACACCGGCAGCTACCGCCTGATCTTTATCGTATCGGCCGCCATGTGCCTGATCGCGATAGCCTGCTCTTTACTGATTCAGGAAAAGCGACATATTGCAGGGGATTGAGGGATTAATAAAAAAGCTGCCGTTCGCTCATCTTGAACGGTCATATCGACGTCGTTTCTCCGGAGCCTGTACAGGGCTGGAGCCGGGAACCCTGGCCTGTCTCATCAAAGGCTATACCGCCGACGGGATGTTGGTCACCGAGCCCCATAATTTGAGCATCACTATTTCCCATGCGGGCATCAATTATTTTAGGGTCATCGTGAAGGGAAAAATCGCTCATGCCGGTCTGGCACACCATGGTGTGAATGCAATCGGCAAAATGTATGGAATGGAATCGTCAGTAACAATAAGTTTTTTAGCTCATTGCCGCTTAGCCGCCCAAGCATTTTTGAAAAGGTCTTCTACATCTTTTACAGTAGGCGCTTCATCAACAACTCTTGAAAACACAAATCCAAGTACATATGCGCTGGCGGCATCCATAAGCACAAACATATCATAAGGATCTTCTTTGACGAATAGAAATTCCTCATTAAGTCTAACAGCTATCCAGGTGTCATTAACTTGAAACTGGTTAGGGGTGAGCATGGTGAACATCCTTAATTATTTCGATCATGCACATAAGATAAGCGGTGGGAGGAGGATTTTCAGGCTGGTAGAAAACCGTTACGAGAATCGCAGAGCCAGTTAAGATAAAGGGACGGTCATGAAAAAATGCATTTTTCAGCTTATCAGACTTAAACTCATGTCCTGCGCCGATTTTTCTCCCCGAACTACCGAACGGCTCACTGCCGGCTGACCGATACCGAGCGGTTTGCTTACGCTTGTTCCGCTCATCCCTAATTATCTTACCGCCCAATAACAAGCCAAGCTCCTGGCTTTCACCCGTCGCGGCTTGATTTCCCGGTTTCCGAACCTGCGCCGGGTCCATGCCAAAAACCTCAGCCGCCTTCTCTACGACTCGATCAATATCATACCTTGAGAAAACCAGAGGGGTCGCGTCTTCATTCTTGACAAGCAGTGAAGAATGAAGACGCGACCCCTCTGTTTTCCCCGAGCCATTGATCGATAAAGTTGTTTGCTTGAATAAATAACGGTCCTGATTCTTTCTTTTCTTAAAAATGCATTTTGGCCATCAAAAATGCAGCTCTAAGACCCTATACAGCACACTGTTTAACATCTATTTCCTTGTTTTTCAAATGGTTGATTTGGTCCGACAAGAAGGGTCACACCTTTTTTTTTGCCACCCGGATCTGGTAAAGTTGAAGCTGGCTGCTTAAGGCCATGACTATATGCGCCGCCATCTGCAGGGAAAAAACAATAGCAGTGCGGACCCTGCTTGCCGGAGTTATTTGAATGTGCGAATCTCCTTGCCCCTTTTAATCCTCTCACGAGACTGTTTTAAGAATCTGCGGTTTCATTCTTTTCGGGAGCTCAGGGATACTTTTTGGATAGCCTATAATTATCGGGGCGACGATTATGTGACCCTCGGGCAAACCGATTTGTGCCAGCAGCTCGGGATCCTGGATACCCGTTCCCTGACCAATCCAACACGTACCAAAATTTCTTGCTGTCGCGGATAACATAAAATAGCAGGCTGCAAGCGAACAATCCACACTCAGGGACCTTTGCTGCTTTGATCCAACAATGAAAACAACGCAGGGAGCGTTATAAAAAACATTAAATCCCTGATCACGCAAGGTGGTCTCGTACTTTTTAAGAGGAGAATCCGGATTTTGTTCAATGAGGGCTATGATGTTTTTCTTGCTTTCATCTGATAGACGTTTTATCATATCCTTTTTATTGACGATTATAAACCGCCAGGGCTGCCCGTTGCCCGAGCTCGGCGCGAGGCAGCTTTCTTTGATAATCTCATTGATAATTTCCAGCGGCACATCTTTATCCTCAAAATCTCTTATTGATCGCCTTTTTTTCAAAAGCTCGAAATAATCTGCCATTTCCTGGTCCTTTCGTTTCTTTGCTGAATGTATAATCATCAACTGAATAGCACAGCTGCAGTATTCTGTAAAGCAATCTGGTGTGGAAGGATTTCCGGTTTACCACCGAAAACATAGATGATGGGGCGAATCAGCCAGGCTAATCCATCTTTAAGGGGCAATCCCATAAAATGATCATAGACACTCACGCACATTGCGGGATTACAGACCAATCCATCCGCAAAACAATACCACAACACCACCGAGTTTGTCGATACGATTCGATGGGCAATCTGCTGCGGATGGAAACCCGCGCGCTGCTTTGCGTGATTTTGGGTTTTGTGCATCGCACCTGGATCCTGATACCCGTGCCGGATTTTAATTGACAACTCTATGATTCAGATTACTTTTATGTAAAAGGACATCATTTTGCATGAGATGATTCTTAGTGCCGAAGCATCTGAATCCCGAGAAATACATAACTTTGCATAACCTTTTGCTATCCCCATGAAGAGGAACGCATGGAGAAAACAGTAGTCTCAGATCATCCCGCTCGCGATTCAATTGCCCAAGTGTCCGAGCCTAACCAGAGCGCCGGTTTTTCATTTGAGCGCAGTTTTTCCCTAAATATCGCCGCGCGGCGATCGTGGGGCGCGTTGCTGATTTTATGCACTATTGTTGTGGCGGGATGCAGTGCATTGAACCCCCCCGACTACAAAGGCCTGCTTCTAAAAGCCGATTTTGAAGCCTATCAGGAGGGTACGCCTGTCGGGTTAATTGGACTCAGCGACGGCCCGCAACAGGGAGTTGAAATTCCCGGTTTGCCGGCCGGCGACAGAATCATTCCCCAAGGTGGCGTATGCAATGGCTCCACTTATACGGTCCGCTCCAATGATCCCCTATCGGGTCAAAAAAGCCTGCTGCTTCAGCACGATAGGCTGCCGACCTGCGATGAGAGTTGCAGCCCCATTGGGTGCGAGGACATAGCGATCATCGACTTTGTTCCCGTGGCACCCGACGACAGCGCCAATGCCATCCTTTTATTTTTGAATGGAAAACTTTCGAATACTATGGACGATACGGTGATGGAGGTGTCGCTGCACGAAAAAGACGAGTTTTTCTCGACGATTCGGCTCCAGATCCATAGTGACCGAATGGAAGTATTTAATGGATCGAAATTGGAAAAAATCGTATTTAACGATTTTGGCACCGCGCACAGTATTTTTGTCCGGCTGGCACCTGGTTCGGGGACATATGGCGTCCAAGTCGCCGCACCAGGATTGGTGACTCCACCGAATAATATGGACGCCTGCGCTTTTCCACAGGTTGCGTGCGGTGAGTTTTCAGCGGACAATTTCGACCCTACCGCAATAATATTGCGCATGCAGTTTTTGGGCGACCCGCTTAGTGTGGGCGTGGTCACACCTCCTGTCTACCGCGTTGACAACGTGAAAATACTTCAGGAGTAAATCCAATTCACCCGGCCGGTAGGCCCAAAAAATGCGTAACTGCAATAATCCACCTGAAGATACCAACTTACTTCTCAGGAATCAGATAGTCCCGAAATCGCCGCTGTCCGATTACCTTTTCGATAAAGCATCTGTTTATGAGTTTTGACCACTCCCGGCAATTCCCTACGCAGTATAGCCGATTTACTCACCGCATCCGCACTGATGGCCAATCCCTTGGAAACGTCGGTACGTTGATATCCGAATTTGCGCACCGCGATATGACAAAGCGCGAGCAAATCAGAGGGGTCGCGTCTTCTTTCTTGACCATCTGTGAAGAATGAAGACACGACCCCCCTGATTTCCTTGGCGAAGTAACAGTACCGTGACAGCTCTTTGTTGTCTTGCACATCGGCTTCGGATGACACGTTGACGATGCTTGCGTGCCCCGGGCGCGAAATTTCTGCCTTTGACATTGGTGTTCATCAGGCGATCAACGTTGGCTTCGTCGATGTCATCAATTTGGTAATTAAAGCAAATGCCGCCGGAGTTACCACCATATCGAAGCCGCCGGGCTGATCCAATGTGTGGCTGACCATGTGCTGACAATCGCAGACCCCAGCCACATCGCCGGATACAAACTGTATGCATTCGGCGGCGCCGGGCTGTGTTCTTAAAAGCTGTTGCAGCGCTTCGTGGCTGCGTTCAGTATTGCTGCCGCTGATCATCAGGCGGCGCCTTTCTTAAAAATATCTCCGCGCTGGATAAGCCGATACCGGAAAGCTACCATTCGAGACAGCAAATAGGGGGATATCCGTTCTATCTTCCTATTTTTTATAAGGTCCGCCGAACTGGAAACTACAGCACAGACCTACTTTATACCCTTCCCTAAAATGATAATAAAATAGTTATGCAATATAATAATCATTGAAAAATACGCCGGAAGAACTCCGGCTATGCCACGGTAAAAAGACATAAGCTGCACATTGCATTCAGCTTAACTTGGAGGTAAGATTCATGGAGATCACAATAATAAATATGTTAGCTGCCGTTTGGCTGGTGATACTCGGTACCATACTATATAATGATTTGGTTGCTCTTCCCAAAAAAATAAAGGAGAAGCGTCCACTGCCGATGGAGGACTACATTTATAAAGTCGCCCGGATTGCCGGCAAAAGCGAGTACGATGTATTCTGTAAATCAGCAGAAGACTGGCCGGTATCCACTGCCAGAATCGAACAGGATTTTAAAAGATATCTTTGCAATCAATCCGTACCGTATTATGTAAACAATTTCATCAGAAAAAATAAATCACATATTGATGAACTGCGTTTCCCACTAATCTAAACAGAACACCGGTTTTTGGTAAAATCATCGGACTCGTATCCTCCGGCGGCTGGCCCTTCACCGGAGGCTATTTGACCGATGAACAGACGCAGGGGGCGTTATAAAAAACATTAAATCCCTGATCGTGCGAGGTGGTCTCGCGCTTTTTAAGAGGAGAATCCGGATTTTGTTCAATGAGGGCTATGATGTTTTTCTTGCTTTCATCTGAGAGACGTTTTATCATATCCGTTTTATTGACGATTATAAACCGCCATGGTTGCCCGTTGCCTGAGTTCGGGGCAAGGCAGCTGTCTTTGATAATCTCATTGATAATTTCCAGCGGCACATCTTTATCCTCAAAATCTCTTATTGATTGCCTTTTTCTCAAAAGCTCGAAATAATCTGCCATAATTAAGCATTTTCCATGCAATATCAGACATGTACAAAAGCAGGAGTGATCACCGAAACAATCCGTGGCATCGTTGACCGGATAACTTATCACAACCCGGACAATGGTTGGTCTGTCCTTCGCGTTTTACCTTTCAATAATCCTCACCAGCAAGAGACCGTAATTGTTCACCAGACCAAGGTTTTTGCCGGGGCAACCATGGAATTTCACGGTGCCTGGATCATTCATCCTAAATTCGGTCGTCAATTCAAGGCCTCAAAAGCTGTTGAGAGAAAGCCGGCTACGGCCGCTGCACTTGAAAAATATTTGGGGTCCGGCCTGATAAAAGGGGTCGGTCCTAAGACAGCCAGGAAAATCGTCCAGCATTTCGGCAAAAATACGCTTGAAATATTTGAAGGCGAGATTTCAAGACTCACTGAAATAAGAGGCATCGCTCAAAAAAAGCTGGAGTCGATCAGGGATGCCTGGATTGAGCATCGGGCGATTCGCGAAGTAATGCTGTTCCTTCAATCCCATGGCATCAGCACCCTTTTTGCCGTCAGAATTTACAAAGAGTATGGTGACAATGCCATTGAGTACGTGAATGAAGATCCTTACCGCTTATCCAATGATTTTTATGGGATCGGATTTTTTTCAGCTGATAAGGTGGCTCAAAGCATCGGGTTGGCCCTGGATAGCCCGCAAAGGATAATGGCTGCAATAAAACACGTTCTGGCGGCAAGCAGGGAATTTGGTCACTGTTATCTGACCCAATCACAGATTCGAATACAGGTAAAAGAGTTGATCGAGCAGGACTTAAGTGACCGTCTGCCCGGATTTTTAAAGCAAATGGAGCAAGACGGTCTGGTAATGGTTCGCGCGATGCAAACTTCTGACGGATTATTGGAGCCGTGCTACTATTCAAAGTCGCTTTATTTTGATGAGCTTTACGTGGGAAAAAAAATTTCAAGCATGAAGAACCCGCCAGTGATTGACATAATACGTGTGGAACGCTGGATTGCCCGGTATTGTCGCAACAAGGGGATTTCCTTAAGTGATGAGCAGGCTGCTGCTGTCAGGGGTATTGTTTGCGAGCAGTTTTCAATTTTAACCGGTGGCCCGGGTTGTGGCAAGACAACATCCACACTGGTTATTGTCAAGCTGCTTGAAGCAATGAAGCTGAAGGTCTTGCTGGCAGCTCCCACCGGTCGTGCGGCTCAACGCATGATGGATGTCATTGGAAGAGAATCTAAAACAATTCACCGCCTGCTGGGATGGCAGATCGGCAAGTTCAACAAAAACGAGGATAATCCCCTTGACGTTGATTTTCTTATCGTTGACGAATGCTCCATGCTGGATATCAATCTGACCGCATCCCTGCTAAAGGCTGTTCCCCCACAGTGTCAGGTTCTGTTTATCGGGGATGCAGATCAGCTGCCTTCAGTTGGCGCCGGAAATGTTCTTCGAGATGTGATAAACGCTGAAAAGGTTTCATGCTTCAGACTAACAAAAATCTTTCGCCAGGCCCAAGAATCGCTTATTATCCGCTACGCGCACCAGATAAACAAGGGTGAGATGCCCTATATCGACTCACCTTTTAAAAAGCCGGAGATATGGAAAATTGGAGCTGATTGCCTGTTTTTAGATTCGGATGAAGCAACCCGGGAGCAGATGGGTTTTATTGCAAGAGTCAAAAAATTCCATGAGCTGAAAATTACCGAACTCCATAACGATCCGGATTTAGATCCATATCAATTTCGAGTGAATGAACCATTGACCCCTTATGAAACCGAATTGACGATCCCCAAGAAATTTCAACACGTCGATCTCGAACAAATATTGAAAGCACAAACCGGGGTCGATGAATTGCTGGCAGTCTTAAAAAAGGTGCACCCCTGGTCAGCGCTGCATTACGGTCTTTCTGCGACTGAGGTTGTCAAAAAACTCTATCTGGAGTGGATACCAAAATTTTTTGGAAGCGACATGGAAATTCAGATTATCACTCCCATGACCAGAGGGAGTCTGGGTACAGTCAATTTGAACAGGCTAATCCAGGAATCTGCCAATCCGCCTCAAAAAGGCAAAAGTCAGCTACAGGTTGGTGAAAGAATCTTCAGGGTCGGCGACCGGGTTATCCATCGTAGAAACAATTATGATCTTGGGGTATTCAATGGCGACATCGGGGTTATTCAAGAGATCGACAATGAGGAGCTGACATGTGCGGTCTCGTTTTTTCCGGATCAAAGAGTCGTTGAGTATACGCGCGAAGATATTTCCGAACTGGATCTGTCATACGCCATTACAATCCACAAATCGCAAGGAAGCGAGTTTGGGGCGGTGATTATTCCGGTGCTCACCCAACATTTTAAAATGCTTTTTCGAAATCTAATTTACACGGGATTGACAAGAGCCCGCAGACTCGCTGTTTTGGTCGGCAGCCGAAAAGCGCTGGCCATGGCAGTGAAAAATCAGGATACCAGCCACCGGCAGACTTACCTGAAAGAGCTTTTACAGTAGATAGTAAAATATGAAGATGTAATCAATGCGACTTCGCGTGCTGGGGAAGTGCTCTCACTTAAATTAAAAGAGAAGAAAAATAGAGAACGATCAGACATTTTTTCGTTTTTACGATGCTAAAAAATATGGCATCGATCTTTTTATCGAGCGTCGTTCAGATACGATGACATCCTTAAAATTCAGTGTTGGCTGGTTCGGATCGGTCGCCTTCGGCCATCTCATGGTACGACAAATAATCGAGGAGCTCGCTGATTCCGATGACTTTCTTGAAAATTGGACACCTTTGAAGAGTAATTGATGGGGGGCTTTCAGTCCACTATTTTTCAGCGCTAAATTTGCCTCGTTAAAATCGCAGGTATTTCCAATTATTCTCCATTTTATCGCCGACTCTACTATCAACTACAGAAGAACGTCGATCTGCAGATGCAGCACAACCCAGCAGGTGGTCCCCCGTTCGCGGATAGGGAGCATCAACTCGCAGAGATCCTTGATGAACAGCGATGCCAGAAGCGGCTGGCACCGAGTGTCGGCTGTGTTCCCGGCATGCTCCGCCCTGCGGCGTCCCGTGCCAGGAAATATAAGCTGGCCCGAAAGAGGGGGCGGTTACAAATTGCCGGAGGCTGCGGCAGCGCGAAAATTATAAATCCGCCACCCTAATCTGTCGTGACATATGAAGATATCTGTGCACAGGATCCAATTACACATAACCATGTTTCTCTCCAGCACACCTGACAATGGATACCAGATGGTCGGTTCGATAACATACCATCACTGATGGTTCATGTTTATTGGACTTTCTTTTTAGCGTACGAAGATTCTTAATGGTAGCCTCAATAATTTCTATGTCAAGCTGAAACCGGTCTGCAAATTCCTCAACTGAATACCTACCCCATTCTTTCATTATCTCCTCAACCTGCTCGACCGTTGGCAGCCTTTTTTCTGAAAGATTATTCATAGTTTACACCTAAACTAAAGCCAGTTCTACTTTTTATGAATATCCACAGCGACGATTCTTGAGCACAATTTTTCTCGGATAGCTTTAATTCGGATAGCTTTAATATGGTTCAAAGAGCGTTATATGTTTATAGTTTAAAATATGCCACATTGTGTCTTATGTCAAATTGAGAGAATGAGATGGGTTCCGCCGATGGTCCTATGTGTTGCGATCCCGGCTCTTTCCAATATTTTTATGCACTTGGATATGGCGCCAAGCGCCACCTCATAACAGAACACATCCACTCGAATTCTCAATGAATTGTTCAGCAATGCGTCAAAGCATGCCTTTTAGTTGCCAGGCTGTGTCCGGATCTGACAATCGGTTCGGATAATATATCTTCCCCAATAGAAAGGAGGACAATCATGAAATCCGGATCGATGACCGATGATCAACTCGAGCAGGTTCAAAAAGAAATTATCAGGATATATTTATTTCTCATCAGCAAAACAGATTATGACCCGCTCGTGATCGAGGTGATGAAATTATCGGCCCTGGCGGACATGCGAAGAAGATACGATACCGGAGAGCCGTGGACACCGGAAGTTTGTTACACATAAACACCCTTGCTGCCGCGTCGACAATACAAAGAAGCCAGTGGCCCCCAAATATGAGCTTTATTACCCAAGATATTGGGTAATTCATTTCATATTTGGCCCTCGGCAATCCACCAGTTAGCATTCTAACTAATAGAAATGATTAAATTTTTGAGTATATTACCATCGGCGGCATAAGAATTGCTCAGACTGACAATGAAGTGGGTTCGATTTTTCTTGAATCATCAGGTCGATAGCGCCGGAACATTTTACTTTCTCCGGGCGGGATGCCACCGTTCAGAAACGGTATCAAAACCTCGTCTAAGAACCGAGGGTCCGCCGGAGCAGGAGGCTCGAACCCGATCTGAAGTTTGGGGCTCACTGATAGCCAACCCATAGATCTGACAGAGTTGACGCAAACTGCAGGTCATCTATCGTCGTACTAAAGGAGCCGTTTATGGAAATTATTCAAAGTGAGGTAGGAGGAGTTGCCTGCCTGACCTTCAACGGCCGGCTGGATGCCGACATGACGCTTGAAGCCCAAAACACAATTGACGCAACACTCGCCGACAGCAATCGGGTGCTTTTCAACCTGGAAGGCTTGGAGTATTTGAGCAGTTATGGGCTCCGGACTATTTTGAAAGCCGTCAAGAAAATAAGACTGAAGGGAGGCAAGATCATCCTCTGTTCCCTGATCGAAAATGTGAGGGAAATTTTTGATGTCTGCGGCTTCGCGGCCGACATACCAATCACCGACAATATAGAATCCGGCTTGAAAGCGCTTTCGTAAACTATTCTGGGTGGTTCCGTGACCAAGTCTTACTTTCGCACTCTTCTGCTCGACAGCTATCGCTCGATCTCGGCCAATTCCGCCGTCAGGGTTTGCCATGATTGGAACCGGGCGTTTTGCCCGACACAACGTTTCAGTTCGGCAAGAACATCAGACACATATGCTTCGCGACGCATGCCTACCAGAACACTTGACACGCCCGCCGTGGAACGAACCGCGCGAATGGCTTTCTGGCTCAGGGTTCCCTCCGCAGCCCAATCCCCATCGGCAGCCGAAACCGCCTGCCGAATCTTCTCGACCCGTCGTCGGGCGTTCTCGAAATAAATCGAGGCCACGGACTCGAAAGCATTCGCCAGGATTTCACGATGTGCCGTCATCCATCGCAAAACATCCTCATTTCCGGATGCATATGGTTCCATAAAATTCATGACGCCGTGCACCCTGGGGAGGAAATTTCCGGTTTCGGCATTGCGCCATCCCTCATAGGATCCGAAATTCAGCCAGTGATGTTTCAAGGCTTCACCGATAGCCATTTGGTTCCTTATGCGGTCCCGCAAACCGGCCGGAACTTCGATTGCGGGCAGGATTTTCATCCACAATCGTTTTTCAGATTTTGTCAGCTCCTTAATTTTGCTCACGATCTCTTCATTGGACTGTCGCCCGGACGTCGGCACTTGCGCGAGTCGGATCAGCCGATTGTTTAAAAAAGCATTTAACGGTCTGTTTACCAAAACCCCCAAATGCTTTCGCCTTGCGAACTCCAGAACACTTTCCGAGCCCGTCTGATTTTTGCGGAGCACAGCTCCCGGCTCCATGAGGTTCAAGGGCAGCTGTACGATCCGGAAGTGATTATTTTTGCCGAGGGATTCGGCGATTTCCCAGACTGTTTCCAGACAGGTAAAATTGCTCTCATCGGCGGCCGCTGGAAATGTATTGGAGCTGATGCCGTAAAATCTCAACCGCCCCCGGGTGACCTCTTCTTCAAGATGTTGAAATGCGTTGCGGATGCGTCGGTAGTATTCTTTCGTGGAATCTTCCAGGGCGCCGCCGTTATTGCGAGCCCATTCGAGGTAATATTCGGGATTGTGCAGCAGATAAAAATCCAGCGTCTCCAGTTGAAGGCGCTCCAGGCTGCGGTCAAGCTGGTCAGCCAGGAACTCGGGATGAATGCAGTGCTCCAGGCCTTCATGGTACTCCACCAGGTCCGTAAAGGGACGCCCTTGCCGTTTACGCTCCTGACTCAGTTCATAATTTCGCCCCTGAAGGTAACCCGCCTTGGACACGATGACTATTTGTTCACGCGAAACTTTGCCGGATGAGATCATGTCTGACAGTACCTCTCCGATGAGGCTTTCGGAGTCGCCGTCGGCGTAGTTCGCGCTGCTGTCGATAAGATTGATGCCTCCCATCAACGCTTTTTGCAGCGCGGCCTGGTGATGGGCTACGCCAATGCTCACGCGATAACTCCCGAATCCGGCCTGACTGGCTTTCAGCCGTGTACTGCCGATGCTGTTGAAATCCAGCCCTTGTCGGCGTGCCGCGGCTTCCGTGGCTTGCTCAGTGGCATGACCATAAATCATTTTTTAATTTCTTTCAATGCTTTCGTATCGCAGTGAGTAAAATTTCCATTTTATTTCAACTTATTATAACATTATCTCTTAGTGGGTCACAGTCAAGGGCTATCCGGGAGCGAACGGGCATCCCCTTATATGAAACTACAAATATTTTATCTCGCGCAGAGTCGCAAAGCTCGCAAAGGGAATGATTAAAAATATAAATAATCTTGGCGCCTTGGCGTCTTGGCGCGATGATGAATAGTTTCTGTCTTTGATCAGTCGGGCTGCCCTTTAGCCCGAGGCGGCCGCTCGTATGAAACTACAAATTCCAGGTTCAAGGTTCAAGGTTCTGGGTTCTGGGTTAAAAAGGCATTTTGCCATTTTATCAACCTCACCCGGCCTCTCCCGTCAAGGGAGAGGAGTCAACTTCCCTCCCCCGGCGGGAGGGATTGAGGGAGGGGGTAAAATGGAGTCGATCCTTTTAAAAAGTTTCTTTATTGATCAAACTGGCTGCCCTTTAGCCAGCGGCGCCCGCTTATATGAAACTACAAATATTTTATCTCGCGCAGAGTCGCAAAGCTCGCAAAGGGAATGATTAAAAATATAAATAATCTTGGCGCCTTGGCGTCTTGGCGCGATGATGAATAGTTTCTGTCTTTGATCAGTCGGGCTGCCCTTTAGCCCGAGGCGGCCGCTCGTATGAAACTACGCCAGAATGGCACAGTTTCTGTCTTTGATCAGTCGGGCTGCCCTTTCGCCCGAGGCTGCGGCTCGTATGAAACATATTTGAAGTTCAAAAAAAGTTGACACTTACGGAACCGCCGGTGTAAATCAACAAATACAAAGCCGTTTTTCAAAAGTGAGCGGCGCGAAGAATGAGATTTTATGGATGGAGAGCTATGAAAGGTGCCGTGTCCCCTGAAATTATTGGATTGATCCCGGCAGGCGGATTTGCCAGCCGCTTCGGCAAGCTACCCTGCAGCAAGGAACTGCTGCCGGTGGGCATTCAGGAAGACAGCAAGATATCGGGGTATACACCCAAAGTACTGATTGCCGATTTGATTGAAAAAATGAAGCGGGCGTCGATCGAAAAAATTTTCATCATCCTTAAGAAAGGCAAATGGGATATCCCCAACTATCTGGGCGACGGCTCGGAATTGGGCGTCAATATTGGATATCTTATGCAGAATCTGCCCTATGGCGTCCCCTTTACCCTCGACCAGGCATTTCCATTTGTGGCGCAAAACCCGGTTGTTCTGGGATTTCCGGACACCATATATAAAAGTCGGGATGTTTTCGCTCCCGTACTCAAAAGGCTGGCCCGCAGTAATGCGCAAGTTGTATTGGGGTTGTTTCCAGCGGATGAAAATGCCGATCGCGTGGATATCGACACGGATGGTATCGTGCGCCGCATAATCGTAAAAGCGGCCGGATCCAATCTGAAATTTGCATGGAGTACTGCCGCCTGGCAGCCGGAGTTCAGCCGTTTCCTGCATGCTTATGTTTCCGGTTCGACTGCCGCCACCCGGGAAGAGATCCACATCGGGCAAGTCATTCAGGCTTCGATCGAGTCGGGTTTTATCGTTGCAGGCGTTCGGGTTTCCGAATATCAGCCAATTGACATTGGAAATGCTCTGAAGCTAAAAAACTTCTGGGTGCAGCAGGCATAATTTTGATGAAAAATCCACGAACCGGAGTCCCTGACGGAGGCATATCGATGACACCCTGTCGCGCGTGCAAAATACCAATGGCGAGTTTCATATGCACTGCTCGGAGTATTCATGCTGGTGGTGAAATATTATAGAAAAATTTCCGGGGTCTTGAAAAGGAGTGGGATCATACCGGGGGATCAATAACCGATGAATCATTGTTGGCTGCAGAGTTGACCTGATTGGAAACAGGATGGCCGATAAAAGTCGTATGGATGTCATCTTTGAGAGTAGCCGCCAGCTCTGCAGCATCTTGATTACCGGGATCGAGCCAGGAGTCGTATGCGTCTTTCTTGAGGATGGCCGGCATGCGATGATGAATGGTGCGTATCGATCTGCTGGCCCGGGTGGTGATGATTGTGCACGATTTGTATATTTTATCCGCATCTTCCCTGCGGCACCACGTTTCCCACAGCCCGGCAAAGGCAAACGGGGATTTGTCCGGCAGCGTGATGAACATCGGCTGTTTGCAGCCCTTTTCTCCCTGCCACTCAAAGAATCCATCTGCCGGAATCAAACATCTTCTTTTCCTGAACGCATCGCGAAAACTCGGTTTCTGGGCAATCGATTCGCAACGGGCGTTGATTAACTTATTTCCAATTGAAATGTCCCTGGCCCAGAAAGGCACCAGCCCCCAGTGAAGATTTTCCAGCCAGTTTTCACCGGAACGCCTTACGATGGTCAGCACTTTCTGGGAGGGCGCAATATTGTAATTGGCCGTAACCTCGCAGGTCGCATTGTCTATCGGGAAAAATCTCTTTAACTCATCCAGGCTTCGAAACCCGGCAAATCTACCGCACATCAGAAGCTCCCACTTAGCAGTTCAAGATTTTGCGCAACTGCCGGGAGGATCGAAACGTCACGACCTTGCGGGGGGGAAGCATCATATCTTTCCCGGAGGCCGGATTACGGCCCTTTCGCTCCCGTTTTTCATTCACACAGAATTTACCGAAGCCGCTGACCAGCACATCCTCGCCGGACCCAAGCCGGCTTTTGATGATTTCCAACAGGATTTCCAGGGTATCGTTCGCCTTTTTTCGGGTGTAACCGATCTGTTCGGCTACCCCATCGATAATATGAGCTTTGGTAAGGGTCATTTGAAATGCTCCCACTATTAAGGGTATTAAGCGAAAAGATCAGCCTTTGTACGCGTGTCGGTATTAATTTCATCAAAACTGATTTATGTCAAGAAAATAAGCGGTTACATCTACAAAATAAGAACGATCAAATGCTGGGTTTTGGGCGGAAGCCACCGCCGGGATAAAATTCGACAATACCGAAGCGCTCATAATAAAGCAACCGGACCAGGGATAACCGGCATTGATTTCACCCCTGAGAAACGAGGGATAACCGGAACGGTGGTACCAGGGAAAAATTGTTTGATGGCTCAAACTAATAAATTTTGTAAAAAATGTTAGTAATAAACATAAAAAAGTTTGACAAAAGGCGGGAAAGTGTCCATAGTATGGCTGCTGCACCGATGATCGTAGGGTCATTGGTTTCCGCCCCTGGAGGTGCCCATACCGCGCTTCCAGGGGTTTTTCAATTTCTTGTCGATGGATTTGTCGCCACGGCGGGTGGCTGCGTAAACAATGATCGGGGGCGCCGGGTCCGACAAACCGTATTGCATAAGTTGGAAATGATTATCCGCGCAAGATTTGATCGAATTAATACTTTGTTATCACCCAAGATATTGATTAAATTCGCAAAGTGAGATGGTAGCGATATCCCCGAAACAACCGCATCTTAAATATAGCAATATCTCCAAAAACAGTAGGTAAAACCAGGGTGGGATCTTGTACCAATGTCCTCATTGTCATAAAAAGGCCGTGACCGTGCTCAGAAAAATTTTCCTGAGCCCCGGCATGCCGGCAACCTGCCGGTCCTGCGGCCGTCCGGTGAGCGTTACCTACCGACATTGGTTGAAAGCTGCCTGGCCAGGCGCAGCGATTATGGTCGTAGCGATGTTTCTGAAGTCCAATCTCCTGATGTATACGGTTAGTACCGCCGGCTTCGTTCTGATGACCTGGATGCATCTGAGAATGGTGCCGCTGATGGCGCCGGATCGACAGGCTGTTTCAGGTCGTTTAGATCATTGAGTTCGTATTTCTGCCGTCATCCATCTACCACCCCCCGATCTTAAAACTCTGCTCTTGGTCTTTGACCAGTGCTTGCTTCCATTTCGTCTGTCCGCCATCTTCCATCGCTTTTGCTGCGCTCTTGGACCCTTGAGCTCGGACCTTTGAGCTTGGACTTTTGAGCTTTGAGCTTTCCGGCCATCTCAATCCATCTCAATCCAACACCGATTTCAGAAAAGCGGTTAGATTGGCACCGGGCGCATGGATATCCAGCTTTTTGCGGATGTTTCGGCGATGGGTTTTGACAGTCTGAGGAGAAATATGCAGTCTGTGGGCGATCTCAGGGGTAGTGAGGCCATTTTTTATCATCGTGGCAATCTGCAATTCGCTCGGACTAAGCCTGACCGATACATTCATTTCACCTAAGAGCTCTCTGCCTAACGCTTGCAGATGGGCGTTCAGCATTTCCAGACCGGTTTTAACCTCCGTGAGATTGTTCTTTCGGCTTAAATCTTCAATGATCGGTATTATTTGTGAATTGATTGTTATCGCGAATTTTTTTTCAGCCTGCAGTCTATGCTGGTTAACATTTCTGGCCAGAAGCGTAACCGCATTATTGGTTTCCATCAGAACGCTGCCTATTCGTTTTCCCTCAAACTTGAGCCGAGCGAGTTCTTCCTGTTTGCGCTCCAGTTCCGTGGTGGTTTTCTCAATTTCCAGGTCGCGTTTGCCGATTTGCCGTTGAAGTTCGACGCACGAATCGATCAGCCGCCTTTCTGCACGTTTACGGTCGGTGATATCCCGGAAAATCAAAAGGATAGCGGGGTTCCCCTCCCACATGGTTCCGGTTGCGGACAATTCGACATATAGGTTCTCCCCTTGCCGGTGAATGAGACGGGTCTCGATATAGCCGCCCGAGTCACATGGGGTTTTGCCGCGATCCATATAAACCGCGACGCGCGAATACCGCGGGGCAACTTCCCCGAAGTTGATGGATTTGAGATCCGACCGGCTGTAGCCGGAAATTTCGCCGGCCACCCGGTTGGCATAGCAAACCCGGCCGTCCTCACTCAGAATAACAATGGCGGCAGGTGCATTCTCTGCCATGTCTATGAAAGGATTATCACTTTCCCCCGGCAAATCACCCTCCCGTCTGTCGGCTTGTTCTGAAATTTTTCTGCTTTTTGCGAAAAGATATTTATAATTATTACATTTAAATAACGATCTACCCAAAACTTGACAAGGGGGAATTTAGGAGGTGAATTTTTGGGTATGTCATATACCCAATCTAAATGAATTAAACGATCCCTGCGAGCTCATTTCAACCTGGCACGCAGATAAGATGCCAGATTGACACGGGAGTTACGTATATTTAATTTACGGCGGATATTTTTACGATGAGTCTTGACGGTATCCGAGGAGACGCTCAGCAACCGCGCCATTTGCGGGGTGGTCAGTCCGTTTCTAATCATGGTTGCGATTCGCAGCTCGGTGTTGGACAACGCAAACGCGATACCAGACTCATCTTTGGGATCGGTGAGCAGTTCATTCAGATAGGCTTTGAGTATGTCGTATTCCAGCCGGTGATTCGGAGAAGTTTCAGCCTTCTGGAATTTATCGATCAAGGGAATTATCTTTGAATTCACTATCTTTCCAGCATTTTGGCGGACTTTTCCCCTTTTCTTGTCAATGTTGCGAGCCAGCACCAGCAAGGCGTTGTTGGCTTCCACCAGCTCTTTTGTGCGCTCTCTGACGAGCTTCTCCAGCTTCGTCTGTTCCTCCACCAGCCGGTTCTCCCGTTGCTTCTGTGAAGTGATGTCTCTCACAATCAGCAAAACCACCGAACGTCTGTGCCAGAGTGTCTTCGCCGCGGTAATCTCGATCGGGAGGCTGCGGCCGTCCCTGGTGATGATCTCGGTTTCATAACGGTTGGGGACGGGCTCATCCACAAGCCTTTTGCGGAGTTTGGCAAGATGAATTTCCCTCAAAACAGGACTAAAGACCTTATTCGTAATCCCTTCCCTGAGGATTTCAGCAACGCTGAAGCCGGTTAATTTTTCGCATCCACTGTTGGCATAAACCGTTTTGCCGTCTTTCTCCAGCAACAGAATGCCGTCACTTGTGTTTTCAGCGATCTTTTTAAAGTTCTTTTCGCTCTCCCGCAGCGCCGCCTCCGCTTTCTTCAGCGAAGTAATATCGGTGATGACCGCGAAAGACCCCGTGTGGTCCCCGTATTCGTCGAATAGGAGCTGGGGTGATACGAACGTACAAATATGGCGACCGCCTTTGTGAAGCCAGCGGATCTCATAGGCGTCCCGCCCGCCTTTCTTGCGCCGGGCCATCTGCCTTTTAAAAATTTTACAATCAGCTTCGTCGAGAAATTTGATGGCCGAGTGGCCAACGAGCTCCTTCCGGGAATATCCGATCATGTTACAAAACCGGTCGTTCACGTAGGTCCACCGGCCTTTGATATCCTGCACTGCCAGACCGTCGTTCATTTTCTCGATCAAAAGACGGTACCTGGCTTCGTTGTTCTCGACGGCTTTGACAGCCACCGCATATTTGTGGACAACACCCTCGGGATCAGGAATCGGGACAACAACATAATCGAAGAACTTGCCCTGGATTTCTTCCCTGCCGCTCATGGGACGTTTGGACCGTATGGCCTCATCCACCAGTTTTTTTCTGGCCTTCTCAAGATCAGGATCCATGAGCGCAAAAATATTCAATCCCCTGAATTCCTGAAGCGTTTTGTCGTAGCGGGCGCACGCATGTTGATTGGCAGTTATTACCGTGCCATCCGCCTCCAGCAGGATTACGAGATGACCGGTAGCGTCCAGCAGGGTTTGCAGGGTTTCCGCATTCGGAGAAAATGCCGCTTCCGTCCTTCCGCAGGATTCGAGCTGTTGCTTCAACCGCAGATTTTCCGCCATGAGGTCCGCCAGGCGTCGATCGGGCGGTTGGCCGGCATCTGCCTGCTTCTGGTGGCCGGTGATTTTCTCTGGTTGCCAAACCCATAATTCCAACATCGCCAGGGCGTTCTCCGCCTCGCCGGTCGGATTCTCTTGACGATCTGCGGACAGACTCACCCAGCTGACTTCCCCTCCGTTCAGTCTGATCTGCAACGCGACGTTACGGATGGTTTTGCCGGACTTAAAATCTTCAAAGATTTTGCGGGCCTTGGGGAGACCGTGAGGGGTATCGGTGAAGAGTTGAAAGAAGGTCATCTCCAGCAGCGATTTTTTGATGGAACCGAACAAATGCCGGGCAGCGCGATTGCATTCCAGGATACCGCCATCGGAGGGGTCTACGATAAATTGGGCTTTCAGTTTATATTCCGGCCGTTTCTCCTGAAGCGCTTTACCTGGATCGCCCGTCATTATCCCCTCAGAAAAAGGCAGAAGTTGGTTGAAAACCCTGAATTATCCGAATACCTGTCGGCGAATATAGAAATTTCCAATAGTTTTGTCAATAAAAATTCATTAACTGAATGAGCATATGTTCAGCTAAACCGGGTTATTTGCCTGATGAATAGCGCCCACTCATCTTGACAAGCCTCCCGAAAAAGGCTAAATAAAATGGTTAAACCATTAAACTCAATGACCCGTATGGTTCTACTGAGGTGACAATGTTTCAGGTGGCCAAACAAACCAAAATTTTTCAGGATGTAGTCGAACAAATCCAGGAGGCGATTTTTGAAGGACGGCTGAAGCCCGGTCAGACGCTGCCGGCTGAACGGGAGCTGAAAGCTATGTTCAATGTCAGCCGCGGAACCCTGCGTGAAGCCCTGCGCGTCTTGGAGCAGAAGGGGCTGATCGAAATCAGGCTGGGTGTGGGAGGTGGTTCGATGGTCAAATCCATCGACAGCACCCAGGTCAGCGAAAGTATTGGATTGTTGATCCGTTCCCAAAACATTTCGCTGCTTCATCTGTCGGAATTCCGTGAAGATGTGGAAGGCATCGTGGCGGCCCATGCCGCCGAACGCCACACTTACCAGGATATCGAATTACTGAGAGAGCTTCTGGACAGGGCCCGCGAATGCGTTCGGCAGGGAAGCTCCCGGTGCGATGATTTTATCGGAATTGACAAGCAGATCCACATGAAAATGGCGGTGATTACGGAGAATCCTCTTTATATCTCCATGCTGCATTCCATCCACGATAATATTCACCGGTACTATGAACGGTTTCTGTCCATGAAGGAGCCCGAGCTCTATGAAAACTACCAGGATCTTCGCAAAATCGTGCAGGCAGTGGAAAACGGTCAGGCGGATCTCGCGCGCAAACTGACCCGCGATCATGTGCTGCGGTTCAGCCGTTACATGGAAAAGCGGGCGAGGGAAGGCCTGCGGCCGTCGAAGGACCGTGCCGCTTGAGGTTCGAGGCGGAAGAGGTGTGAGGTTGGGGATGGAAATACCGATGGAAGAGGGACCAAAAGAACAGGAGATCATTAATTTAGAAGCCCTATCCCTTTTTGCCTCAACCATTCAACCTCAGACGGAACGGCCCTCCAACGGTCGAAGTCCTTTTTAACGAACCTAACGAACCACGACAAACCCATGAAAAACAGAATCTCCAGGCATCCCATAATTGAAATTCCGGCCCGAAAGGAAGTGAGCTTCTACTGGAACGGCGAAAAATTGACCGGATATGAAGGTGAAATGATTTCCGCCGCGCTGTTTGCCGCCGGCGTGCAGGTTTTTGGACATCATCCCAAAGACGGAAGTCCCCAGGGGATCTTTTGCGCCAATGGCCAGTGTGCCCAGTGCATGGTCACAGCCGATGGATTGGCCGTCAAAGCCTGCATGACCCCCTTGCGCAAAGATATGACGGTGCAAAGCATGGAAGGGCTGCCGAATCTGCAGGTTGACGACCGTTTGCCCGCTACCGGACGCGTGTTCGACCGCCAGGTGGACGTATTGATTATTGGAGCCGGTCCCGCAGGACTGGCCGCGGCCATCGAACTGGGCAAATTGGGGGTCAGCACTCTAATTGTGGACGATAAGGACCGTCCCGGCGGCAAACTGGTACTACAGACCCACAAATTTTTCGGCTCCGTCAAAGACACCCATGCCGGAACCCGGGGGTTCGAAATCGGCAGGATTCTGCAAACGGAACTTTTGCGATATGGTTCGGTGGAAGTTCGACTGAGCACCACGGCGGTGGCGGTATTTGCCGACCGTGTCGTGGGCCTGGTCAGGGGTAACACATATGAAAAGATCAGACCTAAAAAGCTCTTGGTGGCGACCGGAGCCAGGGAAAGGATGCTGTCCTTCCCGGGCAATACCCTGCCCGGCGTATACGGCGCCGGTGCCTTTCAGACGCTGGTGAATCGCGACCTGGTGAAACCTGCCGGCAGGGTTCTGGTTGTCGGCGGCGGCAATGTGGGCCTGATCGCTGCCTACCATGCTATCCAAGCCGACATTCCGGTGGCGGCTCTCATCGAAGCCATGCCGGAAGTGGGCGGATATAAGGTGCACGCCGACAAACTCAAACGTCTGGGAGTTCCCATTTATACTGGCCACACGGTGGTTTGCGCCAACGGCCGCGACCGCGTGGAATCAGTTACCATCGGCCGTCTCGACAAAGGCTGGAAGGTTATCGACGGCCGGCACAAAACCTTCGCAGTGGATACGGTATTGATTGCGGTGGGACTGGCAGAGGCAAACGAATTTTATCTGAAGGCCAGACAGTGGAACATGGATGTCTGGTGCGCGGGGGATGCGAACGAGATTGCGGAAGCTACCTCAGCCATGTTCGCCGGGAAAATCGAAGGTCTCAAAATTGCGAGATCGCTGGGTATCGACACGGGTGATATCCCGTGGGAATGGGACAATAAGGCCGCGATACTAAAATCGAAACCGGGGCGGGAAAGCAGACAAAAACCGCCCCTTAGCGAAGAGGGTGTTTTTCCGGTATTTCACTGTTATCAGGAGGTACCCTGCAACCCCTGTACCTCGGTCTGTCCGGCAGACGCGATAAAAACCGAAGGAGACCGTCTTACGGGGCTGCCGTTTATGGAGGATCCGGACCGTTGTACGGGCTGTGCAGCCTGTGTGGCGGTCTGTCCCGGGCTTTCGATTACCCTCGTCGATTACCGTGACGATATCCGACATCCCCTGGTGACCTTTCCTTATGAGGCCTGGCGTGACCGGGTGCGGGTGGGCCAGAAAGTGCCGGTGACCGACATAGACGGCGCCGTGCTGGGACACTATGCGGTTGAAAAAATAACATCCCGTAAAAAATATCCCGGAACGCTTCTGGTCAGGGTACGTCTGGACAAAGCGGCGGCCAAGACGGCGGCTGGAATATGGGTCCAGGAAAAACAGATCGAACCCTCGGCGGTCTATGAAAATGAACCACCACCGGATGAGGCCATTGTCTGCCGCTGCGAGCGGGTGACCGCTGGTGAAATCCGGTCCGCCGTCCGGAGAGGCATCCGGGACCTAAATCAGCTCAAAGCCCTGACAAGGGCCGGCATGGGCGCCTGCGGCTCTAAAACCTGCCGTCCCATGATCTGGCGCATATTTCAGGAAGAAGGCATCGATTTGGCGGAGGTGACCGACCGCGTCGACCGGCCGCTTTTCGTGGAAGTTCCCATTGGCGCGTTTGCAGGGGCATTTGGGAAGGACGAGGGATGAGAGACGATGAACGACCGCTTCGCTTGGATGAGGGAAGATAGGGTGGGATGGATTTAGAGATTGAGGAATTGAGGGATTGAGGAATTGAGGGATTGAGGGGCGAGGGACAATCACGAGGGATAGAGGCCTGCGGTGTTGGATGTTGGAGGTTTGAGGCCAGAAATGCTGCCTCAAAGCTGAAAGCTCAAAGCAAGAGCGGAAGACAGAGGACAGTGGCAGAAAAGTAGATTATTGAAAGTTTAGGGAATTTAGGAATCGATAGAGCCCTGGGGCCGTTGGAGGTTGTAGGGAAGAAAGGCAGAAGTCGAAGGACGGAAATGCGGGCTCAACGACCTCAACGATCCCAAGGGTCCGAAGGAGGCACTAATTTGGTTTATGATGTCATCATCGCCGGGGCAGGCTCAGTCGGGGTCCCCACCGCCATGGCTCTGGCGGAACTCGGCATGAAGCCATTGGTCATCGACAGGCACGCTTCGCCCGGACAGGGAGAAAACAAACATGCCATCGGCGGCATCCGGGCCACTCATTCCGAACCGGCTAAAATCCTTACCTGCCGCCGGTCGCTCGAGATTTTTTCCACGTGGCAACACCGGTATGGTGATGACATCGACTGGCTGGAAGGCGGCTATGTCTATCCGGTTTTTCGGACGGAAGATGTTAATATGCTCAAGGGTTTGCTGGCACTACAGAAAAATTTCGGTCTGAATATCGATTACGCGGCACCGGAAGAAATCCGGCGGCTCATCCCGGGCATCAATTCAAGGGGGTTGCGCGGCGGCACGATTTCTCCCAATGACGGCTCCATCTCGCCACTTTTGGCGGTAAATGCTTTCTACCGCCGGGCGCACAGTTTGGGAGTTGAGTTTCACTTCAAGGAAAGCATCACCGCCATCCGGCACGGACAGGGCAGGGTGACCGGCGTTGCCACAAACAAAGCTGAATACACTGCCGACATCGTGGTCGATGCCGCCGGACCGTTTTCCCCGGAGCTTTGCCGCACCGCCGCAGTCGACATCCCGATTGTATCCGAATCACACGAAGCCGCCATTACGGAACCAGTGGAGCCCTTTTTCCATTGCATGGTGGTGGACATCCGGCCAGCTCCGACTTCCAAAAATTATTATTTTTATCAGAACCGACACGGCCAGGTCATATTCTGCATCACTCCCGATCCGCCCATCGTGGGCTGGGACAAACGCGAGACATCGCAATTTTTGCCGCAGGCATGCACCCGGTTGGTCAACCTGATGCCCCGCCTGAAAAACCTGCGGGTACGTCGAACATGGCGCGGCCTCTATCCCATGACGCCCGACGGGTTGCCCTTGATCGGCTGGAACCGGAAGGTCGCGGGACTGTTTCATGCCACCGGGATGTGCGGCCAGGGTCTGATGCTGGCACCGGGTATTGCCGAAACCACCGCCCGTGCGATCACCGGCGGTATCAACGAAACTGATGAATTGATATTAAATGATTTTTCACTTTATCGCGATTTTAAAAAAGGCGAGGCGCTGAAGTAATTTGGCCTTCTGCCGCCGGAGGTTGGAAGCCCGAGGTTTGAGGCTGAGGCATCGAAACAATCCCAACGATTCTAACGATCATCGCCGTCAGTTTCAAGCGATCAATTTTCTTGACTTATCGCCGAGAATATAATTTAGTCTATGTGAAACGTCAATTTAGAATTTAGCTTACATTTATGTCAGCTCGCTTTGCACTTCCATTTTGGTCAAATATGAGATGGCTCGATAAAAAAACTGCCGATCCAATTTAAAATGCCTCGACTCGAATCCAAAATCAAAGGTTGGTCTTGAAAATGTTCATTTTAGGAAATTTCTTAATTGCAATCGCCAAGGTAATCGATATCGCCCTTTCCATTTTCATGTGGATCGTAATTGCAAGGGCGGTACTGTCCTGGGTAAGTCCCGACCCTTACAACCCTATTGTGCGCTTTATCAACCGGGTTACGGAACCCGTGCTGTATCAGATTCGGCGAAGACTGCCGGTTACCTTTGGCGGTATCGATCTCTCCCCCATCATCGTTTTTCTGGGCATCATTTTCCTGCAGCGTTTTTTGGTGCAAAGCATCTATCAACTGGCACAAACATTGCCTTAAACAGAAAGGCAGGTGAAATCCAATGAGCATCACGCCTCTCGATATTAACCAGCAAAAATTCAGAATCAGAATTCGCGGGTTTGACATCAGAGAAGTGGACGCTTTCCTCGAACAGGTGGCAAATGTCGTCGAAGGCCTGCAAACCAGCCAAAAAAACATGCGGGAAGAAATCCGGCGTCTTGAGATGGAAATCCAGGGACATCGAAAACGCGAGGAAACCTTTAAAAGGGCTTTGCTGAACTCCCAGAAAGTTCTGGATCAGATGAAGGACAACGCTCGCAAATCGGCCGAATTGATCGTTGCCGAAGCCGAAGTGAAAGCCGAGAAGATTTTAAACAAAGCCCACAACCGCCTGGCGCAATTACACGAAGACATTTCGGAACTAAAGCGCCAGCGCATTCAGATTGAGGTACAGATCGGCTCAATTCTGGAGGCTCACGTCAAACTCCTTGAAATCAGTAAGGAAGGCATCAAGTCAATGGATGAAGAAGATGCCAAGCTGAAATTGTTCAAGCAAGTAAAGTAAATTGCACAGAGGCTCTGGTTTTGCCTCCAGCCGCTAACTTTCATAGGCCGCAGACCTCTCCGTCCCGCCATCGCAAAAAAATCCTAATCGTCCTATGAATCCGGCCGATAAAAGACATATAAAATCAAATTCATTCCATATCCCTTCGAAATTCAATATTTCGATGATAACCCCAGGCGGTAGGAGCCGGAGCATACATGGCACGAATCGATGCTTTTTTTAAATTAATGAACGAACAGGGAGCGTCCGATCTTCATCTGGCGGCAGGCCAACCCCCTGCCTTGAGGGTACGCGGTGAAATTGAACGGGTGAAATACAAAGTTCTCAACAGCGACGATCTCAGGGGCATGCTTTACGAAATCGCCCCGGAACAGAAGATCAAACTGTTTGAGGAAACCGGAGATGTCGACTTCGGCTATGAAATTCCCGGACTCGCCAGGTACCGGGCCAACTTCTTTATGCAGCGAAACGGCGTCGCAGCGGTTTTCAGAGAAATCCCCAGTGCAATCATGACGGCGGACCAGCTGGGCCTGCCGCCGGTGGTCTCCAAACTGGCGACCCTGCCCCGCGGACTCGTTCTGGTAACCGGCCCCACCGGCAGTGGGAAATCGACCACCCTGGCGGCAATTATTGATGTCGCCAATCGTGCACGCAAGGATCACATCATCACCGTCGAAGATCCGATCGAATTCGTGCATCAAAGCCAAGGCTGCATTATCAATCACCGTGAGATCGGCGTGCACACGAATTCATTTTCGACGGCCCTGCGCGGTGCCCTGCGTGAAGACCCGGACATCATTCTGGTGGGGGAAATGCGGGACCTCGAAACGATATCCCTGGCGGTGGAAGCAGCTTCTACCGGGCATCTCGTTTTCTCCACCCTGCACACATCCAGCGCATACAAAACCGTGGACCGCGTTATCGAAGTTTTCCCGTCCCAGGAACAGCCTCTCATTCGCTCGACCCTGGCTGACGGTATTCGGGCCGTAATCGCCCAAACCCTCTTTAAACGCATCGACCGTAAAGGCCGCATTGCGGCCCTGGAGATTCTGATCGCCAACCCGGCGGTGCGCAATCTGATTCGCGAGGGCAAAACCCATCAGATTCCTTCCATGATTCAGACCGGTAAAAAATATGGCATGATCCTGTTGGATGACTCCATTATGGAGCTGTACAAACGCGGTATGATCAGCGCGGAAGATGCCTACGCCAAATCGAACGAAAAAGGCCGTTTCAGGCCCTTGCTCAAAACGCCGCCGATGGATTTTACGGAAGCGTAGG
This sequence comes from uncultured delta proteobacterium, assembly GCA_963774425.1. Lineage (GTDB taxonomy): Bacteria > Desulfobacterota > Desulfobacteria > Desulfobacterales > JAFDCJ01 > JAFDCJ01. The sequence continues at coordinate 138,508 of CAVZEZ010000026.1, read as the reverse complement.
AACGAAAGCTTATGAAAAAGCAGGAAATAGATCATATTCTGGTAAAAATGCTGGACTATCATCGGGACGTTTCCGATCTGAATTTTACGGTCGGCAAACCCATGCAGGTCGAAAGTGCCGGAGAATTGATACCGGTGGATATCAAACCGAACTTCAAAAACCTCACGCCCTTTCAAACCGAAATTCTGGCCTTAAATCTTATCAACCAGGATCGCCGCCTGACGGAATCCTTGCTCACCCAGGGTTCCTGCGACTTGTCCTACAGCCTGCCTGGCAAGGCCCGTTTCAGGGTCAATGTTTTTTCCCAGGGCGGTAACATCTCTATCGTCCTGAGAAAACTGGAATCCAAGATACCGACCATCGAAGATCGCAATCTGCCGGAAACCATGTATAAAATTGCTGAGGAAAAAAACGGCCTCGTGTTTGTCACCGGCGCCACCGGCTCAGGTAAAACAACGACCCTGGCGGCAATTCTGGATCAAATCAATGAAGGCAAATCCGTCCATGTCATCACCCTCGAAGATCCGGTGGAGTATCAGCACCCTCATAAAAAATCCACCTTCAATCAGCGTGAACTTGGACTTGATTTCGACAGCTATGCCAGCGGCCTGCGGGCTGCCTTGCGGCAGGCCCCCAAAGTGATTCTGGTCGGTGAAATGCGCGACAGAGAAACGGTGGAAATCGGGCTGAGCGCCTCCGAAACCGGACATCTGGTTCTGACCACTCTGCATACCGTGGATGCCGGCTCCACCATCAACCGCATTACAGGCATGTTTCCCAATGAAGATGAACGTCAGATAAGAATTCGCCTGGCGGATTCGATTCGCTGGGTTGTATGCCAGCGGTTGGTTCCCCGTATCGGGGGCGGCCGGGTGGCGACCTTTGAAATCATGGGAACCAATTTGAGAGTCCAGGATGCCGTCTTGCATGGTGAATCCGACGGCAAAACGTTCTATGATATAATGGAGGCCAGCGGTGCATTCGGCATGGTGACCTTTGATCAGCATCTTGTGGGATTGTATGAGGAAGGTCAGATCACCCAGGAAACCGCTCTGGCATATGCATCCCAGAAGGGCATCGTCAGCCGTGGCATCGATGCCGTCAAGAGCTCCCGCGGTGAAACCACCACCGATATCGAAAAGCTCGAACTCGACCGCACCTACAATCGGGCGCTTTAAAAAAACGCTAAAGCGAAGGGCGCAGGACCGAAGATTGAGGGATAATGGGGCGGCGCAAAGATCCGAAGCCCAGAGGACAAGGATCAGAGGACGGTGGACAGATGGGGAAAAAAGGGAGATAGATGAGATGCTTACAACCGTATTCCGTCATCCGTTCAGGCTAACGGGCTCAACGTTCAACGGGCCGATGAACTTAACCAACTAAACGAATTAAAAGAACCATGGATATTACTTGCGAAAACTGTTCGGGCAAATTCAGGATTCCCGACGAGAAGATACCGCCCGGTCGGGTATCCTCCATATCCTGTCCCAAATGCGAAACCCGGATCCTGTTGGATCCCGTCCGGAATTCGGCTTCCATTGCGGCGGAGAGCGGAACAACCAACAAGGCTGATAATTTTGACTACACCAAACCCTTCGACTTCATGGAGGAGGAAGGTCAGACAGCCCTCATCTGCGAGCATAACCCCGCTGTTCGACAAATCATTGAAAACGCCCTCCGGTTAATGGATTACCAGATCACGGTAGCGGACAGCGCGCGGGATGCGCTCAAGAGAATGCGTTACCATAACTACAACCTCATTGTCGTCGACGAAAGCTTTGACACCAACAATCCGGAGGCCAACGGGGTGCTGCTCTATCTGGAGCGGCTCGGCATGTCTGTCCGCCGGAATATTTTTGTGGCCATGATCTCCAGCAGATATCGTACCATGGACAACATGATGGCGTTTCACAGCAGCGTCAATATCATTATCAATACCAAAAATATTGAAGATGTCGGTAAAATCGTCAGCCGTGGGATCACGGACACCGAACTGTTTTTTAATATTTATAAGGAAGCACTCCGGGAAACCGGCCGTTTTTGAGAAAAGGCCCACGGCCGTTGGAGGCAAACAAGGCTCGCAGCTGATAGCGCAATGCAAGGGCGAAGGACAGGGGACGGGAGACAGAAGACAGAGGACAGAGGGTAGAGGACGGGAAATGCGGGCGCAAAACTCAATGTCAATGACCCAAACGACCTTAACGATCTAAACGAACCTAACGCTTCTCAAGTAATCAATCCAGTTGCAGGGCTTTTTCCAGTTCGGCAATTTCTGCTTGGATAACCTGCCGCTCGCTCCCGCTCAGGCCCTCCTCATGCAGCCGCTTTCTCAACCCCAGCAGTCGCATTTCCTGGCGATAATCACTGCAGGAATAACTTTTTTTGGTGCCCTCCATATTCATTTTTTCGCCTATATTTCGTTTAAATGGTTGAGATCGTTTGGTCCGTTGGCTAGCCCGTAGATCCTTTTGGCCCGTGGTGCAAACTTCTCATCTATCGCCCTTTTTCCCCTCTGTCTTCCGACCTCTGCCCCCGATCTCTGACCCCTGGTCTCCGGCTTCTGTATTCAGTCTTCTGACTCCTGCCCTTCTGACTTCTGACTCCTGACTTCTGCCCTCCGCCCTTTCTTTGAGCTCGCATTTCGGCCTCGAGCCCGCCATCGCTACGCATTTACGACGGCATCCACGATCTTGGCCGTGGCGACGGTATTGGCCACATCGTGAACCCGCACGATGTGGGCACCGTTCATTATGGCAGCAGCCACCGCAGCCTGGGTGCCGGTCTCCACCAGCGGCAAATCCGGGCGGAGGTCCTGTTCAAGGTCGCCTTTGAGGAGCTTGCGGATAAAAGTCTTGCGAGATACTCCGATGAGAATGGGCAGATTCAGTGGAGCAAAAGCCTGCAGATGCTTGATGAGCAGCAGGTTATGGGTCCGGGTTTTACCGAATCCGATCCCGGGATCGACAATGATTTTCGAACGAATAACCCCGCCATCCTCGGCCATTTTAACGGCATTTTCCAAAAATCCAAATATTTCTGCGAGCAGGTCGTCGTAGTGGGGCTCGGCCTGCATGGATCCAGGATCGCCGAGCATATGCATCAATATCAGTGGCGCTTCAAACTCTGCGGCAACATCCGCTAACTCCGGATCAAACCGCAGGGCGGCCACATCGTTGATGATCGACGCACCGGCTTCCAGCGCCCGCCGGGCGACAGCCGCTTTATTGGTATCGATGGATATGGGGACTGAAATTTTCGGAGCCAGCTGTTCGATCACCGGCATAACCCGACGGATTTCTTCTTCGGCGGATATCGGATCCGAGAACGGACGCGTGGATTCTCCCCCGATGTCGATAATGTCGGCCCCTTCGGCGGCCAACCGTTTGCCCTGGGCCACGGCCGCATGGCGGTCATAAAATTTACCGCCATCGGAGAATGAATCGGGCGTTACGTTCACCACACCCATGACGCAGGTCCTCCCACCGAGTTCCAGCGTGTGGTCCGGACAAGAAATTCGATATCGTCGACGTGGATTCATCGGATCAGGACGGTTCGGCGGCCGGCTGCGGCTCCGGTTCCACATCATCCATGCCTTTGCGGGGCAGCTTTATTCCGGGCCTCATCGTCACAATGAGCTCATCCAATTCCTTGCCGAGCACCGTTTCTTTTTCGAGAAGCATTTCCGCCAGCTTGTGAAGTATATCCACATTTTCGTTGAGCACATCGATGGCGCATCTATAGGCGTTTTTAATCAGTTGCTGAACCTCTTCATCTATTTTTTGGGCCGTGGCCTCGGAATAGTCTCTGTGCTGCGCGATTTCGCGGCCGAGAAAAACCTGCTCCTCGCCCTTGGCATAGGACAGGGGTCCCAGCGTTTCACTCATGCCCCATGTTCTGATCATTTGCTGCGCGATGCTGGTAGCCTGTTTGATGTCATTGGAGGCGCCGGTGCTGATGCGGTTAAAAATGATTTCTTCGGCTGCCCGTCCGCCGAATGCCACCGCCAGCTCGCTTTCGAGCTGGTCCTTGAATTTGAAGTCCCGTTCTTCGGGCAAAAACCACGTGATGCCGGCGGCGCGCCCCCGGGGTACGATGGTTATCTTGTTGACGGCATCGGTTTCAGGCAGGAAGCGGGCAACCAGAGAGTGGCCCCCTTCATGATAGGCCGTCACCTTGCGATCCTCCTCTTTGATCACCTTCGATTTACGTTCCAGCCCCATGTAAACTTTATCCTTCGACTCCTCAAAGTCCACCATCTCGATCTTTTCCTTGTCCCGTTTGGCCGCCAGCAACGCGGCTTCATTGACCAGGTTTTCCAGATCGGCCCCCGAAAATCCCGGCGTTCCCTTGGCCAGTATCCGGGGTTCCACATCCTGAGCGATGGGGGTCTTTTTCATGTGAACCTTGAGAATCATTTCACGGCCTTTAATGTCCGGCATGGAGACCACCACCTGACGGTCGAAGCGGCCCGGCCGCAGCAGCGCGGGATCGAGCACATCGGGCCGGTTGGTGGCCGATATCAGGATAACACCCTCGTTGGATTCAAATCCGTCCATTTCTACCAGAAGCTGGTTTAAGGTTTGTTCTCTTTCATCATGTCCGCCCCCGAGACCCGCACCCCGATGACGGCCGACGGCGTCAATTTCATCGATGAATATGATGCAGGGAGCATGCTTCTTGCCCTGAACGAACAGATCCCTTACCCGCGAGGCGCCCACCCCCACAAACATCTCGACGAAATCCGAGCCGCTGATGCTGAAAAAAGGCACTCCGGCCTCCCCTGCGATCGCCCGCCCCAACAGGGTTTTTCCGGTGCCCGGAGGGCCCATCAGCAGGACGCCTTTGGGAATTCGTCCGCCCAGCCGGGTGAACTTTTTGGGATCCCTCAGAAATTCGACGATTTCTCCCAGTTCTTCTTTGGCCTCGTCGATCCCGGCGACGTCTTCGAAAGTGACTTTTTCCGATTGATCGGTGGACAGGCGGGCCCGGCTTTTGCCGAACGAAAGCGCCTTGCCGCCCCCGGCCTGCATCTGGCGCATGAAAAAAATCCAGACACCGATCAACACCAGCATTGGAAACCATGACACCAGCACGGACATGTACCACGGATTTTCCGCGGGTGGCTTGGCGCTGATGGCAACCCCTTTTTTTCTCAAAATGTCAATAAGATCGCTGTCCTGGGGGGCATATATCTTCATATGGTTGCGGTTGACATCGGTGACATAAAGTTCCTGGCCCTGGATCACCACTTCGGCCACCCGCTCGTTTTCGACCATGTTCAGGAACTCTGAATAGCTGACATTTGTCTCAGCCATCCGCTGCTGGCTGAAAAGATTGTAGAGCATGACCATCATCAAAGTGATTACCAGCCATAAAGCCAGATTTTTATAAAACGGATTCAAATGTGTTTACCTCCTGTTGATTTAGATGCCGGGATGCGGATAGAATCCTGGCGAGAGGATCGGATCGACCCTCATTGAGCGTTTCTTCTTAGTATATTCTGGATGCCGAATCAAGCTTCCAAGTAACGATTTGGATCGCTTCAGGCGATAGTCGATCCCATTGGAGGGTCTCGCAAAAAGTCTGTCAGCCAATTTCACAGCAAAGATCCGAGTCACACCTTCTAATTCCACGCTGAGTCACGATTTGGCGGTGCAGCTTTAACTGCAAAGTTAATCATTATCGGGCATTAAGCAAGAAAAAGTTCCGCCTTGAGCACCCTTGTGGTATACGGGCTCACTTTGACCCCGTTGTCGATTCGATGACCGGCCACCCAGATGATTTTTCCGGCGCTCAGCAATAAAGGACACTTGCCACGCTCAGAAATCGGGATTTTATGGCCGCTGAAAAAATTTTTCAATTTTTGAGTGCCATTCACGCCTAACGGTGAAAAGCGGTCTCCCGGGCGCCGATTACGGACCACGAGTGGAAACGTCAGCCGGTCCAAATCGAAGTAGGCGCAATGAGCTGGGATTTCCCCAAATTCCGGCATTTCCGTCCGGCCGACTTCCAACAGGGATATAAAGGCATCAGCTTCCTTTATCGACAGGGTTCCGGCCGCGGCCATCGTATACCGATAATCTTCGGTTTTCCCCGACCGGTCACGCTCACCGCCTCTGCGCCCGGCGATGCCCTGTTTCAAAATCCTTAACTCCGAGGCGTATCTTATCGCCAGAATGCCGTCGGGCAAATTCAGCCTGCCTTCGATCGGACCATTTTCCAGAAGGTCCAAAACAGCATCCACATGAAACAGTGTAATTCGTCTCAGATCCTTTTTAATGTGGAATATGGCTTTCCTGATGATCCGTCGTTGGGCTGCCCGTTCCAGTCGACCGATACCGGCTGTGGTTAAAACGATCTCTTCGGATGTACTGGATAAGATGCAGTGTTGCAGAACGGGTTCCAAGGCCTGCTCGAACCAACGGTCTTCGGCCCGCATGATTTCCGCAACACGGTTGAGGGAGTCGGTTATATTGGAATTGTAATGCGCTGCCAATTCGGGAATCAGATGATGTCGAATCCTATTGCGAAGGAAGGTGAGATCGGCATTGGATGCATCCGTTACGTACCCTATTTTTTTCTCGAAAAGATACTCCATAATTTCCGATCGTTTCAGATGAATCAACGGCCGTATGAATTTTCCTTCCCGGACCGGTGCCATACCGGAAATACCCCGGGGACCGCTGCCGCGCAACAGGTTGAGCAGGACCAGCTCGGCATTGTCGTCGCTATGATGACCGAGAGCTATTTTGTCGAAGCCGTGTTCGGCGGCCACGGCCTCATAGAACTCGTATCGAACCAGACGTGCGGCTTCTTCCGGAGAGACGCGGTGATTGATTTGAAAGGCACGCACATTTTTTCGTGCCGCATACACGGTCAAATCAAGCCTGCGGCCCAAATCAGCCACGAATTCAGCATCGCGTTCGGCATCTCTGCCCCGCAAGCAGTGGTTCAAATGGGCGATGGCCGGACGCAGAGAATATTCCGGAGCCAAAGAGAGCAGCACATGGACCAGGGCGACCGAATCCGGACCTCCGGAAACGGCCATCAGAACGGTTTCCCCCCCGTTGAACATTCGCTGTCTGCAGATGGTTTCCCTGACAGTGCGTAGAATTTTGTTTTCGATGGGTATTGTAGGCTCGCCTTTCCGGTTTGGCTGGATGGTCAAAGCTCACCGCTACGGGTGAAAGGCTTCAATCATTGATCCCAATTCATGACCCTTGCATACACCTATGATTTTATTTACTTTCTTTCCCATCGTCAATGAGAATCTGCGATGCAGCAGTTTAAGGCCAAAGGCGATATCACCGGCCCCTGCAAGCGCTGGGCGTTTCTCAATTTTTTGCTTGCAAAAAGGACAATATCAGTTATTGTAGAGATTGGTTGTGCTAGGCGGGGAGCTAGCGGTGCCCTTTACCCGAAATCCGCTTATGCGGGGCTGAATTCCCGCCCGAGGATCTTATACGGCAGCTTCTTAGCTCATTACGATCGGACGCCACGCAACAGACGGTCATGAACCTCGTCAGATCCGGAAGGAAGCAGCGATAAATGATGCAGTCTGTGTCGTGGATCGATCCCGGTCCCAATAATGCTTTAAGAGTTGCAAATAGTTTCGACGGTGGGTGCACAACCATCTCTTCCGCGATACGGGAAATGAGCACAAACTGTTCCTGCCCCTTCCTTTGCTTCATAGACTCAGCCTTGAAATTGCAGCCCCGATCCCCGCGCTTTCAGCTTCTACATAAAAGCTTTTTTTCCGGCCGATTCACCCATTCCGCCCCCCTCCGAAGATTCTGACGATAAAGAGAACCAAACGATTTCAAGCGTACATCCCCGATGATCCCAACGCTCCTGTCGGGGACAATTATTTCTCATAAAACCCAGTTATTACCACCTTGACAAGCTATCAACTGGTCTTATTTTCCAGAACAACAACAACTCAACAAGAATGGGAGAATTTGTCACGGCATGTCCGATAAAAAGTCAATCAAAATCCAAGCTGATTCTGAAAAAACGGAGAATAAGGAACTCGACCCGCAACCGGAAGACCGGGACGAAAATTCCCAGAATGGTGAAGAAAATTCACTGAAGGATCTGAAAGCCAGGCTCGAGGCCAAGGAGCAGGAGGCCGGGGAGACATATGAACGCCTGTTGAGGGTTTCCGCCGAATTCGACAATTACAAAAAGCGCACAGCCAGGGAAATGGAAGACTTCAGGAAATTCGCCAATCAATCCCTGATTAAGGAAATGCTTTCGGTGGTCGACAACCTGGAGTTGGCCAAGAATTCATCCAACGATCACAAAGGCATCGACAAAGATCTCGTGCGGGGACTGGACATGACCCACAAGGAGATCTTGAAAATTTTTGAAAGATTCAATGTCAAACCCATCGATTCCAAGGGAAAGCCGTTCGATCCGGCGTTTCATGAAGCGGTTATGCAGGAAGAAACCGATGATTTCGCCAAAAACACCGTCGTCAACGAACTGCAAAAAGGCTACATGATACATGACCGGTTGCTGCGACCCGCCATGGTGGTAGTCGCCAAACCCAGAGAGAAAAATTAATAAGGGGTAAGTCGATCCGAATAACAGCAATGCCTGAACCCGCAATCAGGTGTCTATATCAAATCGAATTTGAAATGGAGTTAAAATATTACAGGCTTAGACTGTAAGGAGGGAAAGAATATGTCAAAGGTAATTGGAATCGATCTCGGTACTACGAACTCGTGCGTGGCGATTATGGAAGGGGGCGACGCCAAGGTGATCACGAATCCGGAAGGTGGACGAACGACGCCTTCCATTGTCGCCATTAATGACAGCGGCGAAAGACTGGTAGGCCAGATTGCAAAACGGCAGGCGATCACGAACCCCGAAAATACGGTATTCGGCGTCAAACGGCTCATCGGCCGCAAATTCGGCTCCAAACAGGTACAGGATGATTTAAAAATTCTGCCTTTCAAAATCGAACAGGCCAGCAACGGCGATGTTCGGATCAGCTTGAAGGGCAAACAATTCAGCCCGGCTGAAATATCCTCTTATATCCTGGCCAACATCAAAAACACGGCCGAACAGTACCTGGGCGAAAAAGTGACCGACGCCGTCATTACCGTTCCGGCCTATTTCGATGACAGCCAGCGCCAGGCCACCAAAGATGCGGGTAAAATTGCGGGATTAAATGTTTTACGGATCATCAATGAACCTACGGCGGCCTCTCTGGCTTACGGGCTGGACAAAAAAAAGGAAGAAAAAATCGCCGTATTCGATCTTGGAGGCGGCACCTTTGACATTTCCATTCTTGAAATCGGAGAAGGGGTGTTTGAAGTCAAGGCCACCAATGGCGACACCCATCTCGGTGGGGAGGATTTCGACCTGCGAATGATCGATTATCTGGCCGATGAATTCAAAAAGGACCAGGGCATCGATTTGAGAAAAGACAAGATGGCGCTTCAGCGTTTGAAGGAAGCTGCTGAAAAGGCCAAAATGGAGTTGTCCACTTCCATGGAAACCGATGTCAATCTACCTTTTATAACCGCCGATGCCAGTGGTCCCAAACATTTGAACATCCGAATCTCCCGGGCCAAACTCGAGTCTCTGGTGAGCCATTTGCTCGACAAACTGGAAGGTCCCTGCCGAATGGCCATGAAAGACGCCGGTTTGAATGCCTCGGAAATCGATGAAGTCGTGCTGGTAGGCGGCATGACGCGTATGCCGGCCGTTCAGGAACGGGTGAAAACGATATTCGGCAAGGAACCGCACAGGGGCGTCAACCCGGATGAAGTCGTAGCTCTGGGCGCGGCCATCCAGGGCGGCGTGTTGAAAGGAGACGTAAAGGATGTTCTCCTGCTGGATGTGACCCCCCTGTCACTGGGCATCGAAACCCTGGGCGGGGTCATGACCCGGCTGATTGAAAAAAACACCACGATTCCCACCAAAAAGAGCCAGATCTTTTCAACGGCGGCGGACAGCCAGCCGGCCGTATCCATTCATGTATTGCAGGGGGAACGTGAGATGGCTGCCGGCAACAAGACCCTCGGGAGATTCGAACTGGTCGGCATTCCGCCCGCCCCCCGCGGCATTCCCCAGATTGAAGTCACCTTCGACATCGATGCCAACGGGATTGTCAATGTTTCGGCCAGGGATAAGGCCACCGGTAAGGAACAATCCATCCAGATCACGGCGTCATCCGGCCTGAGCAAGGAGGAAATCGACAATCTGGTCAAGGATGCTGAAATGCACGCCGACGATGACAAGAAAAAGAGAGAGCTCGTCGAAGCCAGAAACTCGGCCGATGCCATGATCTACTCTACCGAAAAGTCCATGCGGGAATTGGGCGACAAGGTCGACAGCGCAACGAAAAGCAAGGTGGAAGATGCCATCTCCACTTTGAAAAAAGCAATGGAGTCGGAGGATATCTCCGAGATCAACCGGCTCAGTGAAGAATTGACAACTGCATCCCACAAGCTGGCGGAGGCCATGTACCAACAGGCTTCCGCAGGTCAGCAGCAGCCCGGAGCCGGCGGCAGCGCCGAACAACCGGGCGGGGCGAGCCCCGAGGAAGATGTGGTCGATGCGGATTTCGAAGAGGTTAAGGAAGACAAGAAATAATCCAGACCCGATCGATCTATTGAAATCCCCCGCGAGATGGATAGTGGCGATTCATCATACAATGATCTTCACGAATGTACGACGATGCTCCCGCGATCTTCTGGTCATTGGTTCGTAAGCACCGGTCGGGCTTACGAACCAATGAAAGCAACCACTGGTCCGATGCGAAACAATTAATTTTTTTTTTGCTTTCAACGCGACCCCATTTTAAGAAGAAACCCCGCAATTTGAAAACGCGGATCTGTATCCTCCTATTTGCGGGTTTCGTGTTTTCGTGATCGCCTGTAAGTTTTGGTTCCATCCTGCCGGGGTTCGTAAGACGGAATTCTCATAAAGGAGGCAACCCGATGGAAGTTAATAAGGTTCTGTGGCCCACTGATTTTTCAAGCAGCGCGGAAAAAGCGTTGCCATATGTGACCGACCTGACCAAAAAATACCAGGCTGAGATTCATGTGCTGTACGTCATCGAGGACATTGCCCACCATGAAGCCTGGTACGGTGAGTTTGACAGGGATCGCGTGGCCAAGCTCATGCAGCGGGCGAAGACCGTGGCACAGAAGCGGCTGGGCCAAATCTGTGAAAAATATCTGGATGGTTGTCCCCTGTACATTAAACATGTCGCTGTCGGCGATCCGGCCCAGGAGATTTTAAAGTTGATCGATGAAGAAGGGGTCGACATGGTGGTAATGTCCACCCGCGGTAAACAAAGCAATTTTCGCTTTGGCAGCGTCACCGAAAAAGTACTGAAGAATTCGAAGATCCCGGTAACGACCGTCCCGGTGGACTGAGCCTGCGGCGTTGGAGGAGCGCTTCGGTCTTCGCTCTTCGAGCTACGCCCCGCCAAGCCGCTTGAGGTTTGAGGCGAATAAGGATTATGGGGTATGGATTAAAGTTTTTATTTCGGTTATTCCTTTTAGGGCTTAATCCCCGATCCTTAATCCAGTTCCCTCCAATTCTCCAATCCCTTAATCCCCAACCCGGACAAGCCGGAACCATGCAGGTTTCAAAAAGTTGATTCAAAATTTTTTCTTTATAAACACTCGTATGTAGAGGGTTTACAAAGAAGTGGAAAAATATTTTGCCCATTTTGCGCAAAACTGAATTGGTAACTGTCTAACCCGTCCTCCGTCTTCCAAGCGCAGCGGTCGTCCATCGCCCCTGTCTTGAGCCCTGCCCTTTGTTCATCCCCCCGACGTCTGCGGAAAGGCGGTGTTGCTGTAAAGGTATTCCATTTTTTCCTTGTGCTTCAACTCCTCGCCCGCCATTTTCAACAGCATTGTTTTCAGCTCGCCCTCCGCATGCATGCCGGCCAGCTCCAGATAAAACCGATGAGACCGGCCTTCGCGGTGCGAAGCCACCAGATAAATATCCTCGCTGTGCGATCCGGGCTCGACTTCCGGTTCTTCGAGGTATTCGGCAATTTTGTAATCGACGACATCGGCCATCCTCAGGGTCTGTGGTCCATAATTTCCCTCGCGATAGCTCACAAGAAATGCCTTGTGCTTTTTTTCTTCCGCGGCAATAAATTCCACGGTGTCTCTGACAGCCGCATCCCGCACTTTGCCATGGATAGCCATATAGAAGTCGTAGGCTTCTTCTTCCCTTTGAATCGCCAGCGCGATAATGTCGGAAATCTTTTTCTTCATATCCGGATCTCCCTATAAGATACCTTGAAAATTTAACCTACAATGCACAGTGCGTTGTCATAAATCGAGCTGAAAAATCGAACAAACTATCACCCGCAATTTTTGACAAACGAAGCAACCGCGCCAAAAGCGCTGGCAATGGATACGCCGGCGCCGCATTTCAGACGCTTCCAGTCATTGTGGGCCAGGATGGAGCCTGCGGCGAAAAGATTCTCAAATGCCCGATGCCGGGAATCGTCCAGGGGACGAAACGAATCGTCGATTTCCAGACCGGCCCGGTTCACGGGGTGGCCGGCGGGATCCAGCATGTCGCGGTGATGCCAACCGGTCCGGTTGGCGGGCTGCAAAACCGGAAGATCGAAAATCGTTTCTCTGATTCGCTTTCTGTCCGCGTACAATCCACCGCCGATAAACCGGCCGCTTGCCAGAATGATGCCGCGGGATACAATACTCTGCTCCGTGGTGGTTCCGCCGATATTGATCTCGAATTGCGGACCTCTTGCGCTGCGAACCGACAGCACCCGTTGTTGGGAAAGATACCGTACCCCCCTGGACCGCAATTCTCTTTCGAAGGCTTCCTTGAAGCGCAGGCCGGGAACAGAAGGCGGCAATGTGGGAATTTCGAATATTTGAATACCAATCCGTCGCTCCAAATCGGTCATGACCTCCTGGGTCTGGTGAAGGCCCAGCATCGCCGGAAAGCCCATCGTCTTTTCGTCTTTGAGATTGGCCCGCACCTGCCGGGCGAATTTCTCTCGAATTTGTGGCAGCATCAGCGCATTGGCCATATGCTCTGTATAGACTTCGTTAAGATGGTCCATCTCCGGAAACGAAATGTGCGCTGTGCGCAACCCCGGCCAGTCCTGTGTTAACGCGGCCGCGATTTGGCGTGCGCTGAACCCCTTTAGCCCCCGGATATCGACGATCAGGCAGGCAGGCTTTTTCTCGAAAGCCGCAACGCCGGGCCACATGGATTGAGGCATGCCATAGGTAAGCTTGGTGGTTCCCAGGGAGGTCAGCACCGCGCTGTTTCGATTCATTCGACGCTGATAAGGCAAGCCAGCGTCGCTTAAAAAGGTGATCAGCGCATCGAAAGCCGCCCGGATTTCCCTTTGGGGCAACCGGGCATATGGATGGCCGGGCACGTCCCGCACAAGGGATTCGATCCCTGCCCAGGGGTTTTCGACGATCGTTTTCCCGGCCACCGGATGCACACCCAGTAAATCCAGCAGGCCGCTCGAAAAATTAATTTCTCCGCTGCGGCCGGCTTGAACGACGGTCATTCCCCGCTCGACCGCAAACATGGCTGCGGCCAGACCGGCCAGACCGCTTCCGATGATGCATAAATCATACGTATTAGCTTGTGCGTTGGGCATTGGCTGAAGCGTCTTCACTTACAGTTTGGTGGTTATTCCAATAAATCGATCTCCAGAAACCCGCAGTAAAGGGCTTCAAGAAGTTCGGCCTGTATGAGTTGCTTGTCCCACAGCGTCGGATGCTGACCCTTCCATCGCTGGGCTAAAAACTCCCTGAGATTGCTCAGGCTCAAGGCCGAATCCAATTCACCCCGATCATGCATATACGCACTGATGCGCGCTCCGCAGAAGGTGCCCTGACAGGCGCCCTTGCCGACTCTGCTGCGCAGGGAAATCGCCAGAAGGTCCGGGCGGCCGTTTTGGGCACTGATGGAATCCATGATGGCGTCCACGGCGCTTTTGGGCACCATTTCGCATTCGCAGAGCAGGATGTCCTCCGGTTCGTGATGTTTGAGCCACAGATTGGGCGCCAGGCCCGGTTGAGTCCACTTGGCAGGTTGGGTCACCGCAAGCGGTTCGGTGCGCGTGCGACACGGCTCACAAACTCCCAGCCGGCTGCAAACGAGGTCGGCTGTTTTCTCGGCCATCAGTCGGGAGGTGGTCAGTTTGCCCCCGCTGATCGTCGTAAAGTTTTCAAGACCGTCTTCGCTGTGATCGATTAAAGCAAAGCTGCGGCTCACACGGCGGTCGTCGGCTGCGGACCGGGACCCGATCAGGGGTCTTACCCCGGCATAGGCCCGAATGAACCGCACCTTTTCCAGCCCGGGAATCATCTTGACAGCCTCATCGACCATGACATCCACTTCTTCGACGGTGGGATAGATTTGATCCAGATTGTCTATTCTCACGGATGTGGTCCCGAGAATGGATACCGTACCGCCGGGAACCAGGATATCGGCGTTGGCCGAGGGCCGCAGGCGGTTGATGACCCGCCGGGTGATTCTGTTGTGGGTGACGATGAGACTGCCTTTGGAAAGAATGACATCCACGGGGGCTCCTGCCAGGGAGGCGACAGCGCCGGCCCAGGCCCCCGTGGCGTTGATCACTTGCTGCGCCTCGACGGTGGATTTTTCACCGGTGATAATATTTAGAAGATGCGTGGCCCGGATCCTCCGGTTTTCTTTGTCGAACCCCACCACTTTGGCAAACCGCATCAGCGTGGTTCCCAGCGCCTGGGCCTGGGCTATATTTTCCATGGAAAATTTGAACGGATCGATCGATGCGTCCTCCACCATATACGCTGCAATCAATCTGTCCGACAAGGCGGGCTCCAGTTCCCTGGCCTCTTTGGGATCAATGGTCTTCACCGGTATACCGCATTGGGCACACAGCCGGGGGAAATCGGCCACATATGTTTCATCATCTCCCTCGACCGCCACAAACAAACCGCCGGTATCTTCAATACAGTGGGGCGCCCGCTTTTTTAACAGAGCACCCTCTTCACGGCATTCTATCGCACTCTGGGGATCGGCGAAGACATAGCGGGCGCCGCTGTGCAAAAGCCCGTGATTGGCGCCGGATGCGCCGGAATTGATATCACGGTATTCGGCCAGCACGCAGTGAACACCACGCAGGGCCAGATCCCGGGCGATCCCGGTACCCGTAGCTCCTCCACCGATGATGAGCACCTGGGTTTTCAACGGATACCTCCGCAGGGCTGCCTTTTAAACGGATATTCTAAAAGCCGAATTCGAGTTTGCCCTTTGATTTTCACTTGAGAAAAGTTTAAGGGGTGCCAACGACTTCTCCAGATCGATAGATTTGACCCAAACACAGCAAAAAAGTAGCATACCCGCTCCCCGCTTGTCACCATTAATTTTCATTTTGCAAACATAATATCGCTTAATTTTCAGAATTGAAAAAGCGGATGATATCTGTCGGCACGAGACCACCGGGGCCGTTGCCAATGCGCTGTGCAACCACCGGCGCTTTAGGGTGGGGACCAACGATCTGAATATGGCCGCTATATTGGTATTACGAAAAGGTATTTTTCGCTTGCGAAAATCATTTGGGGGTGTTATGCAAATCGCCAAATCCCAATGCCGCGTTTGCAGACTTGCCCGCTCCTTAATCGCAACGGTGTTCCTTTCCGTAGGGGGGATCTTTCATGAGTTTATCCCTGCAGAAAATTGAAAAAATTGTAGGACGCGATATTCATCTCAAAGATATCGACCTCGAATTCACACCGGGCTCCCGCAATGTGATTCTGGGCCATACCCTGGCGGGCAAAACATCCCTGCTGCGGATCATGGCCGGAATCGATCGGCCCACCGACGGAAAAATTGTCGTCGACGGACGGGACGTCACCGGCGTTTCGGTACGCAAACGCAGTGTCGCCATGGTCTATCAACAATTCATCAACTACCCCTCCCTCAGTGTATATAAAAACATCGCATCACCGCTGAAAGTCAACGGTGTGCCTAAATCTGAAATCGACCGGCGAGTCAGGGAAACAGCCGAAATGCTGCATCTGGAGGATTTGCTCGACCGTCTGCCGGCCGAACTCAGTGGTGGGCAGCAGCAGCGAATCGCCATCGCCCGGGCGCTGGTCAAGGACGCGAAGCTGCTGCTGCTCGACGAACCGCTGGTTAACCTGGATTATAAACTGCGCGAAGAATTGAGATTCGAACTTCAGGAGATTTTCGAACAGCGGGCAGCCATCGTTGTTTATACGACCACCGAACCCACCGAAGCGCTGATGCTGGGCGGCAATATCGCCGTCATGGACGAGGGCCGGGTCCTGCAGACCGGCCCGACTCCCCGGGTCTATCATAGCCCGGGCACCACCAAAATCGCCGAGGTCTTCAGCGATCCGCCGATCAATTTTATCGGGGCCGGCGTCGAGGGAAATTTCATCTGTTTCGGGAATAACATCCGAATCCCCCTGACCGGTCATTTAAAAAAATTGCAGCCGGGCAAATACATTCTGGGGATACGCTCCAACCACCTTTTTCTGTCCCATAAAAATTCCGATGACGCCGAATTCCGGGCTCGAGTGGAATTATCCGAAATAAACGGTTCCGAGACCATCACCCACATCAACCACCACAACACCTCGCTGGTGGTGTTGGATGACGGCATTCATCCGCATAAAATCGGAGCGGAAATTTCCGTATTTGTGAATCCCTGTTGTATTTTCGTCTACAATGAAGCGGGATCTCTGGTTGCCTCTCCCGCCGACGGACGGTTGCAGTAGCCAGGGCGCACTTAAAAATAACTCCAAATTATATAGGCCGATGCACGAAATTCAGAAAACCCGAAATTGGTTTATAGGTCCTACGTTCTTCCGCGATATAAAAACCCTTTGGGTCTCGGCGCGGCTGGTTGGAAACCTGATGAGGCATGTCGTATGGCACGCATAGAGTTGCAAGAAGTCGCGCACAGCTATCGGTCCAATCCCAAATCACCGTCGGATTACGCCCTCAAATTTATTCAACACACCTGGGATGAGGGCGGTGCCTATGCGCTGCTGGGCCCTTCCGGATGCGGCAAAACGACGATGCTCAATATCGTTTCGGGCCTTCTGACACCGAGCAAGGGGCGCGTCTATTTTGACGGCCGGGACGTCACCGCCCTGCCGCCGGAAAGAAGGAATATCGCCCAGGTATTCCAGTTCCCCGTGCTTTACGATACCATGTCCGTGTTCAACAACCTCGCATTCCCCCTTCGAAACCGCAAAGTCGCGGAACCTGAGGTAAAAAAAAGGGTCCTGCAAGTCGCAGAGATTCTTGAACTGACCTCATTTCTCAATAAACGGGCCGCCGGTTTGACCGCCGATGCTAAACAGAAAATATCTTTGGGAAGGGGGCTGGTCCGAAGCGACGTAGCGGCGATTCTTTTCGATGAACCGCTCACGGTAATTGATCCGCATTTAAAGTGGCACCTCCGGCGCAAATTAAAAGAGGTCCATGAGCAATTGAAACTGACCCTTATTTATGTGACCCACGATCAGGTGGAAGCCATGACCTTTGCTGAACAGGTCATGGTGATGAACGAGGGCCAGATCCTGCAGATCGGCACCCCGCAGGACCTTTTCGAGAACCCGGAGCACCGGTTCGTGGGATATTTCATCGGCAGTCCCGGCATGAATTTCCTCCCCTGTTTGCTCGATGGCAATGTCGCCCGATTTAATGGGATGAGCATCGCCCTGCCGGACGAGGTGACCGCCAAATGCCGGAAATCAAATCAAAAGATCGAGGTCGGCATCCGGCCTATGTATCTGGAAGTGCATTCGCAGTACGTGGAAGGCAGCGTGCCGGCAACCGTTAAGGCGGTGGAAGATCAGGGCAGTTTCAAGATTGTCACCCTGATGCTGAGCACCGCGATCCTGCACGCAAAAATTCAGGAGGACCAGCCCATCCCGGAGAACAAAAGCTGGCTCCGGTTTCCACCTCACCGGACAAAACTTTTTGCCGACGGACGCTTGATACGGTAGGAGCAGTATGGAAAAATGGCCCAATAACAAGGCTTGGTTTCTGGTGTTGCCGGCATTTGTCATCGTCGCCTTCAGTGGAATCATTCCGCTGATGACCGTCGTCAATTACTCGATTCAGGACATCTTCGGTCCGGGGCAATCGGTTTACGTCGGCATGGAATGGTTTAAAGAGATGCTGGGCAACTATCGCCTGCACGATGCCTTGTGGCGCCAATTTCTGTTTTCCGGTCTCGTTCTGTTGATCGAGATCCCGCTCGGGATCTTGATTGCATTGGCCATGCCCAAACGGGGCTGGGGCGTATCCGCCTGCCTGGTGACGCTTGCGCTTCCTCTGGTCATTCCCTGGAATGTGATCGGAACCATCTGGATCATCTTCACCCGGCCGGATATCGGTCTTTTCGGCGTATGGATCAACAGCCTCGATCTGCTGCAGGTGCCCTTCGATCACACGGCCAAGCCAATCTACGCCTGGATCACCCTGCTCGCTATGGAAGTCTGGCACTGGACTCCACTGGTAGCCCTTCTGGCATACGCCGGGCTGCGGGCCATCCCTGAAGCCTACTATCAAGCCGCCAGAATCGACGGGGCCTCGGCCTGGGCCATATTCTTCTATATCCAACTGCCCAAGATGCGGGGAGTGCTGACCATCGCCGTCCTGCTGCGTTGGATGGACAGCTTCCTGATTTATGCGGAGCCCTTCGCTCTGACCGGGGGAGGCCCCGGCAACACCACCACCTTTCTATCCATTTATCTGGTAAAACTCGCCACCATGCAATTCGACCTGGGCCCGGCGGCGGCCTTTTCGCTGATCTACTTTGTTATCGTACTTCTTTTCAGTTTCGCTTTCTACCAGGCACTGTTGAACGTCGGAAGGGGTGAAAAGGCATGAAGATCCAAAAAAGAACCATCGCGCTGGGCATATATTTTGCTCTCCTGATATTGCCGATCTACTGGATGCTCAACATGTCCCTGCGGACCAATGCGGACATCCTCGCTGATTTCGCCCTCTACCCGGCAAATTTGACCTTCATAAACTACGTCAAGATATTCACCGATCCCACCTGGTACAATGCCTATATCAACGCCATCATCTACGTCTGCATGAATACCGCCATGTCTTTGGCTTTTGCCCTGCCTGCGGCCTATGCCTTTTCACGCTATAAATTCCTGGGCGACAGTCAGATGTTTTTCTGGCTGCTGACAAACCGCATGGCCCCTCCGGCGGTCTTTCTCCTGCCTTACCTCCAACTCTATTCGACCATCAAATTGATGGATACCCACATTGCAGTCGCCCTGGCCCATTGCCTGTTCAACGTCCCCCTGGCCATCTGGATTCTTGAAGGCTTTATGTCTGGAATTCCGAAGGAAATCGACGAAACCGCGTTTATCGACGGGTACGGATCGGAACCCATGCCCGCTATGGGTACGTCGTTCCCCTGTCTGACTTCATGGAGGCAGAAGGCAAGGACGTGACCCTTCCGACGCTGGATGTGGACGATTTCATGGGCAAGTCCTTCACGACCGGACCCGACGGCAAGCTGTACCAGCTTCCGGACCAGCAATTCGCCAACCTTTACTGGTTTCGCTACGACTGGTTCAGCCGACCGGACTTCAAAAAACAATTTAAGGAAATTTACGGATATGAACTGGGGGTGCCGGTCAACTGGTCGGCTTACGAGGATATTGCCGAATTTTTCAGCGAACACATTCGCGAAATCGACGGGCGGGCGATTTTCGGTCACAATGACTATGGTAAAAAGTCCCCCGATCTGGGCTGGCGCTTCACCGATGCCTGGCTTTCCATGGCCGGAGCGGGTGACAAGGGCATCCCCAACGGCATACCGGTCGATGAATGGGGAATCCGCATGGAAGGCTGCCGTCCGGTGGGTGCCAGCGTTGCGCGCGGGGGTGCCGCCAATGGGCCGGCCGCCAAATATGCACTCAACAAGTACATGAACTGGCTCCGAAAATACGCTCCCCCGGGCGCACTCGGAATGGATTTTTACACCTATCTGCCGTTTCTGGCCAACGGCACCGTTGCCCAGCAAATATTCTGGTACACGGCGTTTTTGCCCGACATGGTCAAACCGGGTCCCACGGTGAACGAAGACGGCACTCCGAAATGGCGCATGGCCCCTTCCCCCCATGGCCCCTACTGGGAGGAGGGAATGAAACTGGGCTACCAGGATTGCGGTTCCTGGACTTTTATGAAAAGCACTCCTCTGGACCGACGCAAAGCTGCCTGGCTGTTCGCACAGTTCTGCGTATGCAAGACAACTTCGCTGAAAAAAGCGCATGTGGGATTGACACCGATCCGCGACAGCGATATCAGAGATGCGTCATTTACCGAGCGGGCACCCAAGCTCGGCGGGCTGGTTGAGTTTTATCGTAGCCCGGCACGCGTGGCCTGGACACCCACCGGTGTCAATGTACCCGACTATCCGAAACTGGCGCAATTGTGGTGGCAGAACATCGGCGAGGCCGTTTCCGGTGAGGTGACGGTCGATACGGCTATGGACAATCTGGCCAATGAAATGGACCGTGTCATGGAGCGCATCGAACGGGCGGGTGTTCAGGGTGAATGCGGGCCGAAACTCAACCCCAAAGTGGATGAGGCCGAATGGCTGAACAAACCCGGATCGCCCAAGGCGAAGGTCAATGAAAAACCGCAGGGGATCACAGTGGATTATGATCAGATGATTCAAGCCTGGCGCGAGGGTCGCGTGAAATAGCCTCATGGCTGTCAATGGCCGTAGAGGACTGTGTTGGATCCTGAATGCGTCTGATGCGAAAAGCCTGCCGATCTTCCCTGATATGGACAGATTTTTCGGCGGGTGCACGGGCCGGTAACTAGGCTGGAGGGGTTGGAGCCGAGGCTTTAGCCCCTCTGTTTTTTCCAGTCGGGCATCAGGCGAATATCGAATCATGAATGCCGTGATTCGTGTTTAGCCGTGTTCAGTAAAAAAAAGGATTGGAAAAATGGCCGATTATGTAGGAGCCCTCGATCAGGGTACCACCAGCAACCGTTTCATTATTTTTGATCACAGTGGCCGGATTGTCGCCATGGATCAGAAAGAACATGAACAGATTTTTCCGAAACCCGGTTGGGTGGAACATAATCCGCTCGAAATCTGGCACCATACACAGGATGTTATCAGCGGCGCCCTGGCCAAGGCCAAGCTCAGCGGATCGGACCTGGCGGCGGTGGGCATCACCAATCAACGGGAAACCACCGTGATCTGGGATAAAACCAGCGGCAGGCCGTTTGGCAACGCGGTGGTCTGGCAATGTACCCGCACCGATAAAATCTGCAGGGAATTGAGCCGTGAGGGAGGACCGGATCGATTTCGCGCCGTCACCGGGCTGCCGATTTCGACCTATTTTTCAGGGCCCAAAATAGAATGGATTCTGGATAACGTACCGCAGGTTCGGTCGGCGGTCGAGAAGGACCGGGCCCTTTTCGGAACCATGGAGACCTGGATAATCTGGTGGCTGACCGGCGGACCCGACGGCGGATCCCACGTCACCGATGTGACCAACGCCAGCCGCAGCATGTTGATGGATTTGCGGACCCTGGACTGGGACGAAGGCATTCTCCGAACACTGGAGATCCCGCGCCGGATCCTGCCCCGCATCGTCCCTTCCAGCGACAGCCATACCTGGGGAACAACCCTGAAAACCGGTCCCTTGAGAGCCGCTGTACCCATTTGCGGGGCCCTCGGCGATCAGCAGGCCGCCTTGGTGGGACAGACCTGTTTCGATCAGGGCGAAGCCAAAAACACTTACGGCACCGGTTGCTTTCTACTGCTCAATACCGGCAATCTGCCGGTGGCTTCCCGCCAGGGGCTGCTGACGACCCTGGGATATCGGCTTGACGATCAGCCGCCGGTGTATTGTCTGGAGGGGTCGATTGCCATCAGCGGTGCGCTGGTTCAGTGGCTCCGGGACAATCTGGGTATGATCGGCAGCGCCCGGGAGATTGAAGACTTGGCCGCCAGTGTCGCGGACAACGGAGGTGCCTATTTCGTCCCCGCTTTTTCGGGACTTTTTGCACCGTACTGGCGATCGGATGCCCGCGGGGTGATTGTCGGTTTGACCCGTTATGTCAATAAAGGTCACCTGGCACGGGCGGTGCTGGAAGCCACCGCCTATCAGACCCGGGACATTGTGGAAGCGATGAACAGAGATTCCGGGGTTGAGCTGACCCGCCTCAAGGTGGACGGCGGCATGGTCGGCAATGAACTGCTGATGCAATTCCAGTCCGATATTCTGGATGTACCGGTAATACGCCCCAAAGTTTCCGAGACCACCGCCCTGGGGGCCGCTTATGTCGCCGGTCTGGCCGTTGGATTCTGGTCCGGAATCGACGCGCTGCGGAAAAACTGGGATCTGGACAAGGTCTGGCAGCCCGCCATGAAGCCCGAGGTCCGGGAAGCTTACTACCGCAGGTGGAAAAAAGCCGTTGACAGAACTTTGGAATGGGTGGATTAATAAGGAAGCGCTGAAAGCAAAAGACGAGGAAAGATGGACGACCGCTGCGCTGGGACGACGGGAGACGGAATAAAGGACCGGAAGTTTGGAATTGAGGGAGCTAGGGATTGAGGGAGTTAGGGATTGGGGAGTTGCCTTTTTTCAGCTTTGAGCCTTCAGTCTTCCGCTTTGAACCTTGAGCTTTCAGCCTTCAACCTTCAACTTTCATCCCGGCTTTGCTGCGGATGTCGATACCATCAGCAATCGTAAGGAAACATCAATGTACAATGTCATGATTCGAATCGGGGATGCCCGAAAAAGCAAGCGGGCTGTTTTTGAAGATCCGGTAGCGGCGGAAAACTATTTCCAAGAGCTCTGTCAACGCCGCACCGATTATCCCGCCACCGTGGTTCTGGCCTACCGATTCCTGGTTAAAAAAAAATATCGCATCGATAAAAACTTCAAGGGCGACCGTTATATATTGAATGAAGACCTGGAACCATGAAATTGCAGTCCTTCAGCCGTTGGGCTTTGAGGGTGGAGAACGAAAATACCGAGAGAAGATGGACGACCGCTACGCTCGGATAATGGACGAAAGAACCGAGAAGATAAATCAGAGGACGGAAGACAGAAAAGGGCGATAGATGAGAGGCTGACATTCGTTTTCTGTCATTCGATCCGGTCAACGTTCCAAACCGTCAGAACGCCCCCAACGATCCAAACATCTAAACGATCCCACGGTTAAATCACGACAACACCATGCATTTTTGCGGATTCAAAAACAGGCGCAGTTCCTGCCCTTCCTGATGGGAAACGTTGTGCGGGGCCTGTACCCGGACCATGGTGTCCTGGACTCGGACGAAGAAATACAAAAAGTTTCCCAGATAGGCTTTGTGAACGATGGTACCCCGGAAAAGGTTCTCTTCGGTTTCGGCGGGATGGGTAAATATCTGTACATCCTCGGGACGGATGGATGCATAGACTTTCGTACCTGCGCCGGGTAAATTGCCGTCGGGTACCATGCACCGAATTTTTGGGCTGAATTCGGTGCGCACGTAAACCGTATTAGAATTTGCAGCAATCTCAACTACTTCCCCCGGAAAAAAATTCATAGTGCCGATAAAGTCGGCAACGAACCGGTTGATCGGCTTCTCATATATGTCCCGCGGCGGACCGACCTGCACGATGTCGCCGGACTGCATGACGGCGACCCGGTCGGAAATCACCATGGCCTCGGCCTGATCGTGTGTGACGTAGACCGAGGTGATACCCATGCGCCTCACCAGGCTCTTGATTTCAAATCTCAATTCTTCCCGGAGCTTGGCATCCAGGTTACTCAGCGGCTCATCCAGCAGCAGCACCTTGGGATTTCCCACCAGCGCCCGTGCAAGCGCCACCCTTTGCTGCTGGCCGCCGCTCAACTGAGCGGGGTACCTGTCTTCCAATCCACTCAGTCCCACCAGTTCCAAGACTTTCCGGGCCTTTTGCTTGATTTCCTGCCTGGATAAATGCTGAAGCTTCAAACCATACACGACGTTGTTATAGACTTTCATATGCGGCCAAACGGCATAGTTTTGGAATACCATGCCGATGCCCCTCTTGGACGGCTGCACGAAGCCCTGCGAGAGCATGGGTTTGCCGTCAATGACGATGTCGCCCTCGTCCGGCTTTTCCAAGCCCGCAATACAGCGTAGGGTGGTCGTTTTCCCGCAGCCGCTGGGTCCGAGAAGCGTGAGCATTTCTCCTCTGCTCACTTCCAATCGGATATGATTGATTGCGACTACGTTCTTAAACCGCTTGTACAGATCGCGGATCTCTATGAATGCCATTGTATCTCCCAATAGTGTGTTCCGGGTACGAGACCTCCAGGTCTGAAGTCGGATTCAGAAGTTTATAAAGACCGATGGAAGATGGAAGACCGCTTCGCTCGGATGAGGGACAATGAAATAAAAGAAATTATCTCTCACCTCCATCGCCTCCCGTATATCCTCAATCTCCAAAGTCCTGAATCCCCAGATTCCTTGATTTTTCCCAATCATCTATTCTTCTAATCTTCTTTCCGTTCCATCACCCATTGTCCATCTTCCCTCGCCCTTCTGCTTGGGTTTCGCGAGCTCTGACGCCCGATCTCCGAGCTATTTCTCCGACCCCCAGGCTGCCTTGAGGACGCTGCCTCCAATTTTCGATATGATCAACAGCAGAATGAAGGTGATCACGATCATCAAAAACGCCATGGCCGCGGCAATGCCGAATTCCATGCCGCGATGCCAATTCAGATAGATCCCGATGGGCAGGGTTTCCCAACCGCCCCGGTAAAGAAAAATCGCCGTGGAAATTTCTTGAAAGGCCATGATAAAAAACATCACGACGCCGACGAGCACTCCCTTGAGCAGCAGCGGCAGCGATATCTGGAAAAAAGTCCTGAGTTTGCTTGCACCGGAGATTTCGGAAGCTTCCTCGAGGGAGGGGTCCAACTGCAGATAGGATGAATGCGCCATCCGCAAAAAATAAGGGAGCCTTCGGGCAAACAGGGCCAGCGGCATGATGATCCAATGGGTGGCCAGGGGTATGCCCTGCCAGAACGCCAGCAGATAACTTACCCCAATGGCGATGCCCGGAAAAGCCAGCATCAGGGTGATCACGAAATCGAGCGCATCCTTGCCCGGGGTGCGGGTGCGGACGACCAGGTAGGCAACCGGCAGCCCGAAGGCGATTCCAAATACCAAAGCGATCCCGCTGAACAGAAACGAATTTTTTATCAACCCCGGCGTCTCCTGCAGAATGACCCTGAAGTTTTCAAGGGTCCAGAACGTCGGGAGAGCCTCGAAAACCCAGCGTCGGGAAAAAGCGGCCAGCCCCAATACGATCGGAATCAGCAAAACCAGCACAGCCACGAACACCATATAAACCGTCGCTCCGGCCTTCACCCATGCATTGGGCTCTATCACCCGGCCTTCGGAAGTCGTGCCCTTCGACAAGCCGGTGTATTTTTTCCTCTCGACCCACCACCGGGCGAACAGAAACAAAGCGATGCAGACGATGGCCGAAACCACCACCGCCACGATTCCCATGTATTTGCGGTGCACATCGGTGAAATGGTAAGCGATGTTGATGTAGGAAACCGAGGGAAGAAAGTCCACCTGGCCCAGAATCAGGGGCGTCAGCCAGTCTGTAAAGGGCCACAGGAATACGAGCACGGCGCCGGCCAGATAGCTCGGGGCGCACAGCGGCAGGGTGATGGTGATAAAACGCCGGAATCCGCTGGCGCCCTCGACCTCGGCGGCTTCCTCGAAACAAGGATCTATATTGGTAAATCCCGCCGAAAGGCTGAGGACGATAAACGGCAGCATATGCAGGGATTGAATAAAAACCAGACCATGCAGGCCGTAAATGAAATTCAGGGGTTCATCAATCAGTCCTGAATCCATCAGCAACAGATTCAATGTGCCCCATTTGCCGAAAAAGATGATGAACGCGAATACGCCGGCAAAGGCCGGCAGTACGATCGGCAGGAGGATGAGGGCTGTGAAAATGGTTTTTCCCCGCTGACGGTAACGCGCCAGGATATAAGCCAGGGGCACGCCGAAGACGGTAGTTGTTACAAGCACCAGCGTGCTTAACAACAGGGTGTTGCCGAAAGTTTTCAGGTAATAGGTGTCCGTGAAAAACTCCAGATAATTCCCCAATCCCAGTCCGCCGGTTTCGACGATTTTAAAACTCTCCAGCACCAGGATGGACAGCGGGAAGAGCACCAAAAACGCGATGATCAACCAGAGAAGCGCCGCCAGAAAAAAATTGCCACGTGACATATTGGTTACCTTAATACCTGGATGCAGGAAAGCTGCTTTTTTTCTCTACGCTCTGAAATCTCATACTACGGTGGGTTCATTATCATTCCAGAAAATGTGCACGGGTGATCGCCCACCCGTGCATCTATCCGCAGCCTTCAGTTTCAATCGCAACTACGGCGCCACGAGCAAAGAACGCGCTTTGGAGGCCGCCAGACGAGCGGCCGCATAGTCGCCGTCATAGGCGAACAGATCCCGGGCCTCCTTTATTTTGGCCTCGGCCTTGCTGACGTCCATATTCTGGGATTTGGCGGCCTGGACTTCGCCCTCGACTTCCTCTATCAGGGAAAGGCTGCTTTTCAGCTCGCCCCACTTGCGGTAAATTTCATACTCGTAATACCGATTCACCTCGTCCCAGCGCTTCGTGGCGAGATCCAGATCGTACTCGATGAATCCGGCCTTCAGATCCCAGAAAGAATCGACACCAAGTGCTTCCTGGGCATGCGTGGCCATGTCGACGCCTTCTTTCTCCCATTGCGAGAAGGAGATGTCGGTCCGTGCCGGAAAGTAACGCCCTTCCAGCACATACTTTTGGCCCTCCATGCTGAAGATCCAGTCCAGAAAAATCTTGCCGATCGCTTCGTTGGGGGCGCCTTTGAGCAGGGCCACCGCTTCGGGCACCAGAATCGTTTTTTCCGGGAGCAGATCGCTCACGGGATAGCCGTCTTTGCGCGCCGCCATGGCATTCATCTGCGGCTGGGCGACGCCGATGGGAATTTCCCCGCGGCCTACCAGCTGGGTGGTGTCGGTGCTGCCCGTGGAAAAACGGGCCAGTTGGGCCGCCAGGTACCGAAGATAGGCCCAGCCTTCTTTATCGCCGAATGCCTGCAGCAGAATTTCCACGGTTTCATGCATGGTTCCGGAAGCATACGGCAGGGTGTGCACGACGGCGCCCCGATAGATCGGATTGATCAGTTCGTTCCAAGTTTTCGGCGGCGGCAGATGCAGCCTCTTTAGAACCTTTTCGTTGTACAGGTTGGTAACGATCCAGGGCGAAAAGCAAGTCCAGTAATCTTCCTTGTCCTTGACCTTCATGCCATGCCATTCAGCCGGTACCTTGTCCCAGTCCTTCGGACGATAGGGAACGATCAAATCCTCCTGCTTCAGAACCTCGTGGGCGGGCGCGCCCGCACCCAGAAAGATGTCGGCATCCGGTTTGCCGCCCCAGGCCTTCACCTTATCCACGCACACGGGCCACCCCCCCGGCCGCACGAACGTGATATCCACCTCCTTGCCGTAGGTTTTCTGGTAATAATCCTTGAACCCCTTGGTTAGACTGTCGGATAATTCCTTATAAACCGGTCCGACCCATCCGATTTTGTCCGCGGCCTGCACATCGGTCACTGCCACCGGTAGAAGCAACAGCGCGGCGGTCAGGGTGGCGAAAATCGGCAGGAAAAAAAAGCTCTTTCTCATTTTGTCCTCCTTTTTCGTGACATGTTCATGGAATATGGCTCCGGCAAACGACACCGGCGGTCAAACAGATCCTTCGACGAGCCGCATCCTCCTTTTTTTGAAAAGGTATTCATGATATCATAGCCTTAGTATTGAGAATCAGATAATCAGTCAAGAAAGAAATGACCAAAATTTTATTTGACAGAGCTTGACCGACTCCGTATAGTTTCAGCAGACATATAATATCGAACCGGGTGCGGCCAAACGCTTGCCCATCTCCAGGGGGTTGGACACCGGCAATGACCCATAGAAGTATCAAACTCACCTCAAGCTGAAATGAAAACCAAATACAGATCACCCGCTGATTGGCGAAAATACCAGGCAATCCTGCAGAAAAGCACAAAACGAAAATATTATCTCAAAAGGAGTCCGCTGCTGTTGGCGTCGGCAGCAGGTGCACTTGCGGTTGTGGCTCTTTTCTTATCGGCGTCGTTCCGGAGTCCGGAGCGTGCCGATCAACTCGTTCAACAACCGGCAGCCCCGCAAAAAATCCTGAAGGATAGCCGACCGAAACTGACGCGCAGCGATCTGGCCCTGTTTTTGACGGATATGACCGGTGGTCCGGTGATGCTGTCGGATGAGCTCGTCCATAAGAATGAAAGTGGTCGCTGGTTCATCAGGACCACCATCGATATGAAGCTTCAGGACTATATCCTCCGGTTGCAGAAGCGGTCCCGGACACTGCAGTCGGCAGTGGTCGTATTGAATCCTTATGACGGCAGGGTAATTGCTTTGGCCGGCTACGATGCGAACAGTGATACGACAAATCCCAGCCTCAAAGCGGACTATCCGGCTGCCAGCCTGTTTAAAATCGTGTCGGCGGCGGCGGCTTTGGAATCCGCCGGTTTCAGCCCGGACAAGGAGCTTTATTTTAGAGGGCGCCGACATACGCTTTACAAAAACCAGCTCCAGCCGACCAAGGGACGTTACCGCACAAAAACTACGTTTCGCCGGGCCTTCGCATATTCCAATAACAGTGTTTTCGGGAATCTGGGAATATATGAACTGGGGCAGGAAGTTCTGGCCGGCTATGCAGATAAGTTTTTCTTCAACCGGCCCATTGATTTTGATCTTCCCCTGGCAATGAGCACCATCGAAGTGCCGACCGATGAATTCGGACTGGCTGAAATTGCCTCCGGTTTCAATAAAAGAACCCTGATTTCACCGCTGCACGCCGCTTTACTGGCGGCCGTCACCGCCAACGGAGGTCAAATGCCGGCACCCTGGCTGGTGGACACGATCCAGGACGAGTCGGGCCGGATTGTGTACCAGGCCGAACCCGGCGTGTTGATCGCTCCGGTGAGCCGCCAAACCGCAGCCGGGTTAAAAGCCTTGATGCAGGACACTGCCCGATATGGCACCAGCCGCAAGGCGTTTCGCACGCTGCGCCGCAAAAAATTGTTCAAGGAATTTGAGTTCGGCGCTAAAACCGGCACCATAAATGATGAAACGGATCGCTACAAATACGATTGGCTGGCAGCCTATGCCCTCGCGCCGGATGGTGAACGCGGCATATGCGTCGGTATTCTGGGGGTTCACGGCAAGATCCTCGGCACCCGATCGACGGAATTCGGCCGGGCGATTATCAATTATTATTTTTCATCGAATCGCGCCCCAAAAAACGAAATAAGTCCCAAGCTGAAGGCTCAGGGCGGCGATAAGAAGTTAAGAAGATGAGAGGATCAGGGGCTGGAGACCGGAGGTCGGAAAATTGAAAGATTTGGGCATTTAGGAATTCAACAACTTCATGTTTTTCAGATTTCATGGTTTCAAGATGAATATGTTTAGCCATAAAACACAAAATCCCTCAATCGCTGTGCATCATAATCGTCTCCCCGGCTCTCAAACCACTGATGACCTCGACCCTGCTATCCGCGTCGGATTCCCCGAGCCGAACATATCGGCGCACGGGCCCAGGTTGCGATGACACCATGACGTAAGTGAGCTGACCCACCCGGGTCACGGCTTCGACCGGCACATAGATTTTTTCGATATTTCCAACGGGTATCATCAGCCTGCCGAACATACCCGGATACAGACCGGCGCCGAAAGGCAGGCTCGCCTTGACCAGAAAAGATCGGGAGCCGGGATCCGCGGAAGGAACGATTTCATCGACCCGCACGGGGTATTGCTTTCCAAGCGCATCGATCTCGGCTGTCAGGGGTTGCTTTTTCGACAACCTGGCGGCCAGCGACTCCCGCACATCGGCTTCCAGTCTCAGGGTGGTGGGATCATACATACGAAGCAGCGGTTCCCCCTGAATCGCAGTATCGCCCGGATCTCCGCGACGCTCGACAATCCGGCCGTCGATGGGTGCCGTCAATTCACTGTAGCTGAGAGCTGTTTTGGCCTCGTCCTCCTGGCGTTTCAGGCGCAAAACCTCCGCCTGAGCGGTACTCCAGGCCGCCTGCACCCGCTCGATTTCCGCCCTGGAAATCGCGCCGGGGTCCTCACTTTGGATTTTTTTAACCCGGGCGAACTCTTTTTCCATCTGCTTCAATTTGGCTGCGGCCGCGGCCACCGACTGGTAGGCTTGGTCAACCCGGGCCTCGAGTTCCCGTGCATCCAGGGTTACCAGCACCTCTCCGGCCTTGACTTCATCTCCGGCCCAGACGGTTATCGTCGAGATCCTGGCGGTAATTATGGGAGAAATCACCGTCTCGACTTTGGCCCGCAGAGTGCCGGCTGCCTGTTCGATTAAAGGCTCGCTGACGATCGTTACTTCCCACGGCCGGCCGCCGCCGGACCCGGGCGTGATCCGGCTGGAGTCCATGGCAATCTTTTCATGGAAAAAACCGGCCAGATAAGCCATGATGCCACCCAGCAGCAGCATGGCCAGGACAACACCGATTACCTTAAACACAGTTTTCACGTTTGGTCCTCCCTCCCAGGGGGCAGCCCCTGCCCCGGTTTACCGGCGTAAACCAGATTATAGAGCACCGGGATCACGAACAGCGTGAACACGGTGGAGGCGGTAATCCCGAAAATGATGGCCCAGGCCAAACCGCTGAATATCGGATCCAGTGTAATCACCATATTGCCCAGCAAGGTGGTCCCCGCCGTCAAGAAGATGGGACGCATGCGTACCGCCCCCGCTTGCAGCAACGCTTCCCGCAGTTGACGGCCATCACGCAGCGACATATGAACGAACTCGATTAATATGAGCGAATTGCGTACGACGATTCCGGCCAGGGCAATCATGCCGATCATGGCGGTGGCCGTAAAGAGGATCGGATCGGGATAACCGTTTACCACCCGTTCGCCGAGGTGGTTGAGCAGCCAAAAACCCGGCATGACTCCAATCACCGACAGGGGTATGGCCAGCATGATGATACCCGTGGTGGCCGATTTGCCGGTTTGAAGGCGCAACACCAGAAAAATACCAAGCAAAGCGACGCCGAAGGCGATCCCCAGATCCCGGAACACCCGCAGCGTAACCTGCCACTCGCCTTCTCCGCTCCAGACCACCTGTATGTCGTCCGGCAGTTTCCAGGGCAGGCCGCCGCCGGAGTGGATATAGGTGCGCTGCTCAATTGGTCGGAGACGATCCACGGCGGCATCGGCGTTCAGGTCGTCGCCGACATCCAGCACCACCTCGGCGGGTGCCCGGCCGGCCACCTCCGCAAAAACATAGGCGACCGGCCTGAGATCCTTGTGGTAGATGGTTCGATCCTCCAGTGACCGGTGCATCTTTCCGAGTTCAGCCAGGGAAACGATCGGCTGGGGAGCGTCGCGCAGACCGGATTTTTCCCGAATTTTCAGGATTCCCGGCCTGCCTTTAAGGTAAAGGGTAGACAGAACCCGGGGAGAGCTTCGCGTTTTGAAGGGAAGTTGCAGCACCAGCGGCAGCGGATTGACTTCGCTGGGAATTTGCATATACCCGGCCACCAGACCCTGGTTGGCAAGCTGGTAGGTCCGGGCGATATCCAGGGTCGCGATTCCCGATAAGGCCGCTTTTTCCCGGTCCGGTATAAATGTTAATTTGTGCTGATTCGCTTCAACGGAAGTATCGATATCCACCACGTACGGTTCCTGCATAAACCGCTGCTCCAGAATTCCGGCTGCCTTCCGTAAAGCCATGTAAGGGGTAGCCTTTTCCCCGTAAAGCTCCACGGTCACGGTCGAAATCACGGGAGGTCCCGGCGGCACTTCCACCAGTTTGATGCGCGCGTCGAAGTCGCGAGCAATGGCTTCAAGCTCGGAGCGGATACGCAGCAACATGGCATGGGACTGCTGGGATCTAGTCCGCCGTTCGGCGATGGTGACCCGGATGTCCGCATAATGAGCCCCGTACCGGAGATAGTAATGCCGCACCAGACCGTTGAAATCCATCGGCGACGGTACGCCCACGAACGCCGTGTAGTCCACCACTTCCGGCACCGTCTGCAAGTAGGCGCTCAGGGCGCCTGCAAGGCCCTGGGTACGTTCGAGGGTGCTGCCTTCGGGCATATCGATAACGACCTGAAACTCGTCTTTGTTGTCATAGGGCAGCAATTTGAGGGGAACCCCTCGCAGCAGCGGCATGACCACAGCGGCGCCGAACAAAATCAGGACGATTCCTAGAAAAGCCCAGGAGCGCCGCCGCGTCGCGAGCAGTGGTTTCAGCAACCAGGCATAGGTTCGATACAGTCGGGTACCGGAAATATCGGCACCGGATCTTCGAACGGACGGTTTCAGGAACCGGTAAGCCATCCAGGGGGTTATCATGAAAGCCACGACGGTACTGAAAATTACACTCACCGGCACATTGAAAGCCATGGGAGCCATGTAAGGTCCCATCATGCCGGTGATAAAACGCAAGGGCGCAAAAGCCATGACGATGGCGATGGTGGACATGATCAGGGCCCCTTTGATTTCCCCCATGGCCAGGACCACACTGCGCCGCCGCGAGTGGCGTCCGGCCTGCAAATAACGCTCGATATTGTCGACTCCCGTAATGGGATCATCCACCAGCAGACCCAGGGCCAGAATGAGGGCGAAAAGGGTTACCCGGTTGATCGTGTAACCGGCGTACAGATCGAGAAGCAGCGTGATGCCGTAGCAGACCGGCACCGCCAGACCGACCACCAGGGCCGCACGCCAGCCCAGAAAAACGCCGATAAAAATCGTGACTGTCAGGATCGCAACCAGCAGACTGGAAACCAGGTTGTTGATTTTTTCGTCGGCCGTGCGCCCGTAATTTCGAATGAGACGAAAGTGGATTTCCGGCGGGAAAATATCAGCTTTGAGCTTTTTGAGATAGGCCTCGATTTCTTCAGCCACGCGGACGGCATTGGCGCCCTTTTTCTTCGCGATAGCGATGGCCACCGCCGGCAGAAGACCGGGATTTCGCTTCTGTAGGTCCGAGGAAGGGCCGAATCCGATCCAGGTGTAGCTGGCGGGTTCGGCGGGGCCGTCGATAATTCGGGCGACATCCTCTAAATACACAGGAACGCCGTCGATGACGTTGATCACCAGGCTGCGGAGCATTGCGGTCCCCTGAATGAAATCACCGGCTTCGACCACGATGTTTCGGTCCCGGACCTGGATCTCACCGGCCGGCTGGAGCGAATTGGAAACCTCTATGGCCCAGGCCACCTCCAAAGGTGTGGTGCGTCTGGCCGCCAGCGCCTCCGGATCCAGTTCCACCCGGATTTGCCGGGGTCGGCCGCCCGTCACCTCGATCCGGCTGGTGTCCTCGATGGCTTGCAGATCGTGATCGATCTCCTCGGCCAGTCTGCGCAACTCGTAATCTCCGGACAATTCGGGATTATCGCTCCATAAGACAGCCACCACAATGGGCACATCGTCGACCTCCAGGGGCTTGACCACCCAGGACTGAACGGCAGCCGGAATACGGTCGATATGAGAAAAAACTTTATTGTAGATTTTGATCAGGGAGTCTTCCCGATCCTCACCCACGAAGAAACGCACCGTCACCACACAATTACCCGGCCGTGACATGGAATAAACGTGCTCGACGCCGTCGATTTGATGGAGGAATTTCTCTAGCGGAGTGGCGATCTGACGTTCGATCTGTTCGGCACCGAGACCGGGGGCGGCCACGATCACATCCGCCATAGGAACCACAATCTGCGGCTCTTCCTCGCGCGGGGTGATCAACAGGGCCACGATGCCGCCGGCAAAGGCAACCACCAGCAGCAGCAACGGCAGAGGCCCCTGCATGACGACGTCGAGCAGCCGTGACAACCAATCGGTATTGCCGGAGGCAGGATCTTTCATACTAACAGGTCTGGCCAAAAAGAAATTTTAATATCGAAATCGCTATCGGGATCTAAATTATTTTAAATCAATGGAATTCACCGTAGATTCCATGAAATTTCAACCATGTGCATAGGCATCCTTGTCGGCCGATATTCTTCAGCGCCGGATTTCCACTTTGCCCATCAGGTATTTTTTAACTTCCGTAATCGGAATTTCCCGCCGATGAAAAATACCGGCGGCCAGGGCCGATTCCGCATCGGTGGCGGAAAAGACCTCATGGAAATGCTCCACCCGACCGGCGCCGCTGGACGCGATCACCGGAATGGAAACAGCCGCGGTCACGGCCCTGATCAGTTCGATGTCGAATCCCAGGTTGGTTCCGTCCCGGTCGATGCAATTGAGCAGAATTTCCCCGGCGCCCAGCTCTTCACAGACCTGTGCCAGGGTCATCGCATCCAGGTTGCGGCCTTCGCGGCCGCCCCGGATGGTACACTGATACCAGCAGAACCTTTCGCCGGCAGGTCCCGCAATGGCGGTTTCGATCACCGGATGGCTGACCGCTTCGGGCGAGGGGACATAAACCCGGTGGGGGTCGATCGAGATGACCACGGCCTGGTTACCGTAAACCCGGGATATTTCTTCGATCGAACTGCGGCCGGTACGGCACCCGGTTTTCAAATAATTCTCGACGATCAAAACAGCATCACTTCCGATGGACACCTTGTCGGCGCCGGATCTGAAATACTCGGCGGCGACTTGCAGCGCGCTGTACCGGCGTCCATCCTTGTCCGTATAATCACGGATCCCACCGCCGATCGTCAGCGGCACGAAAACATTTTTCGATGTCTGTTTCAACACCTCCAGCATCGGCATGTCTTCCAAAGGAAAATCCCTGAACCCGGTGATATTGAGAAAAGTGATTTCATCCGCACCCTCCTCATAATACCTGCGGGCCAAATCTACCGGCTTGCCGAGATTGCGGACATCACCCGCCTCCCGGACATCGTATTGATCGCCCTTGGTAACCACCAGATCCCCCTGATCGTTCGAGCGTACATCCAGACAGGCGATGATGCGTTTCGCCAGCTTCGTGCCCGCCGCCGAACGGACGGGCGCAATCGCTTCCCTGCCTGCCTTGATGTAATTTTGCAGGATGCGAAGCCCCTCCGGTCCACTCTTTTCCGGGTGAAACTGGGTGGCGACGATTTGGCCTTTCTGGATGCTGCTGACAAATTCACCGCCATAGTCGGTGGTGGTCAGGATGACATCGGCTTCATCGGTCGACACATGGTAGGAATGGACGAAGTAAAATTTTTCATCCCCGTGGAGCCCTGAAAAAATCCGGGAAGGCTGTTTGAAGTTCAGCCCATTCCAGCCGATGTGAGGAACGGATAGATCGGTTTCGAATCTTTTCACCGATCCGCCGATCAGACCGAGTCCGGGGATATCCGGAGCCTCTTCGCTGTAATCGAACAAGGCCTGCATTCCTAAACAGATCCCCAAAAAAGGGCGGTTTGCATTCAGATACGCCATTAAGGGTGCGACGTATCCTTTATCCCTCAGAATATGCATCATACTTCCGAAAGCGCCCACGCCGGGGAAAATGAGCTTTTCAGCCGCCAGAATGTCATCGGCGCGGGTTACGACGTTGACGGTTTCTCCCAGGCTTTCAACTGCATTGATGACGCTTCTGACATTACCGGCGCCATAGTCCAGCAAGGTAATCATGGTTATTTAAGACGGTTCCTTTCCGAAATGGTCGAATATTTGATTATATCCATTAAAACCACAAAACACACGAAAGACACGAAAGATTGGTGTTCGTTAAATTTCAAAACCCCGAAATGGAATAGCAATTGCCGTTTCATCTGGATAAATCGCATATATCAGTATCTCCGGGAAAGATCAAACCAATACCGGTCCCTGCCCGGGAAGCCGGACCCCATTAGTGGAATTCAGAAATCGTGATTGACTCGGTTTCCTTTATTCGCTAATAATCAGAATAAAGAAATTTCATTTTTTGCACTGAAATGTCAACCCCAAAAGCGCCATGTGCAGATTACTCGGTATTTACGGTAAGATCGATTTCTGGCGGGAAATCGCGATGGAATTCCGCAAGCAGGCGGAATGCGGCAACCTGCCGCCCCTGGCGGACCTCAAACCTGGACACATGGATGGATGGGGCCTGGCTGTATCCGGCACCGGTGGAACCGCAATGGTCCCGCTATCCCGCCGGTTGGGTTCGGCCCTGGAATCCTCCGCTTATCCGCAAGCGCTCGAATCCACTACCGGCACCCCGGATATCGTCCTGGGGCATTTACGCAGAGCCAGTGACAGGGTCCCCATTTCCCTGGCCAATGTCCACCCGTTTTTCCACCACGGCAGGGCGTTCATCCATAACGGAACCATCTTCGAGGCCCAATCCCTGCCCCGGGATGCTTCCGTGCGGCCGACGTCGGACGGATCCGACAGCGAATTGCTATTCCACTATCTGTTGTCTGCCCTTGCAGCCGATCCGGCAAACGCAAATCCGGGTGAATCCCTGGTGGGGGCGCTTGCCGCCATGGAGCCGGACTATACCGCTTTGAACAGCATTCTGAGCACGAGACGTGAGCTTTTTGTCATCAGCCGCTACAAGCTCTGGCCGGATTATTACACACTCTACTATTACCGTCTGCCCTCGGCAGTCATCGTATGTTCGCAGCCGGTGGCATCGAATCGCCTGAATCCATCCCGCTGGCAACGGCTTGCCAACAATTGCCTGCTGAGAATTCACGGCCGTCCAGCGGTAATCGACATCCTGACCATACCCCAAACTTCCCGGGGGGTATCCAACAGGGACTGTCATAGGGAGACTTCATTTCAGTGAGATGAAAAAGAAGGAATCACGCATGGAGCACTCGAAACAAACATTGAATGATGCCGGTGTTAAATTCGTTCGTATCATCTGGTGCGACAATGCCAATGTTATTCGGGCCAAGGCCGCCCATGTCGACTATCTTGAAGAATATATAGACAACGGCGTGGGCATCACGGTCGCCCAGATGGCCTTGCCGGCGATGTATGACAGCGTGGTCGCCGGCGCCGGGCTTGGACCGGTCGGCGAGGTGCGTTTGATGCCGGATTGGTCCACACTGACGATCCTGCCATTCGCGGAAGGACACGCGCAGGTTTTGAGCGACATGGTCATCGCTAAAACAGGCCGGGTATGGTCGAACTGTCCGCGCGGATTTCTGCGGCGGCAGGTGGATCGCCTAGGGCAAATGGATCTGCGTCTGGAGGCCGTTTTTGAAAATGAATTTTTTCTGCTGCACAGAAACGCCTCGGGGATGCTGGAGCCGGCCGACAATACCGTTTTCTGCGCCACCGGTGCGATGAATCTTCATCGCGCGTTGATTAACGAACTTACCGAAGCCCTCATCGCCCAGGGACTCGAAGTAGAAGGCTATTACCCGGAGTCAGGCCCCGGACAGCAGGAGGTGAATATTCGCTGCGCCGAGGGGCTGCGGGCCGCCGACCGCCAAATAATCTACCGCGAAACCGTTCGGGGTGTCGCTGCCCGCCATGGGCTGGTCGCTTCCTTTTTGCCGAAGATTTTCGAGGATAAAGCCGGCTCGGGTTGCCACATCAATTTCAGTTTATGGAGGGAAACACAAAATGTCAGCGGCGACTCCCGCCAGGCCACCACCATCTCCACCGAGGCAGGCGCTTTTGTTGCCGGGATTTTGGATCATCTGCCGGCCCTGTGCGCCATCACCATTCCCAGCAAGACCTCCTATCGCCGTATCCAGCCGCAGTTCTGGGCGGGAGCGTTCCGGGTCTGGGGTCACCAGAACCGGGAAGCAGCCGTTCGGGTCTGCCAAAACAAGCAGGGGGACCGGGCCTGCCGGTTCGAGTTCAAAACCGCGGACGCCACCGCCAACCCCTATATCGCTCTCGGCGCCCTCATCGCCGCGGGACTTGACGGACTCGAACGCAATTTAAAACTGCCCGAAGAGGTGGATGTCGATCCGGCCCTGATTCCCGAATTGGAGCGAAAAGCAAGGGGAATCGACCCGCTGCCCTGCAATCTGGGCGAATCCCTGGATGCCCTGCGCAAGGATTCAGTGATCCTGGAAGCGCTGGGTACGGAGCTTGCCACATCCTATGTGGCGGTACGCCAGCATGAATGGGACCATCTAAAAGACCTGGATCTGGAGGAAGAGGTACGGATTCTGGCCGAAAGGTACTGAAGGCTGAAGGCTGAAAGCGAAAAACCGAAGGAAGATGGAAAATCGCTTCAGTCTTCGCTTTTCGAGCTACGCCCCGACATGCCGCTTGGACGAGGGAAGATGGAGGCAAGCACAGGAAGTTTAGAAGCAAAGATAATCAGAAGCTTAGTAACTGCACCGTAAAATGGATAGAGCTTGAATCGCTTTGAGCTTTGAGTTTTGAGCTTTTTTCGGTCCCGGGCATCCGAATTCCCGCATCATCGTCAACCGAGAGGAATCGACAGGACATGCATACCGTTAGCCGTGAAATTCCCATCGTGCCGCGCCGTTCGGCACTGCTGTTTGTAGATGTCCAAAATTACAATTCGCGCCCCGATGGAGGTGAATATGTCGCCGAGGGACTCTCCCCGGAGCAGGCCCGGGCGAAATATGCCTATTTCTTCGATCGGCTGGAAAAAATCGTGCTGCCCAACCTGCAGCGTTTGCAAAAGGCCTGCCGGGAAAAGGATATTGAAATCCTGTATACGGTCATCGAAAGTTTGACAACAGATGGGCGGGATCGCGGCCTCGATTATAAAATATCCGGATTCAATGTGCCCAAAAATTCATCCGGCGCCCGGGTCCCGGATGCGATCGCACCACTCGACGATGAAATCGTGTTTCCCAAGACCTCCTCGAGTGTGTTCATCTCCACCAACATCCACTATATTCTGGGCAACCTCGGTGTCGATTTTCTAATTGTCAGCGGCCTGCTGACGGATCAGTGCATCAGTTCCGCGGTGCGTGATGCCTGCGACCTGGGATATCTGGTGACACTGATAACCGATGCCTGCGCCACCCATACCGAGGAACAGCACACAACATCCCTGGCCCATATTAAAGGCTACTGCCGCCAGCGCACCACCGCTGAATTTATGGCGGAACTTGAAAGGCTTTAGCCCGTATCAGTGAAATTTATCCATTAGATTGTATTGCAAAAACCATTAAAAATACAAACCGTTCTTCGCACACCCTCCCCCTCGATCCACGAGCGTCCAGTCTTGAGCCTTAAACTTTGAGCCTTCAGCTTTGAGCTTTGAGCTTTGAGCTTTGAGCCTCTGTCATTCAGCCAGCCGGCAGGAAATAGACGGAAAAAACAGTAGCCACGGATCGGTGGCATCCGCCGCCTCCGGAGCAGTGGGGGCATTGGCTGATGATGCCGGGACAGGCGGGCCCGCCTTGCGAAATGAACGGGCAGCGGGTCGATTTCAGACGGATTTTGAAATTATAGCGTTCGGAAAACACTTTCATGCGCAGCAGATCGGCTCCCTTGCCGCCGGCATTGAAGTCAAAAGGCCTTTTGCTCGAATAATCCATTGTTTCCTGAGTCGTAAAAAAACCTTCGAAAATCCTGGTTTGATTTTCCCGGGTGATCCCGACGCCGAAGTCGCACACCTCCAGCAGGGTTCCCTCTCCTTCACCTTTTACGACAACTTCTATCTTTCCTTCATCCGGAGTATTTTCAACGGCGTTTTTTAACAGTCCGTCAAAAACTTTTCGCAAGGGATCCGCCGGTATCAGTATCGGCGGGCAGGGGTCGAAACAGGTCGCAATCTCAACCTGACGATGGGCGAAGGAGGGCGCCAAATCCGTTAGTCTGCCTTTGACGAACTCCGCCAAATCTATCTTTTCGGCAATCAGCTCTCCCACGCCGCACATACTGTATGCGTTTTGAATGCGTTGCCGCAGATTCTCGACGATCGAGCCCTCTCCGACTTGCTCGGCAATCAGCGATTCCAGGTCATCGGCACACTGATCCAGGAGGTTCGTCATGAGGCGGGGCGTCCGATAGGTTTTATCCTGCATGATATCATCGATCTGATACTGCATCTCAAGCAGACGGTCGAGGTTTTTGCGAGCTCTGGCGATTGTTGTTTGCCAGTTTTTCTGCGGGAGTTCATTGAGACTTCGTTCGAGAATGGCCAGAGATGTTCGCAGAACCGCAATAGGTGTTTTCAGTTCATGCGACAGATGGTTTATCACCTTGTCCTTGGCTCTGTTCAAGCTCGAAACCTCCATGTATGCTTTTTTGAGCTCCGCTGAATACCTGGCATTTTCGATGGAAAGCACCACGGTTCCGGCCAGCATGTTCAACACCTCGACATCGGTGCGGTCAAATCCGCCTTCTTTCTTGTTGACGGCGGTCAAGGTGCCGATAATCCGGTCCTGACTTCTCAGCGGCACCAGCAGCAGACTGCGGGTCCGGTAACCCAGCTTTCGGTCGCGTTCGGTGTGAATCGGAGAATCGTCGGAGATGGCGTTCATGACAACGGGTTTTCCGGTCCGGATCACCTTGCCCGCAACCAGTTCATCGATCGAAAAACAAACCTCCTTGGCCCGCTTTTCTGTGGCCGAATCATCATAGGCGGCGCCCCGCAGAAAAAGCTCCTGTCGCTGTTCATCCAGCAAAACGACCAATCCGCCTTCCGTAACCATCAGATCCTTGATCACCCCACTGACATAATCCAGCATTTCGTATAGCTCGAGGTACTCGGGCAATTGCAGGCTGATCCGCAGCATGGCCTCATTGTTGCGGGCAATTCGCTTTACCCGGGTAATATCTCTGAGAAATACCAGCACCCCGGCCGGCCGGCCGGCGGTATCCTCGAAAACCGAAGCTCTCCAGACCACATCGAGTATGCGGCCGTCTTTGGTAAGGCGCCGGGTTTCGTAGCGACGAATGACCTTTTCCTCTAAAAGCTTTTTGATATGATTGGCGGTTTCAGCTTCCAGTTCCGCGGGAACGTAGGGGATCCGCTTGCCTTTCAATTCCGGCAGGGTCCAGCCGAATGTCTCTGTGAAAGCCGGATTCAGATAAGCGACCATACCGTTCACATCGAAAACCACAATGGAATAGGGGGCAAAATCAAGCAGCGTCCGGAAGCGCATCTCGGTTTTCAGACGAGCCTCCTCGGCGAGCTTGCGCTCGGTAATGTCCTGAAGGGTCTCCAGGGCTCCGAACACATTGCCTTTGGAATCCGTCAGGGGAGCGGCCGTGAAAAAAAGCCATTTGCCCTTATCACCGATATCCCGGAAAAAGTCTTCGGCTTCATAGGCTCCTGTTTTTACCTTCGATTTTCTGAATTTTCCATCGTAATATCCGTCAAAATCGTCATCGGAAGCTCCGTCCACTATGAGGTCGGCCATGGTGGGTCGGGCGGCGGCGTAAAATACCCTCCAGGGGTCACGGGTGCCGATCATCTCATCCACGGAAATTCCGGTCAGATTCTCCATGGCCGTATTGTAATGGGTAACCACATGATCGTTGTCGATAACGAAGGTGGGAATGGGAATGCTCTCGATAATCTGCATCAGCCGTTCCTGATTACGCCATAAAACCGCCTCTCTTCTCCTATGCCTTGTAGCCGCCTTTTGCAGCGCATCGATCTCTTTCAGCAATTCCTCATAGGATGACTTTCGTCCCATGCGACACACCCCTCCCAGGTAATTATTAATCCGCTGGATCCTGCTCGATTCTACAGCAGCCGATCCCGTACGAACACCATATTAGAAATACGGCCCGGGTGCAATAATCAGATCCGATATCGGATGCTTTAATCTTCACAGGACTGTCGTGTGCCGGCGACGGGTCGGGTGAAAGAGTTGACTTCGGAAAAACGGGTGTGCTAAGAGTCATAGCGAGGTCATTTAGACTGCCGGAACGTATTCGGGCAAGAAGTGTTTCAAGACTGCCGGCGTCGGATTGACCGGAAAACAACAACTATTACGCAATGTTCAAGGTTAGCCGGACAACATTATGGAACATACTGAAAACACCCAGTTTTCTCCCTTCAACGCAGCCTGCAACCAAATTCTGCGCGAGCACCCCGAGGCGATTGGGGTGGCATACCGGGTGCTGGATTGCGGCTGCGCATTGCTGTGCGGGGCATCGGCGGCGGGAGCGCCGACGGGTACCCTCAAGCACATTTCCGGGCAACCGGTTAAAAAAGGAAACACACCGCCTATCTGTCTGAAGTGTAAAAAGGACGACGGGCTTGACCGAGTGGTCTGGGACGGCATATTTTGGCCCGGCTCCCAGAATGAATGGCCGGAAAAGGAGTTGAGAATATCTATCGGCCGCAAGGTTTTCGGACCCGGCTACATGGAACCGGAGTAAGCCCCAATCCCACGTAAAGCCATGGCGTACGAATGGTCTGCTTCCAACCCAACCGGCGGATACCGGATTCTACTTGCCAAGGGCCGCAAATACTTCCTCGCGGCCTGCTATTTCCTGAAGTCTTTTGATATGGTTGTGTTCTTCGTCGATAATCTTTTTTATATGCGCTCGGTCCGAGGGATCATCGATAAACAACTCCAGCACCTGGTAAAATCGCACCGAGTCATCTTCGAATTCGATAAAAATCGAAATCAGGGATTCGATTTCTTCCACAGAGGTAAAATCGACATCTTTCAGGGAAAAATTTTTCTCTCCCAGCAAATCGTTAAAAACCTCGCGGCTCATTTTTTCCATAAACGAATTGGTGTCCGTTTGTTCGAGGTCGAGTTTTAGTTCGGCGAACCAGTTCGCATGGCAGGTCTCTTCATCGGCCATCCACTCCAGCAGGCCAGCGAGTTCCCTGTTGGATACCTTCTCTGCGGCACCGCGATAAACCGCTTCTCCATTTTGTTCCAGTTTAATGGCCAGATCGAGAATTTCATTGGCTGAAAACACGGCAGTCC
The DNA here is from genome assembly GCA_963774425.1 of uncultured delta proteobacterium. Taxonomy (GTDB): domain Bacteria; phylum Desulfobacterota; class Desulfobacteria; order Desulfobacterales; family JAFDCJ01; genus JAFDCJ01. The sequence goes on along the minus strand of CAVZEZ010000026.1, from coordinate 95,599 downwards.
TCCTCATGGGTCCGGTTTAAAATTTCGACATTACGCTTTTAGTACCCGAAAACAGAAAGAAAAGTCAAGCGGCAGTGTTTTTGTTTGACGGCTGTTTGTCGAACCTGATATTGAATCCGTATGAAAACGCCTACAGATCATCTTCCCCCGACGACCCCTGCTGCCACCGTTATTCTCATCCGTGATCATGCGCGCAAACTTCAGGTATATCTGCTCAAGCGAAATCCAAAAGCCGGTTTTATGGCGGGAAATTTTGTTTTCCCCGGCGGAACGCTGGAAGCTGAAGATCGTTTATTCGACGTATTCGAAAAGCACAGTGACCTGAGTCCCACTGAAATCTTCCAACGGTTTGGTGGTTCGCTCACCATGGAAGAGGCCCTGGCCTTCAGTGTCGCGGCCATTCGCGAGACCTTCGAGGAGGCCGGTGTCTTGATGGCGGTTCCTCGCGGGAATTTAGCGACCGGCCGGGAGCGGGCCTGCAACCTGCGGGTGTCCGGCAGCCTCGATCATAACTGGTTTGCAAGGTTTGTGGTTAACGGAGGCTGGCGACTGACCCTGTCGGCTCTTCACCGATGGTCCCACTGGATCACGCCCGAGCTGATGAAACGTCGCTTCGACACCCGGTTTTTTGTGGCTAAGATGCCGCCCGGCCAGGAATGCCGACCGGATTACAGGGAAACGGTGCAGGGTTTGTGGACGACCCCCACAGCGGCCCTTGAAGCCAACCTGGCGGACAGGCTGCCGCTGAGCCCTCCGACCCTTGTCACGTTACACCAGCTGTTGCCATCTGGGGATACGAAATCCCTGATTTCCGAATCCACACACAAGGGATGGGGCCGCACCATTATGCCCCGGCTGGTTCCCTTGACTAACGGGGCGGTCATTGTCGAACCCTGGGATCCGATGTACCACAACGAACAAATCAATATCGATCCCGGCGGGCTGGCGGCCTCGATTTTGCCGGTGGAAAAAGCGTTTTCCAGAATCTGGTACAATGACGGTTTCTGGAAACCTGTCGAAGTGACAACTTGATAATGATTTTTCTGCATTTTAATGGTAATATTTTCCTTTGTACTTCACAACGCGGAAAAAACAGGCTTGGGGAGGCAGGGAACCGGCTCAAGGAGGGGTAATCGCCCATAATGTTTAAAGAAAGCAAGATAAACCAGCGGTTACGGAGGCTTGAAAAGCACCTGAAACAGGAAAATCCGATCCTATCCGAAGTGGTACAAAATTTTCGTGAACTGGATCGAATCACCCGCCGGATCGGTTTCTTTCACCGCGAGCAATCGCACGCGACCACCACCCCATGGTGGCCGCTGATTTCCATCCTGGGTATTTATTCAGCCGGAAAATCCACCTTCATCAATCATTATCTCAAGTACGATCTTCAGGCGACGGGAATTCAGGCGGTCGATGACAAATTCAGCGTCATCTGCTTTACCCGGGACCACAGGGAACGGGTCCTGCCGGGGGTCGCCCTGGATGCGGATCCGCGCTTTCCGCTGTATAAAATCAGCCGTGCCATCGAAGAGGTGGCCGAAGGCCAGGGCGAGCGTATCGATGCCTATTTGCAGTTGAAAACGTGTCCGAGTGAGTCCCTGCGCGGCAAAATCCTTATCGATTCACCGGGATTCGATGCCGATGATCAGCGGACCTCCACTTTGCGGATCACGCATCACATTATTGAACTGTCGGATTTGGTGCTGGTTTTTTTTGATGCCCGCCATCCGGAAATCGGATCGATGCGCGACACGCTCCAGCATCTGGTCAAAGCCACGGTAAACCGGAGGGACTCCAATAAATTTTTGTACATCCTCAACCAGGTCGATGTAACCGCCAATCAGGACAATCTGGAAGAGGTGTATGCCGCCTGGCAGCGGGCGTTGGCGCAATATGGATTGACGACGGGCGCTCACTATGCAATCTACAATGAGGATGCAGCGGTTCCATTTGAAGATCCGGATGTGAAGGCCCGTTTCGAGGCCAAGCGCCGGGCGGATATCAGCGCCGTTTACCGGCGGATCGAGCAGGTGGGCGTTGAACGCGCGTATCGCATTGTGGGAACGCTGGAGCAAACCTCTCACCTGATGAAGGAGGAATTCGTACCCCGCCTGCAGCGTTTTGTCGATGGGTGGCGGCGTCGGGTTCTCTGGCAGGAAGCGGCAATTTTAAGCGGACTTTTGGCGGCTTTCCTGGGGTTGACGATCTGGGGGGGGTATTGGGATGGTCTCTCCTTGAAATTGCCGTTTTGGGATCTGATAACTAAAAATAATTACACCAAATTCGGTGCTCTCATCATATTGGCGGCTACTGCCGCTTACGTGCACTTCAGTATCCGGCGCACGGCCGCCGAAAAGGTCAAACAACGCTTGCTGGCAGAGGTTAGGTCGCCGGAACAGCACCCCAACTTCCGGCGCGCATTTCGCAAGAGCAGCCGCTGGTGGCGCAGTATTTTTCTACCAAACCCGGCAGGATGGGGTAAAGCCACTGCCGCCCGGTTGGAAAAAGTATTGGATGACAGCAATGCCTATATCCAGAAGCTAAATGATGAATACACCAATCCCTCGGGCGCGGATAGGCAGACGTCACAAATGGACATACCGGAACCGGGCGCTTCGGCATCCGCCGGCTTTTCTCCGATTACAGCGGCAAACGGCCGAGAGGAAAACCGGATAAGCTCACTGCGGAAAAATCAGGGATGAATGATATCAAAGAAATTGTAATACCCAAAGAGAAGGCGGTATTCTGGCTCGACAAAGCCGGCTGCTGGCGCGGCGTTAACGGAAAGTTCGAGCATCGTAAGATCATCGACTATTTTCACTCCTGCATCGAACGGGACGCAAATGGATACTATCTCACCCAGCAAAACGGCAACTGCCGGGAAAAGGTGTATTTTCATTATGAGGATCAGGCCCTGTTTGTTTTTGATGTTATGAAACAAGATGAGATCATTCTAGTTTTAAACACCCGGAAGCATGTCAGCCTGCGGCCGGAGGATCTATTTATAAAGCAGGACAATCTGTACATGCGGATGGGAGATGAAATCATAAAATTTGCCGAAAGGGCCCTGTCCAGCCTGGCGCCGCTTTTGGAGGAAAATCAGGAGCGATTTTTTATTCGCATTAGAGAACACCGTTACCCGATTTTGAGTCTATGAAAAAGCAGCAATTTGAAAAAATGGAACCTCTGTTTCACCTCATCCAGCATGAGTGGCAGGAAATCAGCCCCCTGGAGCTGGCGATATATCAAATGGCCCGGGGCAACACCTTCAACACCCGGGTAATCGGACTCGACGGTGTAAAACATTTGCGGGAAGAACATCCGGACAGCGCGATCACCTTCAAACCCAACCATCTCAGCGAGGCCGATTTCATATTGCTCTCGATTCTGTTTCGGGAAAACGACATGAAGGTGCTCGTGGAGGGGGGCGCAAATCTGTTTATCGAGGATATCGACATTTTCAATGATGTGCTGCCCCGATTCGTGATGCAGCGCTTCAAGGGGTTTATCAAAGATCGGCGGTTGAGCATCAGCCAGTACCTTACGACCAGAGGCGCATTCAAGGTATTCAGGGAACCTTTGAACATCAGACAGCCCGACGGCAGCGAAATTGCCATCGGTCGTAAAGAAATCATCTCGCTGACCCGCGCCTATCGACAGCGCCTGGTGGAAGAAAAGCAAATGTATGTCACCTTTCCCGGATATTCTTCCATCAAGCTGGGTTTGCTGGAGCTTCTAAAAAAGAACGGAACCAAAACCGGCAGAAGCTATACAGGAAAAATTGACGGATTTCATCACCTTCCTTTTCAAATGGATATCGAAGCATCCCTGCAGGCCGACGTCGATGTCTATATTGTCGACGTGAATGTCGCCTACGAGCGGGTGCTTGAGGATGAACATTTTGGCGAATTGACCCGGCTTTATGAATCCGGGACCAGCAAAAGGGACATTTACCTGAAGGATCTGGGCCATATCGTCAATGAATTCTACCGCGACAAATACAAGGGGAATCTATCCATCAAATTCGGTACGCCGCGCAAAATCGATACATCCGATTTCAAAGAGGGCTTTATCGGCCGCAAGATAAAAAGCGCGGCCTATAAACATGCAGAAGAATCATACAAGAATATGCTGTCGATGCAGCCGATTTTTCCCGCCAATATTTATTTCATGGCCTTTAATGAAGACTTCTCCAAAACGCCCGCGCGGGTAGTAAAAGACAAAATTGACGACATCCGGGATTTTCTGAGAACCCTCGCATGGGGAAAGTCAAAACGGAGGATTGATCTTCATTATGTTACCGGATACGACCAGCACATCATATCCGCCGACGAGATCATAAACCGGACGTTCCAGCTGTTCAGCCGCCCCAACAGGTACATAACCACGATGGATGCAGATATGTTTGTGGTCTATAACAAAGAAGTGGCACAGCAGTATCGAAACCACACCTCCCATTTCTTCGAACAAATGAAGTAACCACCCTGTGCCCGGCTTCCGGTCCCTAAAGCCCGACCCGGGAAAGGGAGAATCCGGCCTCGTTTTACCGTGAGAACCGAAAATTATCATTCAGGGCCTTTCAAGTACCGGTAGGGTGGAATCAAAAACGAAAGTTGATTCGCATATCCATCTGCACCTCTGTTTCGTATGTCGACACATCCCTCCAGGGATGGAAATATTTTAGCAGTGTAACAACAATTACATAGAAATATGAACAGATTTTCACAGAGAACGGCGGTCCGCCGAATTAAAAATGAATGCCTGACGGACGGAGAATTCACCGCTTGCCATTGGTTCCCGTCCATCGATTATTTGCTCGATTTACGGATTTTCAGGGCAGAATACATCTCCCGATAGAGTGTAACCATTCCCCGGCCCCGGGCCAGTTCCCGGGGGCTCCTTCATACACGCTTGCCTTTTCATTTTATTTCTGTTTTATTATAGCCATATATCGAGCTCGGCGGTTGCAGGTTACAGCCCCGGACACGAAGGGTTGAATCCCAGGTTCCCAAAGAAGGTGTCGTGCGTTTGTCCATCAATGAATTCGGTAAAAACGCACGCAAACCGAATGGTCTTTACTGACCTGGGGTTCATAACATCCCCAATATGTAATAGGGGCGCCCTAAAAGTGGAGGTACGCGTTTAAATATGGACCGAACGGCCAAGATAATCGTTGCTGCTGTCATAATTATAGCAGGCGCTTTTCTGGTATACAGCAAGCTTGCCGGCTGGCATGTTAACCAAGTCGAAACAACGATCCGGCACCAAAAAGAAATCTGCAGCGATGAAGTGGATAAATTGAAAGCGCAACTCGACGGCCTGTCAAAGGAGCTCGAGAGTCTGAAGAACCATGGTGTTTCCAATGGCAAACTCGCAGAGGTTTTCGGAGACAAGCCGCAAGCGGCCAACCCGGCTGTCTCGGAAACCTCTGGAATCAAACCGGACGAGAAACCACAGCCGGACTTTGCCGGCGTCGAGGAGCGCGTCAGGTCTTTTTTCGACTATCTTGATCGCCAGCCCTACGTGCAGTCTTTTGGCTTCGAAGAGGGGACCTTTGCCCAGTATCAAATTGCTGTCAAAAAATTGTCATCCCAACTTCCGGTTACCACCGGTGAAATGTCCTCGCTTTATGACATTGTCCGCAATGTCGCTTATTTTTACCGCATCCTCGGAAAAAAAAGAATAACGCTAATCCGGCAAATGCTGCAAAACGAGTCCGAGATAATTGAATCGGTAATGAGGACTTTTTACCGTTGGTATACCATGGAGGCGGAAGGGAAATCCAGTCTTCCGGGACGTCCTTCACTGGAAAACATGTATGAATATGCGGCATATTTTTTGAATACGCTGGGTGGCAGAAGTTATCTGCTGCGAAGGGATCCGAAGGTTAGGGCCCTGACGACCTACTACTGCCTTCTCATCCTGGACAGATCCAACGAGGAAGCGCTCAATTCGAAGGGAATCGACATCAGGCCTTTCATCGAATCATCCACGCTTGAAATAAAGAATCAAATTGGTATGATGTATCAAAATGAGTACTTAACGCGGCTCAGTGAATTGGCGCAGAAATACGCCCCTGATTGAGCTGAAAGCTATTTTTTACACAATTGGGGTAGCGCTATGAAAAGATTGAAGCAGCTGATTCAAGTTCTGGTCCTGGTTTTGGCCGGCGGGGGCCTTTTACATGCGGTTGATTTAAAGGAAGGCTTTTTAGGAATTACCTGGGGAAGTCCGGTCTCCCGGCTGACGGGATACAAAAAGATATCGCAAAAAGGAGAAGTCAGCTACTATAAAAATCCGCAATCGATTTACAGCGTATTCGGCGTGGATGCCGCCGATGTCGTTTTGGGCTTTTACAGGGATCAATTCTTTGCGGCCTATATCGCCATTGAATCGATTGATACTTATAACCGTGTAAAAAACCAACTCATCCAGGAATTCGGACCCCCGAGAACCATTTTAAACACCCGTTACCAGCAAACGATATTGAGATGGACCCAGGAAAATACCAGGATCAAACTGAAACTCTACGAAAAGGAGGGCCGAATGAAACTGGCATTTTACTATGAACCGCTGGCATCCAAACTCAACCAGGCTCAACGGGAGGAAATTGAGCCGTTTGCGGCGGAAGCGCCGTTTACAAATGACAAGAACCAAAAGGAAGCTATCAAGGAGCGCAAACTACGGCAGGCAATTGATGTGATGGGCTTTTAGACCGTCGGATTGGAAGGATGATCGCATGCCGCTCAAGGAACACGAATATATACGGCAAACCCTCCAGGATCTATTCGGAATACATGGAGGCTCATCTGGATATCGGTCTGGACGCCGCTGCCAAGCTTAATTCAAACTGGCGAACGGTGGCACGTAAGCTTTCCAGTGAATGGTAGCCGGTTGCGCCCGAACTGGGGTGGGGGGGACAGCCGGATGGCGACAATTTGATTTCACCGCAATGACACGGGCAAATCGACGTAATTCTGCGAAGCCTTTGTGCCTTGTACTGATATTCGGCCGCTGGTTGACTTGACCGGAATTGGGCTTAGCATTGGAGGAGCGCCGCAACCTTAAAAAATAAACCGGCCTTTTGTACCGTATGCAGGATTCGACATGGTAAATAAACGCACAAAAGGTAATGAAAATTTGTTTATCGCTGTATTGATGACCCATGCGATCCTGTTTTTTCACCTCTTGCTGATTGCCGGTTTGCTGTTTATGGTTCTTTTTTTTCGGGGTCTGATCCCATACATGGTCTGGATCGCGCTGGGAGCGGTTTTTCTGTTTATTCTGTCAGGTTTTTTTTTATACCGGCGCATCAAAGCCAGAGGCAAACAGACATTGGATGACCTCGAAAAATCTCCTCTTTTTGGTGGCAGAAGCTTTGAAGTCAGTTTTCTCAGTGGCCTGGCGTCTCTCAAATTCGGCCGACAGGACAGAATGCGGGCGATCGAAAATAGCTCGCCCAAGCCCCCAATGCAACTGGAAGCCCCTGAAATCATCCGCATTCGCGAGCTTACCGAACTGGCCCGATTGTATGAAAAAAACTTAATTTCATCGGAAGAATATGACCGGGCGAAAAATCAATTCTTCAAGTCTCTATAGGTGGGAAAGAATCCGCAGCTGCGACACAAGTGCTTCAAACTCATGAACCTCGAGTTGATGCCAGGGACTCTTGGGAATGAACTGAAGTGCAGATCTAACATCCGGTGAAAACACCTTGCCGGATTGAAGGCGTGGTGATTTGAGAAAGTACTTGAACTCATCGCCAAAATCCAGCAACAGGTCAAGATCCTCGCTGTCTTCAAGCAGTTCGACCATCAGCATATTGCGCACGCGGCCGCGTCCCCTCAAATAGCGCTGCCCCGTCTGATCGGAATACACCTCGACAACGGGATCTTCGATAACGACCGCGTTGCGTTCGCCGGCTGCCAGCAGGGCTCGTTCCACCAGATATTCACCATCGGAGAATGGTATCCAGTTGTTCATCATGATAGATCCTTGAAAGAGTTGATATTTACCACCGCAAGTTGCGTCTTATTTGAGTTGGGCCTCGGAAGCGGGCCGATTCAGGGATTTCTCCTGATGCCCAGCAGGGTGATGTCATCAAATTGGTCCGCGTCACCGATATGCTGTTGAAGGCCTTCCGCGATTCGGTCGAGCAATTCGGCGGCTGATGATACGGGGGTTTGCAGGAGAGAGATCAGATGGGGCATGGTGAAAAATGTCCCGTCGGACGCAATCGCCTCCGTCACACCGTCAGTGTATCCCAGCAATATATCCCCTGTTTCCAGGCGCGTTTGCTGAATCCCGAATTCCATTTTGACGTCGATACCCACCGCTGGCCCCGTGTGCGAGAGTTGCTGTTTCACACCGCCTTTCGGTCCCACCACAAAGACGGGCTCGTGCCCGCCGTTGATATAACTCAACAGCCCTGAATCCGGATCCAGGATGCCAAAAAACAGGGTGGCAAACATGGCCAAATCGCCATGATTCAAGGCAATATATTTATTGGTGAGTTGAACGGCGTTCAGGGCTGTCCGATGACCCGGTGCCAGGGAGGGCTCATTTTCGGGCCAGCCGGTCTCATCGACAAACGCGTCACCGCAGGTAAGCGGCAGTCCGTCCAGCGCGGTTTGTCCCGAAAATACACGAATCAGACTGCGAAACAACGCCATGAACAGCGCCGCACCCACGCCTTTGTCGCAGACATCGGCCACCACGAGGCCGATACTGCCCCCGGGAAGCTGAAAAATGTCGTAAAAATCTCCGGCCACCTGACGGGCCGGTTTGAAGTAGGCAGCGATGCCCCAGCCGGGGATCTGCACCAGGTGTCCGGGTAAAAAATTGATCTGTATCTGGCGCCCCTTCTCCAGCTCGTTGTTGAGCATCTTCGAGTAGGCCTCCACCTGATTGAAACTTTCCAATAAAGCGGTTTTTGCGTGTTTACGTTCGTTGATCGCATCGGATATCTGTCGGTACATCTGCTGAAAGGCCCCGATCACTTCGCCCAGTTCGTCATCGCGCTGAACTTTGAGCGAAAAAAAGTCCGGTGTCGGGTGATCCCTGCTGAGTGCTTCGCCGGCACGGATCAGATCGCTCCTCAAATCCAAAATGGGGTTCACGACGATCCAGCGCAGCGTGAGCCAGGCACCGACGGTCACGACGAGCGAAATAATCACCACCAGACCGGAAATCCTCAAAAAGAATCCGATCAGGCGCTTTTGGAGAAAGGATGAATCGTGGCGCAAAATCAGCCAGTAAGGTCTCTGAAGCTCTGCTGGTGAACTGGCGATGTCGTAAAAGGCGCCGTCCTCATTCAGCAGGTTGATCCTGCCGGCAGCCTCAACAGCGTCGATCTGCAATTCAGGTCGTTTACCGAATGTCCCGATTTTTTCGTCCGCGGCGTTATAGAGGGCTCCCCCAACAACCAGTTTGTTATCCTGAAGCTTTTCGACCTGCTGAAAGACTTCGTTTTCCGCCGAACCCGGGGCGACATTTCGCATCATCAGCTCGATGCGGGCCGCCGATATTTCTTTCAAGTGGGTGAGCAGTTCATTTTTACGATTTTTGTAGGAAGGTATGAAAATCAAGGTTTCAATCAGAATGACGCTGATGAAAACCCAGAATGCAATGCGCCGTGACAAACGGGATGCCGGAAACTGGAACAGCTCTGTGATTGACATTCGGTTTTCTCCTGGGGTCGCACGTGCCACACCTGAGCATGCAGTTTACGATTATATTCTAGAAAAACCTATCCTGTTCTTGAGGCTGACCCCGGATAATTCCGCGGAACAAAAAAGGCTGTAAATTTCTAAGATGTGAGAATGTAGAAATAAATAACGGCTTTGTCAATTGCCACCGGCGGCAGTGGCCCGTTGCAGCCCGAGGTTGCAGCCCGAGACTTTGATTTGAATGATGCTTTTGGTGCGGGAATATCATCTGCCGGAAAACTCGGCCCACCACCCATCGGATCAATTGACAACCATTGGGTATCTTGCCTTAACTTCCCCTTCAGCGGGTGAGGAACTTTGACAATGATAAAAAATCTGGTCGATAAATTGTTTGAAGGAAAAGCAGCGAAATCCTCGACAGACGGCTTTTTCTTGAACGTACACTGCCATGAATGTCGGTTAGACTCTTATAGCGAAGCACATTTGGCAGGCCGGGTTTTCGAAATCTACTATTTTATAAAATTGTATCACAATCGTCGATTTTTAGACAAATTTGTAATTTATCCGGCGGCTTTATTTTTTGACAGCCCATGATTTTTGTACTATTAAGCAAAGGTCTTGGGACCCTCACCCTCAGCGCCCATTGTAAAAATGATTTTTTGTGTTATTCTTACTCATATTATTTAAACCTTGAAAGGATTCCTCTTATGAAGTTTGTAATCACCAAACGACTCCGCCAGTTCGCCGTTATGACAACCCTCTTTCTGATTTGTCTGCCGGCGGCCGCGCAGGAGACGAAACCGTCTGAGAAAAACGCCGCCGTGGTAAATGGCGTGGCCATCCCGATGGATCAATACACCAAAGAACTGGATATTCAGGTCGACCGAATCTCCAGACAGGGCCAGCAGCTATCGGACGATCAGATGGTGATGTTGAAGAATAATATTCTCGACAGCCTGATTGAACGTGAACTTTTGTACCAGCAAAGCCGCAAGGATGGAATTCAAATTACGGACCAGAAAATTGATGAACAACTGAATTCCATAAAAGAACGATTCCCCAGCGAAGATGAATACAAAAACGCCCTGAGCAAAATGAGCCTCACCGAAAGCGAGATCAAGACACAAATCGAACACGGCCTGGCCATCAGAGAACTGATCGATCAGCAAGTCACAAGTAAGGTGGAGGTCACCGAGCAGGAAAGCAAGGCCTATTATGATGAAAATCCGCAGATGTTCAAGCAGCCCGAACAGGTAAAGGCCAGTCATATTCTTATTAAGGTCGATCCCAAGGATGACGATGCCAAAAAAGCCGAAGCAAGGCAGAAAATCGAAGCGGTTCAGGAGAAACTGAAAAACGGCGGTGATTTTGCCGCCCTGGCCAAGGAATATTCCGAGGGACCCAGCGGCCCCAAGGGGGGCGATCTGGGTTATTTCAGGCGCGGCCAGATGGTCAAACCTTTCGAGGATGCCGCCATGGCGTTGCAACCAAGCGAAGTCAGCGAAATCATCGAGACCCAGTTCGGGTATCACATCATTAAAGTTGAGGATAAGAAACCCGAACGGGTGTTGACGTATGCGGAGGTCAAAGATCAAATTATGGGGCGCATGAAGCAGCAGAAAATTGAAAAAGAAGCCGCCAAGTATGTCGATCAGCTGAAAAAAGACGCCAAAGTAGAAAAATTCATGTAAATGTCTGCCGGCGCCGAAGAAAAATATCCTGCAGCGATCCCGACTGCGGGCATCGTCGTTGTCTCCCTGTATATTGCCGCTCAGTTGCTGTCTGACATCGCCAGCTTGAAAATCACCCTGATTGCCGGCCTCAGCATGGATGCCGGCACTTTCGTCTATCCACTGACGTTTACCCTCCGGGATCTGATCCACAAGCGCCTCGGAAGGCAGGCGGCCCGAACTGTCATTCTATTGGCAGCGGGCATCAATCTTTTCATGGCCCTATTTTTCCATTTCACGACCTGGCTGCCCCAGGACCCTTCCTGGGGCCTGGGCAGCGAATTTGCCGCCATCCTGGGACCGGTGTGGCGGATCGTGATCGCGAGCATCATCGCGGAGATATTCAGCGAACTCCTCGACACCGAGGTATACCATTTTTGGCGAGTCCGGATTACCAAAAGATACCAATGGCTGCGCGTTCTTTGCAGCAATGCCGCCAGCATTCCGGTGGACAGTCTGATTTTCTGCTGGGGTGCTTTCGGGTTTATCCTGCCCCACAGGGTCGTATGGTCCATTTTTTTGGCCAACGTTCTGGTCAAGGGTGCCGTAACGATCCTGAGCCTGCCGACGATCTATCTGGTAAAGGAGCGACCCGGAGCTTTCGCCGAACAATAAATACCTGACGCGTTCGACGCGGGACTATAGAAATTCAAACATTCCTATATAGGTCCTATGGGGTTATCTTCCCGACATACCGGTGAATATGGCCGGTTACTATTGCCGGCGGTTGCTAATTATCAAGTATCGATAGATACCATTCAGGACTGCAAAAGAAAGGAGGTTTCACATGTCGCTTAAAGTCACATGGTATAGTCACGCCTGTTTTCTGATAGAAACCGGCAAGGCCAGACTGTTGGTGGATCCATTTATTACCGGCAATCCCCTGTCTCCGGTCAAAGCCGATGAAATTCAGACCGATTATATTTTAGTATCCCACGGCCATGGGGACCACGTGGGCGACAGCGTCTCTATCGCGAAACGTACCGGTGCGATGGTGATTTCCAACTATGAAATCCAGGACTGGATGGTGCGCCAGGGGGTGGACAACGTTCACCCTCAGCATATCGGCGGCGGATTCGACTACCCCTGGGGCCGCGTCAAGCTGACCATTGCCCAGCACGGATCGGTATTGCCCGATGGGTCCTACGGAGGAAACCCCTGCGGCTTCCTTTTCTACATCGACGGCAAAAAAATCTACCACGCCTGTGACACCGGCCTTTTTTACGACATGAAACTGATCGGTGAGGAAGGGGTCGACTTGGCGATTTTGCCCATCGGCGACAATTTCACCATGGGCCCCGACGACGCGTTGCGCGCAGTCAAGCTGATCGAACCCCGGCGGGTCGTCCCCATTCATTACGACACATTTGATGTGATCAAACAGGACCCGAAGGCCTGGGCCGAGCGGGTGGAAAAAGAAACCCCGGCGAAGGTAACGGTCCTGAAGCCCGGTGAAAGTTTGGATTTGTAGCCATCGAAAAAGCAAAGATGCCGGGCCCACAGAAGCCCGGCTCTGGTTTTATCCCCGAAGATGTAAGTTTACCCTTGAACGCCAAGAGCAGCCCGGCATGGCGGCATGCCATTTCAGCGGGGCATGGCGAGCGATGGCGGTGCTGTCCATAACCCCCGCCCCGGTCAATTCTTTTTAATTCCTTAGCCTAAGGAATCAGGTCAAATCCCTCAGCCGGAGGGCTTGCACGCAGGGGCGCTGAACCCTCCCGATCCGCTGGCTATTCCCGCGGGTCTGAAACAGCCGGCCGACATTAACTTTTCGACATCCGCGCAGTGGCATTCAGGACATTCGGGTGGCGGTTCGTTGGCAGACAGGGTCAGTTGTTCGAAACAGTGGCAGCAGGCCTTGCATTGGTACTCGTAAATCGGCATCTGGGACTCCTTTTGATTAGAAGCTGTCTCAATATAAATATTTTGAGAGAGTTTCTATTGGGTTTGCGGACATGAATATAATAATTTCTCTTGCGTCCAAGTCAAGCAGTGTTTGAATGGGCCGGTAATCTTGGAAAACGGATGATCATCGTCACGGATGCCCACATCAGCAAGACTCGGGGAAACCAGACGCCCTTTTTCAGAATGCTTGCGTCCTTCGAAGGAAATGGCCAGGAGCTGATCTTTCTGGGCGACATTTTCGATCTGTGGATCGCACTGGACCGCTATGAAAACGACATCCATCGGGATTTTGCCGCCTGGTGTCGAAAAGAAAAAAGCCGCCGGACGATCGGATTTATGGAAGGTAATCATGAGTATTACCTGGCAGAGGAAAGAATTTCAGATTTTACCTGGTGCACCCGGAAGTCCTGGCAGCGGGACGAGGCCGGCCTTATTTTTGCGCACGGTGATCAAATCAATTTAAAAGACTTGAATTATCTGCGATTCAGGAAACTGGCCAAAAACAGATTTTCAAAATTCATTATCCGCCACTTGCCTTTCGGCCCCGAACTCGCCCGGATGGTTAAACGCGAAATAAAGAAGACGAACAGCAGGTTCCGTGTGCATATGCCCCATGCGGAAATCCAATCTTTTGCAGAAGCCCGGTTCGCCGAGGGGATTGAGATAATTTTCATGGGTCATTTTCATCGGGAGCAGCTTTACCGCAACGGGGATGGCAAAAAGCTTTACTTATTGCCCGACTGGTTCAGCACCCAAAAAATCACCGTCTATGACCGTATCACGAAACAGGTACGGCATATGCAGTGGGAAGCGTTGCGAGGTGAGACGAACAAAAAAATGGCCCCGGCTTAGCGTGTGGAATAAATAAGAAAGATCTCCCAGGCGATCACGGCCGCGAAAACCAAAATTACACAAGGAAAGAGGGAATGCGTGTATATTTTCAGCTTGGAGAGGAAAACATTATTAAAAATCAACAGAATAAATACCCCGGCACTGGTCAATAGGTACTTGGCGATGACAAAGGGAAGTGTGCCGTACCCTAGAAAATGAGCCATCACCGGATTGAGTTCCGTCGCGCCTCTATCTAATACGATCAGTGTCAACAGTGCGTCGAAAATACTCAACACCAGGATGACCAGGATGACCATCAGGAATTTCGGGCTGTACCGGTCGAAAAAATAGGCTTTCCCCTTGTCTTCCTCACGTCTGATCCGTTCCCGGCGGCCATTGAACAATAGATATTTCAGGCGCGCCCGTTTATTTATTCTGCGATCCATTCCCCGGCGATTATCTTCCCGGGGAAATTCACCGGAACCGGGGTTTAAACTGTAATTGCGCTCAGTTTCTTTTTCCATATTTCTCCAGAGATGACGTCGGTTGCGGTGGTCGAATCCGTATCCGCTGCCGGGCTGTTAATATCCGTAGAGGCCACGTCTCTGCATTTGGTATTTTATCGGCCAAAACGATTGTTTCTTTAGAGCAAAATGGCTTTTTGAAATTTGAGATCAAATATGATATCCATCCGCTCGGAAACAAAATTTTAATGACCGATTCGGGTTTATTTCTGTAGCGGGAATATGTCCATGAAATTTTTCAGCGGAATAAAATATAACCTATCTGGATTACGATTGGCGGTGAAAACGCCCACGTTGCTCTTTTGGGGGCTCATCCGTTTCTTAATAACGGTCATTATCACCGTTTTATGCGCCGGCATGATTCTGGCATATCATCAGGACCTGTTGAGTCTGATCTGGAGCGAACCCGAAAGCCAATGGATTATGTGGCTGTGGTATTTGCTCTCCTGGCTGCTTTCAGCCGTCCTGATCGGGTGCTCGATTCTGCTCTCCTACCTGGTGTCCCAGATATTGTTCAGTGTGTTCATCATGGATCTGATGTCCCGCATTACCGAAAAAATGGTAACAGGCGGTGTTCGGGAACCGACCCGGATGCCCCGGTGGCAATTATTTTTATTTTTGATCAAACAGGAAATCCCCCGAGCCACCGTTCCCGTACTGTTGTCCCTGCTGCTGATCGGAATCGGCTGGATGACGCCCTTGGGTCCCCTGGCTGCGCTTTTATCGTCGGCGTTGGCCGCTGTTTTTCTCGCCTGGGACAACACGGATCTGATTCCCGCCCGGCAAATGATGCCCTTCAGCGATCGTTTCCGGCTGCTAGCCCGGAACCTGCCTTTTCACCTGGGATTCGGCCTTCCTTTCCTGATACCGATCGCAAATCTGGTGTTTCTGTCGTTTGCCCCCGTGGGCGCAACGTTATACCATATCGATCGATACCAGGGTAATATATCATAGCGACGGCAAACCGGAAAGTTGTGCCGCAGGGCACATGATAGATATTTCTTTATTGATTTCGGCTCGACCGGAACTGGAATAGGCCATGAAAATCAAGGCTGTAAAAAAACTAACGAATTTAAAGTGGTTGAACATGTTCGAGGCGGCATATGTCGATAAAAGGGGGCATGATAGATCCTGGCAAATCGTCTCCCGTGCGAAAGAGCCCAAGTGCATCACCGGCAAATTCGCGGTGCCCGACGCCGTGGTTATCGCTGCCTTTCACACCAGGGAAAAAAAGATCGTTATGACGCGGGAATATCGGGTGCCGTTGGCGGATTACGAATACGGTTTTCCGGCCGGCCTCGTGGATGAGGGCGAAAGCGTCTCCGAGGCAGCCTGCCGCGAGCTCAAGGAAGAAACGGGATTGGAGGTTATCCGGATTAACGCAATCAGTCCCGCAATATATTCTTCCGCCGGCATGAGCGATGAATCCGTGGTCATGGTGTATCTTGACTGTGACGGCCAGCCCTCCACTGAATACAATGAGGGTTCCGAGTTAATCGAGGTACAGCTCGTTTCACCGGCCGAGGCAGGCCGCCTGTGCAAGGATCCGGCACTTAAATTTGACGCCAAAGCCTGGCTGGTGATCTCCGCTTTCGCGAAAAACGGTCATTTGTGAAGAATCGCCGGCCGTGAAGTTAGGAGATGGTACCGGCGACTGAGAAGGGAAAACAAAAGGGGTCGCGTCTTCATTCTTCACTGCTTGTCAAGAATGAAGACGCGACCCCTTTGTTTTCCCGTGCTGCTTTCGGCTACCAGTCGATGAAGCTTGCCGTAGGTATAATCGCGGGTGATGTTGAGGGGACGCCGGTGTCCGTGATCCTAAGGATGTCTCCGGCGACCGTGTACGTGTAAGCCTTTTGCTGGACTTCCGCCAGATTGGGATCCAGGGTCTGAACCGTCAGCGGACGGGTGATTCAGGATCATAGATATAGGTGGTTTGGGCGCCGTTTCCGTGATAAATGTCGCCGATTTTTCCGGTCGGCTCGTAATCGATAAATTCGGCATACTCGCTAAAATCCGTAATCCCGGTCACCATGTGCAGCAGTCCGGCCCCTGGGTGGCAGTCGTAATTGACCTGAGTCTGATTCGCTTTTCAAGTTGACTTTTAAGGCAGGTTATCCTTAACTTAAATCTGTTTGTTCATAAAATACCAAGTCGAAGGGAAATTCCAATCGATGGCGCAAGATGATTACTATAACGTGTTAGAGGTGGATAAACAGGCCACGGAAAAACAGATCAAGGAGGCGTTTCGTAAGCTGGCCTTTAAATTCCACCCGGACCGCAACAAGGACAACCCCGGGGCGATGGAACAAATGAAAAAGGTCAACGAAGCGTATGCCGTGCTGTCCAACCCGGCCAAACGGCGCGAATACGACACGCTGAAATCGCAATACGGTTCTTCGGCCTATACCCATTTCCGAAACAATTATTCCGAGCAGGATATATTCAGCGGATCGGATATCAACCACATATTCGAGGAAATGGCCAAAGCCTTCGGTCTGAGAGGCTCAAATGAAATATTCAGGGAGTTTTACGGGCGAGGTTACCGGCAGTTCGAATTTAAAAGACCGGGGGGTTATGCCAGAGGGTATTTTTTCAGAGGCCCCGGTGGCCCTGCCGGTCATCACCGGCTGGGGGGATTACCTCGCGGCGGAAACTTGCCGAAACTTGCCCGTTTATTTCTGCAAAAAATCGCCGGCATCCAGTTTCCCGAAAACGGCCGCGATATCCGTGATCAAATTTTTCTGGACCCGTTGCAGGCGGTAACCGGGGGCCCTTATGCGTACTATCTGCGCCAGAGGGCCAAAAAACTGGTGGTAAAAATACCTGCCGGCATCCGTGAAGGCCAGCATATCCGGTTGGCGGGCATGGGCCAGGACGGCAAAGACGGGGGCAAGCCCGGCGATCTGCTCTTGAAAGTCCACATCCGCAAACCACTGCTGAGTTCCATTAAAGGTCTGCTTTCAAAATGGAGAGCTAATAAATGAGAAAGATTGTATGCCACGGAGACAGTCTGACCGAAGGTTCCGAACTGGACGGGGGCTGCACCTGGACCCATCTGGCAGAAAACAAACTCAATGTGGAGGTCGTCAACAGCGGCATCGGCGGCGACACCAGCGGCGGTCTGCTGGCGAGGTTTTATCAGGATGTGATCCGGCACAAACCGGAGATTGTTATCATTTTAGGGGGAACCAACGATTTGTGGTGGGATCTGGACATCAAACTGATCCTGGCCAATATGTTTGCCATGGCCTGCCAGGCCCAGTTTCACAAGATCGTCCCGGTTGTCGGCCTGCCTTTACCGCTGTACATGGAAAATATCCGGCAGCAGGATATGATGGAGCCGATTGCCGGTTGGGATAATTGTATCCCTAAACTGGCCGACCTTGTGGCCAGCCTGGCGGCGGCCGCCAAAGCCAGCGACATCGCCAGTCTGGATTTTTATCACCCCTTTCTGGATGACATGGGAGCGGTCCAAGGCAAATACTATCTGGCCGACGGCCTGCACCCCAACAAACAGGGTCACCGGTTGATGGCCGAAAAGATGGTGCAAATGCTGCGCGACCGGTTCTATTTTGCGTAGAGCGGATCGAGGGATTTTTTTATTTAGCCCATCTGCTCTCCCTGAATATTTTAACCTTCATATCCTTCAGGTCAAGAATATTTTAATTCATGAACTGTTGAGTTTCTGAAATCTTAATTCCTGAATCCCTAACTCGGCCGAGCCGATCCCAAAAAAGAAAAGAATGTTCACGAAAGCACGAAAGAAAAATAGAATTTCGTGTTTTCGTGATGAAAATTTTGCCATAAAATACAAAAATCATTACTAACGTACTAAATGGATGCATGCAGTTTTTCGAGCAGATCGTCAAACTCATGGCCGCAAAAACAGTATTGCATTTCCGTAAACCGGCTGCGCAGGCTGCTCACTTCCTGTTTGACGTTTTGATCCCTCAGGACGACATCGGCGATCAACTGGGCCAATTTCTCAAAATCACCTGCGTTCATACCAAAGCGGGTCATCTCCTGCACTCCGGTCCGCAGTGAACCGGCAGCCGTAAATCCTTCTTCTTGCGGCGCCGCCTGATAGTTGAGAATAATATTGTTGTCTTCCAGCCGCTGGGAAATTTCAGGTCCTCTGGCATAGCCCACATCGATGATTACCTGATGGGTTTCGGTAAAGGATACCGCCGGATCGCCCGCCACGTTCAGACCATAATCCTTCAACGCCAAAGCGAAGGCCTTGGCGTTTGCCAGGACAGCCTTCTGGTAATCGTCTTTAAAAGCGTTCATCTCGTAGGCGGCCATCAGCAGCCCCAGCATGGTTCCCAAATGGTGGTTGCTCACGGATCCCGGAAAGGTCCGGCGCTGGATGGCTTCCCACAATTCATACCGCAGATCGTCTTCGGTATAATTGACGGCGATAATTCCGCGCTGGGTTCCAAAATAGGTTTTGTGAGCCGATCCGGTGACGATATCCGCGCCTTCCTTGAAGGGACGCTGGAAATAGGGTCCGATCAGTCCCAACACATGCGCCATATCATACATCAGCACACAATCCAGCTCGAGTTCATCGATGACCGCCCGGATTTCAGCCACGGGTTCCCGGTGGATGATCATGCTCTTGCCCAGAATGATCAATTCGGGACGGTGCTGGATAATCAATTCCCGGGCCTCGTGCGTATCGATTTTGTAGGGGTTGTCCGCCAAAACCGGGAAATTGACCACGGCCGGCTTCTCCCATATGGGATCCCGCATGACAAAATCTCTTAAAGCACCCATGGGTTGGGCGCTTAGGTGCCCCCCCTTGATAATATGGTTGTTCATGATTTTGCGAATCCGACGCTGCTCGCGCTTGCGGTCGGAACGGTTCACATAGTCCACCAGAGCGCTGAAAACCGCGGAATTCGCCATTTGCCCGGATATCACCCGCGTTTCGACCTCGGTGCATTCCAGGTATTTCTGCAATTCGCACTTGAGCAGATATTCGACCTGACAGATAAATTTCGTACCCTGATAATAAAACACATCCGCTTCCCGGAAGGCCTTCACCTGCTTGTGTTCGGCATACCGTCCGGAGGGATCCGTGATGGACAGCAACCGGGCCAGACGCGATGCCGTCTGTTCCGAAGGAATCAGGTTAATGCACTGCTGCTGCCGCCACTGGTTGTTGGCCGCCGCCTTTTCGACCAGATCCCGGACGTTTGCCGCAATCTGGGTGTCGGTCCGGAGAGATTTTCGCTCAGCGCGCAACTGTTTGTCCTTGATGGGCCAGGAATACGGTGGCGCTTCGTTGCGAATAAAATAGGGGACGATCACGGCGCCGATCCGTTTGCCCCGGATGTCTATTTCGAATTCCTCGCCTTCGACCCGGCGACTGTCGATCAGTGCCAGCCCGATGGCCCGCATTTTGCGATCCTCGCCTTGAATGGAGTCCAGTCCGATACCTTCGGTCTGCCAGTAGGGAACCATGGTACCACTGGTGATGTATCCCACCTGATTTTGTTCGTGATAAACCGGCGCCCCAGCCCGGGCCACCCCCTTTTCTATCAGTTCGATGGGTTGAATTCTGCGGGGAAGATCTTGTAACCGCGAATAATCCCGGTTGACGATCTTTTGATAGGCTTTAAATTGCTTCAGCAAGGCCTGCTTTCCTATAAAGTCCCCCTTGCGGGGTGAAAAGCTGACCGCAAATCGGGCCAGATCGCAGGCAAATATCGGAATTTCCGCGCCGCTGGGGTCCAGACCCAGTTCATGCCCATAAAGCGGCAGACCGGCTTCCAGCCGCAGGGTATCTCTTGCCCCCAGACCGACAGGCACGGCGCCGCGGTCCAACAGCAGGTCCCATATCTTCACGGCAGCCGCGCGCGGGATAAAAAGTTCGAAGCAGATCGGCTCGCCAGTGTATCCCGTTCGGGCAAGCTGTACCCGGCTGCCGTTGATACAAACCGTGCTCAGACGATTCCGCATTGGCTCCGGGAGTGAGCCGGATTCCAGAATGCCGGACATGATTGTCTTGGATGCCGGTCCCTGGCAGCTGAGCATCGCCAGGTCCAGGGTGCAGTCATCGAGGTCCACCCGATTGAATTTTTCCTTGAGGGCCGACAGGTGCCGCCAGTCCTTTTCACGGTTGGCCGCGTTGACGACCAGCAGGTATTCGTCTTCAACGAAACGGTAAAGATAGGCATCGTCAAGGGCGCCTCCGGCTTCGTTGGGTATCATGGTGTATTGCCCCTCTTCGATTTGCAGGGCCTCGGCATTGTTGGTCAGTACATGTTGCAGAAAATCGAGGGCCCCGGAACCCCCGACGGTGAATCGGCCCATATGGGAAACATCAAACAGCCCGGCCCGCTTGCGGGTGCTCAAATGCTCCTGTATGATGCCGGTTTCGTATTGTACCGGCATATCCCAACCACCAAATTCCACCATCTTGGCCCCGAGACTGACATGTTTGTCGTAAAATACGGTCCTGAGCAATTGTTTCATTGGATTTTCTCCTTTTCATTCAGTCAGATACTCGAGATCCGCAAATGCATCGATGCCCGCAAACCTCCGGCCCACGAGACGAGAGACGGCCCAAAAACGACGATTCACGTAATCCCTGCGTGGATGAGGATTTCCCATCGGGTCTACCCCGTGCCTGATCTCCTCGATCCGGAATCTCCGGTCATACCCACCGGGTTCCGCCGGATCTGTGCCGCTAAAACATGTCCCTTTCGCAACGGCGGAAATCGATTCTCACCGCTTGGCCGTCACATGGAAATAGAGTCAGGGGCTTCTGGATTTTTGAATAATAGATAAAAGGGGGATTCATGTCAATTGGTTATCCGGTATGCCGGACGTCTGTTTTTTTGTTGACATCCAGTCGACCGCAAAAGAATCGGCAAAATACGGAAAAGAAAGGCAATATCGCTTCCGATGCCCGTTTATCGGGGGTAGTATCTAAAAAATTGAGGTTGACACCGACCCTGTAAGCTATTAAAATTTTTTTAAAAATTCATTTTCTGACGACTGCGGTGGGAATGTGATCTTCACCGTCTCGCAACGCGAATCGGGTAAATCGGGGAAAGGAGCTTTCGCATGATCGCTGCGGATCCGACAATCGGCAAATTCGGGATTACAACACGGTTGTTCAGATGGGTCGGTGAGATGCCTGAAGACCAGCAACTGATGCTTCTAAAACAGCTGGTCGGAACCAACGTCAGCACCTATCTGTACAAACTCATAGTGGAGATGACCGAGGAGCAACAGGTCCTTCTTCTGGAGCAATTAAGTCAGGGCCCGGGGCTGGATGCGCCGGTCAGAACGGTGAGTCTGGAAGAAACGGAAGCCTTTATGCGCGAGAACTCCCGCAAACCCTGCCTGATAAAGGCCGAGTACAAGATCGAGAATCATCGCTTTAACAGCTATATATTGGATATCAGCATCGGCGGGGTGTTTCTTGAAGCCGATACGAGGCTTCCCATTGGCAGGGAACTGCTGCTGGAATTCTCACTGCCCACTGCCGCGCAGCCGATTACATTTGCAGGGAAGATAGTTTGGAGCACAACGAGGGGCTTTGGGGTGAAATTCGATCAAATCGGCGGGTACCAAAGTGACCTGCTGAAATCTTTCATAGAACAAAATGAATAGTGGAATGAAGCGGCATCGTACGATGCGGAGGACTGATGAAATTTGCAAGCATCTTTATTTTGACAGTATTGGCTGCACTTTGGATTACGGTCGCGAATGCCCAAATATATATCTGGACCGATGAGAACGGCATCAAGCATTACAGCGATCACCCGCCGGCAAACCGGAAAAATGTGGACGTTCAGGTTGAAACCGACACCAACCGCCAAGATGAAGCTGCGGATATCCGGCGCACCGAAGCGGAACAACGGGAGTTAGATAATTATATCAAGGAGATAGATGAAAATTTTGCGGCGGAGCAGCAGGAGAAAAGGCTGAAGTCTGAGGCGGCTGAAAAGAACCGGCCGCTCACACAGGAAGAAAAAATCGCGGCTGAACAGAAAAGACTTGAAGATAAAATTTCGCAGTTGGAGGAACAGCCCCTGGAATACTTCGGATCTCAAAAGAACAAGCGCGTGCGTATCGGTTATTACCGTTACCGGTTGGAAGCCCTGCAGCAGGACCCGGATGCGTACTTCGCACACCCGGAAAGCTTCGAGGGCAATATCAAACCCTGATTGAGCGAAAGTCGAGAGTGCCCCAGCTTCAAGATCAATTAGGGTCAAAGAATCCGAGTAAGGATAATTCCAAGGGACACGGAGACTGAAATGCCTTTTGCAAATATGTTGAGCATCACCACAAATCCTTTCCTCTCCATGGTCATCTGGATCGCGCTGGTGCTGGCCACTCTTTATTTTGCCCGCAGACCGTTTCATCGCGCGGTGGGATCCTTGGCCAAAATCATCCACAATGCGATGCGGATGACTGCGGCCGCCGTGCTCTCCGCGGAGAAAAAGCTGGCCCGGCGCAACCATGAAATTCTGATGGCGGCAGGCCGGGAGAAAGCGGAAAGGCTGGTGGAAAGGGAGTTCGATCGCATCAGCACCTCGGTGACCAGAGATCTGGCAGGCTACCCGTATCTGCAGCACCGGTTGCTGGAGCTGACAACCCGCCTGGATGACGACTACAATGCCAGTGCGGATGTTCCGCCATTACTGCCCAACTGGCAGCCGATTATCGAGTCGATTGCCTGCATTAAATCGGGCGACTCCCTGGTAGCCGACGTGCTCGGCGAAATCAATCGCACACTCGCGAAACAGCACACCTCGGCGATAGAAAACTACCGCAAATCAAATGCTTCGAGATACGGCCTGCTGAAGAAAATGATGCCGCTGTGGCGCCGGGTACAAAAAACCCTCGAAGAAGTCGGCGGCGCGATTGAAAACCTGGACAAACGGGGCAAGCGTATTGAACGCTTTATGGATGAATACGAACAGATTCGGTTGCAGACGGACAAGGCCGCCCGGATACTCTCATCTTCCGCGCTGATGCAATTTTTGGTGTCAGGGATGCTGCTGCTGATCGCTTTCGGTGGATCATTCATCAACTTCAATCTGATTGCACTGCCCATATCGGAAATAATCGGCAACACCAGCCATATCGGCCTGTATAAAACAGCGGATGTCGCCGGGCTGATCATCATCCTGTTTGAACTGGTCGTTGGATTGTTCATTATGGAATCGCTGCGTATCACGCGTTTATTTCCCACTATCGGCGGTTTGGACAGCAAAATGCGCCACCGGATCATTTGGGTGGCTGTTGGGCTGCTGACGGTGCTGGCAGGACTCCAGGCAGCCTTGGCATTTGTCAGCGAGCGCATGACCGATCCATACGTGTTGTCCCGAGACCTGCCGGGATTTGAACAGGTTGCAGGCGTGACCGGCATGATCCCGGCTGCCGGCAAAATGATCATGGCCTTTTTCTTTCCCTTCATTCTGACATTCGCGACCATCCCCCTGGAATCGTTTGTCTCTTCCGCCCGGACCGTCCTGGGAATCATCCTCACCGGCGCCCTCCGGCTGACAGCCTTTCTGCTGCGGTTAGTCGGCAATATTGTTTACTATCTCGGCCGGTTCGTCGTCAATCTCTATGATCTGCTTATTTTTCCGAGCATCTGGCTGGAAAGTGTCCTGACCGGTTCCAGAACGTACCCGGCGCAAACCGGCTATGAACCGTTTTATGAAGATGGGCGTGCAGCCGAGAATGCCGTTGACCGAAAAAAATAATCAGAGTTGCAAAGCGGACCGGTCCGGAATCACCTCCAGGGACAAATCGCCGTTTGCAATTCGAAACGTTCGGCTGTTTCTCGCATTCCGTGTTTTCTTCAACTCCCGGTTTTATTATCCTGTCTTTACCATCCTCTTCCTGGATTTCGGCCTGACCCTGGAACAATTTGCCCTGCTGAACGCCGCCTGGGCGGGCTCCATTGTCTTGTTCGAAGTTCCCTCGGGGGCGCTGGCCGACGCCGTCGGCCGCAAAAACCTTCTGGTTCTGACGGGGGTGTTGATGGTGGTGGAAATCGCGCTGTTATGTATTGTCCCCCTGGGAAACACCGGCATGTTGTTCTGGGTCTTTCTGGCCAACCGGATTTTAAGCGGTGCAGCCGAGGCAGCGGCCAGCGGGGCCGACGAGGCCATTGCCTACGATACGCTGGTCAGCGAAGGCGATGCCCGCGATTGGCCCCGCGTCCTCGAAAAACAAATGCGGATTCAGTCCATTGCCTATATCGGCGCGATGAGTCTTGGAGCGGCTGTTTATGATCCTGTCCTGATGCAGCGGATCGCTGAAGCGCTGGGGCTGCATTTGCATTTGACCCAGCAAATCACGCTGCGGTTTCCACTTTATCTGACCCTGGTGATGGCCGTTTTAACCCTGCTGACCACCTTGAAATTCGAGGAAAATAAGCCGGCGAATCGCTCCAGGTGCCTTTTGCCTGCTTCCCAAAATTACCGGAAATCGATATTTCAGGCCCTCGGATTAACGCTGCAGGCGGGCAGCTGGATTTTGAAATCCCCTTTTGCTATGGTAATTATCTTTGCGGGTCTCATATTCGACAGCTGCATCCGGATGGTGATTACCTTGAGCAGCCAGTATTACCGGCTGATCGAAGTGCCGGAAGCGTTGTTCGGTCTGATAGGATCGGCCATCGCCCTGCTGGGGCTGATCATTCCGAAACTGGCACATCATATGGTGAAGCGGCGGTCTCCGGCTTACAATCTGGCGATCATGGCCGTGATCAGCCTGCTCGGATTGGTTGGGATGACATTTTTCCTGCCGATCATCGGGCTGATTCCGGTGGCCCTGCTGACGTCGGTGATGTTTATGAGCCGCTTTTTCGAGAGCCACTATTTGAACCGCATCACCGCTTCTCATCAACGGGCCACCGTCTTGAGCTTCAAGGGGCTTTCTTTCAATCTGGCTTATGGTCTGATCGGTCTGCTGTATTCCTTCCTGCTGTCTTTTCTGCGGCCGCAGATGACCGCATCCCATCCCGGCCTGGGTGCGGAAGGAATTGAAACGGCCGTCTTTATCAGATCCATCGCCTGGTTTCCCTGGTACTTTTTGTTAACCCTGGCCCTCCTGCTGACAGTCGCCCGCTGGCAGCTGAAAAATTCCAACATCCATAATAGACCCGAGTAAATAAAGACAACATTTGCTGTTGCCTTTATTTGGAAATCGGATTATCAAAAAGAAAACCTATATTCGAAACAAAGAAAGGCTTTAAGGCATGGTTGATCCAATATCGGACAAGCAGAAAAATTTCGTCATCGATGAAAAATTCGGTAATGACACGTTCGGTGAAGACACGTTCAGCGATGAGGAAGAACACGAGTTCGAGCAGGAAAATGGCTACGAAAATCGCTCGGGTATCTCGCCCCGGAAATATTTGACCCCTTATACCATCGGAGCTTTCGGGCTGGTAACCATCGTCATCCTTTTCATTGTCTTTCTTTCCGGACCGGAAAACAGCGTCGACAGCAAACAGCTGGAATCGATCGAAGCCAGGATTCAACAGTTGGAGCAAAGACTGCCGCCGGCCGATACCCAGGACGAAACCCGCGATCGACTGGACAGGCAGGATGAAAAGCTAAATTCAATCAGCGAAAGATTCGATCGGTTCAACACGACCATTTCAGCTCAGATCAATCAGATAATTAAAGAATTGGGTGCGCTGCAGCAAAAATCCCCCCCCGCCTCCAGCCCCCAACAGACGAAATCGAAGCCGGAGCCTGCAAAGCCCGCGTTCCATGAGGTTCGTCCCGGTGATACCCTGTGGGGCATCAGCCGCCAATACGGTCTGACTCTGGATCAGCTGCGAAATTACAACAAGCTCGGCAGCAAGGCTGCCATCAAACCCGGTCAGCGACTCAAATTAACTCCGAACTGACACCGGCTGATCAGAGGCCAGAGGTCTGAGATCGGCAAAAGCAGGGAGGAGCGGACGACAAATTCCAGACCTCCGATTTCTGACTTCTGGCTTCCAATTTTTGACGCTACGGCGAGCTGAAGCATTTCAATAGGACTCGTAGCGGTCCACTGGATTTCAGCATTTGGATTCCGATGTCCTGCGCCATCATGGAAAGCCTGGGGTTTCACCCGATCATCGAACGCTGGTTCAAGGAGCGGTTTACCGCCCCCAGCCCTCCCCAGAAAGACGGCTGGCCCTCGATTGCCGCCGGCAATCATACGCTGATACTGGCACCGACCGGATCCGGCAAAACGCTGGCTGCCTTCCTGTGGAGCATCGACCGCTTATTTCGCAAATCCAAAGCGTCCGACACAGATACCTTTGACCGGAATCCATCTGGAGTGCATACGCTGTATATTTCCCCGCTGAAAGCCCTCAACAACGACATCCGGCAAAATCTTGAGACCCCCCTGAAAGAGATCGAACTGCAGGACCAGCGGAAACAAGTCCGGCCTGCCCCCATCCGGGTGACTGTCCGCACCGGAGATACCCCTCCCCATGTACGCCGATCCATGTTGCAAAAACCGCCTCACATTTTGATCACGACACCCGAATCTCTATATCTTCTCCTGACTTCCCAAGGGGGACGGGGGATTTTCCGGGAGTTGCAGTATGTCATTGTCGACGAGATTCATGCCCTGAGCGGCAACAAGCGCGGGGTTCACCTGAGTCTTTCGCTGGAACGGCTGATGGAGCTGTGCCAAAGCGAACCGGTCCGCATCGGCCTTTCCGCCACCCAAAGGCCCCTCGAACGCATCGCTGCCTACCTCGGCGGCTTGAAATTCGATCCCGTGAAAAAGCGCTTCAGGCCGCGTCCGGTTACCATCATCGACTGCGGCCGGCGCAAAGACCTTGACCTGCAAGTGATCACACCGGTCAAGTCTTTTCGCGAACTTCCCGAAGCCAGCGTCTGGCAGCCCGTCTACCAGATGCTCTACGGAATGATTCAAAAGCACGGCACCACCCTTATTTTTGCAGGGATGCGGGCTCAAACCGAAAAAATCGCGCGCGAATTAAACCGGCTGCACCGGCACCTGACCGGTGATCCGGAGGCGATCCTGGCGCTGGCCCATCACGGAAGCATCTCCCGGCAGGCCCGCTATGACACCGAAAACCGCCTCAAGACCGGCACCATTCCCGCCGTGGTCGCCACCACTTCACTGGAGCTGGGAATCGATATCGGCACGATTGACCTGGTGGTGCAGCTTCAGGCGCCCGCAAGCGTGTCCAGCGCATTACAACGGGTGGGGAGAAGCGGACATTTACTTTCGGCCACCAGCAAGGGCCGCATTGTCGTGCTGTATCCCGCAGATCTCGACGACGCGACGGCTATCGCGGCGTGCATGCAGCAGGGTGACATTGAAGAGATACGGATTCCGCAGAACCCCTTGGATGTGCTGGCACAGCAGATTACGGCCGAGGTGGCCATGAAAAGCTGGAGCGTTGAGGATTTATACCATCTGGTGCTCCGGAGTTATTGTTATCGGAATCTGCCGGAACCGGCCTATCGTAAGGTGCTGGATATGCTCTCCGGAAAGCAGCGGCAATCCCCCTTGGCGGTGCTGACCCCGCGGCTGACCTGGGATCGGATCAACAACCGGCTCATTGCCCGGCGAGGAAGCCGGCTGGCGGCGGTGATGAACGGCGGCACGATTCCGGATCGGGGATATTTCGGCGTCTATCTGGAAAATTCCAATGTAAAACTGGGAGAAGTCGAAGAGGAATTCGTGTTCGAATCCCGCGTGTCGGAGGTGTTTTTTCTGGGCAACAGCGAATGGCTGATCAAACGGATAACGGCTGATCGCGTCATCGTAAGTCCATCCGCCGCCATCCATCCCCGCGCGCCTTTCTGGAAAGGGGACATTCTGCACCGCGATTATGCCACGAGCAAAAAGATCGGGAGCTTCCGCCGCAAGCTGATCGAAATGATTCGGCAGGGTATAGCCCACCGGTGGCTATTGGAAAAATACCCGGTTGACGAAAATACCGCCGTCAATCTGGTGGACTATTTTAGGCGACAGCAAAAAAAAGGACAGGCCATCGCAACCGACAACCGGGTGGTGGCTGAAAAAACGATCGACAGCGGCGGTGAGCCGCTGCTCATTCTCCATGCCGCTTTTGGCGCCCGGGTAAACGGAGCCTGGGCCATCGCCCTGGCCGCGGCGCTCGAACATCATTATCAGACCCAGATACAGTATTCATTCGATGATGATGCCATTTTGATCCGCTTACCGGAAACCAGCCAGGCACCGCCATTTGATTGGCTCTTCAGCCTACCGGCGAAGAAAATCGAAAAATACCTGCTGACAACCCTGCCGCATACGCCGGTGTTTCAGGTTCATTTCCGTTACAATGCGGGCCGCTCGCTGATGCTGCCCCGTTCCCATCCCGGAAGGCGAATTCCGCTATGGTTGCAGCGCCTGAGAGCATCGGATCTGCTTCAGGCCGTCGGCCGGCAGCCAGATTTTCCGGTAATGGCGGAAACCTACCGGCAATGCCTGCAGGACGTCTTCGATCTCACGACACTGAAAGGCCTCATTGCCGAGCTGCTCGATGGCCGTATCGTCTTAAAACAAGTGGATACGTCCGCTCCCTCGCCCATGGCCGCCGGCCTCCTGTTCAAGTTCGTTTCCGTTCACCTCTATGAAATGGATCAAGACAGACGGGTCGGACAACTCCCGCTTGCCGGCGGCGAACTTTTGTACTCAATTTTAGATCAGCCGGAAATACCGACCTTGGTCACCCCCGATCTGGTCGCGCAAGCCGAACGCCGCTGGCAGCACCTGGATCCCCAGTTTCAGGCCGCCTCCAGGGAAGAGGTTTTCGATATTATCGAAAAACTGGGCCCCATGGATAAGGAGGATCTGGTCCGGCGCTGCAAATCGGATCCCGGGGTCTGGCTTGCCGAGTTAAAAGCGGCCGGCCGTATCGGTTTATCCGAGCATCATGCGGATGGGACCGGCCGGCGCCGGTGGCGTGCGGAAGTCCGCAATGATGCGGGAACCGATGCCGCAATCGGAGCCAATGACGTCTGTCGGCACCTGCAGCAATATTTGCAAGTCCACGGTCCGGTTACCCTTGAACGGCTGGCGGGGGATTTAGAACTGCCCCGGGCAACCCTCACCGCAAGCCTGGAGGCCATGCGCCGCAACAAAGGGGTTGTTCACGGCAACCTGACGGTGGGCACTTCGGCAGATCAGTGGTGTAGCCGGCAGAATTTTGCTATGCTTTACCGCATGGCGGTGGCCCGGCGCCGGAGCATTCAATCGCCGGCTGACCGCCCGGCATATAATCGTTTTCTGATAGAATGGCATCTTGGATCCGAGGTTGAACCCGTCGAGGCGCTCGTGCGGCGCTACCGTGGACTTCATTTTCCACTGTTTTTCTTTGAACGTGAAATTCTGTTCAGCCGCAGCCGGTATGGAAGCCGGGATTCGGCGGCATTTAAAGACAATCTGGCGCAATTTGAGAAATTGATATCCGACGGGCACCTCATTGTCCTGCCGGGTCGAAGTGCCGATCAAGGGAATCGATATGTGAAATTGCGACTCCGGGGCGAAGGATATTCGTTTGCCGACGTCCCAGTGCCGGCGGTCGTGGACCTGGACACCGCCACCCGGACCGTTCTGAATTTCTTGCAGAATAACGGCGCCAGCTATGGACGCGACATACAATGGGCGACGGACCTGCCCCCCGCGGCTCTGAATACGGCCCTGCAGCAACTGGCCGATATCGGATTGGCCGCCTGCGAAGACTACCGGTCTTTTACGGCAATATTTCAATCCCCGGCCCCTGCCGCGCATCCCATCGCAGGGCGGGACCTGCCGGCCAGGACCAGCCAGCACCGGCGTCGGGCAAGTAGATCCGACATCCGCCAGGCGATTGTGGAGCGCGGGCGGATAAGAGACGGGCGCTGGTTTCTGACGAACTCACCCGCTGTAATCGGCAAGCGATCGGATCCTGACCAGATTGCCTTTTCTCAGGCACGTTTGCTGCTTCACCGCCACGGGATTCTGGTCAAGGAGTGGTACCGCAGAGAAAACGGCCTGCTGCCCTGGCATCGGATTTTTCAGAATCTAAAACGCCTGGAGTGGCAGGGAGAAATCCGACGCGGTTACTTTGTCTCGGGACTTTCCGGATTGCAGTTCGCGCTTCCCGACGCCCTGGAATTGCTTGAAGCCGTCATGCACCGGCCCAAACCCCCGAATTCAGAACCTGTTTTGCTGAGCACGCTGGATCCCGCCTTGCCGTTCGGCGGTACGACCGATTGGGGGATCGAGGGCCCAAACGGCCACCCGGTTAAGATCACCAGGGCCGCCTCCAATCATCTGTTGATTATCGCGGGCAGAGTGGTTCTGGTGTGCGAACACTATTTCCAACGAATCCGCGTATTGGAAGATCTTCCCCCTGACGTCTGGGATAAATTCGCATACATGGTGTCCGGCTATCTGAAAATGCCCTTGCCGCTCAGGCCGGCAAACCGGATTGAAATTTCGGAAATCGACACTCGGCCTGCATCCGCGAGCCCGGTTGCCATGCATCTGCTGAATCGCGGGTTCGAAAAGGACGGCGGCAAATTGGTGCTGTGGCCGTCTGCAGTGTAGACACCGACCCCCACCACCTAATCCTGCCCAGGCTGTCTTCAGCCATGGACATACCGATGGTTCCTGCTATTCCACGACTTCAACGAATCAGACGCTCATATAACTCAAACAGTCTAAACGCCCAAAACGTACGAAACGATCTAAAGCTTTTATCACCGTGTGCCGATTATTTTGAAAGAGCATCCGATAGTTATTCGGGCCGAAGCGCCGCAGGCGGATTGTTTCCAGTGGGAAATCCAAACGGATATGAGGGGAGAAATCATGACTATCACATTGGGAATCGCATTTATGATCATGCAGATCATGTCCATCGTTTTTTTTATCATCGTTCTGGTGAAGTTGTTTAAAAAAGAAGGCGTGCTGAAAGGGGTACTGGGATTTATTTTGGGAATGTATGCATTTATCTGGGGCTGGCTCAAACACAAGGAACTCGCCCTAACCAGGGCGATGGTTCTCTGGAGCATCTTGACGGTGGCTTCGATCGTGGTGGTACCTTTTATCGACGCCAACGGGACGATGGAATTCATGAGTTATGCCGCTAAATTTGCGGGCGACTCAAACTTTAAAATGGTGAATTCCAATAGTGCCGTCGCTTCTCAGAATTTCCAGTTGACTACCGGTCAAATAAAGAGCGATGCACCGGCCGATGCGCATGTGAAAAAGGTACAAAAAGCAGATCGGAATACGGACTGGTGTAAAAAAGCAATGGCACAGTGGCAAAACGGAAGGTATAAGGATCCGGCTAAAGCCATCGACTACTGGAGTCAGGCCATCCGCAGTGAACAGAACACCGCCACAGCCTACAACAATCGCGGGCTGGCTTATTATGAACTAAAGCAGTACCGGAAGGCAATTCAGGACTATGACCAGGCGATTAGGCTGGATGCGAGGTATGCAGCGGCTTTCAACAATCGCGGAAATTCCTACTATGAGCTGGCGGACTATCAACACGCACTTGCGGATTTCAATCAAAGTCTGCAGCTTAAGCCGCATTATGCAAAAGCCCATTTTAACCGGGGGCTGGTGTACTTCCAGTTAGACCGTACCGATCAGGCCTGCAGCGATTTTCAGGCTGCCTGCGATCACGGTGATTGCGACGGTATAAAATGGGCCAATAGTAATGAAGTCTGCCAGGCCACTGAATTAATGGGAATGCGGCAAAATTGACGCCGGACATGGGTAGCTATAATTTATTCCGGGTCCGACATTTACGGCATCAGGGCATCCGCAACCAGTGAACTGAGAAATTTAACCTCGACATTCATTTTGTAGTGCTCGTTTAAATCGCTCAACTGAGTATGACAGTTCTCGCAGGCAGTCGCCAGAACGGCGGCGCCGGTTTTGGCGACCTGATCAACTTTGACCCGAGCCGATTTCATTCTGAAA
This sequence comes from uncultured delta proteobacterium, assembly GCA_963774425.1. Classification (GTDB taxonomy): domain Bacteria; phylum Desulfobacterota; class Desulfobacteria; order Desulfobacterales; family JAFDCJ01; genus JAFDCJ01. Next base: position 62,968 of record CAVZEZ010000026.1, on the reverse strand, counting down.
TCAAGGGTTTCCTCTCCCAGTGCAACCAAACCACCGCCACCGCCGCAACACCAGTTGTATTTGGGCTCCGGTGTCAAATCCCGAAAATCATCGGTTAAATGCTGCAGAATATAGCGGGGCTCATCGATCACGCCTCCATTGCGTGCAATCTGACAGGGATCATGATAAGTCACCCGGCCTTTGATCCGGGTTTTGTCCAGCTTGATGCGGCCTTCGCGCAGATATCGCGCGTGGACCTCGGTAATTGAGGACACCCCAAAAGGCTGCTGGCCCGACAACTGTTTCATGACCCGATAGGCCGTTCCGCATTCGCAGATACAAACCTCTTTAACTTTTAACCGCTTGGCTTCATTGACAATTCGGTTCAATATCAACTTGGTCTTGCTGGGATCGCCGACAAAGGCACCAAAATTGACCGCTTCAAAAAAACTCAAGGTCCAGTTTTCACCGGCGGCGTTGAATATAGCTGCCGCCGGTATGATGGAATGGGCGCCGGCCAGAGCGACGTACAGCAGGTCCGCGCCTTGTACATCAACCGGAATCGCCGTCCTCCCGGCTTCCAGTTTCCACTTCTGGACGACATCTTCTTCGAGCCGTTTGATGCCGTCGAGAAAGCCTTCCTTGAAAAGCTCGAACGATTCTCCTTTTGTTATGGAGGTATCGGCCAGCATCGTCAGAATTTCGGGTTCGGCACGGGCTCCGATTAACAGCACTTTGGCGATCGACATAATCATCTGGGTGTCGATGCCGAAAGGGCAGTAAACCATACAGCGCCGGCAGCCGGTGCAGGAATAAGCCGCTTCGAAAAGTTCTTCGACGGCCATCTCGGTCAATTCCTTGGCTTCTCCGACCGACGGCCATACCTTGCCGCGCATTTTGAAGTATTTTTTGTAGAGCCGCCGAACAATCTCGGCCCGGTAAGCGGCGATATATTTAACCTGCCCCATGGACGCGTAAACATGGCACGCCTCGGTACAGACTCCGCAACGGGTGCAGGTCTCCAGGTAAAACGTCATCGCTTCATTTAACTTGCTCTGAAAAAGCGTGAGCAGATCGTCTCTGGTTTTTCGATCCATTTCCTATACCTCTTCTCAATTTATTCATGGGCAGTGACAAAAACGAATGCATGCTCTGGCTGAATGGAAAGAACAGCAAAAACAGGTTGGCAAAAAAAACATGCAGCACAAACATGAAAGAATGCCCGTAACTGGTCACTGCATCCGGCAAATACGGCTGAAATTGCAGCAGACTCAGCAGATAGGTTCGATAATCATCCACCGTCACCTCTTCGTAGCCATACCACCTTCTGGCCCAATCCATTTCACTGCCGAAGATTACGATCAAAAACAGCAGAATCAGCAGATAATAATCTTCCGGCACCGATAGCTCGCGGACCGGCGAAGTAAACCGTCGAAAAAGGAAATAGAGCAGGGCGACACACGAAAACAGGCCGACATACCCGCCACCCACAAATACCTCATGGGGAATTATCTGCAAGATTGCAAATTCGCCCAAAAGTTCGATATGCCCGATAAGCAGCAGCAACAGGGCAACGTGGAAAAGTATCAAAAAAACCCAAAGCACCGGTTTATGCCGGCGTACGCTGGGGAAAAGAAACGTGTCATACAGCGCCCACAGCAGATTTGGTTTTTTCTCAGGAAAAATTTGAAGCGTCGCTGGATTTGCGGGCCGGCGGAAAATTTTAATCAGCCGAACCAAAGTACCGATAAAAAAAACGGCAAAGGAAACGTATACCATCGGCACCAGTATAAAATAGATCGCATGATAGATCATTGCACAGTTGCCTCCTGTCACAGTCGAATAAATACCGATATCGCGGAGATCCGGAGCTGGGATGACCCAGGAAGATAATTTTCGGACCCGGCGATCGGCCCAGATTCGTCGCGGCACCGTGAATACGGGCCCAGAACTGCACCGGATATCCTATGCCCCCAATAACAAACAAAACCATACCGATTAAGATCGAAAACTACTTTCAATTCGGTATGGTTCTGTTTGGGGGCTATACCAACCGTTTGATGTAAAACTTGATCAGCTTATCCGCCTGCTCGGTCTTTACGATCTCATTGCCGGTGGTTTTGGCCCAGGCGGGAAAATCGGTCATCGAACCGGGATCGGTTGTCAGGGCCTCGATAACCTGTCCGACTTCGACTTCCTTGATGCCCTTGCTGACCTTGACAACCGGCATGGGGCAGGCCAATCCTTTGAGATCCAATACTTTAGCTACATTGATGTTATCACTCATGGTATTCCTCCTGTTGATTAGATAAACAATTGTACTTTGCTGTTTTGCGCTTCCTGTAAAAAAGTGGCAACGCCGGCAAATCCCATATGTTTGTAGTCTATAAATTCCTCTCGTTTAAAGCCCATCAAGTCCATTGACATTTCGCATACGTAAATTCGGACGCCGAGTTCCTCGGCCAGGGACAGCATTTCCTCCAGGGAAGCCACATTTTTCTTTTTCATCAACGATTTCATCATCGCCGTTCCCATGCCACCCATATTCATGTTGGAGAGCTTCACGTCACCGGTTCCGGTGGGCAGCATGGCGCCGAACATTTTACCCATAATGTCTTTGCCGCCGGCTTTCTTTTGCTTGTCTCTGAGCACCGAAGTGCCCCAGAATGTGAAAAACATCACCACATCCATCCCCATGGCAACCGCTCCGGTCGCAATTACAAACGAGGCCAGAACCTTATCCAGATCGCCGCTGAATACGATCATGGACAGTTTGTTTTCCGCAGTCTTTTTACTCAAAGCGTCGATCTGGGATTTCAATTCATCAAACCGGGCTTCTAAATTTTGCATGTCCATAATATCCTCCTTGGTCGTGTATATCAACTTTTTAAGTTGTTTTATTTCAGCTATATGCGAATACTATAGCTTGTATTTAGTTTACTACATGAACTTTAACCTTAAAATTTTTTTTCGCCACTCTCCAATCAAGGCAGCCCGGGATCCGTCGGAGAAAAAACGACAAGCAAGCGCTTCCATAGCCTGCCCTCATACCATCATGTCTTTGACGGCTTCCATCGAGGCCTTGAGTATATCCAGATTCGTCAGCACGGCCTGCCGCTGATCCGGTGCTATCTGAGCCAGCACATGACCATGGACTTCTTCCATGAAGGATCTGATTTCACACAGTTTTTTTTGACCATTGCCTGTCAGGCTGAGCAATTTGACCCGCGAATCCTCCGGGTCGGCTATGCCCTGAATGAATTTCTTTCTGATCAGCCCCTCGATAATTTTCGATACCCGGCTCTTGACCACATTCATTTTGTGGGCAATGCTTTTGGCTGTCAGATAGCGCTCGTTGGCAAACAACATAAGGCATCGAAGTTCGGCATCCGGTAGCTGAAAGCGGTCACATTGATACTGCATCCGCTCCTGACAACATTGAAACAGTCTCGTTATAAGTTCCTGAAACCTTTCTAATTGATTCTCTGATACTTCTCCAGCGCGATGGTCTCTTAAATTGTTCATAGTGAGAACTATATCAAAAAACGAATCCCTGTCAACAGATTTTTTATCCGCAACAAAAAAAAATCTTTCAGCTGATCTTTGAGATTTCGTCGAAAGTCTTAATCTCCGAAGGTAGATTATCGACCTCGATTGTCAGATTCACCTTCAGTGCAAACGCTCTTTCAATGACGTTTTCCAATTGGATTACATTTCCGGGCCAGTTGTAGCGCAGCAGCAAATCCAATGTATCCACCGAAACCCCCATGACCTTATTCTCACTTTTCCGATTAAATTTATTCAGGAAATGATTAATCAGCAGACAGATGTCCTCCTTGCGTTCCCTCAGCGAAGGCATTTGGATAACGACCTCGCTGACACAGTCGAGAAAACTCTGGTCGATCACCTGACGGCCGGCGGTTTCTTCTAAATTCCGGTTGGTGGCGGCCAGCAGACGAACATCCCCTGGCGAACCCTTGCGCCCGGCTTCCCCCTGAGATCTGCTGTGGTTGAAAGCCCGACGAATCTCCGACCGGGTCGCCGGAGTCAGCTCGGCAATCTCATCGAAAAAAAGCGTGCCTGACGCTGAAGAATCAAAAAGGGCGCGGGTATGGTCGAACAACTGTTTTCCATCCATCCCCCTACCGAAGCTTTTACAGGTAACCGGTACAAACGGCTTCTGTTTACGGACACTGTTGCTATGGATCACATGAGCGGTCAATTCCTTGCCCGTCCCACTTTCTCCCTGTATCAGAACGTTGGGATCGGCGTCGCTCATCCGGTCAATTTGCTCATAGATTTCCCGCATTCTCGAGCTGATGCCGACAAGCCGATCGTATCTGTGTTTTACCTTCAACCTTTCTTTAGGGACCCCATCACCCTGTTTGAGCTTTTTTTCCTCATACACCTTGTCAATCAGGATTTTCAGCACATCCAGTTTGAAAGGTTTCTGGATGTAGTCATAGCTGCCGTACTTCATGGCCTGGATGGCCGATTCCATCGTGCCATGTCCCGTGACGATGATCACCTCCGTTGAAGGGCGGTAATCTTTGATCATGGCGAGCAGTTCAAGGCCGTTGATGTCAGGCATTTTAAAATCGGTGAAAACCAGATCGAACTCTTTTTCCTTGAGAAGTTCAAGCGCCTTAAAGCCATTGTTCACCACGCTGATCTGGTAATTGAGCGTTGTCAGATATTCCTCAACCAAGGATAGAATCGTCTGGTCGTCGTCCACAAACAAGATTTCGAAATCCTTCATAATTTCCTCCACCCAACCACCCGTTTAGACTGTTCGATTGCAAATAGGAAACAACGGTGGGGGTTCTTCAGCGATCCTTTTCGGAATCATTTTCCAAATTATAGCGCTTTATCTTTTCCACCAGGGTTGTTCTTTTTATTTTGAGAAGCTGGGCAGCCCTGTTTTTAACCCAGTTTGATTTCTCGAGCGCACTGACAATGAGGGCCTTTTCGAACTCGCTGACGGCCGTACTGAACGATATTCCGCTGCCGGACACATCCGTTTTTTCCCGGGCCGGTCGGGTATTTTCAGCCCTGATTTTTTCAGGAAGGTCCTGGGGCGCAATGGCCTCACCCTCATGCAAAACGACGAGTCTTTCGACCAGATTCTTCAGCTCTCTCACATTTCCCGGCCAGGAATAATTAACCAGGATATCCATGGCTTCATCCGAAATACTGGCCGGCGGCATATCCATTTTTTGGGCGAAATGGGACATGAAATGGGAGACAAGACTGGGAATATCGGATTTACGCTCCTTTAGCGTCGGCAGCATGATCGGAATGACGTACAAGCGGTAAAACAAATCTTCGCGGAAATTTTCTTTTTGAACCTCTTCTTCCAAATCCCGGTGGGTGGCGGCAATAATTCTGGCATCGCTTTGAATGGTGGTATTGTCTCCGACCCGCTCAAATTCACCCTCTTCGAGCACCCTCAGTACTTTTACCTGAAGATCGGCGCTCATGTCTCCGATTTCATCCATGAAAATGGTGCCCCCTTGAGCAAGTTCGAATTTTCCCGGCTTATCTGCCACCGCACCGGTGAAGGCCCCCCGACGGTAACCGAAGAATTCGCTTTCCAGCAGACCTTCAGGCGTCGCACCGCAATTAATCTGAACAAAGGGTTTGTTGTAACGGCCCGATGCCTGGTGAATGGCTCTGGCGATCATACCTTTGCCCGTACCCGTTTCTCCATTCAACAGAATGGTCGTATCGCTTTCGGCCACCTTTTCGACCATTCTGAAAATCCTTTGCATGGCGGCCCCCCGGCCGATGATGTCTTTGAATATATCCTTGGACGGCAGTTTGATCGGGATGATTTTGTTTCTCATCTGAAGATTTGAGTCCTTCATAGAGTTCCCCCGGTGATCTGAGATAGATCTCTGTTTATAAAAAGGCGGTTTCCCGAATTTCGGCCGAAAATGTCGCTGCAACTCCCCTTCCGGCGCCCAGGAGTCTGACAGACTGTCGACAGGAAACCGGATATGAAATCAGGCATGCGGGGATTCCGGGCAACTGAGCCTGCGCCGGACACTAACCGGCCACTCACGTTACATCTTAAAACCAACTAGTGGATACACATGGGTCTAAAGTCAAGGGAAGAATACTATAAACCTAAAATTTTTCAATACTTTAATGACAATCGTGTAAAATTCTGAATTTCCTTTTCGCATACCCCATTTTTCAGCATCTTGACTTGGCACACCAAAATTTGTAAAGTGAAATTTTAGCTCAACGGCGGTGCTTCCCGTGAAAAAATCACTAAGAATTGCGGTTCGGGATCTGGTTGCTCATGTCATGCGCAGCGGAGACCTTTCACATGATTTTTTAGCCTCGACCCGCCCGCTGGATGCGATTCGAATACATCAGAAAATCCAGCAATCCCGCCCGGAAAGTTATACCCCGGAAGTCACTGTATCTCATCAGATCGAAACCGAACTCTTTGACTTGACCATTGGTGGCAGAATTGACGGGGTATACCCTGATTCGACGCCGGTAGTGATCGAAGAAATAAAAACAACCACGCACAGCCTGGACGACCTTGCTGAAAACAAAAACCCACTCCACTGGGGCCAGGTGAAATGTTATGCCTGCATTTACGCCGGAGACCGCAATTTGAACGCCGTTGATACCCGTTTGACTTACTTTCAGGTGGACAGCGGTGAGATACGCGAGTTTCAACAAAGATTCAGTGCATATGAATTGGAGTTGTTTTTTCAGGAGCTTGTCTCCCATTATATGCATTGGGCTCATACGGTTGTAAGTTGGGAAACCATGCGCGATGAATCCATCCGAAATCTTCAATTTCCCTTTGCCGATTACCGTCCGGGACAGCGGCAGATGGCTGTTGAGGTCTACCGGACCATAAAAAATGGCGATCAACTGCTGGTCCAGGCCGCCACCGGAATCGGAAAAACCATGGGGGTCCTTTTCCCGGCGGTAAAGGCTATTGTTGAAGGATTGAATTCCAAAATATTTTACCTCACCGCCCGCACCACCGGTCGAATTGCTGCGGAAAAAGCGCTGACCGAACTAAGAAAGCAACACCTTAAAATCAAATCGCTGACCATCACCGCGAAGGACAAAATCTGTTTCAAACCCGACAGCGCCTGCCATCCGGATGAATGCGAATTTGCCCGCGGATATTATGATCGGGTCAACGAAGCCCTGGAGGATGTATTCGGCCAGGATGCCCTGACCCGGCAGGTGGTAGAGGCCGCAGCGCAAGCCCATCGTATCTGCCCGTTCGAGTTTTCCCTGGAACTCTCGTACTGGTCTGACTGCATTATTTGCGATTACAACTATGCCTTCGATCCGAGCGTTTTTTTACGTCGCTTTTTTCAGGATGAAAACGGACCCTATACGTTTTTAATAGATGAAGCCCATAATCTGGTGGATCGTTCCCGGGAAATGTTTTCGGCTGAGATTTATAAACAGCCCATACTGCATGTCCGGCGCGCCCTTCGCAAAGAGCTTCCCCGGGTATTCAAAAGCCTGGGCGGCATCAATGCCTGGATGGTCCGGGAAAGAAAAAAATGCGAAAGAAACGACCCCGCGCGCCATGAAGCACAGCCACCGGACGGCTTGTTTCCTCTTATCCGGGGATTCCTCGGTATTGCGGAGCGTTGGTTGGCCCGCAACATCCAGAGCCCCTTTCGCGAGGACCTGCTCACGTTGTTTTTCGAGGCCTCAGGCTTCATGAAAATCGCTGAACATTATGATGAAAGCTATGCGACCTGCTTTGAAAAGAACGGCAAGGACCTGAAAGTGAAACTGTTTTGCATCGACCCGTCCATCCAGCTTGAAAACGCCTTGAAAAGGTGCAACGCCGCCATCTTTTTTTCAGCGACCATGTCCCCCATGGCATATTTCAAAAAAATCCTGGGATGCAATAAAAGCGCCGCCGGTTTGATAATTCCTTCACCTTTCCCCGCTGAAAATCTGAATCTTTTCATATCCGACAGGGTTTCCACTTACTATCGGGACCGCACAGACACCCGGCATGATGTGTCTCAAGCCATTTTCACCCTGGTCAATCAAAAAAAAGGCAATTATTTGGCATTCTTTCCGTCTTATGAATATATGCAGATAGTCGCTGAATCATTCGGCCCCCTCGCTTCGGCCATGGAATTGATGCTCCAAACCCCGAACATGAGCGAATCTGAAAGAAGCGCGTTTCTGGATCGTTACAAACAGGTAAACCAAAACACCCTGGTAGGATTTGCCGTGATGGGAGGTATTTTCGGCGAAGGCATCGATCTCGTAGGCGATCGCTTGTCGGGAGCGGTTGTGGTGGGAGTCGGACTGCCCGGAATTTCATTGGAAAAAGAGCTGATAAGAAACTATTTCACCCGTACGCACCACACGGGCTTCGAATTCGCCTATCTCTATCCGGGTCTGAATCGCGTATTTCAAGCCATCGGCCGCGTCATCCGTACCGAAAGCGACCGCGGTGTGGTGCTGTTGATAGACCGTCGGTATGCCACCTACCGCTACCGATCGTTGTTTCCCTCTGAGTGGCGGACAATTCGAGTGAAGGATCACGGGCGGTTTGCTGAGGACCTGAAGCGATTCTGGAAAGTTTGACAGTATCGCTTTACATCCCTATAATCGGGGCAATACGCCCTACGGACAGCGGAAGCTCAAGACAAACATCATGAAATATTTCAATCTGACGGCCGGCCTTCTTTTGGTACTGTCGGCTGTTTTCAATGTTCAGGCACAAACGCTTTATACATGGACGGATGACAGGGGTATCCTGCATATAACCGAGCAACCGCCCCTGGAAACCGACCGGGCCAAAGACATCGACATTATCCGGTACCGCCAAAAGACCCATCAGGAAGTGGAAGCGATCGAACGCCAGAAGGAAGCGACACGCCGCGAGTTTGATAAAATCCAACAAATCCAGGATCTGCTGCGGATCGAGGCGCAGGCAAAAGAAGCTCGCCGAAAAGCTCAACAAGCCCTTCAACAGGCAGAAAAAAAATACGAATCCGATCAGGAGTATATTCGCAGACTCACTTCCACTGATGAGAAACGCAAACAGTTCAGACAGCGCGTGCTCCTGCTGAATGCCGAGGCCGAGGCAAACCTGGCCCAGGCGAAAGCGGCACTGGACCAGGCGGACGAAGCGGTCCGCAAGGCGCAGTCAGCCGTCGAAGAAGCCGCGGAGGTGCCCTGACCGCCGGATCTCAGACTTTGAACCCAGGGCGTTCCCTGCTCAAAACTGAAGGAAATATGCCAAGAATGAAAGAAAAAGGGCTGCAGCTGTCGGAGGCTTGAGGTTGGAGGCTAAAAAGCAGCAGTTTAGAAAATTAAGAGTTTCCAGGATTCAGTCAGGGATTGGTTTTTTTTACCGCTTTTAATCTTTGAGCCTTGAGCTTTCAGCCTTGAGCCTTTATAACGATCCAAAACGCACAAAACCATCCAAACGAACCAAAATATCTAAACGACCGACACGGATACATGAGCATTTATCGCAATTGGTTTCTTGCAAGTCGTCCATGGTCTTTTGCCATGACCGCAATTTCCGTCAGCGTTGGCGCCTGTTTAGGCGCCATTGAGGGAGGTTTCTCCTGGACACTGTTTCTGGTGACGCTGGTTGCAACAATTTTGTTGCACGCCGCCACCAATCTGATCAATGATTATTATGACGTTAAAAGCGGGGTGGATACTCCGGAAGCATCCACGGCCCAATATCGGCCGCACCCCCTGGTTGAGGGAAAACTGAATGCCGAAGCAGTACGACTTGCAGCTTACCTGCTTTATGCCGCGTCCATTTCAATCGGGATTTATCTTGCGTCCACCCGCGGCTGGGAGCTTCTGTGGATCGGTGTGATCGGTGCCTTCGGCAGCCTGACCTACACGGCGCCACCGCTGAAATACAAATACAGCGCCTTGGGGGAAATTTCCGTTTTCCTGATGTGGGGGCCGCTGATGGTGGCCGGCTCCTATTTTGTCCAACGCCAGGTTTTCAGTATGGACGTCCTCTTGATATCTATACCGTTCGGAGTTCTCGTAGCACTCGTCCTGCTGGCCAACAACATCCGGGACATCTCCCATGATCACGACAAGGGAATTCTGACCCTGGCAATCGTGCTGGGACACGACAAGAGTCTGATTCTGTATGCCATCCTGGTCATGGCATCCTATCTCGGCATTGTCCTGATGGCGATCATCGGACCGCTGCACCCGGGGTCCTTGATCGTTCTGATGTCGGTGCCCCTGGCTTGGAAACTGTTGCATCAGATGCTGCAGGAGGTTCCGGCGGATGCCGATGCCCGCACGGCCCAGCTGGATACAGCCTTCGGCATCCTGCTGGTTATATCCCTGATACTGGAGGGTACCTTTTGAAGCACGCCGAGTTTCGAGCACTCCCCCTGATAGGAACCGTGGTGTTGGCGACGATCTTATGGTTTGTCACATTTTATCTGGCCTGGTCCACATTTTGGATAAAAATATCTTTATCTGCGGCCTGTCTGGCCCTTATCTCCCTGGGGCTGCAGCCCGATCGGACCGGATACTTAAAATTCAACGCGAAGTCAATCATCATCGGCCTTGTATCGGCTTCGGTGCTGTACCTGATATTTTGGATCGGCAAGCTGATCTCGACCGTCCTGTTTTCATTTGCCGGTTCCCAAATCGGCGGGATTTACGACAAGGGCCTCGGCACACCGATGTGGGTCATCGCACTGCTGCTGTTTTGTATTACCGGACCGGCTGAAGAGCTTTACTGGCGCGGTTACCTGCAAAAAAATCTGATGACGCGCTTCGGCCAGTGGCAGGGATGGCTTTTGGCAACCGCGATCTATGCCGGGGTTCATATCTGGTCGTTCAATTTTATGCTGATCGGTGCCGCTGCGGTGGCCGGCGCCTTTTGGGGGGCCATGTTCTGGCGTCTGAATAATCTGGCCCCGGTCATCGTTTCCCATTCGATCTGGAGTGCGGTCATTTTTGCCGTTTTGCCGATGTAGATCTGTGAATGATTCCGCCGTATTGCTTGCACAACACAGCCGTACACTACCGGGCGGCTGACTAAACCCTACCCGGGCGGGCCTCTGATCCTAACGGATCAGTCCCGCTCAACCGGCATCCATTGCCAGGTTACCCCGCAATCCCTTTGCCCATGTTTTTCAGCTGTTTCCAGTACCGCCGTCACCCGATGCCGCTGCATCTTCAATCAATTTTCTGACCATGTCCAGCAACGGGGGTTTCATTTCCCGCCATCTGGGCTCGATGGCTTTGTTCTCATGCCAGTTGAATTCCACAAGGTCGAATTTTTCCGAAATCATATGTTCCCGATGCTGGCCGTAAATGGTCTGCGGGTAAAATTCGACGAACCACATTCGAAGGGGATTGATATTGAAATCCCGAGCGACACTGGTGGCAATATGGCCGCTGCAGCTGCGCACGGACATCGGGCTCCCTTCAATATCGGATACGACCGCGATAACCGGCCGAATATGGGCCAAACCCGCCTTGTCTCCTTTTTTGAGATCGAATATGCGCAACCGGCACTTGCCGCTGGCAAGGCGCAATTTACCGCCCCATCCTTCCCAAAAATAGATATCATCATGAATCAGCATTCAAAAACCTCCGGTTTCCATATTGCCTAATCACCCTTAATGTAATATAGTTTAAGCTCATAAAAAATAAAGGAAAAAGTTGAATCTATGTCCATGATACCTCATGAAATGGTGCACTACCTCGACTACAATGGCAAACAGGTCATCCTGGTGGGCACTGCTCACGTTTCCAGAGAAAGCGTACAGCTGGTCGCCGAAGTTATTCGGGATGAAGTCCCGGATACTGTCTGTGTTGAACTTTGCCCGTCCAGATACCAGGCCATCCGTCAGAAGGAAAAATGGCAGGATACGGATATCGTCAAAATTATCAGAGAAAAGAAATCCTTCCTGTTGCTTTCCAATCTTCTGCTGGCATCCTTTCAGAAACGGATCGCTAAAAAACTCAATATAAAGCCGGGTGAAGAGATGATAACGGCCATCGAAACGGCGGAAGAAATCGGTGCCGCGGTTCATCTCGCGGATCGCGACATCCGAACGACGCTGTCCCGAACCTGGCGCAAAATGGGTTTATGGAGCAAAATCAAGCTGATGTTTCAATTGATGCTTTCTCTGGGGGAAGTGGATGACCTCACGGAAGAAGACATTGAAAAAATGAAACAGGAAGATGTTCTCGAGACATTGCTGAAGGAAGTCGGCAAATCGCTGCCGGTCTTAAGACATATTCTGATCGACGAACGGGACCGATATCTCGCGGCTAAGATCCGGAATGCGCCCGGCGAAAAAATCGTGGCCGTGGTCGGCGCCGGCCATGTGCCGGGCATAAAAAAGTACTGGAACGCCGAAATCGATCTTCCGGAACTCGACCGGCTGCCACCCAGAAAAAAAACCACCGGGATCTTAAAGTGGCTCATCCCCGGCATCATTATGGCGATGTTTGTCGCCGGTTTTTTTTATGGGGGGAAACAGGCCGGCAAAGAAATGATTATCTGGTGGATCGCCGCCAATGCAATATTAGCCGGCGCCGGGGCGGTCATCGCTCTGGCCCACCCGATCACGATCCTGACTTCCATGCTGGCAGCCCCATTGACCTCCCTGAACCCGATGATTGCCGCCGGTTGGGTTTCGGGCCTGGTGGAAGCTTTTTCCCGCAAACCAAAGGTAAAAGACATTGAAAGCTTACCGGATGATATCCTTTCGGTACGGGGCTTTTGGAAAAACAAGGTGACGCGGATTCTTTTGGTGGTGGTTTTTACCAATATCGGCAGCTCGATTGGTACTTTTGTCGCGTTTCCGGTGATCGTAAAAATGCTGTTGGGCGTATCCCCTTAGGGTTCACGAAAAAATTAATTCCCAGATTCAGGCGTTGAGTTGAATGACTCTCGCAGGGCGGGGGGACACCCCCCGCACCCCCGTATTATTTATTAAATATTTATTTTTAATCATACAAGGCGCCTGTCTAGCAGACGCGAAAACGCTGGAATATCTGGATATTCCGAGCTTTCGCAATGCAGCCGGGCAGGATGCATCAGCGTATAAATGTGAAGTTATTCTTGAGTGGGCCCTTAACCCGATAATCGACTTTTTATAGCCCTTTATCTATGTCAATGGCTGTAGTCAGATCTGCGGCATGCCGACCGTTGCCCATGTGTCGACATTTTTTTGCAAAGCGTTGCGGAGCTCGGATTAGTTTGCCGGTGGCCGTCACTTTGCTGCTGGCCATCCTCGGCTGCCGGGAAGGACCCGATGTTCGCCGAAATTCACCCCTCGTGCAAGGGTCGGACTCTCTGCAACGCATGGGCTATACCATACAGGTGGGTGCCTTCGCAGATATGAACAATGCCGTCCAGCTTGCCGAAAAACTCGAAAGTTGGGGAGTGGAAGCTTACCATTTTCGTGATCCGGAAGGATTATATACAGTTCGTTTCGGCAATTACCCATATAGGGACAGTGCCCGGCGCGAAGCCGAGAGTTTGATGACAGCCGGGATCATTCATGCATATTTTCTGGTTGGCCCGCAGGATTATGCTGCGGATGACGGACGATATCTGGATAGTGAAGCGGTCAGAAAACGGATTGTGGCAACCGCTAAACAATATATCGGGATTGAATATCGCTGGGGAGGACAGTCGCCAGACACAGGCTTCGATTGCAGTGGGTTGACCATGGCCGTCTACCGTTTGAACGGGTTGAGCCTTCCGCGGTCATCATGGCATCAATGGAAAACCGGGAAAGCGGTTGATTTTGAGGATCTGGCGGCAGGCGATCTGGTATTTTTCGCCACCTCGAAAAGCGGTAAAGTATCCCATGTAGGCATTTATATTGGGGAGTATAAATTTCTACATGCCCCGCGCAGCGGCCGCGAGATATGCGTCTCGTCGCTGAAACAACAATACTACAAATCGCGCTACCTGGGAGCCAGAACGTATTTATGAGGGATGGGTTGAGATCGTTTAATCCGTTTTGATCGTTAGGTCCTAAAGCCCGCAGCCCTTTTCGTCTTTCGTCTTCCGTCTTCAGACCTCAGACCTCCAACGATGCGCAGCGTCTTCAGGCTTTTTGCTTTGAGCCTCGAGCCTTGATCTTTGAGCACCTCTAATCTTCACCACCGTTCGTGCAATTTCCTGACCATTGCGCAGCTTAAATTCGGTTTTTACCGTTTCGAGACGGCCGGTGGCAAATAGTTGAATGCATTCCGGGTACAGTTCCCATTCCGACTCCAAGCCTTTTTCCCGAATTGTATCGATAGTATCTTCCGGCAAAATTGAAAAAGCGCGCTGACCGATGATCGGCCCGGTATCTTCGCCATAGTCGATGAAGTGTACCGTGCAGCCGCCGATCTTGCATCCATACCGGAAGGTATCCCCGTATCCGTCAAGCCCTGCAAATGCCGGCAGCAATGCGGGGTGGATATTCATAATCCGCGGCTGGCCTGAAACGGTGTTGACCCGGTCAATGAAATAAGGTGTCAAGTTACGCATAAATCCCGCCAGGATAAGCAGGTCGAAAGCAAGGGGCCGCATCGCAGCCAGCAACCCGGCTTCGGCCAGAACCCGCGTCACCAAAAAGGATCTGGCTCGGATCGGATCATCCTGAGGGGCAAAAAAAGTCTGTTTCGTAAAAATTTCTTCGAAATTGAAATCTTCGGGCAGCATCGCTTCGTCCGGCCGATTCTTATACTCCCGGATGATTGATGTGTAGTCGACGACGAATGTCGGAATGTTTTTTTTCCGGGCCCTTTCAAGGCCGTAAGCTTGTGCGTTGTCAGCGCCGACAAAAACCATCCGCCCATCGATTCGGCCAGTGTCGCAGGCGTCGATGACGGCCTGCAAATTCGTCCCTCCTCCCGAAATGAGCGCGCCGATGCGGATTTTTTTATCCATGTTGTTGCATGCCTTTCGTTACGGCCTTCCCGTAAACGGCCTGGCAGGGGAAGTTTAAGATCATGCATATTGTCAGAATCCGCATATCAAATCAACAGATACTTCGTTGGGGTGTTATGCGGTGCGCGTGCTGAGGTTGACAAGAGTTCCCCTCATAACTATAATTGATAAATTGTAATTTCAAGCCCTTTCATAAGCCCGGGTGCGGGATCCCCCTGATCCATTGGGGTGGTACCTCCTGTTGCTGAGCAACGATGACCGGATTCACCTTCGATTTTTCCGGCGGGAGACGGTGTCCGGGATCTGATTTAAAGACAGGACTTTCAATATCCGCAAATCATTTAGAAGAAAGGATTTAAGGTTATGGCAGCGGGAATCAAGGAGATTGATGACGGCAATTTTGAGTCAGAGGTTCTGCAATCCGACAAGCCGGTGATGGTCGATTTCTGGGCGCCGTGGTGCGGGCCGTGCAAAGCGATCGGACCGGTGGTGGAGGATCTGGCAAAGAGTTTCGGCGATAAAATCAAATTCGCCAAATGCAATGTCGACAACAGTCCCGTAACACCGGGAAAATACGGCATCAAGGCTATCCCCACGCTTATATTTTTCAGAAATGGTGATGTTGTCGAACAAATCACCGGCATGGTTGCCAAATCGAAATTGGAGGAAGCCGTCAATAAATTACTGTAGCGATTGTTCTCGAGCCAATGACAGACAAGCGAGTGGAAGCATGAAACGGTTCACCGTTGTCGGTATCTTCATTGCCATTCTTTTATGCACAGGGTGTTCTGCGCTCAAAAAAACCTGGGATGCCCTGAGAGGCAAAGAAGAAATCGGTACCGCCCAACAGCTGGCATGGGAAGGGATGGATGCTTACGAAGACGGAGACTACCGGGAGGCCATTAAGAAATTTCAGAATTTAAAAGACTGGTATCCGTTTTCCGAATATCTGAGCCTGGCGGAACTGAAAATTGCCGACGCTCATTATTACCTTGAACAATATGAGGAGGCAATATTTGCTTACGAGGAATTCGAGAAGCTGCATCCGCGAAACGACGCGGTTCCGTATGTCATATATCAAATCGGACGATGTTATTTTGACCAGATCGACACGATAGATCGGGATCAGACTCCGGCCCGCAAAGCCCTTGAAACATTTCAGCGCCTGAACAAACAGTTTCCGAACGATCAATATGCCCGAAGCGCCGCCGAGCATATTCCAAAGTGTTTGAAAAGCCTGGCCGGCAATGATTACATCATCGGGGTGTTTTATTATAATTCGAAACATTATGAGGCCGCCCTGAAACGATTCATGTCGGTGATTTCCAATTATCCCGATGTGGGATACCATCAGAAAGCCCTGGAGCATATCGCCAAATGCGAAGCTTCTTTGTCTGATGACAAGAATTGAAAAATCACTTTACATCTATCCGCTTTTAATGTAAAAGATCTGCTTTTCCCGGAAGCGGTTTCTACGCTTCGGAACGGCTGCGCGGCTCCGCCTGCGGCGGGCAAGCCGACGAAAGCTCATGCAGCAATTGAAGGATGCGAGTATTCTGAGGCGGTATGTCCGTATTCAGGGCGGATGGGCTGTGGATCCGGTTCGCTCAGACTCGATCGACGCCAAAAACCTGACAAAATAAGTTTCATATTTATTTTAAGGAGTTATAAGCATGTCCAAAGCGTGTGAAATTTGCGGTAAAAAGCCGATGGTAGGCTGTAATGTGAGCCATGCCCACAATGTCACCAAACGTAGATTCAATCCGAATTTGCAGCGGGTACGAATGGTTTCCAACGGTCAGGTAAAGAAAATAATGGCGTGTACCAGTTGCATTCGGGCTGGATATGTCGTGAAGACCGCCTAACCGATCCTTTTGACCTCCTGAACGAGTTTCACTTTCCGGACTGCCGCCAAAATTTTATCCAGATGGCTGATGTCCTCCACTCCGATGGTAAAAGAGCTGTCGACGATCCTGTTTTCGCGGGTGTCGGAAGAGGCGTGGAGGATATTTGCGCCGTGTTTACTGATATTTCCGACAAGATCAGCCAGCAGCCCGACCCTGTCGTGTGAGATGATCCGGATCTTGACCGGGTACAGCTCGGTGGTTTCCTGATTCCATTCCACTTCAATTTGCCGATCTGGATTCAATTCCAGCGCATTGACACAGTTGGTGCGGTGAACCGTCACCCCGTAACCTCGCGTAATATAGCCGATGATGTGATCTCCGGGAACCGGCTGGCAGCATTTGCCGAACCTGATGAGGATATCATCGACACCTTTGACGAGCACGCCGGTTTTAGGCTTTCTTTTGCGGCTGACACGCCCGATAAGTTTGTTGAAGATCGATTTCTCATCATCTTCTTCCTGCGACTTGGGCGCGAATCTGCGTAGAACCTGCAACGGTGTAATCTTGCCGTACCCCACATTGGCAATCAGATCTTCGATCGCTTTGAATCCAAAATGAGTGGCAACGTCCGCCAGATCGTCGGTCTTGATCAAGGCATTGAAATTTAACTTTTCCTTGCGGAAAGCCTTTTCGAGCATTTCCCGGCCCAAAGTGATGCTGCGTTCTTTTTCCTGGGTCTTGATCCACTGGCGGATCTTCGAACGGGCCTTGACGGTTTTGACGAATTTTAACCAGTCTTTGCTGGGATGGTGATTTTTGGAAGTAATCACTTCAACGATATCACCCGTTTTCAATTGATAAACCAGCGGTACCAGTTGACCGTTTACCTTGGCTCCCGTGCACTGGTTACCCACTTCGGTATGAATCATGTAAGCGAAGTCAACCGCTGTCGCACCCTGGGCCAGGGTTTTGATCTCACCGCGCGGCGTAAAAACGTATACTTCATCCTGAAACAGATCGATCCTCAGGTTCTCCAGATATTCTCCCGGGTCACGAAAATTTTCCTGATTTTCTACGAGGTCCTGGATCCAGGCAAACTTCTTGCTGACATCTTCATCGACCCGCTTGCCTTCTTTATAGCTCCAGTGCGCGGCAATGCCGGATTTGGCAACCCGATCCATCTCCCAGGTTCTTATCTGAATTTCCATGCGCTCACCGAAAGGTCCGATGACCGTGGTGTGCAAGGATTGATACATATTGGCCTTGGGACGGGCAATATAGTCTTTGAATTTATGGTCGATGGGCTTCCACATGGAATGAATCAATCCCAGGGCTTCATAACATTGGGAGATCGAATCCAGAATGATACGGAAGGCGATAATGTCGTATATCTCTTCAAACGGAAGGTTCTGGGACACCATCTTGTGGTAAATGCTGTAATAATTCTTGTTGCGACCCAATACTTCGCACTGCAGCCGGGCTTCATCCATCTTCTTTTGAATGTAGCCCTTGACGGTTTCCATATATTTGGTGCGCTCCACTCTGGATTTGGCCACATGGCTCTGAATCCGCTCATAATCGTCGGGCTGAAAATATTTAAATGAAGTGTCTTCCAGCTCGTTTTTAATCCAGTAGATTCCAAGGCGTGCCGCAATAGGAGCATATATGTCGAGGGTTTCCCCGGCAATTTCTTTTCTTTTATCGGGCCTGTGGAACTGGAGGGTGCGCATGTTGTGAAGACGGTCGGCCAGCTTGATCAAAATAACACGGATATCATCGGCCATGGCCAGAAACATTTTCCGAAGGCTTTCAGCCTGCCGCTGTCGTGTGCTATGAAAAGAAAGGCTGCTGAGTTTGGTAACACCCGAGACAATGTGTGAGACCTCGTAGCCGAATATAGCTTCGATCTCTTCGGGAACCGCCTGAGTATCCTCGATCACATCGTGCAAAAGACCGGCGGCCACGCTGATGATGTCCAGCTTCATGTCGCTGAGTATCCCGGCAACCTCCAGAGGATGTGAGAGATAAGGCTCTCCGGAGAGGCGTACCTGACCGGCATGCACCTGGGCGGAATAGACATACGCCCGCTCGATGATACCCATATCCGCTTCCGGATAGTACTCGCTGATTTTATCTATGATATCGTTGATTCGGATCATCGGCTACCCGAGGTTTGGACTCAATAGGCTTTGGCAAAAACCACTTGGCTGGCGGCTGGTTTGCCGCAACAGATACAGGAACCTTTCCGGGTCTCCTGTTCAAATGGAATGCAGCGAATGCTCACCATGAGATCGTCTTTAATTTTAAGTTCGCATGCGGGATCGCCGCACCAGGGCGATATGGCGAAGCCGCCGTGGATCTCCGGCATTTCCTGATTTAGCGGGGTAAAGAAGTCATAAAATTCTTTGACGTCATTGATGTCGCGGGTATGTTCATTGCTGAAATTCTGGGCCCGCAAAAAAAGATTATGATGGATTTCATCCAATATATTCACGATTTGACCGACAAACTGATCCCGGCGAAAGGAAACTTTCTCTTTATGTCCTTTATCGCGCCGCCCCACATACACCGCATCCTGGGCGATATCCCGAGGGCCGATTTCAACCCGCAGCGGTATTCCTTTCTTAATCCAGTCCCAGCCGCGCGCCCCACCGGTATCGCGATCGTCGATTTCGACTGTAATTTTGCGATGGTGATAATGGATTCCCCGCAGCTGGGCGGCCAGACTCTCGGTATAGGTCATCACGCTGTCGCGCTCGTCGGGGTTTCTGATAATCGGCAGCAACACAACCTGGGCCGAAGCGATTCTGGGTGGTAAAATGATACCGTCATCGTCTCCGTGGATCATAATGACGCCCCCGATCAACCGGGTGGAAGATCCCCAGGATGTGGTCCAGGCGTATTCTTCGGTTTCGGCCGGCGTGTGAAATTTTATCTGGGAGGCTCTGGCAAAGTTCTGGCCCAGAAAGTGCGAGGTTCCCGCCTGCAGAGCCTTGCGGTCCTGCATCATGGCCTCGATACACAGTGTATCCACCGCACCGGGAAAGCGTTCGGCCGCGGTCTTGCGGCCCCTGATGACCGGCATTGCCAGGAAATCCTCCGCCATTCTGGCATAGACCTCGAGCATCTGCTCGGTTCGCTTCACCGCTTCTTCGCTGGTGGCATGGGCGGTATGCCCTTCCTGCCATAGGAATTCGCTGGTTCTTAAAAACAGCCGGGTCCGCATCTCCCAGCGGACCACATTGGCCCATTGGTTTATCAGAACGGGCAGGTCACGGTAACTGCTGATCCATTTGGAAAACGAGTCGCCTATTATGGTTTCGGAGGTCGGCCGCACCACCAGTGGCTCTGATAAAGCGCCGGCCGGAATCAACCCACCTCCGGCCTTTTTTTCGAGTCGGTGGTGGGTGACCACCGCACATTCCTTGGCGAATCCTTCCACGTGCTCGGCTTCTTTCTCCAAGAAACTCAAAGGGATAAAAAGAGGGAAATAGGCATTTTTAACACCGGTTGCCTTGAACATGTCATCCAGTACGCGTACGATGTTTTCCCACAACGCGTAGCCCCAGGGTTTGATGACCATACACCCTCGCACCGGAGAATGCTCCGCCAGGTCGGACGCCTTTATGACCTGTTGGTACCAGTTCGGATAATCCTCTGCTCGTTTCGGCGTAATTGCCGTCTGCACTTTATTTCCCATCATGTTCCTTTCCATTTTGTTCATATTGTTGTACTTCCGCCAGCAGCACCTCCACCAGTTTACCCTGGGGAAATTTTTTAACGACCTTTCCCTTGCGGAAAAGTACACCGCGCCCATCCGCGCCTGCGATGCCGATATCGGCCTCCCGCGCCTCACCGGGCCCATTGACCACACAGCCCATTATGGCGATTTTGATCGGACGGGTACAAGACAGCAGGGCTTCTTCGACCTGCGCGACGATATCGAACAATTCGATGTTGCACCGGCCACAAGTGGGGCAGGAAATAATCTCCGGTCCGCGCTGCCGGAGTCCCAGCGCCTTGAGAATTTCATATCCCACCCGTACCTCTTCAACCGGATCCCGGGTCAGGGAAACACGAATCGTATCACCGATGCCTTCGGCCAGCAGGGTTCCGATTCCCAGCGCCGACTTGACAATGCCGCTGTACAGAGAGCCAGCTTCGGTTACCCCTACATGCAGGGGCAAATCCGTTTGGGAGGACAACAGCCGGTAGGCTTCGATCGTACGGGGAACATCGGATGCTTTCAGTGATACTTTTATCTGATCAAAGCCATAGGATTCCAGTAAGTGGATGTGGCCCAACGCGCTCTCGACCATCGCTTCGGCCGTGACGCCATTGTATTTTTTGAGAATTTTTTTTTCAAGCGAACCGGAATTCACACCGATGCGAATCGCGATACCCGCCTTTGCAGCGCAGTCCACCACCGCTTGCACTTTTTGGGCGCTGCCGATATTACCGGGGTTGATTCTGAGAGCATCGGCACCTGCTCGGGTTGCGGCAAGCGCCAGACGATAGTCAAAATGAATATCGGCAATCAACGGAATCGAAATTCTCGATTTGATGGCTGCGATAGCTTCGGCGGCTTTCCGGTCGGGAACCGCGACTCGTACAATCTCGCACCCGGCCTGCTGTAAACGCTCGATCTGGGCAACGCTCGCTTCCACATCCGCCGTCGAGGTTGTGGTCATGGATTGCACCGTAATGGGAGCCATGTCTCCTATCGGTACGGCACCTACTTTTATTCGGCGTGTTTTTTTGCGGCTGACAATAAAAGACATGCTAACCTGTTACTTTCCTTAAATAAAAAAAATCAAGTGCTGCCAGGATCGGCCTCACGGCTGCCAATTGCAAATCAAATCACAAATATGCTATACTCAATGGAAACTTTAAATTATCAAAACGTTTGATTTTATTCAAGTAAAATAGATGCACCGGTCAAGGCTTGAACCGGTTGTCAAGGAGGGTTGAAATGACACGCGAACAGGGCCCCAATTTTTCACATAAGCATGGCGCACAAGCCGGGATAAATCCTATAGTGAAACAGAAAATTGCCGATAATGCCTTGGACGGCCGGATAGCTTGTGCGATGGCATTTCAAATCGCAAAAGAGCTGAATATCCCTCCTTTCGAAATCGGAAAGGGAGCAGACCTGCTGAATATAAGATTAATAAAATGCCAACTGGGTCTTTTCGGCTACGAGCCTGAAAAAAAAGTGGTGAAACCGAGATCAGCGGACAACAAAGAACTAGTGAAGGCTATCCGGGAGGCATTGGTGGAAAATAAACTTGCCTGCCGCGCGGCCTGGGATATTGCCCGGCGCTTCAATCAGCCTAAAATGTCCGTCAGCGCGGCCTGTGAGGCGCTCAACATCAAAATAAAGCCGTGTCAGTTGGGGGCATTTTGACCGAAAATAGACATCGGCAATTGAAGGTCAGGAGTCAGTGATTTAAGTTAATTGCGCTTCGCTTCAGAAATGGGGCTTCTGACCGTTCGATACCAACCCAACGGACAATCCGGATCATTTAAACCTTCATAACGATCTAAAAACTCAAACCGATATGGTCACATCGGCAATCCATAAAATTATCAGAGGTCGTCCTGTTCCTCAGCTCATTTTGATCGGTTCATGGCTATTCGCGGTGTTTTTCCTGCTGAAGCCAATCGTCAACGAACACAGATTCGCCACCCTTCACAAGATTGTCAAAGCTGGTGAAATCACAATGATCACCCGCAACTCAGCCCACTGCTATTACCTCTACCGTGATGAACCCATGGGGTTTGAATATGAATTGGCAAAAGCTTTTGCCGATTATCTGGGGGTCACGCTGAAAGTAAAAATCATCGAGGACTGGGAGAGAATGGTACCGGAGCTGATGAACGGAAGCGGAACTTTTATCGCCGCCGGCATTGCCATTACCCCGGCAAGGCAGAGGCTGGTTGCTTTTTCAAAAGGTTATATGGAAATCCAACAATACGTCATTTGCCGGCGAAATGGTTATAAAATTAAAAAGCCGGAGGACCTTTCCGGTCGGACGGTCCATGTCCGAGCCGCCACATCCTACCAGGAACGGCTCGAGGAACTCAGGCGGCAGGGGATCGACGTCACCATCGAACTTCACAACGATTTGCCTACAGAGGAACTGATACGGTATGTGGACAGCGGAAAAATCGATTTTACGGTTGCCGACAGCAACGTCGCTCTTTTGAATCGGCGTCATTATCCCGGGGCAACCATGGCGGGTGCGATCAGTGAAAAACTTCAATTGGGCTGGGCCGTGCATCCGGAAGCCGTCCAATTGAAAAGCAAAATCAATTCATTTTTTAAATCCATCAGGAAAAACGGCAAATTCGATGAAATTCACAATAAATATTACGGGGATGTGGCTGATTTTGATTACGTGGACCTAAGTATCTTCCACCGCAGAATCAAATCCCGGCTGTCGCGTTACAGCCCTTTTATAAAAGCCGCCGCCAAAAAGAGCGGCTTTGACTGGCGTTTGATTTCGGCTCAAATATATCAGGAATCCCATCTCAATCCCCGGGCGAAAAGCTCCGCCGGGGCAAAGGGGCTGATGCAGCTTCTTTCAAACACCGCACTGAGTCTGGGGGTCAAAGATATTTATAGCCCGGTTGAAAACATCAATGCCGGTATTCAGCATTTGAAAAACCTTTACGATCTTTTTAGTGAGGCAACCGGCACCGATCGCATGCTCATCGCCCTGGCCGCTTATAATATCGGTCAGGGTCACATCCAGGATGCAAGGGACCTGGCTGTCAAAATGGATCTTGATCCCAATTCCTGGACGATGCTGGCAAAAACCCTGCCCCTTTTGGAAATGCGCGATTATTATCAGGACTCTAAATACGGCTATTGCCGGGGAACCGAGCCGGTGATCTATATTAAGCAGATTTTACTTTATTATGACATTTTAAAGCGGCAGGGGGTTAGGACCGAAAAGATGCATGCGGGATTTTAAAAACGCCTATCCGAGATACGCGGCATTTTGCCCCACGAATGGATTGCTGCGCTTTTCTTTCCCAATGGTCGTGATCGGTCCATGGCCGGAGTATACCTTGACTTCATCGCCGAGGACGAACAATTTTTCCTGAATACTCTTTTTGAGCGCTTCGAAGCTCCCGCCCGGAAAATCGGTACGACCGATCGAGCCCGCAAAAAGCGTATCCCCAACAAAAATGATGTCCTCAGCAACCAGACAAATTCCGCCCGGTGTGTGGCCGGGGGTATGGATCACCTTTAAGGCAGTATTGCAAAAAGGCACTTCGTCACCGTCATTGAGCATCCTGTCCGGTTCAGGGGAATTTTCTGCCGCAAGGCCCCAGGCGGCGGCGCTGCTGGATAACTGACTGAGCATGGGCACATCGAGGGAATGGATGAGAATCGGTGCGCCGGTGACTTCCTTGAGCCGCTTATTAGCGCCGACATGATCAAAATGTCCATGGGTATTGACAATGTATTCAGCAGTCAGACTCGATTCTGCCAGGGCCGTTAGAATCCGATCGACTTCATCTCCCGGATCTATAACGACGGCCTGCTTGGTTTCCTCGCATCCCAGGATATGGCAATTGGCCTGGATCGGCCCGACAGCAAGCGTTTTAACAAACACATCAGCCTCCTTGATCGACATCGATATTCAATAGACATAGTTGGATCAATCGCCAACTTCAGGTTCAATCTTGGGTTTCAGGCAGCACGGCAGCGACGGGCTGCGGGTCATCTTTTTTTTCCAAAGCCTCCCGGATGCTGTCCATGATGCCGTTAATGAACGCTCCGGATTCCTGTGTGCCGAACTTCTTGCCTACATCGACGGCTTCATTGATCGAGACCTTGAACGGAATGTCGTCACAATAAATCATCTCATAAACCGCAATACGCATCACGTTGCGATCAACACAGGACATGCGGTTGATTTTCCAATTTTTTGAAAACCGCTCCACCATGCCGTCGATTTCATTTCTTTTCTCCAAAACACCGGTAACCAGCTTCAGAAAAAAGGCGCGTGACTTTTTGGAAGGACCAAAACAACCGCAAAAATGCTCCAATTTGTCCAGTGAAGCATCCTTTTGCATATCCATATAAAAGAGCGCTTGCATGGCAAGCTCGCGCGCTTTGCGACGAGTACCCATATTATATCAGACCATCTCACACAAGTTTGCCATCTCCACAGCATCGATGGCGGCGCTCCAGCCTTTATTCCCGGCTTTTGTCCCTGCGCGCTCGATAGCCTGTTCAATAGTATCGGTGGTAATAACGCCGAAAATGATCGGAATTTCAGTTTCCATGGCAACAGCGGCAATGCCCTTGGATACTTCAGCGGCAACGTAATCGAAATGCGCTGTGGAGCCCCTGATAACGGCACCCAGACATATCACGGCATCAAAACGCTTTGTATTTGCCATCTTTTTGGCAAGCAGTGGGATTTCAAAGGATCCCGGAACCCGGACCACTTCGAGATCCTTATCCGCGGCGCCGCTCCGGATCAAGGCATCCAGGGCGCCTTTTAATAATTTTTCAGTGATAAAGTCGTTGAAGCGGCTGACGACCAATGCAAATTTTTTGCCTTCGGCATTCAGTTTTGCTTCATGAAATTTCGGCATGTATGTTCCTTTCATGTAGAATTTGGCCCGATTTGAACGTTTACCATGGCTGGCACCTTTCAGCCAGCAAGATGCACCAGGCTTATCCTGGCGCACCGTAAAAAGTCGAATTCATCATGTGTTTGGTATTTTGTGTTTGGTGTTCGGTGCCGATATTAGCGATCTAAACCGTCGAGACGATCCTCCCCATCTCTCACCCATCCAGGGCATCCACATGCAGCATGTGGCCCATTTTAACCTTTTTGCACTCCAGATAGCATTTGTTGAATTCATTGGGAGCGACTTCAACCGGAACCTGTTCAATGATACTCAGCCCGTATCCTTCGAGTCCCACCATCTTTTTGGGATTGTTGGTTAAAAGCCTCATTTTCCTTACGCCCAGGTCGACCAGAATCTGGGCCCCGATGCCGTAATTTCGCAAATCCGGTGCGAAACCCAGTTTCTCGTTGGCCTCCACGGTATCGTATCCCTGGTCCTGCAGGGCATATGCTTTGATTTTGTTGACCAGACCGATACCGCGTCCCTCCTGACGGATGTACAAAAGTACGCCGCTGCCTTCTTCTTCCATTTTCAGCATCGCCTTATGCAGTTGCTGGCCGCAGTCGCAGCGCATGGATCCAAAAATATCCCCGGTCAGACACTCCGAGTGAACACGCACGAGAATTGGTGTTTCCGGGTCGATAGTCCCTTTCACCATGGCGAAATGCAGTAGGTTGTCCACGTCATTTTCGTAAACCACAGCTCTGAAATCACCCGCGATGGAAGTGGGTATGATGGTCTCCGCCGAACGGCGCACAAATGACTCCGTTCGCATCCGGTATTCGATTAAATCCGCGATGGTGCAGATCCCGATGCCATGCTTTTCGCTGAATTTTTCCAACGTCGGCATTCTGGCCATGGTGCCGTCTTCATCCATGACCTCACAGATGACGCCGGCAGGCTGCAAACCGGCCATGCGTGCCAGGTCCACGGATCCCTCGGTCTGGCCGGCCCTGACAATCACCCCGCCGTTTCTGGCCCGGAGTGGAAAAATGTGGCCAGGCCGAACCAGGTCGCGGGGTTTGGCATCCATCGCCACAGCGGTCAATATTGTGGTAGCCCGATCAGCTGCCGAAATTCCGGTGGTCACGCCGCAGCGGGCTTCAATGGACACCGTGAAGCCGGTGCCGTATGGGGAGGTATTGTTTTCGACCATGGGAGGCAGCTGTAAACTTTCCGCTTTTTCGGCGGTCATCGAGAGACATATGAGCCCTCGACCGTTTTTGGCCATGAAATTTATGGCCTCCGGCGTTACTTTCTCGGCTGCCATACAAAGATCGCCTTCGTTTTCACGGTCCTCGTCATCCACCAGAATGACCATGCGGCCCTGTTGGATCTCTTTGAATGCTTCTTCAATACTTAGCTGTGACATGCTGCTTTTTATCTCCAAATTGAATCTTTATTGGAATGGCATCCGGTATTCACAGGTCCAATTTCCATGGTTTCAATATATCAAATCAGGCTTCACCCGATCGGAACATCCGCAAATTCACCAATTGCCTAGTCGATAAATCCGGTTTTGACCAGGTATGCCTGATCGATAATCGTTGGCCGGGAAGTTCCGTCTCGATTTTGATCGGTCGAACCGCTGGTGAATCGCTCGACGTATTTTCCGATCATATCCGTTTCGATATTGACCCGATCCCCAAGGTTTTTAAATCCGATCGTCGTCAGTCCAGCAGTATGAGGAATGACAGCCACAGAGAAACTGCCGGGGCCACAGGTATTGATGGTCAGACTGATACCATCGACGGCCACGGAGCCTTTGGTAATCATATAGCGTGTAAGCGATTCGTCGGCTTCAAAGGTTATGGCCACCGCGTTGCCCATGGCTGTTTTACTTCCGATGACCCCTGTTCCATCAATATGGCCCGATACGAGGTGCCCGTCAATGCGATCCGACAGCCTCATGGCTCGTTCGAGGTTTAACCGGTCACCGACTTTGGCGCTGCCAAACGTCGTCATCTTAAGCGTTTCCGGCGAAACGTCGACCTCAAAGCGTCGGCCGGCGATTCTCACGGCGGTCACACAAGCCCCGCTGACGGATATGCTGTCTCCAACTTTTGTCTGATCCAGCGCAAATTCGGCTTCAACGGTCAGGCGTTTGCCCTGGCCGGAAGTCCGAATCCTTGAAATGCTGCCTAAACCTTCGATGATTCCGGTAAACATGATTTTGACAATTCCGAAGGGTTCAGTGTAATTCTAACGTGAGTATATTGCCATTTGTGAAGAATGATTTTTATACCATAAAAATTCCGAATTGTGACAACTTAAATGGCCTTTTAAGTAAAAAAAACGAATCCCTAATTTACAACAGGCACCCGGAACTATCCGACATAGCCTTCAATGAGCACATCATCACCGAAGCGCCGGACGGCGATATCCTTGACGGCGACACACTGGCTCATGAACTCCGCGCCCGGCCCCCGGCAAATGGGGATGCCGTCATCTCCCCCCAGAATCCGGGGTGCGTAAAAGAAGTATACCTTGTCGACGATGCCGGCGCTGAAAGCCGAGGCCAGTACCCGGCCGCCGCCCTCAATTAAAAGACTGGTCAGCTGCATGGCGCCGATCTGGTGCATTAATGCCGCCAAATCGATCAAATTGTTTTTAAGCGGTGACTCGATGACCCGGGCGCCCGTCTTTTCCAGTGCTTTTTTTTTGTTGACCGGCGCCTGCGGACCAGCCACCACAATCGCCGGCGCCGCCGATGATTGCCGCAATACCCTGGCATCAACAGGAATGGACAGATGGGAATCCAGGACGATCCGAACAGGATCCCGGCCCTGACGGTCGGTCAAGCGGGTGGTAAGGCTCGGATCGTCCGTCCGAATCGTGTTGATGCCGACCATGATGGCATCCACCCGGTGACGCAGGCGATGCACAAACTGCCGGGCCGAGTCTCCGGTTACCCAACGGGAATCGCCCGTACGGGTGGCAATCCGGCCATCCAGGGTGGCCGCACATTTCGTCATGACAAACGGGGTGCCGGTGCCAACGAATTTGATAAAGGCCTCATTCAGTTTAACGGCCTGTTTTTCGCAAACACCCAGGGTAACGCGTATTCCGTTGCGCTTTAATAATTCGAGGCCGCCGCCGGCTACCTTCCCGTTGGGATCTTTCATAGCTGCGACCACATGCGTGATACCGGCTTCCAGGATTCTGCCGGTACAGGGCGGCGTTCTTCCCGTATGATTGCAAGGTTCCAGCGTAACATACAGGGTGGCCCCCGTTGCATGCTCGCCGGCGGCATCGAGCGCATGAACCTCCGCGTGAGGTCCGCCGGCCGCCTGGTGGTATCCCCGACCCAAAATCCGGCCGTCTTTAACCACCACCGCGCCGACCATGGGATTCGGCGAGGTCGAGCCCTCGCCCTGCCTGGCAAGATCCAAAGCCATTTTCATGAAATATTGATGATCCATCGTCGTCAACCTGAAAAGGCGATCCCCCTTGATAGAGTAAGAATTTGAATTATTCACCCTGGAGATGGAGATGGCAGAGAATACGAAGTTGGAGAATTCGATTTATTGCGGTCCGCTGTTTTAGAGATATCATTTCAGGCGAGGTTTTTCATTTCTCGCCCGTCTTTTCGTGATTGCTCAAAAGACTTTTCAGCTCGTCGACAAAATCGTTCACATCTTTAAACTCACGGTAAACCGATGCAAACCGGACATAAGCAACATCATCTAATCCGTGGAGCTTCGCCATGACCTTTTCCCCGATGACGGAAGCCGGAAATTCCTTCTCGTCGATCTCCCGCAAATCACGTTCCAGTTCATCGATGATCTCTTCGATGGCATTCATGCTGATGTCACGCTTCTCGCAAGCCTTTTTGACGCCGCTGCGTACCTTCTCCCGATTGAACACTTCCCGCCGGCCATCCTTTTTTATGATCATTATGGGAATTTCTTCAATATGTTCATAGGTTGTAAACCGTCGGCTGCAATCGATACATTCCCTGCGCCGTCGGATCACGGCGGCATCCTTGCTCAATCGGGAGTCGATTACCTTGTTGTCGATTTCACCGCAGAACGGACATTTCATGAGCCCTTCTCCCGCTTATCGGAATCTATCTGCTTCAATTCAATCCCGGCCTCCTCCAGCAGTTCCCTGGCCAGCGTGTCCGCGTAGCCGGACTGGTAGTATATTTTGGTAATCCCGGCATTGATGATCATGCGCGCACAAATCGAACAGGGCTGGTTGGTGCAAAATATGACGGCCCCATTGACGGATACGCCATGGTAGGCAGCCTGAATGATGGCATTTTGTTCAGCATGAATGCCGCGGCACAACTCATGCATTTTACCGGATTCGATACCGAGCTTTTTTCGCAGGCAACCGAGCTCCATACAATGTTTCAAACCAGTGGGTGCGCCGTTGTAGCCGGTTGACAAAATGCGCTTGTCCTTGACGAGCACGGCGCCCACCGCCCGCCGGATGCAGGTGGAGCGTTCGGCCACAAGGGTGGTGATGTTCATGAAATAGGTTTCCCAGGTAGGACGAGAATCTGTGGGTGCCATATGGGTCGTTCGCTGTACGAATCCGGGTTTGAGTTTGGGCCTCGGACTTATCCCCCTGATATTGTTTCGCCGAGCCGCCGTTCGATCGTCGTCAGGCTGTCAAAGTGGTCGAGGCGTTCCTGATGCCGACCGCCTTCAAAGGGAGTTTCGATCCAGGCCTTGACGATCTCCCTGGCCAGGCCCTCACCGATTATGCGCCCCCCCATGACCAGGATATTGGCATTGTTGTGGCGGCGGCTCATGATAGCGGAATAAAGATCATTGCACAGAGCGGCGCGAACATGGGGAAATTTGTTGGCGACCATAGACATCCCCAGACCACTGCCGCAGAGCAGAATCCCCCGCTCGAATCGACCTTGAGAAACCTGAAAGGCGACTTGGCTGCCGAAATGGGAATAATCCACCGATATTTCGCTGTCGGTACCGACATCCTCGACTTGAATCGACGTTTCTACCAGATAGGCTTTGACTTTTTCCTTCAATGGATAGGCTGCATGATCGCAACCGATGATCAACGGAGTTTGCGCGCTTTTTGTCGACATGATTATTCCTTATATTTGGTCAGAACCAGAGTGGCATTGGTACCGCCAAAGCCGAAGGAATTGGTCATAGCGTTTTCTACCCTGGCTTTGCGGGCGGTATTGGGCACATAGTCCAGATCGCACTCATCATCCTGATTCTCATAGTTGATGGTTGGCGGAATCACATCCTCGTGAATGGTGAGCGCCGTGAACACCGTCTCGATTCCCCCGGCTCCTCCGAGCAGATGACCGGTCATTGACTTGGTGGAGCTCACGGCCAATTTGTAGGCGTGGTCATTGAAAACGGTTTTGATGGCCCGGCTTTCATAAAGGTCGTTGAGTTGGGTGGAAGTCCCATGGGCGTTAATGTAATCGATCCGATTGCCGTCCAGCCCGGCATCCGCGAGGGCGGCGCGCATACAGCGAACCGCGCCATTGCCATCCGGCGGCGGGGAGGTCATGTGGTAGCCGTCGCCGGTTAAGCCGTACCCCGTGATCTCCGCATAAATGGACGCGTTCCTGGCAAGGGCGTGCTCGAGGGCTTCGATAACCAGGATACCGCTGCCTTCCCCGACGACAAATCCATCTCTGTCCCGGTCAAAAGGCCGTGAGGCTCTTTGAGGTTCATCGTTGCGGGTGGATAAAGCCTTCATGGAATTGAAACCGGCAACGCACGACGGGCTGATGACAGCTTCGGTTCCTCCGGTAATCATGGCATCCGCGGTACCGCTCTGAATCAGTCTGACAGAATTACCAACGGCGTGCGTACCTGCCGCGCAGGCGGTTGCGAGAGAGGAATTGGGGCCTCTGGCGCCGAAATGAACGGAAATCAAGCCCGGAACCATATTGCCGATCATCATGGGGATAAAAAAAGGACTCACCCATTTGGGTCCTTCCTCGGCAACACGCAGTACCGTGTCTTCCATAAATCGGAGGCCGCCCAGCCCGCAACCGGTTATGGTTCCCACTCTGGTTTCGTTGGAACTGTCGATCACCAGCCTGGAATCATCAATGGCCATGCGGGCCGCCGCCAAGGCGTAGGCGATGAAAAGCTCAACGCGGCGGGCGTCCTTCTTGGACATGAAGTTCTCTGCCCGGAAGTCCTTGACCTCGGCTGCAATCTTGGTGGCGAAATCGGTGCTGTCAAAGCGGGTAATTTCACCCACTCCCGATTTTCCAGCGCACAGTGCTTCCCACGTGGGCTTGACACCGATACCCAAAGGGGTGACAAGCCCCAGTCCGGTCACAACAACCCGTCTTTTTTTTTGTTCAGCCATATTATTATTTTTTAAATTTAAATGGTTATGTCGACCCGCGCCCACCGAGTCAGCCCCATGCCCACCTTCGTATTCATGCCTGTCCTGCCATGCCTCATGAGGCAACGACATGGGGGTCAGAGCCGGCAACGGGTCGGCATCCATAACCACCGTCAATGTTCGAATTTGTATTCAAGTTGAAAAACGTTCGACTATCAGTGGGATGCGACGTAATCGAATGCATCTTTGACTGTCGTGATTTTTTCGGCGTCTTCGTCTGAGATTTCGACATCGAACTCTTCTTCCATTGACATGATCAATTCAACCAGATCGAGGGAATCTGCACCCAGATCATCCACAAATGATGCCTCGGGGACAACTTCTTCCAGATCGACACTTAATTTTTCCGCAATAATCTTTCTTACCTTATCTTCGATAGACATCAGAATTACCTCCTTGTGCATGGCTGGAACCTGCGTGGTCCCGGACAAAATTGAGCAAATAAAAAACTGGATGCTAAAATGAACCTACATATACATTCCCCCACTGACATGGATCACCTGTCCGGTGATATAAGCGGCATCCTCGGACGCCAGAAACACGACCGCTGCGGCAATGTCGCCGGCGTTGCCCGCTCGGCCGAGAGGTATCTGGCCGACCATCGTCTCTCTGGCCTTGTCCGAGAGAGATGCCGTCATATCAGTTTCAATATAGCCCGGCGCCACCGCATTCACCGTAATACCCCGACTCGCCAGTTCTTTGGCGACCGCTTTGGTAAGTCCGATGATGCCGGCCTTGGAAGCGACGTAATTGGCCTGGCCCGGATTCCCACTGGCTCCCACCACAGAGGAAATGTTGATGATCCGTCCGAAACGCTGCTTGAGCATCGCTTTGCCGACCGCTTTGATGCAGTTAAAGGTGCCTTTGAGATTGATGGTGATCACCTCGTCCCAATCCGATTCCTTCATGCGGACAATCAAACCGTCGCGGGTGATTCCGGCATTGTTGACCAGAACATCGATACGACCGGTCTCATCCAGGGCCCGTCCGACAAATTCGGCCACTTCTTTTTCGGAAGCGACATCCACCCGTAGACCGGTGGCCATGCCGCCGGCCTCCTTCACCAGCTTCTCGGTCTGGGCGGCCGCATCGGAATCCGAGGCATAATTGAAGTAAATATGGTCGCCGCAGCGGGCGAATGCGCCACAAATACCCCGTCCGATCCCCCGAGATCCGCCTGTAACCAGAATAGTTCTTTTTTCCGCTTCTGCCATAATCACCTCTCAAATACGATGTCGGCCAACCGATCCATATCCGGTAGGACATTTTGAAAGCTCTGGGTTAGCTCGGCGAAGCCGGCTTTCGTCACGAAATCCGCGGCTGTTTTCTGATCGAACTCACCACAGCCCGGAACGATCGTCAGCATATTCTGGGAAACCACCCGGGCCACCTCATTGGCGAACAGCCTGGAAATCAGTTGGATCTTTTCAGCGCCCGGCTTTCCGGTGCGGGAATATGCGCAGGCCTTGCGCGCCACGGCCGCACCCACTTCCACCCAGGTCATCATATCGGCCAGGGTGAACATGATGTACTGGCGCCGGGTCAACCGGTGGCTATCGACCAAATCGATGCATTGATTCAATGACCTGGCCGCCAGAGCATAGATGCCGCACCCCATATTCGGGAATTCGGCTTGCAGCCCGTCAATTTCCTCGCCGATGGACAGGTAGAATTCACCTTTTGATTTGCGGGTCTTTTTCCAGCGCAAGGTGCTGATGATATTTTGCTGTATTTCACTGGTGCCTTCATAGATGCTGGTGATGCGCACATCTCTTTTAATCTTCTCGACTTCGTACTCGGCGATGTATCCATAGCCGCCCAGGGCCTGCATGGCGTCATCCGCCGCCCGATCAGCAGATTCCGTTGCAAACAGCTTTGCGATCGAGCCTTCAACTTCCAAATCTTTTTCGCCGGAATCCAGCCTTTCTGCTACCTCATCTATATACACCCCGGCCGCCGCGAGCCGAACGACATGCGGCAGGATCAGCTTATGCGTGTATCCCTGTTTTTCGGATAAAGGGGTTTTAAACTGAATGCGTTCCCTGGCATAGGCAATCGCGATATCAACGGCGGCTTCTCCAGCGCCGAGGGCCATCGATGCCACCATCACTCTGGTATAACCGAACACCTTGGTAGCCTGTTTGAGGCCGAGGCCGGGAATGCCGCCGATAAGATTTTCCACCGGTACGAACGCATCGGAGAAGGTCAGCGGCGACGTGTTCGAGGCCCGAATTCCGTGCTTTTCTTCGCCTTTTCCGCGGGTGTAGCCAGCGGTGTCCTTCTCCATAATAAAGAAAGTCGCCCCCTCGGGAGTGTTGGCTAGGACGGTGATGAAATCCGCATAAAGTCCCGTTGAAATGAACTGTTTGCTGCCGTTCAACCGATATCCGATGATTACGCCCGTTTTATCGGTCACCGGATCCGCTTTGGTCTTGATGGCGGCGACATTGCTGCCGGCATCCGGCTCGGTGACGGCATAGGCCACCAAGGCATGGCCCTCGGCGATGGCACCCAGCCACTTCTGTTTCTGTTCTTCCGTGCCTCCGACCATAATCGGATCGGCGCCCAGCTGAAGAGCGAAAAATGCGGTGGTAATCCCCAGACAGATTTTGGCCATCTCCCGCACCACGGCACAGGTGTCGCGTGTGCCACCGCCCATACCGCCATAGGCTTCGGGCAACATCAGTAACTGCAGCCCGATCTCAGGTCCCAACATCTCCCGGATGGTTTCTTCAGGAAAAATCTCTTTTCGATCGTACTCGAGGATTTTCTCCTTGGTCAATAGCCGCTTCCGCAATTGTCCGATCGTGTCCAGAACCATCTGCCTTGACGCTGGATCCAGCCCAGTGAACTGTCCGTGGTTTGAAGTTTCGTTCGCTGCCATTTGTCGGTTCCTCAGGGGATTTTTGGTTGCTTCGGTGAATGGTTGATTTAGCGGGTCAGGGGCTTTCACCTTGATAGCATGCTCTGCTCTCGGGCCATACGCCGCACGCCGGGGAGAATATCTGCATGGCGGATGGTCAACAAATCAAGCGATAAAGCAATGACTCGGGAAGAAGGCTTGGGCATCAATAGTATCCAACTGCCGTACCGCCCGTCGCGTCGCCGTAAACAAACAACGTGGTGAAACCCTCAGCATGACCGTGGACTCCGTATTTCAGCTTTCCACATTCAAGGAAATGAAGGCAACCTGCAATGAAATCTTACCGGCTGTTCGAATCATCGGATAGTGTGTATACATCCTCACAGGCTTCCATCCGAGCGTGGGTATCTTTTTGCCGACCGAATGATAATCAACCGGGTAATTTTCATCCAAACGTCCGGACACTCGAAGCGGCTTAATCTTCATCAGTGGAAATTACGGTGCGTCCTTTGTAAGTGCCGCAACTGGGACATGCATGATGCGGAAGTGTCGCTTCACCGCAATCGGGACATGTTGACAAATTCGGGGCCAGCGTTTTTTGGTGCGTTCTGCGTTTATCTCGCCTCGATTTGGATGTTTTATGTTTGGGTACAGCCATTAGCCAATCTCCTAAATATCTGAAATTAATATATATATAACTCTATACGACTCGGCTTTCACGGTGCGCTTCTAGTAATTTAAAATCGGCCCGATGTCAAGCGTTTTCAAAATGCCGCGTCAAATTTGTTTGCTTGTTTCGCCGCCTCGGCTGTGTTATTAGACCGGTACGAAGTTTTTAAAGTATTATAATATAAACGGTTAAAATCATTTGTCAATTTAATATATTTTCGGCTGCGCGAATTTTGCGCTTAGAAACCGGTGATTTTCCGGAAAAAAACGACGATCCGCCATCGACTGAGCGGCTGACGTGAACGGAACTTTGGCATGACTTACTCAAATTAGGGACATGAAGTAAATCAGTTATAAAAAATTAAGTTATGTCAGATGATTAGCGAAAAAAGTTTTAACATTAAAATGCTTGGATCGATGAAAGACACAATTTTGTGAGGAGGCGTACATGAACCAAATCATTACCCGGTTTCCCCCGAGCCCCACCGGATATCTTCATGTGGGAGGCGCTCGGACCGCAATTTTCAACTGGCTATATGCCCGCCACATGAACGGCAGGTTCGTGCTGCGCATCGAAGACACGGATGCCCGCCGCTCGACTCAGGCTTCGGTGGATGCAATTTTCGAAGCCCTGCAATGGCTGGGAATTGATTGGGATGAGGGTCCTTATTTTCAGACTCAGCGCTTCGATATCTACCGGGAATATATTCATAAAATGATCAAATCCGGACATGCCTACTATTGTACCTGCACGCCGGATCAGATAGAGGTTATGCGCCAAAAAGCCATGGCGCGTGGCGAAAAACCGCGTTATGACGGGACCTGCCGCGAAAGGCGGCTGCAGAAAACGGACAAGACGGTGGTGCGATTCATGGCCCCACTGACTGGCACAACGGTCGTTGAAGATGTGATCAAAGGCAATATCGTTTTCCAGAACGACGAATTGGACGATTTCGTTATTTGCCGCAGCGATGGGACGCCAACCTACAACTTCGTGGTGGTGGTCGATGATATCACGATGAACATAAACACGGTAATTCGCGGCGATGATCATGTAATGAACACCCCCAAGCAGATTCTGCTCTATCGCGCTCTGGGAGCCCCTTTGCCCACCTTTGGTCATGTCCCGATGGTCCTCGGCAGTGACCGCAGCCGATTGAGCAAACGCCATGGTGCGATGTCCGTTACCGCTTACCGTGACATGGGTTTTTTGCCCGACGCGCTGGTAAACTATCTGGTGCGCCTCGGATGGTCTTACGGCGATCAGGAATTTTTTACCCGCGATGAACTGATAGGGGTATTCGATCTCAAGAACATCGGCCGTTCGGCGGGCATCTTCGATCCGGACAAATTGCTGTCACTAAACGCCGATCACATCAAGGCGACTTCTCCGGAAAACCTGGCACCGGTACTAAAACCCTTTTTAAGCGACCACGGCATTGAAACTCGTGATAATGATTATCTGCACGAAGTGATTGAAACCCTTGCCCCCCGGAGCAAGACCCTATACGAGATGGCCCAGGCTGCCCTATTTTATTATCAGGACGATATCGTTTTTGAAGAAAAGGCAGCCCGAAAGTTTTTTATTCCGGAAGCATTGACGCCTTTGAAGCTGCTGAAAGAAAAATTGGCGGTCCTGGAAACATACAATCAGGAAAACCTCGAAGTGGTGTTCAAAGAAATAATGGACCAAACCGGCCTCAAGCTGGGAAAAATCGCACAGCCGGTGCGTGTGGCCCTGACTGGAAAAACTGCAAGTCCGGGGATCTTTGAAATCGTGTCCATTCTGGGCCCTCAACGTGTAATCTCGCGCCTTGAAAAAGCGGTACGGTATATTGAAAAAAGTGCAGAACAAGAATAATTGATTTGGAAAACCGGGGGGGGGGGGGGGGCGTGCCTGAAACTTTCGCTTGCCAATGATCCAGGGCTGCTGATCGAAACGAACGAAACAACCCTGACGATATAAAAGAAAACAAAAATTTTCTTGACCTGAACCGATAAGTATTATAGTTGTAAATTTTATATTTCGCTGAGGGATCGTCTAGTGGCAGGACGACGGGTTCTGGCCCCGTTAACCTAGGTTCGAATCCTAGTCCCTCAGCCAATTTATGCTTTTTTATATCGATTTCAGATAGTTATAAGAAAATGCGAGTCCTATGAAAAAGGCGGGAAATTTTAATTCCCGCCTTTTTCTATTAATATCAGAACATTTAGGGTTATGATATTGATCGCGTCGTGGAGAAGGCAGCCGGATCTTTGAGATGGAACCACCACATCTTCCATTTCGATGAGGTATTCTTTTTGAAGCTTCGCCAGTTCCGCACGCATCTCTAAAGTGCTGTGTTCATTATCGAAGCAATAACTACCAGATCACTCATGATCATTCTCCTTTCCTGTTTGTTAGCAGTTTTGAATCCATTGCCCTGCCCTTTCTTTCCGCCTGCATGCCCTGCACAAACTTCATGCGCAGGTTGCTCTATTTCTGCCCTTCCGACGACGACGCGGCCACGACTATCTTCGGTGGACGCTGCAATTTATTCATGATCGAAATCATCGACCACCAGCAGGGCTGGTGGTCTGAAACCTGTCTTCAATATGATTTTTTTGGTGTGAAACGGGATGAATTTAAAACGGATCACTTATTGGAAAAGATAGCATTCCAGTCATTTTTCATGCTGATGACGACCCAGCCTTTCTTGTTGGCCTCATCCATCAATGACTGGGGAAAGGTGCCGAACTTGGTGTCCGGCAATCCGTCGGCCGGGCCATAGGCATATTCTCGCTCGGCGTCGTCGTGGAACACCAGCATCATCAGCCGCCGGCCGCTGCCCGCGCCGGTCCACTCGAGCATCTCGCGGTCTCCGGCGGAATTGCCGAAGGCCGCAATCGGGCGCCGGCCGATAAACTTGTTGATACCGACCGGCTTGCCGGCCTGGTCGTCGATGAAATCGACCTTCGGCAGACGCATCAGCACCGGCTGGCCGTCTTTGACCTCGTATTTGGTCTGGATGGTCGAGCCCACCACCTGCTCGGGGGGAATCCCGTAGACCCTTTCGGTCATCGGCCGCATGAACTCGACGCCGCCGCCGGAAACGATGTAGGTCTTGAAGCCGTTGGCCCGCAAAAACGCCAACAGCTCGAACATCGGCTGATAGGCCAGCTCGGTATAGCGCCGCTTGAAGCGCGGGTGACGCGCCGTGTCCAGCCAGTCGGTCACGATGGCCTCGAACTCGGCGGTGCTCATGCCGGCATGCGAGGCCATAATCAGCTCGACCATTCCTTTTTCGCCCGCCGCCGCCAGCGCCTCGAGATCGTTGTCGAGCACCGCCTTGAAAGGCTGTTGGGTCTTCCACTCCGGGTGCCGGGGCGCCAGCGCTTTTATACGGTCCAGTGCAAAGGCCAGCTGGGTGTATATGGGGTGCGATGGCCACAGCGTGCCGTCGTTGTCGAAGGTGGCGATGCGCTCTGCCGCCGGCACGAAGTCGGGACCCGACTTATCCGTGACCTTCTGCATGAACTCTACGATCGCTTGCTTGGTTGGGCCGTCGTTCCAGGAGGCCAGTGAACCGGTCTGGGCCGCTGCCGTAAAAGCCGCCAGCAGGGCAGCAAATACGACGCAGCGTATCCCGATTCTTAACCCGATTCTCATTTTGTTCTCTCCTTTGTTGGTTGGGGGATAGATTCGGGCGCCCCCTGCTCCCCTGCGGGGGCACCCGCTTTGTTCCATCAGGCTGGCCTGATCCGCCTAATTTCCGGTCGGCAGTGGTATATTAATGCCTTCTTTGCCAAGGGCCTCCCTCGCCCACTGGAACCTCTGGTATCGCGTAAGGGTGACCGGCCCCGTGTAGACTTCGCTCTGGAGCTTTCGCGGTGGATACTTGACATAGGTCTTCATCAAATCACCGATTGCCTGGTTGAACGTGACCAGCGTCCAGGTGCGCTCCGTGTAGTTGTTCATGAAAATGTCGTAGCGCTCCTGTGGGTCCTGCCAAAGATCGAATATTTGCGGTACGGTGGCAACGTACTTTTCGGCGCCCTTCCAGCCGAGATTGGTATCCACCGCTAGACCGCCGGTCGGCTGCCCGTCATCGCCGCGGAGGTTGAAAACGGCCTTGTAGTTGCCGACGCGGGCCGCCCCGGGCGTGAGTTCATCTTCGGTGAAGTAAAACCAGGAATTCCTTTCCGACTTGCCGGTGCCGAAAAGAACCGGCGACATGTCGTAGCTGTCGAAAATGATGGGCTGGTCTTCGCGATCCTTCTCCGGCAGCTTCACACCCGCCACGGCAGCGAATGTGGCCATCAAGTCGAGGCCGCCGAGAATGTCATGGTTGCGCACGCCGGCCTTGATCTTGCCCGGCCAAACGGCGATGGCCGGCACCCGGTTGCCCCCCTCACGGATCGTGCCCTTGGTGCCGCGAAACGGCGTGTAGCCCGCGTCGGGATAAACATCCTGCCAGGCACCGTTGTCCGTCGTGTAAAACACCAGCGTGTTTTTGTCGAGACCCAAAGACGCCAGCTTGTCCAAAATTCTGCCGATGCGCGTGTCGAGTTCAACGATCGAGTCGGCATACTTGGACTTGGAAAGCGACTTGTGCTCGAACTCGGGCGCCGGAAGATTGGGCTGGTGCACCTTCATAAAATTGATGTTGATGAAAAACGGCTTATCGGGACTTTTGGCGGCCTCCTCCAGAAACTTCAAGCCCGACTGTTCGACATATTTGTCCAGGAAGGGGATACCGACGACGCCCTTCTCCGGTGTGTCCACGTACTCACCGTTGACCTTGAAGTCTTCCTTCGCCTCTTCGCCGGCCTTGCCGGATAACGAACCCTTGGTTACCTTCTCAAACATTTCGCGCAATTTCGGATCCATATCCGGAAACCACTTCGGGTCGCCGTAGGTATACGCGTTGAGATGGTACAGGAGGGCGTGCTCCATGACGTCGTAGCCCTGGGCATTGGGCAGCGCGTAGTCGGACTCTCCCAGATGCCACTTGCCGGTGAAATAGGTCTGATAGCCCGCCGTTTTGAGAACGGAGGCCAGGGTCCACTCCGCTTTCGGCAGCCCGCCGCCCTGACCCTGGAAGGCCACTGTCGTCATGCCGCTGCGATTGGGTATGCGCCCGGTCTGCATCGCCGCCCGGCCCGGCGTGCAGCTTGGCTGGGCGTAAAATGAAAATAGCGTCATCCCGTCGGCCGCCATGCGGTCGAAGGTGGGTGTGGGCATGCCGCGCCCCTCCCCTCCACCATAGGGACCCAGGTCACCATAGCCGGTATCGTCGGACACAATTAAAAGAATGTTGTCCTTTTGATCGGCAGCGACTGCCGGCACGACAGTCCAGGCCAAGGCCAGGGCAAGCGTAACAACCCATAAGAAAATGTTTTTTGTGGATGATACTCTCATTTTTACCTCCATTTGCTCTCTCCCTGGGGTTCTCGGTTTTAAAGCCTCCAATTCCATCGAGCGGTTAACCGTGGGAATCACAATTTCCTTCGGTCGGTACATTAGACCCCCCGCGGTCCAATTGTCATATCCGTTATCTTCTGAAAAATAATCTTTATCCGAATCGTTGCTGCGGGGTCAAAACTACCAAATGCGGTGGCGCATAGAAGCAACTGCTCCTGTCCATATCCTTTGAGGACCGCCCCTACACCGACGGTAAAACGGCAAAACTCATGCTGTCTGATGAAAATGCATAGGGAAGAACCGGGGCCGATTTTGAACCTTTGGGATTTTCGTCCCGAGTGGTAATATTCTTAACCATAGTTAGCGGGCAGGCAGATGTCAAGGTAGGAAAAAGATGCCGGCAATTACCATAAAAAGAACCTTTGAAAAATGTTGCCCCGATTGCATTCTCATCTCCTTTTCATTGACCGCTTCGAGGTTGAAGCTCGCGCCCGGCTGCATGGGCGGGAAGTTGAGCGCGGTCTATGCCGGTCTTGCGGCCTCCTGCTGGACGAAGACGAACCGCCAGAACTCGAATGTCCACCAGTCTTTGGCGAACAATGACTCCCCGATGCCCATCTTCTCGAACGGGTCGGGACGCAGGTTGAAGATCCCGGGCCAATCCAACCTGACCTTCGCCCCCCCCGTCGGGCCTGGTAAATCCATAGGCGCCGACATGTCCAGTATTGCAAGAAAGTGCATTGTAAAAACTGCAGTCCGCATCATGTTCTTCTTTATTTATTTGCCGAAGATCGGATTCTTGATCAGGGACGGAATCACCGGCGTAATCTGGATTCTGAACTGGGCACGCTGCCCGAAGTCATCCGGGCTGACCACCGATCTGCCAGGCATCCGGAAGATTGAATGTGAGAAAATAGAGCATGCTCCCCTGGCTGATGTCGGGCGTGTCCTTGTCCTGGCCGCTGGATCCTATTTTCCAGAAGTAGTTCGGAAAGACCCCGGCCGTCAACGGGCCTGAGGAACATGAATCAGCCGCGGGTTAAAATAAGCGGCTTCCAATAGCCCGCGGCTGCCAGGAAGATGCCGGCTATTGACAGAAATAGAGCCGTTACGAAAAATCGCTGGAATATCATCCTTTTACCCTGTGTGATGTAGGTTTTGTGCAAAGGGTTCCAAATTTATCCCTTGAGCATTTTTGGGCAAAGCAGCACATTATGATGCGCGACTTCAGGACCATCAACGAGGCTCTAAAAAAGCTGGTGTCATCAGACGACGATGAAATCAACTCAGGGGCCTGCCGCGAGACGGGAAGGTTCGGCAGCCAATCCAGCCTGAGCCATTACTGGCCAGCTCGGTTCGCCATCGCGTGCTGAATTTTTGCTTTGACTGCTTCGAGGTTAAAACTTGCACCCTTCTGCATGGGCGGGAAGTCGCGTGCGGTCTGTGCCGGCCGCCTCACCATATGGCGGCCTCCGAGCAATTACAGCAGATGCGCCAATTTCCAGGGGAAATAATTCTTGACAAAAAGGTCTGGTCTGGTCAGACTACAAACGGAGATGATTCTCATGTATATTACGAATATTACGGAAGCCAAGGCACATTTTTCTGCTCTCATCGAAAAAGTTCTGCTCGGCGAGGAAATCATTACCGGCAAATCCGGCAAACCCGTCGCAAAATTGGTGCGCTATCAACGCCGTGAGGAGCACCGCCAACCCGGAGTGCTGAAAGGTCAGATAAAAATAGCGGATGATTTTGAGGACCTACCGGATGATATCGCCGATGCATTCGGGATGAAGTCCCATTGAATATTCTGCTGGATACGCACATACTCCTGTGGTGGTTGGACGACAGTCCTTCATTAACGGAAAAATCCCGAGTTCCCATTTCCGACGGCAACAATCTGATATTCATAAGTACGGCCGTCATTTGGGAAATAAAAATAAAGCAAGGACTAGGCAAGCTGGTTGTTCCATCGAATTTTCGCCAGGTTGTGGAACAGCAGCCATTTGAGCTGTTGTCGATTACTGCAGAACATGCTGACGCAATCAGCGACCTTCCTGACATCCATCGGGATCCTTTCGATCGGATGCTGATCGCTCAGGCAAAAACAGAGGGATTCACAATTCTCACCCGAGATCCTTTGTTCAGAGAATACAACATTCCTTTGATTCAGGTCTGAATCCGTCATGATTGTCACGATTCCCAAGCCGAGCCTCATTCGATGAGCAAAAGGATACCCCATTCAAGGAACAAGATCATGAAAATATCGGAACCTAATCTGAAACCGAACACTTCAGTCGAATCTGCGGCACCCACGAATTTTATCAAACATATCATTGAAGAGGACTTGAAAACCGGCAAAAACGACGGCAGCGTTGTTACCCGGTTCCCGCCGGAACCCAATGGATACCTGCACATCGGGCATGCCAAGTCAATCTGTCTTAATTTCGGACTTGCCGCCGAATACAACGGATACTGCAACCTGCGATATGATGACACCGATCCGAGCAAGGAATCCATGGAGTACGTTGCTTCGATTAAGGAAGACGTGCGTTGGCTGGGCTTTGACTGGCAGGATCGCCAGTATTACGCTTCCGACTATTTTGAGCGGCTATTTGAATATGCCGTTCAACTGATCAGAGCCGGCAAGGCTTATGTGGACAGTTTGAGTGCGGAAGAGATCCGGGAGTACCGGGGAACGTTGACCCAACCCGGCAAGAACAGCCCCTACCGCGAAAGATCGATTGAAGAAAATCTGGATCTTTTCGAGCGCATGCGCGCCGGAGAGTTTAAAGACGGGGAGCATGTTCTGCGGGCTAAAATCGATATGGCATCCGCCAATATCATCATGCGCGATCCCACTTTGTATCGCATTAGACATGTTTCCCATTATCGAACGGGAAAAATGTGGTGTATCTATCCGATGTACGATTTTACCCACTGTCTGTCGGATGCCATCGAAGGGATCACCCACTCGATCTGCACCCTGGAATTTGAGTCCAATCGTGAGCTATACGACTGGGTGTTGGACAACCTGGAAGTCGAACCTCATCCGCAGCAGATCGAATTCGCGCGTCTGAATCTCAGCCATACCGTGTTGAGTAAGCGCAAGCTCATTCGGCTCGTTGAAGAAGGTCATGTATCAGGTTGGGACGATCCGCGCATGCCCACCATTTCGGGTCTGCACCGAAGGGGTTATACCCCCGAGGCTTTGCGAAATTTCTGCGATCGCATCGGCGTGGCCAAAGCCGACAGCATGGTCGATATGGCCCTGCTGGATTACTGCATCCGGGAAGATTTAAACAAAAGTGCCCCTCGGGTGATGGGTGTATTACGTCCCCTGAAAATCGTAATCGACAATTACCCGGAAGATGATAAAGATGAGCTGGAAGCCGTCAACAATCCGGAAGACCCGGCCATGGGTGCGCGCAAAGTTCCGTTCTCCCGGGAACTGTATATAGAGCGGGAAGATTTTATGGAGGATCCTCCCAAAAAATTCTTTCGCCTGGCCCCCGGTCGAGAAGTGCGTCTGCGTTATGCCTATTTCATCACCTGTAATAAGGTCGTAAAGGATTCTGTGACCGGAGAAATCGTCGAGCTTCACTGCACTTACGATC
Organism: uncultured delta proteobacterium; assembly: GCA_963774425.1. Taxonomy (GTDB): domain Bacteria; phylum Desulfobacterota; class Desulfobacteria; order Desulfobacterales; family JAFDCJ01; genus JAFDCJ01. Next base: position 18,651 of record CAVZEZ010000026.1, on the reverse strand, counting down.
CGGCAACCCGCGGAGGAGATGCCCCCGACGGCCGCAAGGTCAAAGGAACCCTGCACTGGGTATCAGCCAGACATGCCATTACCGCCAGGGTCCGTCTCTACAATCACCTGTTCACGAAGAAAAACCCCAATGCAGTCGAAGAAGGAAAGAATTTCACCGATTATTTAAATCCGGATTCCGTTGAAATAGTCGACGATTGCAAGCTCGAGCCTTCCATGGCCGGCGCTGAACCTGCCACCTGCTATCAGTTTGAACGGCTTGGATATTTCTATGTCGACCCTAAAGATTCCGAACCGCAGGCGCCGGTATTCAATCGGACGGCAACGCTACGCGACACCTGGGCAAAGATTTTGAAGGCGGAAGAAAAGCTCAAAGCTCAAAGCTGAAAGCCAAATCCTGTATTCAGGATATCATTGATTATTGGGGTTCAAACCGATAGCTGCTCTCCGACTTCAAGGTTACCGCTTTTTCTGCGGAGCAGTCTTCCCTCCCGCATCATCCTATGTCCATCGGGGCCTTCCTGACTCCTTAATCACTAATCCCCAATCCCTGAATTCCTCAATTTCTCAATTCCTCAATCCTGATTTTTTCAGTCTCTATCGTTTCAGCCTTGAGCTTTCCATCGCCCCCAACACACAGCTGATACACCTGCCGGATACCTTCCACCAGATGGATCCGGGGCCGCCAGCCCGCTTCTGTTAGCCTGGAAACGTCCAAAAGCTATTGCGGCGTTCCGTCCGGTTTGCCGGAATCCCACCCAATGCACCCCTGGTATCCCACGACGCCGAAATTCGCCGCAATTCACCTGCCGTAGGTGCCCCGAAAATGTCCTTAAGCCGGCTAAAACATTCCACGAACGAGTCGATCTCAGCGGGTAACCACAAACCACGGATTCAACAGATCTTCCTTATTATAAATCAATGGTTCACTGCTGTCGTAGCGCAAAACCGTGCACCCGGCATATTCGGCAACGGCCTGGCCTGCCGCCGTATCCCATTCCATGGTCGGCCCCGTCCGCGGATAGATATCGGCTTTTCCTTCGGCAACCAGGCAAAGCTTCAGGGAACTCCCGGCGGAGATAAATTCAACTTCTCCGTGCTCCTGCCGCTTTTCCTGCACAAATGCTTCCAACTCGGGTGACCCGTGGGAGCGGCTTCCAATAATGGTGTAAGGCCGGTCCGGCCCATTAAGTACCGGCAAGCTGGTCGCGGCCGCGGTGAGATTTTCAAAGGCGCTTGCCGCCTTTTCATTTGCAGCTTCATCGGTTTGACGAATAAGGGGTTCAATTACATCCCTGACCAGCTTTGCAATGATATCTCCTGAATCGATCTTAAATGAACCCTGACCCTTCAACGCAAAATAGAGGACGTCTCTATCGGGCGCATAAACAACTCCACACGCCGGCTTCCTTTCACGAATCATCGCGATATTGACCGTAAATTCGCCGTTTTTTTTGATGAATTCCTTGGTCCCATCCAAGGGATCGATCAGCCAATAGACACCCCACTCTTTTCTCTGATCATGGGGGATATCTTTTCCCTCTTCGCTCAAGATCGGAATGTCATACCTGGCGAGCCGATGCGTAATAATTTGGTGGGAGCGTCTGTCGGCCAGGGTTAGCGGGGAGTGGTCGGCTTTTTGCTCAATTTCAAAATCAGAAGATCTATAGACCTCCAAAATGGCCGAACCGGCCTCTACCGCAGCCGCCACGGCTGCCAGGAAGTGCAGTTTATCATTCATTGATCGCTCATTTATCGTTCGGTTCGTTTTCGTTTGTTTCTCTATGAAGGGGCGGATCGAGCGCCGATCCTCAATTCACAAGGCGTGCGCTCTAATAAAAATTCCTTCATTTCCTGATCCTTCAAATCCTCAACTTCCTGTCCCTCGTTTTATCTCCCTCTATTCAGTTTACAGATTGTTAGCTTATCCTTTTTGCCCCGGATGGTCAACCCTGTTCGAAATCGTCCGGCAATCAGGGCCTGTTGCCGAAAGACACCTTTGAAAAATTGCGAACCACCTTTACTTACCACGCGTACGTCTGCTTCACATTATTGTGTAAATTATTAAACAGCTTAGACGGCCGACCACCGATATTTCCGGGGAATCCACTAGGATTACTGAATAAAAATTTCCTGTCCGGTTTGGCACGACCCTTGCGGAACAAGGAGCTTCGTTTGTTGAAAAACTATATGAGAACATTCAAAAGGAGTCGCATGCGCTTTACAAAATTCTTTATTTCCAGAATTAAAACCGAAGGTTTCAATTTTTCTCTTTTATTCAGGATATTATTCATCATTCTGCTGGTTCCGACTCCCGGACCGGCGGGCACTATTTTTTATGGGGTCGGTAATGACGGATATTATAGGGATGTAATCGGTCTGGAGACGGCACTTGCCCACACGATCGGGCCCGATTCCTTCACTTCTTATACCTATTCCAATCTGCCGGCCAGTGAGATATATAACTCCACGGTTTCACTGGCGACTGTTTTAACCCCTGACGATATGTTGGTGTGGTATTACTCGGGGCATGGTGGTTTTCTTCCGGACGGTGCGCCGGGAGATGAAACCCCGGCGCACTCGTCGGCTCTTGACAGCTACGATGAGGCAATCGGTTTATCGGGAAACAGTGACTGGCTGGCCGACGATGAACTTGCAGGCGCCCTTGATTCCCTTACAGGTACCACCGGCGGCATTCTCGCCATCGTCGACATGTGTTATGCCGGCGGTCTGGTCGGCGGCACCGATGACCTCAATACGGTGGAAGGCCTGTCCTTTTTCGGATCCAGCACTGAACTGGAACTTTCTTACTCATTATGGGGCGAGCCTTACAGTTTGTTCAGCGACTCGCTGATAAAGGGTCTTTCGGACTTGTCCGCCGATTCAGACAGTGACGGCACCCTCTGGGCCAGTGAATGGTTTCAATATTCCTATGATGCCACTGTGGGCACACTGCAGAAACAGCACCCGGTATTCTTTGGGGAAGACTCGATGATCACGTCCCGGGTGCCGACCCCGGTCCCCCTGCCTGGTACGGGGCTTTTACTGGGCTCCGGGATTTTCCTGCTTTTGATGAAAAGAAGATGGGAGTTCCAAAAATGTTAAAAGGTGACCAAATTATCAAACAATCCTCCTGGCAGGCAGACAGAATTCTAACGTTCACCGAAGATGGGTGGGTTATTTACCGTCCGCCCCAGGGCTGATTATGCTTTGCGCTTTCTCCTATTTTTTGCCTCCAACCTAAAGCGAAGCGCTCCTTCAACGGCCGCCGGCCTTTTTCCTACATGACAATCCCCACATACCCCACAAAACTGTCCCCCGGCGATTTGTCATAGCTGGTGGCATATACCAGTTCATCGGCCTGTTTTGCCCCCAAATGCTTGGCGGTTTCGATCGCGGTGGCGGCAGCCCCGGCGCAACAGGCATTCTGGCGAGCCCGGGCCTGGGCAAGAACATTTTCCGGTTTCAGCGCCAGCATGGCATCGATAACCGGACGATCGTTTTCGTGGCGGACCCACTCCACGGCTTTTGGCCCTCGGCCCTGGGATAAAAGCCCATAGTTCGCACCGTAATGGGTCAAATCGGTGGATCCGATCACTTTTGCCCTCAGCCCCAGCCGTTTTGAAATCTCGGCAGCCGCCCGTCCGATTTCCAGGGATTTTGCACGCGGCGGTACGCCCATAGCCACGATCTTGGCATCGCTGAAAAAATATTTGATGAAGGGCAATTGAAGTTCAATGGTGTTATCCTGGGGAAAGCTTTCCGGTGTTTCAATTTCGAAGGGAAATCCAGCGGCAAGTTCGGAAGCCAGCGTCTCTTCCACCGATATTTCGCCGAATGGTGTTTCCCATGCTCCCTGGGTCATGATCAGATTGGGTGAACCCGCATGAAGATGCATGCCGAAAACCACCACCACATCGGCCGCATCCTGGCCCCTCAGGCAATTGATTACATTACAGGCGATACTGCCCGAAAAGTACCAGCCGGCATGAGGTACGATCCCACCCACGAGTTGCCTCTCGGGCAGCTGGAGCTTTTTGCCGTCCTCGATAAAACCGGCAATTTCCTTCTCACACTCGGCGGCACTGGCAGGATACCAGCTTCCCGCAAATCCGGCCCGTTTGATTTTTGCGGAAGTCATTGCTTACCTCCCTAAACAGCTTATAACTATCAGATTGCACTCCTTTGCCTGCCGTCAACGATTATTTTGTTAATATAAACAGGCAACAGGAGATTGTCCATCGATTACCATTAGATCGAGGCGGGTCGGCCGATGTCTCTCGCCGGGCATATCTTGACACCCGGGCTTTTATCTTTATTCTAATTTCGAGTTTCCTTTTATATATGGATGATTATATTGAAAGATATACCGCCCTCAAGATTCGAAAAGAACATCGGCTGAAACCGGACCCCGAACAGGAGGATATTATGTGGGAATATACGGACAAAGTGAAAGACCACTTTCTCAATCCGCGCAATGTCGGTGTGATCGCCGATGCCGATGGCGTGGGGGAAGTCGGATCACTTTCCTGCGGCGACGCTCTGACCTTTTATTTCAAATTGGACGAACACGGCAAGATCAAGGATTCGAAATTTCAAACCTTCGGATGCGCCAGTGCCATCGCCTCGTCGTCGGCACTGACAGAAATGGTCAAAGGCCTTACATTGGAAGAAGCTCAAAAAATTACCAATGAGGACATTGCGGCCTATCTGGGGGGGCTGCCCAAAGAAAAAATGCATTGCTCGGTCATGGGAAGGGATGCGCTTGAAAAAGCCATCGCCTGTCATCTCGGTAAAGCCGAAAAACAGATCGATGGGGAAATCGTATGTGAATGTTTTGGCGTGACCGACCATGAAATCGAGCGGGTGGTCAAGGAAAATCATCTTTCCACGATCGAGGAAGTCACCGACTATGTCAAAGCCGGCGGGGGATGTGGCAAATGCCATGATCGCATTCAAGAAATCATCGACGGCATACTGGGCACCGACCGGCCGGTCAAAAAAACGCGCCCGGCGCTGACCAACCTGCAAAAAATCAAACTGATCGAGGAAAGCATTGAACGCGAAATCAATCCCAACCTTAAAAAAGATGCCGGCCGGCTGGAGCTGGTCGATGTGGACGGCAATCTGGTGAAGGTAAGATTTGGTGGTAGTTGTGCTTCCTGCGCCAAATCGCCGATCACTCTGAAGCACTATGTCGAAAGCAGGCTGCGGGAGTTGGTCACGCCGGAACTCGAAGTTGAGGAGGTGCAGTGATGAAGGTTGTCTATCTGGATAACAATGCCACCACCCAGGTTGCCCCTGAAGTGGTGGAGGCCATGTTGCCGTATTTGTCTGAATACTATGGCAATCCATCTAGCATGCATTCGTTCGGCGGAAATGTGGCGGCCCATATTACGCAGGCCCGGACAAACATCGCCGAGCTGATCGGCGCTGCCTCACCGGATGAAATCGTCTTCACCAGCTGCGGTACGGAAAGCGACAGCACGGCGATTCGGGCGGCGGTGGATTCAAACCCCGCTAAAAAACACATTGTCACTTCCCGGGTCGAACATCCGGCCATAAAAAATCTTTATGAAACGCTGTCCAAAAAAGGATATCGGGTTACCTTCGTGCCGGTCGACGGCGAGGGACGCCTCGATCAGGATTACCTTTTTAAGAATCTCAGCGATGATACGGCTGTCGTCAGCCTGATGTGGGCGAACAATGAGACCGGCGTCATATTCCCCATCGAAGAAATCTCCCGAAAAGTAAAGGACCGGGGAATTGTGTTTCACACCGATGCCGTCCAGGCCGTGGGCAAAATCCCCATGAACATCCGGGAAACGGGTGTGGATTTGCTGTCGATGTCCGGCCATAAACTTCACGCCCCCAAAGGCATCGGGGTGTTGTACATCCGCAAGGGGACGAAATATTCTCCCTTTTTAATTGGTGGGCATCAGGAAAAAGGCCGCCGGGGCGGTACCGAAAATGTCGCGTCCATTGTTGCCCTGGGTATGGCGGCTGAACTGGCACGAAAAATACTGGAAAAAAACGGATACGATCGGGTGGGAAAGTTGCGGGATAAACTGGAAAACGTGCTGCTGGAAAAAATCCCCCATTCCATGGTAAACGGCGACCGCCGGCACCGTCTTCTGAATACCACCAGCATTGCTTTTGAATATGTGGAGGGCGAAGCCATCTTGCTGATGATGAACGAGCACGGCATCTGTGCTTCATCGGGCTCGGCCTGCACCTCCGGGTCCCTGGAGCCTTCCCATGTGCTGCGCGCCATGGGCGTACCATTTACGGCGGCCCACGGCTCTATCCGGTTCAGTCTCAGCCGGTATAGCACCGGGGATGAAATCGATTTCGTCATCGAGAAAATGCCGCCCATTATCGAACGTCTCAGAAGTATGTCCCCGTTCTGGAAGCAGGCGACTGCGGCAATGTAAACCCGCTTCACTTGGGCCTGCGGCCGTTGGAGGATCGCCTCGCTTTAGGTTGGAGGCAAAAAAGGATTAAGGGGAAGGGATTAGAGATGAGGGATTAAGCGGTAAAAGGAAGAGCCTAACGAACATCATAATCCATATCTCTCAATCCTTAATCCCCCAATACCTGAATTTATATTAGCCCGTCCTGCCTGTCCCTGCATGTTGAGCCTAATTCGTTTTCAGGTTTTGGTCTCCTTTAGCGGCCGGAGGCCTTCGTTCTGACCTTTTCCTTGAGCCACGCAATCCACGCTTCGAATCCCTGCTCCGTTTTGGCCGAAATTTCAAAAACGGGCATGTTCGGGTGAACCTGATGGATAAAACCGACGGCCTTTTGCTTGTCGTAATCCAGATATGGCAGGAGATCGATTTTGTTCAAGAGGGTTGCTTCGCATTCCCTGAACATCAAAGGGTATTTCACAGGTTTATCTTCACCTTCCGTGACGCTTAAAATCACCACTCGAGAATCTTCACCGATATCGAATTCAGCTGGACAGACCAGATTGCCGACATTTTCGACAATCAGCAAATCGATGGTGTCCAGATCCAGTCCCTGCACCGCATTTTCAATCACATGGGCGGCCAGGTGGCAATCGCCGCCGAATTCATCGGTATTTATTTGTACTACGGGAACCCCGCTGGCAGCCAGCCTGTCGGCATCATTTGTGGTACAAATATCGCCGACAATCACGGCACTTTTGATTTCAGCGGCGATCCGGCTCAACGTTTTTTCGAGCGTGGTGGTCTTTCCGGAACCCGGTGAACTCATGACATTCAGGACATAAATTCCCTTGGCGTCAAAAAGCTTGCGGTTCTGTTCCGCCATTTTATCGTTGACGTCCAGAACCCTGCGGACCACCTTGATTTCCCGCGTTCCGCTTTTTTGAGTTGCAATTCCAGGTTGCGAATGCACATGCCGATGGGGATGGGAGTGGCGGGAACCGTCATGATGGTAATATTTGAGGGTTTTGAACATATTATCAAGGAACATAATCTTCATCCTCCGGGGTAATTTCGATGGATTCGATATCCAACTCCCTCCCCGATAGAATCTCCAGGGAGCCGCTGCCGCAATTATCGCAGACAAACGCCGGAGATTCGATGGTCCATTGCATATCGCATTCCCGGCATCGGGCCGTCACCGGCAGTTCCCTGATTTCGAGTTGCGCGCCTTCGAGAAGGGTATCCTTAACGGCGATATCGAAACAAAAACGCAGGCTATCCGGTACCACGGCCGCCAGTTTACCGATTTTAAGATTTATCTTTTCCACCCGCACATTGCCGGCATCCGCCGGTATGGATTCGGTAGCAATCTCGATAATTTGCATTGCGATGCCCATTTCGTGCATAAAACCTAACCAATTTTATAAGGAGCCGTTAATACCATTTTTTTTCGAACCGACTAATTAAATACATCGGCACAGACTTCACCGACTTCACCGAGGTTTTTACATACATGGATGCCGGCAGCTTCCATGGCTTTTATTTTCGCTTCGGCGGTGCCGCTGCCGCCGCTGATGATCGCACCGGCATGTCCCATCCGACGTCCCGGCGGCGCTGTGAGACCGGAGATAAATCCGACCACCGGCTTACTCATTTTCTCGGTTACAAATTGCGAGGCTTCCTCCTCGGCGGTACCGCCGATTTCACCGACCATAACGATTCCCTCGGTTGCCGGATCATTCTCGAAGGCCTCAAGGCAATCAATGAAATTGGATCCAATGATCGGATCTCCGCCGATACCGATACAGGTACTTTGTCCGATTCCCCGTAACGTTAATTGATTGACGACTTCATAAGTCAGGGTCCCGGACCGCGAGATCACCCCAACCGGTCCGCCGGGTTTGTGAATGGGACCGGGCATGATGCCGATTTTAGCCTCTCCGGGAGTAATAATGCCCGGACAATTCGGCCCAATGAGCCGGCAGGGTTTACCTTCAAGATAATTCATGACTTTCATCATATCCAGCACCGGAATCCCTTCGGTGATAGCCACGATGATGCCGATACCGGCATCGGCGGCCTCCATAATGGCATCGGCCGCGAAGGCAGGCGGTACGAAAATCAGGCTGCAGTTTGCGCCGGTTTCGGCCACCGCAGTTTTAACCGTATTGAATACGGGGACATCGTCCATTTTCTGACCGGCTTTGCCTGGTGTAACCCCGGCCACCACCTGTGTGCCATAAGCGACACACTGACGGGTATGAAACTGCCCTTCCCGGCCCGTGATGCCCTGAACGACAACGTGTGAATTTTTGTCGACAAAAATGCTCATAAATCGGCCCCATAGTATTTAATCGTTAGATGGCTTAGATCGTTTGGTACGTCTTGATGGTTATATCCGGCGCAACCGAAACCGACTGGGATGTTTCTAATCGTTTCCGGCTTCCCATCTTCCACCTTCCGAGCACTCGGGTCTTCCGTCGGCCTTGACCGCCTCCGACCTCATACGGCCGCAAACCTATCTCTTTCAGCTTTAAGCCCTTCCTACCATCTCTGCGACTTTCTGTGCGGCATCCTTTAAATCCGCAGCGGTGGTCAATCGGAGACCCGATTCTGAAAGAATTCGACGGCCTTCCTCGATGTTGGTTCCCTCCATTCGGACGACCACCGGAACCTTGATATCGGCTTTCTGCGCCGCTTTCACGACGCCTTCGGCCAGAACGTCACACCGCAGTATTCCGCCAAAAATGTTAATCAGGATGCCCTTCACATTCGGATCGCTCAGGATGATTCGAAAACCGTTTTCGACCATCTCGGCATTCGCACCGCCTCCCACATCGAGAAAATTGGCCGGTTCCGCTCCGGCAAACTTGATCAAATCCATGGTGGCCATCGCCAGGCCGGCTCCGTTTACCATATTCCCGACATTGCCGTCCAGATTGATATAGTTGAGATTGAATTTTGAGGCTTCCACTTCCAGCGGGTCTTCTTCGTCCAGATCCCGGTACTCGATGAGGTCCTTGTGACGGAATAGAGCATTGTCGTCGAAGTTAATCTTGGCATCCAGAGCGACGACGGTTGCTTCCGAAGTGATCACCAAAGGATTGATCTCAACCAGTGAACAGTCTTTTTCCACAAATAACCGATACAGGTTCTTCAGCAGGGCGCTAAACGGCTTTATTACGGCCGGCGCCAAATTGAGGCCGAAGGCAACTTCACGGCAGTGGTAGGCCTGAATACCCTGAAGCGGGTTTATGGCCACCCTGACAATTTTTTCCGGCGTTTCGGCGGCTACTTCTTCGATGTCCATCCCGCCGGCTTCACTGGCCATCACCACTATCTTGGCGATGGCGCGATCCGGAATAAGACTGAGATAAAGCTCCTTTTCAATATTCAAACCCTGTTCCACCAGGACCTTCTTGACGCGTCTGCCCTCCGGTCCGGTCTGATGCGTGACCAAATCCATGCCGATGATCTGTTCGGCATGTTTTCGGACCTCTGATTCGGACTCTGCCAGCTTCACGCCTCCGCCTTTACCTCGTCCGCCGGCATGGATTTGAGCCTTGACCACCACCGGATACCCACCGAGGGTCCCGGCTGCAGCGACGGCATCCGCGGAACTGGAAGCCACCTGGCCTCGAGGGATGGGCACATCGTAAGCTTTGAACAATTCCTTGGCCTGATATTCGTGAATTTTCATAGGAATCACCTGATTTATTTTTAAGTGAGCCCTTAGCCGATGACACAGAGTACGGCCCCTTTGGCGACCGAGTCGCCGCTTCCGAAGTGAATCGCCTTGACGGTACCGCCCGCCGGGGCGGGCAGCGCATTTTCCATCTTCATGGCTTCCAGGATGACCACAGTCTCGCCTTCGTTGACTTCATCGCCGACATTTTTTTCATATTTGACGATCATGCCGGGCATCGGCGCTACCATGGATGTGCCCTCTACAGCGCCTGCCGGGGCGGGCTCGGCAGCCTTGGCCTCCGGAGCCGGTGCTGCCGGCGCCGCAGGTGCGGCAAGTGCGGCAGCCGGAGCCGGCCTGGGGGCGAAAGCTCCAGCCGGCATCATACCTTGCTGCATGGGCTGCACATAATTGATGACCGGTGCGCCTTCACCGGGATCGACACCGACCTCGAAATATTCACCATCCACAAAGACACTGAAGGTGCGCATGTTTTCACTCTTGGGCGGCGCCTTTTTATCCGGCATTTCGACCAGTTTGCCGGCCTTGGCCTTTTTGATGAGCTCCTGGTCCGCTTTCACTTCGTCCAAGGTTTTGGCTTTGACTTCCTTGGGCGGTTGTTCCTTGCCGTATTTCCATTTCAAAAACTTCTTGCCGGTCACGGGGTAAAGTGCATAAATCAGAACATCATCGATATCGACGGCAAGCCCTTCGGTTTCCTTTTTGGCTTTTTCCAGTTCGGGCTCCAAAACTTCGGCGGGCCGGCAGGTAATCGGCACTTCACCGCGGCTGTAGCCTTTCAGGGCTTTCTTCTGGACTTCGGAGTCGATGGGAACGGCGGTTTTGCCGTACAGTCCGTAACACAGGTCCTTGACCTGCGCGGTAATCATTTTGTAGCGCTCGTTTTCATCGTCGAACAAAACATTGTTGACGGTCTGGATACCCACGATTTGGCTGGTAGGCGTTACCAGGGGAATCTGACCCAATTCCTTTCGTACTCTCGGCAACTCGGCATACACCTGGTCGATTTTGTCGAGAGCATCCATTTCCCGCAGCTGGTTTACCAGATTGGACAGCATGCCTCCCGGGGTCTGGTGCAGCAAAACATTGATATCCGTGATCGCCATTTTGGTGTCGTCGAGCAGATGCCTGTATTTGGGCAGGATTTCCTTTTCCAGTATCTCATCGATGGACGCCAGAAGCCGGATGTCGAAACCGGTGTCCCGATTGGTGCCCAGCAGCGTCATGACCACAGGCTCGATCGCCGCGTGGGAGGTTCGATAGGCATAAGGCGCCAATACGGTGTCGATGATGTCGACGCCCGCTTCGATAGCCTTGAGATGTGTCATGGCCGACATGCCCGATGTAAAGTGACTGTGAAGATGAATCGGAGGTTTGACCGCGGCTTTCATGGCCTTGATGACGGCATAGGCGTCATAGGGGGCTATGAGGCCCGCCATGTCCTTGAGACAGATGCTATCCGCGCCCATGGCTTCGAGATCCTTGGCTTTATTGACATAGTAGTCAATGTTGTAGACTTCTCCACCCAGGCGCGGTTCGGTCAGGGTGTAGCATATGCATCCCTGGAAGTGCTTGCCGTTCTCTTTGATGACCGGAACCACCGTTTCAAAGTTGCGGTAGTCATTCAAGGCGTCGAAGGTCCTGAAAATATCCATGCCGTTGGCGGCCGCTCTGTCGACGAACGCCCGTGCCACGTCATCGGCGTAGTTGCGGTAACCCACCAGGTTTTGTCCTCTCAACAGCATTGAAAAAGGAGTCTTTTTTATATAGCGCTTCAGGGTTCGAATCCGTTCCCAGGGGTCTTCATTTAAAAAGCGATGCATGGTGTCGAAAGTGGCGCCGCCCCAGACTTCCATGGCCCAGAAGCCGACTTCGTCCATCATCTCGGCCACCGGGATCATATCTTCGGTTCGGCCGCGGGTGGCAAAAAGAGACTGATGACCGTCGCGCAGGCTGAGGTCCTCGACCTTGACGGGATTTTCCGCCGCCGGCCTGTCCTTGTCGTAATTCATGGTCGTCATTTTGACTGCATTTTCATCACTCATTTTGGAATTCTCCTCTATTTTTTAAAATTGGATCTCGAAAATTGTCAATTTCAATTATCGGAATGTTCTCAGCTGCATCAAATTGCGCATCTGCATCAAAGTTTGTCTGCCGTTCAAACCCCACGGTTTGACGGTCATCGCCGGCATGGCAGTCGGAGTCTGAGTCGTTCCGCCCCAAGCCGCCTGCTGCATCAGGGCGACTTCTTCTTCTTGAATATATTCCATCACCGCCGCTATTGCCGCGCCGATCTTCTTTTGCGTTTCCATAATCTCTCCCGGTCTTTTAAAAAACTGTCTGATTGGTCCCTCGATACGCTTCTATTGTTTTGATTCCCCTACATGGGTATATTACCGTGTTTTTTGGGAGGTCTGGTTTCGCGCTTTCCGCAAATTGCTTCCAGCGAATCGATAAGACGCGGCCGGGTTTCGCTGGGTACGATCACGGCATCGATATAACCGCGACTTGCAGCAACGTAAGGATTGGAAAACAATGCATTGTATTCGTCTATTTTCTCCTGGCGTTTGGCCGCCGGATCCTTAGCGTTTTTAATTTCTCTGCGGTGAATAATATTGGCCGCCCCGGCCGCGCCCATGACCGCGATCTCCGCGGTGGGCCAGGCAAAAGCCATATCGTTGCCCAAATCGCTCGAACACATGGCCAGATAGGAGCCCCCGTAATCCTTGCGGGTTACGAGCAGCAGCTTTGGAACCGTCGCCTCGGAATAACACCACAACAGTTTGGCCCCATGGCGGATAATACCGCCCCATTCCTGCTGACTGCCAGGCAGATATCCGGGAACATCGGCAATGGTCAGCATGGGTATATTGAAGGAATCGCAGAACCGGATAAAACGGGTGGCCTTGTCCGAAGCGTTGATATCGAGACATCCGGCCAGCACCTTGGGCTGATTCGCGATGATGCCGACGGTTCGACCGTTTAATCTGGCGAGACATACGATGATATTGCCGGCGAAATGTGCATGGGGCTCAAAGAATTCACCGTTGTCGACGATGCTGCGGATGACCTCTTTCATGTCGTAGGATTTGTTGGGATTGTCGGGAATAATCGAATCAAGGGACGTGTCCCTGCGTTTCGGGTCGTCGCCGGTGTTCACATACGGCGGATCTTCCATATTGTTGGAGGGCAAATAAGATATAAGCCGTCTTATTTGCTTGATGGCATCCTGATCGCTTTCGCAGGCAAAATGGGCGACACCGCTTTTTTCGTTGTGGGTCTTGGCACCCCCGAGTTCTTCGAATGTGATTTCCTCACCGGTGACGGATTTGATGACATCAGGGCCGGTGATGAACATATAACTGGAATTTTTGACCATAAATATCCAGTCGGTCATTGCCGGCGAATACACGGCTCCGCCGGCGGTGGGGCCCATAATGGCGGAAATCTGAGGAATGACGCCGGAAGCGGCCGAATTACGGAAAAAGATCTGTCCGTATCCCGACAATGCATCCACACCCTCCTGAATTCTGGCACCTCCGGAGTCATTGAGTCCGACGAAGGGAGCTCCGGCCTTCAGCGCCAGGTCCATAACCTTACAGATCTTTTTGGAATGCATCTCACCGAGGCTGCCGGCCCGGGAAGTGAAATCCTGGGCAAAAGCGAACACGGTCCGGCCGTCCACCATGCCATGTCCGGTAACCACACCATCCGCCGGAATATCGACTTTTTCCATCTCGAAATTGACGCAACGATGTTTGACGAACATGTCGATCTCACGGAACGTACCCTTGTCGAATAACAAATTCATGCGTTCACGGGCGGTCAGCTTACCTTTTTCGCGCTGGGCGGCCACACCCTTTTCGCCGCCCATTTCAAGCACTTTTGCCTGCCGTTCTTTCAGATCACGGATTTTATCTTCCACGATTCCCATCATCCAATTCCTTTCTTTTATAATGCTTCCCACGCTCGGGGATATTGTTCGGAAATAAAATATGAATAAAAATAAACTTTTAAACTCCTATATCAACTAATCTTTGTCAAGCAAAAAAAGCAGTTCTTCGGCGGCGATGGTCGCCGCAACGTCGCCTTTTTCCACTGCACGGCGAATTTCCGGAAGTCGCTTTTTTACGTCGGGGTTCTGCCTGAATCGGTTCTTCAATCCTTCTTCGATCAGCGACCACAGCCAGTCAAGCGCCTGCTTGCGTCTTCTTTCCGTCAGCTCGCCCGCATCCGACAACTTGCTGCGGTGATCCAGAACCGTTTGCCAGATTTTCCGGATGCCTGTGTTTTCCATTGAGCTGCAGGTCAGCACCGGCGGCGTCCAGAGAGGTGAAGTCTGCCGCAGAAAGTGCAGCGCGCTTTGATAAATTCCGGCCGCTTTGCGGGCCTTGTCCAGGTTATCGCCATCCGCTTTGGTGATGGCGATGGCATCCGCAAGCTCGAGGATACCCTTTTTAATGCCTTGAAGTTCATCACCGGCGCCGGCCAGCATCAATACCAGGAAGAAATCGACCATGGAGGCCACCGTACTCTCCGATTGACCCACCCCGACAGTTTCTACAATGATAACATCAAAGCCGGCCGCTTCACAGATGAGCATGGTCTCCCGGGTCTTGCGGGCCACACCTCCCAGGGTACCGCCCGATGGAGATGGGCGGATAAAGGCATTTTCCTCCCCAGCGAGCCTCTCCATACGTGTCTTGTCGGCCATGACACTGCCGCCGCTGCGGGAACTGCTGGGATCGACGGCGAGAACAGCGACCCGGTGCCCTTCCGCCACCACGGCCATTCCCAGGCTTTCGATAAAGGTACTTTTGCCGACTCCGGGGACGCCTGTAATTCCCAGCCTCACCGCCTTTCCAGTGTGCGGCAGGAGCGCATCCAGCACGTTGCCCGCTGCCGCCACATGGGTCGCAAGGGAGCTCTCGACAAGGGTGATGGTTTTCGACAACAGCCAGCGTTTGCCGGCCAGGACGCCATCAATATATACATGAGGATCGATATCGTTCATACTGTTTTAGTGCCTGAATAAACGTCTGTTTTCTTCTTTCCTGTTTTTTTCGAAAAATTCGAAGTTCAACGTACGAAATCCGAAACAATACCGAATAAAAAAAATCAAATGCTTCAAACAGCAGCCGTGCTGAAGACGTAACGGTAGATTTGCTTTTTACATCTGGAAAATCAACGGTTGACATTCACGTAGGATAAGGTGGATATGGTTAACCACGAAACACACAAAATACACGAACACAATTGCTGTTTCGTGCATTGTATGTTTCGTGGTTCCACGAGTGGTTCGACAAAGGTAGTCCATTATCATCTTGACGAAGTCCGGAGGTTATCCTGGTTTTTTCTCCAGGGCTTTCAACACCTGGTTGGCCGATTCCGTGACCGGCGTCCCGGGGCCGAATATGCCCGCAGCTCCCGATTCATACAGAAAACTGTAATCAGCCGGCGGTATAATGCCGCCGACTACTACCAGGATGCCCTCGCCACCTTCGGCTTTCAGCGCCTCGATCAATTTAGGCACCAGCGTTTTGTGGCCTGCCACCTGACTGGACACCCCCACCACATGCACATCGTTTTCTACCGCCATGCGGGCAACTTCTTCAGGGGTCTGAAACATCGGGCTGATATCCACATCGAATCCGAGATCCGCAAATCCGGTGGCGATGACCTTGATTCCCCGGTCATGGCCGTCTTGCCCCATCTTGGTGACAAGGATCCTCGGCCGCCGCCCCTCTTTTTCCTGGAAATCTTCGGTCCGTTTGCGCAGGGAATCAATGAGCTCGTCATCGCCGTACTCGGAAGCGTAAACCCCGGATATACACTGGGTGGTGGCCACGTAACGGCCGAATACCTTTTCAAGTGCCCCGGAAATTTCACCCACGGTGGCCCGGGCTCTCGTCGCAGCGATGCTCAACTCCAGCAGATTTTCGTCGGATCCCGCTGCGTTTGTCAGGGCCTGCAGCGCTTGTTGAACGGCTTCGCTGTTGCGCGTCCGCTTCAATTCCTTGAGTCTGGCAATCTGTTCATCGCGCACACCGGCGGGAACTTCGAGTATCTGAAGGTCGACGTCTTCCTCGATCTGGTACTTGTTCACCCCCACAATGACATCTTTGCCCTGGTCGATTCTCGCCTGCCGGCGTGCGGCGGACTCCTCGATACGCAATTTCGGCATCCCGCCCCCGATGGCTTTGGCCATGCCGCCCATTTCCTCGACTTCTTCGATGATCTTTCCTGCTTCCCGAATAATTCCGTCTGTAAGAGACTCGAGATAATAGGAACCGGCCAGGGGATCCACAACCTGGCAAATCTGGGATTCTTCCTGAACGATCAATTGGGTGTTTCTGGCGATTCTGGCGGAAAAATCGGTGGGCAGTCCCACCGCCTCATCAAAGGAGTTAGTGTGCAGCGATTGAGTACCGCCCAGGGCGGCGGTCAGACACTCCAGGGTGGTCCGGACAATGTTGTTATACGGATCCTGTGCGGTCAGGCTCCATCCCGAAGTCTGGCAGTGGGTGCGCAGCATGGTGGAGCGCGGATTTTTGGGGTCGAACCGGCTGATTATTTTATGCCACAGAAACCGGGCCGCTCTCAGCATGGCGATGTCCATGAAGAAATTCATTCCGATGCCAAAAAAGAAAGACAACCGCGGGGCGAAAGCGTCGATATCCAGTCCGGCCTTCAGGGCGGCTCGGACATATTCCAGACCGTCGGCCATGGTAAAAGCGGTTTGCAGCACGGAGTCGGCCCCCGCTTCCATCATGTGATAGCCGCTGATGCTGATGGTGTTGTATTTGGGCATATGCTTGGAGCAGTATCCGATGATATCCGAAACGATGCGCATGGAGGGCTGCGGCGGATATATATAGGTATTGCGGGTGAGATATTCCTTTAAAATGTCATTTTGGATAGTGCCGCTCAGTTTTTCCTGGCCGACGCCCTGCTCCTCGGCTGCCACGATGTAGCCGGCCAGGATCGGCAGCACGGCCCCGTTCATGGTCATGGAGACCGACATTTGGTCCAGAGGTATCTGGTCGAAGAGAATCTTCATGTCTTCCACGGAATCCACGGCAACCCCGGCTTTGCCGATATCGCCGATGACCCTGGGATGATCCGAATCGTAGCCCCGGTGGGTAGCCAGATCGAATGCCACGGAAAGTCCCTTCTGACCGGCTGCCAGGCATCGCCGGTAAAAGGCGTTGGATTCTTTGGCCGTCGAGAAACCGGCATATTGACGGATGGTCCAGGGCCTGCCGGAATACATGGTGGCCTTCGGCCCCCGCACATAAGGCGGCAGCCCCGGCAGGGTATTCAGGTGTTGCATTGATTCCAGGTCTTCCGCGGTGTACAAGGGTTTGACCGCAATGCCGTCGGGGGTCATCCAATTCAGCGACTCCAACGGTTTGCCTCTTAGCTCTTTGGTCGCCAGATCGACCCATTTCTGTTTATCGGGATGTTCGGACATAGTGGGAAACTCCTCTTGTCGGCTTATGTCGGCAGCATCGACATTATAGGTTTTTTTCGTGGTAATTTTGAAGTTTAATTTTTGTCGCTAATTCGGCCTTCCAAATTCCGAATTCCGAACTAAACATTCATTACTAGTCCCGCTGACAAAGCTCCACCAGCACGCCATTGGTCGACTTGGGGTGCAAAAAGGCGATCCGCGCGCCACCGGCGCCCTTTCTGGGTACCTCATCGATCAGTCGAATGCCTTTGGACTTCAGCTCCTGCAAGGCCGATTCAATGTTCGCCACCCGAAAGGCTACGTGCTGAAACCCCTCGCCTTTTTTCTCCAGATACTTAGCAATCGGTCCGTCCGGTGACGTGGATTCCAGCAATTCCACTTCACTTTCTCCGACCGGTAAAAAGGCGGTGGTGACTTTTTGTTCCTCCACAGTTTCGGAACCTTCGAGTTCCAGGCCCAAGACATCCTTCCAGAAATTCTTTCCCTGATCAATGCTGTTCACCGCTATCCCGAGATGGTCTATTTTCAGGATTTTCATCGCATCTCCTTCCAGATCGTTGGAATCGTTTGGATCGTTTAAATGTACGAGACTGATCGGGCTCCATCCGTATCAACGCACGGATTCCACGGATACCACCTCGGGGACCTGCTCTTTTAAAATTTTTTCGATGCCGTTTTTCAAGGTCATCTGGGACATGGGGCATCCCCCGCAGGCGCCCTGCAGGCGCACGGTCACCACACCGTCCTGAACGTCGACCAACTCAACGTCTCCCCCATCGGCCTGCAACATGGGCCTGACCTTCTCCAAGGCTTTCCGGACTTTTTCTTTCATAACCTTTCTCCCTCTTGGTTTTGGACGTTTCGATCGTAAGGATCGTTAATGACCATCGTCAGTCTTCAGCGGTGGCATCCTTAATCTATCAAGAAACTTGCCGACCCGGAAACCACGGATGAACCACCAGGGTATGGCATATCAGCCCAATCGATCAAGCGGCCGGTTTTCCCGCTTGTGGTAGAATTCCCTTCTGAACGACGCAAATTCATCCGCCAGAATCGATG
>CAVZEZ010000025.1:0-294240 GCA_963774425.1 uncultured delta proteobacterium | reverse complement strand
ATTCTTAACGATAAACTCGCATTAGATCGAAATTTTTCACATGATTTTAAGATTAGAATTTGAGACCCAACATGATGAGTTATAAGTTAGAATACATTACACGATTATTTGAAAAAACCAGCAGCAAAAGAATCGAGCATTATGTGATAACTCAAAATCTGGCATAAGCTCGATAACTACGATATTAAAATGACTTCACAAGAATATGTTTGGAGACAATCATCGAAATACGCATTAACTGATGTCTATTTTCCTCAATCGAATTTCATGTTGAAATTTATGAACCTGGTCATTATGAATGCCATGAAACAATTCAACAGGACCTAAAAAGATAAATGAAATTAAGGCCAACACAAAACACAGAGTTTTTGTTATCGACTGCCGAGGAAATCTCGATGCCATACACAGCCAAATTGACAATCTTGTTTCAGAGAGTAAAGGCTGAAGTTAGCAAACAAATTGAAGAAAAAGCCTTTCAGCCTTGGAATCCGAGAAATGAGCATAACCCTATGTTTTGGAAAGATAGGGGAACAATATCGATTTCATATGAAGTATTATTCCATACGATAGAAGACATTTGCCGCCTATTTGATGCAAGACTATTCGCTAACAAAAAGGGGCTTTTTAAAGAAGGGAGGGATTTATCATCCAATACATAGCCATCTATTTTTATGGTGGCCATCTGAAAAACCAAGAAGTGGTTGGCAAAATACATACAGAGAGAGATTGACGGGACAGAAAACTCAGACCCATTCGGACAAGAATAGAAAAAAATCATTACAATTGCTTATTACAGGGAAACTCATATTAACAGTAGTTGTTTTTTTTCACTATAGAGATATTTTAGGTCAGACGAACTATAAATTCGTTGGGGTTTTTAAAAATGATAAAGAAAAATCGAATCCGGAAAATGGGTATAGTATGGTCACGAAAAGGTGAAACACTAAAATCTTGAAACTGGTGAATTTGAAAACGAGCCAACCTATTATCACTGAATTGATATTATGAAGATAGCGGTTTTATATTAGGGCCCGAGATGGGTACTTGATTGAGTTTTCCAGTACGAAAAGAACCCAGACTATACCGTTGCAAAGTAGCAAAACAAGGGAACAAGAAGATGTAACTGAACGAAGTAGATGTACATAACATAAAACATTACGTATTGCTTGCCCTTACTTTACTCTTTGCAACGGTATAGTCTGGGTTCTTTTGGGAGTGGAAAACTCAATCAAGTACCCATCTACGGCCCAAATATAAAACCGCTATCTTCATACATCAATTAAGTGATCGAAGAAAAACTTGGCTCGTTTTAAATTCACCAGTTTCAAGATTTAGTGTTTCACCTTTTCGTGACCATACTATACCATTTTCCGGATTCGATTTTTCTTTATCATTTTTAAAAACCCCAACGAATTTATAGTTCGTCTGACCTCAAAATATCTCTATAGTGAAAAAAAAAATTTACTTCTAATACTTAGTTCCCTGTAATAAGCAATTGTAATGATTTTTTTTCTTATCTTTGTCCGAATGGGTTTCGAGTCATTGTCCCGTCAATCTCTTCTGTATGTATTTTGCCAACCACTTCTTGGTTTTTCAGATGGCCACCATAAAAATAGATGGCTATGTATTGGATGCAAATCTTTCTCTCTTTAAAAAGCCCCTTTTGTTAGCGTAGGCACGGATTTATAGGCGGCAAAAGTCTCCATCGTATGGAATAATACTTCATATGAAAATCCATATTGTTCCCCTATCTTTCCAAAACATAGGGTTATGCTCATTTCTCGGATTCCAAGGCTGAAAGGCTTTTTCTTCATTTGTTTGCTAACTTCAGCCTTTATCTCTGAAACAAGATTGTCAATTTGGCTGTGTATGGCATCGAGATTTCCTCGGCAGTCGATAACAAAAACTCTGTGTTTTGTGTTGGCCTTAATTTCATTTATCCTTTTTAGGTCCTGTTGAATTGTTTCATGGCATTCATAATGACCAGGTTCATAAATTTCAACATGAAATTCGATTTGAGGAAAATAGACATCAGTTAATGCGTATTTCGATGATTGTCTCCAAACATATTGTTGTGAAGTCATTTTAATATCGTAGTTATCGAGCTTATGCCAGATTCGAGTTATCACATAATGCTCGATTCTTTTGCTGCTGGTTTTTTCAAATAATCGTGTAATGTATTCTAACTTATAACTCATCATGTTGGGTCTCAAATTCTAATCTTAAAATCATGTGAAAAATTTGGATCTAATGCGAGTTTATCGTTAAGAATCAGATATAATCGATTTGCACCTAAATTTGAGCTTTTAATAAATTGCATGTATCTTGCCACAAAATATTTTTAGAACTCCAGATATTTAACTTCTATTTTAACTTACTTCCCAATTAAAAAAGCCGAGCCACCATCTATAGGCAACACGGCTTTTTTTTAAAACAGTCTGCATCCCCCCAACCTTCCCCCAAGATGGGTGCTGCTAACTCATTAAATCGAATGTTTATAAATCAATTTTCGAAATTTGGAAATTTTGTCCGATAACCCTATAAAAGAAATATGAATCACTGTCAACCTTCTTTAACAACTCTGCTATTTCCAATTTCCTCAGCCCCCATTGCCGCCAACCCGTAAATCCTCTGAAAAACCTCCTGCGAAAGCTCCTCGGCCGCAATCTGAACAAACCGCACAGCCATATCCCGCGGTACCCCCTCATGGTAAACCACATTAAACTGCTTGATATGCTTTTTGGTATGCGAAAGAAGCTGGGTGACAAATCTGCGTCGGCCGATCAGATGGCTTTTTCGCTTATCCGTTATCCCCTCTTCCCGGATCATGACATGGATGTTTTCCAGAATGCCCTTTAAGGATTCCCTTTTCTGGCGCACCTCGGCAATCGTCATTTTATCGATATCGGCAAGCTGCTGATTGTACCAATCCTCGAAATCCATTCGTTTTTTCTTTTGAATCATGAGCTTAATACCTTTTCCATACATTTTTCGCAATAGGCATACATAAAATTCGGATCGCATTCAAACCAAAGCCGCAGCGGAACCTCATCCTCGCGAAATTCACGGCCGCAGCGGGAACATTTTTCCTCGCGGGTCTGGTAATAAAGCCTATCGGTCGGCAGAATATTGGCTTTCATGGCGGGATCCTATCTTGTTAACTTTTTGTTAATGTCAGGCAACCGGAGGATCGTAAATCCTCAAATACTCGGTCAAATGCTCGATGATCAGCTTTTTGACATCGTAGCCGTCCCAAAATTCCTCGGCGGGCACCGCCTCCCGCTGCCGGTTGTGATAATTGCAAAGCGGCAGCGCCTGGGAGTCGGGCGGCTTTAATGCCCAGCCTTTGTCGTTGCCCAGAGGCTCGTGATGGGCCTCGGACGGTTTGGTTTCGCAAATGATGCAGGGCTGCGTACGGATAAACCTCAGATAATGCTGGTTGCGGTAATTTTTATTCCTTGAAATCATGGCCTTTTCTTCCTGGCTTTGGGCCATTTATAAGCCCCTATGCCTTCCAGATGATCCAGATATTCATCCGTATCCCGGCAGCCGGCAAGCTGCGCATGCTTCTCCAGGGCCTGGGAGATGAATGCGTGCGCGTCGGGCTGGTCGCAGGAATCGTAATCCAGATGCTTGACGATCCAGTAAAGCTCGCCGCTTTCGGCATCGAAAATGGTTTCCTCCACAAACCCCAGCTTGATCCGGGTCAGGTAATCGACCTTTTTCTTGGTGTTTTTGTGTTCGTCCAGGTTCAGGTTAGCGATGTACTGGCAGGATCCGAAATACGCGCACAGCTCGCGGTAGGAGCGCATTTTTCTGGCGCCGCTGATCCTGGCGCGAAGCGGCCGCTTTTCAGGGTACTTGCGGCCGGCCAGGCGGTCTTCCTCGCTAAACGGGTGGTAGGTGTCTTTGTCCCGCAGGATGACGATATCGATCAAAACTCTTTGCCTTAAGCCGTGTAGGTCGGCTTGCCGGTCAGCCGCTCGATCTCGGACTTGAACCAGACCGGATCCGAATTGTCGCCGGCTCATGTGAATGAGATGGATCTCCCGGACCGCGCTCAGATCGGTGGCCGATAAAAACTTTTTGACGTTTTCCAGGGAAAAATGCGATTTGTACAGGCGCTGCTTGCGGACCGGATTGAGGTCCGGCGCCAGGGTCCGGCGGCTGTAGTTGCACTCCACGGCAATGATGTTAAGCCCTTTAAATTGGTAATGGATGTAAAACGTGTCTGTCGCATACAGCAGCTTTTCTTCACCGTCCGACACCAAAAACCCCATGGCCCCCGGGGTATCGTGCTGCGTGGGAAATCCCACCACCGACCAGCCGGCGATTTGCGAGTGTTTTAACGGCTCGAGAATGCGCACCCGGTGGCCGTTAAGATTCAAGGCGGCGGCAGTCTCCGCGCTCATGCAGCAGTCGATCCCCGCCCGCATGACATCCCTGACCGACCGGCAATGATCGGCATGATAGTGGCTGATCAAGGCCGCATGGATCGAAGACAGGCCGAAATTCAAGGCCCGCCTCAGATGCTTGAAAGCAATGCCGGCCTCGATAATAAGATCTCCCGGCCGGCCGGCAACCTGGTAAAGATTGCCGGCCGACCCGCTGGCATGGGAAATAAACTGCACGATCAGAATCCCGGCCCCGATCCGGCGGCGACATGGTCCTGGACCTCGGCATCGTATATGGGATCGTCGGGCTCGGGCTCCGGGTCCTGCTCCCGCTCCTCCGGTTCCGGCTCGGGCGCCGGCCGGGTTTGCCGGGAAGGCGGATCGATGTCGATCACCTCGCCGGTGTTGGCGTATTCGTCGACCTCCTCCTGGGCCTCGGCGGCCGCCCGTTCGTCGTCGGTGCGCTTGGCCGAGCGGATCACCAGGTCGCTGTCCGAACTGGAGTTGATGATGTGTTTGACCAGCCGGTTGGTGACCGTCTTTTTGGCCATCTCGGCGGTAAATTTGCCATGGGTGCTTTTGGCCTTGATGTTGCCGTTGTCGTCGACCGGGTACATCTTGGACTGCTTCCAGGCGGCCTTGAGCTGATCCATGGTCATGATCTCGCAGCGCCTGACCTCCCCGTCCTTGCCGACCGCCGTCGCATAGGCGCCGGCAATGTTGTCGTCATCGATGTTTTCAAAGCTTTGGGTGTGAACCTCGATTTTCTTGCGCCCGCGGTCGATGCTGTATTCAAGCCGGTCGCCCTTGTAGACGGCCTCCGCGTAAATGTCCTCCAGGGTCTTGTCCACCCGCAGGGCCACCGCCTTGGCGCCGAAATACGAGCGCTGCAAGACCAGCTCGTTGCCGTAGACGATAAAATAGCACTGGCTTTTGGCCGGGTTCAGCCCCTGCACGACCATATCCAGCAGGGCGTTGGCGATCGATGCCTTGGAGCAGACTTCCAGGGCCGGGTTTTTGTCCTTGTCCTGGACCTTTTGCAGGATCAGCCAGGCGCTTTTAAGCGCGTTGGCCGCGGAGTAGTTCGGCGGCAGATCGAGCTCGCCGTCGCGCTGGAACATCTGCACTTTTTGCAGCACGATGTCGGCGGTCTCCTTTTTGATGGCCATAAGCTGCTTGTTGTCGGCCGCCATGTTTCCATTTCCGGGGGCCTGTTGTTTTCTTGCGGTTTGCGATGTTGCCATGATCTTACTCTCCTTGATTCTAAGGGTTTTGTCGCCGGCGCTGACCACCAGCCGGATCTGCTGCGATCCGGTCGGCAGGATGTCGGTCACCGCCTCGGCGTTGTCCACAAACACGGGAAGCGTTATGCCGTAATGCGACGACAGGGTTTTGCAGATGTCCAGCCCCACATTGATTCGGGCCGCGTTGTTCATGGAATTATACGGCACACCCTGGTACATGGTGTTGCAGACCTGCTCCAGACCGCCGTTGATGTTGATCGTAAAAAGCTGAAACCGCGCCAGTTCGAACTTGGAATTGATTTTTTCCTCCAGCAGATTCACCTTGGCGCGGATGAACTGCTCGATCAGATACAGCTCGCGCTCCAGGCGCTCGTATTCGGCGGCCAGGTCGCGCTCCTGGCCCTTTAGTTCGTCCACCCGCGCGGAAACGCGCCGGTTGGCTTCAATCTGAAGTTTGTCTTTTTCCAGCTCGGCGATCTGTTCGCCGACCGCATCCAGCTCGTTTTCGATTTCAAGAGCGCTGCCGCGGTTGCCCTGCTGAATCCGGCGGATTTGCTCCTGGAGCTTTTTTTCCTCTTCCAAAAGCTGGTCGTATTCCGGATCCGGCTGGTCACTGCCCGCAAGATCATTCTTTTCAGCCGCCGGCCTTGTCGTATTCGGCGATCGCCGCCCGGTGCTTGCGGCCCAAAGAGGAAACCAGGCGCTGGGCTTCTTCGATCTGCCTTGAAAGGTTGTCTGTATCCACGACCAGGCGGGACTTTCGGGCTGACAGGTCCTTGCCCTGAGCCTGGATCTCCGCCAAGATCCTGGCTTTTTGGGCATTGAAATTTTCGAGGGCTTTCTGGTGGGTTTCTTTGATCCGGTCTTCGGGAATCTCCTGGCCGCAGGCCGGGCAAACCGCATCCGTGGCCGGTTTTTCAAACGGTCTGTCGTTTTCGGTGTGCCACCGCGAGCGAAGGTCCTCTAATGCTGTATCAATCTGCTCGATTTCGCTTTTAAGGCCGGCTCTGCGATCGAGCAGGCCCTGATGGCGGCTTTGCGCGTCGGCAAGCTCGTTGCCGATGTCGGCGGCCGCATGCTTGAGCCGCCAATCGCGCGCATAGCGGGCCTCGTCGCGCTTGCGCTCCTCCTTGATCTTCTGGTTTTCGTATTCGAGGATTTTAAGCTCCAGTTTTTTAAGCTCGTTTTCCTTCAGGGCAACCTCGCCGCCGGTTGTGACTGCGGCCAGATCCTTTTCCAGCTTGTGTTTTTCAGCCTGCAGCCGCTTTAACTCTTTTTCGATTTCATCCGTTTCGCGTGAAACATCCCGGCGGGTGGCCTCGATCTCGTCTATGCGCACCGGGATCCGGTCCAGCTCCCGGTTGATCTCCGTGCGGCGGGCGGCAATCACTTTTTTATGGTCCTCGATCTTGCGCTTTCCCAGGATGGTGGGAAGCTCCCTTAGATCGTCGCTGGAGGCGATCACATCGGCATCGGTGATATCCCCGCAAACCTGCAGCAAAAGCGCCCGCCGATCGGTCCAGTGCAAGACCTCGTTGAAATGGCGCGGATTGGTGAGCAGCCGGAAGATGTCCTCGCTGCACAGGCTGAATACCGCCTCGTCGAACTCCTTTTTTTTGACCGGAACCCCTTCGACGAAATGGTCCACCGTATGGCCGGTGAAGGTTTTGAGGGCCTCGCCGCGCTTTTTGGTCCATTTTTCCGAATAGACTTTTTTAAGCGCCATCGGCTTGCCGTCCACATTTAAAATGGCCTCGACCAGATGTTCCAGGCCGTGAACCGCTTCGCCGTTTTTGTCCAGGGCCTTGATTTCGAACACGGCGCTGTTCAGGCTGTCTTTTCCGAACAGCAGCCAGGAAAACGCATCGAAGAGGGTCGTTTTCCCGGTGGCGTTGTCGCCGTGGATGGACAGAGAACCGTCCATTTCCACCTTGAACGCTGCCAATCCCTTGAAATTTTTAATACGCAGCATCTCGATTCGGATGTGTTTGATCGCCCTGCCGCCGACCTGAAATAACTGCGCCTGCTCCCGCTGGACCGGGTCCATGCGCATGGCTGCCTGTGTGCTCATAATCGCCTCCTAAGTTGGAATTGCCGCCAATAAAAGTCCGGATTTAGCCGATGATTCCATATTTGGATTTTATTGTCAATCTTAAATTTCCACTTTTGGACTTTTAAGGACAAAAAAAACCGCCCGACTTAAAGCCAGACGGAATTTTCCCTTTTAGGGGTTGCTCAATTAAACCGCTGAACTTTCACTATCTTGGAATAATGTAAAGCCCAGTACCTCCCGGCAATTCAACTGTCTGAATAGCACCATTCTTTTGACGACCTGTTTTTCATCGATATACAGATCGGCCAATCCCCAGGAATCCTTGCCGCTTTTCAAGGTTGCCTTGAAACGGGCGATAAATACTTCGACACATTGCGCGCTGAAGCAGTCATACGGCCCCCGGCCGATGAGATCCATGGCATACGAAACCTTGGATTCGATCACCTCGGCAACCACCAGGTTGCAATTCAACAAAAAAACTGAGGACACAACAGATTCCAAACCCCTACTGAGCGTCAAACCGGAAGAGCTCTTTTTTTTCTTCTCCGATCAGATTTATCCTGTTGTTTCTGACCAGATTTAGATGAATTACTTTTTGTTTCGATTGGTTAGATCGCGTGATAGTTCGCTCTGTTCGATTGGCAACCCCTTGCCGAAAGGGGTGTGCATGATCCGGTCCACAAGATCATTGTAGCGCTTTTCAAGTTCTTCGTATTTGGTTTGCCACATATTTTCCATGGTGGAACCCTCACCTCCTTTCTCCTCATCCGCTGGTTCCTTGGTGTGAGCAGTCTCATGCTGGAAATCCTTTTTCAGCAGATCCAGACCGTCCAGGATCTTGAAAATGCTCCCGGTTTTAACCATCTTGGCGTCATTGAAGAAACGATTAATAGCCCCCTGGGACACGCCGGTGCGGCGCTGCAAATCCGCCGGCTTCAGGCCCCAAAAATCCATTTTCTTTTCGACTAATACCAATAATGGATTTTTGTCTTGACTGTCGATTACCATAAGTGGTATTCCTTCCCCCATGGAAAATAAATTTAAAGCCTATTTGATGAAACAGGGGAAGAAACAAACCCACTGGGCGAAAGAGAACAAAATCGCACCCTCGGTTATCAGCCGGCTGATGCACGGCAAACGGATATCGTACGACAACGCATTGAGGATCCAAAGGGCCTCCAAAAACGCGATTAAAGTAGACGACATCCTCGCCCCCCAGTTCGATTGAGATCGAAAACCGGGATATGTGGTTTGTTTCGGGAAAGAGGCCGGACTCCGGACTGGGTGCCCTGCGCGGCCTCCCCTCCCCTGAAAGCAAAAAGGATGAACAGTTCCGTATGTGAATCCTATGTAAGGGGGCGTGATTTTTCAAGCGTTTTTTTCCACTTGTGGATCTTTTAGAGTTGAGATTCGTGCTCTTTTATCCAATTGCGGATAGGGTGTCAGCACCAAATCCGGACACAACATTCCAAGACAAATCGTGGTTGTCTCGACACGAATTTTTATGCTGGAGGTAAAAAATGGCGGATACTTACGGTGAAATCTTCTCGGAAATTATCGACAGGGTCGCCAGGCATACCGAACGTCCGGAGATTTTCAGGCGGCTGGATATATCCCGCAACCAGTTTTACAACGTGACAAACCCCAATCGCACCACCTCCGGCGGCAACCCCTACCCGTTTCCCACCGAGTGGGGCGTGCGGGCCACGCGGGAATTCGGCGACTATTCCTGGATCAAAATGGTCGCAAGGGACTGCGGCTGCATCTGTCTGACCGGCGAGGATGTTGAAAAGCTGCAGGAAGCCGAAGGCGTGTTCAAGAAAATTTTGGGCATGGTGCAAAAATAATCGTGTTGACTCCCCGTCATACATATAATACCCCTGATGCCGGCGATGATACGGGTGTTTTAACCCCCGGCAAGGTCGCCGACTATTTTGGCAAATCGATCAAATGGGTTTATAGAAATGCTGCTGAACTGAATGGATCGAAAATCGGCGGATCATGGATTTTCACTACGGAGGGGATTTGCGATGCCATACAAAGAGGGCAAGCAATGGCGAGGGAAGGTAACATTCAAGGGGTTCAGGCACACGTCATTACACCAGACAAAAAAGGACGCCGTGGCCTGGGAAGTAAAGAAAAGGCGGGAGCTGAAGGGTCAAGAAAAAGCCTTGCACAGCGGGCCGGACTTGCTGAGTTTTTGTAGCAAATATTTAATCTATGCCGAACGATATTCAAAAAAAACGTATGATGAGAAAAAAGCGCTCACCAAGCGGATCCTCAAGGAGTGGGGTGCCGACACACCGGCGGAATCAATTTCTTCTGAAATGGTGCAGCTTTATCTCAGCAAACAAAAATCCGAGCGGTCTGCCAACTCATCCAACAAAGATCGTAAAAATTTATTGTCACTCTGGAATTGGGGAACTAAGTTCTGCGGATTCGTTGGAAATCCAATCCAAATTATTGAAAAATTCCCGCATACCCGCCTCCCCCAATACACTCCGCCTACAAAGGACGTTCTCAAGCTGCTTGCAGCGGCAACCCGCAAGGAACGCGTCTTTCTTTACTCTTATATTTACACCGGCGCCAGGCGCTCGGAAATTTACCGCTGGACTTGGGTAGATGATATTAATTTTGAAAAAAGGGCTTACAGGCTTGGCACTCGCAAAACCAAAGACGGCTCGATGCAATACGAATGGTTCCCGATACCGGATGAACTCCATGATGAGTTGTGGTGGTGGTGGAATAACCGCACAATCGAAGACAGCCCCTACGTGTTTACCGACGATCAAGAGGGTCCGCATTACGGGAAGCGATATAAGGAGCGCCGTCGATTCATGGCGGGACTTTGCAAGCGTGCGGGCATCAAGTCTTTTGGATTTCACGCATTGCGCAGATTCTTTGCCAGCCGTTTGGCGGATCGCGGAAAATCAACCAATACGATCAGGCGGATGCTGAGGCACAAGAATGTAAGTACTACTGAACGCTATATTCAAAACATAAATGATGATCTACATGGTGTCACGAACGGAATTCTCGAAGAAAAAAGGCACGAAGACGAGGCACGAAAAAACAAAGAGGCTATGACCGATGAGTCGTAACCTCTTGATTTCATTGTGGCGTCCCCAAGGGGATTTGAACCCCTGTTGCCGGCGTGAAAGGCCGGTGTCCTGGACCGGGCTAGACGATGGGGACGTAATTTGTGCCGAGAGCATGGGGCAAGGAGAAATACGCGATTCTATGGACAGCCATAATTTCTCTTTGCGCTATGCTCTTTGCATCTGGTGGGCCGTGTTGGATTCGAACCAACGACTCTCTGCTTAAAAGGCAGATACTCTACCGGCTGAGTTAACGGCCCGTTGAAAAATCCTTTTGTATTTCGATTTCACATTAATGTCAATAAAAAATCGGCCCTAATTTTAAAATTATTTGCGCCAAAATTCCGGTACGACCAGGATGATCAAGGTGTATATTTCCAGCCTGCCCAGCAGCATACACCAGATCAACAGCCATTTGCCCAGGTGCGGGATGTGGGCGTAATTGTCGACCGGCCCGACCAACCCGAAGCCCGGTCCGATATTGCCGATGGTGGCGGCGACGGCGCCGATGGAGGTCACGAAATCGACCCCCATGCCGGCCAACAGGATGGCGCTCAGGGAGAACAATCCCACATACAGCGCCAGAAATCCGAGCACGCTGCGCATGACATCCTCCGGAACCGATTTGCCGCCGATTTTGACATGGGTGACCGCATGGGGATGAATCAGCAAAAACAATTCCTTGTAACAGTATTTGAAAGCGAGCTGGATCCGCAGACATTTCATGCCGCCGCCGGTGGAGCCGGCCGAAGCCCCCAGAAACATGCAAAGCAGCAGGATCAACTGGGACATCGCCGGCCATTGTTCGTAATCGGCGGTGGCATAACCGGTGGTGGTGACAATGGAGACCACCTGAAATGCGCCGTAGCGCAGCGCCGCGCCGAGGGACTGGTAGACGCTGCCGAAAACATCCAGGCTTACCACCGCCGTGAGCACGACGACCGCACCGAGAAAAAAGCGGCATTCGGAATCCCGCCAGAATGCCAGGGGTTTTCCCCGCAGCAGTTGGTAGTGCAGTGAAAAATTGATTCCGGCCAGCAGCATGAAGACAATAAACACCCAGTCAAAATAAACGTTGTTGAAATGGGCGATGGAAGCGTTCTTGGTGGAAAAACCGCCGGTGGGCATGGTGGTGAAGGTATGGCACAGGGCGTCGTAGAAAGACATGCCGCCGAGCATGAGCAAAACAACCTGGGCCAAAGAGATGAGGGCATAGACCTGCCACAGTATCATGGCCGTGTCCCGGATACGGGGTTTGAGCTTGTCGGGAACCGGGCTGGGCACCTCGGCCTTGTATAACTGCATCCCGCCGACCCCCAGAAACGGCAAAATGGCCACCGACAGGACAATGATGCCCATGCCCCCCAGCCACTGGATAAAACTGCGCCAGAATAGAAGCCCCTTGGAGGTGATTTCGATGTCGGTGAGAATGGATGCACCCGTGGTGGTAAATCCTGAAACGGATTCAAAAACCGCATCGGTGAACGTAAAGGCGAAGGACCCGTCGCCCAGATAGAAAGGCAGGGCGCCGTACAGTCCGACGGCGGTCCAGCCCGCGGCCACGATGGCCATACCCTCCCGCTGGTGAATGATCTCGGCGCGGGCCTTGCGAAAAATAAGGGAGAGGATCAGGCCGCCGCACATGGTGAGCGCCATCGATACAGCAATCGATACCACGCTGTGATCCCGGTAATAGATGCCGACCGCCAGGGGGAATATCATTGTCAGGCCGAAAAAAAAGATCAAAACCCCGAGAATTTTCAGAATGAAACGCCAGCGCATCTAAAAATACTCCAGTTTGACGGACAGAATTTTCTCGACCTTGGGGATAGCCTGTCTTCTTGCAAAAATGATCACCCGGTCTTCCGGCCGGATAACGCTCTCCCCGGTGGGGATGATAATGTCTTCCTTGCGGATGATGCCCGCCACGAGCGAGCCCTTGGGGAAGGAAATGTTTTTGATGGGCTTGTCGACGATTTCCGAAGTTTCCAGCGCCACGGCCTCCATGACCTCGGCCTGCTCACCTTTGATGGAAATGGCCGACAACACCTTGCCCCGGCGGATATGCTGTAAGAGCGTGTTGATCGAAGACAGGCGGGTACTGACAACCTGCTCGATGCCGATGGCTTTCATCAACGGGAAGTAGCTGAATTTGCTGATTTTGGTGATGGATTTCTTGGCACCCATTCGTTTCGCCAGCAGGGAGGACAGGATATTGGTTTCCTCATTGTTGGTCAGGGTAATGACCACATCGATATCCTGGATGTTTTCTTCCGCCAGCAGACTCTGATCGGAGCCGTCCCCGCACAGCACCACCGCCTTGTTCAGCTTTTCGGCCAGCAGGGCGCAGCGGTCCGCTTTGGTCTCGATGATTTTGCAGTAAATACCGATATCCTCAAGTCTGCGGGCCAGCCGAAAGCCGATGCGTCCACCACCGATAATCAGCGCTCGGTTCATCGGCTGATCGTCCTTCTCGAAAACCGCCAACGTTTGCTGAAGCTTTTCCTTTTCGCTGATAAAATAAACCAGGTCGCCGGGCATCAGGTAGTCGTTTCCCCGGGGGATGATCAACTCCTCCTCACGCACCACGGCGGCGATCAGCAGTCGGACATCCGGTATTTTTTCAGGTATTTCCGCCAGTTTTATGCCGGCCAGACGCGAGTGCGGGTCCAGATAAACACCGATTAATTTGATGCGGCCGTCGGCAAACTCCCCCACGTCCGCCGCCCCCGGCACGCTCATCATGCTTTCTATGGTTTTGACCACTTCGATCTCGGGGTTGATGATGGTGTCGATGTGGGGCGCATGCGCACGAAAATGATCATGGTATCGATCGAAAGCCGCGTCCCGCACCCGGGCCAGCTTTTTGGTGGACGGCGACAGCATATCCGCCACCAGACAGGCCACCAGGTTGGCTTCGTCGCTGTCGGTGACCGCCAGAATGACTTCTGCGTTGAGGATCCCCGCTTCTGCCAGAATCACCGGACTGCTGCCCGATCCCTGAATCACCTGCACATCCAGATTGTCGGACACCCGGCGGATGGCAGCGAAATTCTTGTCGATGACCACCACTTCCTTATTTTCCATTGACAAATGGCGGGCGATGTGAAACCCGACTTCACCCGCGCCTACGATAATGATTTTCAATGGTTGGAGTCTCCGTCGAGATAGATTCTACTTTGTCAGTAGTATTTTTTGCCCTAAATGACGGGAAAGCCGATGCCACCCCATCTTCTGCGTTGCCAGGGGATTACGGTAGACGATTACAATTTCGCCCTCGGACGCCTTGAAGCTGGGACACCCTCGGTTTTCGTTCAATCAGGGTTTTATTTTAATGAATGGCTAAAAATCGGGACAATCGGAATCCGGCATGTCCAATGAGGGAACGCCCCAGGCATCCAGGTTCCGGGTAACGAATTCGATCACCTGTTGATGCGTCTCCCGCCATTTATCCGCCACCGGCAAGGGTTCGCCGAACTTGAAGTACAAGGTCTTGCGGGGATCGATGGATCCCATGTCCTTGATCCATTTTCCGTTATTCTGAAAATCGGTCTTGATGGCCACCGGGACAACGGGCACGCCGGCCCGGGATGCCATTTTGACCCCCAGGGTGTTGAAACCTTCCGCATCGAACGCTACACTGCGGGTGGCCTGGGGGAATATAACGATGGACCCCCCGTCTGCGATAAACCTGCCGCCCTCGCGCAATACCACCTTCAAATCCTCCCTGGGGTTTTCACGGGAAACCGCGATCAGTTTCAAGGCCAGCATGATGTGCCGGATAATCGGATAATGGCGCAGTTCCTCCTTGATCACAAACGTTACCCGGTTGAAGGCCAGCGTGATACCGGGCAAAATGAGCGTTTCCAGCAGGCTCATGTGATTGGCGATATATACCAGCGGTCCGGTGTGCCGGGAGACACCTTCCAATCCTGAAATATGGACCTTACCGCCGACGGATTCCACGACCTTGAGAATTTTATAGGAATACATGGCCCACTTATCATCATCGAGCGCTCCCCGGCGTCCGACCAAGCCGGCGTGGGTAAGGGTCGACACCAGCCGGAAGTAGTATAACGAATTCAACCAGCCCGGAAGGTTTTTTCCGGCAGGACTGCGCCCCGACGGGCTTTGATAGCCGTACTCAGATCTGAGAAGCTGCAGGTATTGGTCTTTGTCCACTGCGGGTGCCTCGAAAATGGGTTAATTTCCGTTCGACATCCTATATCAGATAAAATGCGATTTCGCTATAGTCAATGCATAGCCGGCGCCCCCGACGTTTGTGAATTCGGTATCGACCGTCATCAGTGTCGCGGTGGAATCCAAAAAGACCCTGACAGCCGATGAGCGCCGCAGGCGGGATGATTTATTCTTCGGAGAATTTTCCGGTCGACGTGGCCTGGACTGACCTCAGTCCCTCCCGCTATCGGAATCGAAAGGATAGGAACCTCGGACACGAAATCCTGAATTGGATCGTATGGTCGATACGCTCACCTGACGGGGAGGACGGGGGCGATGGCGTCAAAGGGAGTTGGGCCGTTCGATTTCGATTTCGATTTCGATAGCGATTTCGATTTCGATGACGTCACATCCCCATAGATGGATGCATCGGGCGCTCATTTTTGGCACGAGCGGGCACTGCTGGCTAAAAAGAAGCCAAATTGATCCACCTCCAGTCATTGCGGATGGTTTTCAGCCGTAATCCAGGGAATTCGCCATTTGGCTGGACTCCGGCTAAAAACATGCCGGAGTGACGATCAAAGGTAGCCACTCACTGCCGCCTGCCGTTCACCCCGGTGCAATTCCCGCAGCCGCCGGGCCGGCCGCAGGAAAAATCTTCGCAATTATCCCGCCGATTCGCTTCGGTCCCGGTAGCGCGACAGAATCAGGCTGGCATTGGTGCCGCCAAAGCCGAATGAGTTGCTCATGGCATGTTCAATGCTGGCTTTGCGCATCTTGTTGGGGACGTAATCCAGATCACATTGATCGTCTGGATAGTCCTGGTTGATGGTCGGCGGTATACGCCCTTCATATATGGCCAGGGCCGTAAATACCGTCTCGATGCCTCCGGCGCCGCCTAACAGATGTCCGGTCATAGACTTGGTGGAACTGATCGCCAACCGATAGGCATGATCTCCGAAAACCGTCTTGATGGCCCGGGTTTCACTGATATCATTTAAGGGGGTCGAGGTTCCATGGGCATTGATATAATCGATTTTGTCGCGGCTGAGACCGGCATCATTCAAGGCGGATTGCATACAGGTGACGGCACCGCCGCCGTCCGGCGGCGGTGCCGTCATGTGGTGTCCGTCGCTGCTCATGCCGTAGCCCGTCACCTCCGCATATATGTGCGCGCCGCGCTCCAGGGCATGGTCGAGCCCCTCAAGGATTAAAATGCCGCTGCCCTCCCCCACCACAAAGCCGTCCCGATCCCGGTCGAAGGGACGGGATGCTTTCTGCGGTTCATCGTTGCGCGTGGACAGGGCTTTCATGGAATTGAAACCGGCGATGCAGGTCGGATTGATCACCGCTTCCACCCCGCCGGTAATCATGACATCCGCATCCCTGCGGTTGATTATTTTAAATGAATCGCCCACCGCATGGGTTCCGGCGGCGCAGGCAGTCGCAATGGATGCGTTGGGACCTCTTGCGCCAAACTGGATTGAAATCATGCCAGGGGCCATGTTGCCGATCATCATGGGGATAAAAAAAGGGCTCACCCGCTTGGGGCCCTTTCGTTTCAGGGTCAGACAGGTGTCTTCGAGGATCGACAGTCCTCCCAGTCCGCATCCGGTGATCACGCCGACCCGATGAGAATTGGTTTCGTCGATCACCAGCCCGGCATCTTCCAACGCCATGCGGGCAGCCGCAATGGCGTAGGCGATGAATCGTTCCGTGCGCTTGGCTTCCTTTTTAGGCAGAAAATCTTCCGCATTGAAGTCTTTGACTTCCGCGGCGATTTTCGTTTGAAATTTGGAGGTGTCAAAGCGGGTAATTTCCCCGACCCCCGATTTGCCGTCACAAAGCGCCTCCCAGGTCTCTTTTACGCCGATTGCCAGGGGGGTTACCAATCCCACACCCGTTATCACAACACGTCTGTTCAAAAGTTCCTCCCTTGCGTCATGGGATACAGCCGATCCTGATGATTATACGATCAATTGGGGTATTACTTTCGCATGCAAGCAAAGTCTGATTCATAACTGTTTGAAATGAACCTATAATAACAACCATTACTCACTTATTCAAGGTCAAGATTAAGTAATCAAGCCGGGGACGATTGTCAATACCAAATTACAAGCTCTTTTGTTGCCTAAAAAATTCCATGCTGTCCAAACGTTGTACTCGATACTGGTTTCCGGATCCTCGATGTCGTTGGATTTCCCGGAATGATGAAGTTATGGAAAGGTGGAACAATGGTCTCTTTAATCGGAAACAACCTCATAAAATTTAAACGTAAGAAAAGCCATCCGGATCTCGACCTGAGACAGCGCTGACGATGCACTCATGCCCAGCATTCCAACTTTCCCACATTCCCTCATTCCAGCAGCCGATTGGCTATCTACTAAAAATATTGCTCGGAGCCTGTTTGCTTCCGGATCGGCCGGGTCAGGGGCATTCATCTTTGGCACCGGTCGTCGGCTTGCTCCGTCGGGTATTCCAGCGGATCGACGCTACAGCCGGTCCAGCAACCGCTGGTGAATGTTGTCGAATCCGCCGTTGGACATGATCAGAATCAGGTCGCGGGGGCGTGCGGCGGCCGTCAAAAATTCAATGATGGCATCGGTATCCTCAAAATAATGGGCATCCTTGCCGCGGGTCTTTAAATCGCGGACCAGCCGCTGGGAGGAGAAACGTTGTCCCGGTGGAATCTTTTGCAGAAACGGAGGCTCACGAATACAAATGACATCCGCCATTTCGAAGGCCGCCGGATAATCGCCCTGGAATATGTCCCGCATGCTGGTGTTGGTCCTGGGTTCGAAAACCGCAATGAGACGGTCGGCGCCATGAACCGATTTGACCGCCCGGACCGTCTCCCGAACGGCGGTGGGGTGATGGGCGAAATCGTCGATTACCGTGATCCGGCGTTTTTGCCCCCGGATCTCCTGGCGCCGCTTGACCCCATCGAAGGTCTGCAGGGCCCGGGCAACGGCCTGGGACGGCAATTTCAGTTCAGCGGCGACCGCGACCACCGCCAGCGCATTGAACAGATTGTGTTCGCCGAACAGCCTGGTTTTAAAAACCGCGAAAAGGTTTTTGTTTTTAAAAACTTCGAATTCGGTCCACGGAGATTGATAACCGACAGCGCCCAGACGCCAGAGGGAGCCCGGCTTTTTACCGTAGCGCTCGACCCGGCAGCCGAGATTTTCCACCAGTTCGCTCACATTCGGATCGGTGTCGTAAGCCACCAGCAGCCCCGTTCCGTCGATTCCCATTAAAAATTTTTGAAACGTCTGCTTGATATGCACCAGATCGCGAAAGATATCGGCATGGTCGAATTCGACGCTGGTCAGCACGGCTGCCTGAGGATGATAATGCAGGAATTTGGCCCCTTTGTCGAAAAAGGCCGTATCGTACTCATCACCCTCCACCACAAAATACGGACCGTCGCCCAGGCGGTAATTGCTGTCAAAATTCTTTAAAATTCCGCCGATCATAAAAGATGGATCCAAACCGGCTGTCTGCAGCACCCAGGCCAGGATGGAGGATGTGGTGGTCTTGCCGTGGGTGCCGCTGACGAGCAGCGTCTTTTTGCCGCCGGCCACGAACCGGTTCAGCGCCTGGGGCATCGAGCAGAAGTGGAGTCCCAGACGGTGCAGCATCGCGATTTCGGGATTTTCGCGGGTGACGGCATTGCCCACGATCACCAGATCCGGCGCATGGGACAGGTTTTCCTCCCGAAAGCCGTCCATGATCCGAACGCCTTTTTTTTCCAGAAAATGGCTCATGGGAGGATAGATTTTCTGATCGGATCCCGTCACTTCAAAACCGAGGTCCTGCAGCATACAGGCCAAAGCCCCCATGCCGGTGCCGCACACCGCAACCAGGTGAATGGTTCGAACCCCTTCAGGAATTCGATTTTTTTCCATGTCCAGCATCATGGGAAAAATACCTTTACAAATGAGGATTAAGGATCAAGGGGTATGGATTAAGTTTTTATGTCAGCTATTCGTTATAGGGTTGGCTTAATCCCTAATCCAGTTTCCTTCAATCCCGAAATTCCCTAATCCGTAATCCTTTAATTCCCGCTTCCAACCTAAAGCGTAGCGCTCCTCCAACGGCCGCAGGCCTCATCGCTTTAAGCTTTAATCCATAATCCCGTAATCCTTAATCCTCTGATCCTTACCCCTTAATCCTTACTTACCCAATTCCTTCAGTACCCGCTCCGCTGCCTGGACAGTGGCATCGATATCCGCATCACCGTGGGCCGTCGACAAAAAGAGGGCCTCGAACTGGGAGGGGGCAATGTAAATTCCCTGGTGCCGCATCCCCTGGTAAAAGCGCGTAAACAGCTCCAGATCACAGGTCTTGGCATCCTCGAAATTGTCGATCTTCCGATCGGAAAAGAACATTCCCAGCATGGATCCCACATGATCCACCTTGGCGGCAATACCTGCCGTTTGCGCCGCGTTGGCCAGCCCGTTGCTCAGCCGTTCCGATTTCCGGTCGAGATCTTCATAGACGCCGGGTTCCTGAAGCAGTTTCAAGGTGGCAATGCCGGCCGCCATGGCGATCGGGTTTCCGGACAAGGTTCCGGCTTGATAGATCGGCCCCTGGGGCGCGATGCGGGCCATGATTTCCCGGTTGCCGCCATAGGCGGCCACCGGCAGCCCGCCGCCGATAACCTTGCCCAAACAGGTCAGATCCGGTGTAATGCCGTAAAGCGCCTGAGCACCGCCGTAGGCAACCCGAAAACCGGTCATGACCTCATCGAAAATCAGGACCACACCGTGGGCCTTGGTCAATTCCCTCAAGGACTGCAGAAAGCCGTCTGCCGGCGGTACCATCCCCATATTGCCGGCCACCGGTTCGACGATGACGGCGGCCACACTGTCGCCCTTTTCGGCCATCACCTGTTTAAATGTATCGATGTCGTTATAGGGCAGCGACAGGGTCAATTGCGCCACGGTTTCAGGCACGCCGGGGCTTCCGGGAATTCCCAGGGTGGCTACCCCGGATCCGGCGGCCACCAGCAGGGTGTCCGCATGACCGTGATAACAGCCGTCGAATTTTATCACCAGATCCCGACCGGTTGCCCCCCGCGCCAGCCGCACGGCGCTCATGGTGGCTTCGGTGCCGGAATTCACCATCCGCACCACATCCACCGAAGCCACCGCATCGATGACCAGCTCGGCAAGTTGAATCTCCAAATCGGTCGGCGCCCCGAAGCTGGTGCCCCGTTCCAGGACCTTGGTGACGGCCTCGATAACCGCCGGGTGCCGGTGTCCCAGAATCAGCGGACCCCAGGAACCGATATAGTCGATGAATCGATTGCCGTCTGCATCATAGATCAGGCATCCCTCGCCGCGTTCAATGAACAGCGGATGTGTCCCCACCGATTTACAGGCCCGCACCGGGCTGTTGACACCTCCGGGAATGCTCTTCTGAGCGCGCTCGAACAGTGACTGGGATTTTTCAAAATTCATCTTGGCCGGCTCCTTTCGTTGCTAAAAGCGGTTGACATTTCAAATCATCGACCGCCAGCAGAGTTGGTGGTCTGAGCAGGCCCCCGGAAGGGGCCACGTTCTGCTGGTGGCCGATGATTTTTTTTCCAAAGAATTTTGGTTTGATACTTCTTAGAAATGACATTTATTTACACTTATCGATTCAGCAATTGTTGTGACACTAACCGACACCATGTGATCCCGGATGGATTTGATCGGTTCGTGCTGATGATTCGTTGAGTCCGGCATCATCGCCAAACGGCTTGTTAGCTTGGACCGGATTCAGCGCAGCTTGCGCTGCCGGCGTATATGCCATATTATAAAAACCGCAAGCCAAAATTCTTTGGGTATCTCCAGCCGTCAGCCACCGGCATCTATCGGCTCTGGAGCTGTAAACCGTGGCAGCCCGGTAACGTTGGAACCTCTTCAATTCTCACCCGCACAAGCCGGTGGCTTATGAATGAAGTTGGATGGAAAAATATCAGATAGAATACCGCGGGTCAAGTAAACCGCGAAGTTGCCTAAACAATCGGAGATTATAAAATAAAATTTTTTGGAGTCAACAATCTTCGGCTAAAGCCGCAGGCTTGGGTTCACGGATTCAAGTGCCCCAGGGTTCGAGTGAAAAGACCCTTTACGGCTTTCCTTGAACCCTTGGCCCCTGGGCTCCTCGCACCCTCGTTTGTCCGCTGACGTCTTCACCTAAAAGCGAGGTTTTTTCACCCATTTCCCGGGTGGGACAATAAGATACAATGGCACTTAACCGATCACCACTGAAACTGGCCAAGCTGTTGGATTACGTCCTGAGCCGGCGTCCCGATGAATTCGGATTGGTGACCGACAACGAGGGTTTTGTCAAGATCAAGGATCTTTTAAAAGCCCTGTCCGAGGAAGCGGGTCTGGGATATGTGCGCCGAGCGCATCTGAATGAAATCATGCTCTGCGTGCCGGACCATGGCCTGGAAATAACGGATACCCGCATCCGGTCGAAACTGCACGAGCGCCTGCCGCAGCCCGTCTATGCCCAGGATCCGCCCAAGCTGCTGTATGTCTGCGTGCGCCGCAAAGCCTACCCCCACGTCGGTGACAAAGGCATTCAGCCGGCCGGCCATGACCGGATCATTTTGTCGTCGCGTATCGACATGGCCGAGCGCCTGGGCCGGCGCATCGACCACTCAGCGGTGCTTTTGACGGTTCAGGTGCAAGCCTGCATGGATAGCGGCGTGGTTTTCTTCCAGTCCGGCGAGACCCTGTTTCTGGCCGACTTTATTCCTTCGGGAGGTTTTACGGGCCCCCCGCTGCCCAAAGAAAAGCCAGCGCCCGCCAAACCGGCCGAGTCCGAATCCCGGCTGCCGCGAACCCCGCCCGGAAGCTACACCATCGATCTGGAGGAAAAGTTCGCCGAGCGGGTGCCCAGAAGCAAACGCATGGCACCGGAGGAAGCGTGGAAAAAGGGCGGCAAGCAGACCAAAAAAGACAAACGCAAACGCGAGCGGCCGCCCTGGCGGCGCTGAGCTTTGTATCTTTATTGCCGGATATAATCAACCGCCCGCTCCCTTCGCTCGCTCGACCGACGCCGACAACCGCCGACATTTTGACTTCGTGAGCTCCGCAGGAAAAAAATCATCGTCTGCGTATCTCTGCGTATGTCTGCGGTTAAATTTTTGTACAGTTATCGCGGCCGGCGACCTTCTTCGTGGCGCGGAGATTATTTTAATAAATGATTGACAACCGAATCCAAAGCTGATAGCAAGCACAGTCAATTAAAGACCGATCCCACTCAAAGGGCCGTTAGCTCAACTAGGCAGAGCACCTGACTCTTAATCAGTAGGTTGAAAGTTCGATTCTTTCACGGCCCACCATTGATTTCAAGGGGTTACGGGAAATACCGTAACCCCTTTTTTGCGTTTTAGGGACGCGATCGGGACATTGATCAAACCGTCAAGTCTGAAGATCATTTACCATCCCACCGGGGCTACCTGCGAGTGGGCGGAGTTGCTTGTCACCTCCTGTTTTTGGATGCGCAAAATCAGCCTTGAGCATCCGAGACTTTAAAAGCCTGGCGCGCTACCCTCATAAGTCCCCCCCCGGATTTAAACGCTGCTTCAGCCAGCATCTTAATCTGAGGTTTAAATAAAAGTTCCCCAAAAACCTCCTTGACGCAATCATTTTGATGTCATAAAATGCACTCAAAATGCAGGCACTATCCGATTGCATACCATACTGGAGGCAACTATGAGAACCATTACCGTGCGCGGAATCGATGTCCGGCTTGCCGACAAATTAAAACAAACGGCTAAAAATGAAGGCAAAAGCGTAAATCAGCTTGTAATCGATTCAATCAAAAACCGGTTGGGGGAAAGTGGCGGTAAAAAATTCGCCGCTGTATACCATGACATGGATCATCTATTCGGAAAATGGACGCAGAAGGAATTCGAAGCGATCCAGAGCAAAATAGATGCCGAACGAACGATGGATGCGGAGCTCTGGCCATGAAAAAGGTTCTGATCGATACTAACATCTATTCATTTGCCATGAAAGGGGACCCGCAAACCGTTGACACCCTGCAAAGTGTTCACGAGATCGGGATATCATCCATCAGCATCGGTGAATTATTGTCGGGCTTCAAGGGCGGAACCCGCGAGCAGGAAAATCGAAGAGAGCTTGAAGCGTTTCTGGATGCGCCCAGAGTGTCACTCTATGTGATTGACGAGAATACGGCCGAATTTTATGCGGAAATTCTAAATAATTTAAGAAAATTGGGCAAACCGATCCCGACCAACGACAT
This sequence comes from uncultured delta proteobacterium, assembly GCA_963774425.1. Lineage (GTDB taxonomy): Bacteria > Desulfobacterota > Desulfobacteria > Desulfobacterales > JAFDCJ01 > JAFDCJ01. The sequence goes on along the minus strand of CAVZEZ010000025.1, from coordinate 271,001 downwards.
CTGGATCGCTGCGGTGGCCCTTCAGCATGGGTGTCGACTGTTTTCGATGGATCATCATTTCGCTTCGGTAGCCGGTCTTCTCCTGGCGTGCTGATTAGATGTAATTGCCCCATCGCATCCTTATTCACTACTCGACGAAATCCTTCATTTATGATAAATACCCAGCCGCATGTATCGACGCACCATGGAACCCTACAGCGCCTCGAGGAGTGAGCATGACAGGAAAAGAAGCGGTTCTGGCCGCAATGAACCAACAACCGACCGACCGGCCGGTTGTCACTTTGATCACCGGCGGCGAATGGTATTTCAACTATGCCAATCAGTCCTTTGCCGATGCAAAAACCTCTCCGGAAAAAATCTGTGCTGTGTTTGAGAAGGCTTATCGTTTGCTGGGTCACGACATGATCTGGCCCGGCGCCGGGCTGCTCAACTACCCCGCCCACTGCCTGGGCGCGCCGATCACAGATAACTGCACCGATACGCCGGCGTTGACGGCACCCGCCCTGGATAACCTGGACAAGCTGGGCGAACTGCCCTGGAAAACCGCCTTGGAAGACCCGATCATCGTGGCGATAAACACATCCAGCCATCTTATCGGCCAAGCCATCGGCGATGAGACGTTTGTCATGCCCACCCAGTGGGGGCCGTTTACCACCGCAGCGCGTATTATGGGCGCAGAGCAACTGTTGCTTGCCACGATCGAACAGCCCCACGCGTTGAAAGAATTAATCCAGAGATCAGCTGATTTCGTTTGGGCCATGTGTGAGCGCATGCTGGAGCACCCCAACGTGATGGGGGTCAACTTTTCCGAGCCGGTGGCCTCGGGCGATTTGATCTCGCCAACCACGTTCGAACAGTTCGTCGAGCCTGACCTGAGCGACCTGATCAACAAGACCAAAGCGGCCGGCAAATACACCATGATTCACATTTGCGGCAACACCACACCCATACTGCCCAGGATAAAAGCCATGGCCCCCCACGCTTTCAGCCTGGAGGCCAAGGTTGATCTGGCAGCCGCCAGGGAAGTGTTAGGCGGCCAGGTTTGCGTGGCAGGCAACGTCTCCCCGACCGGGGCCTTTTTGAACGGTAGCCCGGATGAGGTGATCGCTGCGGCCCGGAATTGTCTGGAGATCTGGGGCGACGACACCGGCTACATCCTAACCGTTGGGTGCGATTTTCCCAAAGAGGTCCCTTTGGACAATATCAACGCTCTGATGTCGTTGAAATAATCAGACTTCTTTGCCAAAGAGCCGCAAGATAAGTCGGCATATATCTCATTATTGAATACACAAATTGCAGTTCTGCCTTTGATAATCCCTACATAATCGGATATTGATAACTTCGATGGAACCATTACAAGAAGATGAACATGATCCGTTTGGACGTTTAATCCTACAATTTCGCACTCTTTTTGTTCAGAAAATGCTCGGATACAGTTTTCAACTTCAATTGCAATTTGTCCATCCAATACCCGGTACCGATATTTAGGCACCCAGACAAGATGATATTGGCAATCCCAGATTGTTTGTGTTAATTTTCGAAAACGGCTCATTTGTTATTCCTTGATCTGAGGTTGTGGGGACAACTCGATCATTGAGTAACATTGAGTCGTACAGATGGCAAAGCCTCTGTACTCTGACCTGGCCCTGAGGGCCAGGGTTTCTATGTTGGACTAAAGCAAACGCCGAAAAAGGCAAAAAGTAAGATTCTTATGGCCGCTACACATAAAAAAAAGGGGATGATATGGCTGATAATAAAGAAAAATCTTTAGCGTATTTAAGCTACGGTTGGTGTGGAAAAATATTAAAGGTTGATCTTTCTTCAGAAGTCATTTCAGAGATTGACACCCATCCGTATGCAGATCGGTTCTTGGGCGGACGAGGAATCGCCACACGCCTATATTGGGAATATGTCCCCGCCACTGCCCGGGCTCTTGATCCGGAAAATCATCTGATTTTTATGACAGGGCCATTGACGGCAACAGGTGCTCAAGGTGCATCACGGTTTGAGGTCGTGGGCAAATCTCCGATGTTGGTGCCGGAAGGCTTTTGTTATGGCAACATGGGGGGATACTGCGGATCCGCATTAAAAAGAGCTGGTTTCGATGGACTGATGGTGTCTGGAAAGGCGGATCGACCTGTTTATTTATTCATTTCAGATGGAAACGCAAGAATCGAAGACGCAGGAAGCATCCATTTCGAGGGCGTTAAGCGGGTCCGAGAGTATTTAATACAAAAACATGGCAAAAAAACGCATTGTATTACTACTGGTCCTGCCGGAATGAATCTATGTCGAACTGCAAATTTGATGACGGACAATGAGGGCAGCGCAACCGGTGGATTTGGCGCTGTTTTGGGGGCTAAAAATTTAAAGGCCATTGCCGTGATAGGGAACCATTCTCCTCTGGTAAGCGATCCCGCGGCATTAAAAGAACTCAATCAGTTGACAATAAAGCTAAATAAGCGGGACACGTCGTTCAATCCATACCCGCCGGATCAGATTTCCCGCACGGGTAAGGCGTCTTGTTTCCAGTGCGGTTTGGACTGCATCATGCGGTCCACATTCCGAACCCCATCGAACAAGGAAGTTGTTAGAAAGTGCCAGTCCATGTTTGTGTACTTTCCCTGGGTGATGGGACGCCCGGGCGAACCTGCTGAAACCGCATTTTATGCAACCGGGCTTTGTAACGATCTATCCTTGTGCACCATGGAGATGGCCAATGTCGTTCAATGGATCAGTGCGGGTTACAAGGCCGGTTTTTTGAGCGACTCCCAAACCGGTCTTGAAATAGATAAGCTGGGTACGTGGGAGTTCTTTGAAAAGCTTTGTAATATGATCGCTTTCCGAAAGGGTTTGGGTGAGGTGCTTGCAGAAGGGCTCCTGAGAGCCGGCGAAATCTTAGGCAGGGACGCCAAGCTGCTTTTTGCCAATGAAGTTGCAGGTGTGGGTGACGGTGCCACCTATTCGGCAAGAGAATATCCAATGAATGGTTTGCTCTATGCCTTTGAGCCCCGGCAGCCCATTGCCATGCTTCATGAGGTCAGCAGGATCATCGGCCTGTGGGTGATGAATTTGAAATATCCCGGATCAACGCCGGTATCTGCGGATGTATATCGAGCTGCCGCCGCCCGATTCTGGCGCCACGAAAAGGCCTGGGATTTGAATACCCATGAGGGCAAAGCCATGGCTGCCACGTGCATGATTGATCGCACTTATGTTAAGGACAGCCTTGGACTTTGTGATTCCTGTTGGCCATTGATGGTTTCACACCATACAGCCGACAATGTGGGCGATTCAACCTTGGAAGTCCGCACATTCAATGCCGTCACCGGAAAAGAATTGGATGAGGATGCTTTATTGAAATACGGTGAAACCATTTTTAATCAACAGCGCGCCATCCTTTTGCGGGAAGGTTGGAATCCAAAAAAAGATGATACGATTGCAGATTTCAATTTCACTGATCCGGTCCAATCTGTTTTTATGAACCCCGATGTGCTTGTCCCTGGTGAGGGTGATATTGTTTTAAGCCGAAAAGGCCAAACCTTGGACCGTGAAGTCTTCAAGAAAATGCGAGATGAGTTTTATCAATTAAGAGGGTGGGATCCTGAAACTGGATATGCTGGTGCGGAAAAACTTCATGAACTTGGGCTTTCAGACCTTTTGGATGTCAAACAAAGCCAGGCTTGATACAAGAAAATAGAGACACATTTGGAGTAATTGTCGATTTTAAATCCCATTTGTTTACCCTTCGGGCTTCGCTCTTTGAGCTACGCCCCGACACGGCGGGAAAGCCGATAGCTCCCCATCTTCTGCGTTGCCAAGGGATCGCGGTAGGACGACTACAGCTTCACCCTTGGACGCCTTGAAGCTGGGTCACTCCCCACCTTCGCTCAATCAGGGTATTAAAAAAGGATGAGATATTTGGTGAAAAATACAAATCGGGATATGGAAAGCCTGCAGCCGATCGATGGAGCAGAGCACCCACCGAGAAGGAGATTGTCGCTCAAAGACGAATTTTTCCTGGCACTGTTGCCAACGGCCACGGTGCTCGCGGTACTTGCTCTGGTGAGAGTCTTCACACAGCAACAATTGCTCTTTGCATCCTTGGCATCCAGCGCGTTTCTCATCTACCTCGATCCTCTCCACGGCACGAACGCCGTGAAAACCCTGGTTCTTTCCCAGTTGATCGCGGCCACCCTGGGTCTGCTTGCCTATCTGTGGCTGGGCGCCGGATACCGCTCCGGTGGTGCTGCCATGGTGGCGACGATCATTTTGATGATCCTGGTGGATGTGGTGCATCCACCCGCCGTCTCGACTTCGCTGATTTTCGCCTTCAGGGCCGGCGATGCCAGCAATCTGGCCCTTTTTGCGCTGGCGGTGGGGATGACAGCCACGCTGGTGGCCCTCGAACGCTCGGCTTTTTGGGTTCTGGCTCGCGCCCGAAGTCGCTGAGGCAGCATTGGCCTCGACTCCGATTGACTCTGCCCTATCACCGCATCAATAACCGAAATGTCTGCAGGCATGACCCTCGCAATCTGCCGATCATGCTTGGCCTGCCGGCGCAAGCAGCCGCCGGCGGCTACATTCCCGAAGCAAAAAATTCCTGATATAAAAACGGCAGGATAATCTTGACATTCAGTTTCTGCCGGCCGAATCGACGGGCTCGATGGTAGGCATTCCTGGGCATGGCGATATCGACGCGGTGACGGTAACGGCTGTTGGTGCGATCCGTTACCAGGCATACCCCGATTTTATCCACGTACAGCTTCGAACCCAATGGAACGAAATTGGCCGCACAACGTTTCCGTCCCAGTTCCAGGGCGGCGCAAAGATCCTCTCCACTGGCTGATATACAGGGGGAGTCGTCTGTTTGGGCCGGATCTCCAGCGTTGTAGGCAGTCACCACCCGAATGGTTTCGCTTTCAACGACGTATCGCTGGTTTTTATAAACCAGCAGTGGCGGGTCAATGTCATCGGCATGGGCAACGCTGCAGACTGCCACCATGATGGCGGCGATGAAAACCCGGGTGGACAACTCCGCAAAGGACAAGGGACTTTCGCACCGTTTTGACACGACCATACCCAGCTCCTTTTCCGATATGTGAGTGTCTTCGCGCTTTGATCGAAATCACTGTTGATAAATAAAAACGGAAAACCGCAAATTAACGCCGGTTGGCGGGTCTTCGAAAGGATTTCATATTAGCGAAAGAATACGAATGGGGTCAAGCCTGTATTCCAACGAATTTCAAGGTGTAATTTGTACTAAATCGGGTGACCCCATGTCAAGGACCTATCGTCTATTTATGACGAGTCCAAGGATCGACGCCATCCGTATGAAATCTGAAATCGGACCCGAATTGAAGCAACTTCTGGATAAACCCACCAATTTAATTCAAACCAAATTCGCGGAAGGATTTGGACGACATGCTGAAAATATAATCAACCTGTTGAACAAAAATCCGATCGGCATGACGATGGAGCTAATCGATCCGGAAGCCCTGGAAGCCCTTCGAACCGGAAAACTCCAAAACGGTCCGGAAGGGCTGTACGAGCTCTCCTTTAAGACTGTCCCCAAAGTATTGTGTCGGACCATTGAGAAACTGCTCAGCATCGGCGGAATCTATGCCATGGGATTTGCCTACCGCGGAGAGATCTTCGGCGATGCGATCATTATTACCCGTCGTGGAGAGAATGAAAAACTGGTTGCGAAAAAAAGCCGGTTAATCGAAACGTTCATCAATCAGGCCGCCATTGCATTGCATCGAAATCTTTTTGAGAAAGCCTTGCGGGACAGCGAACAAAAATACCGTTATTTGTTCGAAAATGCTAATGATGCCATATTCATCATCCAAGAAGGTGTGATTAAATTTCCGAATCCGAGAACAGTTGAACTCACCGGCTACACCGAAGAAGAATTAGAGAGAACTTCATCCGCGGATCTCATCCACCCCGAAGACAGAGCGGCCGTCCTGGATAGATATCAGAACGGGATGGAAGGCGACCAAGATATATCCCCAACGCTTACCCATCGGGTGATCAATAAAGCGGGGGGGTGAACTGACCGTCAATACCAATACGGTTCAAATGATGTGGGAAGGGAGACCGGCGGTTTTAAATTTTGTCAGGGATATTACGCAGCAAAAAAGACTCGAATCCCGGATTCAAAAGGCCCACAAGATTTACCCGGCAATCTTCAAGCTCATGATAAGTTTCTATTCCGATCAGACGGGCTGCCCTTTGGCCAGCGGCCGCCGCTCTTGTCCGGTTTCTAGCCAGCTTTCTCCCACCACCAACAAGCCATCGGCTGAGTATTCCGATTTTATTGCTGCAAACAGATCATATGCTTGCGGACGGCACCCCCACCGGTCAGGGTCTGAACAATATCTCAACTGGTAAGCCCTTGGATAAAATAGCGGCAGCCACAAATCTGGTGTGGAACCTGCATATTTTTACTTGAAGACCAAACGAAGGATTCCGAGCAAAAAGGTAAAACTGCCATTTTCTCCAATTTTCACGAAGGTTACGAAGAAAGGCGGGCATGAGCACGGAAACGGCGAAAAACCAAAGTGTAATCCAGGGTGAACAAAATCGTACACACTTCAGACGACTTTAATCCTTCCGGGCAGTGACATAAATGCCGAGAGACCGTGTGGCACTTGTCTCGCGAGATCAGCGATGACCAGGAGAAATCATGACACCGGACATCAACACGCTTCTGCAAGCCATGAACGAGCCGACCGAACCGGAAAATTTTGCATGCCAGGTGCTGAACGCCTCCCTCAACGGTTTATACATACACGATGTCAAACTCGGTATCCATGTGTTTATCAACGCACAGTACACCAAACTGACCGGCTACCATTTAAATGATATCCAGACGCTGGACAAAGAGCGGTTTTTAGCGCTGATTCATCCCGATGACCGGCGGGACTTAGCCGAACATATAAGAGAGGTCGTCCGCACCGGCGATGAGTTGCTGGAGCACGAATATCGTTTCAGGACGCGAAACGGCCGCTGGATCTGGTGCCTGTCGCGTCATTCCATCTTCGCCCGGGACGAGGATGGATCGGTTTCGCATATCATTGGGTCTTTTCTCGATATCTCCAACCGGAAGCAGGCCGAGAGGGCGATGGCGGCCAAGGAAGCACGCTATCGATCGTTGTTTGAAGGATCGGCCATAGCAGTGTGGGAGGTAGATCTATCCGCCGTCATCGAACGGGTTACCCAATTAAAGTCCGAGGGCATCCGCAATTTACGCTCCTTTATGACCGACCACCCCGAAGAGGTCCGCAGTCTGGCCGGGTTGGTGAAAATCGTCGATGTCAGCTCCGCCAGTTTGAAAATCTTCGGAGCCGCCAGCAGGCAGGATCTGCTCACAAACCTTGCGCGTTGCTTTACCGCAGCGACATGGGATGTGTTTTGTGAGAAAATTATCATCCTGGCACAGGGGAAGATCCATTTTCGAATCGAAATGCCGGTGGTCAGGCTGGACGGAGAAAAGCGCATCGTTTCGTTTCATTGCGCGGCAGGCGCCGGATTCGAAAAAAGCCTGTCGCGGATGCTCGTGTCTTTTACGGACATAACCGACAGCAAGCGGATCGCGAAGCTGGAGCATCTGGCCCAGATCGAACTGGCCGCCCAACTGGTGAAAACGGAACGGGTAAACCAGGAACTATCCAGATATGTCTATGCGGTCACCCACGATTTGAAGGCGCCGCTGCGCGCCGTGCGCAATTATGCGGACTTTTTGTTTGAGGATATGGGTCAACGTCTGAGTGGTGAACAAAAAAAGTATTTGGATGGGTTGAAGAAGGCCGCCGATCAGGGAAATGCCCTGATTGACGGCCTGCTGAGCTTCTCTCGCATCGGGGGGGTGCCGTTGACGTCGGAAGCGGTCGATGTACCCGCCCTTGTATACGAAATCTGCTCACTGCTCGATCTGACTCGCGATATCCAGATTAAGATTCAGCCGCAATGGCCAAAGGTCTTCGCCGACCGCACGCTGTTGAAACAAATCCTGCAGAATCTGATCGTCAACGGCATCAAATTCAATCAAAGCAGTCCAAAACGCATCGAAATCGGTTGGCAACCATGCCGTAACGAGCAATTCGAAATGCAGGTACGTGACAACGGGATCGGAATCGAATCGCGACACCTGGATCAAATCTTTCGAATCTTCCGGCGACTGCATACGAATAGAGAATACGAAGGCACCGGCATCGGACTGGCGATCGTACAGGAAGCCGCCCGCAGGCTTGGCGGCACGGTGAGGGTGGAATCCAAGGCCGGTGAGGGTAGCAGTTTTATTTTAAAATTTCCGAATTCGTTGATCGTGCATGAAAATAGACCATGAAGAAAGAATAATATTACGCGGTTATCCTGAAAGCTCCAGCGAGCGGCAATATTGCTTCCCTCCCCTGGCGGGAGGGACTGAGGGAGGGGGATAGGATAGACCCCATTCCTTTAACTGGAGCTTTCTGGATAACCGAATGATATTAAATCATAAACGCAAACCATTTTTTTTTAGGCGACTCCAGACATAAGCCACCGGCATCTGTCAGGTATGCACCCACGAAACTTGCCGCCCCTGTAACGGTAGAACCTTTTCAGTTCTCACCGACGAAGCCGGTGGCTTATGAATGGAGTAAATGCTTTCGGCTGGGTCTTAAAATCTTGCTTCATCCGCATTTAAGTCCCTCCTCCAGGATGCTTCCTGTTTTCTGAATATCGGACGTACCACAAGTCCTACGTAGTGATATCCTCCGAATAGGGCCCGATGGTACCTCCAAATACATTATCCACCTTATTTTCTAACCCGGCCGCTCAGTGTACGAGATGTTTGCAAGACCCTTGAAACCTGTACCTGTCGACATCCAGTCGAAACAACCCAATGAAAGGGAATCTCTTACTGAGGAGGACAGCCATGAAAAATCTCGTCAAACATATTGCGGCGTCTCTGGTTCAATCACCGGATCAGGTTTTTGTTGAAGAGGTCAAAACCGCCAATGTGTCGATCCTGCAATTGCGGGTTGCCAGGGAAGACCTGGGCAGGGTGATCGGCAAAAACGGGCGGACCGCCGATGCCATCAGAAGAATCCTGCAAGCCGTCTCGCCAAAGATCAAAAAAAACATACTCCTGGAAATCGTCGAATGAATCGCTTCCCTGCTGTCAGTCTGCGAGCATGCGGGGCTTACAGCGGCGGACCTCACGATCGCCGCTTGGCGGGGACAAATGCGATTGTGTGACTACTAGCGGCCACCAGAAGGGTGAGGCCCCCTCCAGGGGGCCTTTCACCTTGCAGGGTGAGTTCCTGCCGATCTACAGGCAATTTTCACGCCAAATACGGTTGATCACTGCTTAAAATACATGATTAACCTCATTTCGTAAGCCGTCATAGACGTGTAGAGATGGCTGCATTGGTCTTTGAACGCAGCCGGACTTTCCATCCTTCATTACCGAACCCAATTTTTTTGCTCCCAAGGACAATGCCCGTGTCAGCTCCAAAGCCCGCGCCGTCTTCCTATTTTCAACGAGGGTCCTGGAGTTTTTAATGGCGCATATCAGCGCCGTGGGTCGCCGATGGATTTTATCCTTGACAACCGGACCGGATTATTAATAGAACCGTGCTGCTTATCTTTCTTTTCCCAAGGCTTCGGCCCATCTCTGTTTAGATATTTCCGGTCAAAGATCGAGGTCCGATAAAACTCCGCCGATGCGTCGGAGAAAAAGCTTTTTATGAGGAGTTTGAGAATGTCCTTTAACGATATGCCTCACTCGTCCAGAGCAGGACTGAGCAGACGTGGTTTCATGGGACTCATGCTGTTTACGGGGCTCGCCGCCTTTTGCCCGGAATTCGTCTATGCCAATATCGAGGATATGGTGGTGAAGCAACGATCTCTGTCATTGTATAATCCCCACACCAAGGACAGATTCGACGGAATTTACTGGTGTGAAGGCCAATATGACCCTGGCGCCCTGGAAAGGATCAATCTGGTCATGCGGGATTATCGGATAAACGTCGTCAAACCAATCGATACGCACCTGCTGGATCTGCTGGCGGACATGTCTTTGAAACTCCGACCGGATAAACCGTTTCAGGTGATTTCCGGATACCGCACTCCCCAAACCAACGCCAGACTCCGCAAGCGAGACAAAGGCGCCGCCAAGAACAGCTATCACATGCAGGGAATGGCCGTCGATATTCGTCTGCCCGGTTACCAAACCGCCGTTTTGAGAAAGGCGGCCTACAAATTGAAAGGCGGCGGGGTCGGCTACTATCCGCATAAACGATTCGTGCATGTCGACGTGGGACCGATCCGCTACTGGAACGGGGCCTGAATACCAGCATGAAGGAATGCAGTACCCCTGAATTCTCCGATCTTAAATCCCTGTTTTCTAAAATCCCACAATCCTTAAATAAACCTTGACATATATTCTTCTCAAATGCTATGCATATTGATTTAAATATCCGTCTGTTGTAAATATCCAATCCTTGCTCTGGACAAACCAGGGCTTATACAGCCGAAAGGAGGATGAATGCGAAGGTACGAAACATTTGTAATTATTGACCCGGACATATCCCAGGATCAACGTGATCCGTTGATCGACAGGGTCAAGGAGCTCATCGGCCAGATGAACGGATTTCTGGTTTATACCGACCACTGGGGTGAAAGAAAACTAGCGTATGAAGTCCGCAAAAAGATTCGCGGCTATTACGTCAGATTCGACTACTGCGCGTCACCGGAGCTTGTCAATGAAATCGAACGCTTTTTCCGCATCGATGATCGCTCCATGAAATATATGACGGTCCTGCTGGATAAAGAAGCCGACCTCGAAAAAATCAAGGAAGAAAAGGCGGCGGTGGAAAAGGCGGCCGAAGACAGGGCGGCCGCGGAGAGTGCGCCGGACAGCACCCCGGAGGCGCCTCCGACGGAAAAACCCGCGCCTGAGCAGCAAGAGGCCACCCATGCCGATAAAGATTCGCCTGCTCCCGAAACTGAAGACCCAGAAAAACCCGCATCGGCAACTCAAGAGGAGGCATAATCATGGCAGCGCCTGCAAGAGGAAATAGAAGAGAGCAATTCCAAAGAAAAAAGAGAAGAATATTTCATCGGCGCAAGGTCTGCCGGTTTTGTGCGGATGCCAGTCTTGAAATAAATTACAAGGATCCTAAATCTCTGAGGTACTTTATAACCGAGCGCGGCAAAATCATTCCCCGAAGGTTGTCCGGATGTTGTGCAAAGCACCAGCGAACGCTCACCCATGAGATTCAACGGGCTCGAACGGTTGCTTTTCTGCCCTATGTGGGAACCGTCGATTTGCACTGAATCCAGGCGGATTCCGTCAGCCCCGATATCACACAGAACCGCATGGTAAAAGCCGGTGAGCGGTCTTGACCGTCACCGCCCGCCCGCTTTGTGGATTCAGGAGATGCGGCCGATTCCGGCATTATTGCGAATCTGCGATCTTCGTCGTCGGCTTCGGTGCGGGCAGAACGCTCCGACCGGACCGCAGGATGACTCCAGCGGGACCCCGGCTGTATTCAATTGGAAGCCATGCGTTTTTTTTTGCGGCAGTGAGGCCGCAAGAGGGGTTCGCTAAAATTCTCACCGGCAAAGTTAGGGGAAATGATAAAGGATATCGTCAATGGCGTCTTGATTACCAGTCTGATTTTCCTTATTTCGGTTTTTATCCCGATAATAGGCTTCGCCGGCGCACTGTTTATTCCCGTTCCCATTCTATTTTACCGGCTGAAACTGGGTAGAAGATTAAGTGCAATTATCGCCCTGCTCTCGGCGGTGATCATGATTGTTTTTATTGGGAACCTCTCCCTGGATGTTTTGTTCTTTGCCGGGTTGTTTCTGATCGGATTTGTGCTGGGCGAGGTGATGGAATTGAATCTTTCCATCGAAAGAACGATGCTGTATGCTTGCGGCAGTGTCATGATTTCAGGGCTGGTGGGGCTTTTCATCTTCAGCTTGTCAACCGGTGAAAGTATTTACACGGTAGTGGCCAATTATGTTGCGAAGAATCTTCAGCTTACGCTCGTCTTGTATCGCGACATGGGAATGTCAGAGGAAAACGTCCATCTGATCGCGCAATCGCTGGATAAGATTCAGGATGCCTTGATAAGAATCATTCCTTCACTGGTTGCCGTATCAACCCTTTTCGCTGCCTGGACAAGTATTTTGCTGGTAAAGCCGCTATTATTGCGCCGCTCTCTTTTTTATCCGGATTTCGGACCCTTGAATTTATGGCAGGCGCCGGAATTTCTGGTATGGGGGGTTATCGGTTGCGGCACGGCCATGTTTCTGCCCGGTACGGATATTAAAGTCATTGCCATAAATGGCCTGTTGGTGTTGATGACCGTTTATTTTTTCCAGGGCATGGCGATCGTATCGTATTTTTTCAGCAAGAAGGGAATTCCCAGGTTTTTCAGGGTTTTTATGTATGCCTTAATTGCCATCCAGCAATTAATTTTGCTGGCGGTCATCGGCCTTGGCTTTTTTGACATGTGGTTCAATTTTCGTAAGCTGGGTACCCAGGATCGATAGTTCTTGAACTTAAAGTTTTAAAATTTATTGGGGTGGGGTTTGCAAACGTGGGTGAACGACGAGGATAGCAGCACATCGCTCCACCAAAATTCTGTTTTTACGCAGCGGAGGTTCTGATAATGGAGGATAGCAGCACATCGCTCCACCAAAATTCTGTTTTTACGCAGCGGAGGTTCTGATAATGAAGGTAATTTTAAAAGAGACAATCAATTCACTGGGAATCATCGGGAGCGAGGTCAATGTCGCCAAAGGTTATGCCCGCAATTATCTGCTGCCCCAGGAAAAAGCGGTTCTGGCCACCCCGCAAAATCGTCGCAAACTGGAGCATGAGAAAGCCAAATTCGATCTTCAGATCGCCAAGGAACGCAAACTTGCCGAAGAGATGGCCCAAAAGCTCGAAGGTGTGGCATGCCGTATTTCGGCCAAGGTCAGCGATGGAGACCGGCTTTACGGGTCCGTAACGGCCAGGGATATCATCGATTCCCTGAATGCGCAAAACATCGAGGTGGAAAAAAGAATGATCCTACTCAAGGAACCGATCAAGACCATCGGCAGCTTCAAAGTCCCGATCCGGATTTACAATGAAGTCGAACCTGAAATAACGGTCGAAATCGTTCCCGAGTAACCCGTACCCTTTAATTTTCGAAGCATGTACGCACTTCTGGAAACAAGGAAGCACAATCCCCTGAATTTCAGGCCCGGGGCCGTGCGCGGCTTTCGATCGGCGCCGCCCCGCCTGACAGGGATGCGGTTTTCAGTCCATTTCTGTCGCAACTCCGGCTGTGGAGTCACGGCGCCGTCCGTGGCGCCCGTTCTACAGAAGACCGGCCCTTTTCGATAAACCTCGAAATTTGAACTTTACCATGCCCGAACGCCGAACCGATCAGCAAGCCGATCCGATACCGCACGCAGTTCCGCCACAAAATATCGAGGCGGAAGAATCTATTATCAGCGCGGTGCTGATCGACAACAATGTGCTTCTTGATGTTATCGAGATATTGTCGCCGCAGGATTTTTACCGGACGGCACACCAAAAGATCTATGCATCCATTATCGATCTGTTTGATAAAGCGGAACCCGTCGATCTGGTGACCTTGGCCAATCATCTAAAGGGAAAAGGCCAGTTGGAAGCGATCGGCGGCGGCGGCTATCTGGCGCGGCTGGTCGATACGGTTCCCCTGGCGGTCAACGCGGAACATTACGCCAGAATCGTCCATGACAAGGCATCCTTGCGGCGATTGATCGAAAAAGCCAATGCGATCGTGAAGCGCTGCTTCGAAGACCGGGGCAATACCGACGATGTCATTGACTTTGCGGAAGCGGCCATATTCGAAATTTCCGAAAAAAAAGCCCGGCAAGCTTTTTACCCGTTGAGCAAAATAATTCTCGGCAATATCGAGACCCTGGAGGAAAATCAGGGCAACCGCAGTCTCGTCACCGGAGTTCCGACCGGATTTCGCCGCCTGGACACTCTGACGTCGGGGCTGCAGAACTCCGACCTGATTATTCTGGCCGCCCGCCCCAGCATGGGGAAAACAGCCCTGGCGCTGAACATCGCCAGGAACGCAGCCGTCGAGGCCAACGTGCCGGTTGCCATATTTTCGCTGGAAATGTCCAAGGAACAGCTCTCGCTGCGCATGCTTTGTTCGGAAGCCCGCATCGATTCATCCCGCTTGAGAGGCGGTTTTTTCAGCATGGATGATTGGCATCGGCTCACCGACGCCGCCGACGTATTGTCCGCATCCCCCATTTATATCGACGATTCGGCCAGCATGTCCGCTATGGAAATTCGCGCCAAAGCCCGACGCCTCAAAATGGATAAAAATCTCGGCCTGATCATCATCGACTATTTGCAGCTCATGCAGGGACGCGCCAGCGCCGAGCGCAGGGATCTGGAAATTTCCGAAATATCCAGAGCCCTGAAGGCGCTGGCCAAGGAGCTCTCATTGCCGGTTGTGGCCCTGTCCCAACTCAACCGAATGCTCGAACAGCGTACGGATAAAAGACCCCGCCTGTCCGATCTGCGAGAATCCGGCGCCCTGGAGCAGGATGCGGACGTAGTCCTTTTCATCTACCGGGACGAGGTTTACAATAAAGAGGAAGACAATCCGAACAAAGGCACGGCGGAACTCCTGCTGACAAAACAGCGCAATGGACCGACCGGCGATGTATTCTTGTCGTTTCTGAATTCCTATACCCGTTTTGAAAATCTGGCGTCGGAAGAAGTCGTCGCCCGAAGCTGAAGCTTATTGAAAAAACTATTCGGAAATACAAACGGTTTAAAAGCCAATCAGCTCAGACGGCTTGAAAACTTTTATCGCCGGCGCATTCCGCCGGAATTTCTGCTTACCCTCGAACAGGCCCGCGAGCTCTGCCGGCTTTCGCGCGAAATTCACCGTCAGATCGGTATTCTGGTCAACCGTGCCGGTAAAGTCGCCTTCGTCATTGTCGGCGACAATAAAAAGATCATCATTCCTCACACCGGAGAATACCGCGCCGCCCCCGGCCGTTTGAAGGGACTGCGATGCATTCATACCCATCTGGACCAGGAAACTTTGAGTGAAGACGACCTTACCGATCTGGCTCTGTTGCGCCTCGATATGATGGCGGTCATTGTCAGCGATCCGGAAGGTATCCCGCAACGGATTCATGCCGCCCATATCATGCCTGGGAAACTTCGGCAAACGCCCTATCAGCTCATTCCCCCGCTCGATCCCGGCGAGCTGGATATCGACTGTCTGGCACGCATTCAGGCACTGGAAGACGAGCTTGCCCGCATCAGCTCAGGACGGCAGGCCGATGGCCATCGTGAAAAGGTTCTGTTGGTCAGTGTGTCCTCCGAGCCTAAAAGCCGGGTCAAGGAATCCATGGCGGAGCTTAACGATTTGGCCAGCTCCAGTGGTCTGGCGGTGGTCGGCAGCGTCATGCAGCAGCGTAAGACAATGGATGCCCGTCTGTTGATCGGACGGGGAAAATTGCAGGATTTGGTCCTGATGGCACTTCAGGAAGCCGCCACGCTGATCATCTTTGACCAGGAGTTAAACCCCTCCCAGATACGGTCGATAACCGATCAGACGGAGCTGAAGGTCATGGATCGCACCCAATTGATTCTGGATATTTTTGCCCAACGCGCACGCAGCCGGGAAGGCAAGCTTCAAGTCGAGCTGGCCCAACTG
The DNA here is from genome assembly GCA_963774425.1 of uncultured delta proteobacterium. Lineage (GTDB taxonomy): Bacteria > Desulfobacterota > Desulfobacteria > Desulfobacterales > JAFDCJ01 > JAFDCJ01. The sequence continues at coordinate 255,270 of CAVZEZ010000025.1, read as the reverse complement.
AAGTATTTACTGCCCCGTCTGGTAGTAAAAAATACGGCCATGTCGCGTTTAACCGGCGGTATCGGCGGACGCGGGCCGGGCGAGACTAAACTGGAGATCAACCGGCGCCGGGCGCGGGAGCGCATTGCGGTCCTGGAAAAATCCTTGTCTTCGGTTATTAAACAAAGACAGCAGCAAAAATCCAAACGCCACAAAAAGGGGCTGCCGGTCATTTCCATCATCGGATATACCAACGCGGGCAAGTCCACGCTGTTGAACACCCTGACCAAAAGCAACGTGGTCGCCGAAAGCCGCCTTTTTGCCACGCTGGACCCTTCCAGCCGCCGGCTGCGGTTTCCAAGAGATCTGGAGGTCATTATCACCGATACCGTGGGATTTATAAAAGATCTGCCCAAAGATCTCATGGTTGCCTTCAGGGCCACCCTGGAAGAACTCGAAGATGCAGATCTGCTGTTGCATGTGATCGATATCAGCAACCCGCGCCATGAAGAACAGATTAAATCCGTCGAAAGAATTATTTCCGATCTCAAACTTCAGGACACGGCGACCATCCGGGTATTGAACAAAATGGATCGCGTCGACCGGGAGATGCGTACCCGCCTGAGCCAGCGGCTTGATGGAACCCCCGTATCCGCGCTGTCTCAGCCGACATTGCTGCCCTTGATCGATAAAATGGAATCAATCATAGAAGAGGTTTCTCAAGATGGATCTTGAACGCTGTAAACGGACTGCGATCAAAGCCGCCGGTGAAGGCGCACAGGTGCTGCGCGCGCGATTCGGCCGCATTTGCAGCATCCGCACAAAGGCGGCCGATGAAATCGTCACCGAGGCCGACACCGAATCCGAAAAAAAAATCCTGGCTGTCATTCGATCCGAATTCCCGGCGCATGCCGTGTTAAGCGAAGAATACGGGGCGATCGCCGGCGACTCCGAATACAAATGGATTATCGACCCTTTGGATGGGACCCTGAATTTTGCACACGGGGTTCCGATCTTTTCCATATCCATCGCCCTTACCGCCGGAGATGCCATTTTGCTCGGTATCGTTCTGAATCCCGTGGACGGCGAACTTTTCTGCGCAGTCGCCGGACAAGGTGCTCAACTCAATGGCGAAACAATCCGGGTCTCTTCCGCTCCGGAAACGGCGACAAGTATGCTGGTGACGGGATTTCCCTACGATATGGAGCAGAACTTCGAAACGCTGATCAGCCGCTACGCCAGTTGTCTGAAGGCCGCCCGGGGCTTGCGCAGGCTGGGTTCCGCGGCCCTGGATCTTAGCTATGTTGCCTGCGGTCGGTTCGACGGGTTCTGGGAGCAAAACCTGAAGGCGTGGGATTCCGCCGCCGGCGCCCTGCTGGTCGCAGAGGCCGGGGGCAAGGTGACCACCTTTTCGGACGGTCTCTATACGGTGAACGGCAAGGAGATCCTGGCCACCAACGGACTGATTCACGAAGAAATGCTCGGGTTGCTTGAATTGCCGCTATGACGGTTTACTCGAGATATTTTTTCTAATAAGCCAGGGCCGCCGGCCAAAAAACAGCCAGTCTGATCAGGAAAGAAACTTTATTATCAGCAGTAAGAATTGGGGCCAAATCCACCCCCAGTCATTGCCCCCGGTTTATAGCCGCAATTCAGGAAGTTCGCCATGCGAAGGGTTTCGGACGCTTTGGAATCATTTTGTGAGAAAGCGACATGGGTAGTTTCTGACAAGTAGATAAAAAGCCCCCGGCTAGGCCCGGCTAGAATTTACCGGATTCCAGCCGTTGACGAAAAAAACCAACCTGTTCTTTGATCGCGCTGTTTTGCCGGAGGCCGCGTTCGACACAATTAATGGAATGCAGTGCGGTGGCATGGTAGCGATTAAACGATTTGCCGATGGTCTGCAGGGGGGCATCCGTGTAGTTGCGGGCCAGATAGATGGCCATCTGTCTCGGCCGGACAATGTTTTGCTTGCGGGAAGGCGACACAATATCTTCCACGGAAACATCGTAATACTTGCAGACGAGCTTTTTAATTGCTTCGATGGTGATTCGCTTGCGCTGGCGAGCAATATTTTTGACGACGCTTTCGGCCAGGCTAAGATTGATGGGCATCCCCAGCAGCGCCGATTTGGTGGCAATACCGTTCAGGCCGCTTTCGAGCTGACGGACATCATCGGTGAGTTCGTCGGCCAGATAATGAATGATGTTCTCGGGGAAATGATAGTTGCTCAGGCCCGCTTTTTTCTGCAATATCCGTACTCTGGTCTTGAAACCGGGAGGGTCGATGGTTGAGATCAAACCGCATGAGAGGCGCGACAGTAATTTGTCGTTAAGCTTGGGTATATCGGCCGGCAGATGACAACTTGAGAAAATGATTCGTTTACCGGCCTCGAAAAGCGTGTCCAGAATCAGCGCGAGCTCTATTTGGGTCCGTTCTTTTCCGCTGAGATAATGAATATCTTCCAGCAGCAGTACATCGCATTTGCTGCGGTATTTGGCCTTGAATTTATCGATGGCGTCATGCCGGAAGGCCTGAACCATTTCATTGCTGAAATCCTCGGCAGTGATGTAATAAACCCGATCCCTGGGATTGGCGGATAAAATGTGGTTGCCGATCGCCTGCGTCAGGTGGCTTTTTCCCAAACCGGTTTTGGAAAGCAGAAACAAGCCGTTGCCCTGGGAGTATTTTCGCGAGGCCACGGCCATGGAAGCCGAATAGGCAAAATCGTTGTTGTTGCCGACCACGAAACTTTCGAAGGTGAAATCCCTGCGGAAAAGCCTTCCACTGCAAATCTGGGTGTTTTCGTTCGGAAGCAGCAATTGAATATGATCCTCCGGCTTCTTTTCCGATTTTTCAGTTTTACTGGTAATAGTAAACGACAACTCACAGTCCTGCCCCAGCGTTTGCTGAAGGACCTTTTTTATCATTTCACCGTAAAGACATTCGACCCGTTTTTTAGAAAAAAAGTTCGGACAATTGATCAGCCACCGATTTCCATCATCCTGGGATACCTTCAATGGCTCGATCCACATATTGAAGCTATGGGCGGGAACACGTTGTTTAATCGCAGATTTCGCTTTTCTCCAGATGCTTTCCATAGTCATATTACCCGCAATCATTATACGATATATAAAATTAAATTAAATTAAAGGGTTCGGTTGAACAGCCAAACGGCAAAGATTTTTGCAGTAACTTCGTCGGGTAGGTTTGTGTCTGACGCTGTATTCGCTGATGAATACTGGGTTCCTGTTTAGTGGAATAGGCCCAAGGTGTCAAACCTGAATAACCCGGTTTTAAACTTGCCGCCGAGGGGTTTATGAACAATCTATATCTATTTGTTTTCACAAAAGTTATTCAGGAAGCGCAGACAAGTGGTCAGAAATACAAAGTTTTTTAGGCCCCAAAATTTTTTTAAGCATATTAAGCATATCGATCAATTTTCACCATTTGTGAACATTCCCGCTGTTTTTAAAAGCTTGGATTATCGTCCATTATCTCATATTTTTAAAATAAATATCCCAAAGCAGGCAGATGTACCGGCCTGTCGTGTAAACGTCAATCGCACCGGGTGTTTACAGGGATACGGCCTTATATTATTATTTTTTATTTTATTAAAGCAGACATTTTCCAGCGATACGGATACGGATTATGGATTCTGAAAAAATTATCATTCGAGGGGCGCAGCAGCACAACCTGAAAAATATCGATGTGGAACTGCCGCGCAACAAACTGGTGGTAATCACCGGTCCATCCGGATCAGGGAAATCCACCCTCGCCTTCGACACGCTTTACGCTGAAGGCCAGCGGCGCTATGTGGAGTCGCTTTCAACCTATGCTCGGCAGTTTTTAGAGCGCATGGACAAGCCGGATGTGGAGCTGATCGAAGGCCTTTCGCCGGCGATTGCCATCGAGCAAAAAACTTCCAGCCACAATCCGCGTTCAACGGTCGGGACCGTGACTGAAATCTATGATTACCTGCGCTTGCTGTTTGCCAGGGTCGGCAGGCCCCATTGCTATCTCTGCGGGCGGCCGATTACTTCCCAATCCATCGATCAAATAGTCGATCGGCTAATGTCTCTTCCGGAGGGTACCCGGGTAATTATAATCTCCCCGCTGGTGGGCGGCCAGAAAGGCAGTCATGAAACACTCTTCCGCAAACTGAAAAAAGAAGGATTTGCCAGGGTCCGTGTGGACGGACGGATCCTGGAAATCGAAGAGGTCGGCACCCTGGCCAAAACCAAAAAGCATGACATCGAGGTGGTGGTCGACCGCCTGATTGTCAAGGAATCGGTCCGCAAACGTCTGGCGGATTCAATGGAACTGGCGCTGGCCCGATCGGGCGGAATCGCCTCGGTGGACATACCGGACGGAGAAAAAATTCTGTTCAGTGAAAAATCGGCCTGCCTCCGCTGCGGCATCAGCTATCCGGAATTTACTCCCGCCAGCTTTTCGTTCAACTCGCCCCAGGGCGCCTGCAAAAGCTGCGACGGCCTGGGGACAACAAACGAATTGGCCCCTGAACTGATCGTTCCGAACCCGAAGCTATCTTTGCGTGAAGGGGCCGTCAGTGTTTGGTCCAAACGAAACAGCATGCATTTCGTTGAATTTCTGGAGGCACTGACCCAAAGCTACGGCACCGATATCTATACCCCGTGGGAAGAACTTCCGGAAGCATTTAAGCGCGTGGTTCTTTATGGTTCCGGCAATGAACCGGTCAACTTCTACTTCGAGCACAATAATCGCCGCCATGCCTATCAGAAGCCCTTTGAAGGCGTCATCCCAAATCTGGAGCGTCGCTATCGGGAAACGGATTCCAATTATATTCGTCTGGAAATCAAGCAGTATATGAATTTCCGGACCTGTCCGGAGTGCGGGGGCGCCAAATTAAACCGCGCCGGTCGCTCGGTTAAAATCGCTGATCTCAATATATCCGAAATCACGGCCTTGTCCGTGTCCAGGATAAGGGATTTTTTTATGGACCTGCGTCTGGAAGGCAAGGATCAGATGATTGCCCACCGGATTGTCCGGGAGATCATCGAGCGGCTCGGCTTTTTAAAAAACGTTGGGCTGCCTTACCTGACACTGGATCGCAGCGCACAATCGCTGTCAGGCGGCGAGAGCCAGAGAATCCGCCTGGCCACCCAGATCGGTTCCAAATTGACCGGCGTGCTCTACGTCCTGGACGAGCCCAGCATCGGCCTGCATCAAAAGGACAATCAGAGACTGCTCGATACTCTATTAAAAATGCGGGACCTGGGCAACACGGTGCTGGTGGTCGAACATGATGAGGATACCATCCGCTGCGCCGACTATGTCGTCGACATGGGTCCCGGCGCAGGCGTGAACGGCGGCCACATAGTTTTTGCCGGAACGCCGGAAAACCTGCTGAAAGATACCGCTTCGCTGACAGGCCGTTATCTGTCAGGCCGTGAGTCGATTCCGGTTCCCACCCACCGCCGGACCAACCAACCTTCCCGGCTCGTTCTGGAAGGCGCCGGCCAGAACAATTTGAAGGACATCGATGTCGTCTTCCCGCTGGGCTGTTTGATTTGTGTAACCGGTGTCTCGGGTTCGGGCAAATCCACCTTGGTTCTGGAAACCTTATATCCGGCCTTGATTCAAAAAATCTCCAATGCCAGAATCCCGGCAGGTGCCCACCGTGGCATACACGGCGCCGAGCACATCGACCGGGTCATCAGCATCGACCAGTCGCCGATCGGGAGAACGCCACGATCCAATCCAGGCACATACACCGGGCTTTTTTCCGGTATCAGAGAGCTTTTTTCGCGTACGCCCGAAGCACGCATGCGCGGCTACAAGCCCGGCCGATTCAGTTTCAATGTGAAGGGCGGACGATGTGAAGCCTGCCAGGGAGACGGGATCATCCGCATCGAGATGCATTTCCTGCCGGATGTCTACGTGGCCTGTGATGTATGCCACGGCAATCGCTATAACCGCGAAACACTGGAGATTCGATACAAGGGCAGGAATATCAAAGAGGTCCTGGAGATGCCCGTAAACCAAGCTGTGGTGTTTTTCACACGGATAGCCAAAATCAGGGAGAAATTACAGACTCTGGTGGAGGTAGGCCTGGGCTACATTCAACTCGGTCAGGCGGCCACCACGCTGTCCGGCGGAGAAGCCCAGCGCGTGAAACTCGCGCGTGAACTCAGCAAAAAAGGCAGTGGCAAAACACTTTACATATTAGATGAACCGACCACCGGTCTGCATGCGGACGATATCCGCAAACTTCTCGAGGTTCTCAATAAACTGGTGCAGGCCGGCAACACGGTGGTCATCATCGAGCACAACCTGGATGTCATCAAAACCGCAGACCATATTATCGATCTCGGACCCGAAGGTGGCGACGAAGGGGGGCATATCGTCGCCTGCGGCAGTCCCGAGGAGATTGTATCCGTCGGCGATTCCTACACCGGCCGATATCTGGCAAAGGTGTTACGGAAAAAATAGGACTGCAGGGACGAGGGTGCGAGGGTGCGAGGGTGCGAGGGTGCGAGGGACGAAAAAGAGGAATTCTATCGTTTGTATTCAAGGGTGAAGAAATTTGAATGCTTTTTAAAATTCAAAATGCCAAAAACGCTCGTCCATCGTCCATCATCAGCATACGTTCGTCCTTAACGAAAAACCCCGTGCCCGCTTTTGCGGGTACGGGGCTTTTGATAGGTAAGGAACTTTTCGGCGTTTAGTGAGCGAAAAGTGCCGCGATGGCAGCTGCCTGGGGATGCGCAAAAATCAGAATCAAGGCAACAACGAGCGCATAAATACAAAGCGATTCGATCAGGGCAAGGCCTATCAGCATGGTGACGGTGACCTTACCGGATGATTCGGGGTTACGGGCGATACCTTCGACCGCCGCGCGCAGTCCGAGTCCCTGAGCGATACCGCAGCCAAAGGCCGCGATGGCGATACCGAAACCTGCCGCCGTCACACATGCGATGAAAAATTCCAATGCTTTTGTTTCCATAGACAGTTTTTCCTCCTTTAAGTTGATATGTTTTTGGGCTTCTTCCGGTTACCCATTAAGAATCACTAGTGTGCTTCTTCCATGGCGCCGCTGAAATACATAATTGACAACAAGAAGAATACGAATGCCTGCACAAACGCCACAAATATCCCCATGGCCATGATCGGCAGCGGTGCGAAAAAGGCGCCGGCCAGCATAAACAATATCATCAGCACCAGCTCGTGCCCGGTGATGTTGCCGAAAAGCCGGAAAGAAAGGGACAACACCCTCGCCAGATGGCCGATAATCTCGATAGGCATAACGATCGGAATCAGCCACCATACCGGCCCCAGAAAATGCTTGATGTATTTCACCCCATGATACTTGATGCCGATCACGTGGGTAAAAACGAACACCGGAATGGCGCAGGCTGCGGTGGTATTGATACTGGCGGTTGGCGGATAGAATCCGGGGACCAGTCCCAGCAGGTTGCTGACCGCGATGTAGATGAATATGGTCGCAATAATCGGAAAGAACCAGCGACCCTCCTCGCCGGTGAGATCAACCATGAATTCTTCCATGCCGGAGATGATGAGTTCAAAGAAGTTCTGGGCCTTCGTGGGAACCATTTCGATTCTGCGGGTCGCCAGCTTCGCGAATACGATCAATAAAAGGATCACAAACCAGGAGTAAATCACATGGGGGTATGTATGGGCAAAATGCCCCAGACCGATCGCCTCAAACAGCTTGACCAGGAAAAGATAGGGATGTTGCATCCTTAAACCGCCTCCTTGAAAATAAGTTTTGTAAATTCTCGCAGCGTCGCAAGCAGAATACTGAAGACCACCACGCTCAGTCCGATGACAAGCCCCAGCGGATGCACGAAATGCCCGGCGATGAGAACGAATATAATAAATCCGCTGGCGATGAAACGCACGAAATATTTGGCGATAACGACGTTATGGGAGGAAAGGTGCGGGGGGGCGAGCGCCCTCATCAGCGTCCGGGCCAACAGATGGAAGTTAACCGTAACAAGCAGGCCGCCGAACAGAATCCCTCTGGCATATCCGGGGGGTGAAAAAATAAAGCCCGCCAGGCTGACGCTGAAAAACAAAACCCAGTTCGTACGGGTCACAAAAGTCAGTATCCGCTGTTCAATTTCCACCTTTAACGTTATCCCCTTGATTTTATAACGGATCGCTTGCCAGATGTCAGCCGGCTCGACGTTCCCCTTCACTGACCGGTCCGTGGCGAAATGCTACCGTTAGCTTTTGATCGAAAGTTTCAGGATCAGGATGTTCCCCGTTGGATTCCGGTGATATTACTGTCTGCGCACTCTTTTTATGACGAGCGCAATATTTCTGAAACCCGCGGCGATACCGAATACCAGAAAAATCAGGGTGAACCACGGAGATATATCCAGCACTCGATCCAGGACGATTCCGACCGCCAGGCCGATGAATACGGCGAACGAAACGGAAAGGCCGAGGCTGCTGTAATATCCCAGTTCTTTAAAGGCCCGCCTGGTTTCTTTTTTCATGGAACGATACCTTTTCCCTCCGGATAAGGTATGAAACCATATTTAATTAAAGGTTCAGTACCTAACAAAGGATCGGAATCAAGTCAATGCAAAAAACATAGTTTCAGCGGAAATATTGGCCGCCTGCCGTTATCGTCGCTTGACCCGACGACATCGACAAGAAGTTGTCGATAAACTTGACGATTTGAGGTTTCGGGTTTCGGGTGTCAGGTATCAGCGTTACCGTTGGCGCCTGTCGCTAAGGATCGCCGGCACGAATTATGAGCGTCCGATTCTCATTGTTGGGAGTTGACTTCATCGATATCGAAATCGCTATCGGGATCGAAATCGAACGGCTCAACTCCGTAAATCCTGACACCTGAAACCTAATTTGAGCTTCTGCCCCCTCAGGGGCCATTTATCTCCACACCGTATGGGAAGAAACTCAGAACTTTAGCGCATCGGCGGCGAAAACCGGACCGTCCACACAGGCATGGAAATAGCGGCCGCTTTCGCTGCGGTTTTCCACCGCACAGCCCAGACAGGCGCCCATGCCGCAGGCCATCATGGCTTCAATGGATACCTGGCAGGGTACCCGATGGTTTTCAGCGATGCCCACCACGCACGCCAGCATGGCGGTGGGACCGCAGGCAACGATCAGATCGGGCGGCTGTTTGCGAACAGCCATTTCCAGGGGATCCGTGACCAGACAGCGATCCCCGGCGCTGCCGTCGTCCGTCGTGGCGAGCACCGTCAGGCCGCACCGCCTGAAATCCTCGATGCACAGCAGATCCGCTTTGCTGCGGCCGCCGATAAACACCCGGTAAGCGGATAAACCGACCTGCTGTCGGTGCAGTTCGGAAATGAGAAAAACCAGGGGGGCGACGCCGATTCCGCCGCCCGCCACATAGACGCGTTCACTCCGGGTGGGGATCGTAAATCCGTTCCCCAGCGGACCGAATAGATCGATTTCATTGCCGATCTTTTGCTCGGCCAGTGCGGCGGTGGCGGTTCCCACCACCTTGAACAATACCTCGAGCCCCCGCACCGTGCCGTCTTCGATGATCAAATTATGAATCGAAAACGGCCGACGCAGCAGACAAGCCGTCTGGCCGGGCAGGCGCAGCATGACGAATTGCCCCGCTCTGGCGTCGGTGTAAGAGCGGGTGCAGGTCAGGCCGATTTTATAGTACGCCGGCGCCAGCCTTCGGTTGTATAAAACCTTTGATATATGCTGTTTCATTTTGCAGACTCTATTTTCATCATTGTCTGTCTAAACCGTTTCGGCGCAACTCCTTGGCAATCGCAGTTGATTCTGGGTATTGGTTTCTGGATACTCGATTTTTTTTGATTTCGCCATGGGTGAATTCTTTAATATTCAGCATCCAGTATACAGCAACGAACATCGGCCGGAAAATGCAACCGGCAAGAGCTTTACGGCATCCCCGGTTGAGGAATTTCATGCGACGTTGGGGTTAACAAGCCAACATTTCAGCAGGGCGTGGGTCAGCGGCCGCAAATGCATGAAGGTGCGTATCCGTCGGCATGGATCCGGCCGGTTTGGCAATCAGGTAAGTCCGATTACCACCGCGAACCGGCCGGTTGTTTTTTCCGCACGGTAGGAAAAAAACTGATCGGTATGGCAGCGGGTGCAAATCCGGCTCAACTCGATATGGTTTTCGGGGACCCCGGCCTTAATCAACTGGTCTCGACTGACGGACCAGAAATCAAAATGCCGTCGGCAGTCCTTGTACCGCCAGAAGTCCCCTGGGATTTCACGGATATAATTGACAAATTCGGCACAGCAGGGACCCAGCGAAGGACCGATTCCGGCCTGGATAAGTTCGGGACGACACCCGAAATCCTGTTTCATACCCGCCACGGTACGGCCGATGATATTTTGGATACTCCCGCGCCAGCCGCTGTGAATATTGGCAACCACCCGCCGGGAGGGTTCATACAGCAGCACTGCCTGGCAATCCGCGACCTGGATGACGAGATGCTTTCCGACAATGTCCGTCACCATGGCATCGGCGGTCATCTGCCGGCCGGCCGCGGTGGCTGCCTCTCCTTTCTTTTTGCGGCCGATCACCGCCACCTCGCAACCGTGAACCTGCCGGGCAAAAACCAGTTCGCCCGAACCGAGGCTGCGGGAAAGCACCCGCCGGTTTTCGGTGACGTTTTCCCGGCGATCACCGATACCGTGGCTGACATTCAGGCTGTCAAACGGCGGACGGCTGACTCCGCTGCTGCGGGTAAAGATTCGGTGATCGAGCCCGACCTGTGCGGATAGATTTTCGAATCGATAAAAACAAAGGCCGCTGCGGTTCACCAAGATCATTGAACTAGCCCCGCCGATACAATTCCAGTATTTTTTGAATAATTTGGGTGGTGGAAACCTCCGCGACCAGGGAGATTCTCACGACCCTGCCGCCCCTCGCGGTGACGAAGTCAGCGCCGATGATGTCCTCTTCGGCCCAGTCCGCGCCTTTTACCAGTATATCCGGCTGCAGGGATTGAATCAGCTCCAGCGGATCCGGAGCGTCGAATACGATCACATAGTCCACACAGCCGAGCCCGGCAAGCACTTCGGCCCGCCATTTCTGGCCGATAACCGGCCGTTGGTCCCCTTTCAGCGACCGAACCGATTCATCACTGTTGAGACCCACCACCAGCAGATCCCCTTCCCGGGCGGCAGCCGTCAGATACCGGACATGACCCGCGTGCAGGATATCGAAGCAGCCGTTGGTGAAGACCACCGATTTTTCGTGCCTGTGAGCTTCAACCAGCTGGGGCGCAAGTTTCCCGACGGTGACGATTTTAGATAAATGGTTCAAAAAAAAATTACCGTAGTATTTTAAACAAATAAATATAAGATACCAGAATTTATTATAAATAACTTTGAATAAATCTGGAAGATTTAGGTTCAAGGTTTCAAGGATTCCAGGGTTCAAGTGAAAAGACCGGTCACGCCTTTGCTTGAATCCCTGAACCCTCGACCCTCGACCCTTTGAATCCTTGCCCTTCGTCCAATGGCGAGCCTTTTGCCCGCATTCCCGAGGGGAACAATGATATCCGGATCCAGAAACCACTGCCCGAAACAAGGACCGTTGCCTGTCAGACCGCCCGCGCCAGACACAGCACATCGACATGTTCGGCCCCCCGGGCCATCAGGAGCCGAGCACACTCATTTACGGTGGCACCGGTGGTATAAATATCGTCGACCAACAGCACCCTTTTGCCCCTGATCTTTTTTTTGTCCGTTAATTCAAAAGCATTTCTGATATTGACGGCTCTATCTTGGCGGCCGAGACCCGTCTGTGACGGGGTGGGGACCGTGCGGATCAAGATATCGAGTTCAATGGGAATCGGGCCCGAATCGAGGCGGACCCAGTCGGCAATGGTCTGCCATACGTGAAGCAGAAGGTAGGCCTGATTGAATCCCCGCTGACGGAGTCTTTTCCCATGAAGCGGGACGGGCAGGATGATATCGATGCTGTCCGGATCCCAGAAGTGTTCGAATGCCGACCAGAGAAGGTTGCCCAGCGGCCGGGCCAACTGGATCTTACTTTTATATTTGTAGCAGTGGATCACCCGGGCCAGGATATTCTCGTAAATCAGGGCCGCGCGGGCAATCCGGAATTTTTTCGGTGACAGGCGGCAGTCGCCGCAGAAATGGTCCATTCCATGCCGGCTTTCAAACGGCAACCCGCAGCAGCTGCACAGGGGTGATTCCACCGCCACCAGTCCCCGGCGGCAATGGGAACACAGATGATCCGTCAGCAGACCCGCGGCCCGCTGCGCAAAGGTTACCTTCAGAGCGATAGGAGCGGCAGGGCCGCTGCGTGTGGCGTCCGGGAGCTGAAAAAACGCCCCGCACACCAGGCAGCGAGGTGGAAATACCGCATCGTTGACAATCCTGTATAATTTTTTCAGTGAAATTATATCAATTTCCTCCCTGCACCCGCTCCAAAAGCGTTTGAAGTGCGGGCCGCCGCTCGAGCGACCCGATGCGATCAATCCGGCGCCGGCAGCGGTTTCGGCTATGAATTTCTCGATTCCCCCGGTTTGAATTTCGCCGCCGGCGCATGCCTGCATATCCGGCATGGGCGGGAAATGACCCTCATCACATGGGGTGCGGTCAGCCGGCTGGAAAGATTTTACCCGGTTGTCGATTGCGCTGTCGATAGGCCTCATACATGGCGACACTTGCAGCCACAGCGACGTTGAGGGAATCCAGTGGTCCCTGCTGGGGTATCGACAGCATGAAATCACAATTTTTGCGGACAAGCTGGCGCACCCCTTTTTGTTCTCCCCCGAGCACCAATGCGATGGCTCCGGTTAGATCACCGCTAAAGACCGGCTGTCCGGCGCCTTTTTGCAAACCGACAATCCAAAGGCCCCTGCGCTTGCAATGTTTGATGGTTTGCACCAGATTGGTTACCTGGACCAGCCGAATATGTTCCAGAGCTCCGGCGGAAGCTTTCGACACCGCGGGGGTTGGCGGTGCGCTGCGATCTTTGGGCACAATGACGCCATGGACGCCGACACACAGCGCGGTTCTGATGACGGCACCCAGATTTCGAGGGTCCTGGATATTGTCCAGCATCAGCACAAAGGGCTTGTCACCGCTTGCGGGCGCCTGCAGGATGTCGTTGACCGCGACCTGGCGATAGGGGCTGGCCTTCGCAGCCACGCCCTGATGGCGGTCGGTACCGGCGAGCTCCGTTAGCTTCCCGGCATCGCTGGTTTTGAGAATACCGGCGGATTGCGCCATATAGCGGATTTGAGCCAGACGTCCGGCTTTTTTCCCGCTGTCCAGAAATACCTCGTAAACCTTTCTGCGACCGGCCGCCAGGGCTTCATACACCGGATGGATGCCGTATAGCCATTCGGTTTTCACGCGTGATAACTTTCCAAAAGGGCAATCAATTTTGATGTTGCCTCCGGCAATTGATCATTGAGGATGACATGCCGGTAGGTACCCATATGGGCCATCTCCTGCCGGGCATTGGCCAAACGCAAGGCGACCGCCTGGTCACTGTCGGTGCCCCTGCCCCGCAGTCTGGATTCCAGAATCTCTATGGATGGCGGCATAATAAAAACGGTAATTGCCTGGGGAAAACGCTTCAGTATCTGGCGCGTGCCCTGAACATCGATATCCAGCAAAACATCCCGACCGGCAGCCAACTCCCGGTCGAGAAACCCTGCTGACGTGCCGTAGTAGTGGTCGTGAACCCGGGCCGATTCCGCCCAGCGGCCTTCTGCGATTCCCTTTTCGAATTCTTCCCTGGATATAAAGTGGTATTCCCTGCCGGGTTGCTCCCCGGCGCGGGGTGGCCGGGTGGTAAAGGAAACCGAATACACCAGATCCGGAAACCATTGCAGGACCGCCTGGCAGAGGGTGGATTTGCCGGCCCCGGAGGGGGCTGAAACAATAAACAGCAATCCTTGTTTTCTTTCGGTCACGGCCTTCTCCCGGCCTCGGTTATCTTTCAATGCCCAGGCCCCTTTTCCTAATCAGTCGGATTCCTTCTGCAGTGCATAGCGCTGGGAAACGGTTTCAGCCTGAATGGCCGAAAGCACGACATGATTGCTGTCCATAACGATTATCGAGCGGGTTCTGCGGCCATGGGTGGCGTCAATGAGACGCCGTTCCTCCCGGGCTTCATCCTTGAGTCGTTTCATCGGAGCGGAATTCGGCGAGACGATGGCCACCACCCGATCGGAAACGACGGTACTTCCAAAGCCTATATTCAATAAATTCTGATCCATTCTTCCTCCATCATTGTGTCCGGTACATCCGGAAATCGTGCATTTCTTCATCGGATCAAGTCCGGTATCGATTCGGTCCAACGATTCGAAACATACCGGACGCACCCTTACAGATTTCGAAGCGCTGAAATGGCCGCCTGAATTTATTCCACGTTTTGAATCTGTTCCCTGATTTTTTCAAGTTCCGATTTGGCTTCGACGACCTTGTGAGCCGCTTCCGCACGACCGATTTTGGACCCCATGGTGTTGAATTCCCGGTGCATTTCCTGCAGCAGAAAATTAAGCTTTCGGCCGCCGGGTTCTTCGGATACCATGATCTGCCGAAACTGCTCGACATGGCTTCTGGCACGCACGATCTCTTCGGAAATATCACTGCGGTCCGCCAGAAAAGCAGCTTCCTGGGCCAATCTGGTGGGGTCGATTTCCACGGTTTCCCGGGTCAGGGCCGCTATACGCTCACGTAGTCTTTGCTGGTATTGATCCAATAAGCCTTCGGATTCTTTTTCAATTTTATCGATGCAAACCGAGAGGTATTCCAGCCGTTGGCTCAAGTCACCGGCGATAAAATCGCCTTCCGCCTGCCGCATGGTGTCAAGGTCATCCAGCGCGAGCGCGAGGCAGTTTCTGATCGCCGGCCAGGCACTTTCGGTGTCGGCCGATTTTTCTGCCGGTTTGACGATGCCCCCGATGCTCGTGATAAGTTCCAGGGAGATGTCACCCTGGATGCCGATCTCGTCTTTGAGCATTTCCAGCGCCGACTTCACGGCCCCGGCCCGGGTCGCATCGATTTCGAAGGCGGCGGCGGGCTCGGATGAGTCTTTGATCTGAAGCTTGACATCGATCCGGCCCCGGGTGATACGCTCGGCGATGGTTGCCTTCATTTTATCTTCAAGCGTCAAATAACCGGAAGGCATCCGCAGCAAAACGTCCAGATGCCTGCTGTTATAGGTTCGAATGTCAACCGAAACCGTCATTTCCGCGGAAGTGGCCTCAGCCATTGCAAAGCCGGTCATGCTTTTGATCATAATTTAAGGTTCTCCATCGGATCTTATATCAAACGCGTATTTTCGTCGCGCCTGTTCCAGAAAATCCAGAATCGGCCGATCGGCATAATCGGGATAGGTCCACGGCAGCGTTTCAAAAGCCCCCCCCCGATAGATCAGCGTTAAATCGGCATAAATGCCTTTGCCGACATAAATACGGTGTGTAAAATTTTTTCCCGAAGCCAGCACGAAACGCTCGTAGAGCAAATAACCCGGATCGATGTTGACCCTGCGCCGCCGGTTTTGCGTATCGGCATAAGATGCTTCCAGCCGGTTGGTGGCGATTTTTATCGCTGCCAGATCCTGTTGCTCGATCAGCTTCCTGAAAGCCAGCATCCGCCGAAAAAGGGGAGCTCCGAACTCCGGTTCGTAATAGGACGTATAGCCAAAGGACATCCAGGCGCTGACCATATCGGGAGCACCGTAGAGAAGCTCGAGATCGGCGGTCAATGGTTCGAACAGGGATTTGTTTTTCATTAGAAGTCCGATAACCAGTTTGCCGGGCTTCGGTTGCCGGGGCAGGCTCATATCCGATTTCACCCTAGGCGCTTGGAAATTATTATTTGAATTTCGGGGCGAAAAAGTTTTATCGTGTTCTTGCCGCTATCTTGGAATGAGATCTTAAGCTCCTAAGCTCGTAAGACCTCACGATCTCATGAACTCATGAGCTTACGAGCCAAAGCATATTCAATCCCGGCTTGTCCGGGTGGGGGTTGAGCTTATTTATCCTCAAGCGGTTTGGCCTCCTCGATCAGCATGATCGGGATGTCATCCCGGATTTCATACAACAGCTTACAGTTGTCACAGATCAACCCGTCCTGGGTATCGTTCTGGTAGATGTCGCCCTTGCATTTGGGGCAGGCCAAGATATCTAAAAGCTCCTGACTGATTGCCATAACTATATCCCCCTGATACAGATATTCATTGGGTTGTGGATTAAAATTGAAAACAGCCGTGAAAAAAAACGGGAGGGGTCAAGCGTTGTTAAAGATGTTCTCTGACAGAGAATAGCTTTCTTTATTTCAGAAAACGATGGATATCAAGCATAAAATTCAGCAAAGCCGATTAAATTTGATTATGCCTGCTTTTTTTTTCTCTGCGGCGCTCTCTCCTGGCCTGGTATTCGGGATACAGGTGGGGATAATATTTTTTCCACCGTTTGTGGACCCAGAACCATTGGTCCGGGTTTTCGCGAACCGCCTTTTCGACAACATCCGTCATCGCCTGGGTAATCTGCTGTACATCGGATTTCAAATCCCCCGTCCAGTCAGCCGCAAGGGGGGCATGCACGGCCATGGTGAGTCTGCCATCGGCCTTTCTGGTGCAGAAAATAGGTAAAATCAAGCTGTGGCAGCGAACGGCCAGAAATGCGGCAGCCGGGGTGGCGGTAACCTTGTGTCCGAAAAAGATGACATCCACGCCCTCCGATTTCCGGCTCTGATCCACCAGCAATCCCAGGACACCTCCCCGACGCAGCACTCGGCGCATTTCCGGCAAGGCCCCTTTCTTATAAATGATTCGCAAACCGAAGCGGGTCCGGGTGCGCAGCGCCCAGCGGTCGAGGGGGCCGAGACGAATCTTTTTCGCCACGCCCAGAACCGGTTTATCGGCCACACAGCAAACATATTGAAAACCGGTTTCCCAGCTTCCCAGATGCGCGGAGACAATGATCACGCCCCTGTCGCCCGCCAGTGCCTGCCGCAGATGTTCCCGGCCCGTAACCTTTACCCGGGCCAAGATATCTTCCACCGATAAGGTGGGCAATTCGAGAATTTCCAGCAATGTAATTCCCAGATTCTGGAATATGCGGCGGGAATGCAATTTTATTTCCTCTGCGGACCATTCGGGAAACGCGAGCGTGAGATTGCGACGCACAATTCGCCGATGGGGCCCATCCAGAAAATAAACCAGTCGGCCCACCCATCTGCCGGCTGCGATGATATGTTTGCGGGAAAATTTCGCCATCACTCGGTTGCAATTGTCACCGGAATTTCCGGTGCCGAAGGGGGGAGTGGAAACAGAGGAATTCGGATGAATCGAGGGCCATTTTCTCTCCCGTATATCCTGAAAATGCCCTTACGCGTAGCAGACAATCAGAGGGATGTCAATGCCCGACACCGGTGCGGTCAGGGTAACGTCAAAGTCAAGCCTAACTGATTGACACATTCCGTCCATTTAAATATGATGCGCCGGCATGGCACTGAACCATATTCATAAGAATGCGTTGCGACTCTACGACCTGCTCTGGAGTTGCGCCCTGCCCGGCCTGCGGCGCAACCGCCGACTCGCCCGGGGATTCGCGCAACGTCTCATGAAAACCGCACCTCCGGCCGCCCGTCTCTGGATTCAAGCGGCCTCTGCGGGCGAAGCCTATCTGGCAGCGGAAATCATCGGCAGCCTGGCGCCAGCCGAAGCTCTGAACGTGCTGATAACATCCAATACCGATCAGGGAATTGGAATCCTGCAGCGCGCACTGGCGGACCGAACGTCTATTTCCGAAAGAATCCGAGTTGATATCGCATATTTTCCATTTGATAAACCGGCCATCATGCAAAAAGCCGTCCGCGCGATCCGGCCGGAGGTCATGGTGCTGCTGGAAACCGAGATCTGGCCCGGGCTTCTGGCAGCCTTAAAAATATATGGCTGCAGGTTATTTATCGTTAATGGACGGCTGACCTCCAGGAGTCTCAGACACTACCTTCTGTGGCCATCCATATGGAAAGAAATCGGACCCGATAAAATCCTGGCGATTTCCCGCCCCGACGCCCGCCGGTTCCAATGGTTGTTCGGTCCGGAAAAAGTGGAGGTCATGCCCAACATCAAATTTGAACGAATGACGCCCGCCCCGGCCGTCGACGACCGTTCGGATCCGCTGCGTGCCGTAGTGGCCCCCGAAACCCCCTTTGCGCTGCTGGCTTCCATCCGGCGGGAGGAAGAAGCGCCGGTCGGCAGGATCGTTCGGCAGGTGCTGTGCAAGCGGCCGCAAGCCGTCATCGGGCTTTTTCCGCGTCACACCCACCGGCTGGCTTACTGGCGGAAATCCTTGGCCCAATCGGGCACCGCCTGTGCGCTGCGGTCGAAAACCGCCGAACCGGTGCCGCCCGGAACGGTGGTCTTATGGGATACCTTCGGGGAATTGACGGCGGCGTATCGGAAGGCCTGGTGCGCGTTTATCGGCGGCAGCCTGGCCCCCCTGGGTGGCCAGAATTTTCTGGAAGCGCTCAGCGGCGGGGTGATTCCCGTGAGCGGACCCTCGTGGGAAAACTTTGAATGGGTGGGAAGGGAAATCGTTGACTGCGGTCTTCTCAAAATTGCCGCCGATTGGCAGGAAGTTGCCGCCTTGCTTTCGAAAGGTCTGGAGCAACGCCCATCCCGCGAGCAGACAATCGCGGCGGTTAACCACTTTATCCGCATGCGCCGCGGCGGCACCCGGGCAGCATGTCAACTGATTACCGGCGCTTTGGAAGGCTCGTGACCCAAAAAATTTTACACCTATACAGCAATCACAAGTGGACCGGACCCGCGGATCACGCCCTCAATCTGGTCTCCTGGCTGAAAACCGGTCACAGGGTGTGCGCCTTCTTCGCCTGCGCCCGGCGCCCCGGGGTGTATGACCGACTATACCGGAAGGCCGTCGAACGCGAATTGACCTGTATCGACGGCATGTTTCTCAACAAGCACCTCGGCTGGCAATCGATCCCCGATACCTTGAGCCTGCGAAAGATCGTGGCACGCCACGGCATCGACCAGATCCACAGCCATCAGGACAACGATACGCTGACCGCGGTGCTGGCCGGATTCGGAAAGCACCTGATCCGAACCATCTATGCGGGAGAACCGGCTCCGCTGACCTTCAGGCAGCGGTTTTTCCTGCGCCGAACCGCCAGGATCATGACGGCTTCCAGGCGGGTGCAGGCCGATCTTTGCGAAATTCTGCCGGACCAACCGATCGAGCAGGTGGATATTCCCGTGGACGGCAGCCGTTTTCGCCCCCGGCCCAAGGACGAAGCGCTGCTCGGGGGGTTCGGTCTGACAGCCGCCGATACCATCGGCGGGATCGTGGCCCGGGTCCAAAAACACCGCAACTTCGACCTCCTGCTGAAGGCCCTTCAGGAAGTCGTCGGCGAGATGCCCGATTTCAAGTTTCTGATCGTCGGCCGCGGAACCCATATCGACGTCCTGGCCCGCCGGCCGGTGAAGCTGCTGGGATTGGAAAAAAACGTGATTTTCACCGGATATCGGACCGATGATTACAGGGAGGTCTTGAACCTTTTCGATTTCAAAATATTTTTGACTCCCGGAAGCGACGGTGCCTGCCGGGCTGTCAGGGAAGCCCTGGCCTGCGGCAAACCGGTTATCGCCTCCACCAGCGGCATTTTGCCCGAGCTCATCGCAAATGAGCATACCGGCATGCTGGTCGAAAAGCGGCCCACAGATCTCGCCCGCGCCATTTTGACCATGGCGAGGGAAACGCAGTTCAGGCTGCATTGTTCCCGCAACGCCCGTCGTTATGCCCTGGACGTACTCGCTCCCGGACGCTATGTCAAAAAAATGATCGCCTGCTATGAGGCGCTAGGCGCTGAACGTTGAACTTTGCTCTTTTGTTGTATAAAAAGTCTATCCTGTCCAAGCGGTGAATTCAGCAAAATCCCAAGCATCAAATTACAGATTCCAAATAAATGCCAATGACCGAAATTCAAATTTCAGGACAGAAAGATCTGCAGTGGGACAATTGGGTACTTAAATAGTACCCCTCCATCAAGGATCTTTAAAAACGATGGGTACCTGATGGTGTTTCCAATCCAGAAATGCGAATTTTTGCCCAAGCTCAAGGAAATCAAGCCCTTGCGCGGAGGCGTAGCTTGCTACGCCGCACAAGCAAGGGCGCAGATCGACGCAGAAATTGGGCAAAAAGGCCATTTATGAATGGAAACTAAATAGCCGCCTCCTGCCCCGCTTCCTTCCGCTGTTTTTCCAATTCTCTTAATTTTATATATTTGAGAAATTTCCCGTAGGCGCTGCCGACCGAGATCACAAAGCCTTCGTAGCCGTCGAGAAAGCCGGTTTTTAAAATATATTTTTTTAAAAAAGTGAGGGCCGGATTGAGGCAGATGTCCAATACGATATTCGATTTTCGGCCCCCCCGAAACGCTTCCCGGGCGGCGATATCGGAAAAGTGGTCCATCTGGGCGATGTGATCTTTGATGGTGGGATAGGAATAATGCAATAAATCGCCGCGAAGATGCCCCAGGGTGCAGTTGTCGTCCATGATGACCCGATCGTGGGGGTTGACGCCTCCCCAGCGGCCTGTTCTTCGGTCCCACAACCGAATCTTTTGGTCCGGATACCAGCCGCAGTGCCAAATCCACCGTCCGCAGAAATTGGTCAGCCGGTTGACGGCATAGCCGTTATGCGCCTGGCCGTCCCAGAGAGCCAGAATGGATTGCCGCAAGGTGTGCGAAAGCGCTTCGTCCGCATCCAGCGACAGGATGTAATCGTGTTTCGCTAAGGATACCGCGTAATTTTTCTGTTCGATATGTCCCTCGAACCGATGCTCGACGAAATCGACCCCCTTTTGACGGCAGATCGCCGCCGTTCCATCCGTGGAAAAAGAGTCGACGACCAGAATTTCATCCGCCACATCCTCCAGGGAATTCAGGCAGCGCGCGATATTTTTTTCCTCGTTGCGGGTAATTACGACCGCGGATAATTTGATAGAATTTTCCATTGATTCAGTTACCTTGGTCACCCGCTCTATGAAACTGCATATTCCAGGTTCAAGGTTGAAGGTTCAGGGTTCGAAGGTTACAATCATTTGGTGAGAGCGGCTTCCAGCCGCGATTAACAATTGGCAATGATCCAAATCTAAAATTGCGGCTGGAAGCCGCTCCCACAATTCTTTTTGAGGTTTTTCTCCGGGCTCGAAATGAGTTTCTTTTCATGATCAAGACTGGCTGCCCTTAAGTCAGCGGCCCCCGCTCGTGTCAAACCCCCAGGGCGGCGGCATCGGATTTAGCCGCTGCGCAGACAGCGTCCGCCGCGGGACGCGAGCATCCGATAGATGTCCAGGTTTTTGCGGGCCATAACTTCGCAGGTATACTGTTGTTCGACCAGCGCCCTTCCCCGGACCGCCATCCGTCCGGCCTGCCCGGGATCCTTGAGCAGGTCGATGATGCCGCGGGCCAGTGCTTGCGCGTCGCCGGGTTTCACCAGCCGGCCGGTTTTCCCATCTTCGATGATTTCGGGCAGTCCGCCGGTATCGGATGCCACCACGGTCAAACCGGCCGCCAGCGCATCCAGAACGGCCGTGCCCAGCCCTTCGTTCACGCTGCTCATGACGAACAAATCCGCGATGTTGTAAAAATCCCCGACATCCCCGCGAAATCCGGTAAAAACCAGCTCGCGTCCGATACCCAGGGAAACCGCCAGATCCTTTAAATCAGCCAGCAACCTGCCTTCACCGACAATAAAAAAACGCACCTCCGGAATTTCGGCGACCACCCGGGGAACGGCCCGCACCAAGAATTGTTGCCCTTTGTGCGGGGCCAGATGGGCCACATTGATCACCACTTTTTCACCCGGCCGCAAATCAAACTCGGCAATGAGATGATCCCCTGAAGCTCCAGCGAAGCGGCGCGGATCGACACCACTGTGAACGATCGCAATCCGCTCGGCTGCAACACCGTCGGCCACCAGCACGTTTTTGATTTGGCGGGAGATCGCAATATAATAATCGGCCATTCGACGGTACTTGAGACCCGAAAGCCCCAGGAAACTGTGACGATAAATGGAAAAATCGACCCGGCGGGTCACCAGACGACCCACCTTGCAGCCGGTGGATGCCAGGAATGCCAGGGTGTGGGCATGGGAGGTGTGGCAATGCAGAATGTCATATTTAAATTTTTTGATCAGCTTTCGTATGCGATGACAGGCCACAAGATCGGCTTCCCCGTGAATGCGCAGGGGATACACATTTAAATTCGCCTTCTGGGCCCGTTGCGCCAATGGAGAATCGGACTGACAAACCAAATCGCAGAAAACACCCTGTGCGGTGAGCGCCTGCATCAGGTAAAGGGTTTGCTGTTCGCCCCCGCGCCAGGTTCTCTCCGTATTGATGTGAAGGACCTTCATATCCCCAATCGCCCGTTGCGAACTTGACACGCCTCAATCTTTTTGCCATACAGGTTTAAAACAGTGGAGGAAAACAAAGCGTTGATCCGAATCGCACTCATTGACAAGCAGCGCAGTTGGACGGGCCAGGCGAAAAGGACGTTACTCATTGCCGGTACCCTGGACCGAAACAGCTTCGAACCAGTTGCCGTTTGCCAACCGGGCAGTGTTCTGGCCGAGAAATTGCGGGAGCTGAATATCCCCGTGTCCGAAGTACGTATGGACGGCATCCGCCAGTTTCGAGCGATCCTTGAAGTAAAGCGCATTCTGACGTCCCATAAAATTGATATTGTGGATACCCATGGCTACCGGGATCATATCATCTCGATTTTTGCGGCCCGACTGGCGCGCACAAAAGCGGTTTTGAGGACCAAGCACAACGCCGTGCCGCTGAAAAGCGGCGTGTTCAGCCGCTTTGTGTACAACATGCTCACAACCCGAGTAATCGCTATTTCCGAGCATATCCGTCAAGTCCTTATCGACAGCGGCATGCGCCCGGAAAATGTCACGACGATCCCCAGCTCGGTCGACGTGGAAAAGTTCTCGCCGCGTGAAAAGTCGCCCGCCATCCTGCGGGAATTCGGCTTGACACCACAAACCCAGGTTCTGGGCATGGTGGCGCGTATCCACCAAAACAAGGGATACACCTACCTGCTGGACGCCATGCCGTCCATTATCAAAACCGGCGTTGACAGAAAACTCCTCATGATCGGGAAAGGCAGCGACAAACTCATGGACCGGCTGAAAGCGCTCGATATCGAGCGGCACGTCATCGCTCCCGGTTTCCGTGAGGATGTAACCGAGGTGCTCAGTGTCGTTGATGTCTTCGTGCTCCCGTCCCTGAGAGAGGGATTGGGCACGGCGATTCTCGAGGCCATGGCCATGGGAAAACCGATCATCTCAACGCGGGTCGGCGGCATACCCGAAGCCGTCCAACACGGGGTTAACGGCCTGCTGGTACCCCCGGCCGACACACCCGCTCTGGCTGAGGCTGTGGAGGAATTATTAGCCGATGAGGAAAAAAGGCGGAGTATGGGCCGCCGGAGTCGTGAAATCGCAGAAAACCGTTTCAGCCACACGCTGATGGTTTCTGAAATGCAATCGCTCTTCCGCCAAATCTTCAACAATCGCCATACGTGAATCCCTTAACCTAAATTACAATAACCCGTCTTTTTCTTCCTCTTCTTCAGTTCGATGCCGGTCGGCGCCGAAAAGCCCCATAAATGAGTCGGCAAGTTCCTTGATGAAAACAGGCTTTTTGTGGTGCGCTCCGGTTGCCTCGGCTTTGAAGCAGGAACGACAGATCGGCGGCAACTTTTGCAGATCCCAATGGCGGATCGCTTCCCGCACGTCGGCGGCGGGTTTCCCATGCCAGATCTCCCGGAGGCTCTGACGCTGCACATTGCCCAGGAGGACTTGCCGGCCCCAGTCGGAACAACAGAGAATAACGTCGCCGTTCCAGAGGATATAGGACGTGCGAAAAGGCCGGAAACAGGTCAGGGGCGATCTAAGGCCTGCCGGGGCCAGTTCCCCGCCGCGCAATTCTACATTTCCGGCTTTGTTCTCGAAAATAACCGAGGTCGCCTTGACACCGCGCAGACGCCAGTACCTCTTGAAACGACGCACTTCTTTAATGTTCGAGCCGGTGGCGACAATGGAAAGCACGACCCGGGGTTTCTTGCTTTTCGATTGCCGGACCGCCCGTATCAGTCGACGGACGCCGTCAATCGTACGGTCGTATTTGAGTTTGCCCATGGTATATTCATACACTGCCGGGTCCACTCCCTGGATGGAGATTTTAATGCGATCCAGACCGGATTCGATGAGACCTCCAATTTTTTCATCGGATAGAACCGAGCCGTTGGAAGTAATCATCACCTCGGTGCGCTCGGGAAACCGGTCTTTGGCATAGCGGATCTTCCGGGGCAATTCAGGATCGAGAAGCGGCTCGTTCATCAGCAAAAGCGCACAGCGCTGCACATTGTATTGTGATGCTTCGTCGATAATTTTGGTATAGAGCTCCCAGCTCATTCGCCCCATCGGTTTTTCACGGGAGATCCTGCTGTAGGGGCAAAATATGCAGCCGGCATTACACCATGAGTGGGTCTGAATATGCAATCGATCTGGAAATTCCGGGACTACCTGCGTCCGGCGGGCCGGTTCTTTGACACCCATAAGCAGCTAAGCTCCAATAAATTATTCATGGTAACCCAGTGAAATAACAATCCCTGAAAACTGAAGGTTAAATTATCCAGTCCAAATGTCAACTACATTTTCGGTGCCGATATCAGTTCCGATTGCCGGAGGAGGAACCGACAGCTTCTATTTTTTAATGCCGGAACATGAGCCTTAGCAGGAAGCGGTCCAGGCCCATGCGTTTTCCCACGGTCAGACGCGGCAGCCGCCAGGGGTTCGCGCCGGACCGCACGGCACCCTTCGCCGTGGTGCAAGCGCTGGCATAGCCGGCATCCCGCACCGCATCCTCGACCCGTTGATCATGATTTCCGAAAGGATAACAGAAATGCCGGACCTCGCGGCCGATATGATCCTCAATAATCCTTTTAGAATCAACCACTTCCGCCTGCAGGCGCAAGTGGGTGCAATCCGTGAGCCGATAGTGAGTCAGGCTGTGGCTTCCGAAAAAGATCCCGGCATCGGACATCACTTTTACCTGCGGCCAGGACAACAACTTCAACGGCCCGTGATCAGACCGGCCCACCCAAGCGGCGGTGTTTCTTTTCGCAACCAGAAAAACCACCGCCGGCACCCGGTACTTGGCCAGCAAGGGAAAAGCATATTCGAAAAGATCCTGGTAACCATCATCAAAGGTAATCACGACCGGTCGTCTGATATTTTTCCCGCTTCCCTTGAGCCATGAGCAAACGTCGTCCAGCCCTGCCAGATCATACCGCATGAACCGCAGCGTCTTAATCTGAACTGCGAATTTCGCGGCATGAACCGTCAGTTTTTCATATTGCCCGTTGGGTGGAAATCCGATGCGATGGTAGGTGAGTATGCGGAATTTGTCCATGGCTATGCGAAATATATCAATCCGCAAACATAACCGTCAAGGATGGATTTAACGATGGATCGGATAAACTTCGCTGGATCGGCGCGGCATGGGTTCTCATCCACCCAACCCATGAAATGCCGGGATACCCTCACGTCGGATTCTACATGTCCGGCCACTGGCAATCGCCATGTTGACACGTGCCGTGATTTCAGATAATTTTTCGCAATAGCGTCGAGATTAATCAACTACCTTCGGCTAAAGCCGAAGGCTTGGGGTTCAAGGATTCAAGGGTTCCAGGGTTCGAGTGAAAAGACCGTTAGCGGCTTTCCTTGAACCCTCGGCCCCTGGACCCCTTGAACCCTGGTTTGTCAAACTAAAGTTTTCGCCTTAAAGTGGGGGTTTTTCTCCCATTCTCCAAGTGGGACTATAATTGTTTTTCTCCTTATGATATTGACCCGAAAAATTAGTGACTACCGATTCGGATCCTGCTTCGAACTGGATCAACCCCAGCTTCGGACCTTCATCAATAATTTCCAACGACCGGCTGCAGCCGACTCGTTTGCACTGGAGGGAAGGACCGCCATCACCCGCTGTGAGGTCGATGGAATCGGGCCGGTCGTCATCAAGCAATACCGGCGGGGCGGACTGATACGGCATTTTATCAAACGCCGATATTTTAAATTCGGCAAAACCCGTGCTCAGCGTGAATTCGAGCTCCTTCAAATCGTCGCAACGCTGGGCCTGAATGTCCCGGAACCCATCGCTTATGCCCATCGCGGCCGGCTGCTGTATCTGGCGTGGCTGATCACCCGCGAAATCCATCAGCCGGTGTCCCTGGTCCGCTTGAGCCTGCAGGATGAAAAAAAAACCGGCACCGCCATGGAATCCGTCGTCGAACAAATGTCAGCGCTGATTCAAAATGACATTTTGCATGTTGATTTGCATCCCGGCAATGTCGTCCTTGACGCGGCGGGAAAAGTCTATCTGCTGGATTTCGACAAGGGAATTTTTTACCGTGGCAACCGACAAAGGTTAAAAAGCCAATATCTTATCCGATGGCAGCGGGCTGTCACCAAACACCGGCTGCCGCAAATGCTCAGTGACATGCTGCTGGCCGGATTTGACAAAATCAGAAACTAGAGCAGCAGCCGCCGCAGGTATTCATAATTGGACCCAAATTATAAATTATCAGCCCCCGGAATCGAAATCATGCGACCGGCTCGATATCGGGAGTGCGGGCGCAGAGCAGATCAGAAATCCGAATGTTGAAATTAGCGGATCAAAATATACCGGCCTCAGCATCCATTCTCATCATCCTGATGGGATCGCTGGGCGATATGGTCAGGGGTTTTTGTCTGGTTCCCCATATCAAGGCCCATTTGCCCCACAGCCGGCTTACATGGCTCGTGGAACCGAAATGGGCGGAGCTTGTCCGGTTTCAAAAACATATCGACAAGGTGATTGTTTTTGAACGCGCCTGGCGCCTGTCGCCGCTCTGGAAGCTCTATAAAGATCTGAGTACGGAGCACTTTGACATCACGCTGGATCTTCAGCGCATTCTGAAAAGCGGTTTTTTTTCACTGCTTTCAGGCGCCCGGCGGCGGTTGGGATTTCACCGGCGCAATGCCAAGGAATTCAACTGGATATTCAACAACGAGCATATCGGCTATTACGGCGATGATCTCGCCAAAATCCAACACTATTTGAAATTCACCGCTCACCTGGGCTTGCCGACACCGTCCACCCTCGACTTCGGTCTTTCCCCGCTAAATGATAACGATCTCCCTCCCCGGATGATGGCGTTCCTGAAGCGTCCTTTCATCGCCGTTGTTCTGGGGGCTTCGTGGCCGTCGAAGGACTGGTCGTTTCAGGAATACCTGCAGATGGCCCGCGATATCATCAGTAAGCTCAATTTGCAGATCGTGCTGCTGGGGGATGCGTCCCGGACGGAAATGGCCCATGAATTGGGCCGTAAGTTAAACCACCCTGCCGTGGTCGATGCTGCGGGCCAAACGACTCTGGTGCAACTGGCTGCGGTCCTGAAGAAGGCCGCCGCGGCGGTCGGGCCCGATTCAGGCCCGGGGCATCTGGCGGCCGCCGTGGGCACGCCTTTCGTTGCGCTGTTCGGTCCGACCTCACCTCAGCGTACCGCGCCTTTCGGATACGAGGATCTGGTAGTAACCGGTGATCAGGACTGCGCTCCCTGTTACCGGAAGCGATGCCCCAGAGGCCACACTCCCTGCATGTTCAGCATAAACGCAGACCAGGTTTTGGCAAAACTGTCCCGGGCGCTGTCCATGAGACGGACGGGCTGATGAGCCCTTCGCCGGCAAGGGGTTGATTTCCTGGAGCCCGATTTCTTGACAATTTTTATTCGTATGGATATGGTTGCCGTAATATCAACCGGTAAAAAAAGATACGGCCATGAAAAAAACCACCGTTGCAATCGATCCCAAGTGACATCCGGAAGCGAACTCATTAAACCGCAGACGATACTGGTCTCCTGCCCCAACTGGGTCGGCGATGTCGTCATGGCGACACCGGCCTTCGAATGCATTCGGAAAAATTTTCCCGGTGCCGTTCTTATTGGTCTGGTCCGCAAGTATGCCGCGGCCGTGGTGGCGGATGCACCCTGGTTCGATCGAATCATCGAGATCGACGATAAGACCGGCCGCGGCTTTGTCGCTTTGATCCGCACCATTCGAAAGCTGAAGCCGGATCTTGCCATCATTTTGCCCAATTCGTTTCGTTCGGCCCTTGTCGCACGCTGCGGCGGAGCCGACCAAATATACGGCTACCGGCGCAACGGCCGCGCGCTGCTGCTCAGCGGCGGTCCCACCCCGCATTTGGATGGCGGCCGGGTCACCCCGATACCGATGGTGGAATATTATCTGGAAATTTGCCGCTGGTTGAACCTTGCCGTCGAGCGGCACGTCCGCCCGCGGCTTTACATGTCCGAAGGCGTGCGGGAAAGAGGCCGCCGGCTGCTCGAACGCTACGGCATCGGGCCTGAGGACGTGGTGATCGGGATGAATCCGGGCGCCAAATTCGGCTCCTCAAAATGCTGGCCGTCTGAAAATTTCGCCAGACTGGCTGAATTGACAACGGATTATTTCAAATGCAAACTGCTGCTGTTTACCGGCCCGGGCGAGGAAGCCATCGGAAACGCGATTGTCAGACACAGCCGGGCTCCGATAATCGACACCGGTCCGGACAAGGTGGATCTGGGTCTGTTGAAGCCGTTGATTCAACGCTGCAGACTTTTATTTTCCAACGATACCGGCCCCCGGCACTATGCGGTGGCCTTCGATGTGCCGGTGGTGGTCATTATGGGCCCCACGGATCCGCGCTACACCCAGGCGAACCTTGAAAAAACCATCGTGCTGCGGCGGGAATCGGTGTGTTCCCCCTGCCATCTCAAGGAATGTACCCGGGACCACGGCTGTATGACCGAAATCTCACCCGAATCGGTATTCCAGGCCGGCTTGCAATTGATGCGGGAGCATCCGTAAATGGAATCCTCTTTTTACCGAGAAAAATGGACCTCCCTGAAGGCCAACATCGTCGATCCGGAAGATATCCGACGCCTGTCGCATCAGGTCGCCCATTCGTTTATGGACGCGTATTGGAAAAATTGTCATTATGAAGAGGATCACATCGATCTGCTGTGTGAAATGACCACCATTAATCGGGAAATCGGTTTCAGCAATGTTGCCGCCCGGGCGCTGTTCGGCATCATTATCGAAAGCCTGTGTGATGACTTCGAAGAATTGCAGACGGAAACTTACAATCGGGTCATGAGCCAGATTATCTCCTTCTGCCGCAGACTTCCGGCCGCCGCGGAATTGGACCAGCGTCTGAACGAATTTCAACTATTTACCGGAAAAGCGCTTTTTGACCGCATCCAATCTATCCGCACGGTGCACCGGCATTTATCCCGGGAAACGGACATAAAAAAAATTTTGCTATTGTCGCGGGTGACCGTCGGTGCCGATGTGGCCGTCACCGGCATTATCATCCAACGGCTGGCCGCACTTTTCCCCGCAGCGGAAATAGTGATTATCGGCAGCGCCAAGATCAACGAGATTTATGGCGGCCACCCCCGGATTCGATTACAGACGGTGGAATATGAGCGAAACGGTGGATTGCTCGACCGTCTATCCAACTGGCAGCTTGTTTTGAATATCATGCGCCGGGAGTTGGGCGCCTGCCCATTGGCCAACACCATTCTGGTTGACCCCGACTCCCGCCTTTCCCAACTCGGGGTGCTGCCGGTCATACCGCCGGACCATTACTACTTTTTCGACAGCCGTTCGGATATTTCCTTCGCGGGTAATCTGTCCATGGCCCAATTGACCAATGCCTGGCTGGACCGGGTAACGGGTGCGCCCGGCTTTTGCTATCCGCGCATCTGGCTTTTGCCGAAATCCAGGAATATAGCGGCCGGACTGTGCCAGCGCCTCAGGGATAAAGGTGCCCGCCGGGTTATCGCGATCAATTTCGGGGTCGGCGGCAATTCACGCAAAAAAGTGGGCCGATTGTTGGAACAGCAACTGCTGCTGTCCCTGCTGCAGGAACGGGAAACCGTTATTCTGCTCGACAAGGGATCCGGTGAAAAGGAACTCCGTGCTTCGGATGCGCTGCTCGCTGCCGTCGCGCAAAGCGGCTGTCCGGTTGAAAATGCCAACTTTACGGCTGACTTCAACAGTGAGATGCACCACGGAATCATCGGCTTACAGTCCCGGATCGGTGAAATCGCGGCGGTCATCGCTGTGTGTGACGAGTATATCGGATACGACTCCGCCTGCCAGCACATCGCAGCGGCGCTTGAAACTCCGTGTTTGACCATTTTCGCGGGATCCAACAACAGGCGTTTTATCCGCCGCTGGAGCGCCTTCGGCGCCGCCGGCTGTAAGATCGTCCATGTGGACACCCTCACCGATCCGGCCGCAATCGACGTGGAAGATATCATTACGCGTATCATGCACGAAAGGAGAGCGGGAATGGGTGCAGCCTCACCTGAGCTGCATTCAGATTAAATCGCCCCTTTTTCATTTCCGGTTTAAACGAAAAGGTTTCAGGTCATGAAAATCCTCTTTATATATCCCAACACCGGATCCCAGGTGGGGTTCAACTACGGTATCGCCCATTTATCGGCCGTACTCCGGCAGGCCGGACATGAAACGGCCTTGTGGCAGCTCTGTGAAGAACTGGCGCCCCTGCCCAATGAAGAACAGTTTGCCGGCCGTATCCAGCGGGAAGCACCGGATCTCATCGGCTTTTCGGTCGTCACCAATCAGTGGCCGTACGCCCGAAAACTCGCCGCATGGACGCGCAAGGCCACCGGCGCCCCGCTGATTTGCGGCGGCATCCACACCATGGCCGCCGGTGATGAGATCCTGCAATCGGGTCTGTTTGATTTCATCATCCGCGGAGAAGCGGAGGAAGCCTTGGCCGAATTCGTCGACCGGCTGGACGCAAAGCGGGACCCTTCGGACATCGAAAACCTGGGATATGTGCGAAACGGCAAGGTTCGGCTCAATCCGTTGAGGCCTTTGCCGACGCTTAAGAATTTACCATTTAAAGATTACGGCATCTTTGAATTTCAAAAGATTATCGATGCCAAAAACGGCTGGACAGGTCTGATGACGTCCCGGGGCTGCCCGTTTTCCTGCACCTATTGCTTTAACCATCAGCTGGTGGCCGACTATCGCCGCGATCTTGGATGCAGCTTCAAAGGCCTGAATTACATCCGGCACTTTGAAGTCGGGCAGATGAGCGATGAAATCGAGTATCTTTTGGGGCATTATCGCAATATTTCGATGTTCATCATCGACGACGATCTGTTTACGTTTTATCGCCCCTATGTGGAACAGTTTTGCACGGCGTATCAAAAACTCTGTTCACTGCCGTTTGTGGTCAATGCCCATGTCGGTTTTTTCGATGAGCAAAGAGCCCGCAGCCTGGCGGCGGCCAACTGCAGTATTGTAAAATTCGGGGTGGAAAGCGGCAGTGAACGCATCCGGCGCCGGATCCTCCAACGCCGCATGAAAAACGAGCGGATCGTCCACGCCATAGAGACCGCGCATCAACACGGTCTGCACACCTCGGTTTTTCTGATGATCGGCCTGCCCCACGAAACCCGTGACGATGTCATGGCAACCATCCGCCTGATGGCCCAGGCTAAACCCGGCCGCTTCCGCTGGTCCTTTTTTTTCCCCTTTCCCGGCACCAAGGCTTATGAGCTCAGCGCCCAGGGAAACTTCATCGATTGTCAAAAGATGGACCGCATGGAAAACTTTACCGACGCCTCTTGTCTTTCCTTCGGCCGGGAACATGATCTTTTCCTCAAGAAAGTCGGCCGCATGATGCCCTGGTTCGTCAATGCCCACTCGGACCTGGCCGTGGCCGGGTTTTACCGCCGAAAAGTGGATGGGATCCTGGCGCTGGATGAAAAGGACTGGAAAAAACGATCGGTCGACATTGAATGGGAAGACCGCGAAATATCGGAAAATTTTGTCCGGCAGGGATTGAGCCACTATGCCATCAAGTACAACCGCTTCATGGGGGTTATTTCGGATTATTTCACCACCGAAAGGTGACAAAGGATTGCATCATTTTACCCCCTCCCTCAATCCCTCCCGCCGGGGGAGGGAAGTTGACTCCTCTCCCTTGACGGGAGAGGCCGGGTGAGGTTGATAAAATGGCAAAATGCCTTTTTAACCCAGAACCCAGAACCTTGAACCTTGAACCTGGAATTTGTAGTTTCATACGAGCGGCCGCCTCGGGCTAAAGGGCAGCCCGACTGATCAAAGACAGAAACTATTCATCATCGCGCCAAGACGCCAAGGCGCCAAGATTATTTATATTTTTAATCATTCCCTTTGCGAGCTTTGCGACTCTGCGCGAGATAAAATATTTGTAGTTTCATATAAGGCTGTTCTTGACATAGGCGTCAAACTCCTGCCGGTCCTCCCCAAAGGAAATCTTCACCCCCACCACGATCAGCTTAAGGGCCAGCGGCTGCCGGCGGGCGATTCGGACATAATCCTTCTCGGTGGTGATCAGTTCATCCGCCCCGCAATGACGCGCCCTGCTCACAATCTTCGACAGATCTCCCACGGTGTAAGGGTGATGATCCGCAAAATCGAGAAAACCGCTGATATCGAATCCCAGTTCCGCGGCTGTCCGGCGAAAATCATCGTTGCGTGCGATGCCGGAAAAAGCAAAAACCTTTCGGTCCTTAATTTTTTGCGGATCCAGGGTGACAGTTCGAACTCCGGCTGCATCGAACGCTTTTTGCTCGCCACCGTCGGTGGCATAACAGAAGGGAATATAGGTAGACCTGAAAAACGGTCTTCCCGATGCAAGCGATTGCAAACCGTCAGCGGCGGGGATGGCGGCATCGTCCCGGCAGCGTGTCAGAATACAGGCCGAACTGCGTGCCAGTGCGGCCGGAGATTCTCTGAGAACGCCTCGGGGCAGCAGATGCCGATTTCCAAGGGGATGGCCGCAATCCAGCAGGACGAGATCGAGATCTCTTTGCAATTGCAGATGCTGAAACGCATCATCGAGCACGATCACGTCGGGCTGAAATATATCGCAGGCCAGCATGCCGGCGGCAAATCTGTTTTTCCCCACCAGGACCGGAACATCTTTCAGACGCCGGGCTATCAGATACGGCTCGTCTCCCGCCGTATTGGCCTTCATTAGAATCGTCCGGCCGTCGCTGACGACCCCGCCGCGTTTTTCAGCATCCCCCCGATAGCCCCGGCTGATGACGACGACCCGGTAATCTGCCCGTCTGATCTCATCCGCCACAAAAATCGTCATGGGGGTTTTGCCGGTCCCCCCCACCGTGATATTTCCAATGGATATCACCCGGCACGGCAGCCGACGGGACGGCAGCAGCCGGTGCCGGTAGCAGGCGGCCCGTAATTTCTGAACGGCCCCATAGGGAATTGAAGCACCATATAGCAGCGCCGCCAGGGGCGAATCCGGTGCTTTACCCGTGCGCTTCATGACGGATTCAATTTTATTTTTAACGCATGCCATGCGATCTGGTTTGTTGGTTGTTGTTGGTTGTAAGTTGTGGGTGGTAAGCGGGACGTTGCCCGTTGTCGACACAAACAACTTACAACATGCCACTTACAATCTTTAAAAAACAAACAATTTACAGCATACAACCTACAGTTGAAGTTTAACTCTCTAAAAGCCTCAAATCGTCTACCCTGTTGAGTTATCTTTCTTTGGAACCATCCGCCTCTCAGCTCAAATCACGGGGTTCGACCCGCTGCATCTGGTACAGTTTGTAATAATGTCCCTGCCGGGCAAGCAGCTCTTCGTGCCCGCCCTCTTCCGCAATTCGGCCGTCGGTGATCACGACGATGCGGTGGGCGAATCCGACGGTGGACAGGCGGTGAGCAATCACGAACGTCGTGCGCCCCTGCATCAGATTGCCCAGCGCTTTCTGCACAAGGGACTCCGATTCGGAATCCAGAGATGATGTCGCCTCGTCGAGAATCAATATCGGGGCGTCTTTTAAAAGCGCCCGGGCAATGCACAGGCGCTGCTTCTGTCCTCCGGAAAGTTGCCCGCCAAGCTCGCCGATCGCCGTGTCGAATCCCCGGGGAAAACTTTTTATAAAGTCATAGGCATAGGCTGCTTCGGCCGCTTCGATGATTTTCTCCTCGGAAGCATCGGGACTGCCGTAGGCGATATTGCTGCGCACCGAATCGTTGAATAAAATCGGCTCCTGGGTGACGATGGCGATCTGCCTGCGCAGCGATGTCATCGATGCGTTGCGGATGTCGACACGGTCGATCAATACCGCTCCCCGGCTGACATCATAAAAACGGGGGATCAGGTTGACCAGCGAGGTTTTGCCGCCGCCGCTCATTCCAACCAGGGCCACGATCTCACCGGCTTTGACATCCAGATTGATATCTTTGAGCACCGGATCCCGGTCGTATTGAAAATGCACGTTCTCAAAGGTTATCCCGTGGGGTTCGGTTCGGATGACAACCGGCGAAACAGCTTCGACGACGTCCGATTTTCGCTCCAGGATGTCAAAAATCCGGTCGACGGCAGCCATTCCCCGCTGAACGGCATTGTTCAATTTGCTCAGTTTTTTGAGAGGCTCATACATCAGGGCGACGGCGGTCAGAAAGGAGGTAAACGTCCCGAAAGAATAAGTTCCGGCAACGACCTGGATACCGCCATACCAGATAATAAAGGCGATCCCGATGCCGCCCAGAAATTCCATCATGGGCGAGGACAGGGCCTTGACCCGGGTTTCCTTCAGCTCCAGTCTGAAAATTTTTTTTGATTTCTCTGCGAAGCGCTTTTTTTCATATTCCTCCATGCCGAACGCTTTGACGATTTTGTTGCCCACCAGCGTTTCATGCAGAAAAGCGCTGACGTCCGCCCAGGCCTCCTGAGTTCCCAGCCGCACCCGCCGGACTTTGCGTCCGAAAAGAAAAATGGGAAAACCGGCAATCGGTACCACAATAAAGGCGTAAGCGGCCAGCTTCGGAATGAGGGTGAAAGTGACGGCAATCAGTCCGATAATGGTGAAAAAATGTTGGATGGAGCCGGTAACCGCTGAAGTGAACATGGAATTGACGATGTTGACGTCGTTGGTAATGCGCGACATGAGATCGCCGGTCTTTTCCCGCTGAAAAAAGGCCAGGGGCAGCTGCTGCATATGATTATAGAGCCGATTTCTCAATTCCATGATGATGTCTTCACCCACGAAATTCAGGAAGTAAAACGAGCCGTAGCCCGCCAACCCTTTCACCAGAAAAACAGCGACGACCACAACCGGTATCACCATCAGGCCCCAGGCATCTTTTTGGCCGAAATTATCCACCGTCGGTTTGACGAGCCAGGCCATTATAGCCGTCATGCCCGCCTCCACTGCAGAACAGCCGGCGGCTTCAGCCAGTTTGATCCAGCGTTGCCGTATTAGCGCCAGCAGTTCTTTTTGCCGCCCGGTGAGTTCGGGCAATTTCATTTTAGATCTTATCGGCATAAATTTGGCACCGGGCTATAATTGGCAAATGCGATGGTACCGGATTGAACCGATTCACCTTGTTTCGTTATGTCAAGCTGCATTTTCGGTATTTCAATCCGCATGCTCGCCGGGTTGACTTTTAAGCATTCCCAGTGCCAGGTTCGCCACCCGCTCGGAGGCGCCGCCGCTGCCCAGTACATTGCGCAATGCGAACAACCGCTGTCTGAGATGCTTTAAGGCATCCGCATCCCCGAGCATCCGCTGCAGTTCCGCGGCGATGTTTTCGGCAGAGGCCTCATGCTGGATCAACTCGGGAATGATTCGTTCACCGGCCACCAGGTTGACCAGACCGATATGCGGCACCCGGATCAGCGCCCGGCCCAACCAGTAGCTGATCGGAGACACTCTATAGACAATGACCATCGGCGTGCCGTGGATGGCGGCCTGCAGCGTGACCGTGCCCGAAGCGGCAACGATGGCATCACAGCGTTCGAATATCTTCTCGACCCCGTCGGATACGACTTCGAGCCGGGCCTGTCCGTAGTGCCTTTCGATGACGGCATCGATCTGTGGGCGTGCCACGGACGGGGCGTGGGAGACCATGAAGGTCGCCCGCTCCAGTCTCCGTTCCAGGAGACCGGCGGCTTCCAGCATCACCGGTAAGTGCCGCGCGATTTCGGTATCACGGGACCCCGGCACCAAACCGATTACCGGCCCGTTTTTCAGGCACAGGTGGGAGTTCCGACTGGTCGCCGGCAGGTCGGCATCCATCAGGGGATGGCCAACGAAGGTAGCCGGGACGTTGTGCTCCCGGTAAAACGGTTGCTCGAAGGGCAAAATGACCGCCATGTGATCGACCCGTTTTGCGATGCGTTTAACCCGGCCCCGTCGCCAGGCCCATATCTGGGGGCTGATGTAGTACAAAACCGGAATGCCGAGTTTTTTGGCGGCCTTGGCGATATGCAGGTTGAAATCCGGAAAATCGATGAGGACGAGCAGATCGGGGGTCAGGCTCTGCAAAAGCTTTTTGATCATCGCCATGCCCTTGAGGATGTTGGGCAGTTTGGCAACCACTTCGGTTATTCCCACAACGGTCAATCCGGCAGCGTCCACGACGATGCGCACACCGGCCTGTTTGAGTGCCGGGCCGCCCATGCCGCAGAAAAACAAGTCGGCATGCCTTCCCTGCATCGCTTTCACCAGCCGGGCCCCGTGCTGATCTCCGGATGCCTCGCCGGCTATGATCGCCACACAGAATTGTTTGGAACATACTGTCATTGGATATTGAAACACACCCCCCAACCCGGACCAGCCGGAATCAACACGATTGGGGTCGAATTTGGTTTCAGGTTTCAGGTATCGGGTTTCACGTGTCAGGTGTCAGGTGTCAGCGTAACCGTCGGTAAATATCACCGGCGTGAAGAATGAGTGTCCGATGCATCCGTTGGGATGTGATTTCATCGAAATCGAAATCGCTATCGGGAGCGAAATCGAACTGCTCAACTCCGTATATCCCTCGAAATAGCGTCTTCGATCTGCCTGTGCTGGCATCTCTTTCCGATTCCGATAGCGATCCCGATTTCGATTTGGATTGCCCCCAATCATTTTGATCGAGAAAAATTTTCCTGACACCTGAAACCTTTTCAAATTAGGCCATGTCATCGCTGCCTCGTAGCTGTTTCTTTTTCCGGGTGCGATATCGCATAAAACGCAGGAACCTATTGCCGAACCGCTGGAAACGCACCGCCCACCCGCCGAATGGCCGTGTCGATCTGTTCCATAATGCACAAAGCGACCTCCAGGGCTTTGCGGCCCGCCAGACCGGAAACCACCGGGGGTTTGCGTTCGCGAACCGCCTCAATGAAAGATGTCAGCTCATTTTCCAGTGCATCGGCCTCCGAAAATGATATCTGGCGGATATCCATGCCCGGAATCAATCCTGCGGCCGGATCCC
This sequence comes from uncultured delta proteobacterium, assembly GCA_963774425.1. GTDB lineage: Bacteria > Desulfobacterota > Desulfobacteria > Desulfobacterales > JAFDCJ01 > JAFDCJ01. The sequence continues at coordinate 217,835 of CAVZEZ010000025.1, read as the reverse complement.
GGCCCCTTCGGATAACGGTTATCTCCCGACCGGCAAAATCCACCGAAACATATGCGTCTTTCTGAAATATCCTTATTTTTCGCTGATTTTTGGTTGATATCCGGCTGGCGGTCACGTTGGCCACACATCCATTTTCGAACCCCAGGCGAACGTTGGCGATATCGGCCTGTTCGCAAATGACGGGCGCCCCCGCAGCGTGAATGGTTTTGATCCCGGACCGGACGATATTCATGATGATATCGATGTCGTGGATCATGAGGTCGAGCACCACACTGACATCGGTACAGCGATCCTTGTATATGCTCAAGCGGTGCGCCTCGATAAACATCGGATGGTCAACGACGTTTTTGAGGGCCATCACGGCAGGGTTGAAGCGTTCCAGATGACCGATCTGAAGAATGCAGTCCCTTGACCCAGACAGCGCGATGAGCTCGTCGGCTTGTTGCAGCGTAGTCGTCATGGGTTTTTCGATCAGAACATCCACCCCCTGATCTATCATGGCCGCGCCCACGCGGAAATGGCTCTCCGTGGGCACCACAACGCTGACGGCATCGACTTTTCCAAACAGATCGCGATAGTCGGTCAGAGCAGCGGTGCCATGCACACCGGCGACGGCCTGGGCGCTGGATCGGTCGATATCGACCACACCGACCAGTTCCACATTTTTCATGCGTGCATACTTTTCGGCATGGAATCGGCCGAGATATCCCACCCCGATCACCGCCACGCGAATTGTTTTCATAAACAGCCGTCTCCGCTCTCGATTCCTCACAAAATATAAAAAAGTTTCAGGTGTCAGAAATCAGCGCCATGATATTTGATACTTCATATGGATCTACTTGGCCCGTAGCCTTTTTTGGGATCAAAAAGGAGTGTTTAGGTGCCAACGGCAGCGCTGACACCTGAAACCTGACACCTGAAACGCTTGGCAGTATGACAACACATCAACAATTTATTGTCGATATCGTTTGGTTAAGCACCTCAGTGATCACCGGGTCACCCCCCGTTGGGAGGATTTTATGAAATTGATGAAGTTGATGACTTCCGGCACATGGTCCACTTCCGCCAGGGATCTTTCGATCGCTTCGTTGAGGGTGATTCCGATGCGAAAAAATATCCGGTAAACCTTTTTCAGTGCATTGACGGTAGCTTCGGGGAAGGCATATCGTTTGAGCCCCACCCGGTTGAGACCGTAAAGCCGAGCCCGGTCGCCGGCGGCAATCACATAGGGCGGTATATCCTTGGGCACCCCGGATTTCCCCCCGATATAGGCATAGTCACCGACTCTGACAAACTGGTGAATAGCCACCAATCCTCCGACGGTCACATAGTCTCCGATGACGATGTGGCCGGCCAGGGTCGCATTGTTGGCCAGAATCACCTTGCGGCCGGTCCGGCAATCGTGCGCCACATGGCTATAGGCCATCAGCAGGTTCTCTTCGCCGATTTCGGTGACGCCGGTGCCGAATTCGGTTCCCCGGTTGATGGTGGCGAATTCGCGCACCACCGTCCCGCGCCCGATTTTTACATAGGTCTTTTCACCTTTGAATTTAATCGCCTGAGGTTCGGCCCCTACCGATGCATACTGAAAGATATGGCAATCCGGACCGATGGATACGAAGGGATCGACAATGACGTGGGGTCCGATAATCGTACCCGAACCCACGGAAACATTTTCCGCGATAACGCAATAAGGACCGATTTCTACGTCGGAATCGATCTCTGCCTTGGCATGAACGATAGCGGTCGGATGAATCATTTGCTGTCTCCAAAAGAAGCCATTAACTCGGCTTCGGCAGCCAGATGGTTGTCGACCGTAGCGATTCCATGCATTTTGGCGGCCCTTGTGCGAAATTTCAGAATGCGGGCTTCGAATATGATCTGGTCACCAGGCACCACCGGCCGGCGGAATTTGACTTTGTCCATGCCCATGAAATATATCAGCCGGTTTCGCTGCTCTTCGGGTGCGGTCATATAGGCGAGAATCCCACCGGCCTGGGCCATGGCTTCGATGATGAGCACACCCGGCATAATCGGCCGACCCGGAAAATGCCCCTGGAAAAAGGGCTCGTTGATGGTCACATTTTTCAGCGCCCGGATCCTGTCCCCGGATATCATTTCAAGGACACGGTCGATCAACAGAAAGGGATAACGATGCGGCAACAGTTCCATGATGCCCTGAATGTCATATATTGGTTCCATTATCCGATCCTACTTTTTTTTCCAGCAGCTTCAGGTTTTTTTCCAGCCCGGCAAGTTTTTTGCTGAATTCCGGCAGTTTCGGAACCAGTCGTTGAACCCGAAGCCATAGTTTATGGGGCATCTCCGGTATTCCCGAGGACACGATCCCGCCCGCGGGCACCGCCTTGCCCACGCCGGTTTGAGGACCGACAACGGCGCCGTCACCGATGGTCAGATGCCCGGCAATTCCGGCCTGCCCCGCCAGAATGACATTTTTGCCGACAGTGACGCTGCCGGAGATCCCGACTTGGGCAACGATCACGGTGTTCTCACCAATGGTAACGTTGTGGGCAATATGCACCAGATTGTCGGTTTTGACCCCCGCCATGATATGGGTTTTGCCGAAAGTCGCTCGATCGATGGTATTATTGGCCCCTATTTCGACATCATCATCGATCTGCACAATCCCCGTGTGCGGAATTTTGTGATAGCGCTGTCCGTCATGTGCGAATCCGAATCCATCACTGCCGATCACCGTGCCGGCCTGAATGATCGCCCGGTTCCCGATCCGGCAGCGCTCTAATATCGTCACATTGGGATAGATGGTGACATCGCTGCCCATGTCCACGTCGTTTCCAATGACCACCCCGGGGTAAATCCGGACGCGATCCCCGACGGTTACCCGATCGCCGATAGCCACCTGGGAACCGATGGCGACGTTTTGACCGCATCTGAATTCACGCCCGATTTCGGCCCTGGGGTGCACCTCGGCCCGGGGTGTCGGCGGTGAATAAAAATGTTGCATGACCTTGGCAAAGGCGACCATGGGATTGTCAACCTGAATCAGGTTGTGTTCCGCGCTGTGGATGTCGCGCGGCACCAGGATCGCCGCTGCACGGCATTCGCCCAGTTTTTTCAGAAACTTCGCGCTGCCGGCGGCGGTAATCTTGCCTGCCCCGGCCTGATCGAAAGGTGCTGCGCCGTCGATCGGGATCTCGGAATCACCCATGACGCAGCCCTGCACCAGCCCGGCGATTTGGGATAGAGGCACTTTCATGACAATCCTGCTTATTTTTTCTTTTTGGCGAACATGTCGTTGAGTTTTTCGATGACCCTGTCGGTAATGTCGATGGAATTTGGGGAGTAGATAACTCCGAATTTGTTGATAATCAGGAGATATCCTTCCTTTTTTCCTATTTCCTGAACAATGTCGTTGATGTCGTTTTTCAGCTGATTGATCAGATTCGCCTCGATTCCCTGCAAATCGGAGCGGTATTTTTGTTGCAGCGATTTGAAATCGTTGATCTTGATGCGTGATTCGCGCTCTTTTTCCTCCCGTGCCTCTTTGCCCATCACCATGGATTCGCTCTCGAGCCGCTTTCGGATATCATCTATATCAGCACCGATCTTCTTCAGATCCGCCTCCATCTTATCCTTCTGCGTCTTGAGTTCGCTTTGGATCGCTTTGCCGGAGGCGGAAGTTTCAAGGATTTTTTGCAGGTTTATAACCCCGATCTTGGCGACATCGGCGGCAAACGAGCCATTTGCGAAAAAGATAAAAATCGCTGCGACACAAGCAGATGTAAAAGCTCTCATAGTATCTCCCTTCATTTTCAAATAAATTTTCCGTCCTGCACCCGCAGTTGAACGGCGCGCGGCCACTCGCGGTCGGTGCATCCTATACCCTATTTTCGATAAAATAGCACGCTGTTAAAAAGCGGTCGCCATGGAAAACTCCCAGTTTCCGATACCGTGATCCGAGGATTTTCGATCAAGGATGAAACCGTACTCCAGTCGGATCGGGCCCATCGGGGAGAGCCAGCGGATTCCAAGGCCGGCGCTTTCGCGCAAATTCCCCAATCGGAGTTTTTGATCCTCCTTTTTAATATTGCCGGTGTCAAAAAAAACCACCCCATAGACCCCCGCCTGTTTGACCAGCGGAAATCGAATTTCGTTATTGAACTGGACGAACTTGTTGCCGCCGACCTCGGCGCCTTCGGAATCCCGCGGACTCAAATCGCCTCGATCGAATCCCCGCAGCGCGTCGATGCCGACCATGTAAAATTTTTCGTAATCCGGCAGGGTTTTGCCCGGCAGCTCCCGGACATACCCTCCCTTGCCATGGAGCACACCGACCATTTGCCAGAACAACGGAAAATACCAGCCGGTTTCCGCGATGTATTTGGTAAAACCGACATTGCCGCCCAAGCCCGCAAATTCAAAGCTGATTTCATGTGAAGATCCCTCGGTCGGATGAAAGAGGTTGTTTCTGGAATCATATTTTATCCGTGATTCAATACTACTTTTGACATTTCGGCCTTCGTCGTGCTTGATCGAATCGGCGGCATCCTCATCCACATTGGTTATGTCCGCGATATCGTAAGTATAATACAAATACCCCCGGGTATAGTCAAAGAGTGGATATCCGACCCGTAGCTGGGTGCCGATACTGTCCTTCTCGTAAGAGCTGTAGTCGTATTTCCAATTGTAGATATCGGCTCCGGCGGACAGGGGTATATCAAACAGCCAGGGTTCCGTAAAGCTCAGGGTGTATCTGGAGGTTTTGGCCCCCAGTTGTCCCCGGAGCGACAGCGTCTGGCCGCGTCCGAATAGATTTCTTTCCGAAACGGAGGCGGTCATAAACAGGCTTTCCACGTTCCCGTAGCCCGCTCCCAGACTGAAGGCACCGGTATTTTTTTCTTTGACGTCAATACGCAGCCGCATTTTATCATCGGCACTGCCTTTGGCGGTGTCCACCTTGATGTCTTCAAAATAATCCAGGCGATATAAATTCTGAACGCTGCGTTTCAACCGCCGCCCGCCGTAAAGCTCCTGTTCATAGACCTGAAGCTCTCTGCGAATGACCTTGTCGCGGGTTTTGGTATTACCGGTGATCGTGATTTCCTCGAAGTACACCTGCTTGCCCTTGTTGATGTCAAAGGTGATATTGACCACCAATTTTTCCAGATTCTCGTCGATGCGTGGAGAAATATCCACGTTGGCATAACCCTCATCCGCGTAAATGTCCGTGAGTGTGATTACATCCAGGCGCAGCGTTTCGCGGCTGTAATACTCTTCCTCGGTAATTTTTACCTTTTCCAGCAGTTGTTCCTGGGGAATGATCAGGTCCCCCGCCATTTTGACCGTGCCGACTTTGAACCGGGGTCCTTCAACGATGCGAAAGGTGACGACAATGCCATCCTCTTCGAATTTCACCTCGGGCTCGCCGACCCGGGCTTGAACATATCCATTGTTATGATAGAAGGCGGTCAATTTAGCCGCATCCTGGCCAAGGGTTTCCTGATTGAGGTCGCCGGCGCTGGTAAGCCACGAAAGCAGGCCTTTTTCCGATGTGTCGATCAGCCCTTTGAGCTTCTTCTCGGAGTAGGCGGAGTTGCCCTCAAAATTGATTTCTTTGATCTGGAGTTTTTTGCCTTCCTCGATCTCATATTCGATGTCGGCCTGAAAATCCTTTTGATCGTAAACATTGAAGCTGACTTTTACATTGTAGAAATTTTTCTCCTTATACAGCTCCTCGATCCGCCGCATATCACTTCGGATGGTATTGGTATTGAGAATGGATCCCTTGCGGATGGTGAGGACTTCCTTGATCTCATCGTCGTCGAAGACCCAGGTATTACCCTTGATGAGAATGTTGCGCACCGTCGGTTTTTCCTTGACGTGGAATGTGACCACCTCGCCCTGCGGAACGGATTGGACTTCAACCCGGATGTCATCGAAATACCCCATCTTGTAAACAGCGCGCAGCTCATCGGAAATGGCACTTAAATTATAGACATCACCGGGCTTAAACTTTATGACCCTTCTGATGGCATCTTCCTCGATGCGATTATTGCCCGTTATACGAATTTCAACTATTTTCTGGCGTTTAAAAAGCTTTAAAACGAGTTCCTGAACCAATTTGTTGACCGAATCCGGCAGATTTTCGATGCCTTCACCTTCCACCGAAAAGGCAAAGGGTTTGAGGTCTTGCTCGGGTGGAAGCAATTTTGCATCGAGGCTGAAATTCTGTCCGATCAGGGTCAGACTACCCCAGAGCGCATAATCGCCGCCGGTCTGCGCAGCGAGCTTCCGCATTTCAGCGGGACTTTCAACAGCTTTTTTCCAGGAAGAAGGCGTCAGGCTTTCCAGGAAGAGCACGTTGGCGCCTTCCTGTTCAAGCTGGGTTTTGATGGCTTGCGGAATTTGTTTTTGCAGGTAGGCCAAATCGTCCTGGGCATGGATTTCGAAAGGCAGGATGACAACACGGGCGGATTGCTGACCATCAGCGGACGCGGACAAAAATAAAATCAATAATATTGAAAACAGCGGCCACCAGCAGGGCCGGCGGTATGAGGACGGACCCTGGAAGAGGCCCCGCACTGCTGGTGGTCGCTGTTTTTTTACCCCGTGTAACATAAAATCCTTGTCAAAAGACCGCTCGCATTTTCTGTCGGCCCCATGGCCCGTAATCTCCAAATCAGGTGAGCACAAATCAGACCCGCCCTGTCATGGAGGTTATATCGATTCTTTGAGGCCGCTCCTCGAGGGTGATCGATGGCGTACCGCACGATGGGTCATGAAAGAGTTGTCAGTTTTCCCTCGGCAATCGTTACCCGGCGGGACATAAGGGAGGCTAATGTCGAATTGTGGGTGACCACAACCAGCGTCATCGAAAGCTCTCGGTTCAACTCTATCAGCAGAGAATGGATGTGTTCACTGTTGGACTCATCCAGATTGCCGGTGGGCTCATCGGCCAGCAGCACGGCGGGATTCAACATCAGGGCCCTTGCCAGGGCGACGCGCTGTTGTTCTCCTCCGGACAGTTTACCCACGCGGTAAAACAGCCTGTCACCAAGACCGACCCTCACCAGCAGATCTTCAGCCGTGCGGCTCGCGTTGCGTTTGCTTTCGCCTTTGATCAAGGCCGGCATCATTGTATTTTCAACGGCATTGAATTCAGACAACAGGTGATGAAACTGAAAAACAAAACCGATCGACCGGTTGCGAAAACGGGCCAGGCTGATATCGTCATATGCAAAAACATCTTCCCCTTTAAAAAACAGCCGGCCGCTGTCCGGGCGGTCAAGGGCGCCGAGAATATGCAGAAGCGTCGATTTTCCGATGCCTGAAGCGCCTACAATGGCGGCGGACTCACCAGCCGCCAATTCAAAATCGAGATCGTGGATGATATCGATCCGGGTGCCGCCGTTGGTGAAGCTTTTGTTCAACCCGCGCGCGGCGATCAAACCGGGAGCGCTTTTCCGCTTTTCAAGCTGCAATGTCGGAACCATAAGTGGATTTCATCTGAGCTGTCAACCATACCGAATGGCATCTACCGGACTGAGTTTGGCTGCCTGCCGCGCAGGATACAGGGTCGCTAGAAAACATATCAGCAGTGCGGAACCGATAATCGATGCCACGTCTGCAAATTCCAGTTTAACCGGCAGGGTTGTCGTAAAATAGTAAATATCCCCGGTAAGCTCGTGGATATTGTAACGTTTGAGCACCGCACAGATAACGAGTCCCAGACCCAGTCCCAGACTGGTGCCGAGGGCACCGATCACCATGCCGTTGAATACAAAGATTTTTTTAATGCTGCGCTCTGTGGCCCCCATTGTTTTTAGAATGGCGATATCCCGGGTCTTTCCCATGACCATCATGATCAGGCTGCTGGCGATGTTGAATGCCGCCACCAGAATGATGAGCACCAGGATGACGAACATCACCCGTCTTTCCAGTTTCAGCGCTTTAAACAGGTTGCGGTTCAGCTGCATCCAGTCCTGCGCATAGTAGGGCAGGCCCAGTTTGGCGACCACCTGCTGGGCAACGTCTCTCGCATGGTATATATCCTTAACCCGGATGTCGAGACCGCTGACGGCATCCCCCATGCGGGTGATATGCTGGGCGTCCTTAAGATTGATATAGGCAAACGTCTGGTCGTACTCATACATGCCGGATTCGAAAAAACCCGTCACTTTGAACTGCTTCATGGCCGGTAAATGGCCGATCGGTGACAGTGTACCCCGCAAGGCGATCAGGTAAATCACATCTCCCTCAACCACCCCGATATTTCTGGCAAGCTCACGGCCCAGTACAATCCCGGGCATCGAGGGGGCGGCGCCCGGCGACGATTCGGCCGGCGGCGAAGGCGAATCGGGCAGATTCACGCCCTGGAGGGTTTTCATGACCTTTCCGGCCGATTCGGGATCTATCCCTCTTAAAACGGCTCCGGTTGCACCGTATTTGGCGCGGACCATGACCTGCGAAAGGATAAACGGGGTGGCCGCCACCACGCCGTTGACCTTTTCCACCTCCTTGAGCACCTCCCGATAGTGGGTAAACTCACCGCCATGACGCCTGAGCATCACCTGGGGCTGACCACCCAGAATGCGGGTTTTGAGATCGGCCTCAAATCCGCTCATCACGGCAATCACCACGATCAGCGCCATCACGCCCACCGCGACACCGGCAATTGAAAGGATGGTTATCAGGGAAATGAATGCCTGCTTCTGCTTGGCCCTCAGATAACGGCGGCCGATAAATAATTCAAACCCCATGGCCCCCCTGCTCCATGCCCTTGACGCTTTTCATGTGGGGAAAGAGGATCACCTCCCGAATGGACGCCGCGTCGGTAAGCAGCATGACCAGTCGGTCGATGCCGATTCCCTCACCGGCCGTAGGGGGCATTCCGTACTCCAGAGCCTCGACGTAGTCATCGTCCATGCGATGGGCTTCCGGATCGCCGGCATTGCGGCCCTGAACCTGTTGAACGAAACGCTGTTGCTGGTCGACCGGGTCATTGAGTTCGGAGAATCCATTGGCGATTTCACGTCCGGCAATAAAAAGTTCAAACCGTTCGGTGAGATCGGGCTCCGAATCGCTGCGGCGTGACAGGGGAGACACTTCCGCCGGGTATCCGGTGATAAAAGTGGGTTGAATCAACTTGGGTTCGACCAGGGCGTCGAACAATTTGGTGATTACCTTTCCCAATTGTCCGGTTTTGGTCACCGTAATGCCTTTGTCGGCCGCCAATGCAAGCAGCTTCTCCTTCTCCGCCATGAGCCGGCGATCGATCCCGGCAACTTCCTCCAGGGCGGCGTACAGTGACATCCGCCGCCATTTTCCGGACATGTCGATGCGCTGCCCCTGATAATCGACCTTCGCCGAACCGGTCACCTCCTCGGCGACGCCGGCAATCAACGTTTCGGTCAATCCCATCAAATCGGTATGGGTCGCATAGGCCTGGTAAAACTCAAGCATGGTGAACTCCGGATTGTGCTGGGTGGAAACGCCCTCGTTGCGGAAATTGCGGTTGATTTCGAATACCCTTTCGAATCCGCCGACAATCAGGCGTTTTAAATACAGTTCCGGCGCAATGCGAAGATAAAGATCCATTCCCAACGCGTTGTGATGGGTCTTAAAGGGCGTGGCTTCCGCTCCCCCCGGTATCGGCTGCATCATGGGCGTTTCGACTTCCAGAAAGTCCCGCGCGAGAAAAAACCTGCGAATTTCCTGTATAACCCGGCTGCGCTTGATAAAAATATCGCGGACGTCCTCATTCATGATCAGATCGATGTATCGCTGGCGGTAGCGTTTTTCCGGGTCCCGCAGTCCATGGAATTTTTCAGGCAACGGCCGGGTCGCCTTGCAAAGCAAATCCAACTCTTTTACCAGCAGGGTCCACTCGCCGGTCCGGGTTTGAAACAAGCTCCCTTTCAAGCCCACAATGTCTCCGATATCGAGCTGCTTGAAAAGTCCATAGCCCGCTTCACCGAGCTGGTCCTTTCGGATGTATGCCTGAAGCTGTCCACTGCGGTCCCTGAAGCGGATAAAAGCGCTTTTCCCGAAATTATTGATTGCCATCATACGTCCGGCGGTAACGAAAACAGCGCCTCCATCCGTCAAAGATTCCGGGTCCTCTTCGACGATGCTTCGGATGTCGCGGATGGTATGTTGGACGACATAGCCATTGGGGAAAAGATTGACATTGTTCTTCTTCAGAAGTTCGATTTTTTCTCTGCGCTTTTGCAGCACATCGCTAGATTTATCCATTTTTTTTCATCTATTCGGTTAAAGTGCCGTACAATCGGTGATGGGCCTCGACGGCATTTTTCAGGCCCCACTCGGGGGTTTCAATGCAGCCAGGCCTCCCTTGAAGTTGTCGCGCAAGGACTTCTTCACGAAGGTGTCGGGTCCCCGCACGGTCATGTATTAACAGTAAATTGGCCGGCGGCCCGATAAAAGACGAAAATCCACGCACGGGGTCGGACAGCTGGCTTAAATCGTTTTTGATATCTTATTTGCACCCAGCTGTCAAGCTCAAGTTCGGACGGCGCCCGGGAGACAAAGGGATCGGCATAGATGGTTTCATTGGGTTTTCCAGGGACACCGCATCGGCGATTCTTTTGATGGCATTTTGGGGGATTTCGGTCGCAGAGGACTACCTGCCGGCCTGCCGAGGTCCGGCCTCAGGCTAAAGGGAAGGGTCCACCTGCTTGAATCGCAGGGTAACCGTCGTTCCTTTGCCGGCTTCACTTTCAACATTCAGCAAGGAGTCATAGGTTTCCAGGATGCGATGGACGATCGACAGCCCGAGCCCGGTGCCGGTGGGCTTGGTGGTGTAAAACGGATTAAATATGGATGTGAGTTGTGCTGAGGTCATGCCGCAACCGTCATCGGTTATCCGGATCACGGCCTCCCGGTTTCTGGCCGCGTACATAACGATATCGATTCGGCCCCTATCCGCGATGGCTTCGGCGGCATTCAGCAGGAGATTCCAGAGAATCTGACGCAGGTGTACGGCATCCATGCAAATCCAGACATCGGGTTGAATCTTTTGGTTTACCTCGATGCGGCCGTCGGCGGTCGCATCCTTTTCAAACAGCTCGATCGTCTCGTTCAGGAGTTTGTCCAATTGGAAAGTCTCGGCCCTGCCGGCCGGCGGGCGGGCGTACAACAGGAAATTGTTTACCAGGGAGCTCAGGCGGTCCGCCTCCCGCAGGATGATGCGCATAAGTCTTTCATGATCGGGATTATAGCCGATTTCTTCGCTGAGAAGCTGGATGGAACCCGTCAGGGAAGCCAGGGGATTTTTGATTTCATGGGCCATGCCGGCCGCCATTTCGCCGATGGAAGCCATTTTTTCCACCCGCCGGACGTGCTCTTCCATTACCTGCAGCTTTTTTTTCGTCCGGCGGGCCTGATCCGATAAAAAATTACTGAGCAAAGCGACAGCGAAACAGGCCGTCATGGTTATCACAATGGCGTAAAGGACCTGGCTGCCCTCATGGTCCGTGGCAAGCAGCTCGCCATTGGCCCCAAACGGGTAAATAACACCGTAATATTCCAAATCCACCATGATGCCGAACTGAATGCTGCAGGCGGCCGCTACGGCGAGAGTTCCCCTGGCCGGCAGGAGGATACTGGAATAAATTATAATCAGCAGATAGAGAAAGGAGAAAACACTCGTAAAGCTCCCGGTCACGAACAGGATGGCGGTAACCAGCGTCGTGTCCACCAGGGCCTGGACGAAAGCGAAAATGACCGGATGTTTCAGGTGCCGCAGCCAAAACGCATAGAGAAGGGTCAGAAAAAAGATGGCGGCAATGATGCCATACAAAAAGACCAGAGACGGCCCGTAAGGCGGGGGGGATTCGCCGAGTTGCAAAACGATGGAGGACCCCAGCAACAAAGTGGAAAAAATCAACCGAAACAGCATCAGCCATTTCAGCTTGTTCTTCAGCTCCTCTTCGTATTTTTGCAATAGCGGCATCCTGCGCAGTGGATCCGGAAGTCCCACCGGAAGCAATTTAATGAATGGTCAGGTTGCTTGACGATCAAAGCGGCCCTTGCTCCCGATGGAAGCCGGGCTGCAACCGGATCGCGGCCCGCCCTGGCGCATACGCGGTTGAAGCATCGCCATCACGAGATGGCCCCTGCCATTTTGAAGATCGGAAGATACATGGCAACCACCAAACCGCCGATGGTCACCCCCAAGAATACCAGCATGAAGGGTTCGATCAGAGCGGTCAGGTTCTCGACGGCCTGATCGACTTCCTCGTCGTAGAAATCGGCAATCTTGCCCAGCATGGCATCCAGCGCACCGGTCGATTCGCCGACACTGATCATTTGACAAACCATGGACGGGAACACACCGCTTTGGGTTAACGGATCCGCCATGGTGCGCCCTTCGGCTATGCCCTTGCGGACGTCATAGAGCGCTTTTTCCACGGTGCGGTTGCCGGCCGTTTTAGCCACAATGTCGAGTGCTTCCAATATGGCCACCCCGCTGGCCAGCATGGTCCCCATGGTGCGCGAAAATTTGGCCACCGCCACTTTGCGCAGCAGATCCCCGAACACCGGGAGTTTCAGCAACATTTTGTCGACAAAGTCCTGCCCTTTTTCAGTCTTATACACCTTTTTGAAGGCAAAAACAAAGAGACCGAGACCAATGAGAATAAAGACAATTTTGCTTTTGACCATATCACTCATTGCCACGACGAGCTGGGTGGGCAGCGGAAGCTCCCCGCCGAAGTCGGCAAACATTTCCTCGAAAACCGGGATGACGAAAACCAGAATGACAGCGAGAACGACCACCGCAATAATCAGCGTAACGATGGGATAGGTCATCGCGCCTTTAACCTGGGCTTTGAGTTTGGCGGCCTTTTCCATATAGGCCGCCAGCCGCCTCAAAATGGCGTCCAGGATACCTCCGGTTTCGCCGGCGGCAATCATGTTTACGAAAAGGTTATCGAATTGACGGGGGAATTTACTCAGCGCATCGGCCAGCGTCGCCCCCCCTTCGACCGATTCTTTGATCTCCTTGAGCATCTTTTTGAAGGTCGAATTGCCCTGTTGATTGGTGAGGATTTCGAGACATTGGATGATGGGCAGGCCGGCATCGATCATGGTCGAAAATTGTCGCGCAAACAGGATGACATCCCGTTCTTTGACTTTGGGCTGCAAAAACGTGACGTTTTCAAAAAGATCCTTCGGTTTTTTCTTGATTTTGGTCGGCATGATCCGCTGCCGGGTCAGTTGCGCTTTTACGGCCTGCTCACTGACCGCTTCAACTTCGCCCTTCTGGACCTCATCCTTTCTATTTTTGCCCACCCATTGATAAACAGGCATGATCTATCCTCCCTAACGGTTGAAATGGAACATTTTTCCCGATGTTCTGAAGCCGTCGTGAGATCTGCCCTTGACGGCGGCCTCAATCGGGGCATTGGAAACCCATGACGGGTTCAATCCGGTTTTAAGAGTATGTATCGGTCGGCCCGCAAAAAAACTTAAACGATAATCGTAATCTCCCGAAAATATGCTGTTGGCAATCCCTTTTCAGATATGATAACCTTTTAAAGTAGTTTGAATTCAAATACCTGAACTGCCATGGCCACCTGGGAGCGCCACCAGTTCATCCATCCGGCGGCCTGATTGCGGCTTAAACAGTGAAACCCGACCAAAATAAAGAATTGGCAGTCATCACCACCCATATCAACGCGGATTTCGACGCCCTGGCCTCCATGCTGGCCGCCCAGAAACTGTACCCCAACGCACTGGTTGTCTTTCCCGGCTCCAAGGAAAGGAATTTAAAAAATTTTTTCATCCATTCGATGGCCTATCTGTTCAATATGGCAGACATCAATGAAATCGAATATTCCCGGGTAAAACAGCTGGTTCTGGTGGATACGCGACAGCGCGGCCGGATTGGAAAGCTGACCGATCTTGTGGACAACTACGATATCGAAATCCATATCTACGATCATCATCCCGCTACCGAAAACGACATTAAAGGCAGCTGTGGAAGTTCACGGGCGGACCGGCGCGAATGTTACGCTTCTAATCGAGATTATCAAAGAAAAGGAAATCCGCATCTCATCGGATGAAGCCACCATCATGTGTCTGGGGCTGTACGAGGACACCGGTTCGTTCACCTACCCTTCCACCACCGAGAGGGACTTTTCCGCCGCCGCCTTTCTGCTGTCCCGGGGGGCCAACTTGAACATCGTCTCGGACTTGATCGCCAGGGAGCTCAGCCCGGAACAGGTTGGACTGCTCAACGACATGATCCAGGCGGTCACCCGCTATTACATAAGCGGCATCGAAGTGGTGGTGACCATTGTGACCCTTGAAAAATATATGCCGGATTTCGCCTTTCTGGTTCAAAAAATGGTGAAAATGGAAAACCTCGATGCCATTTTTGCCGTAGCGCGCATGGAGGATAAGATTTACATCGTGGCGCGCAGCCGGATCAACGAGGTGGATGTCGGCGTCATATTGACGGAGATGGGCGGCGGCGGTCATCCCTATGCCGCCGCGTGCTCGATAAGAGGCGAAACCCTGGCTCAAACCGAAAGCCGGCTGATCCAACTGCTCTACGATAAAATCAAGGCCCGTCGCCAGGCCAAGGACCTGATGTCCGCACCGGCCATTTCCATCGACGCCGGTGTTACCTGCAAAAGAGCCCGTAACATCATTACCCGCTATAATCTGAACGCCCTGTTGGTCACGGAAACAGTGAACGGGACTGAGGAACTCAGAGGCTACATCACCCGGCAGGTGATCGAGAAGGCGCTGTACCACAAGCTGGGTCAGGTGCCTGTCCGGGATTACATGAGCACCGAGGTGGCCACCGTCGGTCCGAACGCCGATCTTCAGGAAATTCAGGAAAAGATTATCGACAACAAACAGCGTATTCTGCCGGTGGTGTACAAAAGCAACATTCTGGGTGTCATCACCCGCACCGATCTTTTAAATATTCTGGTGGGGCAGTCCCAGCTGAAATCGGACATTTCACCGGATCCGCTGAAGGGCTCGGCGCATGCCCGCACCCGCAACGTGGTCCGGTTCATGCAAGAGCGGCTCAAAGCGGACCTGGTCCAGAGACTGAAGCAGATCGGCCGGGTGGCGGATGAGATCGGCTGCGAGGCCTTTGTCGTCGGAGGATTCGTCAGAGACCTGTTCTTATATCGCGAAAATGAAGACCTTGATATCGTGATCGAAGGTGACGGGATCTCCTTTGCCAGAAAATATGCGTCCCTGGCCGGGGCCCGGATTCATTCCCACGAAAAATTCGGGACCGCCGTCATCATTTTTCCGAACGACTTTAAAATCGATGTGGCGTCGGCCCGGATGGAATACTACCAATTTCCGGCCGCCCTGCCGGTGGTGGAAATGAGTTCGATCAAACTGGATCTCTACCGCCGGGATTTTACCATCAACACCCTGGCCATTCAGCTGAATTCGGATAAATTCGGCACGCTGATCGATTTTTTTGCCGCCCGCAAGGACATCAAGGAAAAAACCATCCGCATCCTGCACAACCTGAGTTTCGTCGAGGACCCCACCCGGGTGTTTCGGGCCATCCGCTTTGAACAGCGTTTCGACTTCACCATCGGCAAATTGACGGCCGGTCTGATTTCAAATGCCGTCACCATGGATTTTTTCAGAGGACTGAGCGGCAAACGGATGTTCACGGAACTGCGGTTGATTCTGGAAGAAAAAAATCCCGGGGCCGCCATTACCCGGCTGCATGATTTCGGACTGCTGAAGGTAATCCATCCGTCGATCGTCCTGGACAGCAAATTGATTTCACTGTTCGATGCAGTCAACGAGGTCGTTGCCTGGCATGATTTGCTTTATCTGGAGGAACCGTATAAAAGATGGGTCGTCTTTTTTCTGGTTCTGATCAGTCAGTGCGACGCCCAGCGTTCGGAGGAAATCTGTCGCCGGTTTGAATTGGCGCCCGAATATGCCAGAATCTTGGGCCGCGAGCGCTTCAAGGCCAATCAATGCGTCGGCTGGCTCGAGCATAACCTGCCGGTATCCAACAGTACGCTTTACCGCAAGCTTTCCGGTTTCAAGATCGAGCTGGTTCTTTACATGATGGCGGCGACCGAACGAAAGTCGGTCAAAAAGGCTATCTCCCACTTTTTTACCGATCTGCGTCGCACCGCCATTTCACTGAAGGGCCGGGATCTGAAAAATATGAAGTTAAAGCCGGGGCCCATTTACCGGCAGGTCCTGGAAGCGGTACTGGATGCCAAACTGGATGGCAAGCTCAAAACCAGAAATGATGAAGTCGATTTTGTCCGGCGTTATCTGGAAAATTGAGCCATACGATTTCGCTCCCGATAGCGATTTCGATTCCGATGAAGTCAAATCCCAACCAACGGATGCGCCGGACGCGCATTGCTCTCGCCAGTGATCCTCAGGCTCCAACGGCGACGCTGGTGCCTGACACCTGGAAACCTCACGCCGTCTATCAACCTATCGGCGATTTTTTGTTTATATCGTTTAGTCAAGCGACTGTGCCTGCAACCTTGAGTCCGGGGCCCTCTCTTGAACGGCGGGCGGGTCCCCTCGAGTAATTTTGGTTTTCATGTTTCAAATGTTCTGATATAGGAGAAGCTTCATTCAGGTCTGAAAATTCACCAACGGAAGTGAGGATAGGCATTCATTCATGAGTCAGAAAAAACGTGTATTAAGTGGTATGCGGCCGACCGGTCGGCTTCATCTGGGCAATCTGCTGGGAGCACTTGCGAACTGGGTCAACATGCAGGACGAATACGACTGCTATTTTTTCATCGCCGATTGGCATGCCCTGACCAGCGATTACGACCACACCGAACCGATAGACAAAAACAGAAAAGAAATCATGATCGACTGGCTGAGCGCCGGCCTCACGCCTGAAAAAAGCACCTTGTTCGTCCAATCCCGGGTCAAAGAGCACGCGGAGCTGTTTTTGCTGCTCACCATGATCACGCCGGTACCCTGGCTGGAACGTAACCCGACCTACAAGGAGCAGATCGGGGAACTGACCAACAAGGATCTGTCCACTTTCGGATTTCTAGGCTATCCGGTATTGCAGGCCGCCGATATCATTATATACAAACCCTTCGGAGTGCCCGTGGGCGTGGACCAGGCCCCGCACGTGGAAATTACCCGGGAGATCGCCCGACGCTTCAATCATTTTTACGGCAACGTGTTCCCGGAGCCGGAGACCATCTTGACTGAAACTCCGAAAATTCTCGGTATCGACCGCCGAAAAATGAGCAAGAGTTACAACAATGCCATTTTTTTGTCCGACAGTCCCGAGGAGATCAGCGCCAAGGTGGCGCGCATGATCACCGATCCCCAACGCGAGAAGCGCAGCGATCCCGGAGATCCCGACGTGTGCAACGTATTCGACTTTCACAAGCTGTACAGCGTTTCGTCCGAGGTCGAGGAAATCAACCGGCAGTGCCGCACGGCGGGCATCGGCTGCGTCGACTGCAAGCGCAAAATGGCCCGGGGGCTCATCGCGGCCCTGGAACCGATTCGGGACAAGCGCGCCTTTTATGAGGCCCGGCCCGATCTGGTGGAGGAAATCATGGCCGCGGGCAGCGACACGGCCCGCCGGGTCGCCCAACAGACGATGGAAGATGTTCGAGCGGCGGTAAAAATATGACGGAACCGCTTTACCGGGTCCAACTGGATGAAATATTCGAAGGTCCCATGGATCTGCTGATTCATCTGATCAAAAAAAACGACCTGGACATCTATGACATACCCATTGCCCTGATCACCGATCAGTATCTGCAATATCTCGAATTGCTGGATGCTTTGAACGTCGACTATGCCGGCGATTTTCTCCTGATGGCCGCCACCCTCACCCAGATAAAATCGCGGATGCTGCTGCCGGTGCATGACGGTGAAGATGAAGACGAGGACCCCATGCAGGAGATTACCCGTCCCTTGCTGGAATATCTGCAAATGAAGTCGGCAGCCAATCAGCTGGCCGAACGGGACCTGCTGGGGGATCAGACATTCGTCAGAAATCCCAGCCGCGACGAATATCTGATGGATCCTGAGGAAGAATTTATTCAAATCGGCCTGTTCGAGCTGATCGATGCTTTTCAGAAAATACTGGCAAGGATTCCGGAGGATCACCGGGTCAAACTGACCGCCGATGAAATATCGGTGAAAGACAAAATCTCCCAAATCGCGGAACTTCTGGAAACCAGAGAAACCGTCACCTTTTACGAGTTGTTTTCGGAAAATGCCGGCAAATACGAGATCATTGTCACTTTTCTGGCCATTTTGGAAATGGTGAAGCTGACCCTGATTCGGATCGTTCAGAATGTAAACACCGGAATCATTCGGATTCTGTATATATAATCTGTAAATATAAATGGACAACATTAAAAACATCATCGAAAGTCTGCTGTTTGTTGCCGATGAACCGCTGACGCCGGACCGCATAAAAAAAATTTTGACCGAATCCGACACTGGAGAAATCCGCCATGCGATGGTCGAACTGGCGGCAGATTACGATGCCCGCCCCGGGGGTTTTTACCTGGATGAAGTCGCCGGCGGGTATCAGATCCGCACCCGTCCCGAATACAACGAGTGGATCAAGAAGCTCATCCAGCCCCGGCCGCTGCGGCTCAGCAAGCCGGCCCTGGAGACCTTGGTCATTATCGCCTACAAACAGCCCATCATACGGGCCGATATCGAATACCTGCGCGGCGTGGATTGCGGCGGTGTCCTGCGCGTGCTGCTGGAACGTAAACTCATCCGGGTTCTCGGCCGCAGGGAAATCGCGGGGCGTCCCCTGATCTATGCCACCACCAAACGCTTTTTGGAAATATTCGGGCTGAAAAGTCTGAGGGATCTGCCGACCCCCAAGGAAATCGGTGAACTCGCGGCGACCGTCAACGACGGTCATCCGGCGGTTATCATCGATTCGTCCCCGGAATCAGGAGACGATTCGGAAGATTTCAAGGAACCGGAAACTGCCGCAGAAGACGACCCGGATAGCGAGGATGTTGCGGGTGAATCCCCTCTCAGGGAAGGGACCCGGGACACCCTGCGACCGGCGGAGCCATCGACCCCGGAAAATCCGGCAGTTGAACCGGAGAAAAATCCGGCGGAGCCGGAAGAACCCGAAAAAAACTCTTGATTTAAACTCGATAACCCATTATTAGGAGAGTTCAATCCTTACCGGATGCAATATGGGCGGTTAACTCAGCGGGAGAGTGCTACCTTCACACGGTAGAAGTCACTGGTTCAAATCCAGTACCGCCTACCATAAGATTCAAGGGTTTACGAGCGTTAAAGCTTGTAAGCCCTTTTTTAGGCAAGTTTCCAGGTCTTCAGAGTTTTCATGGTGGCCGGCCCTAGGTCAATTTTCCGGTTCGACGTTTGGTTTTCGGGGGATACCATTTTTGATTATCGAATGTCCGTGGGATCTGAATCTGGCTGTTTTCCCAATCGATATCCGACCATTTAAGCCCCAAAAGCTCGCCCTGCCTTTTACCCCTATCATAATAATAAATTGGCTTGAATATTTTGTCGATATAGGCCAGGATGACCAGATTGATAAGATTCGAGAATTTATTGAATTAAAATTAGCCTCTTCTGGATTATTTGCCATATTGAACGTTGGGGAGACTACTGATAAAGTTTGAAAGATCTGTGAAAAACAAATCACTGTTGTTTACGAGCCAACGCCGGCAGACCCTTCAAACAGCGGCATCTATGGCTATAGTCATGAAGACGATATGGTTGCCGATCTAATATCAGATCTTGTTTTAAAAACATACCCGACAAAGATGGCGTAAACCCAATTTGTGAGCCGGTCCCGGCGGCCTTCGGTATCCTGCCCCGGTTTCGGAGGACCCGGCATCTCCGTTTTCCGGTTCAAAACACACTCCCCTGCACTTCATATTTTGCATGACATCTACTTGGAACGGGTCACGGCGCCCGGATCGGTCTTTCGGCCGCGGTGGGGCCAGCAAACCGAAATCGTGTTGTTTCACGCCCTCTTCGGATGCACGCCTCCTGGTGATGGCATATACAGGATCAACCTTATTTACGCAGAAAGCTTCAATGTGCATTCATAAGCCGTAGGATGTTCTGGAATGCAGGAGGTCGCCGATTGCCATAATGAACTCAATACGGGAGCTTAGAAGCTGCAAAAGAACCAAGCATGTATCCATCGTAAAACTGGACACCGACCAGCAGGATCATTCCGCTTACGGCCTGATGAAAAATATGAGCACGGACGGATTGTGTCTGGAATCCGACGACCCGATAATTCCGGGAACGTCGATTCTCATCGTTGTCGATAAACTTCCCGACGACTCCAGCCATAGAGCTTTTCGCGGAATAGTGAAACGCTGCGATGCGGCCGGCGATGAAAATGCGATGTATGCTTACGAGATCGGTGTAAAGTTTATCTGAACGACCGTCCAGGGACTTCTGTAAACGCAAGTATTCGCCCGGTGGTGAAAAACAACCATCGTTTTAAGGGGAAAGGCGGCAAAAATGCGGGATTTTTTTAAAACAGCGCTTCTATTTGGACGAGGAGGGGAATGGAGTTATCGTCGCAGCTTTTGCAGCACCCGGCTGCCCTCCCCTTCATCCAGATCGTCCAACATCAATTCCAGCGCGAGTTCCACCAGGGTGGACTTGTTGTCGATGGCGATGCCATCCAGCTTCAATTCATGAAATTTGCGGGTAAACCGCTCCAGGATATCCAACGATAGATAAAACCCCGCTTTCTTTTTGGCCACCAGTCCGGGTGGGTTTTCTTTGCCGGAAGTCCTCTGGCCGTCTTCGGCGGCGGGTTGTGATTTACCGGTTGCGGATTCCACCGGATCGATGCTCGGTTCACTGAAAAAATCAGGCAATTTTGTCCTGCCGATTGCCATTGCTGATAATCCTTTCAATTAAATTTTTATAGTCCCAGGCTCCCTGGGCGCGCGCGGCATACTCAAAAATGGTTTGACCGCCCGACGGCGCCTCGGATAAACGGACATTGTAATGAATGGGATCGCAGACCTGGCGGCTGAAATGCTTTTTGAGTTGGGCGAGAACTTCGTGGCTGTGACGGGTCCGGCGGTCGTACATGGTCGGCAGAATATACTCCAGACGCAGATCCTGATTCAGCTTCTGAGCCGACTGCAGATATCTGAAAAAAGTTTTCAATCCCTGCAGCGAGGGCCCCTGCAGGGCCACCGGACAGAGGACTTCGGTGGCCGCCATAAGAATGTTGACGCTCAATACATCCCAGCCGGGCGCGCAGTCGAAAATGAGAAAATCCAGCGCGCCTTCCCTGGGAATCAGTTTTTGGGCCAAAACGGTTTGCCGTATTTCCCGGGGCTGCTCTCCCAACCAGTTTTTCAACTCCACCAGCCGGATACCGCCGTCGAGAATCCACAGATTCGGACGCGAGGCATGAATGGTGCTGTTTCTCGCGATGGGTTGGCCATCGTCGCTGCATTCGGTAATGAATTCATATAAACCGTACGTCGGCTTTTCACCTAAAAACTTCGCGACCTGCCCCTGGGTATCGCAATCCACCAGCAGAACCCGCTTCCCCAGCGAAGCGAGCCCGTGGGCCAGATTCACGGCGGTGGTGGTTTTTCCCACACCGCCTTTGGCCATTGCCACCGCAATTTTTCGCATATTGAAAATTCCTGTATTTCCCGAATTCTTCTGAATGGCATATTATAGAAAGGTCGCCTGAAAGGCAACACTGAAAAAGATCAGACGAATTTGAATCCGCCCGCCGTATCTTAATGTTAAATATTATGTATTTTATATATAGAATTAATATTACTAAATTTATTTTTATATTAAGACATATATTGAATCCACAAGAGTCTGGTTTCCTTACCGCAAATTCTCTCTCGGATCAAGTTCATACCGACGGGAGATCACCATCTTGGCGCTTAACCCAGCGACGTGTCAGGGTTCTCGTTGGAGCCTAAGCGCAACCGGCGCGAAGAATGAGCGTCCGGTGCATCCGTTTGTTGAGATTTTACTTCATCGAAATCGAAATCGCTTTCGGGAGCGAAATCGAACTGCTAAACCCCGTATCCAGCATAATTTTCCTTGACGCAATAACATCGGCCTCCCTATAGACTGAGCATTGCGGCAATACGCTCCATCTCAATTTTTCGTGTCCGTGTGTCATTTTTTTTCGATTCCGATAGCGATCCCGATTTCGATTTTGATTATCCCAACGGTCATGTTGATCGAAAAAAGGGCTACGAATACGCAGATCCATATGAACTGCCAAGCATCAAAGAGCACATTTCCTGACACCTGACACCTGACCTCTGAAACCATTTTAAATTTCGCCATGCCATTGCTGCAAAAGAAACTATAAACTTGACAATTCCCTCTGGAATTTTGTAAAAAACCCCTATAAAAAAATCTGACGGAATCAGCAAGGAGGGGGGTAAATGAGAGGGTTAAAAGCAGGAAGTGCACTTTCAATCACATGGCTGCTGTTGCTGTTTGTTTCGATTCTCAATCCGGGACTTTCCTCGGCCCAGGATGCACAAAACGACAGACCCGAACGATCGATCGTGATGGCCGCTGAATTTTCAGGTATTCAGGTGCCGCCTGACGAAAATGTCAGCATGGATATCATCTTTCACAACAAGGGAAAAACGGACGAGAATGTGGACGTCCGCCTTGCAGATATTCCCCAGGGCTGGACGGCCAGAATCAAATCCTACCGCTACACGGTCACCGGCCTGCATGTGCCCGCCGGCAGCGACAAGACACTCAGCTTCGAAGCCGATCCCGCAGAAAATGTGCCACCCGGCAAATACGAATTTCGGATCGAAGGCCGGACTCCCGATGGAAAATTCGAGCTCGAACAGACTATTGCGGTGGAGGTCACGACCCAGGCCGAAAAACCCGATCAGGACCGCGGTGTCAAGATAACCACATCCTATCCCGAGATCCGTGGACCATCGGATGGGACCTTCGAGTTTTCGGTGGAAGTGGAGAGCAAACTGGAATCGGATGCGGTCTTCGACCTGCTTGCCCAGGGGCCCAAGGGATGGGATATCAACTTCAAGCCGGCTTATGAATCCAAATACATCACCAGCCTGCGGCTTCAGCCCAACCGCAGTCAGACCCTGGCGGTGGAAGTCAAACCGGCCGCCAATGCCGCCGCCGGAGAGTATCCCATCGAAATTCGAGTCGGTTCCGGCGAGGCCCGGGCCGCGGTTCAGTTGGCCGTCGTTCTGACCGGAACCTACAATCTGGAGGTCGGCACCGCCAGCGGACTGCTGTCGCTGGATGCCCGCCGGGGCCAACCGGCCAATCAATCCTTTTATGTTAAAAATTCAGGTTCCGCCGCCAACCATGACATCAAATTCATGTCGTTTAAACCCGAAAACTGGAAGGTGGAATTCAAACCGGAGGCTATCGATGTAATCGAGCCCGGGGATTTGAAGCAGGTCGAATTGATCATCACCCCCTATGAGGACGCCCTGGTGGGAGACTATTCCATCAGCGTCAACGTCGAAGGCGAAAAAGCGTCCAAAATTATCGAGTTTCGAACCACTGTCAAGGCCTCAGCCGCCTGGGGCTGGATCGGCATCGGCATTATCGTGGCGGTTATCGGCGGGCTGTTCGGCATATTCCGCTGGTTGGGAAGGCGCTGATATGGAAGTCCAACCCATTATCGAAACCCGGGAGCTGACCAAGATTTACAGCGGAGAGGCAGCCGTGGATCATCTTTCACTCACCGTAGCCGAAGGTGAAATCTTCGGCTTTCTGGGCCCCAACGGCGCCGGCAAGACCACTACCCTACTGATGCTGCTGGGCTTGACGGAGCCCACCAGCGGCAATGCCAAAATTCTGGGTCTGGATCCTGCCAGAGAGCCCATCAAGGTAAAATCAAGGGTCGGCTACCTTCAGGAAAATATGGGGTTTTATACGGACCTGAATGCCGTCGAGATGCTGCGATTTATTGCCGGATTGAATTCGATACCGGAAACCGAAACCGCCGGGCGCATCGCTGCCGCCCTTGAAAGTGTGGGACTGGAAAAGGAGGCTCACAAAAAAATCGGGGCTTATTCCAGAGGCATGCGCCAACGTTTGGGTATTGCGGAGGTACTGATCAAGAACTGCAGAATCGCCTTTCTCGATGAGCCCACCTTGGGGCTGGACCCGGATGCCACCAACCGCATCATGGAATTGATCCAAAGACTGTGCCGGGACCGAAAGATGACGATTCTATTATCCAGCCATCTCCTGCACCAGGTTCAAAAAATCTGCCATCGGGTGGGCATCATGATCAAGGGCCGCATGGTGGCCCAGGGGCCCATGGAGCGTCTGGCCGCCGAAAAGCTTGGAGTCGGCCGGGAAACCTATTCGCTGGAAGAAGTTTACATGAAATACTTCCAGGAGGCATAGCCATGCAGGGTGTCAAAGTCATTTTAAGAAAGGAGCTGGCGGACCATTTCAGCAGCTATCGGTTTACGATTATATTCGGCCTGATTGCCATGGTGAGTCTCATCACCGCTTACATGGTCGGGATCAATATCCGACATGAACTGTCGGGTATTGCCAAGCCCCGCTTTATTTTCCTAATGCTTTTCACCGCTCCCGGCGCGGTTTTTTCACTGGTTCAGTTTGTGGCTTTTTTCGGCCCGCTGGTGGGCCTCATTCTGGGGTTCGACACCATCAATCGCGAACGCAATGAGGGTACGCTGAGCAAACTGCTGGCTCAGCCCATATTCCGGGATGTCGTTATCAATGCCAAGTTTCTGGCCGGTGTGGTTCTGATTACGATTATGTTGGTCTCGATCATGCTGGTCACCACCGGACTGGGGCTGATTATCATGGGGCTCGTTCCCGGGCTGGAAGAAATCTGTCGCATCCTTATCTACCTGGTGATCAGCATCATCTATGTTTCATTCTGGCTGGGGGTGGCGATCCTGTTTTCGATTTTGTTTCGCAGCACAGCGACTTCGGCTCTCGCGGCCCTGGCCGCCTGGATTTTCATGTCCTTTTTTGTAACCATCGGGGCCAATATCCTGGCCGGGGCTCTGATGGGAGATTCGTCTCAGGCAGATCCGGAGGCCGCCGTGTACCAGGCACGAATCGTCAAAGCCATTCAGCTCATATCTCCCATGGAGCTTTATACCGATGCCACGGCAACCATCATCGACCCCATGCGCAAATCCACCCGCAGCTTCGTTGCGGTGGAACCGCTGGAAAATCTGTCCATGTCGCGGTTTCAAGGCCCCCTGCCCTTGAGCCAGAGTATTTTGATCGTCATCCCATATATTATTTCCCTGGTGGCCGTGACCATCATCTGTTTCGCCGTATCATACACCGTGTTTATGCGGCAGGAGATCCGGTCGTTATGACCTTATGTGAAACCACACTGGTTAAAAGGTATATATTCGATTAATCACCCCCACCCGGCCTCTCCCGTCAAGGGAGAGGAGTCGACTTCCCTCCCCCGGCGGGAGGGATTGAGGGAGGGGGTAAAATAATGCAATCCTTTTTGAATGTTTCTGTCTTTGATCAATCGGGCAGCCCTTTTGCCGGCGGCCCCGGCTTATATGACCCCCTGATCGAGCACGGCATCCACTACTTTAACGAAACCGGCGATATTGGCCCCGTTAACGTAGTTGCCCGGGGTTGCATAGGCTTCGGCGGCATCCAGACAGGTTTGATGGATCCCCTTCATGATAATTCTGAGACGTTGATCCACCTCTTCGCTCAGCCAGTTCAGGCGCATGCTGTTCTGGACCATCTCCAGTCCGGATACGGCGACACCGCCGGCATTGGCCGCCTTGCCCGGTCCATAAAGAATGGTTCTGTCCGCGAAAATGTCCTTGGCCTCCGGTGAACAGGGCATGTTCGCGCCTTCGCAGATCAATTTGACATTGTTGTTGATGATTTCGTAGGCTTCCTGTTCGTTGATCTCATTCTGGGTGGCACAGGGAAAGGCACAGGCGCCCCGGTGACTCCACAGCGGATTGAAAGCCGCTGTGGAATCCGTCGGTATATATTCCGCCGTGGGATATTTATCGGCGTACTCGGCAATCCGGCCGCGCCGAATATTCTTGAGGTATTTTACATAGGCCAGTTTGTCCCTGTCGATCCCTTCCGCATCGTAAATGTAGCCGGAAGAATCGGACAGGGTGACGACTTTGGCGCCCATTTCGATCAATTTTTCAACCGTGTGCTGCGCCACGTTTCCAGCGCCGGAAACCAGACATATCCGGCCATCCAGAGTCATATTGCGGGTGGCCAGCATTTCAGCCGCGAAATACACACAGCCGTATCCGGCCGCCTGGGCACGAATTCGGCTGCCGCCCCAATTCAGGCCCTTGCCGGTTAAGGCCCCATTGAACTCGTTGCCCAATCTTTTATACATGCCGAAAAGGTATCCGATTTCCCGGGACCCCACCCCGATGTCGCCGGCGATCACATTGGTGTTGGGACTGATGTGCAGGTACAATTCGGTCATATAATTCTGGCAGAACCGCATCACTTCATCATCGGATTTGCCTTTGGGATCGAAATCGGAACCGCCGGCACCACCGCCCAGCGGCATGGTGGTCAACGCGTTTTTAAAGACCTGCTCGAACGCCAGGAATTTAAGAATACTCTGATTCACGGAGGGATGAAAGCGCAAGGCACTTTTATAGGGTCCGATGGCGCTGCTCATTTCGACACAGAATCCGCGGTTGACCCTCACATTGCCCTCGTCATCGAGCCATGGTACCCGGAAGGAAACGATTCGTTCGGGTTCAACGATTCTTTCCAGAATCGCCGCCTTTCGGTATTGCGGATTCTGCTCCAGTACCGGCGCGATGCTGTCGATCACCTCCTTGACGGCCTGGTGAAACTCCCGTTCGTGCGAATCTCTTATCCTGATGGTTTCCAGTATATCGGACATGACGCCTCCAGCTTCTGAATGGTGTGAAATCGGTCTTGCCGGGGTGTACCATATGCGTTTTTACGGCCGGATGTCAACAGGTAAGGGTGACAGAGGACGGAGGGAGGAGGGGGCGGAGGACAGAAGACTGAGGACAGAGGACAGATGACGGAAGATTGAAGATTTGCAAGATGAGAGATTGAGGAATTGAGGAATTGAGCGTTGAGTACGATAAAGGTGAATTCTTTGCATTTTATGGCAACAGATTTTCATCACGAAAACGCGAAATATAGAAAACTGGAAATGGTAATTTTTTTCTTTCGTGCTTTCGTGTTTTCGTGATCATTCTTTTCTTTTGGATTCCGGCTCGGCCGGGTTAGGTCGCCGGCCGGAGGCAAAAAAGAATCAAGGCCCCGCCTTCTGAGGATATAGGTCCTTTTTTCCGCCTTCCGTCATCCGTCTGCACTCGTCCGTCGTCCATCGTCCATCGTCCGTGCTTCCAGCTTTCAGCCGTGAGCCTCGAGCTTTCCGCGGCTACCAACTGGCCGGATGGTTGACCCACACCACCATGGTGTCTTCTTCGGTGGTGTTTTTAAAGCGATGATTCTGGGTGGATGAGAAATAGAAGCTGTCGCCTTGCTTCAAATGGTAAGTGTTACCGCCCACCGTCAGCTGCAGCTCGCCATTGAGAACCAGCCCGAATTCTTATTGCTTGACACAATTTCAGTATTTAATAATAATGAACGCCATTCAAAGTATTGTCGGCCCTGGATATTTTAAACTGATTTTGAAAGAAAACGTCGGGGTCTGACCAAAGAAAAAAGTCGGACATAATCGGTATGGCAGTCGGCGGTCGATTTGTGAGCTGATTTTCATCTTTTCCCCAAACGCATTTCATTTCGCGGCATCACTCAGGCAGGCAACCAACGAAAGGAGGGTAACATGAAAAAACGCGCAATCACTCGGAGACATTTCATCAAGACCGGTCTGATGACCGCCGGGGCGGCGGCTCTGGGCCCCATGGTTTTCAAGCCGACGGGGGCCTGGGCGGCCACCTCCAATATCAAAGGCCCGATCAAAATCGGCTATCAGGCCGTTTTGTCCGGAACGCTCGCCGGTTATGGAGAATTCCATAAGATGGGCGTCACCATGGCGGCCGAAGAAATCAACGCGGCCGGAGGAATTGCCGGCAACAAGGTGGAGATCGAGTTCAGGGACTCCACGCTGAAGGCGGCCGAAGCCATCAAGAACGCACGCTATTTTGTGGATAGCTGGGAGGCGGATTTTCTGGGCGGCATCGATTCTTCCGGGCAGGCACTGGCACTGGCCCCGATTATGCAGGAGCTGGACCGTGTTTTAATCGTCACCCATGCCGCCACCGAAAAACTCACCGAGGAACAGGTTTATAAAAACGGAATCAAACAGGTTTTTCGCATCAGCACACCCACCTATCAGGACGGCAATGCCGCCGCGTTCGTGGCCAAGGATCTGCCCGCAAAAACGTGGGGAACCATCAGTCCCAAATACGAATACGGCTATACTTGCTGGGAAATGTTTAAAAACACCCTGAGCAAGTTGAATGCGGATACGTCCTACATTGCCGAATCCTGGGCGCCTTTCGGAACCACCGATTTTCGTTCCCACATCAACACCATCATGGATGCCAAACCGGAAGGGTTTTATTCCACCGAATGGGCCGGTGAACTGATCACCTTCGTCAAGCAGGCCAAACAGGCCGGAATGTTCGACGCTATTAAGCACGTCATGTTCCCGGTGGGGGCCGCCATGGATGTCCTGGAGGGTCTCGGTGAAGAAATGCCGGAAAATGTCTGGATTTCAGGCCGGTACTTCTTTCTATATCCGGATAACGCCCGCAACAACGAGTGGGTCGCAAGCTTTCGCAAGCGCTGGAACCATTACCCCGCCTATGTGTCCGAAACGGGTTATTCCGCCCTGTTCGCCTTGAAAAAAGCGGTCGAAAGCGCCGGTTCCAAAGAAACGAAGGCGGTGATTGAGGCCATGGAAGGCATGACCCTCGCTTCTCCCGCCGGAGAACGCGTCTTTCGTAAGGAAGATCACCAGGCCATGTACGATGTGCCCTGGGGGTTGACGGTGTCGAATCCGAAATACCCGTTTAAAATCATGGGCAAACAGGTGGTCATTCCAGCAAAGGAATGCTTCAACCGGCCGCCTTTCGAAGGCGGGAACACCAAGCCGCCGTTCTAAAGAGTGGGCCTCCCGAAGGGTGGAAGGACATAAAGCTTACTGAAAGGGGGGCGAAGACAACCACTTCGTTGTAATATATATAATTAAATCAACGACGGATACGGCAGTGGCTTTCGGATGTGAGTTCACTGCCGGATTCCAGCGCCGGGAGCAACCTTTGAATCTTCAATCCATTGTACATATTTGTCTGGCCGGCCTGTCATCCGGGATGTTTATCTGGCTGGTCGCAAGCGGTCTGACGCTTATTTTTGGTGTTTTGGGAGTGTTGAACTTTGCCCATGGGAGTTTTTACATGCTGGGGGCCTATTGCTGCTACACGTTTCTGGGACTGCTGGGAGACAATTTCTGGCTGGGCCTGGTGGTCGGTCCGTTGGTGGTTTGTGTGGTGGGCTTGGGGGTCGAACGCTTTTTCCTGCGCTACGTGTATCCACTTGAACTGCCCTACCAGCTCCTGCTGACTTTTGCCTTCGTGCTGCTTTTCGACGATCTCGTCAAAATCATCTGGGGTGCCGGTTCCCTGGGATCACCGATGGTCCCGGGGCTCGGCGGCTCGGTGCCGATATTGGGCCGCAACTTCCCCAGCTACAGCCTGTTTATCATCTTCATCGGCCCCATCGTGGCCGTCGGACTCTGGCTTCTGATTGAAAAGACCTGGTGGGGACGAATCATCCGGGCGGCTTCGTCGGACCGTGAGATGGCCTCCGCCATCGGCGTAAAAGTGCCGACCCTATTCACCGCCGTCTTCGTATTCGGAACCTGGCTGGGAGCCCTGGGCGGCGGACTCGCCGTTCCGTACGTGGGCCTGTTGACGCCCGGCATGGGCGAATCCGTCATCATCGAGGCGTTCGTGGTCGCCGTGATCGGTGGGCTCGGCAGCCTGAAAGGCGCTTTTTTCGGTGCCCTGATCATCGGGCTGCTGTCGGCTTTCGGCACCCGGTATCTGCCCACCTTTGACATGTTTCTGACCTTTATTCTCATGGCCGCGGTATTGCTCTGGCGGCCGCAGGGATTTTTCGGGGAGGCTTCCTGAATGCAACCCAAACGGCACCTTCTGTTACTGGGACTGTTAATACTCCTGCTGGTTCTTATCGGGATGTACACCGACCGGTTTACACTGTATCTGGCGTCGCGGGTCATGATTCTGTCCATCTTCGCGCTCGGATACAATCTGCTGTTGGGTAGAACCGGTTTGCTTTCTTTCGGCCACGGAGCATTTTACGCCGCCGGCGCCTATGGGCTGAGCCTGTTTTCACTGCATGTCAACACTCATCCGCTGGCCGGTATTTTCGTGGGCGTGGCGTCCGCCTGTCTGCTGGCGTTGGTGATCGGATTTTTCTGCGTACGGCACACCGAAATCTATTTTGCCATGCTGACCCTGGCTTTCGGCATGATGGTATTTTCGCTGATATGGAATTTGAGGGGCATTACCGGCGGCGACGACGGTCTGTACGGTATCGCGCGGGATCCGATTTCGCTGGGCTTTTTCAGTCTCCCGATCAACAAACCGCAGTCTTTTTATTTTCTGATTCTATGCTTTCTGGTTTTGAGTATCGTGTTGATTTATCGCATCCGCAATTCACCCTTCGGGCTGGTGCTTTCAGGCATTCGCGAAAATGACCGCCGCGTGGAATTTGCCGGAGTCAATCTTAAAAATTACCGGTTGGGCGCCTTCATCATTTCAGGCACCTTCGCCGGCCTGGCAGGCACGCTCGGTGCACTGCTGGAGAGGACCGCCAATCCTTATGGCGCCCACTGGAGCCATTCGGCCGAACCGGTCCTGGTAAGCCTGATCGGGGGCATCCAGACCTTTTCCGGTCCCATTGTGGGCAGCGCGATCTTCATCGTCCTGCGTGAAGTCATCGAACGTTTCACCCAAAACTGGATGCTGTGGTTCGCCATCATTCTGTTGATCATTATCATGGGATTTCGCGGCGGGGTCGTGGGAGGCCTTGCCCGGCTGCGGAAATAGCGTCTCGTGCAGAGCTGTGTTTAATTACCCTGCACCAAGGCGCAAAGCACGCCAGGAGATTGGGCCAGAAGGTATGAAGATAAGAAGTCGAGAAAAATAGAACTCGGGTGGAGGATGGAAAAGACCAACCTCCTGCTTTTCTTATCTTCCAATCTTCTCGAAGTTATACGATTTTGGATCAGCCCGGCTTTTTTAATATCAGTCGGCCGGGCCCGTCGGAGATAAATATGGGAGTGCCGATACTTGTCATCGAGAATCTGAATAAGGCCTTCGGCCGGGTTCAGACCGCCAACAACATAAACCTGACCCTCGAGGAAGGTGTGATGACTTCCGTGATCGGCCCCAATGGCGCGGGCAAATCCACGCTGATCAACATGCTGTCGGGGTTTATACCAGTCGACTCGGGACGCGTTATTTTTCAAGGTACCGACATCACCCACCTTCCGATTCACCACCGGGTGCGATTGGGACTGTGTCGGTCGTTTCAGGTCGTCAACGTCTTTCCGGAACTGACCGTTTTCGATAATGTTCAGATTCCGGTACTGACCATGCGTAATCGATCACGGAAATTGTTCCGGTCGATTTTAAAAGAAAAAGATGCCCGGCGCGAGGTCCATAACATTCTGGAAATGATCGGGCTGGTCGCCGAAGCCCAAACCCCCGCCAGCGCATTGTCTCATGGAGATCAACGGGTACTGGAGGTCGGCATTGCCCTGGCCGCCGGACCGAAGCTTCTGTTTCTGGACGAGCCGACCGCCGGCATGAATCCGGTGGAACGGGTCAAAATTCTGGATAATATTCAGCAGCTTTCGACAACGGGCCAAACGACCTTCGTCATCGTGGAGCATGACATGGATGTGGTGTTTTCCCTTTCGCAGCGAATCATTGTGCTGCACCATGGCGAAGTGATCGGAGATGGTTCCACTGCGGACGTGCAATCCAATCCCCGTGTCAGAGAAGTCTATCTGGGTGAAGAGGTGCCGTCATGATTCTTGAAGTCGATTCGATCAACACGTATTATGGTAAATCGCACATCCTTCAGGATATCAGCCTCACCGTGGCGCCCGGAGAAGTAGTGGCCCTGTTGGGTCGCAACGGCGTCGGCAAAACCACTACCCTGCGGTCCATTATGGGGCTGACGCCGCCGCGCAACGGTTCGATCCGATTTAAAGGAAAGGAATCTGCCGGCAGCCCGGCCCATGCGATGGCCAAAGCGGGTATCGCTTATGTGCCTGACGATCTGCGCATTTTCCCGGATCTGACCTGTGAAGAGAATCTGGAGATCGCCAGACGGTTGTCAGGCCGATCGGGATATTGGAACCGGGACAGGGTCGAAGCGCTTTTTCCGGTTTTGGGTGAGCGCACCCGGCAGATGGGGCTCAATTTGTCGGGCGGTGAAAAAAAAATGTTGAGTATGGGCCGGGCCCTGATGGCCAATCCCGATCTGATTCTGCTGGACGAACCTTCCGAAGGTCTGGCTCCCATGGTAGTTGCAAATCTGGCGGAAGTTATCGGCGAGATCCAGCGGAAGGGAATGACAATTCTGCTGGCCGATCAGAACCTGAAATTTTGCCGCAGCGTCTGCGAAAGGGGTTATATCATTGAAAAAGGACGGATCGTTCATGCGGATGGCATGGAAGCCATCTGGGGCAATGAGGAAGTGATTCAGAAATATCTGGTGATATAGTTATGGTAAATTATCCGGCAACCGAATGGAAACAAAGGTTTCAGGTGTCGGGTGTCAGGTGTCAGCCCGGTGGCCGCCTACCCCAAGCGCCTGGGTTTGATCGATCGGAAACTTAAAAAACGGTTTCGGGTATTGAATAATAGCGAGACTTTACATCTATATTTCCCATCCGGTGTATGTCGATATATTTTTCAGGAGAGTTATATTCGGAAGTTTCGATATTCTATGCCTGACAACCGAAACCTGACACCTGAAACCTGAATGAGGAAGGTGAAACAATGGGTTTGAAACAATTTGAATTGCAAGGCAAATTTGCCATGGTCACCGGCGGCTCCCGAGGCCTGGGCGAAGTTTCGGCCCTAGCCCTGGCCCAAGCCGGGGCTGATGTGGCGGTCTGCGGCCGCAGCACGCCGGACCTGGAGCGGGTGACGGCCGCCATCCACGATCTGGGTCGACAGGCGGCAGGATTTCACATCGATGTCACCGATAAAGCCAAAGTGGCCGATGCGGTGAACCGAATCCTGGATCAGTTCGGCCGCATCGATATATTGGTCAACAACGCCGGTGTCAACTATCGGGTGCCGGTGCTCGAATTTCCCGAAGAAGAATGGGACCGGATCATCGACACCAATCTCAAGGGCTATTTTCTGACCGCCCAGGCGGTGGCTCCCGGAATGATCGACAACGGCTACGGCAAGATTATCAATATGAGTTCCATTCTCGGAACGGTGGGGCTTCCCAACCAGCTGGCTTACGCCTCCTCCAAGGGGGGCGTCGACCAGATGACCAAGGTGATGGCCCTGGAATGGGCCAAACTCGGCGTGCGGGTAAATGCCGTCGGCCCCACCTATTTCGAAACCGAGCTGGTCACCCAGATCCGCGAAGATCCGGAACGGTTCAACTTCATCAATGAACGAACCCCCATGGGACGCTGGGGATATCTGCCGGAGATGGAAGGAATCATCATTTTCCTGGCGTCACCGGCCTCGGATTTTATCACCGGTCAGACCATTTATATCGACGGCGGCTGGACGATATGGTAAAGTTGGCTCCGAGCTGGACAAAATCCCGCATATTTGTAATTCAATATTTGCTTGTTGCTGACACCTGAAACCTTGATTACCGTTTCACCGAATCTTTACGGGAGCCCTGCTCCCTTCCGGAGGTAACCATATGAAATTAAAAAACGGAGCCGAATATATCGACAGTCTGCGCCGGCTTAACCCGGTCATATACTACAAGGGAAAGCGAATTGATGATGTGACGCGCCATTCGGCCACCGCCTCTCATGTGCGGGCGGCCGCCATGACCTATGCCCTGGCGCACAAGGAAAAGTATCGGGACCTGGCCACGGCCACATCCCATCTCACCGGGCGGACCATCAGCCGCTTCACCCATGTCCATCAAAATATCGAGGATCTGATCAAAAAGATCAAATTGCTGCGGGTTCTCGGGCAGAAAACCGGTACGTGTTTTCAGCGCTGCGTCGGCTTCGACGGCATCAACGCGGTGTATTCGGTGGCCTACGAAATCGACCAAAAATACGGGTCGGATTATTTCGAGCGCTTTAAAAAATGGCTCACCTTCATCCAGGATGAAAACCTGATGGTGGTGGGCGCCATGACCGACCCCAAAGGAGACCGGTCCAAACCGCCGGCCGAGCAACCCGATCCGGATCAGTATGTTCGGGTCGTCGAGCGCCGCGCGGACGGCGTGGTCATCCGGGGAGCCAAACTGCATATGACCGGGGCCGTCAATTCCCATGAGATTCTGGTCATGCCGACCACCGCTCTGGATGAAGGCTCCAAGGACCATGCCATTGTCTGCGCCATACCCATCGACGCGCCGGGCGTAACCATGATTTTCGGGCGACAGGCCGGCGATGACCGCCGCGACAATCTCGAGCGCATCGATGTGGGCAAGCCCAGATTCGGCGTGGTCGGCGGCGAAGCCGTCCTGGTCTTCGAGGATGTCTTTGTGGGCAATGACCGCATATTCATGAATGGGGAAAACGATTTCACCGGTTCGCTGGTCTATCGCTTTGCCGCCCATCACCGCGCGAATTACGGCGCATGCAAAACCGGTCTGATGGACGTTTTAACCGGCGCGGTCAGCTATCTGGCCCAGATTCAGGGCGCCGCCAAGGGATCACACATCCGTGACAAGGTGACGGAAATGATCCACCTCAGCGAAACCCTGTACAGTTCTTCCATCGCCTCCAGCGCCGAAGGTACACCGACGCCCTCCGGCGCCTATCTGGTGGATACCATGCTGGCCAATGTATGCAAACAGAATGTCACCCGCTTCCATTTCGAGGTGGCCCGCCTGGCCACCGACATCGCCGGCGGCTTCATTGCGACCATGCCCAGTGAATACGACCTCAACAGCGCCGAGGTCGGGCATCTGGTGCGCAAATACTTCAGCGGAGTGGCCGGTATTCCGGTCAAAGACCGGATCAAAATCGGGAGATTGATCGAGGCCATGACCGGCGGCACTGCGATGGTCGAATCCATGCATGGCGCGGGATCTCCTCAAGCGCAACGCATTATGATTTTTCGCGAAGGCAAACTGGCGGAAAAGGTCAAGCTGGCCAAGGCCCTGGCGGGAATTCCGGAAAAAAGCAAGGCGAAAAAAGGAAATAAAACCCCTGGGGGTCAATGACAATCTCGGCCCACTTTCGATAGCTCACCGCCCCAACTTGAAGCGTGTGCTTGATCTGCAGCTCACCCGCTGCGGAACCCGACACTGCGTACTGCGCCGCAATGTCGGCAAGACCGCTGTCCCGTGAAAAAAGTCTCATGAACATGCTGCCGGTCCCCTTTCGTGCACGTGATCGAATCCACTGAACCGCGGTGCCCGCAGCCATCGCCAGGCGGAAGTGCGTGTTCTCGGCGATGCGGGATAAACGGGTGCTATTTCGACGAGGGTTCCTGCTGAGCCTTCTGCAAAAACTTGTTTTTCGCAAACTCGCTGACACCTTCCGCGGCCTTGGCGGCCTTCTCCCAGTCCTTTTGTTTTTCGTAGTAGTGCATCTCCCGGTACTCCTCGGAATCTTCGGCCAGCTCAGTGGCATACGGGTTGGAGGGGGCATTGAAGCGTTGACGGGAGTAGTCTCTCGTTGCAGGGGCGTTGCAATCCGGACACGTTGCCTTCGCTTTTTTGCCTTGCTGAAGGGAAAAATATATTATTTCAAAAATCTTTCCGCAGGTATTGCAGCGATATATATAGATGGGCATGAAATAAAATCCTTTCTCGCTGTTTGAGGTTGCTCTGTCGGACCCGGGTGTCTACGAACGCAATTTCAAAACGGGCCCCCGATCAATATGTTTCAGTGTTCAGATAAAATCAACGGCCGCCGGCAGAGCGAGGGGGGGAAGGCCCCCGGAAGGCGCCACGCGCTGCGGGTGGCCGCTGATTGTGCCTTGAGTTCGTCCCGGATAATAATATAAATGACGATGAACTTAAACATTTTTCTCGACCGGCTGCCGGATATCGGCGGCACGCTGCAGACAATGGCGGTAGCCGATCAGACCTGCCGGATATGAATCCGGCCCCGAAATTCGCTTCACAGGAGGGTATTATCATGCGCAGCCAGGAAATTTCGACGGCCCGGAATACGTCGACTCTGAAATCTTTGGGAACAATATCGGAGCTGTTGAATCGAGCGGGCCTCACCGATATGAAACTCGATGAGGTTCTCGAAATTTTATGTTCGGTGGCCGGCGCCGATTACGCCGGCATTTTCCGGAAATGGTACGATGCCTCCAATACAGTCCGTGTGGAGTGCCTCCGATTTCGATCGACACTGCCGACAATGCCTGCCTTTCGTTTCGATTATGCAAAATTCGAGGAAATCTACCATTCAAATCGGCATAAATTCGAAGCCCGCGGGATCGTCCGCCTCGATGCCGATGAGCTTCTTTTTGCCGAAAATGATGGCGGACTGCTCATGTCGCCCGTTTTTTTAAACGAGAATTTATTCGGCTTTATTTTGCTGTGCGGAAGTGAAGTCCGTAAACTGACCGAGTCTCAGAAAGACTTCCTGTATGCCGCCTGCCGCATCCTTGAATTGTGGCTCGACGGCTTGAATATGGAAAAGCGGTTTAATGACCTCATTGAGTTCCTGCCCAATGCCACCATTGGCATCGACCACCATGGCGTCGCCACGGTCTGGAATCCGGCGGTGGAAAAAATGACCGGCTGGAAGGCCGAACGGATCATCGGCAAAAGCGACTACGAATATGCTCTGCCCTTTTATGACATGCGCCGCCCTTTGATCTGCAATCTCATTTTGCAGCCGGATCCTAAATGGGAAGCCACCTATCCCGAATACCGCAAAAGCGGGGACGTGGTCCACAGCCTGATTTTCGTACCGGCATTGACCGGCGGCGGGGCCTTTCTGACCGGCAGCACCAAACGAATGCGCGATATCAGCGGATTTGCCTATGGCTCCCTGCACATCGTACGGGACATTACGCGGGAACGGCAGATCGAAAGCCAGTTGCACAGTTCGGAATCCATGTTCAGAACCATCGCGGACTACGCCGGGCTGGGCATCGCCCTGTTTCAAAAGGAAAAAGCCCTCTACTACAATGAGCGGTTCGAGCAGCTGCTGGGGATTTCGGGCCGTGAAATCACGTTGCAGGATTTGCTGGATACGGTACACTGTGAGGATTGTGAGGAAATAAGCTATCATCTGGATCAGATGTTTCAGGGCCTCGAAAAAAAACCCCTGCGGCTGGATCTGCGCGCCCGGGTGGGTGAAAATCTGCGGGATTACAGCAGCTACGCCCAGGTGCTCGATTATGAGAACAAGCTGGCAGTCTGCTTTGTACTCGACGATATCACCGAGCAAAAGAAAATGGCCCGCAGGGCGCGCCTTAACGAAGTAAAACTATACCACGAAGGCCGCCTGACCTCCCTGGGGATCATGGCCGCCGGTATTGCCCATGAACTCAACCAGCCCTTGAACACCATCCGGGTGATCGCCGACGGGTTTCTGTTCGGACGGGATCACGCCTGGGAGCTCGATCCGGACGAACTCTATGAAAGCCTGGAGATGATATCCCGCCAGGTGCTCAGAATGACCGAGGTGATCCAGAATATCCGGACCTTTGCCCGCGAGGATCGGGACCAGACATTTACGGAGGTGAATGTCAATGAAGCCATTGGCAATGTCTTCTCAATGATCGGCCGGCAATTGGAAGCCCATGATATCCAGGTTCGAAAAATATTGCCGCCAAATTCCCAAACCATTAAGACCAATATCAACCGGCTGGAACAGGTCATCATGAATCTCATCGTTAATGCCCGTCAGGCCCTGGACACCTGCAGACACGGCGACCGCAAGCTGTGGATTAAAACCGGAACCCATAACGGAGGCGTCACCATCGAGGTGGGCGACAACGCCACCGGGATAGACGAAGACCTGATGCATCGAATATTCGATCCGTTTTACACCACCAAGGACGTCGGCCAGGGAACCGGTCTGGGTCTGACCATCAGCCAGTCCATCGTCAGCGAATTCAGGGGCCGGATCGATGTGTTCAACAACGAAAGCGGCGGTACAACCTTTATTGTAACGGCTCCGGGTCCGGAGGGCAGGCTGTGAATATACTCGTGGTCGATGATGAACCGGATGTCCGCAAAAGCATCGCCAATTTCCTGAGAAAACTCGGTCACCGGGTTTTCTGCGCCGTGAACGGTCTGGCGGCACTGCGGGATTTTCATCTCAAGGACCTGCAGCTGGTGATTACAGACTTGCGGATGCCGGGCATGGACGGGCTTGAACTGCTCCATCGCATCAAAATCGTCGAGCGCTCGCCCGTGGATGTCATCCTGATTACCGGGCATGGAGATATCGACAACGCGATTCAGGCGCTCAAATACGGGGCCTTCGATTACCTCCAGAAACCGATCAACGTGCAGGAATTGGCCATTACGATCGAACGTTCCGCCGAATACGCCGCTTTGCGACACAATTATTTTAGTTTGAAAAGAGAATTCAGGCAGCGGGTGGCTACCGAGACCCAGACCGTGCGCGGTGAAGCCGAGCAGTTGCGTGAAGCCTATCTCAACGAACTCGGCCTGGATGGCCTGTATGTTTTTTCCGAGGAAATGCGGCAGGTCGTGCGGCTGGCTGAAAAATACAGCCGGGACCGGTCCGTTCCCCTATTGATCGAAGGCGAAAGCGGCACCGGCAAGGAATTGCTGGCGCGCTATACCCATCATTTCGGACAACAAAGTTCGGTCAGGCCTTTTGTCGCCGTCAACTGCGGGGCATTTTCCCCGGAGTTGATCGAGGCCGAACTCTTCGGCCATGAGCCCGGAGCGTACACCGGTGCCAGCCCGACGGGCAGGATCGGTAAACTGGAGGCGGCCTGCGGGGGCACGATTTTTTTCGATGAAATTGCCGAAATGCCGCTGCCGCTTCAGGTCAAACTATTGCGGGTCCTCGAAACCAGGACCCTGCAACGGCTCGGCGGCGTAAAGGAAATACCGGTGGATATCCGGATTGTCTGTGCAACCAACCAGGATCTGCACAAGGCCGTCGCAAAAAAGCTATTCCGGTTGGATCTCTATTACCGTATCAACATGGGCTACATACAAATACCGCCCCTTCGCATGCGGCGGGATGATGTGCTGCCGCTGGCCCAGCGGTTCATTGTGAGGGCTTTCAGACGCCAGGGAAAAAAGTTCCAGGCCTTCACGCCGGCGGCCGAAAATTTTCTCCTGGAATTTAATTGGCCCGGAAATGTGCGCCAGTTGAAAAATACCATGGAACGGCTGGCGATCCTGAAAGCCGACGGCCGCATTGAGGTTGAAGATCTTTCCTTTGTCAAAGATTTACTTTACGATGGCGACGGCGCCGGCCGGGAGACGGTCCTCGGCCGGGAGACGGTCCTCGGCCAGGACCGGTATGTGCTGCCGTCGGAGGGCCTCGACCTGGAGGCCTTGAATCGGGACATCATCCAAACAGCCCTGGACTTGAATGCCGGCAACCAAACCCGGACCGCCCAATATCTGGGAATGTCCCGCCGTGTCCTGCAAGGCCGCCTTAAAAAAATGAACCTATAATTCTGAGTCCAAAATGCCTCCCCGGTTGACCCAAAGGGTGCACCCTGAACCGATTGGTGCACGATCCGGTGCAAAATGACATTGACCCGCGCGGACATATTGAACCCGGTGGGTCGCGTCCGGCATTCCATAAAACCGTAGAACCGCTACCCGCAAAGGGTTGATATCAACGGCTGTCGGGATAGGAGGTTGACGCGGCATGTTGGACTGAAAATTGCAGAACCAAATCGCCAATAAGTCGGCCGTATCCATTCGCTTCATCGCCGTATTCACGGCACCCACGGAAGATACATTTTGACCGGATTTCCAAAGTGGGAAATCGATATCCTCGTCGGGAGTCTATCTGAGGGAATTCGACCATGCTGATCATCGCCGGCAGAATAAACGCTTCCCGCAAGTATATTGCCCAGGCGATCTCTTCCCGCAACGCGGCTTTCATTCAGGATGAA
Organism: uncultured delta proteobacterium; assembly: GCA_963774425.1. Taxonomy (GTDB): domain Bacteria; phylum Desulfobacterota; class Desulfobacteria; order Desulfobacterales; family JAFDCJ01; genus JAFDCJ01. The sequence continues at coordinate 177,555 of CAVZEZ010000025.1, read as the reverse complement.
GCCAAGGCCCAGGACCAGGCCGGCGCCGACTTCATCGATGTCAGCGCCGGAACATTCGCGAACCAGGAAGCTCAGATGCTCCAGTGGGTGATCGAAGCGGTTCAGAAGGTCACCGAAAAACCCTTGAGTATCGACAGCCCGAATCCCGCGGTCATCGCGGCCATGCTGCCATTGGTGAAAAAAACCCCCATGATCAATTCCATCACCTTGGAAACCAGACGACTGGAGGGCATCGTCCCCCTGGTGGCGGCACACAAGACCAAGGTTATTGCATTGTGCCAAACGGAGGAAACCTGCGCCGAGACGACCGACGACAAACTCAAGATTGCTGAAAAGCTCGTGACGAAAATCACCGCAGCCGGCATCCCCCTGGCCGACGTCTATATCGATCCGCTGGTTCACCCATTGGCGGCCAACGAACGGGCGGCGGTCGACGCCTTGCGGTCCATCCGTCGAATCCTGGCGGAATTCCCCGGTGTTCATACTACCTGCGGACTGGCCAATGTCTCCCATGGACTTCCCTGCAGAAAGCTGATCAACCGCTCCTTTCTGGTGGCGGCCGTCACCTGCGGTTTGGATTCGGCCATCATGGATCCCACCGACACGCCGTTATTCGCGGCCCTGAAGGCTGCCATCGCCATCAACGGCGGAGACGCTTTTTGCGTGCAGCTTATGGCCGCATATCGTGAGGGCCGCTTGGGACCATGATGAACCCCTCATTTTGTCGGAAGCCGCGATCGCCCGGAACGGAGCGCAGGCACTCATTTTTTTCCAATTTTCATTTTTAAATTTACGATCTTATTTTTCAAATGATATGACCAGGCAGGATCAAGGAGGAAAGCAATGGCGCACATACCCAAACCGGATTTCGAAAGATATATGACCGCCCTGAATTGCCAGGAACCCGACCGGGTTCCGCTGGGCGACTGGCACGTGGACCGTCTGCCCATGGAAAAATTTCTGGGGAAAAAGATCGCCTCTTTGCAGGATGAAATTGATTTCTGGCACACCGCCGGGTTCGACTACATGACGACCTCCTCCGGGATACTGGAGCCGGTGCGCGCCCCGGAAGGCATGACGATAAAGGGCGATGCCGTTAAGACCGAGTACGAGGAAGGTCGCGAACGCGAATGGGCCCTCGAACACGAAGGCGTGATCACCGACTGGGAAGCTTTTGAAAAATACCCCTGGCCGTCGGTGGATGATTTTGACCTTTCCAAATGGGGGGTCCTGGACCGGGCACTTCCCGCGGGGATGAAGGCGGTGCTTTTATTGGGAAAGATTTACACCACCGTCTGGATGTTCATGGGTGCCGAGACCTTTTTCAATGCGCTGGAAAACAATCCCGAACTCATTGACGCTATTTTCGAAAAGGTCGGCCGGCTGCAATATGAAACCTTTTTGCGTGTCAGCGAGCATTCCTGTCTGGGCGCCGTGGTAAATCCGGATGATATCGCCCACAACACCGGTCTGCTCATTCACCCCAAATACCTGAGAAAATATGTATTCCCCTGGTACCAAAAAATGGGCGCTGTCTGTCGCGACAAGGGGATCGGGTGGGTTTTTCATAGTGATGGCGATTGCACCGAAGCCATGGACGATTTGATCGACTGCAGATTTCACGGCTTTAACCCGATCCAGCCGAACTGTATGGACATCGAGGCCGTGAAACAAAAATGGGGCCGAAAGCTTTGCCTTATCGGCAATCTCAATCTGGACTCGACCCTGACCCTGGGCACGCCGGAGGACGTGCGGGCCGAGGTATATGAGCGCATTCGCACCATCGGTCCCGGCGGCGGTTACATGGTGGCCTCCTCCAATTCCATTACCGATTATGTTCCCCTGGCGAATATGAAGGCCCTGCTCGACGCGACCCTTGAATTCGGCCGCTATCCCATCCAGCTCGAAGCGGGAGCCGTCAAGGGCAAGGTCTGGCAGTTTCAGGCCAAACCCAAGCAGGAAGCATCCCGGGAAGCCCCTTCCGCCCTGAACGTGGAGATCTATGTGGCCGGTTTGCTGGCCAATCAGGTTTCCGACATGACCGCTCAGGTAAACAGGGACATTGCCGCGGGCTTGGAAGCCGCCGATGTCGTGGCCAGAGGTCTGATTCCCGCCATGACGGTCATCGGCGAGAAATTTCAAAACGGTGACATTTATATCCCTGAAATGATGATCGCCGCCAATACCATGATGAAGATCCTCGACCAATTCAAAGACCTGCTTGCCGGTCGGCAGGAAAAGAAACAGGGGACGGTGATCATCGGAACGGTCAGGGGTGACCTGCACGATATCGGTAAAAATCTGGTGTCCATGATGCTGCAGGGTCAAGGATTTTCGGTGGTGGACCTGGGGGTATCGGTCGACGCCGCCCGGTTCGTGGCCGCGGTGAACGAAAACAAAGCCGATATTGTCGCCTTGAGCGCTCTGCTCACAACCACCATGGTGGGAATGAAACACACCATTGATGCGCTGGAAGAGGCCGGTGTGAGAAATTCGGTAAAAATTATTGTGGGCGGCGCGCCGGTGACCCAGGCGTTTGCCGATCAAATCGGCGCGGACGGATATGCCTACGATTCACCCGGTGCCGCCCAGCTTTGTAAAGCCCTCGTTTCAGCTTAGGATTCGCGAAAAAACCCGTTCCGGATTAACCCTCAAAGAAAGGAGAATTAAGATGTCCAAACAAGTCAAACTGTTCTCGTTCGTAGTCGTCGCTGCGGCCCTGTTGATGCTTATCGCGGGTCCCGCGGACGCCAAGGTGCTGCGCTGGAAGATGACAACTTCCTGGCCGGCGGGAATTCCCCTTTATACGGATATGGCCGAACTGTACGCCCAGTATGTCGAGAAATTATCGGATGGGCAGATGAAAATTCAGGTCTTTCCGGGCGGCGCCATCGCACCGGCATTGGAGGTCACCGATGCCGTCCAAAAAGGCATTGCTGAACTCGGCCACCTCTGGCCGGGCTATGACATCGGCCGTGATCCGACGACGGCGATTCTCGGTGGCTATGCCGGCGGCATGGAATCCGTACCCATGCTGCACTGGCTGTATACCGGCGGCGGCAAGGAGTTGTGGCGAGAGTTTCGTGAAGAAAAATTCGGCGTCGTCGCTTTTCCTATGGGCATTCGCCCTCCGGAAGCCTTCGCGCATTCCCACAAGCCCATCCGTACGCTGGATGATTTTAAAGGCCTGAAAATGCGGACCGTCGGCGCCTGGGCCCAGATTCTGCCGGAATTGGGAGCCTCGGTGGTTTCCCTGCCGGGTGGTGAAGTCTACCAGGCACTTGAAAGAAAGGTGATCGATGCCACCGAATGGGCCACACCGGGGGAGAACGTGATCAGCGGTTTTCATGAAATCGCCAAGTATGTCATCGTTCCCGGATCCCATCAGCCCAGCGCTCCGTTTGAGCTCGTAATCAACATGAAGAAATGGAATGAACTTTCGGACGAACTCAAAGGGGTTCTGGAGAAGGCCGCCGAATTGGCCACCTTCGAATCCTGGGTCCGCATCGGCCGGCTTGACATGGGCGCCCTGGAAAAATTCCGCGAGAACGGCAACGAGATTATCTTCCTTTCACCCGAAACCCAGAAGCGGGTCCATGAACTAGGCCGGGAGTGGGCCGCCAAGATAGCCCAGGAAAATCCCTGGTTTAAGAAAGTCTTCGATTCGCAGAACAAATTCGAAGAAGAATGGAAAGAGGTCGGCTCGATTCGTTACTTCGAGCGGTAACAGCCCTCAACCGGTCAGGGCGACGCGTTCACCCCCCTGACCGGATATCCGCCGGGTAGCCTGGCCGCCGGCAAAAACAGCGGCGGATCTGATCGGCGAAGAGACTCCGAAAAACCGAATATCGAATCATGAATGTCGAAGGAAGAAATTCCGTCCATTCTATTTGAAAGTTCAATAACATGGTCTTTTTTTTAAAGTTAGAGCGGAGCGATTCCACTCTTCGAAATTCGTGATGCGACATTCGATATTCTGCGGTTTGGTGATCTAATAAAGGCAGTCTCATCCAAGGTTCAGCGGCTCGTTTTTTCCCGGAATGAACCCCATCAAAAAAAAAAGGCTCAGCTTATGACCGTTCTGGAGAAGGTTATCAAATTTATTGACGCGGTCAGCGATCGTACCGGACGGATCGTCGGATGGATCGCGGTCCCGATGATCATGGCTCTCATTTATGAAGTTTTTGCCCGCTATGTTTTTCGACGCCCGACGATCTGGTCTTATGAAATCACGTATATGATCTACGGCGCTCATTTCCTGCTGGGCGCGGCCTATACCCTGCGCGTCAAGGGGCATATCCGGATCGACCTGCTTTACATGCGGTTTCCCCCAAGAGGACGGGCCTTGATCGATGTCATCGGATATCTGGTCATTTTTTTCCCGATCATGCTGATTATGGTCCTCAGCAGCTTCGATATGGCCAAAGATGCCTTCATAAGCAAGGAGGTGTCCCAGTTTACGCCCTGGCAGCCGCTCCTCTGGCCCTTTAAAAGCGTGATGTGCGTGGGATTCAGCCTGCTGGTCCTGCAGGGTTTTGCTGAATTCATCCGGAGCATGGTCATGCTTATCCGAGGAGAAGAAATATGTTAGACGCGCTGGTCGGCTCGGATTATTTTGTGCTGTTGATGTTTCCCGGCGTTCTGCTGTCCATTTTTTTAGGGTTTCCGGTGGCGTTTTCACTGATGGGCATATCGCTGATTTTCGGCTACTTCGGCTTTGGCGATGCGGTGGGGGCCATGCTGATTCGTCGGGTGTGGGATATCGCCAACAATTATGTTTTGGCGGCGGTCCCGCTTTTTGTATTCATGGGCAGTATGCTGGAAGCCTCTGGAATTGCCTCGCGCCTGTTTGAATCCATGATCCAATGGACCGGGAGGCTGCGGGGTGGCATGGCCTTCGGCACTGTAATCATGTGCACCATTTTTGCCGCGGCGACCGGCATCATCGGCGCTTCAGAGGTGGTCATCGGGCTATTGGCTATCCCGCCGATGCTGGCCCGCAAGTACAACAAGGGACTGATCTGCGGGACCATCTGCGCCGGCGGCTCGCTGGGGACGATCATCCCCCCCAGCGTGGTCATCGTCGTTTACGGGCCGGCAGCCGGTTTGTCGGTAGGCCGACTGTTGATGGCAGCGGTTTTTCCGGGTCTTTTACTCGCGGCGCTTTACATCTCCTACATTCTCCTTCGCTGTTTGATCCGTCCCCAGGATGGTCCGGGATTACCGGTGGAAGAATTCGGCATGCCGCTGAAAGAAAAGCTGAAGCTCACGGTCACTGCGCTGCTGCCGCCCCTGTTTTTGATTTTTGCGGTCATGGGTACCATTCTCCTGGGCTGGGCCGCCCCCACCGAAGCCGCCGCCCTGGGCGCCTTTGGCGCGGTGATCCTGACGACGATATACGGCCGTATGAGCCTGGATACCTTTAAAACCGCCTGCATCAACACCTTGAGAATCAGCGCCATGATCATGCTGGTGCTGACCGGCGGAACCATGTATACCGGAGTCTTTCTGGGAATGGGCGGTGGTCAGGTGACTGAAGAGCTGCTGATGGCTCTCAATCTCTCCCCCTGGGCCATGCTCTTTCTGTTTTTGGGGGTCTCGTTTATGGCCGGTTTTTTGTTGGATTGGATCAGCGTTTTGCTGATTTTTGTGCCCATCTTTGTGCCCATCGTCATCAAGATCGGGTTTGATCCCATCTGGTTTTCACTACTGTTTCTGATCGTGATCCAGACCAGCTATTTAACGCCGCCGATGGCTCCGGCTATCTTTTATTTAAAGGGGATTGTCCCTCCCGAAATAAAGGTGTCCGACATGTTTGCGGGAGTTGTCCCTTATATTGTTTTGCAATTAATCGGTATCACGGTGCTCATGCTGTTTCCGCAGATTGTCTTGTGGCTGCCTGAAATGCTGATCGGGTTTAATAAATAGTGATTCGTAGGCATTGCCCAGATACCGTAGGCGGCTCCCCTGGCAGATTTTTGAATGAGAAGATCGCTTCGTCTTATTAAACTCGAAATCCGAAACAAATTCAACTATCGAATACAGGAGGCAACGATGACGACGCACAAAGAACAAATGCTGATGGCGGCGCGCGGTGAAATGCCGGATGTTCTGCCCTATGTACCCCGATTCGATCTGTGGTACAACGCAAACTCCTGGGCGGATACGCTTCCGCCGGAGCACAAGGAAAAGACGGCCGACGAAATTGCCAGATCGGAAGGATGGGCGCTTCATAAGGTGATCCCGGAGCTGCTCAAGGTTGAAAGCCCGGAAGATAACCTGCATCGCGGCCTGGGGCTGTATTCTCTGAAGGAAAATGGGTATCGGGTCAAATTCTCCTCCAACGTCGATATCCGGGTTCATCAGGAAGACGGCGCCAAACGGGTGGAATATCACACCCCCCACGGCGTGATCGGCATCATGGAGGTGGTCACCGCGGAGATGAAAGCCGCCGGCGCCTCGATTACCTGGCTGGAAGAACGTGCCATCAAGCGCGTCGAGGATTACCGGACCCTGAAATATATCTTCGAAAATATCGAAATCGTACCCGATGACGAGCGCTACCGTAAATGGCAGGCGGAAATCGGAGACGACGGTATCGCTGTCCAGATGGGAGCTTTTGCCCCCTCCCCTGTTCAGCACATTCAGCGCGATCTGCTGGAGGCCACCGAATTCTTTTACCATTACAATGATTTCCAGAAGGAGATGCAGTCGCTGGCCGAAGGCATCGAACAGGTATATGAGCAGCTTCTGCAGGTGGTCGCGCGGTCTTCGGCGCAGGTCGTCCTGTGGGGAGCCAACTTCGATGACATGATCACTTACCCGCGCTATTTTGAAAAAGATATTCAGCCCTGGCTGCAAAAAGCTTCCCGCACCCTCGAGGAAAAGGGCAAACTGGTGATTTGCCACACTGACGGAGAAAACCGAGGTCTCATGCAGCTTATCCGGGATTCCGACATTCACATCGCCGAAGCCGTCTGCCCCTACCCCATGATGCGGGTCAGAATCGAGGATTACTACCGGCAGTGGGGCGACAAGATCACGATATTCGGCGGCATCCCTCAAAGTCTGCTTTCGGAGGAGACGGCCTCCGAAGCGGATTTTCAGGGTTATATCGATCATTTTTTCAAGGCTGTGGCTCCGGGCAGACGCATCATCGTCGGGGTAGCCGATACGACGCCGCCCAATGCCAAATTCGACCGCCTCCGGCGCCTGGGCGACCGAATTGCAAAGGAAGGCCGGCTGCCGTTGACGGCCGGCGATCTCAGACCGGTTTCAGCCGCCGATATGGAAAAAGCCGCCCAACGGGTTTCCACCGACGTGCGCGGGGACGAGGAATTCAAAAAGATCCAGGAAGACGTTCTGAAGGGAGACCAGGAGGCGATTACTGCCCACGTGCAAGAAATGCTGGATTCAGGCTTCAGTGCCCAGGATATTTTAAATCGCGGTATGCTCTCCACCATGGAGATTATCGGTGGAAAATTCAAGACCGGTGACGTTTTCATCCCCGAGGTGTTGCTCTCGGCCCGGGCCATGAACGCGGCCCTGAAAGTGTTGGAACCTCATCTGGCCAAGGATAAAAGGCAAGTGTCCGGAAGGTTGGTCATCGGAACGGTTCGCGGAGATCTGCACGACATCGGTAAAAATATGGTGGTGACCATGCTGCGGGGGGTCGGGTTTGAAGTTGTCGATCTGGGCGTCAACATCGAAGCCGATGAGTTTGTAAACAAGGTGGAAGAGCTGAAGCCGGACATTCTCGGATTGTCCGCTCTGCTCACCACCACCATGCCCGAAATGAAAAAGATCATCACAGCCTTGAAAGAAAAGGGCTTGCGCGAAAATATCAGGGTCATGGTGGGAGGCGCCCCGGTGAATGAAGCCTATGCGCAGAAGATCGGAGCTGATGGCTATGCCGCCGATGCCGGGGAAAGCGTCGATCTGGCCAAACGGTTTTTGGGAAGATGAGTAGAAGCGGTTGATAAACCCTATGGGTGCAGAAAAATCCCTTTTGCGTGTAAAAATCCGACCCCGGAGGGGCCGGATTTTTACTCCTCAATAGCTTAGAAACCGGCGTTGGCCACTGCTATATGGGCATCGCACTGCGTGATTTCCTTAAGTGAATCGACGGCGGACAGGATCCGTTCCCTTTCGTCCTGGGTACTGGTCAAGCCGGTGATATGCACCCTGCCCTTCTGCGGGACCTCGATGTGCAGCAGACTCACATTGATGTCGTTTGCAAGCAGGACGGCTTCGACCTGCTTGGCTAGTGACATTTTCTCCATGGATTCCAGTGCGGTCAGGCTGCAGGCGCCGATCTCGTCGGAAGCCGCCATCGCGACGATCAGTTCTGCGGCGGTTTCCCCGCCGATTTTCTCCGTGTTGATAATCAGATCGTACAGGGATGGATCGTTCAGGTCCCGCCGAAACGCATATTTGAAAAATCCGCTGCGTTGGCCATCGATTTTGCGAATCAATTTTTCCGCATTCTCGCGGCTCAGGTTTTGTTCGCTCATGAATTTCTGGATTCTGCCCTCCCAGGAGGCCTGAATGCGAACATGCAGCGCGCAGCCGAAATCCCGCAGCAGCAGTTGACTGCCGTGGCCGATGATCACCCCGTTTCCGGAACGGGAAGCCTCAAATACAACCGCCTCCATCAAATCCAGATACATATCCGGTTTTCTGCCCATAATCCGGTCGAAAAACCCGGGTGCCTTCTTATCGATACGGCTGAAGTCATCGATGCGAATGTCCGATTTAAGCGCTTCAGCCTGAAGGCGTTCGTCATCGTAAAGCTCGATATTGAGCTTCCCGGCGACCTGCCTGGCAATTTCGATTCCGCCGCTGCCCAGATCCTCTGAAATTGTAATAAGGCCCATTCGAATCTCCTTTCGTTAATCCCGCTCCCCGACACTGCATAAAATCTTTTCAGCCGGGTAGGCTGGCGCGCGCCGGCTGGTTGCATTTTTATAGCAGATATTCGGTGCTGGAAACTGCATGTAGAATAGCTATCCACGCACGTATGGTGAAATCCAAAAATATCGGGTGTCGAGAAACCCGTATCGAGCATCAATCGGGACCGGCAAGGGTTTTCGACGCAAAGGGTTAAACGGGATAGAATCTTGTCAAGCGACCAAAGGGTTTGCTGGGGAGAATATGGATTCACTCAAGGACAATGTCAAGCTGTAAAATCTTTTCTGACCCAGCGGCTGTCTGCAATGGTGATGCACGAGCCGGATCGTTGGCCATACATGGATGCCGGGAGGCGATATTGCCCCTTCCTCTTCAGGATAGTCCCTTGAGAACCGACTTTTTTTGCTTATCTTTTTTCCGTTTATCTTTCTCGATAAAAATCGGTTTCCCGCTGTCCGGATTGCGGCCGGTATGATACATCAGCGTGGCCGGCGTCGAGGGTGACGGGGTGAAAATCTGAATCTGACGGGGTGTGAACTTCAAAACGCTGCGGCTGAATCGGTGCAGCCGCTGCATGTCCTGCAGGGTGCATCCCGGATAGCCCGCGATAAAATAACAGCTCAGAAACTGCTTTTTCCCCATTTTGCGATTGATCTTTTCAAACCAGCGGTAAAATTCGGTGAAGCGTTCGATGGGAGGCTTGCCCATCAACGTCAGGATGTGATTTTCGCAATGCTCGGGAGCCACCCTGAGCTGCCCCGAGATATGATGGCCGATAATCTCCTCAAGGTATTGCCGGCCGTATTTTTCATCCTTCAGGACCAGGTCGTGGCGGATCCCGGAGGCGATGAAGGCCTTCTCGATTTTCGGCAACTGCCGGATTTTTTTCAACAGGGCGATCTGGCGGCGGTGGCTGATTTTCAGTTCGCTGCAAATTTCGGGCGTCAGGCAGTGCCTTTGGCGACAGGCGCCACGGCTATGTTTTCGCTCGCAATCGATGCCGTACATATTGGCGGTGGGGCCCCCGATATCGTGAATGAATCCTTTAAAAAGCGGATGTCGGGTCAGCATCGAGGCCTCTTTGAGAATGGATTCTTCGCTGCGATCGATCACCCGCCGCCCCTGATGCACCGCGATGGCACAAAAGCCGCAGTCGCCGTAGCACCCTCGGTGGGTGGTGAGCGCAAACCGAATGGTCTCCAGCGCCCGCACCGGTCCCCAGGCCGCGTAATAGGGATGCACCTCCCGCTCATAGTCCAGCTCGTGTACGCGATCCAATTCCTCGCCGGTGAGCGGAAACTGGGGCGGATTGTGGATCAGAAAACGGGTGTCCTGCTGCTGACACAGGCCCTGGGCGGTGACCGGATCATTGTTGGCGTAAAATATGCGAAACATGTCGGCGAACCGGTTCCTGTCAGCCGCAACCTCCACATGGGTGGGAAGTTCCAGATAGCCCACCCGCTTTGCGGGTGAAATATAGCAGATTCCCCGGATGTCGCCCACCGGCCGCCGATGCCGGATGGTGTGCGCCAGTTCGAGGGTCGCTCTTTCCCCCATCCCGTAGACCAGGATATCGGCCTTGGCGTCAAACAAGAGGGAGCGCCGGATGCGGTCCGAGCGGTAATCATAATGGGAAATGCGCCGGAGGCTGGCTTCGATCCCGCCGATGACGATCGGTTTGGTTTTTTTGAAATAGCGGCGGACCAGATTGGTATAGGCGATAACGGCCAGATCCGGACGTCTGGTATTCAGACCGCCGCCCGTCAGATCGTCTTGCTGCCGCTTCTTGTTGGTCGCCGTATAATTGGATATCATGGAGTCCATGCAACCGGAAGTGATACCCCAGAAAAGGTTCGGCTCCCCCAACCGCCCGATATCCTCTGCGCTGCCTGCATCGGGCTGGGCGATAATGCCCACCGTGTAGCCGGCGTCCACCAGAATCTTGCCGATGACCGCAACCCCGATAAACGGGGAATCCACATAGGTGTCACCGGTGACGAGGATAACGTCGGGAGACTGCCAGCCAAGGGCCGCCAGCTCATTTTTAGTGGTCGGAAGAAACATCGAAATTTGTCACGCTCCTTTCCGACTGCACCAGCGATTGGGCTTCGACGAAGATGCGCCTGACTTCCGGAAAAGCTTGCCGGATATTCTGCTCCAGCCGGTCGATGGCCTTAGCCAGCTCGTCGCTGGACAGCCCGGATCTGAACTGGACGTCCAGATTCAGCAACACCTCCCGGGGGCCGAAGTGCATGGTCAGCGGCTGACGCGCCTTTTGCACATCCTTATCGGCAATGACGATCTCATGAATCCGCCGAACGGTTTTGCGGTCGGCGCTTTCGCCCAGCAACAACCCCTTGCTTTCATAGGCCAACATCATTGCAATCGTAGCAAGCAGCAGCCCGATCAGAATGGAAGCCGCACCGTCCAGGCGCGGATTGTTAAGCCAGTGCGAAAAAAAGACTCCCAGAAAGGCCAGTCCCAGACCGAGCAGCGCCGCAAAATCTTCAAAGAGAACAACAAAAATCATGGGGTCCTTGCTGTTGCGTACCGCCTGCCAGATCGTTTCGTTATACATATCGCGCAACAATTCCCGCAGGGCGATGGCAAACGATGTGCCTTCAAAAATGAATGCCAGAGCCAGGGTGACGTAATTCCAGAATGCATTTTCCAGCTCGCTGGGGTGCAGGATATGGATGATGCCTTCGTATATCGACATACCGCCGCCCACACCAAAGAGGATAATGGCCACCACCAGGCTCCAGAAGTAAAGTTCCTGGCCGTAGCCGAATGGATGCGTGTTGTCGGCCGCTTTGGTGCTTCTGTGGGCGCCCAGCAGCAGCAATGCCTGATTTCCGGTATCTGCCAGCGAATGAATTCCCTCCGAGAGCATCGATGAGCTGCCGGTGAACAGGGCGGCGGCAAATTTGGTAATGGCAATTAAAAAATTGGCGGCCATGGCTCCGTAGACGGCGATCGGTTTTTGCTCGGAATGCTTGGACATGTGGCTATCCTTCTGCATGTCTTTTCGGAAGTATGAAACAGCGGGTGAACTGTTGCCGCTTGATTTTTTTGCATACCAAATTTCGAAAAATATAGCAGGCCGCCATCTCAACGTCAAAAATTACGCTAATCAAGAAGGTAAGTCCTTTTTTTGAAATGTGAATTGATATCCATCCTTGACCTAGGGCAAAAATTCGCATTTCTGAAGGTGAAACACCATCAGGTGCCCATCTTTAATAAAACCCGTTTGTGGATGGGCACGAGCTAATGGAGCACTTCTTCCGACTATACTCGAGGACAAAATGTCACCAGCCCCAACTCTCTAACTGCAATCCAGGATATCGCACCGCAGGCTTAAACGACATTTCGTCCGCGGCTGCCTGAGGGGAGCTCATTCAACGAGATATAGCATTATAAGTCGAGATGAATTTTCAGGGCTGTTTTGATTGCCTTGAGTTCTAGTATTCCCAATTTTCCGATCAGCTTAACCAATCTGCTTTTATCCAGGGTCCGAATCTGGTCAGCCTTTAGTTTTGAATTTTTCGGAAGGCTTCCGGTTCCCTTGCCTAAATAGACCTCAAAGGGATAAATCTTCCGAAGATTTTTGGAGGTTATCGGCAGAACCGTTACAGTACCGGAAAATTCATTGTTTTTGTCATTGGAAATTACCGCAACCGGTCTGGTTTTCGTAATTTCATTTCCAACGACCGGATCCAACGCCGCCAGGTATATAGAGCCTCTTTTAATAATCATCCCAGCCGTCCAAATCGGCGCTCTCGAATTCCTTCGTCAATGCGAGGCTTTCTTTCGCAGCGGCCCGGTAGCCTTCTGCTAAAAGTTTATCCATCTCCTCTTTCTCCCTTTGCTCAATCTTTTGCCTGACGGCTTCGGCTATGAACCGGCTGCGCTTTCTCGGTTCCGTCACGCGGTTCATGGCCTCAACCAATCCTTTCGGCAGGGTAACATTGAGCCTTACGGTTTCTGTATTCATTATAAACTCTCCAAGGCGCATAATAGAGTGTGTTAAAATAAACACTTTTTTGAGTTTTTGTCAACCACATAAAAGGGGACAGCGACTGGACGGACTTCCGATAGTACCCCCCTAAAGTCCTTTGGCACCATTGCCGATAGGCATTTTGACAACAACATCAAGCTAATGGCCGTGACCGATGTAACATCCGTTCCCCAAACACATGGTTATATCACAGGCGTGGTCAATCTGCGGGGCAAGGTCATCCCGGTTATTGATTTACGGATGAAGCTGGGATGGAAAAGACAGCATACACGGATAGAACCTGAATTGTTGTTTTGGAGATTGAAGGAGAAACCGGAAAACTGTCCATCGGCACTATAGTCGATTCGGTCTCCGAGGTCGTAAACATCAAGGGCTCGGACATCGAGGATGCGCCCCCGACAGGAAAGAAAACAAACATCGACAGCATCCTCGGTATAGCTAAAATTGAAGGCAGCATCATGAAACGGAGAACGGGGACGGGCCAGGTCGGACCAAACGAACAAATTGAAAATTCAAGGAAAACCCTGAAAAGTATTGCCCCTAAAAATCCTTAGAGGTTACTTTTCATGGCTGAAAGCACTGTTTTAAAACAAATTGAGGAACTAAAAATAGCTAAAGAGGCTGAATCGGCGTAAGGGGCAAGCGGCTGTCTGCCCCCTTTAGCGATAGATTTTCTTCCAGGGCTGCCGCTTTTTTTCCTGATAGTCGGTTAAAGCCAGATACAGCGCACCCACCGCCAGTTCGGCGCAGTGGTGATTCTGCGGCGGCAGCGTTTCCAGGTACGCAATGACATCTTCCACAGCAATCTCCCAGGCCGCGTCCACCTTTTTCCCCATCGCCAGTTCGGCCACCGTGTTGGCACAGGCATTTGTGTTCATGCAGCCGTTGGTTTCATAGGAAACCGATTGAATGCGGTCGTCACCAACGGACAGATAGATTTCGACGGTATCGCGGCATTGCCCGGTCCGTTTGCCGTATCCGTCCGGCTGCGCCAGCCTCTCGCGTCGATCATTGCGAAAGGCCATTTCCAGATAGTGTGGTGAATGAGTTTGCCAAAAATCGAACTTTTCCGGTTCCATCGATTGTTCCCAGGATTCAAGGGTTCAAGGGTTCAAGGGTTCAAGGGTTCAAGGGTTCAAGGAAGCCATAAGTAATGAGTATATGATCAGAATAAATAAAGCCTTTGGCTGAGGCTGTCAAGTGATTTTTAGACCTTTGCCCAACCCGCATCGACAGGAAGTTGTCGATGGTTTCTTTTATGCACACCTTATAGAATCAGACAATCGGCCACCAGTTCCCACAAATACTTGACCTTAAGATCCCCCATTCCGTAGTGTTCCTTGATGTTGTTGAACTGGCCGTGGCAACTGTGGCAGGGAACGACCAGCATTTCGGCACCGGTGGCCTTGATTTGGTCCATTTTCTTGCGGGCATAGAAAATACGCTCTTCGTTGTAGCCGGTCACCAGCGCGCCGCCGCCGCCGCCGCAGCAGATCTGATCCATGCGGGTCGGGTACAGATCCACCCAATCTTCCAGACACTGATCCAGGATCCAGCGCGGTTCATCAAAATAGCCGTGACCGAACCGTCTCTGCGCTTTGCGGCCGTAGTTGCACGGGTCGTGATAGGTGGCCCGCACATTGAACCGGGACCGGTCCAGCTTGATGCGGCCGTCCTTGATATACCGGATAAGCAGATCGAATACCGTGGTGAAACCAAACTGTTCGAGTACTTGCGGATAATGTTTTTCGAAACCCGACCGGGTCGCCAGATAGGCGTGCCCTCACTCGGGCCACATGAGATTTTTCACCTCCAGTTGCTGCATCTGCTCGGCGATACGTCCGGCCATAATTTTCATGGCTTCATCGTCGCCGGTGAAAAAACCCCAACTGGTGCCTTCCCAGTTCACGGAAGAGACGGTCCAGTCCTCTCCGGCCACGTGAAATATCTTCCACCAGTGCTTGAGATCCTCGGTGTGGGTGTTGACCAGTTTGTTGTGAATGGTGGTCAGCAAATTGGCGCCCTTTTTGTCGATCGAAACCCGAAAACCTTCGAAACCGGGCTCTTCCGCAATCTCTTCGGCCACATCTTCCAGAATGAAGACATAATCATCTTTGGGCAGGCGCAGGTTGTTGCCGGTTTCCAGAGCGGCGGTCAGACCGTTCTGCAGGATTCCAGGCACCTGGTCCCGGTCCCTCAACCCGCGGATATTGCGCACGGCATCGGCGATTTCGATTTCCATGGGGCATACATTTTCGCACTTGGCGCACATCGTGCAGATCCAGGGCCAACGGGATTCCACGGTCGCATCCGCCAGTCCCAGGGAAATCATGCGGATCAGTTTGCGCGGATCGAATCCGTCGATGCCCGACGCCGGGCACGAACTGGCGCACAGGCCGCAGGTGATGCAGCAATCCTGTGCGTAGGGCCAGTCTTTGAATTTATGGTGGTCCAGCTGGTTTAAATCGACGACTTCAGATGCTACGGGCATAGTTATTTTCCTTTCCCTGGGTCCTTTCACGCCTTCAGCCTGTTGGGGCCCAATTCCAGCAGCCGGTTTTTAAAATCGGACAGAATACTGGCAAATTCAGCCCCCATGTTGGATGCCAGGCTTTTGTGGGCGAGCCGGCCGCTTTTCAGACCTATGGATTCAAATAGGGTCGTCATATGGGCGACACGCCGCCGCGCATAGTCGGGGCCTTGCTCGGCATGGCAGTTGCCTTCGTGGCAGGTCAACACCATGACGCCGTCGGCGCCGCTGCTGAACGCGGTCATAAGTTGATTCAGGGAAACACTGCCGCCGCAAGGTACGGGGACAATTTGCAGGCCCTCCGGCAACGGGTGGGGCATGCAGGTTGCCAGAACAGCTGCCCGGGCGGCGGATCGGCGGCAGCAAAAGGCGGTTACCGACGGTGTAAAGGTCTGCTCGTCCGGCATCCGGTCGGTAACGGCAAATACGCCGTGGCCGGCCGACTCGTTTCCGCTCTCGAAGCGGATGGCGCCCCGGGGGCACTCCGCCAGACAGATCCCGCAGCCCTCACATGCGTCGGAAGCGACCTTCACCCGGGAATTGACCTGAATCGCACGATAGGGACATATTCGATAGCAGGTCAGACAGCGGACACATTTTCCGGTATCGATGCAGGCGATGTCCCCGTTCTGTTCGGCCGGCGTGCCGTCCACCGTCCGCAGCGAAAGCAGCGCGTTGTCGGCATCGACGAGCTGATCGGCGACCGCTTGGACGCCCCGGCTCGAACCGGCCACCCAAATCCCCCGGCGATTGGTCGACACGGGCAGACGGTGAACATTGTCGCTCTGGGCGAATCCATTCGGGTCGGAATCGATCTTAAAAATGCGGACCAGATCGCGTGTGTAATCGGACGGCACGATGCTTTCCTCGACAACCGCCAGATCCGGGTCCAATCGAAATTGGAGGTCGGTCAGCTCGTCCAAAAACTGCACATGCAGCCCGCCGTCATCGCCCTGGGCGATATCCGGCCGGGTGGCGGTGAATTTGACATAGACAATCCCGGCCTCTTTTGTTTGGCGGTACATGGCTTCCAAGCCGTCGGCGGCCACTTTCAGATTTCCGGTCAGGAGATAGACCTTCAAACCATATCGGGTTCGCAGCTCGAGACAATCCTGCATGACTTCCGCGAAAATGACGGGATTGCTTTCGGACTTCAAACCGACGAGAAAAACGACGCTCTGGATGCCGTCCAACGAGCCGTCCCGGGGTGTTTCACCCAACCGCTTTTTAAGCCCGGAAAGGGATACGACCCGCTCCGTCGGATTCAAGCCATACTGGGAAAACTGCGGGACGCGCGTCTCCTCGCCGGCGATGATAATTCGATCGACCGCGGCAACTTGTTTTTCCCCGTCGCGTTCGAAGGTCACCTTGAAATCCCCCGGGGTTCCCTGACATGAAATAACTTTGGCATGCTTCCAAACCGCGGCCGGTACGGAATCCGGGGACAGGCTGAAATCGTCGGGCGATGCCACGATCAGGTCCGAATTCAGCGCCGGAATCCCTGCGGCAATTCGTTGGGCGCACGGTCCGTTTCCAATCAGCAAGGTTTTTGCAGTCAAAGGCACCACCTTCATACCTCTAAAAATTTCAGTATTTCAAATGAAGTTTCACCGGCGTGGGCAACGCAATCGGCGATGCTCATCGGTCCGCCGACCGAACCGGTGGTAAAAACGCCTCTTGTGAATCCTTCCCGGTCCACGTCTGCATGGGCGACAAAACCGGTTGGCCCCCCCTTCAATTTCAGTTGGCCCATTATCTCCGAATTTTCGCTGCGAGGCTGCAATCCGACCGAGAGCACCACCAGATCGAAGACCGCCTCCACCGTTTCGTGCTTAACATCGGTGGCATAGGTTACCCGCAGCTGCCGCTCCGGTGTCTCGAAAATGTCACCGGGTATGGCCCGTACCATCCGGACTTTCTCCTGAATTCGCCCTAAATAGGGCTCGAAATCCCGTCCGAAAGTCTGAATGTCGATATAAAAAACGGAAATCTCGGAGTCCGGTACCCGGGCGCCGATGAGTCCCGCGGCGCGCAACGCCGCTCCACAGCAGATCTTGGAGCACCATAAATGGTTCAGTTTGGCATCCCGGCTGCCCACACATTGGATAAATGCAATCCTGCGCGCGGTTTGGCCGTCCGAAGGTCTGACGGCCCGACCGTCACGGCGCAGGATGCCTTCCAGCTCCAGATTGGTCACCACGTTTTTAAATATCCCGTAGCCGTAGGGCTTGTTGCGGGGATCGAAGGGTGAGAAACCGGTGGCCAGAACCACCGCATCGGCCGTGCAGGTCACCGGTCTTGCGGGCGCATCGAGCGCAATGGCCTTCTGGGGGCAGGCTTCCTGGCAGCGGGTACAGGATTGATCCGTCAGATTCAAGCATTTTTTTTCGTCAATGGAAAAAAAAGGGGAATGGTTTGCGGAAACACCCTGGATGAGAGCGCCTGCTTGCGGACACTGCTGCCGGCAGACCCCGCAGGCGTTGCATTTGGCGGCATCGATATATTCGGGCTTGCGATTCAGCTGAATGTCATAGCGCTCGGTTTTGGCGATACTTTCAATCCTGCTGCCGGTCAAAATTCTGATTGCCGGATGACGCGCGGCCTGATCCAGTTTTTCGTCCACCATGCAGGCACCGCACTTAACGCATGCCTCCGTGGCCTTGCATGCGAAGCCGATGGCATGACCGCCGGCAAAATCTGATTTTTCGATAATATCGACCGAAACGCCGAATCGCGCCAATTCCAGGGCAGTCGACAGGCCGGCCACCCCGCTGCCGATAACGACCACATTTTTTTCCACCATGCTGTCTGAATATCTCCTTGCGAGCCAAATGTTCGGTTAGAACCGGATCGGTCGGGGATCCTTCAGCCCCACGACCCGGCCCGGCTCAAAAGTTAAAGGCTTAGTTTAGCCCAGATTGAACTTTGGTTCAATCCCCTCTTTAATTTTTCTATGCAAAATATCGCTTCTCATATCTGATCGCCGCCCGGTCAAATTCCGCGTACAGCAGCCTCAGGCGGTCGTTGGCCATGGCTATTTTTTCCGGCCTCTCCTCTTCCCGGCCCACCGGATAACAGGCCAGGCAGCGTTCATATTTGTAAATATTATCCGCCATGGTAATATTGAAATTCGCCATGAGAAACACCTGCTGGTTATCATAATTTGCAAAGTGCTCCACCCCGATGACGGAATCGAAATCCATCTCGACCGCCACATCCCCGCCTTGCCTGGCGATATCGATATAGTCATGGATCGTCTTGAGGGGATCGTGTGCCCCAGCCGCTTCGTCAAACTTCACCACCATATCATTCAGGGTGAACAGCCGCCGGGCCACCGGCACGCCGGCCTCCTCCAGCTTGCGATAATCTCTTTGCAGGTAGCGGTTGGCGATCATCACGGCCTGGGAAACGTGGGGGCACAGATTGTGCGGGCATCCCCGGGCATAGCACTTTCGAAACGAGTAATCGGATTCATCGACCCTGCCGGCAAAACGACACAGAAAGATAAATGCTTTAAACTGATTGTCCCGCTGGGTGAAATCGACCGCGACGATTTCAAAGGATGGATTGCAGGTAATTTCAGCCCCCAGCTCCTTGAGGTTTACAAGGTCGGTAATACGATTCGGCAGCCGGTATGAGGTGGTGATTGACATTTTTCAATCCTTATTCAATAGACCATGACGGCATCGGCTTCGATGGCTTCCACATTCAACGCGCCGGCCGCGGTTGTCTGGTAGCCCGCTACCAGTTCGGACTCATCGATGTGGCGTTCTTTAATGCAGGGCACGCAAACCTTCAGCTCCCCGCCAAGCTCCAAAAATTGCGTCATCAGTGTTTTCAACGGCGGGAATCCGCCGCTGGGCAGCATTTTTTCAACGTATCCTTTTTGGGCCAGGTACACGCCGTTTCCCTGTAGAACGACGGTGGCCCTGATGTCCATGGCCAAGGCCGCGCAGGCCATTACAAAGGGCATCGCCGCTTTTTCCGGATTGTCTCCGGCACAGGTTCCGATATAAAGTATTTTTTCTGCTTTGTTTTCCGCCATTTTCTCTTTCCTCCCAGATTGTTGAACGTTAATAAGGTTTTATTTCCTAAATAGGAAAGCGATAAACACTGATAAACTCGGGTTGGGCAAATCATACCGTCCGCGAAAGAATCCGTCAAAGTCCGTGTCCTCTTATTTCATGCAGGCAACCGGCCGGCGCGAGCCCTGACTTTCATCAGATACACGATCATCGGCCGGTACAACTGATGGGTCCACTTGGCAAAGGGCACTTCGATGACCAGCATCGGCACCGCAATCATCAGGTGAATCACATATATGTAATAGGTCGTCAACGGCAGGTCCAGTAACCGCGCGGCATGCATTAGAATCCCGCTGAAGGTGGTCAACCACAACAGAATCAAAAACGCCCAGTCCGTGGAATGGGTGTGTTCATACACTTTTTTGCTGCGTTTCAGGCGACCGATGATGGCATAGGTGACGCCGTAAAGAATGGCAAACGTGGCATAGTAGCCCAGCAATCGCACGGGATGCCAGAGCGCATAAATCTCATCACGCTGAAACCAGCGGATTCCTGCGACCACCAGCAAAAACACAATGGAATACCCGGTCATGATGAGCAGATGGACGACCCACTGGGCCCGTTGGGAAGCTGTGCCGCACCCTTCGAACCGCTTTTGGGTGAAAAAGTGGCTCACAAATTCGCCCGCCTCCTTTATATAGGTTTGCAGGGGAATGCCGAAAACCAGGACGGCCGGCAGGTTCTTGCGCGATCCGTCCGGATTGGCTTGAGCACTCGAGTCCCCGGTCTCGCCCATTACGGCATTGGCCATTCGCAATGCATTGCTCAGGAGAAAAAGGGACAACACCGCCAGCATGATTAAATCCAGGATCTCGATGGTGGTATTCGGCGCAAAGACATTGAGCGCCACCCGGTCGGTGAGCATCGGACCGTGGAAGCAATAAAATCCCAGCCCTACCAGGACGGCCACCCCCAGGATGGAAAGCACTTCAAAAATTTTGGAAGTATAAAACAGACGCGAAATCCCGGTCCAGTCGTAACGGGAAGTCAGATAGCGCCTGAGGCCCATCATGACTTCTCCGGGATTCGCCTGGCGCGGGCAGGTTTCGCTGCAATCCCCGCAGTAATAGCACAGCCAGGGCTCCGGACTTTGAATCAGCTTTTCTTCCAATCCAAGCTGGAGATAACGGATGGTCTTCCGGGGAAAAGGAGTATTCTCCGAAGACAGGGAACACACCGCCGTACAGTTGCCGCAATTAAAACAGGTCGCGGCATCCTTTACCCCGAACGCTTTCAAATCGAGCAGCAAATCCGGGTTAAGCGTTAAACTCATGAGATCTCTCCTTATATGAAACTACAAATATTTTATCTCGCGCAGAGTCGCAAAGCTCGCAAAGGGAATGATTAAAAATATAAATAATCTTGGCGCCTTGGCGTCTTGGCGCGATGATGAATAGTTTCTGTCTTTGATCAGTCGGGCTGCCCTTTAGCCCGAGGCGGCCGCTCGTATGAAACTACAAATTCCAGGTTCAAGGTTCTGGGTTCTGGGTTCTGGGTTAAAAAGGCATTTTGCCATTTTATCAACCTCACCCGGCCTCTCCCGTCAAGGGAGAGGAGTCAACTTCCCTCCCCCGGCGGGAGGGATTGAGGGAGGGGGTAAAATGGAGTCGATCCTTTTAAAAAGTTTCTTTAGTGATCAAACTGGCTGCCCTTTAGCCAGAGGCGCCCGCTTATGTGAAACTTCATTTAGTTTAGTGGAATTCTGGCATTTAATTCACCCTCACCCGGCCCCTCCCGTCAAGAGAGAGGAAAAATTCCCCTCGGTCCCCCTTTGGAAAAGGGGGAGGGTGAGCTTCCCTCCCCCGGCGGGAGGGACTGAGGGAGGGGGTAAAATGATGCAATCCTTTTAGAATGTTTCTGTCTTTTATCAGACGGGCTGCCTTTTAGCCCGAGGCGGCGGATCATGTGAAGTTGCATGGCAATGATAAATGACCATTGACAAATGACGAATTATGGATGCCGCTGCGCTCCTGCGATTCAAAAAGCAGAAAAAATTCCTTAATTATTCATTATTCATCAGTCATTTCAATCAGCCGGTACTTGAAATAGTCCCCGTCCTTTTCGACCTCGGCCACCAGCCCGTAATGCTTCAACCCGGTGATAAAAAGCAATACTTGTGAGGTCGGCAGAGACGTCTTCCGGGCGATTGCAGGAATCGTTCGGGCTTCTTCGGCAATTTGAGCCTTGATCTGCCCGATTATGTGATTCTGGGTGCGGATCGCCTCTTTCGCCTTTGCCACCATGGGCTTTCGCACCTGCCTGAGCTTTTTCAACGCCTCTTTGTCCATCGTTATCTTCTCGGTCATAATCGACTCCCGTCCGTAATCACGGAGCCCGCAACCGGCAATGGGGCGGGCTTCTCGCAGGGTGTCCGCCTCGTCAGGCGGCCACGATGGCATCTACCATTTCCTCATACTGTCTAAGCGTCCAACCCTTGACATCAATGGCATTTTCCGGACAGACCGCCACGCAGATACCGCATCCGGTGCACAGGGCCGGGTTTACCCGGGCGCGCTGGGCTGGTTGGCCGTCGGCATTCTCTTCAACCAGTGCAACGGCATCCTCGGTCGGGCAGACTTCGACACACTTGCCTGCACCTCGGCAGCGGCTCAGATCGACTTCCGCCACAAAGGGATCCAATTCGACATACCCCCGGACCAGCAGGGACGCGGCTTTGACCGCGGCGGCCTGGGCCGCGGCGCAGGCTTCACCGATATCCATGGGTGCCTGGCAGGTGCCGGCCAGCAGTATGCCGGTATTGGCCAGTTCCACCGGCCTCAGTTTGGGGTGCACTTCCTGCAGGAAACGATCGGCTCCCGTGGGAAGCTTCAGCATGTCCGCCAGGCGAGTGATGGGAGCCGGTTCCATGCCCACGGCGAGCACCACCAGATCGACTCCGGCCTCAATCTCCTCACCGAAGGTCAGGGTGTCGACGACCTTGATTTTCAAGGGATAATCCGAACCGTCGGCCGCTTCCACCACCGGAGGACTGTCCGCTTCAAATCGTAAAAAGGTCACATTTTTTGCGGATGCCCGTTCATACAGGGCCTCCTGTCCGCGACCGTAAGTCCGGATGTCGCGGTAATATTCGAACACATGGGTCGCCGGATAACGTTCCCTGATGGCCGCGGCGGCCTGCAAGGCGGCGCTGCAGCAGGTGCGCGAGCAATATTCGTTTAGCGTTCCGTCGGGTTTTTCGGCATGGATACCCGGAATCTGCCGGCTTCCAACGCAATGGATCAAGGCGGTCCGTCGAATTTTGCGGCCGTTTAAACACAGCATATCGCCCTCGTGGGTGTTCTCGGCCATGAGCCGGATGAATTCCGGCAGGGTAACCACTTCGGGATGCCGCCCGAAACCGTATTCTCCCTCCGGGGCCTCGTAGGGTTGGAAACCGGTGGCCAGAATGATGACCCCGCTGTCCAGGGTCTGCTGCCGGGCACTGCCGGCAGCCGCTGCGGGAAGGTAACCGGCAAACCGGACATAATCGCCGGTCTGCTTTCCGGGTTCGGCCAGCGGCCCGGGCTTGCCGAGTTCCTCGGCAGACTGCGGCGGACGGGTTTCAATGGTGATTTTAAAGTTGCCCACGTATCCTTCGCATTTGACGACCTCGGCGCCGGTGTAAACCCGGATGCGGGAATCTTTCAGGACCGCCGCCGCCAGCTGCCGGATCAAGTCCTCCGCTTTTTCCGCAGTGGGGTACACGCGGTCCAATTGGGCGGTCCGTCCGCCCAGAAAGGAGGATTTTTCCACCAGCGCCACTTCGACCCCCCGCCGGGAAAGGTCCAGCGCCGCCCGCAGCCCCGCCACTCCGCCGCCGATGACGGTGACATGATTGGCGGCATTGACGCGAATCGGCGCCAATGCTTGCAGGTACTTCGACTTGGAGACGGCCGCCGACACCAATCCGGTGGCTTTGCGGGTGGCTTTTTGACCGTCATGCACCCAGCTCACCTGTTCCCGGATATTGGCGTGTTCGTAAAGATAGGGATTCATATCCGCTCTTTTGATGGCCCTGCGAAAGGTCAGCTCGTGTAGACTGGGGGCACAGGAGGCCACCACCACCCGGTTGATCTTACCGCTTTCGATATCTTTTTGGATCAGCTCCTGGCCGGGATCGGAGCACATGAACATATTGGTGCGGGTTACGGTCACCCCGGGAAGCAACTTGAGATTTTCCGCCAGTTGATTCACATCCACGTGATCGGATATGTTGCCCCCGCAGTGGCAGATGTACACCCCGACCTTTTTGTCGTCTTTATGATCGGATTGTTTTTCCTCGGGTTTCGATGACATCCAAGAGTCTCCTTATGATATTACCTGGAATCCATGCAGCACCTGGTAAGTGCACCGCAGGACCACGGGAACCACAGAAAATGGCGATGATTCATGGAGCGGTTTATTGGAAAAATTTTCATGGTCGATCATCATACACTGGCGACGATCCGGAGCCTGTCCTCGCAGGCCGCATCCATTGCCTCCAGCCCTTGCCCGGTGGCCGCCGATGGTTGCCGCAACCGTAACCTCCGCAGGTAAATGGACGCTTCCATGGCGGCCGCCCCGGCCTCGGCAATGGTATCCACGATATCCTTGGGCCCCGCCGCCACCCCGGCTACGAATACGCCCTCCATATCGGTCAGCGTGGGAGCGATTTTGGGCATGATGGTTCTGATGAAGGCATCCGATTCCGTCGACACGGGACAGATACCGGCCGGGTTCCACTCGGGCACCATGCCCAGCGACAGGACGACCAGATCGTGACTGCGTTCTTCCACGCCGCCGTCTCCCGCCTGATTTTCAAAGC
Source organism: uncultured delta proteobacterium (assembly GCA_963774425.1). Taxonomy (GTDB): domain Bacteria; phylum Desulfobacterota; class Desulfobacteria; order Desulfobacterales; family JAFDCJ01; genus JAFDCJ01. The sequence continues at coordinate 153,208 of CAVZEZ010000025.1, read as the reverse complement.
GCAGCTGCACATTTTGGTTATCACCCGGTGAAATTTTGGCCACCTTTGCCTTGACAAACTCGATTCCCATGGCTTTGGCGTTCTGATAAAATTGCTCATATCCCTTGCCGAACGCCCGGATGTCCATGTAATAGATGGTGATGTCGGCCAGGGGCAAGGAGCCGGAAAGCAACATGGCCTGCTTGATGGCAACCATGCAGCAGACCCGCGAACAGTAGGAAACCCCCAGGCTCTTGTCCCGCGATCCCGCGCATTGCACATAGGCGATGGCGTCGGGCTGTTTGCCGTCCGATGGACGAATGACCCGCTGGTAGGGGCCGTGAGGCGCCAGCAGACGCTCCATCTGCAGGGATGTGATGACGTTTTCAATCCGCCCCCCGCCATACTCTTTTTTCTGATCGGCGGGGGTCAGCTTAAATCCGGTCGCCAACACAACGGTCTGGGCCTGGATGGACAGGTCTTCGGCCTGCTGAAAATAGTCGACCGCCTGGGTGGGGCACACCCGGGCGCATTGGCCGCACAAGGAGCAATTTTCGACATCCAGAACCGCCACCTGGGGAACGGCGTTTGAAAAGGGGATGTGAATGGCCTTGCGCAGACTGAATCCGCCCTGCTCTTCATCGGGCACATAAACGGGACACGCGTACTCACACTGGCGGCAGCCGATGCAGCGGACCGTATCCACATACCGGGGACGCCGGGTCAGCGACGCGGTCATCCCATCCGCCCGACGGGTCACGCTTTTCAGGTCGCAATCGGTGAATAGGGTGATATTGTCATGGTGCGCGGCCGCAGCCATTTTGGGGGTGGTAATGCAGCTGGCACAGTCCAGGGTGGGAAACACCTTGGACAGGCGTATCATCTTGCCGCCAATGGTGGCATCTTTTTCGACCACGGCAACCCGAAAATCCTGATCCGCCAGATCCAGGGCCGCCTGCAGCCCGGCAATACCGCCGCCGACGACCAGGGCGTCAAATTGGTGAAGTTTTGGATGTCCCATGCATTCCTCCAGTTTTCGGACAAGCGCGCTGATAAAACTTCCGGTGGCGAGCCGCGGGTATCAATAGATTTCGCATCGCTCCTAAAATGATTTGAGCAATCCGTACAATCTGCGAAATCTATGGATTAAAAAAGCCATATTCCGGCTTCCATCCGACGGTTTGGACGACCCGCCCCGATCAGGCGGCCTCCCGGTAGTCGAGAGGCCCCAGTTCCTGAATCAGCGCATTCATATCATTGACTTCTTTGAGAAACGACCGGTTGCACACCGTGCAGATGGCGGTCAGGCGCAATCTGCGGATATCCAGATTATGGGCTTTCATCATTGGATAAATCCGGTCCAGGCGCTTGGCCAGCGCATGGTAGGCCCCTTCGTAGGGGCATTCCTCGCCGCAGGACATGATAATGATCGCGCTGATTCCTTTCCTGAAACAATCAAGATAAAACTGCTCCGGAAAAATAACCGGCGCCCTGACCCGCAGGATGTAGGTGTTGGCCGGGTAGCTGGAATGAGCCTGCCCGACCGAATTGGCGCCGGGATAAGCACAGGTGTCCGTTGCCAGAATCAGTATTTTGCCTTCAGGAGACGCGTTGGAATCGGTGGTCATTTTCGGGCCTACTTGTTTCTGCGGATAAAATGGCGGTCATAGCCTTCGGCTTCAACGATACCCAGATATTCATGCCCCACCTTGTTCGACCAGGCCGGAATATCCGTCCGGGTGCCTGAATCGTTGGAATAAATTTCCAGCACTTCACCGACTCTGACCTTGCCGATGCCCTTTTTGGCTTCCAGCAACGGTCCCGGGCAGGCGCTGCCCCTGGCATCCACCTTACTTGAAACTTGAATCGAATTTAAATCCGTCATGTCAACCTCCTCCAATGTTGTTTTCTTGATTAACTTTAATCTGAATGAGGACTGCACCTCATCCGCGGGTTCATAATCGATCAAATGGTAGGAAGATGCCGGCAGGATTTTAAAAAGATCCGCCGGTATATCCGGATCGCTCCAGAAGACCTCCAGGGTCTCACCGGGACCCATCCTTTTGAGGGTCTGGATGATTTTGAGAAGGGAATACGGGACAATGGCTCCCCGGAGATCCAGCAGATTTTGCATACTTCCTTCCATTTCGATACCCCGATACATTTACCATACCTTACGCAATTCTGATGCCAGCGAACGCTGTTATTGAATGCCTTCGTCGGAGATGAAACGAGGGATATCATTATTCCGTTTATTTACAGTGGCTTAAAGATATGTCCCGCAACCGTTTTTTTTTAAGAACCCGGGCGATCCCTTAAATTTTCTAAAAATCGATTGCCATTCAACTGTTAAACTGTTAAATGCTTAAATCTAACACATGTTAAATTTTTAACAGGATGGGGGTCATGCTTGAACAGGAATTGAATAAATACTGGAAAACCGTGGTGAACACCATTCAGGACGGTGTCATGATTGTGGATACGGAGGGCACCATTGTTTCATCCAACAACGCCCTGGAAAAAATGACGGGGTATGCCAAGCAAGAGTTGATCGGAAAATCGTGCACGATATTGAACTGCAATATTTGTGAGATCGCTCGGCAACGCAAAGGCGAAAAATGGTGCAGCCTGTTTCGGATCGGTACGGTAAGTATGCGAAGATGTGCCTTGCTGAGAAAAAACGGTACTTATGTTCAGGTACTCAAGAATGCCTCCCTGCTCAATGATACGGACGGCAACGTCATGGGGGCGGTGGAAACCATGACCGATATCACGGAACTCATCGAGAAAGACACCCAGCTCGAAGCCTTTCGGCGCAAGTTGCGGACTGAAGACGGGTTTCAGGGGATTTTGGGCGCATCCGCACCCATACAGCAGGTATTTGATTTGATAAGCAATGCTTCTCACTCGGATGCACCGGTGATTGTTTACGGCGAAAGCGGCACGGGCAAGGAACTGGTCGCCAAGGCCATTCACGAAACCGGCTGCCGCAAGGACAGCCCTTATGTAAAAGTCAACTGTGCCGCCTTGACGGAATCGCTGTTGGAAAGCGAGCTTTTCGGACATGTGAAAGGCGCCTTTACCGGCGCTTACCGCGGGCGTGAAGGCCGCTTCGAAGCCGCCCGGGGCGGCGATATCTTTCTCGATGAAATCGGTGACTTGCCGCTGACCACCCAGGTCAAGCTGCTGCGGGTGTTGGAGGAAAAAGTCGTGGAGCGGGTCGGTGACAACCGGCCGGTGCACGTCGATGTGAGAATCATTTCAGCGACCAATCGCAAATTGAAGCAATTGGTGGATCAGGGTATTTTCAGAGAAGATCTGTTTTACCGCATCAACGTCATCCCGATCATGGTGCCTTCCTTAAAGGAACGCGTGGGGGATATCCCCCTGCTGGCCGAATCCTTTTTTCGCCGACTCCAGCTTAAAAGTGAAAAGGAAATTAAAGGAATTTCTAATGAATCCATGGATTTATTGATGGGATACGCCTGGCCCGGCAATGTCCGGGAATTGAGAAGCGCCTTCGAATATGCCTTCGTCACCTGCCAGGAATCCATGATCCAGCCGGGTCATTTTCCGCCCGCGGTCCATCTGGGGCAGTCACCTTTAAAAATAAGCCCGCGTAACAGCTCGGAATTGAAAAAAAAACTATTAATGGAGGCGCTTGAAAAGACCGGCGGCAATCAATCCCGGGCAGCCGAAATTTTAGGCGTCAGCCGGGTTACGGTGTGGAATCGGATGAAGCGCTACGGGCTGACGGCCCGCAAAAAAATCGTTGGATAAATCATGGCATAAAAATTGACCTCCGATCACAATTGTTGTAGGTTACCGCCCGATATCGAACCAACAGAAAGAAAGGATAGTAAATGATTGACAAATGGCCCCCTGATTGTGATCCTTCGTATGCACCCGACCCCTCGGACATTTACTGGAATGCGCACCTGGAAACGATGGATCCCGAACAAAGGGAACGCGAAATAATTCTTCCCAAACTTCAAGCTCAATTGAAATATGCCTACGAGAATTCTCCATTCTATAAACACAAATGGGACCGGGCCGGCGTCAGGCCCGAGGATATACGGTCCCTGAAGGACTTTGAACAAATTCCCATTCTCACCAAGGATGAAATTCGGCAGGACCAGATCGAAAATCCACCCTTCGGCAGCAATGTCTGTGTGTCACCCCGCCAACTGGGGCGGGTCCAGGGAACTTCGGGTACCACGGGCAAGCCGACAGCCTTTGCCATCAGCAAGGCGGACATGGCCAGAATTGCCGAAGCGCATGCCAGAATCATGTGGAGCTTCGGGGTCCGCCAGGAGGACATTGTCTTTATCGGATCATTTTTCAGCCTGTACTGGGGAAGCTGGGGTGCCCTGATGGGATGTGAACGGCTCGGCGCCACGGTATTTCCATTCGGTGCCGGCGTTGCCGGACAGTCCGACCGGTCCCTGGAGTGGATGAAAGAAATCAAACCGACCGTCTTTTACGGAACGCCTTCCTACAGCCTTTATCTCGCCGAGAAGGCCAAAGCGATCGGACTGGACCCGGCTAAAGACTTCAATTTCCGGATTCTTTTCTTCTCCGGTGAACCCGGCGCCGGCGTCCCCGCCACCAAAAAGAGAATCGAAGACATATACGGCGCCATCTGCATCGACTCCGGTTCCACCGGGGAGATGGCACCCTGGATGGCCAACTGCGAGTGTGGTCACCGCCAGGGGATGCACCTGTGGCAGGACCTCGTGTATGCCGAGCTGGTGGATCCGGAAACCCGCAAACGGGTGCCCTACGGTCAGGAGGGGGTCACCGTCTATACCCATCTGGAGCGCAATTCCCAGCCCATGATCCGTTACTGGGCCGGCGATCTGGCCCTGTGGGTGGACGATCCGTGCCCCTGCGGCCGGACCTATCCCCGGTTTCCCCAAGGCATATATGGCCGGGCGGACGATATGTTCGTCGTTCGCGGCGAAAATGTATATCCCAGCGCCATCGAGGATGCCATCCGCAGCATTCAGGGATTCAGCGATGAATTCCGCATCATCATCACCCGCGAAAAGACCATGGATGAGATGATCGTACAGGTGGAATTCGAGCCCGAAGTGGACCGGGAACGGCAGCCGGATCTGAAACAGCAGCTCGACGCCGTCTTGAAGGCCCGCGGACTGCGCTCCATCATCCGGATTGTGGATCCGGGCACGTTGGAAAGAACCGAGTTCAAGGCCAAACGGGTCATCGATCAGCGCCGGCTGTACGATGAAATCCAGAAAAAAGCATAGGAGACGTTTATGACCAGCAAGAAAAACGAACAGACATGTCTTTTCAGTGCCGACCATGTCGATGAAATTAAACGCGATTACCGCCAGTGGTTCGACGAGAGCCTCAACGAAAGCGACCGGAAACTGGCGGGACGCTATTTTACCCAGAGCGGAATCCCGGTCAAAATGATATACACGCCCGCGGATATCGAAGACATCCATTACTCCCGGGATTTGGGATTTTCCGGGAAACCGCCCTATCTGCGGGGAATCTATCCAAACATGTATCGCGGCCGGCCCTTTACCGTGCGCCAGCTGGCCGGTCTGGGGACCCCGGAGGACTGCAACGAGCGGATCAAATACCTGCTGAAACACGGGGCCACCGGCATCAATATCCTTTTCGATCTGCCCACTATCCGCGGCTACAACTCGGATGACCCCGAAGCGGAGGGCAACGTCGGCCACTGCGGTGCGGCGGTGGATTCCATCTGGGACATCGACGCTTACTTCGCCGATATCGATCTGGCAGCCATCAGCACCTCCATCGTTACCCACCTGCCGAGCACCAGCCTGGTGATTCCGGGCATGTATTTCGGCGTGGCCGAACGGCGCGGAATCCCGGTGGCCGGACTGGCGGGCACCTGCCAGAATGACTTCATCATGGAAACCTGTGTGGGCAGCGCCCCGGAAATCCTGCCGCCCGCCGTTTCCTTCCGCATGCAGTGCGATGTCGTCGAATGGATCTGCAAGCACTTGAAACGCTGGAATCCGATCAGCTACAATGGCTACAATCTGAGGGAAGCCGGCACGGATGCCGTGACCGAAGTGGGCATTGCCATCGCCAACGCCGTCGCGACTGCCGAGGAGCTGATCAAACGCGGAATGAAAATCGACGATATTGCCCCACGCATGTCCTTTTTCTGGGATCTGCACAATGATTTCTTTGAAGAGATCGCCAAGTGCCGGGCCAGCCGCAAGGTCTGGTACAACATCATGAAGGAGCGCTTCGGTGCCCAAAACCCCAAATCGATGTTGATGCGCTTCCATGTCCAGACGGCGGGCGTCACCCTGCCGGCCACCGAGCCGCTGAACAATATCGCCCGCTCCGCCATTCAGGGGCTGGCGGCGGTATTCGGCGGCTGCCAATCCCTGCATATCGATTCCTATGACGAAGCCTATTCAGCGCCCACCGAACAGGCGGCCCTGGTCTCCATTCGGACCCAGCAGATCATTCAGGCCGAAACCGGCGTCACGAATACGGTTGATCCGCTGGCCGGATCCTATTATGTCGAGGATCTCACCCGGGAAATGACCCAACGGATTACCGAGTACGTGGACATGATCGATCAGATGGGCGGACTGGTGTCCGTGGTGGAAAACGGCTGGCTGCATCGACAGATCAGCGACTTCAACCACACCTACCAGCAGAAAATCGAGACCGGCGAAACCAAGATCGTAGGCGTCAACTACATGAAATCCGAAGATGAAACCATTGCCCCCATCGAGGTTTTCGAGTATCCGGAAGCCTATTCGAAACAAACCGCCAAGCTGCAGCGTCTGCGGAAAGAGCGCGATGAAGGCCGCGTAAAAGAATGCCTGCAGACCTTGCGCGCGAAATGCCACAGCGCAGAAAATCTGTTTCCCCATTGCAAGGAGGCGGTCAAGAATCTGGTCACGCTGGGTGAAATAGAAGAATTATTCCGTAAGGAATTCGGTCTGTGGTCGTTTCCCCTGATCGCCTGACGGCGAAGAGGAGAATTTGAATTTTTTTCAGCCGGGAAGGAGGCAGAGCACTTGTGGGTTGCACTTTACGGGCAAATATTCGATGCTGAATTCTGGCTCCTGGATTCTGAATTCCGACTCCTGGATTCCTATGCAAATGAAAAACCCCTATCAAGCATCAGCCAGAACTGGCAGGAGGCAGAAAATCACATATGGAAAGAAAAATCAGAATTTTGATGGCCAAGCTGGGCCTGGACATTCACTGGCGCGGGGTTTATGTCGTATCCCAGTTTCTGAAGGAAGCCGGCATGGAAGTCATCTATGTCGGCAATAAATTTCCGGAACAGATCGTCCAGGCCGCCATCGAGGAGGACGTGGATGTGATTGGTTTGAGCACTCTGAGCGGCAACCATCTCACCCTGGGGCCCAAGGTCGTGAATCTTTTGAAAGCAGAAGGCGCAGAGGGCATCGAGGTCGTCATCGGCGGGACGATACCGCCCAAACACGTTCCATTGTTGAAAAACAGCGGAATCCGTGAGGTATTTGGCCCGGACACGCCCATGGAGGTGATTGTCAACGGAATCAGGAAAATGGTGGCCCCGGATCGATGAAAGAAATCGACTCGATGAAAGAAATTGACCGGCTGATTGAAAAATCACTGGACGGTGAAAAGCGCGCCACCGCCCGGTTAATGTCTCTGGTTGAAAGGGGCGATGCCGCGGCGCCGTATATTCTGGACCAAATGTATCCCCACGCCGGCAGCGCGTTTTATATCGGCGTCACCGGTATGCCCGGCGTCGGCAAAAGCACCCTGGTCGACCGGCTCGTGGGGCTTTTTTGCCGCAACGACCTGTCGGTGGGAGTCGTTGCCGTGGATCCCGGCAGTCCGTTCGGCGGCGGCGCGTTTCTGGGGGATCGCATCCGCATGACCCTCCGGGACGATGACGGCGATGTGTTTTTCCGCAGCATGAATGCCGGCCGGGTGATGGGCGGGCTCGCAGCGGCCACCCGGGCCGTTTCCCGCATTCTGGATGCCAGCGGCAAACAGGTGATCATCATCGAAACCGTCGGCGTGGGGCAGTCCGAACTGGATATCGCCCAGGCAGCCGATACCGTGCTGGTGGTGCTGATGGCCGAAGCGGGCGACAGCATGCAGATTCTCAAGGCCGGGCTCATGGAAATTTCGGATATCCTGGTAATCAACAAATCGGACCTGCCGAATTCGGAAAACATCGCGTCGGCAATCCGCAGAATGCTGGACAGCTCTACCCGCAAGACCCCCTGGTCTCCTCCGGTGCTTTTGACGTCCGCATCCCTGAATAAGGGCTTCGATGCGCTGTATGACGCCATTTGCAACCACCGTCGGTTTCTGCAGGAGGATGGTCGCGGAGAAACCCGCCGGAAGGAGCAGCTCAAAGCGGAATTATTGCAGGAATTGCAGGTCGGCATCGCAGCGGCTTTCAGCCGCGACCTGTTTTTTAAAACTGAAATTGACCGTCTCCTTGAAGATATTTGGCAACGAAAAGCGGCCCCGCGGTCCGCGGCCCAAAAAATATTGAAGGAATGGCTGGTCAGCGGAGGACAAAATGGAAATAATCGACCGGGCACTTGAAAAGGGGCGAACCACCCTTTCCGAATTTGAATCCAAGCAGGTTCTGGCCGCCTGCGGCATACCGGTAACCCGGGAGCAACTCGTTGCTCATGCCGGGGAGGTGGCCGAAACGGTCGGACGAATCGGCTTTCCCCTGGTCATGAAAGGCTGTACCGCCCAAATCACCCATAAAACCGAGAACGGTCTGATCCGCCTGGATATCCGTAATGAAGATGAAGCCCGCCGGGCGTTTGATGAAATTATGGCCGGTTTGCAGGGCACCGATGGGGCGGTGCTGGTTCAGCAGATGATCAAAGGACAGCGTGAGCTGGTTGCCGGCCTGATCCGCGATCCCCAATTCGGTCCCTGCGTGATGTTCGGTCTGGGGGGAATTTTCACCGAGATACTGGAGGATACCTCTTTTCGGGTCGCGCCCCTGGAAAAGCGGGATGCGCTCGAAATGATGCAGGAGATCAAGGCCCGCAAGATTCTCGAAGCCGTCCGGGGCCTGCCGGCGGCGGACACGGATATGCTGGCGGATATACTGATAGCGCTCGGACGGCTGGGAGTCGAGAATGAGGCCGTCCGGGAAATCGACATCAATCCCCTGATCATTTCCGAAGGCAAACCGGTGGCGGTGGATGCGCTGATCGTGCTGGGGTGAAATTCAGCAAGGAATGCCGGTCGCCTGTTCGCATCCCGGGCGGACAGCAGATATGGTCTTTATGAAGCGGCAATGGGATGGTGATTTTTATCAGGTGTCCGGTGTCCGGTGTCAGAATTTACGAACCGGTGCCTGGTGCCCCGTATGAAACTTCAAACTGTTAAAGGTATTTTGCCACTTAATTCACCCTCTCCCGTCCACGCCGGAGGCGGATCTTAGACAAGGGAGAGGAAAAATCCCCCTCCGGTCCCCCTTTAGAAAAGGGGGAAGCATCTTCCCTCCCCCGGCGGGAGGGATTGAGGGAGGGGGTAAAATGGAGGCGATCCTTTTAAAATGTTTCTTATTCGATCTATGGCTGCCCTTTCGCCAGCGGCTATGGCTCGTGTAAAATTTCTTTTTTTAGGTTCAGGGTTCAGCGGCGTTTGATCCAAATGGCAGCCGCTGCATCTGCTGGCGGGCTGACACCTGAAACCTGACACCCGAAACCTAAGGCGGCATCTAAAAAACCAAAATGAAAAACCAACACGACACACTCGGACTGGACGTATTTTTGAATCCCCGCTCGGTGGCGGTGATCGGCGCCTCGGAAAGGCCCGGCTCCTGGGGATCGTTCATCATGAAGGGCCTGCTTTCCGCGAATTTCGCCGGCCGCATCTTTCCGGTCAATTCCCGCGCCGAACAGATATTCGGAATTCCTGCTTTCAAGGACATCCGTCAGGTAAAGGAACCGGTGGATCTGGCGGTGTGCGTCATCCCGGAAAATTTCGTGCGCGAAACCATCGAGGCCTGCGGCCAAAAAGGGGTCCGGGGCATGACCGTCATTACGGCCGGTTTCGGTGAGACTTCCGAGCAGGGCGGCCGACAGCAGGATGCACTCGCGGACCTGGCGCGGTCTTTCGGCATGCGCCTGATGGGTCCCAACGTCAGCGGGACGTTTAACCTGCACGCCGGTTTCAACGCCTCGTCCATTCCCGCCGATGACCTGGTGGCCACGCCCATCGCCGCCGTCTGCCAGGGCGGGTACGCCTTTTACGACCTGCTATCTGCCGGCGCGTCAAAAAAAATGGGCGTCGGGCGGTTTATTCACACCGGAAACGAAAGCGACCTGACCGTCACGGATTTCGTACAGGCCTTCGGCCACAATCCCCAGGTGCAGGCCATCGTGATGTATATCGAAGCCCTGCGCGACGGAAAGCGCTTTCTTAAAATTGCCGCCGAGGCCGCGCGCAAGAAGCCCCTGATTGTCTACAAGGCCGGCCGAACGGCGGACAGCGCCCGGGCGGCCCGCAGCCATACCGGGGCGCTGGCCGGTCAATGGCGGATCTACCGGGGCCTGTTGCGACAGATCGGTGCGGTTGTGACCCCATCCATGGAATTGCTGCTGCCCATCGGCCATGCCCTGATCGAGCGGCCGCTTATGCGGGGCCGGCGGGTGGCGATCATTACCGTGGGAGGTTCCTGGGGGGTCGCCCTGACCGATTGCCTCGCGGAGACGGGTTTATCGGTTCCGGAGTTCAGTCCCGGCTTGCAGAATGAATTGCGGTCCCTGGGCATGCCCACCCGGGCGTCGGTCAAAAATCCGCTGGATTTCGGGGCCTCCGGTCAATTTCTGGCGATCGATTTTCCGGTATCACTGGCCCGTGCGGTTCTGGCTTCAGGGGAAGCGGACGCGTTGGTTCTGCACGGTATCGGCCGGCCGGGGATGCATTCGCCTCAAACCGGCGAGGAAGCGAAACTGATGCTGGAAATCGAAACCCGGCAAATTACGGAGATTTCCGCGCTTGAAAGTGAATCGGGGATACCGGTGCTGATCGGCAGCCACTACAGCCCCTGGGAAAGTCAGGCCATCCACGATCTCAACCAACAGGGCATCCGGGTCTACAACCGGCTGCATGACATTGCCTGGCTGCTGGGAGCCATGTCGGATTTTGCTGAAAGACACAAAGCGGATGTTGATGCCCCTGGTTGAAGATGAGAAACACGCAGCCGGCTCAACATCGTTCGGATTCCACCGGAGGCTTTCCGGGTTCCATGTAAGCCTTTCGTTTTCCGGTATTTTCAGGAATTCAGGAGGTTGTCGGCACCACGGTCTCTATTTGTTCAACTTGCCGGAAATGACGATCCCTGGTTAAAAGCGTTCCGCCGACTTCCATGCAAGATGCTGCAATCCAGACATCATTGATTGGTATCTTCGTACCTTTTTTAACCAAAGACAAATAAATAAGACCATACTTCCGCGAGACATTCCGATTGACGTCGATTATTTCTATCCGCAGATTCTTTATGATTTCCTGCAGTTTTCTTTCATTGAATCTTTGCCGACTTCCCTTCATAAAGCCATAGGTAAGCTCGCCGATCACAATAGAAGGAAGAAAAATATCCTCTCCGTGGATTGCCATATAATCGACGACATTTATATTGCCTTCGGCATAATCACAATAAACATTCGTATCCAGGACAAGCTTCATTCCCAGTCACCTTCGTTGATTTGGCCGAACACGGATAGCGTTTCCCGCAGCTCATTGGCTTCGTCACGGGACAGCCAGCCGGCAAGCTCTCGGATCGATTGTTCACGGCTTTTTGTCAACCCCAGCTTTTCGTCCACCGCATCGATAATGACGGCGGTTTTAGTCGTACCGGCTTTTTTTGCAAATTTTTGGATAAGTTTCTCTTTTTCAGGCGACATCCTGAGGCTTATTGGCATGGCAGCACCTCTGTGTATCTCATTTTTTCATAATGTATCGCACCGGTCGAGAAATGTCAATGCCGGATGAACAAAGTTTGGACATGGTTTGCTCCTTAATGCTTTAACGGACGCCCATTAAATATGCCTGACCTTATGCCCGCCGGGCGGCGTACTCCTCACCGTCCGGTGGACGCATTGATTATGCATTCGTGCTACTGATGAGCGGTATATTCATCCAATAATCTTCGGATCATTTTTTGGTACTGTGTATTATATTTTTTTGCTTCCTTTTTAAAAAAGTCAACACTAGTTTTGCTCAAGGCGATCGTGACCTTGACGGTTTCGTCTTTTAAGGCGAGTTCTTCGGGTGAAGGAAGGAAGTCGGAAATCACCTTAACCTTTCCAATAGGCTCTTCCGAATATTCAATTTTCCCTTTCATATATTTTCTTTCCTTTCCGCCAATATCCGGCACCAAAAATTCTGATTCTGTTTTTTCGATATGTAAATCTAACGGTCATAATTCCACCGGCGATTCTGCCAAGGCAATAATATCGCTTTTCATCATCACTATGTTCCAGGTCTTCCAAAATAACACGATTATGATCAAGAAAGGCAAGCTGTGCTAAGGCAAAGGAGACGCCATGCTTCTCTTGATTCAATTTGTTCTTAGCGGAATCCCACTCGAAATTAGAACGCTTTTTCATACAGTTAGGATAGGGCGGATAAGGTAATGTGTCAATATTTTAATATGGCATAAAATATGGCTATTAACCTCCATAACGTTGCCTTCACCGGTGGCAATGTAGCGCAGCGGAATTGCCATCCGAGTGGAACATGGTTAGACTCCCTCAAATGGCAACCAGCGCCCGCGAGCATGCACCCTATCAGGGCTTCAAGGCTGTACCCGCCACATGTGCTTATCGGGAAGTTTGCTACCCGAGCTCTTGGGCAAGCCCGATGAGAATTCCTTCGGGGCCCCGGATGTAGCAGAGCCGATACGTATTTTCGTACTGGACCACTTCGCCGACGAGCTCCGCGCCGCGTTTGCCGATCCGGGCGAGCGTATCGTCGATTTCCTCCACAGTGAACATGACGCGTAGGCAACCGAGAGCGTTCACCGGGGCGCTGCGGTGATCGGCGACCACAGGCGGTGCGAGGAACTGGGACACCTCGAGCCGGCTGGGACTGTCCGGCGTACGCAGCATGGCAATCTCGACACGTATGTCGCGCAATCCAGTGACGTCATCCGCCCAGTCTCCTTCGATTGGAGCGCGCCCCTCGAGCTCGAGACCAAGTTCGGTGAAAAACTCAATGGCGGCATCGATGCCTTCTACCACGATGACGACGTTTTCCATACGCTTGACCGTCATGAATGTCTCCTTGGCGTCTAATGCGCGAGTTGACCGCGGGTTCTTCGCGATAATGAAAACGCAGTCTATGAGCATTACGGAGGTTCTGCCAGTCGAACGGTTGGTTCGCGACGCGAAGCGGCGGAAACCAACCGTTCGGCGGCAGCCGACTCGTGCATTCGTGCCGCACAGCGGCGCGAACATGTAATTGCGGGGCGGCGGTTACAGAACGGAAAGTTGTATAACCTCAATAACTGAATGCGAGAGAAAACATCCGAAATCGGTTGGTAAACGATGCAGATGCTCCAGCAAGTGAAGAACCACCAAAATTGTATGATGCCATGGTAAAGATCTTGTAGTTTTGAACCATGCCTTCACCAAAAAATCTCAAAAAATAGCGCAAAAAGGAATTGCTGTAGCCGAAAAACGAAAACATAACTATTTCAAACAAAAGGATTTAAAATGAGCGATTTCCAAAAATATAAGAAAAAACGAATGAAACAGGACCCTGAATTTTGGTCCGGATACGATGAGCGTCTTGAAACGTTTAAACTGGGCATCCTTTTAAAACAGGCCCGCCTGGAAGCGGGGCTAACCCAGGAACAAATCGCAAAGCGCCTCAAAACAACAAAATCAGTCGTTTCACGTATGGAAAATCATGCAACCGATATCAGGCTATCAACACTCGAAAAATTTGCCACGGCGGTCGGACGGAAAATCCATGTCGCTTTAAGATAAAAATTATCCTTTCCTGTTTTCCGATTCTTTCCATTTTTGACGCACAACCATTGATTATCACGTCAATCTGTCCCAAAATGGTCGACACGGTTTTTGATGTTAAGACAGTCAGCATGTTACCATCCTTTCCAAAAAGGGTTCAGCTCAGTCTCGACGAACCGGAATGAATCGAAATATCCGGTTTTATTCCGAGTTTTCGCATCAAAAACTTCAGAAGGATGTCAACCAGTAAAAATAGAGACGAACCCACGGCAAAAACAGATTGTTTTTCGGTGATCATCATTTCAGAAAGCCGCGACAGGGAACCCCTGCCCAGCGCCTTCCCGACACTTTGCAATAAGGATTGAAGCGTTCACCGTCTTAAAAATGAGCGAAGGCTTCATTCCTTCTCTTTTATTGAACATGCGAAACAGATTAATGACTCTTCTACCTACTTTCAGGCACTCATTGATATCATATCGGCCGGCGGTCAGTGAATTAAGCGTCCTGACCATCGTATCAAGGGTGCCGGCTTGAAAATAACAAAATACGAGACATTCTTCAAATTGCCGTTTGGGACCGGTCCGAGCCTGGACCTCAGCCACGTATTCATCAGGTTCCGAGGTGGGCCGACTAAATCCCAATTCGGGATTTGCCCTGGCCGTCATATCCATACCCTCCTGGGTACCGGTGTTGGAAATCACCTGTGTAAACAGTGTCCCCCAGCGCGTTCGTGGATCATGGACATGCGGTGCATTTCCCTTTTTGACAAAAACCGCCATGTTCATGAACTCGCCGCCTAATTTTTCAGCTGTTCGCATGACACCTTCGGCGAGCATATCTCCAATTCCGTCCCTCAGACTGATTTTATGCAGCAATTGTTTTCTCAGGATTTTTCAGTGATCTTTGGAGTTCATCGCGGAGCGGGTGCTTTTTACAGGGTAATCCCCTACTGGCCCATCGTCATTTCGTTTTCATCCATCGCTATCTGCATTGTAACCGCTCTTGTGTCGGGAATGGTTCGGTTCTGGCTCCAAACAGGTGGAACACTTCGTGAGTTGATTGACCCGCGCGCAAACCAGCGTGCAATTTGGGACGTGATGCAACTCAAATACCTAGACGGTGGGGGATACGGATGCACGTATCCTGATGACCGGTTTAGCAGTGGGGCGCTGGTTTCACCATCTGGTTTTTTATGGATTCATAAGTTGCTTTGCTGCCACCACAGTTGCATTTATTTGTGATCATTTTTTTAAGCTCGAAGCCCCTTATCCGCTGCTTAGCTGGCCAGTTTTATTAGGAAGCATGGGCGGCATGGCATTGCTTATCGGAACCGCGGGCCTGTTTTATCTTAAAATAAAAATGGACCCGGTCCCCGCCGCGGCCAGCGCATACGGACTGGATGTGGGGTTTTTAGTGCTGCTGTTCATTACGAGTTTCACCGGCTTTTTACTGCTGATCCTGCGGGAAACATCGGCGATGGGAATGCTGCTCATTGTACATCTGGGTTTCGTTTTAGGACTATTTGTCACCATGCCTTACGGTAAATTTATCCACGCTATATACCGTTTTGCCGCGCTCATTCGCAATGCGAGGGAGCAGGAAAGATCGTAGCAACATGACAGGTGCCACCCGGAGGGGATATCTTTTCGGACGGGAGGGTCCCTATTAGGCGATCAGGGAAATGACCGCAGTACACATCGTGACGATTGCGGCCCAATGAGCCCAATACTCAGGATAGATTCGCAGCAATAAAACCATTTAAGGAGGCTATATGAATACGGGTAAAAAACTGGCACTGATTTTCGGAGGTTCGCGAGGCATTGGCGCGGCTTGTGTGCAAACGCTGGCCGGATCCGGATTTGAGGTTGCTTATACTTACGTCGCCAATCCCCCGGTTACGGCTCCCTGCGTAGGCAGCTCCAAAATTGAAGCCTATCGTGTTGACATAACTTCATCAGCTCAGGTCGCACGGGTGTTCGCGGATGTTCACCAAGATTTCGGCGGTGGCCCAGACTGCGTCGTGGCCAATGCCGGCATCAATGTTCCGCCCGCGCCCGTGGGCCAGTTCGATCCCGACAGCTTTCGTCGTCTGGTGGAAATCAACATCGTGGGGGCATTCAATGTCCTGCAGCAGGCGGCCAAGCACGTCGTCGACGGCGGAAGCATCATCGCCGTCAGCACCGCGCTGGTACGTTTCGCCGCCCCCGGCCTCGGCCCGTATACTGCTACCAAAGGGGCGGTCGAATGTTTGGTGCGCAGCCTGTCCAAGGAGCTCGCCGGCCGCGGCGTGCGGGTGAATGCGGTTGCCCCGGGTCCGGTGGACACCGATCTTTTTCGAGCCGGAAAAAACGAGGAAGCCATCAAACGATCCGCCGCCATGAGCCCGTTCAACCGGGTGGGACAACCGCAGGAAGTGGCGGAAGTGGTGAATTTTTTAGCTTCGGATAAAGCGTCCTGGGTGCATGGCCAGATCGTACAGCCCAATGGTGGATTGGTATAGCCCACCCTGCCTGAGGACTAGACGGTGCATTTATAACGTTTTCGGCCTGTGACCATCTCGCCGGTTTTCTTCAAGTAAGCCGCCATGTGATCTGAGTTCCAATGGAAGTCCAGCGCCTCGTTATCTTTATAGACTTCCACCAGAATCACTTTGTTTGGTTCCTCTTGAGGGATCATCACCTGGAAGCTTATACATCCCGGTTCAATCTTTACAGAGTGTTTGCCGTGTGCAGTTGAAATTTTAATAAATTCGTCAACCTCTTCTGGGGCGATGTCGAGGTGAACAACCAAACCGGTAGCCATAGATTTCTCCCTTCGAATGATAAGCGATGTTTGTAAGAATTGCGGCAGCCTACGACTTTCCTTTACCCCTAGTCTCAGAGGCATTGCCGCTTTTGCAGCGTTGGGGGACGATCGGCCACCTTTCATGGTTGCAGCAAAACGGCCCTGGCCGGTGCGCCGTCAAGCCCGATCATTTTCAGCGGCAGACAAAACAAATCGTAGCACCCCCCGGGCACATCCGCCAGATCAAGTCCCTCCAGGACGATCACACCGGCCTTTAACAGGAGTTGATGGGTCGGGATACCTTCGGCCACCAATGCGATCGACTGGGAATCGATTCCAACCAGTCGCAGGCCGCGATCGATCAGAAAAGATGCGCCTTCCGAACTCAGGGCGACCGGCTCGCTGCCGGCGAGCGGAATCTTGCTCGCCCCAGGATAGGAATTCGCCGTTTTGAACAGCACCCGTTTCTCCCCCGCGTCCAAGGCGCACTGCTCGAGAATTTCGGGGGTGATCAGGTTGGTACCCGGCGGAAGCTCCACTACCATCACCGGACCGATAAGCGTCTGGAGAGACAGGTTTTCAGTGGTTTCTCCGTCGCTGATAAAATGAGCGGGGGCATCTACGTGCGTGCCGGTATGAACCGTCATCCCAATATACGAGATATTGTTTCTTTCACCCTTGGCCATGCTGCGAAACCTCCGAATTTCTACAGGCGGATGCCCGGGCCAAACGGGTATGTCCGCCGTGATCGGCAAGGAAATATCGTATATTTTCATTAATGCTCACTTTCTCTCAAATTTTAATTCTCATGCCTACTTTGGCATCCAATATCATACCATTGACTAATTCGGCAACTCTCTTCTAAAATGCCTGTCTCCTTATACAGGAAAAACTTCGACGGCTCTTGACTTAACCGCAACAGTGGCAACAATATTTTGTAACAACCAAAATAAAATACGATAACGGTCAAACCTCTGTGAAAGTGGCTGCTTTTGACTCATCAAATCCCTCCGACAAATGCAAACCATGAAGGTGAACCGTCGATCGCCCGGCATCCGACCTTCGCCGAAGCGTTCCGATTCTGGCTGAAGCTGGGTTTTATCAGCTTCGGTGGACCGGCGGGGCAAATTGCGATCATGCATCAGGAACTGGTGGACCGCAAACGCTGGGTCAGCAATGAGCGCTTCTTGAATGCCTTGAACTACTGCATGCTGCTGCCCGGTCCCGAGGCCCAGCAGTTGGCCATCTACATCGGCTGGCTGCTTCACCGGCTTCCCGGCGGAATCGTCGCGGGCGCGCTTTTCGTGATCCCGTCCATATTTATCCTGTTCGCCCTGAGCTACACCTATGCCGCCTATGGCACGGTTCCATGGGTCGCATCCATTTTTAATGGTCTCAAGGCGGCGATTATGGCGATTGTTGTTGCGGCGGTGATCAAAATCGGTAAGAAAGCGCTCAAAAACGGCATCATGGTCGGTCTTGCCGCGATTTCATTTATATCTATCTATTTTCTCCGGATTCCCTTTCCAGTTATTGTGCTGGCCGCCGGGCTTATCGGATTTGTCGGCAGCTATATTCTGCCTGCAAAATTCGATATCATCAAGGGCAAGACGGCCCGGGATTTCGATGCGGGCTATGTTCAGATTTGCGAGAATCCGGAGGCATGTCATATCTATCCATCCACCCGGCGCAATATGCTTCTGGTGGTCGTGTTTGCCGGGTTGTGGATTCT
This sequence comes from uncultured delta proteobacterium, assembly GCA_963774425.1. Classification (GTDB taxonomy): domain Bacteria; phylum Desulfobacterota; class Desulfobacteria; order Desulfobacterales; family JAFDCJ01; genus JAFDCJ01. Next base: position 134,731 of record CAVZEZ010000025.1, on the reverse strand, counting down.
TCCCGCAATCGGTTTATGGGTTTTGCTTCCGGGGCGATTTTTCACGGAGGCGCTGTTTTTCACCAAAGCCGCCTTTCTGACCTTTGGTGGTGCTTATGCCGTGCTGGCCTACATCGCCCAGGCCGGCGTTCAACAGTTTGGCTGGCTGACAGGGCCCCAGATGATTGACGGGCTGGGATTGGCGGAAACCACCCCGGGACCCCTGATTATGGTGGTCCAATTTGTCGGGTTCATGGCCGGTTGGAACGGCAGCGGCTTACACCCTTTTGCAGGTGGGTTGCTGGGATCTCTGGTGGCAACGTATTTCACCTTCCTACCGTGTTTTCTGTTCATATTTCTGGGCGGTCCCTACATTGAAAAATTCCGTGACAATCCAAAGCTGTCGGCCGCCCTTTCGAGTATCACCGCAGCCGTCGTGGGTGTCGTTCTCAATCTGGCGGTGTGGTTTGGGCTCCAGGTCCTGATACCGGCAGAGGGGGTTTTCAACTGGTTTGCGGCCGCGATCGGATTGGCCGCCTTCGCATCGATCCAGTGGTTTAAGCTCGGTATGATTACCGTGATTGCCGCCTCAGGGGTAATCGGATTAATCTGGTATCAGGTGGTTATATGAGATGGTCATTCAATCCAGCTTGGAATGTATCTGGTGAGCATCTTATCGCACCGCCCTATATCTGCAGGCGGGAAAAAACCGTTTCCTGAATATCATCGGGGTTATCGATAATCGCCCGGATTCCGGCCAGAACACCGGCGGCGGATGTCTCAACCGACATACTCGGCGCACCCAGATTATCTTCCAAGGCTGCCGTGCTGGGAAGGTAGGGCAAATGAATCCACCCTGCACGGATATCAAGACCGGTTGTGGCGATATGATGCAGAATGCCGTACATCAAATGATTGCAGCAGAACGTAGCCGCCGTATCGGAAATATCGGCCGGTATGCCGGCCTGCCGCATGGCCATCACCATGGCGCGGATCGGCAGGGTGGCATAGTAGGCCGTGGGGCCGCCGGCCACGGTGGGCTGATCCTGAAGGACACGCCCATCGTTGTCGGCCAATTGGTAGCGGGACGAATCGTTCAGGTTTTGAGCGATTCTTTCGACAGTTATCACCGCGCGTCCGCCGTACTCTCCCATCATGACGACTGCCGCCGGCTGGACGTCATCGATTGCCGCGCGAACGAAATCGATTGCCTTAAAAAAAACATTCGGAACGATTCTGGCAATGATCCTCGCGTCCCCGACCCGGATACCGTCCAAGGCTCTGGCGACCTGTTCCGCAGGGTTGATCGGCGTGGGCCCGAAGGCTTCAAAGCCTGTCAACAGCACTGAAGTCATTGATTGCTCCTATTGTTTCTATTTCTTCGTATTATTTTCCATCATATGTCGAAGTTCTTCTATATCGAGGAGGCCGTCGTTATTCGAATCGGCCCTGGTAAAATCCTCGTAAAGCGCGTTGAGGTATTCGGAAATGGTTAAGGTGTGAGAATCATCCGTGTCGGCCGCTTCGAATTTATCGGGGTCGATGGTTTCGACTTCATCGATTTCTGATTTCGTCAGGTCGCCGCTCTTGTCGGTGTCGATGAAAAAAAACACCTCCGTCATGCGGTTGTGATATTCTCCGCGATCGATGTGGTCGTCGCCGTTTTTGTCCGTGATGGCCATCGTTTCCGCAGCATCCATCTGCAAGATATCGTCGCCCCGGGCGGCAGTCGGTAACGAGACCGACAATATTAAAAACCATAGAATTATTGCCCTTTTCATCCAACATCTCCTTTTGGTTATTTCACAATTTTCCAACTCCCGTCCGGTTGGCGGCAGGCCGTGCCATATGCCTGATGTTCCTGGCCGTCGATGGTAACGGTTTGCTGGTATTCCCGGCAATATTCTCCTCCTTTTTTCTGGAAGGTACGAACGGGGGTGACACTGCCCGAATGCCCGCTGTCCGGATTGTGCCAGGCGACGGCGGTGCCTGAAGGCGATTTTTCCAGAGCGCGCTGGGCCGCTTTTTGAGCTTCGCGGTGGTCGGCCGCGTCCATTCGGTCGCCGATGGCTCCGCCGATCAGCCCCCCGGCAAGGATGCCGCCGATAATACCCGCCGGACCCCCCTTCAACGCGGCGGCGATCAGACCGCCGGCGGTGGCACCGCCCAGCCCGCCGACAATCGTCTTGGTATGTCCGCCCCCTTCCTGGGTGCCGGCGCAGGCAATCACCAGAAGAAGGATCGTACTTACAGTCACAATATTTATGCTAAAAAACAATGGCTTTTGACATGCTCTGATCATGGATTGAATTCTCCTTTCTCCGTGATGGCATCATGCAGTTATCCTCCATAATATAAGATAGTGCGTTTTACAGAATTTCCAGATCTTCCTCTCTGGCAATCCGGCCATCGGGTCCGATGACGATATTCAAGGTATAATTTCGCTTGATTTCAGGCGGGTAAAAAATTAGTCTCGATTGGACCGTCCCGGACCAATTTGTTATATAAACCGTTGTTTTGGGACTTGATTCATCCTTGGGGGCAATCATGGATTCGGCCATTTGCGCATCTCCTTGCAGTAAGTTGATTCAAAATCGGAGAGCGCCGTTTTACTATTTTCACGATAACCCTCCTTATCAGCAAGCGCATATCTGCGGCGAAACCGTCCAGGGTAGGGCTTACGGGCCGATATGGGAAATAACAGAAGATGGGAAATACCGCAGAATCAAATAGATGCCGCTTTATTCAGAACAAAGATTTCGACCCCGCAGCGCCTTTCAACATTTAATAGTCAAAGAACGATCTATTGCGTCTATTTGAAGTAATAGTGGAGGTGAGTTGCAGCATTTCTCAACCGATATGATAGGGCCGTAGTGACTGGTAAGAAAAAAGACGAAAACACTTTGGAACTCAGTGCGGTTTCTGCTCAGATCGGAGCAGAAAACCTTCGTGCCACACTGTATACTATTTATGCTATCATCTTAAGCAGCAAATCGATCATGTCAAGAGTCGCAAGATTGAAATAATTCGAACAACGACGGTACGCTGGCCCACTTCCGCAGATATAGGGCGGCATTCGTTTTTCCCTTTTCGTTCAGCCGCCAAAAAGGGATTCATGACTGCAACATCGCGGATGAAAACGAACCGCCGCCGGCCTTTTATCGACATCTTCGTCGGGGCGGGGCCGGGCACATAGCACACATTCCTGCAGAATACTTCTATCGGCTTCAAATACTGTTAACACCCTATTGATCCGGGTTCCCTTCCAGGGTCAATATACCGACCTGCCGAAATTCCCTTCTGATCTGAATGAATCGGACGATGATTAAAGAACTCATCCGACTGGAAATGCTTTTTCTTTTATCCACGAAGTGTCATATCACGCGCGAGACAGCGGATCGCCTGGTGGACATCGAAATGAACATGCCGGTCAACCAGTATACGCGCGAATTGCAGATAAGCATGGATGGTCCGGATGAAAATACGGCGGATGTACTGGCTGGCAGCCCGGGTTATTTCCAGCGGTCGATCGACAGCATCCGGAATCTGGTGGGACGGGGCTTCAATTTTCGGGTGAAGGCTGTGGCAACGCCGCTGAACGCACCCCAGGTTTACAATTGGATCAAGCTGCTGGTCGATCTGGGTGTCAACCGGCTGTCGGTGGCGGCCTACAACCGAACGCTTTACAGACACAATGACGACCTTTTTCTCAGCCAAGAGGACCGAACGCTGATCGGAGAACAGTTGAAACGTGCCTTGTTGTTTATACCAATGCCGGGATAATTGACTTGACAGCGATTCCAACTACCTGTATGATCCTTTTAAATTAACAGCGTTCCTGGTTGTAACTAAAAATCACGTAAGCCCCGGAATAAACCGGGGCTTTTTTTTTGGGGGACGCGGAAAAGAGGTAATTTTTGGACTTTGAAACATTTAATTTTCACCCCTCCGTGGCCGCAGGCATTGCCGCGGCTGGCTATCAAACCCCAACCCCCATTCAGGCTCGGGCGATCCCGCCGGTGCTGAACGGTCGCGATGTAATGGGTTTGGCCCAGACCGGCACCGGTAAAACTGCCGCTTTCGCCCTGCCGATACTCAATCACCTCATCGGCGGCCACTCCGGATGCGTTCGCGCCCTGATCGTCGCCCCGACCCGTGAGTTGGCTGAACAAATTCATAAGGCCTTCGAGGGGCTGGGTCGTAAGACACATCTCAAAAGCGTTGCCGTCTACGGCGGTGTGGGAATTAGCCCGCAAATTAAGAAACTGAAGCATGCCGATATCGTTGTCGGCTGTCCCGGACGGCTTCTCGATCATATCGGACGAACCACCATCGATCTTTCCCGCCTGGAAGTGCTGGTCATCGATGAAGCCGATCAGATGTTCGACATGGGATTCATTCCTGATATCCGGCGGATTTTGAAAGCACTTCCGGCAAAACGCCAAACACTGCTCTTCTCGGCGACCATGCCCCCCGAAATACGTCGTCTGGCCGGCGATCTCCTGCAAAATGCGGCCACCGTCCAGGTGGGAAATACCGCACCTGCCGAGACGGTCGCCCACGCACTCTATCCAATCGACCCGCACTTAAAAACGGCGCTGCTGTTAAAGCTCCTGGGAAGCATCGATATCGAATCGGTGTTGGTGTTTACCAGAACCAAACATCGTGCCAAGAGCCTGGGGAAAAAACTGGTTGCCGCCGGATACCGCTCGGCTTCGCTGCAGGGAAACCTTTCCCAGACGCGCCGCCAGGCGGCATTGGACGGCTTTCGCGACGGGACATTTCAGATCCTGGTGGCCACCGATATCGCCGCACGCGGCATTGACGTTACCAGGATTTCGCATGTCATCAACTATGATGTCCCTTCCACCCCCGAAGCCTACATTCACCGCATCGGACGGACCGGCCGGGCTACTTGCAGCGGCGAAGCGTTCACTCTGATTACGGGAGAAGACAAGGATATGGTGCGGGCCATCAATCGCATGATCGGTTCTGAAATCGAACAACGCACGTTAGCGAGCTTTGACTACCGATCGCCGGTACCCGCTGGCGAAATCCGTTCGAGGTGGAACGAAAAACCACAACGGAAATTTTCCGCAGGAGCACCGGATGCGGCCAAAGCCGGCGGGATTTCCCCTAAAACTGCGGCTAAGCGCACGCGGCTGCAGGATTTCCGCTTCGCTTCGACAAGCCGGAAGCGCAGTGGTGGACTGAACAGGCGTCGAAATCCCGCGCCTGCGTAAAGGGTGAAATCTCCCTCCTCAATGAACCTTCCTGCGGCGAGCGGCGGGATATATACCACCTTGGTAAACAGCAAACCGCAGAATATCGAATAACGAATGACGAAGGGTAGAATCGCTTCGCTCCGGCCGTATAAAAATAATGGGCAGAATTCCTTCCTTCGACATTCGTTATTCGCTTTTGTTATGCTTCTTTTCCGGTCAAACCGGCTTTCTTTTAGCCGGAGGCCGCCCTCACAGGTAAAATTCTTTTTATCGCAGCTAAACTGGACAGTTTTCGCATCCTCTTACGATGATTGCAGCAACAGGTGTAATCTACCAAACCTGTGGATAAAAATTAGCCATTCCCAAATTTAATATTTTGTATTAAAAGAGACGAATAAAAGACTTTTTTGCATGACCGTCGGGGTAACTTCTTTTTACCGCCATGCTGCGCAGTCAGCCACAATCCACCCAATCACCGATCGAGGAGACAATCCATGTTGAATTTTGAACTTTCCTCCGAACAACTCAAGTTACAGAAAAAAGCCCGTGAATTTGCCCTCAAAGAGATCCTGCCTGTGGCCTGGTATTACGATAAGGTCGATGAAACCCCGTTGCCGGTCCTCCGAAAAGCATATGACAACGGGCTGATAAACGGCGGGATCCCCAAGGAGTACGGCGGCAATGGCTGGGGGCTGATCGAAGCGGTGGTCCTCACCGAAGAATTTGCCGCTGCCTGTCCCGGCCTTGCCACTTCGATATTTGACAATTCTCTCGGTCTGGAGCCTTTGCTGCTGTGTAAAAACGAACCGCTGATAAAGAAGTATACCGGCAAATTGCTGAATAATTTCAAGCTTATTTGCTTTGCCACCTCCGAACCCGGAATGGGTTCGGATGTGGCCGGCATTCGCTGCCGGGCGCAAAAAGACGGGGATGATTACATTCTCAATGGCACCAAATACTGGGTCACCAACGGCGGCATCGCCGATTACATGTCGATCTTCGCCACCACGGATCCCGATTCGCAGCACGAAGGCATTTGTGCATTCCTGGTGGAAAAAGACTGGCCGGGAGTGTCCGTCGGCCGCAAAATTCCAAAGCTGGGCCAGCGCGGTTCGAATACCGTGGGCATTCACTTTAAAGATGTCCGGGTCCCCAAGGAAAATGTGATGGCCCCGCCGGGTGAAGGATTCCTGTTGGCCATGCAGACTTTTTCCCGCACCCGGCCGGCCATCGGCGCCTTTGCCGTGGGCACGGCGCGCTCCGCCATGGAATTCGCCATCGATTACGCCAAAAAACGCCGGGCATTCGGTTCCACGATTTCCAATTTCCAGGCCATCCAGAACAAGATTGCCGAAATGTATCAGAAGGTGGAAACCTCCCGTCTTCTGGTATGGAAAGCGGCCTGGGAGGCCGACAGCCGCCGGGATCCGACGATTCAGGCCTCCATCGCCAAATTCTATGCCACCGAGGCGGCCCTCGAGGTGGCGGACGAAGCCCTGCAGATTTTCGGCGGATACGGTTACACCCAGTTTTTTCCGGTTGAAAAACTGCTACGCGATGCGCGGCTGTTCAGGATATACGAGGGAACCAGCGAAATTCAGCGGTATATCGTTTCCGGATACGTCCTGAACGCCTATCAACCGGTGATGCCCCCCCTGGAAGACCTGCCGCTGCATCACGAGATCGAGCCTGCCGGCTCCGATGAAGAACATGAGGCCGGAGCCTCGACCTGGCGCTGCCGCATTTGCGGATATGTCCACTATGGCGATCAGCCGCCGGATGAATGCCCCTACTGCTTTTTTCCCCCGACCGCCTTCAAAAAAGTGTAACAAAGATTTCGATTGCTATGGTATCATTATGAAAACGATCTCAAAATAAAGATTTTGGTTCAAGATCAAGGCTGGGGGCGCCATTTAACCCGCAGGCATGCTTAAATATGTTGAGGGCTTAATTTTGATGAATTCGTAAAATGTCGAATTCATCATGTGTTTGGTGTTTGGTGTTTGGCGTTTGGTATAAAATTATTTCAGGCCGTTATCTCACTGAACACCAAAAACGAAACACCCTCGTAAAAGGATCACCTTTTTGACTTTTCACGAGATTGTGAATTTTAGCGAAAATAAAAATATATGAATATAGACTATTCGATCGACGTTCACCGGCAACTGGAAAATGAATTTCAAAACGCGCGGCTGCATCGGCCGATGCACATAGAGCGCTATGAGGCCGGCACCGTTCTGACATATGAAATAGCGGATGTGGGGACAGCGGCCCGGGCAAATGTCCGCCTGGAGGTGGAAAAGTTTGTCGGAGGAGGCTTTGCCGGACAGGTTTATCGGGTCAAGTTGGTGGGTATCGATCCCGGGGACCGCCCCATCGAGGGGCTTGAGGTCGGCGGCATCTATGCCGTCAAAATCCTGATTCCCCCCAGCAATTTTTCACGGATTTTTCGCAATGCACTCTACTGGATAGGCTTTCAGGGCCCATTTCAACTGCAGGTAAACCCTCATGCCGCCAGAGCCGGTGCCCTATGGCAGAAATTCATCCGGCGCGGTGCCAAAATCAGGTTCGGTGAAGAACGGGCCGTGGTGGATATTTATGCCACGTTTGTGGATGAAACCTTGGGCAGTTGCGGCGAGCTGAGTGAATGGGTGCAGGGCCGGACCTGGCGGCTGGAGGTAGACGACCGGTTGGACGCGCTGCAGCGCTGGATCAAGGGCGGGCATGTCGATGCCGCGAATCTGGGTTCGCCTGAATACCGTGCCAAGTACGAATTCATGCACCGGTTCGTGAAACTTCTGCACGAAATGGGTGCCCATGAATTTGCGAGGCAGTACGAGTGGTCGACCTGGAAAAGCCAGCCGAATTGTCTGAAGCGCACCGATGAAACGGATTGCGCCTACCAGGGTCTGACGGCTGTGGATTTCCGGGCGGGCCTGGCATTGCTGCCCTTTTTACCCATGAGCCCGGGGGATTTCAAATTAATCGGCACCGGTGCGTTGCGCGGCAGCCTGGTACAGTTCGACCGCGGTGATCTCAGCCAATTGAAACAGTTTGTCGCCGGGCATCAAACCGATTTCGACGGAATGGAAGGAATGCTGGCCGAGCTGGAGAACGCGGAGGAGGTATACCGCAATTCAGTACCGGATATCACCCACAATCATATCCGCCTGTTGTCCAGCTCCCGGCTATGGCCGACAATTCTGAGAAGTGCCGTCACCGGATGGCGGGTGCGTAATCTTGTTGACGACCCCAGCCGGCGCAAGCTGCAAAACAGCCGGGTGTTGACCCTGCTGTTTGCGATTCTAGGGGCCATACCCTTTTTGGGACGATTCGGCCGGCGTGTTTGGGGGCGGCCCTCCTGGCGGACTCACTATCGAGGAATGTTTACCGATCGTGAGTATCTCGCACGATCGATACGGGCGAAGGTCATCGAAAAGATTATCGGCTGGCACAGATCCGGGCGCGTGAGTGATAAAAACGCCCGGATGTTGACCGCCCACGTGTGGCGCTGCGGCTATCACCTGCCGCTTTCGTGGCTGCCCGCCGGTATGCACCGGATTCTGACGGACCGGCAATACGCCGCGGAGCGTTTCGATTACATTCTGCTAAGGCCGATTCGGCTGTATTTCAATAATGACCTGCGCGAACAGTGGCTGCGCGATATGGTTCAGGACGGCCGGGACAAAAATCTGCTGAACGATGAAGATGCCGCGCTAATCCTGTCACAGATCAAAGAGCCCTATATCCAGAAATATCTGAAGAGCCTCGCCGTGCATGTCTGCACCCTGCCGGTTACCCAGGTGGTCTCGGTGCTGTTGGCGATCATTTATGTTGTCATGCACCCGGAAATGCCGCGGGCGCAGGCTTACGCCATCGGAATCGGGATCATCGCCCTGTTTCAGGTGGTGCCCATCTCTCCCGGATCTCTCGTCCGGGGACTCTATGTCGTGTACCTGGTTATCCGTGAAAGGAATTTCAAGGATTACAATATCGCGGTTTTTCTGGGCTTTTTCAAATACATCGGATATCTGGCCTTTCCGATTCAAATGACATACCGCTATCCGGCCCTGGCGCGGTTCATGGCCGGCCACTGGGCCACCGAGGCGGTGCATGTGGTTCCCGTATTTGGTGAACAGGGCGCATTGCTGGAACATAAAATATTCAATCTGTTTTACAACTGGCCCCTGACCATCCGCAATCGGATAAAAAAACGCTGGCGGCTGAGAGACGCCCTGCCGCCACGCTACTGGCATATCGGCCTGTGCATGGCCGCCGGTGTGGCGATATTTGTGACCGCCGACCTCTTCCATATCAGCCGGTTTGGTGAGTTGCCTGATTTGAGGCAGATCTGGTTTCTGGCATTGATCGTTCCTCTGCTGAGCGGATCGGCGGTCACCCTGGGGGCCGGAGGGGCTGATATCTGGAACCGGGTGATCGGTGCCGTCATGTGCGGAGCGGCCGTCGGTATTTTCAGCACGACCCTATCCGGATTCCTGGGATTCAATGTTCAGGATGGATTTTCTGATATCGCGGTCATCTGCCTGTGGCGCATATTCGTTTTTACGGTTCTGTCGGTGATCGGACTGCTGCTCACCGAAATCAAGCTGCCGGAACCGAAGATGAACTGAGTGAGAGATGCCGGACAGGCTTGAAAATTTTTCCTTCCGGGACGATGCGGTTAAATTCGACCTAAGGTTTCAGGTGTCAGGTGTCAGCGTTGCCGCATGATACTGCGGCGGCTTTCTTGATCGAAAACTCGCTTTCCTACCAGGATTCGTTGATTCGATTCAGTATCTAGGATACTTAATCCTGACACCTGACATCTCAAGCCGTTTCAATCTCTTCGTTTCTCACCAGGGCATCGATGATCTGTGGAATGTATTCATCCGCGTGACAGGCATCAAATCGGGCGGACGCCGCCCCGTAATGCCCTCCCCCTCCAAACCGGGAAAGCAGCATCCCTGCGTTTACCCGGCAGTCCCGGTTGAAAATGCTGTGTCCGACATTGACGACGATTCGCTGGGGATTGCCATCCTCGTATCGAATTTTCAGTTGGACGAAAGACTCCGGGAAAAGGGCGTAGACCAGAAAGCGATTGCCGGCCGGCGCTTTTTGAAGGTGACGAAAATCGGTTATGGATACCTTCCTTTCGAGATGGGTATTCTTTTTCAGGTGACGCGCATAATCTTTATTTTGTCTGACGACCTCCTCACTGCGCTGTTTTACCACCGGATCCGCCATGGTTTTCTTGACATCGCAGTCGGTGAGGAGTGTCACCAATTTATTCCAGTAGGGCTCGTCGTTGCGGTCCCCGATGGACACGGTCATGGACAGCAGTACATAATCGTAATTCTCGGGGTGGCAGACTTCATCCAGGGTAAGATCGGCTGAATCGATTTTATCCGCGGCCGCGACCAGCTCGCCGTAATCGCGCACGAAACGATCCTTGAAATGTTCGAAGATAATGCCCGCCGCCGAAGGGGCGATCCTGAATACCCCCTGGAAGGCTTGATCGATCCGATTGGTATAGTGATGATCGAACCAGAGAGAACCGGCAGGGCTGTATGGGAGGTTGGCGATGATGTCTCCCTGCCGGATATCCACCTGCCCCCGCTGCAGAGCGCTGGGCTCGACCCATTTAACCGGCTCTCGAATGTCGAGGGCCCTCTTAAGCAAGACGGCGCAAACGACCCCGTCAAAATCGGGTCTGGTTACAATCCGCATATATTCCTCCGGTCTGTCGCAATACGGCAGAAAAATTTAAAAATCTGTTGATGTTTCGAAACCATTGGCATATCTACTGGCTCAGGCGGTTAACCAAGGACCTTGATCGCCTTGAGGTTTCAGGTGTCGGGTTTCAGGTGTCGGCGCCGCGGCAAACCGCCGGAGCGGTGTCTTTAATCGAAAAAAAGGACTCCTGCCAACAGAGATTCATCCGAGGTATCAGACATGGATGGTGCCAAATTCTGACACCTGACACCTGAAACCTTTTGAAATTTCGTCATGCCTTTGCTGCCCCTAAGGGGCCATTCTTCCACTCAAACTAACTCAAACTGGAATAAATTTAAAATCTTATAGTATCATTCATTCTAAATTTCAAGGAGGATTCGCATCATGGCTTTGTACCTGGCTCAACACGGTAGAAGCCTGCCGAAGGATGTCGACCCCGCACAGGGTCTTTCCGATGAAGGCATTGCCGAAACCAAACGGATCGCCGAAGTTGCCGCGCATTACGGGGTGACCGTTTCGCGCATTGAATACAGCGTCAAGACGAGAGCCCGCCAAACGGCCGAAATTTTCGCGGCCGCCTTGAACCCCGGGCGCGGGATGGCGGAAGTCGAAGGATTGAAGCCGTTGGACGATGTCGGTGCGTTTGCATCCTCCATCGACCCCAATGGCAGCGATATGCTGGTCGGACACCTGCCGTTTATGCAACGAATGACCTCCTATCTGGTGACCGGATCCACGGAAAAGCCGATTTTTAAATTTCAAAACAGCGGCATTGTCTGTCTGAGAAAGGATCCGGACAGGAGGTCATGGATTATTGTCTGGACCCTGATGCCCAAAATTGGGTAGGTGCTGAACCAAACGACATCGGCAACAAACTGTCGATAGATTGTCAGATGGTATGAGGATTCAGGTTTCAGGAGTCGGAAGTCAGGAGTCAGGAAAATCAGTTATAGTAAGGAATCGGGAGATGGGCAATGAAATTCGAGTGCATTATCTATGAAAAAGACCAGGGAATCGCCACTGTCAGACTTAACCGCATCAAGGTCCTGAACGCCATGAACAAACAGCTGTGGCTCGACCTCCAGGCGGCGCTGGAAGATGCCGGCAAGGATTCCGAAATTAAAGTGCTGGTGGTCACCGGTGAAGGCCGGGCTTTTTCTACCGGGGCTGACTTAAAGGAGTCCAAGACCAGAAGTATTGAAGCCTATCGCGATTATCTGGAGGAACTCCAGGAAGCTTCCCGCAAAATCATTCGCTTTGAAAAGCCGACCATCGCGGCCATCAATGGCTATGCGATCGGTTCGGGATATGAACTGGCGCTGGCGTGTGATATCCGCATTGCGGCCGAAGAGGCCATGATCGGCTCCCCGGAAGCCAAGGTGACCTCGTCGGTGACCGGCGGAGCCTTCAGACTGGTGCAGGACCTAATCGGACCCGGCAAGGCCAAGGAGCTTCTTTTCACCGGTGACTATATCGACGGCCGGGAAGCCGCACGCATCGGTCTGGTCAACAAGGCGGTTCCGCTGGAGACGCTCGATCTGGAAGTCCGCCAAATGGCCGACAAAATCGCCGCCTGTTCTTCCATCTCCCTGAAACTGATTAAGAAGGGACTTCTGATGGCCCGTGGGGAAGTCAGTCTCGAAGCCCTGATGGACTATGAAATCGAGGCCTGTCTGGCCTGCGTATCCACCCGGGAAAGGCAGGCATCTTTAGCCGCGTTCGAGGAGCGGAAAAAGGAGACCTGACGAGGATAAACGCTGAACCAGGCCAGAAATTATTTTTGGCATTTTCCGGCAAAAATGATATTCTGTAATTTTTGTGGGTCAATCCATATAAAACATCCGGTGTTTGACGCTCCCAAAACCGCATCAATCGGCGGCCAATACGGCGTATAAGTCCGCATCGGTGCTTAACCCAACGATATCGATTATCGGTCGTCGAAAATGAGCGATACCCCGTTGTTTTATTAAAAAGGAATGTCCCCGATTTTCTCGAATACATCCGCACAGACGCTCTCGAGGCGTTGAAACCGAAGGCAATTGACATTATCCCGCTGAGGGCGGTGGCAATCGACGCAAATAGTGCCTAATACGGACGCGGTTATCATTTTTGGAGGAAAGCGACAATGAAGCGGGCCCTGTTTCACCCCTGAGTTGATCGCCTTTTATGAAACCCTGGCACAGAATATCGGCCTGGCCGTGCAGCGTGCGACGGTCGGGGAGGCCTTGCGTGAAAACCAGGAACGTCTGAAGGCCTCTCTCGGCGAGAAGGAAGATACTGGATCTGGAGTCGGTGTCGTTTCCTGTGAACGCGGCCGTGCCGTGCGGACTGATCCTGAACGAGCTGGCCTGCAACGCCTTGAAGCACGCTTTTGGCGGCCGCAACGGTGGGGAAGTGGCTGTATCGCTGCGCGCCGATTCCCACGGCCGGGTGCGTCTGGGCGTGCGTGACAACGGTTCGGGACTTCCGACGGGCTCGGACTGGAAGCAGGCCCGGTCTCTTGGCCTGCGCCTGGTACGGATGCTCAGCGGGCAACTGGGAGGTACCGTCGAGGCCGGCCCCGGCACGCAGTTTCACCTGCAATTCACCATCAAGGAGGCCAAAAGCGCGGCAGATGTATCGGGCGCGGCCGGCCAAATGAAAGCGATTGAATCAAACCATTTTGAACCCACAACTATTTGAGTCGACTGGGCTTAGGGAGTGTTTATGTCGTTGGAAATGATTTTAAATGCTGAATCGGTAGCCATCATCGGTGCATCAAACAATGAAACCAAACGCGGTTATCAGACAATCCGCACCCTTGTAGAGGAGAAATACGAGGGCAGGATTTATCCGGTAAATCCCAAGGAAAAGAGTATTCTGGGGTTCAAGTGCTACAAAAATGTCGCGGACATCGAGGAGCCCGTCGATGTGGCTCTGGTGGCCACGCCGGCCGCGACGCTGCCCGCGGTGCTGGAAGACTGCGGCAAGATCGGCGTCAAAGGAGCGGTGGTACTGGCCGGCGGTTTCGGGGAAATGGGCCGGGACGGTCGGCAACTGGAAAGCGAGATGGTGGCTGTGGCCCAAAAACACAATATCCGTTTGATCGGTCCCAACACCTCCGGCATGCTCAATTTGCACAAAAACCTGAATCTGGTGGGATTGAAGGATACACCTAAGGGGGACATCGCGCTTCTCACCCAAAGCGGCAATATGGCCCTGACATTGATTACGGAGGCGAAAATCAAAAGCCGCAAGGGATTTTCTTATTACGTCGGCGTGGGCAACGAAGCCGATATCAAGTTTCACGAATACCTCGAATTCTTCCGCCAGGACCCCCACACCAGAGCCATATTGGTGTATGTGGAAGGGATGCATAACGGCCGCGAATTCTTACAGCAGGCCCAGAAAACAACCCTGGAAAAACCGATTGTGTTGCTCAAAAGCGGCCGTTCGTCCATCGGCAAAAAATCGGCCGGGTCGCATACCGGTTCTTTGGCCGGAATGTCCGAAGTAGCCAATTCGGCCTTCCGACGCGCCGGGATTGTCGTCATTGAAAAGTCGGACCAGCTTTTCCCCGCCGCCGAAAGTCTCGCCAGCCTGCCGCCGATAAAAAACAACAAGATCGCCATCCTGGCGGACGGCGGCGGACATGCCACGATTGCCTCCGACCTTTTAACCGATTTGGGCGTCGAAATACCCGAACTGAACGAGAAAACCCAGAAAAAACTGCGCCGTATTCTGCCGCAGGCGGCGTCCGTTCCGAATCCGGTGGATGTGGCCGGCGGTACGGATGCCGACCCGTCGATATTTGCCGACTGCGCCGAGATCATTCTGAAAGATCCCAATGTCGGCGGACTCTTGATAGTCGGATTGTTCGGCGGATACGGTATCCGGTTCGCTGAAAGCCTGGCGCTGATGGAAGAGGATGCAGCTCACCAGATGGGCAAGATGCTGAAAAAACTAAACAAACCTATTGTCCTGCACAGTCTTTATAATTCCGAGAAGCCGCATGCGCTGGCGCTTTTGAGATATTATAACATTCCGGTTTACGACTCCCTGGACGTCGCCGTTAAATGCATCTCCGTCCTGGCGGAATATGGCAACTATCTCAACAGCTATCACGTCAAAGAGAAATTTTTTCTAAATTGGGAAGCCAAAGCCAAACCCGAAGGGAAAAAAATTATTCAGGCCGTACGCAGAGACGGGCGACGGGCGTTGCTGGAACACGAGGCCAAGCGGCTTTTTGCTCTCCACGGTGCGCCGGTCCCGGAGGAATTTGTAGCCCGGACAGCAGCGGAGGCGGTCGAAATGGCACAAAAAATCGGCAGCGATGTCGTTCTGAAAATCGTATCGCCCGATATCTTGCACAAAAGCGACGCCGGCGGAGTTCAAATCGCACTTCGCATGGAAGATGAAATTCAGCGGGCATTTGAGGAGATAACGGCCAATGCCCGTAATTTCGACCCCCGGGCCGATATCAGAGGAGTTCTGGTATCCCCCATGGCGGAAGATGGCGTTGAGATCATTATCGGCACAAAATGCGATGACCAGTTCGGTCCGGTAATCATGTACGGCCTGGGCGGGATCATGGTGGAGATTTTAAAAGATGTTTCATTTCGCGTCCTGCCGGTCACATCAACGGATGCCAGAAAGATGATCACGGAAACAAAATCCTATCCAATCCTTAAAGGGACCCGCGGCAAACCTCCCCTGGATCAAAAATCCATCCGGAAACTGCTGCTGCTGGTTTCGGAAATTGCCGAAGCCTATCCCGATATCGAAGAGATGGATCTCAATCCGGTGATCGTGCACGAAAGCGGCCTGAGCATCGTCGATGCACGGGTGATCCTGAAAGCGGAGGACGGAGGACAGAAGTCAGAAGTCAGATGCAGGAGGACGGAAAACGACCGAGGGAAGTTGGACGACCGCTGCGCTCGGACGACGGAAGACAGGAAACCGGTGACAGAAGCCGGAAAACGAGAAAATAGAAGATAAGAAGATCAGAAGGATAGAGGATTGGAACGTAAGGATAGAGCGATAAGGATTATGGGGTGTCGATTATGCCTAATAGCCGGACGTCTGCTTTTACGGCTCAACGCATAGTCTATAATCCTTTCCCCTTTAATCCTTAATCCGGTTTTGCCCAAACCTCCAACGGCCGCAGGCCCATAACGATCCCAACGGACTAAACGATCTCAACCAACTTATAAGGAGATACACCGCATGAAAAAACTGATATCCACCGACAGCGCTCCGGCCGCCATCGGACCCTATTCCCAGGCTGTCCACTACGGAGACCTGCTTTTTGTTTCCGGCCAGATTGCGCTGGACCCCGCCAGCGGAGAATTTGTTCAGGGTGGCATTGAAGCCCAAACCCGTCAGGTGCTGCAAAACCTGAAGGCCATCATCGAACACTGCGGTATGACGCTGCAAAATGTATTGAAATGCTCTTGTTTTCTCACGGACATGGATGATTTTGCAAAATTCAATTCCGTGTACAACCATTACTTCGCAGACAGCCTGCCGGCAAGGGAAACCATTGAAGTGGCGGGACTTCCCAAGAGGGCACTGGTGGAGGTATCGGTCATCTGCGGAGTGGAAAAAAGAAAATGAAAAGCGAATTGGAGGTCTGCCGGAAAATCCAGCTGAGTTTACTGCCGTCCGAGCTTCAGCCATTTGCGGAAATGGATGAATTCGGCGTCTTTGCCCTCTTGCAGCCGGGCCGTGCATTCGGCGGAGATTTTTACGATTTCTTTCTCATCGGTGAAGACCGCCTGTGCTTTTTTATCGGAGAATTTTCGGGGAAATGCGTTCCGGCCGCTTCGTTAATGGTGGTCACTAAAAGTATCATAAGGTCCAGGGCGGGCGATGACTTTTCGACGGCAAGTATCCTCACCCACGTCAATGAGGAACTCGGTGCATTTATCAAGGCCGGCACTTCAGCGACGCTTTTTCTCGGGATTCTTCAGGTTAAAGCCGGTGTGCTCGTGTACAGCAATGCCGGCCACAAGCCGCCGTATTTCAGACCGGGAAAGGGTTCCGTCAAACGGCTGAACCGCCTTCACGGTCCGGTGCTCGGCACGGCCCGGGGATTGGTCTACAAGGAAAATCAAATTCAGCTCTCGAAAAATGATATGGTGTTCGCCTGCAGCGACGGCTTGACCACGACCGCCGGTGGCGGCGACGGCGGGTTCTCGGAAAAACGGCTGAAGGCGCTTTTGTCTTCCGGCGAATACGGATCCATGGAAGACCTTGTGCGGACAGCGATCTCCCAGGCAAACCCGCCCGGAAAAGATGCGGATCGGGTCGATGATGTGACCGTGCTGGCGGCCCAGCTTCTCAGGACCCCCGAAGAATCAGCCGGTCCGAAGATGGAACTCACCATATCCAACTCTGTCACGGAGAACGCGGGCGTTAAAAAGCACTTTGACACGTTCTGCGAGCACTATGACATCCCGGAGCACGTGCGCAAAAAAATGTGTATCGTGTTCGACGAACTGCTGACCAACATCATTTCGTACGCGTACAGAGATGACAAAGAGCACGCCATCGGCATCAAGGTCGAATTATCTCCGGATCGTTTGAAGGTATCGATGGTGGATGACGGCATTCCCTTCAATCCGCTGGGTGTCGAGGAACCGGATATGGCGCTTCCCCTCGAAGAACGCAAGATCGGCGGTCTCGGAATTCACCTGGTGCGCAAAATGATGGATAAGGTTTCTTATCGGCGCCGCATCGACAGAAACGTCATCACCGTGGTCCAATATTTCGATGAAAGCTCAAAGCTGAAAGTTGAAAGTTGAAAGTTGAAAGCGAGCGATTTGGGGTCGTTGGATAATTTAGGAATTGAGGGATTGAAGGGTTCAGAGGTCAGGGATTGAGTGTGAAGTATTGGCAACACGAAACCACAAAGTTTAGAAAACACGAAATTTTGTTCTACTTTTTTCATGCTTTCGTACTTTCGTGATCAATCCTTCCTTTTTGAGTCCGGCTCAGCTGCCGGCTCCAATGCTCACGCCTCCACCCCCCCAGAGCACTTGCTTTGAGCCTTGAGCTTTGAGCTTCACTGCCTTGAGCCTCCCCTCGCTGTCTATTGTCTATGTTCGCGCCTCGAGATTATCTTCCGCCTTCCGCCTTCCGCCTTCCGCCATCAATCTCCGTTTGCTGCCGGAAAATTTATTTTGAACATCCGTCACGATCATATAGAGTGCCGGAACATACAACAGGGTCAATACGGTTGCGGCCAGCAAACCGAAACAAATGCTCACCGCCATGGGAATCAGAAACTGGGCCTGGAAACTTCGTTCCAGCAGCAGCGGAAAAAGTCCGGCGATCGTGGTGAGTGATGTCAGAAAAACCGGCCTGAATCTTGCCTTGCCGGATTCGATCACGGCCTGGTCGACATCACTGCCGTCGCGCAACGCCCGGTTGATAAAATCTATCAGGATCAGGGAATCATTGACCACGATTCCGGACAACGCCACAATTCCGAAAATGCTGACAATCGTAAATTCCATGCCCATAATGAGATGGCCTAGAATAGCACCGATCAGGCCGAAGGGGATGGCCATCATAATGATCACCGGCTGGATATAGGAACGGAATTGGCTGGCCAGCAAAAGAAAGATCCCCATCATGGCCAACAGGTATCCGCTTTTAATGCTGTCAAGCGATTCACTGGTTCTTTTCGCCTGGCCCTCAAAATCATAAGCTATCCCGGGATAGCGCTCAGCGAGGGTCGGCAGAAAATTGGCCTTCAACTCCCCGGTGATGACACTCGCATTGGCGATGGTTTCATCGATATCGGAAATGACCGTGATGGTTCGTTTGCGATTCACCCTGTTGATAACGGAATAAGCTCTGCCGGGCGTTATATCGGCCACTTCTTCAATGGGGATTTCCCGGCCTTCAGGAGTGCGTATGCGCATTTCTTCAATTCCCGCCAGACTCTGCCGTTCTTTGTCCGCATATCGAACCATAACCTTGACATCGTCCCGGCCCCGCTGAATGCGCAGTGCCTCTTCGCCATAGAATGCCTGACGGATTTGCCGGGCAAGATCACGCATGGTCACGCCGATGGATCGGGAGCCCTCTTTTATCCGGATTTTCTTCTCCTGTTTGCCGGGTTTAAAGTTGTTGGAAATGTCAAAGGTACCGGGAAAAGTCGCAATTTCAGCCTCCAGCTCGGCAGCAGCCTGTTTGAGCTGGTCAAAATCCCGGCCGCTAAGCTGGATTTCGATCGGATTTCCTCCAGGTCCGCCCTCCAGAGTGGCAAAGGTAATCCTTTCAGCTCCGGGGACCTCTCCGATCAGATCTCGCCATTTGCCAAGAATGGTGTGCGTCGAGATATTTTCCCGTTTTTCGGAAGAAGCCAGCTCAAGCCAAACCTGTCCGACGTGGCCGCCGTATTCCGGCGCCTTCCAATCGCGCCGGGGAATCGCCCCGACAATGGAAAATGCATTTTTAACCAACTTACCGTTATTATTAGTAAATTCAGGAAATACCCGGTTAAGTTCAAATGACTCGTTTTCCAGCCAAGCGATGGTTTCTTCGGTTATTTTGTAGGGTGTCCCCAGAGGGTAACTGACTTCCGCCACGATCCAGTCGCTTTCTCCCTTTTGAAAAAAAACAAAAGGAACATACCCGCCGGCGACGATTCCCAGGCTGATGATCAATATCCCGATGCCAATGGAGAAAGCAAAATATCGGTTTTTGACCACATATTCGATGGCTGGTGAATAGAACCGATCGATCGCTGATTGCATCCTCTGCTCCAATCCCCGCCGCAGCCGCTCGTGCCAGGACGTAAACTTGAGGTCCTTTCTCTCTGATTGCGTCAAGGCATGGTGCAAATGAGAAGGCAGGATGACCAACGCCTCACCCAGAGACACGATCAGAATGATGATAACGGCCAGAGGCATTACCGCGATAAACTTACCCATGATGCCTGAAATGAACAACAAGGGGGCAAAAGCGACCAACGTTGTGCCGACCGACATAACCACCGGCCCACCGACTTCCTGCAACCCGTCGACAACCGCCTCCTTGGGGGATTTACCCCGGCGGTAGTGGGAATATACATTTTCCCCGACAACGATGGCATCGTCCACCAGAATGCCGAGGGTCATAATAAACGCAAAAAGCGAAATCATATTAATGGTTTGATCCAACCCGCTCAAAACCACGAAAGCACCCATAAAAGCAACCGGTATCCCGAAAGCCACCCAGAATGCCAACCGCAGGTTAAGGAAAAGAGCCAGTGAAATAAAAACCAGCATAATTCCCTGCACACCGTTTCGCAGCATTAGATCGATGCGGCTCTCAACCATTGTGGAGATATCGCCCCAAATGGCGAATTCAACGTCTTGCGGCTGGCTGCGTTTCAATTTTGTCACATAACTGCGGGCAATTTGGGCGAGTTCCACGATATCCTGGTCGCTGGTCCGGCTTACCTGCACGATGGCGGCCGGCTTGCCGTTAAACCGTGTCTTGATATCCAGGTCCTCGAATCCATCAATGACCTTCGCAACCTGCCCGAGTCTCACGACGGTGCCGTCGTTTAAAGTGATCAGCGGAATCCTTTCAAACTCCCGGCCGTGATAGAGCTGACCTTTGGCCCGGATCAGGGTCTCCCCCTGGTCCGTTTTGATTCTGCCGCCTGGAAGATCGATGCTGCCGGCTCTCACCGCGCTGACGACCTGATCGAATGAAAGGCCGTAACGACGCAAATCCTCTTCGGACACTTCCACGGATATTTCATAGTCGCGCACCCCGACAAGATCGATCTGGGTAATGGATTCCGGTTGTTTGAATCTGAAGCGTTTGAGGAGGGCGGCAATTAAGTCCTGCCATCCGCCGGAATTCTGTTGCTGATCCATTCCGGCATCGAACAGATCATCCCGGATTCCTTCGGCGATCTGACGCATCCGCTTTTCAGGGACATCCCCGTACACCGCTATCGATATGGTCGGGTCCTGGTTGATAACTTCCTGAACCGTCGGCTTCTCGGCCTCATCGGGAAACGTGTCGATACGATCGATTTCCGCCTTGATGTCATCTAGAATTTTCTGCACATCCGCACCGGTTTCGAGTTCTGCAATGACTTCTCCGCTTCCTTCCCGCGCGGTGGATATGAGACGATCTATGCCCTCAATGGCCTGAATCTGCTCTTCTATCTTGATGCAAATTCCCTCTTCCACCTCCTCCGGACTCGAACCCGGATAAGCAACCGAAACAGCGATCATATCCAGCGAAAACTGGGGAAACATTTCTCGCCGCATCTTTATTAGCGTGAACAAACCGGCCACGATGATGAATATCATGACAAGATTGACGCAGACGTGGTTTTTAATGGACCATTTTCCAAGGGCGTGCATTTTTTTTCTCGGTATTCGTTAGGATCGCTTAGATGGTTTCGATGGTTTCGATCGTTGAGGTCGTTTAGGTCGTTTAGGCGTTGGTTGAGATCGTTTAGTTCATTGAAAGTTAGAGGCTGAAGGCGCTCCAGGATTACGGATACCGGCTAATGAATTAAGCCTCCAAATTTATGGAATTTTTTGTGTATTTGGGCTACCCCTTGCACCCGGCCCCTTAGCCGTTACCCCTTAATCCTTTCGTCATCAAGCGCAGCGGTCGTCCATCTTACGCCGGTTATCCGAAATCCCTCATACCATCAGCCGAATTTCTTAATCTTAATCCTTAGCCCTTACTCCTTAATCCATCAGTTTTTTGCATATTATTTTCTTTTCACTCCAACCTCAAACCTCCAACGGCCGCCGGTCAACCGCTTTCAGCTTTGAGCCTTATTGCTTTGAGCTCCCTCTTGCTTATTTTCCCCCTTCTGCATCCCCACTTCCCCCTTCCGCATCCCCCATTCCTTCTTCCCTTTTCACCCGGACGCTCATGCCCTCCTTAGCCGAAGACAAGGGGGTTTTCACGATAAGCTCTCCATCCGACAGGCCGGCATCAATTATGACCGATTCCTTGTAGCCCCGCAGGATATTGACCTCTTTGACCTCCAGATGCTGATCATTGACGGTGTAAACGATATCTCCCGGATAAACCACATGTCGCGGCAGCACGAAAGCTTGCTCAATCTGTTTGCCTTCGATGCGGATGGTCACGAACATGCCCGGCCTCAGACGGAGGTAACCTTCTTTTCGACTTACGGGTTGCGGATCGTCCACCTCGATGATCATCGGCAAGGTCCGGGTTTTCTCATCCATTGCGGCCTTGACCCGCGTGACGCGCCCCCGCCAGGTGTGCGGCACACCGGCATTCTCGAACAGGATATCGGCGGCGACAGCGGTACTCCGTCCCAGCCCGGCCGGCAACCACTGAAAATCCTTGGTCGGGATCCGAACCTCGATATCCAGCGCACCGGATCTGTAAATACTGCCCAGCTGCTGGCCGATAGTGACATGCTGTCCGACCTCGACGGTTTTTTCCATAACCCAGCCATCGAAGGGGGCCACGAGACCGGATCTCTCCAAATCCAGTTGCGCCTGTTTGAGAGTCACTTCGGCCATCTCCCGCGCGGCAACCAGCTGCTCTTTTTGGGGACCGATGAGGGCCATCTGGTTTTCCAGTGTCTGGAGACGTTCGAGACTGGCCAAATATGCCTGGTCGGCTTTATCGAGCTGGGATTGTGAGATTACTTCCCGCTGGATCAGTTTTTTCAGGCGTGCATGCTCATTTCCAGCCAACGTCACATCGTTTTTAGCTATTTTAATCCGCGAAGCGAGATTGACCACTTCCTGGTCCAAATGTTTCAACTCCGCTTCCGACTGTTTGATCTGAACCCGGCGACGCTCTACTTCGAGTCGATAGGATCGCGGATCGATTTGAATCAACGGCGTGCCTTTTTCAATATGATTACCTTCCTTGAAGGCCGGTGACAATTCGATCACCGGTCCGTGCACCTGGGCCACCAGTTTGAGGGTTTCTCGGGGTTCTACCGTGCCATAGGATTCCACAACCATCTGAACATTTTCAGCCTTTGCCGGGAACACCTCAACCAGACGCCCTTTTTCGACGGGCTCCTGCCGTTTGGCCTTCGGCCGCAGAACGACCAGGGTAATCGCAAGGACAATGGCCATCGATAAAACGGCGAAAATCCGGATAGTTTTATATACGGCACCCTTTTTCATACCTATTTTCCCTGGATAACACCTCTGGAGCTTAACCGAGCGACATCGACAAGAAATTGTCTTAGTACCCTCAATGGACTGAGGCGTCAGGTGTCAGCGTTACCGTTGGCACCTAAGCAGTCATTCTGATCAAATAAAGGCTCCGACTAGGCAGATCCATGTGAGCTACCAGATATCAAACGTGCTAATTACCTGACACCTGACACCTGACACCTGAAGCCTGAAGCCTATGATTCCGCAATCAGTTTAAACAATTATCATATTAACTGCAGTACTTTGCAAGCCATAAAAAAAACAGCCGCCTGCTCATACCGGGAACAGACGGCTATCCATATCTGCAGCGCGTGGCTACAGGATCATTTGCTTTCCCTGATTTTCTCGGTCAACACCGGGACGAAATCCAGCAGGTCCTCCACGATGCCCACATCGGCTACCTGAAAAATCGGTGCTTTTGGATTTTTATTGACGGCCACGATGTATGGATTGCCTTTGAGTCCACCCAGGTGCTGAAAAGACCCGCTGATGCCCAGCGCCAGATAGACTTTGGGTTTGACCGTCTGACCGGAAGTCCCCACCTGACGCGACTTCTCCAGCCATTTGGCGTCCACGATGGGCCGTGAGCAGGAAACGACTGCACCCATGGCCTCCGCTAGTTCCTCGGCGATTTCGATGTTGTCCTGATCTTCGATGCCGCGACCCACCGAAACGAGCACATCCTCCTTGGTGATATCCACATCTCCGACTTCCGCCGCGACTACTTCAAGAAACCGCCGACCGCAGCCGAGGTCCGGGATTTCGGTAGACTTGTCCACCACCTGCCCACCGGCACTCCGGGATTCATCCGGCTGAAAGGCACCCGGACGAACGTTTATGACGGCTCCGGCTGAAATATCGAGACTCACATGGGTGCTGACCTGTCCGCTGTATTCCTGCCGCACGGCCTTGAGGGTATTTCCTTCCAGCCCTTCGAAACCGACGATATCGGCCGCGAACACGGAATCCATCTTGATTGAAAGCCCCGGACCCAGGTCCATGCCGAAAGTGTCATGGGGCACCAGCAAGATGGCATCGTCGGGCAGCACACTCGCCAGCAGCTTGCGGATGGCCTCGGCATTGGGATAGGCCAGCGCTTCATTCTCGAATTTCCACACCTCCTTATAGGATTGGGCCACCTGAGTACACACCACTTCCAGGTCACTCCCCGAACCGGTGACAATGGCGGTAATCGAAGTATCCGGATAAATTTTTCCGGCCGCAGTTACCAGCTCCAGTGCGGTGTCATCGGCCTTGGCTGACTTGTGGATGATGTATGCAAAAATCTGTCCGGCCATTATTTTATTCCTCCCTTGGCTTTTAAGAGTTCGATCAGCTTTTCGGACATCTCTTCCATGGTACCTTCCAGTATTTCGGCACCCTCACCGAATTCGGGGACAAAGTAGTCCACCCGCTTCACCTGGGCGCCGGCCTGACCGACCGCCGCCGGATCGATACCCAGATCGGAAGCTCCCCACACAGGGATTTCCACCGAGGCGACCTTGCGGATTCCCCGGATGCCGACGTAGCGCGGCTCGTTGATGCCCGTCTGAATGGACAAAACACAGGGAAGGTCGATCTCATTCATTTCCTGATTGCCGCCTTCGATCTCACGACCGACTTTCAACTTTTTGTCATCGATGACCTCGATTTTGTTGACAATGGACGCATAGGGAACATCCAGCATGGCGGCCAGCATGCCGCCGACCTGGCCGGCACCGCCGTCGGCCTGGGCACCGGTCAGGACAAGATCATAATTGCCCTTGCCGACGGCCGCTTTCAGAAGGGTTGCAACGCCCTTGCCGTCCGATCCTTCAAATGCATCGTCAGACAGCAGGATGCCGTCGTTGGCACCCATGGCCATTTCCCTTCTGACCACCTCTTCGGCCTCCTCGTCGCCGATGGAAACAATCGTTACCGAGCCGCCGACCTTATCGACGAGTTGAATCGCCTCTTCCACCGCATAGTTGTCCCATTCGTTTACCGAGTAAACGAGATCGTCCCGTTCGATGTCGTTGCCATCGGCGGCGACTTCGATCTCATTCTCGGCGGTGTCGGGAACTCTTTTGACACAAACCAAGATTTCCATAACTCTCCCCCTAATTCATTTTAGTGCGTTTAATTACGTAACATTTAGATATTATTTGCCATATCGTTTATACAACTAAGGAGTTTATTTGGGATTTGGTGCTTGTGTTCTGGAATTTTCGCTGTCCGTGATCAGTTGCTTCTCGATCAGCTCACTAAGATCGACAGCCTCCATCTCCCCTTCCAGACCGGCGACCTTGATTGCATCTTCGACGTTCACCAGACAGAAAGGACAGGCGGTCACGATGACATCGGCCCCGGTCTCCCTGGCCATCTGCACCCGAAGCACGCCCATGCGCTGATCTTCTTCGGGCTCATAAAACAGCATCAATCCGCCACCGCCGCAACAAAAGGATCGGTCGCGGCAGTTGCCTTCCATTTCAACCCGCTTCAGCCCCGGTATGGCATCGATTGCCTCCCGGGGATCGTCATAAAGGCTGTTGTGGCGTCCCAGGTAGCAGGGATCGTGATACACATAGGTTTTACCGGCGTCTGCCAGTGGCGCCAAGCGAATTTTTCCTGATTTTACACCTTTCAGGATCGTCTGGCTGATATGCTCCACGGGCGGAAGCTGGCCATAGTCTTTTTTCAGGGCATTGTAGGCATGGGGGTCGGCGGTGACGATTTTTTTGGCACCGGAATTCAAGATAGCTTCCGTATTGCGCGCTTTTAAATCCTGAAACAGCATTTCCTCGCCGAATCGCCGAACCTCGTGGCCGCTGTCGTATTCGGATTTGCCCAGTATGCCGAAATCCGCTTCGGCCGCGTGCAGTATTTTCGCGGTGGCGCGGGCAATGGACTGCATGCGGTCATCGAAACTGGAAATGCTGTCCACGAAATACAGGGTTTCAGCGGTTTGACCTTTTTCAAGGATTTTCACGGGGCACTCCGGGGCAATCTCCTTGGTCCAGTCTGCCCGTTTGCGCTCCATTTTCCCCCAGGGGTTGCCGCGTTTTTCCAAGGATCCCAAGGGCTTTTGAAGGGACTGCGGAACCAGCCCGTCGTCCACCATGCCGCGTCTGAGGTCGACCATTTTATCGATATACTCGATCCCCAGCGGACACTCCTGTTCACACGCGCCGCAGGTCGTGCACGACCAGATTTCGTCTTCGCTGTAAATACCGCCGATCAATGGTTTGGCTTCGCGGCCGTTGCCGCCGAGCAGGGGATAGTGCTCGAAGGCATAATCGCGGCCTTTGATCGAGATAAAACGCGGAGAAAGCGGTCTGCCGACCGCATTGGCGGGACAACGGTCGGAACAGCGGCCGCAGTCGGCACAGGTGTAGAAATCCAGCATGTGTTTCCAGGTGAAATTCTCAAACACCTTCACGCCGAAGGATTCCAGATCGTCCAGCTGTTCGTCGGTCACACCGTGGCGGACGGGTTTCACATTGCCGCGATCCAGACGCATGAAAAACACATTGAAAATGGAGGTGATGACATGAAAGTGTTTTCCCAGCGGCAGAAAACAAAGAAAAAAGAAAAAGGTGACTTCATGAATGAAATAGGTCAGCGAGTGCAGTCCCTGAAGCGTCGCCATGGAGGCGTCCACCAGCAGATGTCTGAAAAACCACACCAGGGTCAAGGGCGGGAGGATTTCCGGCTGGAGGCCCTGACGGATGCCGGCCACCACCAGGGAGGCTTCGAAAAGGCTCTCGCTGAGGACCAGGATGGCAATCAGCCCCAACACCAACAAGGCTTCCCAGGTATGGTCGTGCCCGTATCGGGCCGGCACCGCATAGCGGGGCGGTTTAAAAATCCCGCGCCGCACGGCCGCGACCGCCACGGCGATGAAAACCCACGTGGCAGCGTAATCTTTCACTACGTTGTAGAAAACGCCGAATCCGCCGCCGAACCCCGGCAACGCGAAATCCGGTGCAAAACCGATAAATATCAATTGAATGGATCGTGCGGCCAGGAGCAGAAAGCCGGCAAACAAAAACATATGCACCACGCCGGCCAGCGGGTAGCGGGGCTGGCGCCACTGGGCCAGCCAGATTTTTATTACCGAACGGATTCTTTCCGGAACTCTGTCAAATCGATTGTCCGCGGCTGCCTTGAGCAGCGGTTCACACCGCTTGTAGATGATGTAGCCAAAAATTGCCAGGCCGATCAAGGGGATCAGGATGTACATCACATTCAAGGGAATTCCGAGAAATGAATCGGATGCGGGAGGTGTCAATACTGGTTGCATACTATGGGATTACTCTCCTTTTTGGATTTTATAACCGGTCGTCAAACTGCACGCTCGGGCACAAGGGGCTTTCATATCACGAAAGTGCCTGCCAGACAAGACCGGTTTGAGATCGTAATAAAAATTGCCGAGAATAAGTCAACTGCCTTCGGCTAAAGCCGAAGGCTTGGGTTCAAGCATTCAAGGGTTCCAGGGGTCAAGTGAAAAGATTCCACATTCCGACTTCCGACTTCCGCATCCCCGTCATTTACCCCCGAAGGCATCTTCGGTGATATCCACCGCGGCACTGTTGGTGGCCAGGATGGCGTTCATTTTGCCGAGGCTTACCGGCAGCATGCAGTGGACAAAAAACTCGGCGCTTTTGAGTTGGCCCTCGTAAAATGCCATATCCTTTCTGGCGGCACCATTTTCGAGTTTTTCGGCGGCAATGGCGGCCCGCCACAGGAGCAGCCAGGCCAGGACCACATCGCCGCAGACATCCATAAAGGGATACGCATGGGCAAAAGCCGCCAGAACCTGCTCGGACAGGGCCGTTTTTCCCAAATGCAGGGCGACTTCACCCAGCCTGTTTAAGGCGGCTTCCACCTTGCGGGCCGATTCCTCGGTTTTCGCATAGGATTTGGCAGCCGCGATGGTTTTCTGAATTTCCCCCATCAGATCCATGATCGGCTTGCCCTTGTTCAAGCCCAGCTTTCTTCCCAACAAGTCCATGGCCTGGATGCCGTTGGTGCCTTCGTAAATCGGCGTGATCCGGCAGTCCCGCAGCAGCTGTTCCATGGGATATTCCCTGATATATCCGTACCCTCCGTAAACCTGGACGCCGAGGTTGCAGACTTCAAACGCCCGGTCGGAGACATACCCCTTGGCCAGGGGTATCAGCAAATCGACGATTCCCTGATAGGTGGCTTTCTCTTCTTCATTCCGCGAAACGGTCATGCGGTCGCTGCATATTCCGACGTAATACAGGAGGCTGCGCATGCCTTCGACATAGACCTTCATGGTCAGCAGCATGCGCCGCACATCGGGATGCTGGATGATCGGCACCGCGGGCGCGCTTTTGTCCATCATGTTCAGCAGATGTCTTCCCTGTACCCGCTGGCGGGCATAATTGAGGGCATACATATAGGATGCGCTGGAGCATGCGAACGCCTGGGTGCCGACCAGCAGCCGCGCTTCGTTCATCATCAGAAACATGTTGCGCATCCCTTTGTTTTCTTCTCCCAACAACGTCCCCCGGCATTTGCCCTTGCTGCCCAACGACATGGCGCAGGTGGCGTTTCCATGGATGCCCATTTTCTCTTCAACCCCCGTACAGACGACATCATTGGGTTCTCCCAGGCTTCCGTCATCGTTGACCCGGATCTTGGGAACCAGAAACAGGGAAATGCCGGCGGTTCCTTCCGGCGCCCCTTCGATGCGCGCCAGGACGGGATGAATGATATTTTCGGCCAGATCGTGATCTCCGGATGAAATGAAAATTTTGTTGCCGGTGATCGAATAGGTGCCGTCTTCGTTTTTGACCGCCGATGTCGTCAGGGCACCGACGTCGGAACCGGCTTCCGGCTCGGTGAGCAGCATGGTCCCGGTCCATTCACCGGAATACATTTTCTTTAAAAACAGCTCTTTTTGTTTTTCCGTTCCGAATGTCTCAACCAGTTTGCCGGCCCCGTGGGTCAGCCCGGGATACATCATGAATGCGAAATTGGCTCCGTTCATGAAATCGCTGGCAGCCAGCGCGACGGTCCGGGGCATGCCCTGCCCGCCCCATTCCGGGTCTTCGGTCATGGCCAGCCATTCACCTTCCTTGAACAGTTGCCATATCCTGTGAAAGGACTCCGGAACCGTGACCTTGCCGTCGTTAAACTGCGCACCTTCACGGTCGCTGTCGATCTGAGTGGGCAAAATCTCCTTGACGGCCAGATTCCGGGCTTCGGTGATGATCAGGTCCACGGTCTTTTTAGTGAATTCAGCAAAAATATCATGTTTGCTGAGATGCTCCACTCCCAGCTGTTCGTGAAGCACAAAATCTACATCCCTTCGATCCGCGATTTGTTGTGCCATTTTTTATCTCTCCTCGTTTTTTTTTAACTTGCTTTATAGTCTCGTTTAGCCCGTTGGCCTGCTGGCGGGTGCCTCGGTTATCCTTAGTCCTCAACCTTCTAATTTTTAATCCTGCATCTAAAAAATTAATCCATGATATACATTTTTATTGGCTTATTACCGTTATGTCACCAATTTCCAACGGCTGCAGGCCAATCAGACCCCATCCCCCATTCCGCTTTCCGAACCGCCGATTCAGATCCCCTGGGTCATCGGATGGCATCCGACGTACCAATGCCCCTTATAACCAGCTCCACCAGGGGATCGGCCATGGAGATGAGGTCGTAGTCTCTTTCCGAATGCAGCCAGGTATTGATGACTTCATCCACGCCGCCGAGGATAAACCGTTTTACCAGACCGACATAAAGGCTTTTGCGAATGGTGCCTTCCTGTTGGCCCGCTTCAACGATCTCCGATACGAGATCCTGATACATTTTGGACATTTCCCGAATCTGATATTCGGCTATCCGGTCGATTTGATGGGTTCCCACCTGGTAGAGAATGGCCATATCCCGGTCCTGCTGAAATTCGGCCAGATGCCTTCGGATGAGCCGTCGGAGTTTTTCCAGCCCGCCCTGCGCCTGGCCGACCTCCGTGCGGAAATGTTCGAAAACCTGTCGGGTCTTGTATTGGAAAAAATTGACCAGAATGTCCTCCTTATTCTTGAAGTACAAATAAATAGTCCCGTCCGCCACACCGGCTTCCTTGGCGACCTGGGCAATGGTGGACTGGTAGTAGCCCTGACTGGCAAACACTTTTACCGCTGCTTCCAGAATAAGATGATATTTGTTGTTTTTATCTTTATTTTTGATTTTCAAACTCCTGTCTGCTCATTAATTTCTACCCAAATGCAATATTATGAATGAGTATTCATTCATAATCCAGTCGGCATCGTTGTGTCAAGAATTAAATGCTGAAGACTGATATTTCGGAATAAATTATTTATATTAAGTTATTTCAGCGATATTTTTGTCTGAAGGGATAAATGACATGTTTTTTCAGGATAAATATTGGCCCAATACAAAAAATGAATTGTTATTCATTTTTGGGGATTGCTTTGGCCGGATTCAACTGCTTGCTCCACGGCGTATATGTCATATTATAAATACATAAACCAAAATTCTTTGGATGACCTGCTGCCGCTCTCAGCCTAAGGAGGAGATTCAGATGATGCGACACGTATGGCTGATTATCACAATTGCCGGATTGATTTCGGGATGTGCCACCGCGCAAAAGCCGAAATTCCAATTTCCGGCCGGAACTCGTGTGGGTGTGATCAATTATTTGGAGGGGCATGCCACCTACCGTCACTTCAGCTCCCTGCGGATCGGCAGTTTTTCCAAAAAATTAGAGGTCGACTGGAATATACCTGCCTATGTGGAGAACGAGTTGATCCGCCGATTGCGCGAAGACCTCCGTTATGAAGTCGTTCCGCTACAACCGACCGAAACATCGGGTGGCAAGTCGGATGGTTTGGTCGGCGAGGACCGGATATCCGGATCAGAGCGGATCGATCCGGAATCGGCCGCATTTCTCAAAGGACTGGCCGAAAAGCACCGGCTGGATGTCGTCGTGATATTGAAAACCTTTCGAGGCCCCAGCGCATTCACGCTCGACAAGCACTCTTTTGAGTTGGAAGGATATGGGATCTTTGCCAAGACGTTTCTGTTGTCCAGTCAGGCCTATGCTTACGCCAACATTGCCGTTACCGTATTCAAAGCGAGGCCGCTGGTGTATCTCGGCACAGGGGAACCGCATAACAAAAAGTCGCCCCTGAAGAATTTCGCACTTTCCGGGGATTCAGAAATTCCGCCGCAATCGGAAATAAATCGTTTGCGGCCCATGATGCAGGAATACGCGAACCAGGCGATTACCGACGCTTTGGCTGACTCGAATCTTATTGCGACGGAGCAGGAATTTTAAACCGCACATCCAACCGGTGCGGCAGGGAGTCACCGGCAGGACCACTGAAAAATGTCAATGCAGCCGCGAATCGGCCTCCAGCCCCCAGCGGAGCGCGCAGGGCTCCCTGACGCCCAATGCTTCGATGTCGCCAGCATCAAGGCAAACACCATCATACGCAGTTGGTTGGAAGTATTCATTTTTTATCCTTACAATCCTTAATCCTTAATCCTAAAATACCTAATCCTGATGAAAGCAATCTCCATAGACAATATTTTTGCGGGTACCATCGGCCAGTTGCAGCACCAGCGCGCCGTCAGGGGCCACGTCGACCGCCAGCCCCTCGGAAACCTCCTTGTGGGTGGCGATTTTTACTTGTTTTCCCAGGGTCACGGTAAATTTTTTCCATTCCCCAATGATATTTTCATAATCCGCCCGCTTCAGGCCGCCTTCAAATTCGGCCAAGAAATTTTCCAGCAGTGATTTTTTCGAGATTTCACGGCCGACGAGGGTCTTCAGTGAGGTTGCCGTCGTTTCAGCGGCTGGGATGTCATTGTTGACATTGACCCCCATGCCGATGTTGATAAACACAACCCGGTCCGTTTCCGCTTCCAATTCGGAGAGCATCCCCGAAATTTTAAGTCCCTGGACCAAAATATCGTTGGGCCACTTGACGGCGGCCTCGATACGAAACCTCTCACGCATGACCCGGGCAAGGGTCAGGGAAGCCAAAAAATTCAAGAGAGAGCTCATTGCCAGCGGAATATCGGGCCGCAGCACCGTGGTGAAATAAAGCCCGCCATCATCGGACTGCCACTGACGCCTCAGCCTTCCCCGCCCCTTCGTCTGTCTGCCGGCAACCACAACGGTGAAATGCGGACAGTTATTTCGAGCCAGTTCTTTGGCGGTGTCCATGGTGGAATCGACTTCGGGATAATACACAATATTGAAGGTCCGATCCGCAAACTCCCAGGGGTAGGGTATATCCGGGGAGTCAAGAAGCCGGTATCCGTTAGCGGCGGATGAGATGCGATAACCGAGTTCCTGCAATTTCCGGATATGCTTCCATACGGCTACCCTGGAAATTCCCAAAATTGCACTGAGCTGTTCGCCGGATACGATTTCCTTCCGGAAACGGAGTTCCTCGATCAACCGGCCCTTTTTAGATAAATCGTTTTTCATTGGTTAACCTTAAAAAGCGAGCCGGACGTCAGCCTGCCTGAAGGCGCCCTGGCTGCCAAGGGTGCAGACGGCATCATCAAGACCTCCGGTGTCCTGGCGCGGCTCCATCAGCCCCTGCCGATCCGGCTCAGGGTGGAAGGTGACGGGCTTTCGCTGCGCGAGCACAAGGTGTTGATCTACGACGGCGATCCGGAATTCGGCGGTCGGATCATCGGCGGCAAGGTGGTACCGGGCATCGATAACGTAAACGGCACTTAAGTCTGGCTTGACTGGACGCCCCGCGAGTCTGGGGTCTATCGGATCTTTGCGCGCCTGTTCGAACAGATCGAGGACCCGAACAAAGGCAACAATACCGCCTCCATGGCGGTGGAGGTCTTCTCCGGGGCCGGCCGGTGCGCGACCCTCGGTGACCGACGAAGGAGGTTTCTCCCGGACAGAGATATCTACACGTTCAGAGGAGAAAAGGGAGAGAGAGTCTTCGTCACCCTGGCCATGGACGAGGCCGGTGAGAACAACCGGGGAGCGAATGTCACCCTGATCCTCAAAGACGAGATTTCCGAATTCCGCTCCCCATTCTATCCCTTCTCGTAGACAACCTCTCCGTTCACCAGCGTCATCTCCACCGGAATATTCGGCCACTCCTGCGGCGACAGGCTGAAAAGATCCCGGCTGTAAACGGTCAGATCCGCCCATTTATCCGTCACGATGGAGCCCAATTCATTTTCCCGTCGGGTGCTCCAGGCCGCTGTCGCCGTAAAGCCGGCGATGGTTTCTTCCAGGGAAAGTTTCTGTTCGGGATACCATCCGCCCGACGGTTCGCCTTCCGACGATTGGCGGGTAACGGCGGCCTGGATGCCGTAAATGGGGTCGATGGTTTCCACCGGCGCATCTGAGCCGAACTGAAGCCGCAGACCGGCGTCCAGCAGGGATTTCCAGGCGTAGGCATGGCGACAGCGGTGCGCGCCCCAGCGCCGGTCGGCCGGTGACCAGTCGGTAGGCAGGAAAACGGGCTGAACGGAGGCCACCACCCCCAGGTCGTTAAAAAGCGGGAGATCCTCGGGCCGATGGATCTGTACATGCTCCAGCCGATCCCGGTGCTCGCCCGGAGATCGTTTGCGTGCGGCGGCGATGCTTTCCAGCGCATTGGTGACGGCCAGGTCTCCGATGGCATGAATCGCCACATCGCAGCCGAGACGATAAGCGAGCTCGATTTTTTCCTGCAGCATGTCTTTATCCAGACAGGCGATGCCGCAATCGGTGGGATCGTCACTGTAGGGTGCGTGCATCAGGGCCGTACCAGCCCCCAGGGAGCCATCGGCAAAAAGCTTTACATGCCGAAACCACAATCGTTCGCTGCCCGAGCCGGCGGTGATTCCCCGGGCGGCGGCTTCCTCCAGATCGTCGGGCGGCAGGAGGTGGTAGACCCGCACTTTCAGTTTACCTTCCGCTTCCAAAGCGGCGAAAACCTCCCATTCCCGGAGGGTTTCACAAGTGTGCACGCCGGTGATGCCGCTTCGCAAAGCCTGTTCCTGAGCGGCAAGTACCATGGCTTTACGCGCTTCCAGAGTCGGAATGGGAATGTGCGGTTTAAGAAGTTCGTGGGCCTCGCGCAACAAACCGACGGGCTCGCCGCTGGCGGGATTCCGGTCAATTTGGCCCCCCGCGGGGTCGGGGGTCCGAGCAGTGATGCCGACCTTTCGGAGCGCAGCGCTATTGACCCAGATTGAATGACCGCAGGCACGCACCATCATTGCCGGTGTGTCGGGAAGGATATCGTCCAGATCGTTGCGGTTGGGTTCGCGTTTTTCCTGCCACTGGTGGTGATTCCAGCCGCGACCGATGATCCATTCCGACGGTCCGAAGCCTGCCGCCGCCTTGCGAATCCGTTCGCGGATTTCAGCCAACGAGCCGGCATTTCGCAGATCCACCATTTGAAACGAACGTCCCAAACTCAAAAAATGACAATGGGCATCCGTCAGGCCGGGGGTGACCAGCCTTCCGGGCAAATCCAGCATCCGGGTATCGCGGCTGCAGGCTTGTTTGACCTCGGCGTTGGTGCCGACGGCCGTAATCCGGTTATCGTTTATTTTGAGGGCTTCCGCCCAAGGTTGGGCCGGGTTTCCGGTGAAAATTTGCGTCGAGAAAAGTGCCAAATCCATGGGTTATCCTTTCCGGAATTCAAAGGCAGGGTTCAACATCGGAGCAGCAACAACGTTAAACGCCAAAATTATTAGGAAAAAAAACATCAGCCATCGCCAGAGCTCGGTCCCTTCCAGGGGCCTTCCTCAGACCACCAGCTCTGCTGGTGAACGAAGATTCTAAGTTGTAAGTCGATATGAGGTTTCAGGTGTCAGCCCGACCTCATGCTTCCAAAGGGCGAATGCAATCAAAAAAATGATGTGGGTATGGTATGGCTGCGATTGTCAAAATGTATAAAAATACGAGCAAGCCGGCTTGGCAATAGTGGCCGGCGAGTCTCAAGGCCATCCACTTAAATAATCACTTTTCATCACACCTGAGTGGTCGTATGGGGATCCAGTATGTCCCGCAATCCGTCCCCCAGAAGATTGAGTCCCAGGACGGTGACGAAAATGGCGAGTCCGGGGAAAATGCTGATCCAGGGCGCGGTGAAAAGCTGTTCCCTGGCGGCCGACAGCATCCCGCCCCAGGATGGAGTCGGCGGCTGGACGCCCAGTCCGAGAAAAGAAAGTGAGGCTTCCAGCAGGATTGCCCAGGCCACGCCGAGGGTGGCGATGACCAGAATGGGCCCGATAATGTTGGGTAAAATCTGGCTGAACATGATCCGGATTTTGCCGTAGCCCAAAGCATGCGCGGCCTTCACATAGTCCAGCGTACGGGCCGACAAGGCCTGGGAGCGGGTGATGCGGCAGGTATAGGACCAATTGGTAAATCCCAGGGCCACGAAAACATTCAGCAGCCCGGGACCCAACAGGGCCATGACCGCCAGGGCGAAGATCAGAGACGGGATGGACAACATGATGTTGGTGATCCCCATGACGAAATCGTCCCACCACTTGCCGAAAAAGCCGGCGGACAGGCCCAGCGCCACCCCGATTATCGTGTTGAACGCCTGGCAGATCAAACCCACAGACAGGGAAATGCGGGCGCCATATATAACGCGCGAAAGCACATCTCTCCCCTGATTGTCCGTGCCGAACCAGTAGGTTGAACTGGGCGGCTCGTCGGAAACCATCAGGTCGGCATCATCGACGGGGTGGTAAGGGGCCAGAAACGATGCGAAGACAGCGACGAAAATCACGGACACGGTAATGATCCCGCCCATGATGAGATTGGTTTGGCGTAACAGCTTCTTGGCGGTCGTGTTCATTTATAGGACGCCCGTATTCTGGGATCGATAAACCCATACAGCAGATCCACGATGAGATTAACCAGCAGAAAGACCGTGATGATTGCCAGAATGCATCCCTGGGTGACGGGAATGTCCCGCTGAAAAATAGAATCCACGACCAGGGATCCCAGACCCGGCCAGGAGAAAAGTTTTTCCACAATCACCGTCTGCGCCATCAGGGCCCCGAACTGCATGCCGGCGGTGGTCAGCACCAGAATCAGGGCATTGCGCCAGACATGCCGCCGATTTACCATTAATTCGGAAAGCCCTTTCGCCCGCGCCGTGCGGATATAGTCGTTGGTCAAGATCTCCACCACCGCCGCCCGGGTGGTCCGGGCCAAAAGCGCCATGTAGGCGACCCCCAGGGTGAAGCCCGGCATGATGATGTTTTTCAGCGACCCGTCGCCGTATCCCTGGGGCGGCAGCAGACGCAATTTGACGGAGACGAAATACATCAGCAGAAGCCCCAACCAGAACTGCGGAATCGACACCCCGGATACGGCGCCCATCATGCTGAAGGTGTCCAGCCATCGTCCCTGGCGCAGGGCGGAATAAAATCCCAGCGGAATGCCCAGGGCCACGGCGATGACCATGGCGACCAGCGCCAGCTTCAGTGTCGGCCACATCCGGGCCAGAATGAGCCCGCCGACCGGCTCCCGCCGCAGAAAGGACAGGCCGAGATCGCCGGTGGCCAGATCCCTGACATAGATCACGAACCGCAGCCAGACCGGTTTGTCCAGTCCCCAGTCTTTTTTCATTTGTTCGATGTAGTGGGCGTCGATGTTGTGATCCTGCTCCCCGGCCGCCATCAGGGCGGCGTTGCCGGGCAGGACATTCAGCAGCAGAAAAATGATGAAGGTGACCGCCAGGATGGTGGGAATGAATTGCAGTATGCGCCGCACGGCATATGCGAACATGGGTTTTCCTTTTTTTGAAGAATGGGGGAACGACGGCTGTTCGTTCCCCCCAAGCGCTTAGGGGTATTCGTCATTTCATATTCGCCCGGGGTGAGGTGTCATCCACCCAGACACTGGTCAGATCCTGAAACATCATCTCCGGTGCCACCGCAGCCAGGCCGTGCACCCAGGGATGATGCGCCATAACCGCCTTGTTGTAGTTGAAAAACCACATCGGCGCATCCTCGACAAAAATCTCTTCGGCCTTGCGGATGTTGTCGATTCTCTCCTCCGGGTCCCGGGTAGCTGCCGCCAGGTCGATATATTTGTCGAACTCGGCATTGTTGTACTTGACGTAGTTGCCGGCTTCCGGTGAAATTGTCGACTTCCAGCGTTTCATCGTCTCCAGGGGATCGGGGCCTGAATCCAGGGACCAGATAAACATCTGGTAATCCATCTTGCGAATCCGTTCGGCCATGGCCGCGCCTTCCATCTGCTGAATTTTGAGTTCGATACCGATCTTTTTCAAATAGGGCAAGGCCGCCTCATAAATGCCGGTGCCCCAGGATTTGTTGGCCGTGCCGATCGCCTGTTCCACCACGAAGCCGTCTTCATAACCGGCTTCCTTCATGAGCGCTTTGGCCTTTGCCGTGTTGAACTCATACTTCTTGATATCGGGGTTGAAGGCCGGCGAGGTGGTCGGCAGATAGCCCCGCGCCGGAAAGGCCTTATCCTTGAGAATTTTCTCAATGATCAGATCGGCCGGAATGGCGTAGTTGATGGCCTGGCGCACCCGTTTGTCGCTGAGCGGTTTGAAATCCGGGTTGAAGCCCACTAGACGCGTGAACATCTCGGCCACCTCGATCAGGTTTTTCGAAATCTCCGGATCGGCCTTGTATTCGGGATAATTCACCGCGCCGACAATGGTGGCATCCAGTTCCTTGGCCTTGAAGGCCAGGTCGCGGGGAGCCGCTTCGCCCATGATTTTATAAACGACCTTGTCCAGGTAGGGACGGCCCTCCAGGTAAAATTCGGGAAATTTTTCGAGCACCACTTCGGACCCTTTGACCCACTTGACGAATTTGAATGGCCCGCAACCCACCGGATGGGTGGTGAAGGCATCTCCCAGACGCTCGACCTCTTCCTTGGGAACGATCGCCATGCCCGGCAGCCAGAGGTAAAATTTGAGATCCACCGGATCTTGCAGGGTAATTTCGAACGCGAGGTCATCTATCTTCTTCATCCCGGAGATGGTTTCGGCCTCGCCCTTGTTGACCGCATCCACGCCATTGATCGATACGATATAGCGCAATTGCGGTGAATCAGGCTTCATGGAGGCGACGCGGGTATAGGACCAGATGACATCATCCGCGGTCAATTGGCGGCCGTTGTGAAACTTGATGTTGGGCCGCAGTTTATACGTGAAGACCAGACCGTCATCGGATACGCTGACGCTTTCAGCCAGATCCGGCACCGGCACGTTTTGCTCGGCATCCCACCTGTACAGGGAGCGATGAATATTCATGCCCACCAGCCAATCCTGATAGCGGCTGGATTTGTGAAGATCCAGGCCGTACACATCTCCACCATAAGGAGCCATGAAATTCAGGGTGCCGCCGCTGCGAACGGCGAATGCCGGCGCCGCGGACAGGCCGATGCAAATTGCCAAGGTCACGATTAAAATTTTTCTCATGAATGTTTCTCCTTTCCGTTTGGGTAGCATCTCCTAAGAAATATCGTGCTTACCATTCCACACCCGATTTGTCCTGTCAATATGTAAATGCTTGATGGCATTCGGATGGGTCGGCCCGCATCGGACACAGTCCCGGGCACCCGATTTTTGCACTTGACATTGCAGAACCGATATGGGCATTTACACGGGCGAACGGCTCATATGAAACTACAAATTTCAGGTTCAAGGTTCTGGGTTCTGGGTTCTGGGTTAAAAAGGCATTTTGCCATTTTATCAACCTCACCCGGCCTCTCCCGTCAAGGGAGAGGAGACAGCTTCCCTCCCCTGGCGGGAGGGACTGAGGGAGGGGGTAAATGGAGCCGATCCTTTTAAAAAGTTTCTTTATTGATCAAACTGGCTGCCCTTTAGCCAGCGGCCGCGGCTCATATGAAACTACCTTGAAGGTTTCAGGTGTCAGGTGTCAGGGGTCAGGTGACCAGGAAAAGCGAACCGTAGAATATCGAATAACGAATAATGAATTTCGAAGGGTAGAATCGCTGCGCTCTGGCCTTAAAAAAAGAATCGACCGCATTCCTTCCTTCGTCACTTGTCACTCGTCACTATTTACTTGTTACTTGTTGTTCGGAGTTTCTTTATTGATCAAACTGGCTGCCCTTTCGCCCGAGGCCGCGGCTTATATGAAACTTCAATTTTACGGAACTATGAACGAAAACAGGTCGTTCCAAAAAAGGATATGAAACCATTATGTTATTCATTGGAATCGAAATCGCTATCGGGATCGAAATCGATTTCGATAGCGATCCCGATTTCGATTTGGAAGCGAATCAACACCAAAATGCATGAGCATCTTTTCCAAAGCTTGCCTCAAATTTTCCTTTTTTTGGATCATAGAACTGTAAAGTTTCTTGCTTTGATCAGTCGAGCTGCCCTTTCGCCAGCGGCTGCAGCTTATGTGAAACTACGCTTGTGAAAAGGCATATATTCGATTCATTCACCCTCACCCGGCCTCTCCCATCAAGGGAGAGGAGATTTCTTCCCTCCCCCGGCGGGAGGGATTGAGGGAGGGGGTAAAATGATGCAATCCCTTTTGAATGTTTCTATCTTTGATCAGACTGGCGGCCCTTTAGCCGGCGGCGGCGGCTTATTAGAAACAACATAGGAACATTGGAATAATGGCATACTGGAATAGTGGAATGGTGCAATGATGGAAAGCGGTTATCCATCCAGTGAGCGGCATCATTGCGTCCCTCCCCTGGCAGGAGGGATTGAGGGAGGGTATTAACAGATGTTCGACATTCTGATCAAAGGCGCCACCATCGTCGACGGAACCGGCGCACCGGGCTGGGTAGGTGACGCGGCTGTCGAAAATGGCCGCTTCGTTGCCCTGGATCGCCTCATTGAAGGCGATGCCCGCCGCGTGATCCCCGCCGGCGGTTGCATCCTGGCACCCGGATTTATCGACATTCACTGCCACTCCGATTTTTCACTCTTCGATCATCCCGATGCACAGCTCAAACTGAAGCAGGGAGTCACCCTGGAAGTCCTTGGCAATTGCGGAACATCCCTGGCCCCCCTTGCGTCGATTTCACGGGCATTGATCCCGGCGGAAAGCGATTCGGATGTCACCTCCTGGGTGCATCCCCTGGACTGGTCGAGTTACGCTGAGTATGTGGGTGTTTTACAGGCCGCGGGACTTGCCATCAATGTCGCCGGACTGGTGGGTCACGGCACCCTGCGGCTGACGGCCATGGGACCTTCGGACGCGCGGCCCACGCCGGATCAGATGGCGTGCATGAAATCGCTGCTGTCGCAATCCATGGCTTCGGGAGCCGCCGGCCTGTCGACGGGGCTGATTTATGCACCGGGCTGTTTTGCCGATACGAAAGAATTGATAGAACTGGCCCGGGTGGCCGCCGCCGGCGGAGGCTATTTCGCATCCCATATGCGTAATGAAGCCGACGGGATCCTAACGGCGCTGGAAGAAGTCATCGGCATCGGTCGGGAGGCCCGTACGCCGGTGCATGTCTCCCACCTGAAAATAGCCGGCCGCAAAAACTGGCCGCTATGGGAGATGGTGGTGGATAAGCTTGAAGCGGCCCGGGCAGCGGGCATCGACGTCACCTGCGATGTGTATCCCTATTTTCACTCCTGTACCACGATTCTGGCCCTGCTGCCCCCCTGGTCGCTCGAGGGCGGTATAGCGGCGCTGATGCCGCGGCTGCGGGATCCCCGGCACCGGGAGCGGATTGTCGGCGACATCTGCCAGGGGATCGAAGGCTGGGAGAATATGGTGCAGCACAGCGGTTTGGACAAAATTGTCGTGTCATCGGTCAAAAGCGGCCGGCGCAAGGGATGGGTGGGCCGCAGCATTGCCGCCATCGCGGCCGATGCCGGCTGTGATCCTCTCGAAATGCTGCTGGCGCTTGTGGAAACCGAGCAAGGGGGGATCAACATCATCACCGAATCGATGACCGAAGAAAATATGGTCCGCTTTTTGTCCTTGCCCTTTGCCATGGTGGGCTCCGACGGATCTCCCAATCAGGGACGCCCCCACCCGCGGCTGTATGGCGCCTTCGCCCGGGTGATCCGCCGCCTGGTGCGGGAGCTGGGCGCACTTTCCATGGAGACGGCCGTTTACAAAATGAGCGGACTGGCCGCCGCCCGGCTCCACCTTCCCGATATCGGGCGCGTGTGCAAGGGCTTCCGGGCGGACGCGGTGATTTTCGATCCCTTGACATTTTCTGACACGGCGACATATGATCAGCCGCGAAGTTTCCCGGTCGGACTGCTGGCAACCATCGTCAACGGAAAGGTGGTCATCGACGGGAGTGAACATACCGGGGCGAAACCGGGGAGGTTCTACCGGAAGTAATAATCAGATTAGCAAGGGCTGAAAATGGTTCCAACTGATCAGAGGAAAAAGGGCAGACCACAAATCCCAAACACCAAATTCCAAATAAATCTCAAATTCCAATGTCCAATGACCCAAAAAGGTTTTGAATTTCGAATTTCGGTCATTGGAACTTATTTGTGATTTGGATTTTGGAATTTGGGATTTCAACTCCTGCCATCTCAGAGCGAAAACGGTTCGACATTTAAAACTTGTGAATCTGGAGTGCTATCTTTGAATATGAGCAACCATCTTCTCGATGTGCGGGGCCTGAAAACGAATTTTTTCACCTTCGAAGGTGTCGCGCGGGCCGTGGAAAATGTGTCATTCTTCCTGGATGAAGGCGAAACTCTGGGATTGGTGGGTGAATCCGGCTGCGGCAAAAGCGTGACCGCGCTGTCGGTCATGCGGCTTATAAAAAATCCTCCCGGGAAAATCATGGCCGGCAAAATTCTTTTCGAGGGCACGGATCTTCTCAAATTGTCTGAAAGCCGGATGCGCGCGGTCCGGGGGGCCCGCATCGCCATGATCTTCCAGGAACCCATGACATCGCTCAATCCGGTATATACCGTCGGACGCCAGATCGCCGAGATGTTCGAGATTCATAAAAAAACCGGCAAAAGGGAAAGCTGGAACCGGGCCGTTGAAACCCTCCGGCAGGTCCAGATGCCTTCGCCGCGAAAGCGCGCGCATGAATACCCTTATCAACTTTCCGGCGGCATGCGGCAACGAGCCATGATCGCCATGGCCATGGCCTGCAATCCGAAAATTCTGATCGCGGACGAGCCTACGACCGCTCTGGATGTCACCATTCAGGCCCAGATCCTGGACCTGATGCTGATACTGAAGAAGGATTTCGGCGCTGCCGTGCTCATCATCACCCACGATCTGGGGGTGGTGGCCGAAATCGCGCAACGAATCGTGGTCATGTATGCCGGCCAGGTGGTGGAAGAAGGCACGGCCCGGGATATCTTCGAAGATGCCCGGCATCCCTATACCCGCGGCCTGCTCCGGTCGGTTCCCAGGCTGGGAGAACGCTCCCGGCACGGCCGCACCCGTCTGCTGGAAATTTCAGGAACGGTCCCCAGCCTTTATGAACTGCCGCCAGGCTGTAATTTCAACCCGCGTTGCCCGCAGGTGATGGATGTGTGCCGGAATACGCCGCCGGAGGTCGTCGACCTGGGCGGTATCCACAAAATGCGGTGCTATTTGTGATTGTGGGTTGTATGTTGTTTGTTGGGTGTTGTATGGGTTTTGGTTCGTTAAGATCGTTTGCTACGTTTGATCGTTTTCAGGGTCGTTTATATTGTTTTTTCTTTTAACGATCGTCACGATCTAGACCATCGAAAAGATCCAAACATTATTCCAACATACAACTTACAACCACCAACTTACACCCAACAACTTACAACTCGCAACCCCCAACATGCTATCTACAACGGAATACAGATTGGACACACTGCTCAGCGTCAATGATTTAAAAGTTCACTTCCCGATCACGAGGGGACTCCTTTCGCGCACCAAAGGCCACGTCTATGCGGTGGATGGCGTCTCGTTTACCCTTGAGAAAGGGGAGACGCTGGGAATCGTCGGGGAAAGCGGCTGCGGCAAGACCACCACCGGTCTGGCGGTTCTGCAACTGATCAAACCCACCGGCGGGCAGGTTTTTTTCCGGGGAAAGGACCTCTCCC
Organism: uncultured delta proteobacterium; assembly: GCA_963774425.1. Classification (GTDB taxonomy): domain Bacteria; phylum Desulfobacterota; class Desulfobacteria; order Desulfobacterales; family JAFDCJ01; genus JAFDCJ01. Next base: position 91,624 of record CAVZEZ010000025.1, on the reverse strand, counting down.
GGATGACCAAACAGGAACTGCAAATCTTGCGCCGGGAGATGCAGATTATTTTTCAGGACCCCTACTCTTCGTTAAATCCGCGGATGACCCTGAATCGCACCCTTTCGGACCCGATGAAAATTCACGGCATCTACAATGCCGCCGAACGTAAGCAACGGGTCGCCTATCTGCTGGATAAGGTAGGCCTGACCCCCGAGCAAGGCAGGCGCTATCCCCATGAATTCAGCGGCGGACAACGCCAGCGCATCGGTGTCGCCCGGGCCCTGGCCCTCAACCCCCGGGTCATTATCGGCGACGAGCCGGTCTCGGCCCTCGATGTGTCCATTCAGGCTCAAATCATTAACCTGCTGATCGACCTGCAGGATGAATTCCGGCTATCGTACATCATCATTTCACACGATCTGGCCGTGGTGGAATATATCTGCGATCGGATCTCGGTCATGTATCTGGGCAAAATCGTCGAATTGGCCTCCTACCGGGACATATACACCGCCCCCGGGCATCCCTACACCCAGGCGCTACTTTCGGCCGTGCCGGTCGCCGATCTGAATGTCAAAACCGAGCGAATCATTCTCGGCGGGGACGTGCCCAGCCCCATCACCCCCCCGACCGGCTGCCGGTTTCATCCCCGCTGCCCGCGCTGTATGGAGATCTGTCCCCGGCAAGAGCCTGAACTGAAAGATATCGGCGACGGGCACTGGGTGGCGTGTCATTTGTACGATTCCTGATCCGGTAGGGCTATCGATCGAAATGATCTTCCCAGCCCCGACACCTGAAACCTGACACCTGAAACCTGAAACCTCAAGATCATTCCGGCGTTTGCTCCAGCAAATAGTCGATGGCACATTCCACCAGCACCGGCGTGCGCTCGGTCAGATCGGGTCTGTACACCCTTTCGGTGAACTTGTGCAGATCCTTGCCCCAGGGCCCGATATTGATCACCGGTACCGAAAGCGCCTCCATTTCGGCAAAAGGAATATCGTAGGTCTGCCGCCACAGCGGCATATTGGATCCGATAAACGGCACGATATCCGCACCGCCTTGCAGGGCCGCATAACTCAGGTCCGTCAGCCCCATGATGTAATTCTTCTTCCGGTACGTTTCCGCCCACCGCCGCCCGGCGGTCTCGATCAGCACATTGCCCAATTCGGCCACGGCCGCGGGCAGCCTTTGAAACTCGTCGTTGTGAATCGGCGGGTAGTAGGGAGGCGACAGCGCGATCACCACCAGGGGGGAAAGATCCGCGACATGATTCAGCGTCAATTCGACGATTTTAAACGTGGCCTGCGGTGAATTCAGATGCTGCCGTCCGATTTCGGATTTAACCGTCCGCAGTCCCCGATCGTAGGCTTCCACAAAGGCCGGACCGGAATCCTCCAGGGCCTGACGGTAAAGTTCGGAAAATGTCAGCACGGGGACATTCCATGCGGGGCGGGCCTCCTGCCGCGCGGCTTTGAGGCCGTAAGCGGCATGGCTCAGCCCGATTTTCTGATTGATATGCCGCACCGCCTGTTCGCAAACGGCCTTGAGATGGGAAATCGTTTCCAGGGGAGACCGTTGCAATGATATCAGGCTCAGATACCCTCCGGCGGAGCCCGGAATGGAGGCATCATAGACTTCCTTGTTGTCCCGCATATAACTCCAGGAAGGCGGCGGCGAGACTTCACCGCGCACGCGGTCGCAAAATTCCGTGTTCAACTCGGTCTCCAGCACGATTTCAGACAGCAGCAGCACCGGATTGAATCCTTCATAGATATGGCCGATGTGGGATTTTTTGCCCCGGACATAGATGACCGGCAGCAGCTTGCCGGCAGATCCGATGTGAAAGATACCCGTCCGGTTCTCCTCCTTGGCATGCGGTTCGGAATTGAGCAAAAGCCGATAGTCCAGATGGAATTGTTTCTGCAATTCAACCAGCAGGCTTAAACTCCCGCGCATTCCCTGCGACAGATTTTCCTCGTCCGGGACCGACAACAGCAGGAGGTTGCCTTTCAGATCCGCCTTCCGGGAGTATTCCTCCAGCAAAACGAGCTGAATGGCGGCGCCGGCTTTCATATCACCGGTTCCCCGACCGAAAATCCAATCGCCGCTTTCCAGATCCAAACGGGATTCCGCGGGCAGTTCCATCCCGGCCAGAGCGCTGTGCAGCTTCGGCGGATCGTAGGCCCACTTCTGCAAATCCCCGTAATCGAAGGCATCCACCACGTCGTGATGGTGCATCAGGATCACGGTCTGATCTCCCCGACCTTTGATCAGGCTCCAGACAGCCGACCGCTGCAGGGGGTCGCCGGGCAGGTCATACCGGCCGCAACGATCCGGCCATTGCTTGAAATAATCGCATTGCCGCAGCCATTGCTCGATGAACGTTTCAACGTCCTTTTCCTGAGAGGTGCCCGTATCGCTGCGAATCCGCACCAGCTTCAGCATGAGTTCTTCAATCCGCTCCGTTCTCTTGGTATTCATGGTTTCCACGCTTCACCCCGCTCCCTTCCAGGTTGTCATTCGGCCGACCGCCATCATGTCCCCGGATTCGCTGATGGACTCGGCTGTTTTTGTTGCCGTCCGTGCCCTTTTCAGAAAACTTCGCTCGTCAGTCGGGGTATATAAAAAACTAACCGGTCAAATACAAGCAAAAATTAAGGCTCAAAGCTGAAAGTTCAAAGCTCAAAGCGAGTTCGACCCTTTACGTTTGAGCTTTGAGCTTTGAGCTTTCAGCTATTCTTCCCGATCCAGAACCGCCTGCACCTTTTGAGCGAGGGATTTGTTTGAAAAGGGTTTTTGCAGGAAATGGACGCCATCGGCGAGAATCCCGCGGTTGGCCACCGCATCCGCCGTATAACCCGACATAAACAGAACTTTTATATCCGGCCGGAGCTGCTCGATCCGCTCCTTGAGTTGCTGACCGTTCATCCCGGGCATGACGACATCGGTGATCAGAAGGTCGATCGGGATTTCCTGCTGCTGGGCGAAAGCCAATGCCTCCGCGGGCGTCTGGGCGGCCACAACCGTGTAGCCGTGCTGCTCGAGCACGGAGGTGGCCAACCGCAGAATGGCCGGTTCGTCTTCCACCAGCAGAATCCTCCCCGTGTGTTTTGCGATCGGCGCTTCGCTCTGGGTGGGTTGGGATCGCTCTCTTTCTTCCTGCACTTTTGGAAAATAGATTCTGAAGATGGCCCCCTGCCCCGGCTCGCTGTAAACATCGATATATCCGTGGTTCTGCTTGACGATGCCATACACCGTGGAAAGACCCAAACCGGTTCCTTTGCCGACCTCCTTGGTGGTGAAAAACGGTTCGAACAAAGTGTCGAGAACCTCTTTGCCCATGCCGTAGCCGTCATCGCTGACCGCCAGCATCACATAGGATCCAGGCTGGCTGCCGGCGTGTCGGCTGCAATAAATCTCGTCGATAACGATATTCTGGGTCTCGATGCTGATCTTGCCCACGCCGTCGATGGCATCCCGGGCATTGACACACAGATTGGCCAGAATCTGATCGATCTGGGTCGAATCCATTATGACTGGCCATACTTCCGTTTCCGGCTTCCAGACCAGATCGATATCCTCGCCGATCAGACGCCGCAGCATTTTCAGCATGCTTGCAACGGTTTCATTCAGGTCCAGAACCTTCGGGGTAATTGTCTGCTTGCGGGCAAATGCCAGCAATTGCCGCGTGACCGCCTCCGATCGACGGGCGGCATCCAACACCTCTGTCAGGTTGTCATGCAGCATTCCTCCGGGCTGTGTCTGTTCCAGGGACAACTCCGTATAGCCCATGATCAGATTGAGCATGTTGTTGTAATCATGGGCGACGCCGCCTGCCAGGCGCCCGACGGATTCCATCTTCTGGGCCTGCTGAAGCTGGCGCTGCAGTTTTCGATGCTCAGCCTCCAAACGCTTGCGCTCGCTGATATCCCGAACAACCGAAAGAATAATGGGATTGCCGCGCAGCTCCAAACGTCGGGCACTGACTTCGACAGGTACGCGACGGTCGCCCTTGGTGACATGTTCGGTTTCAAACACGATGCGTCCGGTTTCGCCGAGCGCCCTAACGATGGCGGGCATATTCTTTTTCTGCTCAGGAACATCGATATCGGGTACGGCCATGTTGAGCAGCTCTTCGCGTCGATAACCGAGCATGGCGCAGGCCTGATCGTTGACTTCGATGATCTCTCCGGTCCCGTCCGGTGTGACCTCATGCACGTAGACCGCATCATTGGCATTCGTGAGAAACAAGCGGAAGCGCTCCTCGCTGAGGCGCAACGCTTCTTCGGCCTGCTTGCGGCCGGTGATGGCATCGAAGATGAAAATAAAATATCCCTTGGTGGGTGAATAGGCCGAAACTGCAAACCACATCGACAGCGATGCCACAAAGATCTCAAAGGTCTCGGCCGTCCCGCTGGCGGCCACCCGGTCGCAGGCCTCGATCAGGCCGGGATCCTTCTCATGGATGGCGGGTATAAGTTCGGACACCTTTTTGCCGACAGCATTCTCGATCCCGGTCAATGTTTCGAAGGCGCCGTTTATTTTAAGAAAAATAAAATCCTGGGGCCGGCTGCCATCATAGACCATCCGGCAAAAGGCAAATCCGTTCAGCATATTGTCAAACAGGGAACGATACTCGGCTTCGCTTTTCCGCAGCGCGTCCTCCGCCTTGATAACGGCCCGAAACGGCAGGGTCCGCATGGCAAGAAACAGCAAGGTGCCGATAAACACTCCGATTAAAGCGATCAGACCGGTTCTGGCCAGAATGGACAGCAGGGAGCGGCTGATTTCGAGACGACCTACCGGGACGCCGGAATCATGTAGGAGGGATGACCGCATGATCAACGGGGGCTTGAGGAGATCGGCGCTTTCGGCAACGATCTGGTCGCGGCGATTGAGAATGCGCCGGATTTCCTTTTCGCCGCTGCCGGGCCGCCGCTTCAACAGCTCCTCCAGGCGCATCTGTTCGAACTGCCAGAATTCCGGATTTTGATTGATCAAACCGGAGAAAATGCGACCGTTGATCTCGGCTTCGGTCTCCAGGTTGCCGACGATATGTCGGTGCGCGATGGTGAAGTAGCCGAGCGGAATGAGTATCACCGCGGATATCGCCACCGCTGCAGCCATCCAGTTGGCGATGCGAAGAATTCTATTGCGATCCTGCCTATCTTGCCGCATTTCAGTTCCGAACCACCATGTTTCCGTTTTCTGCCAGAATACCGCGTCCATCCTCGGAGTAAATGAAATCCACAAATTTACGGGATGAGGCCGGCATCTCGATGGGTGCCGCCAGATAAAGTGGGAGCGACAGGGGATAGGTACCGTTTCCGATACACTGGACGCTGGGCCGGACACCATTCAGGGATAGAATGCCCACCCGACGCTGTTCACTGATGACCTGTGTCAGCGTGCCCGCTCCCAGGGCGCCGGGGGTTTTCTCCACGGTTTCGGCGCTTTCCTGATCCGTGATGGCCATGATCATTCCTTTGCGGGCCATGGCAACTGTCACGGCCTGATCCATTTCGTTCGAAATTTTGCGCAACATCCTGGCAACCGAATCGGTTTCGGGCCGCAGGACGGGCCGGATACGCGTGCCGTCGGGCCAGGTCCGGGTGTCGCCCCTGAGGATTTGCTCCAGCTCCCGAAGCCGGATACCTTTTTGGGATACCTTTTTATGAACGATGAAGATAAAAGGCGTCATGCTGAGAACGTGGGCGTCTACCCCCCGGCCGAGTTCCGATTCCCTCAATGGGCGGCCGCTGATTGCGAGATCCAGCGCTCCATGCAAAAGGGCCTTTATCCCCCCGGAGCTTCCCAGGCTGGGAAGAATTTGAATGGTCTCCCCGGGATGGGAATTCTCGAATGCTTCGGCCAGTTTTTTCATCACTCCCAGGCCGAAACCGGTTCCGCCGATCTTCAGCGTCTCCGCCCGAACGGATCCGGCCGACCCGAATCCGTAAATACAAACGGCGAGAAGGCTCACCGCCCAAAATTTATTTAAGTGCTTCATTTACTCCATCCCCTCGAAATTGCGGCTGCCGGAGTGACGGTCGAACAAATTTTTAAAACCATACATCGGAAATTTGCAGGGTTGATATAATGTCCAGCTTGCCAATGGTGTTTGTCAGTTTTTTGACACAGCCTTGCGGATATGTCTCGATGGTTATCGATAACACCTTTCCGTCCACCGCTCTATCAGCCCCGTCTGCCGGGGTTCAAACCGGTGATGTCGCCTGAAAACCAGGGAACCGTCCACTCGTTTCGGAGAGAATGTTAGCAAATTTCAGGCCATTTTCCGCGAATTAATCAAAATCAGCTTAAAAATTCCGCTCAATCCGATCGTTCATGGGATTATAAAGGATCATGGCGGAGGCATAAAAGTTTACAGCGAACCCGAAGAGGGCACGACCTTTCAAATCCTGTTGCCCCTTGAGCAAGCAGCAAGCAGCCTCCAGTGGGTCAACAGCCGCTGAAGCGGCCCTTCCGCCGGGTTCCGAATGTATGCTTCTGGTTGACGTGAAAAAGTATTGCTGGAAATCGGCAAGAAACTGCTGCAGAGCCTCGACTATCGGGTTGAAACCCGGGCCAGCGCCATCGATGCCCTGGAAGCATTTCAGATGAACCCGGCCAAATACGACCTGATCGTCAGCGACGTGACCATGCCGAAAATGACGGGAGAACGATTGGCGGAGGAAATCAAAAAGCGGCGATTGGATATCCCCATCATTCTTTGCAGCGGATTCAGCGCAAGGGTCGATGCCGACACGCTGGCGCAAATCGGAATCGACCGTGTGCTGATGAAACCGGTGACCTTAAGCGAGCTGGCGCACACGGTCCGTGAGGTCCTTGACGGCCGGGAGCTGAAATGAAGGCCGCTTGGCCTGCAGCGGATGGATTATCCGAGCAGGGTCTGCGGATAGAAATCGCCGGATACCCTGCCCCCGAAGCCATGGCGTCTCCACACCGAAGTTGCCTCTCACATCAAGGGAGAGGAGATTTCTTCCTTCCCCCGGCGGGAGGGATTGAGGGAGGGGGTAAGATGGAGCCGATCCTTTTAAAAGATTTCTTGCTTGATCAGACTGGCTGCCCTTTAGCCAGCGGCTACATGGAATCTACGGTCCATGTCACTGACTTGGAATAAATTTCTGCCAAGTGGGAGCGGCCAGCCGCGAGAATAATTGAAACGCCGCGCCTTTGAACCATCGCGGCTGGAAGCCGCTCCCACAAGATTGACCTGGCTATCCTCAAGGTCATGGTAAGTTCTTATTCGATCAATCTGGTTGCCCTTTTGCCGGAGTCACGCATTTATATGAAACTTCAACATGAAGCTTTCTCAGGAAACAATTCAGCAGCACGCGATATCCTTAATCGTCACTCCGGCAGGGTTTTTAGCCGGAGTCCAGCCAATTGGCGAATACCCTGGATTGCGGCTAAAAACCGGCCGCGATGACAGGGGTGGATATCGAATAACGAATCATGAATTTCGAAGGTATGAACCCGTATTCATTCCGAAATAGCGGCCAGAGTATTGGAATTCCAGCCTGAATTCGCTCCTAAACGCCCAAAATCGGCCTTAAACGGCCTAATCGGGTTTTATGATTTGACATTGTCCTCCATTTTTGCAATAGCTCGTTTCTAGCGTCAATCCGACCGCAAGCAGGCGGAAGAAGCGCTGCGTCAGAGCGAAACCCGCTACCGTGAGCTTGTCCAGAACGCCAACAGCGCCATCATTCAATGCCATGTGAACGCAACAATTACCTTTTTCAACGAATATGCGCAAACCTTTTGAGGAGAATTACCGCAACCTGTTCGAGAACATGGCCGAGGAAGTTCACTTCTGGCAGCTGGTGCGCGACGAGGCCGGCCACATCCAGAGCTGGCAGCTGGTGGACGTCAACCCGCCGGCGCTGAATACCTGGGGAAGGAAGACGGTGGAGAAGATCCGCGGCAAGACCACCGACGAAATCTTCGGGCCGGGCGCGACGGAGCACTACATGCCCATCGTGCAGCGGATTTTCGCCGAGGGCGTGCCGTATGAGTTCGAAGATTACCTCCCACGCCTGGACAAGTACTTCCGGCTTACCAGCATGCCTTTCGGTGAATTCTTCATCACCACCGGCGCGGACATCACGGCGGTCAAAAAAGCGGAACAGGCACTCAACGCTTCCCTCGCTGAAAAAGAAGTTTTATTGAAAGAGATCCACCACCGCGTGGAAAACAACCTGCAGGTTATTTTCGAGGTATCTCAATCATGAACCCAATCAGCATCCTCGTTGTCGAAGATGAGGTGATCGTTGCCGAAAACCTGGCCGGCAAGCTGCAACATCTGGGCTACGCAGTGGCCGGAATCGCCATTGAAGGCCATGAAGCGGTTAAAATGGTCATTGAGCACCGACCGCAGCTCGTCATGATGGACATTCAGCTTCAAGGGGAATTTGACGGCATCGATGCGGCCGAAGCGATTAAAAAGCACCACGACATTCCCATTATTTACCTGACGGCCCATTCCGATACCAACACCCTGGCCCGGGCCAAAATCACCCGCCCCTTCGGCTATGTGCTCAAGCCCTTTGAGGAGCGTGATCTGGCGACCCAAATCGAGCTGGCCTTATACAAACATGAAGCCGAGCGCAAGGTTCGCGAGCAACGTGAGTGGTTTCGCGTCACGCTGGCCAGCATCGGTGACGCGGTCATCGCGACCGATGCCGGGGGTGATATAGCCTTTCTCAATCCGGTGGCCGAGTCGTTGACCGGTTGGCCCGCGAATGAGGCCATCGGCAGACCGCTTCCCGATGTCTTTCGCATCGTCAATGAGTACACCCGGCTGCCGGTCGAGGATCCGGTGCAAAAAGTGCTTAAGACCGGCCGCATCGTCGGGGTGGCCAGCCCTACCGTGCTGATCTGTCGCAGCGGCCGGGAGGTGCCCGTTGACGACAGCGGTGCCCCGATCCGGGATGAACAGGGGCGCATCCACGGGGTGGTGCTGACTTTTCGCGACATCACCGAAACCAAAAAAGCCGAGAAGGCTATCTACGAGAGCGAACAGCGGTTGCGTCTTTTCATCGAACATGCACCGGCCGCGCTGGCCATGTTCGATCGCGAGCTGCGCTATTTGAGCGCCAGCCGGCGCTGGCGGAAGGACTACAACCTGGGCGATCGTGACCTGATGGGCCGCTCCCATTACGAGATTTTCCCCGAAATCCCCGACCATTGGAAGACGGTTCATCAGCGGGGCCTGAAAGGCGAAGTGGTAACGGCCAAAGCGGACCGGTTTGAACGGATCGATGGGTCTGTGCAGTGGCTGCACTGGGAGGTCAGGCCCTGGCGCGATCAAAGGGATAATATCGGTGGCATCCTGATTTTCACTGAAGACATCACCGAGCTGAAACGATCCGAGGAAGAAGCGCGAATTGCCCAAATCCGTCAGAATCAAGCGGTGAAGGCGGGCAAGGTGGGCCTGTGGGATTGGGACCTGGCGACCGAAATCGTGAACTACTCGACGGAATGGAAAAGGCAAATCGGTTACGAAGATTTCGAAATCGCCAATGCTTTCGATGAATGGCAACGCCGCTTGCATCCGGACGATCTGGAGCAGACGTTATCCGTCATTCGAAAAAGCATTACCGAAGCCGAACAGAATGTCGAGACCCAATTTCGTTTCCGCCACCGGGACGGTACCTGGCGTTGGATTCTGTCCCAGGGATCTATTTTCAAAGATGCGTCCGGCAAACCCATCCGAATGATGGGCTCCCACATCGATATTACCGAACAAATAAGAAATCAGGAAGCGCTGCAGGAAAGCACGAAACGCTACCGGGCGCTGTTCGAGCATTCCGCCGACGACATCTTCCTGCACGATCTGGACGGCAATATCCTCGATGTGAACCGATCGGCCACTTTGCATACCGGCTATTCCGGGGACGAATTGCGGCAGCTGACTGTCTTTGACCTGCTTCCCGATCCGGCAAACAAAGATGACATCCTGCAGCGATGGCGGCAGTGGAAGCCCGACCAAACGTTCATTATCGAAGACCGCCACCGGCGAAAAGACGGCGGCCTTTATCCGATCGAGATCCATACCGGCAAAGTTCAATTCGACGGGCAGGATCTGATGCTGTCCATGGTTCGTGACATTTCCGAGCGCAAACAATCCGAACAGGAGCGGGGAAAACTCCAGGAGCAGTTGAATCAGGCCATGAAAATGGAGTCGGTGGGCCGCTTGGCGGGCGGCGTGGCCCATGATTTCAACAACATGCTGGGGGTCATTCTCGGTCATACGGAACTGGCGCTGGATCAGGTGGATAAGCGGTCGCCGGTACATGGTGATCTTGAGGAAATCCGCAGAGCGGCCCAGCGGTCCGCGGACCTCACCCGACAATTGCTGGCTTTCGCGCGGCAACAAACTTCTTCGCCCACGGTTATCGATCTGAATCAAACGATCGATAGGATGCTCACCATGCTTCAACGGCTCATCGGCGAAGATATTGAATTGGCCTTCTTTCCCGCAGAACACCTGTCCCCCGTCAAGATCGACCCCTCGCAAGTAGGCCATAGAATTTGTACGAGTTCATCAAGCTTAATTCCGCCGGAGCCAAACAAAAATTAAATGACACGATTATAAGGAGCAATGCGATATATGAAACCAGAAGTTGTAATTACCGGCGCGGTGCGGACTCCCATCGGGAAATACTGCGGCGGCTTGCGGGACATCCCCGCCCAGGAACTGGCCGCCATCGTTCTTAACGAAGCCATTCGGCGATCGGCGGTCACACCGGAGCAGGTGAACGACGTGGTCCTGGGCCAATCCTATCAAAACGGTGAAAGCGTCAACATCGCCCGCATGGCGCTGCTGACTGCGGACTGGCCCGTGCAGATTCCGGGCATGACCCTGGATCGGCGCTGCCTTTCAGGGCTGGATGCCATTTTCGTAGGCGCCATGAAAATCCTGAGCGGCTATGCGGACATCGTGGTTGCCGGCGGCGTGGAGAGCATGAGCCGGGCGGAGTTTTATGTACCGGGAGAATATATCAAGTGGGGGTTGGAGAGCCGCCGTGACCAGAAGTGGGGGTTCATGCCGCGGGGTCATGGCGCCCTGTCGATGTGGGGGCTGCCGTTTTTCGATCGTATTCAGCGGGCCCGGGTCATGTCCCAGCCCATCGAACGCTTCGGGGAACTGAATTCCATGATGAGCTGGGCGGAGACCGCGGCAAAAGAAGAGAACATCTCGCGTGAAGCCGCCGACCGGTGGTCGCTGAGAAGCCATCAGCGCGCCGTCGCTGCGGTAAAGGAAGGCAAGTTTTCCGCTGAAATCATTCCGGTCGAAGTCCCGCAAAAAAAAGGGCAGACGCTGACCGTCAGCCGGGACGAGGGGCCTCGTGAAGATGTCACGCTGGAGAAACTGAGCCGCCTGCCGACGGTCTATCCCGACGGCATCTGCACTGCGGGCAACTCTTCCACCGAAAATGACGGCGCGGCGGCGGTTGTGCTGATGTCGGCCGAAAAGGCGACGGCGCTCGGCGTCAAGCCCCTGGCTGCACTGGTTTCATTTGGTGTCGCTGCCGCCGATCCCTGCCTGACCTATCCGGCCGTGCCGCTGGCCGTAAACCAGGCACTCGCGCGGAGCGGCCTCGACCTGAACGTTATGGACCTGATTGAGATCCAGGAGGCCTTTGCCGCCCAGGCCCTGGCCGATGCCAAATTAATGGGACTGTCCGAGGAGCGGATGGCGGAGCGCGTGAACGTCAACGGCTCCGGCATCTCCCTGGGCCACCCGATCGCCGCCACCGGCGCCATGCGCCTGGTGACCCTGCTTTATGAAATGGGCCGTCGCAAAACCCGCTATGGCCTGGAAGCCATTTGCGGCGGCGGCGGTCAGGGCATCGCCGCCTTGGTGGAGAGAAAAGAATAAAGGATTGACATCCCATTCTATTGTATGTATCTACATATTTAAATGAAAGTCGATACCAGCTTAATGGAAAAAGTCAGTGGAAATTCCCAGTATCCCTGCCTTTGTGCGGTGATCCGGAAAACAGGACGCATTCTTACAAGAAAATATGACCACCATTTAAAGGCCAGCGGCCTTAAGATTACCCAATTCAGTATGTTAGCCAATATCGCCAGGAAACCAGGTATCACCGTGTCCGAGCTGGCCAAAACGTTGTTTATGGATCAGACTACGGTAACCAGGAATCTGCGTGTCCTCGAGAAATCCGGCTATGTTCACATAAAAGCTGAAACGACGGACAATCGAATCAGGAGAATTCTTGTTTCCGATATCGGCAAAGCCAAAATGAAAAAAGCAAGGCCGTTATGGGAAAAAGCCCAGCTGGAAATGGACCGGATGATAGGCAGGGAGAGCATTGACGGGCTGCTGAGAAACCTGAACAAGCTAACGAAATAGGCAGGATATTTTTTTCTGTATTAATATGTATATGCATGCTTTATTCCAAATGGGAGGAGATCCATGTCAATTACCACAAACATTACGGATTTTGCGTTGGATATTGGCTACAGCAAAGTCGGCATCACACCTGCTGACAGTTTCCAGGACCATATCGACGAAGTGCAATCGCGTGGCGAGATCTACGATTTTTATGTCGCAGATCCTCGACAATTACTGAATGGCGCTCAACTGAAAAAGATAATGCCCTCAGCCCGATCGATAATTTCGCTCGGCTGGGATTATGCCCAGAAAGCCTTCCCTGAAGAACTGCTGGGAAAGGTCGGAAGGATTTACCAGGCTAGATGCTACCATGCTCCGCCTCATCGAATGAATGGCGCCCGCTATCAGCTCATGTTGGATTTTCTCACTAAAATGGGATGTGAAATCGGTCAGGGAATGTATATTCCGGAAAGACGGGCAGCAGCCAGAGCAGGTGTGACCACATTCGGCAAGAATAACTTTGCATATACAGCAAAAAGCGGCTCATTTATCCTTCTTAGCTCTATCGTTGTCGACAAAGAACTCGAGTATGACACGCCGACATACAAGGTAAAGTGTCCCAAGGACTGCACCGCCTGTATGGATGCCTGCCCCACGAGAGCGATTTACAAACCGCTGAAGCTTAACCCTCGGCGCTGCCTGGCGTTCAATGCCTGGATGACTCAGGATGAACGCTCACTTTCAACGAGTCATATACCGCCTGAAATCAGACAAAAAATGGGAACGAAAGTCCATGGGTGCGATGTCTGCCAGGAGGCTTGTCCGCGCAATTCGGCAAAGCTGAATGGAATGTATCCGGAGGATCCGTTCCTCGTCAAGCTGGCCGAAGAATTCAGTTTGGCAAAAATGCTGGACATGTCCGATCAGTTCTACCAGAGAACGATCCATCCCATTATGTACAATTACATTAAGGATAAAAAGTACTTTCGAAGAAACGCGGCCATCGCACTGGGAAATATGGGGGACCCAGCTCATATCCCGGTGTTGGCTCGTGCGATGGAGGACCCGGAGGAATTGGTTCGAGGATATTCAGCCTGGGCGCTTGGAAGAATAGGCGGGCGTAAAGCAAGGAGCGTATTGGAATCGAGCCTGAAGAGAAAAAATTCGAACCCCGTTGTAAACGAGATAAAAGCGGCGCTCGCCGATTCCAATGGCTCATTATGACTTCGGCACTTGAAAACCTAAAATCAGCCCACAAAACGTACTTTGGTCAGGCTCAACTGCTTATTCACGGATGCTTTCCCTGCTTTTTGAGATATCCGATAAGTACGGCCTGGATCATCAGGCCGATGAGGGTTAGAATCGCCCCGGCGGCAAAGGAGAGCCGGTATGCCAATGGCTGGTCCCAGCCGGCAGCGATCAATCCGTCCACGAGGGGGCCGGCAATCAGTGTGCCGGCCATGCCGAAGCTGAGAAAAAACGTGGCGTTGAACCAGGCGAAGAGCCGGCCGCGCATCTGGGGGGGGATCAATATGGACGCGAAGGTATAGGCGGCCGCCAGAATCAACGCATCCCCTACCCCCCTCAGAAAGCAGCCGGCGAACACCATGGGCAGAGAAGTCGTAAAGGCCAGCAAGGACAGCGCGGCCACAGCGGCCGTGGTTCCGGCCAGCAGGGCGGCGCCGTTGCCGATCCGCCGGCAGATCGAGCCGGCCATCCAGCCCAGAACGACGATCGCCAGCGACTGGGTGTTGACGACCCGGGCCAGCATCCGGCTGTTCAGCGCCAGGCCCGGATCCAGCGTCAGATACTGGGTAAAGATAATCGCGATGGCATTGCGGCCGAAATTGATAAAGGTCATCCCGGCCAGAAATACCAGGTAAACGGTGGCCGATGCGGCGGGATTCCCCCCGCGGGAGGTTGCGGCCGGTCGCACCGGCTCGGATGGGATGCCGCCTTCGGGTAGGTAAAAGAGCGGCAGGGTGGAGATCAGCATCACTCCGGCGGCTACAAAGAAGAGCGGACCCGCGAAAAATCCCCATCCTTCGGCCTTTAACCCCAGGCCATCGTATAACAGACCGCCGATCCACACCCCGCCCATGCGCCCGGCGCCGCCCAGGCTGGCAAGCCACCCCTGGATACGGCTGCGCTGGTTGGGGTCATAGAGGTCTGAAACCAGGGCGCTCCAGCTGATATTGGACATTGACCAGAAAATTTCAATAGCGGTCAGCCCCGCAATGATGGCATAACCGGCGGCAACCGGGCCGGTGAACTGTCGATGAAGGTACCAGGTCAGAACCGTCCCGACGGCGGCCAGCATTTCGCCGACGATAATCAGCGTGCGGCGCAGCTGGAGGCGATCGGAGATGCGGCCCCACACCAGCGCCTGGGCCAGCACGTTGACCACCATGGGCAGGGTGGCGAACAGGGTGGTCTGCGTGACGCTGAGGCCGAGACGATGGCGCAGGTAGATGGAAAGGTAGGCGTAAAAAAGGCCGCGGCGGAACATGGCCAGCATTTGAAAAGACGCCAAACCGATAAAATAGCGCAAAGGCGCTGTCGACCAGAAAGCCCTCAAGGTTCCCGCTCATCCTTCAGCTTTTTACCGTCGATAGTCAGCGTTAAATCCTCATTCTCGCAGGACAGGATGATGTTCCGATCGGTGCCCCCGGCCAGGGGTGGATATTGGGTCCGCAAATGGGAAAAGTTCATGGTTTCAAGCGCCCGCTGAATCACTTCGATTGTCGGTTCCAGGATTCGTTTGTGTGCGCTGCCCGCTTTAAAGTACGCTGCAACAGCCTGGTTGTATTGTTTTTTGATCTCGGTTTCAATACAATGCCGGGAGAGATCCAGCCGGATATCCATGATTCAATCCCTCTTTAGAAGTTTGCATGAATCAGGCCGAGTGCACCGCCGTCCCGGCTGCTTTATCAATTTCATATGTTTTCTCCGCTGGACTTGTACATCTCCGAACGGCGGCCGTCAATGGTTATATACCCGTCGGCATCCTTGGAAGCCAAGTCCGCGGTGTAATTCCAGCCCGTTTCGTCTATGAGCGCGGCGGTAGCCCCGGATAATGCCGTAGTTCGGGGCGGACCCATATGGGCATAGCCTTTGCCAACGGCATTCTCACCCTCCTGATGGGTCACCTCAAAAAAAAAAAACAGATCTTGCCTGCGGAGACTGATCTGAATAAATTGCTCCCGGCCTTCTGCACTATAGGGTGTGGCCTTTTGATGGGTCGGCCCCCTTTTTATTTCGATTTCAGGGTGCTTTGCCCTGTATCCCTTTTAAAACCTTCCTTTTTGGAAAAATAAGCGTTAGATTAACAAAAGGCATTGAACCGGTGTCTGAAAGGGAGATGGATATGAAGGAACTGATCATTGAAATTGCAAAAGCTCTCGTAGACCAACCAGATGAAGTTTCGGTGGAAGAAATCGAAGGTACCAACACCAACGTATTGGAACTGAGTGTCGCCAAATCTGATATTGGCAAGGTCATTGGTAAACAGGGGCGTACGGCTCAGGCAATCAGGACTGTAATGAGTGCAGCTGCCGGGAAGGCCCGGAAAAGATATATCCTGGAGATCGTTGAATAGAATCGGGAATGCTGGAGATTTCTTCCCTCCCCCGGCGGCCTCCGGCTCGTAGAGCAGGCGAGCCAACGCCTTGGAGAGGAAGTTGAGGGAGGGGGTAAAATGGAGCCGATCCTTGAAGATGTCTCTTGTTCGATCAGACTGGCTGCTTTTTAGCCAGGGACCATCAAGCACACGGCTTGCGCTGCGCGCCCTTAAATCGGCTCACCGACATTTGCGATGATTGCCTGCATCTCAGCGGTCAATTTAACCACCAACTCCACATTGACAGCATGGGAAGTGTTGTCTGCCATGATTTCAGGGGTAGCGCCGAATATGCGGGCGGCAGCGATTGCATTCCCCCGCGAGGTTGCTGCGGGCGATACTTCCTTGACCGCCGGGTCGACATTGGTCGCAATGATCGAGAGGGTGTGGTCACTGTTGCTGTAAATATCGAAAATGCGGAATTGCTGCGGAAAATCCCGAAGTGATGAAGTCTCGACCTCCCAGAATCCGAGCGTGGGATCGCCGTCGGGATCCGGTTGGGGGGTAACGGTGTTTAGAGGATGACCGGCCCCAAAGGATCCGAGCAATCGATCACGCCCATATAAAAACCGGTCCGATCCACTGCATCCGAGGATGGATCCGGGCTGTCATCCATGTTGATAACGGTGTTCGATATATGTGCGGCGAGGGTTTTTTCATCTTCACACGAAGAGCCCATCCAGGATTGATCATGATTTCCGATCGCCTGGTACCAGGGATCGAACTGTCGAGGCCGGCAGCCTGGAACTGTTTCTGATAATCGATGGTGTCGGCTCCGAGATGATCGCCGGAGCAGGGGGTGATGACTTCACCGTCCAAAACGTCGATATACCACCTCAATTCGTTATATTGGGTATTGTTGACCGCATCGCCGAGAGAGATGCCGAAATCGAACGGTGACTCATTATGCAGGGCATTGATGGTCTGAACGGCGGCGTCCAGGACCTGGGTGGATGCAAGCAGAACCGGTGAATAGGCCGAGGACATCCCGGCAGAATCCGGCCCATAAGCTGATGGTCAGCCGATATAAAGCGGCTGGACCGGGGATTCCTTGTCGGCGATATGAATATCGGTCATCGCGAAAAATGACAAAATACGCACGGAATTGAGCGCTTCTACATAGTCGGATTCCATGAGGTCGAGAAGCAGCGTGGGGTTAGTCCCGGCCCTGTTTCCCAATCGCTGTAACCGTATTCCGAATAAAGCGTCAGGTCTCTTGGATTGATCTCCGGCGTGCCTTCAGATATTGCGATCGGGAGGATCTGTTGCTGGGCGGTGGTATAGACCTCTTTCTCGATTGGCCATTGCACTGCCTGCGTATTCGCTGTATTGCCGTTTCCATCAGCGCATCCTGCAGTCCATGCGCCCAAATAAATGCATGCTATTGTTCCTGCTGAATATTTTACAAAATCACGTCGTGTTAGACGAAGGCACCGTTTTGAATCACACTCAAATGGTATATCATCGCTTATCGGCAAGAACTTGCCGTTAGATTTTTGCGGCTTCATCAGACCCTCTCAATTTTAATAATTTCCCCATCATGACCCGCGTCGCAATAAGGTACCTATCCTTCAGAGCGGCATTTCCATTTATCGGCCCTTCGCCGATAAACTTTAGGACCCCTTGAAGGAAACTCAGCACCTCCCAGCCCGAGTCGTTATCCTTATCGGCCTTGGCAATGGCGGTAAGAATTTTATTGCATAACCCGCTCTAATTTTTGACTTTGGCGTGCAAGGTGGCTATATTCCACCCTACCAAGCATTCAATATTGGACGATAATCGCCCAGAGAGGAATCATGGCTGGGGCAATGAAGGCCGAAGATCCCCCGGAACGTGAGCTGCAGTTAGCTCAGTTGGAAAAGATTCAGCTGGAGAATGAAAAGCTGAAGCTTGATGTGGCGGAACTCAAAAGAAGGAAGCCCTGGCACCTGAGATTGATTCGAATCGTTCCGATAATCACCACAGCCGTTGCCGTGGCAGGATTCTTGTGGGGGGTTGTTCAATACCGCGACCAGCAAACCAAGAACCGGGAGGCCCGCGAGGATCAATCCCTCCGTGAAAAAGAGACCGCGGAACGGGAATTCATGAAGCCGTGGCTTGAAAGACAGGGGGAAATCTATCTGCAGGCGCTGTCGGCCGCGGCAACCGCGGCCAACTCCGATATCACCTGAAAAGCGCAAGCAGGTTGCGGACAATTTCTGGCAACTTTATCAGGGAGAGATGATCCTGGTTGAAACCAAGAGTGTATCCGGAGCCATGGTGCGCTTCGGGCGGTGCCTCGACGGCTCCGAAACCTGCAGCAGGGCCGAGATGAACGAAAGGTGCCGCGCGCTGGCGACGGCCATGGCAGATTCCATGGCTGCGACCGCCAAAATGACATTCAAAGAGTTTGCCGACAACAAATTCCGCTACACCTCCGGGCCTTAGGCGCGAAATGAGGGGACGAAAGCATTTTTTGCCGGGACAATTGGGGCGACAAGTTGAATAGGACCTTTAATCGGCTGTTTTGTTCAGGATGGCTTTCTGCAGCTTCAGGTCTACATGCCCGGTTCCGGGAATTACACCGCTGACCTGAATCGGAATGTGCGAGGCGGGATCGATGTAAATAACGATGTTTTCTTTAAATCCCAAAAACGAAAAGACCTCCTTTTCTTCTTGACCCGAGCTCATCGATTCTGCCTTTAGCGCGATTTGCAAGGCCTTGAGCGAGCCCTGTCTGCGGTGACCGCCTTGATCATCTTTCTCGAGATAGTCGACCTTCAGCGTATGCAACCCCTCAGGCACGAGCCGCACATGGTGCAGTTGCTCGTTGCTGAAAACACACAAAGATATGGGACGGCTGTCCGGGGCTGAAACGGCGCTTGACACAATGTAGATGATCGCTTCCGGCACGGTAATGGCCGGACACCCCCGTCGAATCCTGTCGCAGGCGTAAAATCGATCCTTGAGGTCGGTCCAGCCTTCGGGTTCCAGTGAAATTTCCTGGGAACCGGCCGGCTGAGTCCGCTGCATGAAAACGCCGCTGCGGGCAAAGCGATAGGTCTTTTTCTGATCGCCCTTTCCCCGGCGCAGCCTGATGCGCCGCAAGGCTGCTGCGTCCCTGGGATCAAGCAGGGCCTGGTTTAAAAGCCTGACAGTCGAACCCACCAGTGGATCGATCAGGGTGTCGACGGTGAGATCGTAGATGGGCCAGGTAGAAGGCGGCCATGGGTTTTGCGCGGGCTTGCCGCCCCACAGCAAGTCAGCCTCCTTTAGCGCCGAAGGCGTCAGGCGAACATCGATCTTCACGCTGACAAGCCAATTTTCAGCCTGAAAAGAAAGAGTATTCCAAGAAACCTTGCTGGAATCGAGATCGAGCTGTGAAAATGATGCCGCCCGGGCCGCATGCGGCACCGCCACCAAACCCGTTATTGCCACCACCCAGAAAATGACCCTCAAGGTCTTGCCTGTCTTCATTTGAGCAATCTCCCGATTCGTGGTGATCTGCGCTTTAATACAACCAATATTGCAAGCAGACAGGCGGGTGTCAAGAGCATCGGGCAGATCACGTTTCTGAAATCCTGACCCGGTCAAGATGAAGAGGCACTTTGAAAATAATTCCATTGGCATCGCGAGCCATCTATTGCCAACCATAAGGTTGAATATATTGTTAGGGAAAAACTGAGGGGGATATTTGATGGGCCATGCCACCGCACCCGGTTTGGGACTGTCGTCGGAAAATGTAGGGGTTCGGCCAGCTCCTTTTGCCCATTATTCGAGGCCGAAAAGGCAGATCGAGGCCCAGAGAGTATCGGCCAGAAACGATGCTGGCTCCAAAGGGATAAATCTAAAGTTTCCTTTTGTTCAATTCGATAATTAAAATAAGCAAAAATTACGGAAAGTTGTTTTCCTTGCCGTATGGATCATAAAGCTGATAATCAAGAAATTGCAGCCAGGATTTCGAAAATGAAAAAGACTTTGTTCTTTTTTCCCATAATCTCCATTTTTATTATTCTTTCGGTCAATGCGGTTGCAGATACCCAGATAAGAGCCGGTGTTTTTCAAAATAAGCCGCTTCTGTTTACTGATTCTGATGGGAAGGTGAAAGGAATTTTCGCTGACATTCTGAATTATGTCGCCAAAAATGAAAAGTGGGACGTTGAATACGTAAGTGGATCTTGGAACCAGCTTTATGAAGATTTGAAATCCGGAAAGCTGGATTTGTTAGGATCTGTTGCATTTTCCGAGCAACGCAGGCAGGATTTCGATTTCACATATGAAAACGTACTTAGTAATTGGGGCCAGACATACAAAAACAAACAATCTCGGATAGAATCCATTCTTGATTTTGAAGGAAAAAAAATTGCAGTTTTGCAGAATGATATCTATTATCTGGGGTTTAGAGATCTAATAAAAAAATTTCAGATCAATTGCCGCTTCATCGAAGCCTTGGATTATGAGGTAGTTCTAGAGCTCGTGCAAGCCGGCAAATGCGATGCAGGAATTGTCAATTACCTTTACGGAAATCAAAACGAATATAAATATGACATCCAGAAAACCTCAATCGTTTTAAGCCCCAAAAAAATTGGTTTTGCGGTTCCAAAAGGTAAAAACAGCCGACTGATTGACGCTCTGGATATGCATCTCAAAAAGCTAAAGAACGATAAAGGTTCAATATATTATGAATCATTGGCCAAATGGCTTGGTACAGATTCCATTCATGCAAATGCCGATTGGCTGATTTGGAGCAGCGCTGGAGCCTTTTGCCTTTTTTTACTATTACTGGTTTTGCATCTGATTTTGCGGCAACAAGTCAAAAAACGAACTGAACAGATCCATTCAATAAATCAAGAACTAATATCTGAGGTCGAACGTAGAAAATCAGTTGAGCAAGCACTGAAAAGAAACGAAAGAGAGTATCGCAGCGTTTTTGAAAATACCGGTACAGCGACTCTCATTGTCGAAGAGGATATGACAATTACGAAGGTCAACAGTAAAATTGAGGAGCTGACTGGGTACACGAAGACTGAAATCGAAGGCAAAATGAAAACGACACATTTGGTTGCAAAAAAAGACCTGACAAAAATTATAGATTATCATAATGCACGAAGGAATAATGTCGGGGAATTTCCAGGCGAATACATACTGGATATCGTCGATAAAAACGGAAATACAAAAAAAGCTTTTATACAGGTCAGTATTATTCCCGGCACCCAGAAAAGTATTTCCTCGCTAATTGATTTAACCTCAAGGATTGAAGCAGAAGAAGCCTTGAGGCATAGTGAAGAAAAATATCGAAGCATCATCGAAAATATTGAAGAAGGTTATTTTGAACTGGATTTGAAAGGCAACCTGACTTTTTTTAATAGCTCATTGTGCAAAATGACCGGTTATAATTCTGATGAGATAAGTTGGATGAACTACCAGACATATTCAAATCAAGAGACATCCGAGAAAATGTTCAATGTCTTTAATCAAATTTTTCGTACCAAACTTCCTGTCATGGTTGTTGATTTCGAAATTATATTGAAGGATGGAAAAACTCTGCAAATTGATCTTTCCGCCTCCCCGATTATGGACCACGAGGGGCATGTGGTCGGATTCCGGGGATTGATGAGAGATGTTTCAGAGATAAAAAAGGCAGAAATGGAAAGGCTGAGATTGGAAAAAAAACTCCAGCAAGCCGGCAAAATGCAGGCAATTGGGACACTCGCCGGAGGCGTTGCCCATGATTTGAACAATATACTTTCCGGAATAGTGAGTTATCCGGATTTAATCCTCATGGATTTGCCGGATGATAGCCCCTTGATTGAACCCTTAAAGACGATTCAGGAATCGGGTAAAAAAGCCGCGGCCATCGTTGAGGATTTATTGACATTGGCGCGTCGGGGAGTTTCAGTATCGGAAATTATAAATATCAATGACCTGGTATATGAATATCTGATAAGTCCGCAGTATAAAAAACTGAAATCTTTTCATTCCAATATTGTGGTTGAATCTCATTTAGACTCTGCAATCCTGAATATAATGGGCTCTCCTGTGCATCTATCCAAAACGATCATGAATTTGGTTTCCAACGCGGCTGAAGCTATGCCGAATGGTGGAAAAATTAAGGTTAAAACAAAAAACAAATATATCGATTCGCCGGTAGATGGCTACGAGGATGTGGAAGAAGGAGATTACGTGTCGTTCACGATATCAGACAACGGGATTGGAATTGCACCAGAAGATATTAATCGAATATTCGAACCATTTTATACTAAAAAAGTTATGGGGCGAAGTGGAACGGGCCTGGGCATGGCGGTCGTCTGGGGTACTGTCAAAGATCATAAGGGCTATATAAATATTAAAAGCGAGCAAGGCATAGGCACCGCTATTGAACTATTTTTTCCCGTGACCAGAAAGCCGGCAGAAGAAATCAAGGAGCCCATTTCGTTCGAAAATCTGAAAGGCGAGGGCCAGACTATATTGGTGGTTGACGATATCAAGGAACAACGAGATATAGCAGCAAAAATATTGGGACAGTTGGGATATTCAGTTTATTCGGTCAGCAGCGGCAGGGAGGCGTGTGAATATCTTGATTCCAAATCAGCGGATCTGATGGTCCTTGACATGATAATGCCTCCGGGTATGGATGGGCTTGAAACATACAAACGCATAAAGTCTAAAAACCGTCGACAACGAGCTATTATTGCCAGCGGCTTTTCCGAGACGAAACGCGTCAGAGAAGCGCAAAGATTAGGAGCCGGAGGATATGTCAAAAAGCCCTACACGATTGAAAAAATCGCGCTGGCAGTAAAAATGGAATTGGAAAAATCGAAAATGGCAGCGTAGTGAAATCCAACCACAAGGGTGATTTGCCCTTCTGGATGAATGATGTCTATTTGCACGAACCATTGATCGATAAAGTTGTTTGCTTGAATAAATACCTGCTCTGTTTCTTACTTTCCTTAAAACAGCATTTTGGCCATCAAAAATGAAGACAGGTACCGCCCCTATCGCGTCGGCAATGCGCAGGTTTTTGGCCGGAAGATCTGTACTTATCGGAGCGGGTGCGCTATATTCATTGGAATCTTCTGCGAGCCGGAGTCGTGCAGAAATTAGAGGCGTTGGATACATACCCGTACTGCGGACATTACGTCCTCATGGGAATAACAGCGCCTGGCTTTCAGGAGTCGATTATATGCTGAATCTTTTTGAGGGGAAGATTCGTTCAGCCCGCAAACGTTATCGGGTTCGTAAAAATGGGGGTTTCGGCCAGGTGAGCCACCGGGGCAAACAATGATCGAGAGGATTGTATCGGGCGGGCAGACCGGCGCTGACCGGGCGGCTCTGGACTTCGCTGTCAAGTTCGGTATCCCCCACGGCGGGTGGATTCCGAAGGGCCGACTCGCCGAGGATGGACCGCTGCCGGAGGAGTACCAACTCAAGGAGTTGCCGACTGCCAGCCACCCGGCGAGGACCGAGAAAAACGTGGTTGATTCTGATGGCACCCTGATCTTTTCGCGTGGGAGGCCGACTGGCGGCACCGACTACGCGCGAAAAATGGTTTTGAGGCACGGAAAACAGTTGCTCCACGTTGATCTCAGCAGCACTGCGGCTTTTGCGGCGGCTTCGCTGATTCTGTCCTGGATCGAGATGCAGCACATAAAAATAATGAACGTCGCCGGCCCCCGGGCCAGCAAGGACTTGGATATCTACGGCGACGTGTTCAAGGTTCTCAGCACGGCGTACATGCTCCACGCCGGCAGCCACGCTCCACTTGTCCGGACGCCCCCCCAAACTGTCCAGGAAGCGGTTGACAGGCTGGTCTCCGGGCTCCCCCTGAGAGACAAATCCAGGATCGCGAACATGACTGAAAACGAATTGCCCACGCTCCACCACACGCTCGGCTCAATTATCAGCTCAGAATTCGGAACACACCAAGGAAACCAGGCGCTCCTGCACTCCTGCGAAGACGTCTCAGGCGACAAACCCGTCCACCCCGCCTTCGCCCCGCCAATAATAATTCGGGAACTGTGGAAGCGCCTCAAGAAGACGCATCGGTTGAGGGTTGTGGAGTGACGGTCCGCTATGGGTAGTATTTGCGGATGCGACCGGCGCAGCGCCTTGTTGACATCGCGATCGACTTCCAACGTCAAAATCGCCGGAGGATGATGTCATGGCTAAATCAAACACCCAAGCGCTGCTGATCGCGGACGACGGCCCATTTCCGAATAACGGGACGCTGCCGTTGGTCCTTATGCAGCAGGTGTTCGATCCCAAAACAAGGGACCTGGCAGGAACCATCGAAAAGACGTTCCACGAAAATGCCTGGGGAGGCTCCTGGCGCAACGGCATATATGGCTTTCATCACTATCACAGTACTGCCCATGAAGTCCTGGGCATTTATGCCGGCTGGGTGAAGGTCCAGTTCGGCGGCCCGAATGGAACCGTGGTCTCCGCCGGGATCGGAGATGCCATCATCCTCCCAGCGGGCGTATCCCACAGAAACCTCGATCAATCGCCGGATTTTCGGTGTGTGGGTGCCTATCCCGCAGGCCAGTCACCCGACATGCAATACGGCAAATCCGGCGAACGGCCCCGGGTAGAAGAAATCATCCGAGCCGTACCGCTTCCGGATTTGGATCCTGTTTTCGGGCAGAACGGACCCTTGTTGGAAATATGGGAAGATCCGATGCATATGTCTCTTGTCGGACCAAACCATACTACTGGATTTTAACAGAACCTTGTTTAATATCTATTTCCTTATTTTTCAAATGGTTGATTTGGTCCGACAAGAAGGGTTTCAATTCGAAGTAATAAACAGATTCCAAGCTGCAAGGCAAAGCCAATGGGCTTTGCCCGTTTTGATCAACCCAATATTTCGAGACGATAGTAATTTATGAATAATCGGCACAACCATCTCTATCAACATCGATTACGATGTTATAATGGCTGTCATAATCTATCCCTGGAGTAATTGGGAAGTCACCATGCGTGAAGAAAAAAGAGTCAATTGCTGTCAGTTTAAGAAGATATCCATCATAGACTTTGCCCACCGTTAAACCACTTCCTGATTCTGGATCCCCGACCCAATGGAAATGAGTATATCCCTTGGAGCGAGGCATATCCGCAGGATTTATGCACCATACAGGGTGTAGGCCCGAGAGGTCTAAAACTATCGCATCATATGCAGGCAACCCATCCAACACCCACCCCGCAGTTTCCGTGCCATGTTCGGCATTCGGCATACCGTCTGTACTATCCTGGAGATAAGTGATATAGAAAAACCGACAAGCTTATCCTTACCACCATGAACTTTAGATTGTTGGTGGCTATCGAAATGATTACCAAATATAAAATCAAATGGGTCGCCATGATTATCCCAAGGCAAACCAGCGGCATAAACATTAAACGAAACAATAACTGTAAAAAATATTAGCGTTGAACTCAATCTATATGTTTTATAGGTTTTCATGGTAATCTCCTATGAATTCGTACCGGTGAAATGGATTTGAAGCAACAAGCCAGTGCCCATCCATCAAAGGGTCTTTTACAATGATGGGCGCCGGATGGTGTTTCCAATCCAGAAATGAGAATTTTTAGCCAAGGTCAAGGAAATCAAGTCCTTGCGCGGAAGCGCAGTTTACTACGCCGCACAGGCAAGGGTGCAGATTGACGCAGAAATTGGGCCAAAGGCCATTTATGGATGGAAACAAGCTAATTCTATGCATTCGATAGCGTATTTCAATGACAATTGTTTGATCCTCCGGCTGCACCCGTACCCTTTTATCTGAAATATTCCCATATGAATCCTGGGGCTCTCTTAATAAAAATGAATTTCCATGCTCAATAACTTTCCGCCCAATCGCCTTGTGTCCTATATTATCTTTCACCTTTTCCACATAACCCTTATTTCCAATTGAATCGATTTCGGAATTGTTTCATTTCCGCCGCCGGTATCAAAGATAAGAAGGTGAACATGATTTGTATAATACTCCCCAAAAAACTGGACAGTTGTTGTTAATGGATGCAAATAAACCGCATGATTTTATTAGCTCGACCTGGCGGGGTATGTCTTTTAACAAAACAGGCGGGATATTCTTTTTAAAATTGCAGGGTAAGCGAGGTATGTTTTTTTATTGGGCGGGGTTTAAGCGGGATACTGGCGGGGTATTTCAGCTAGTGGGGGCCTGAAATGGCCAAAAAAATCCGGATGCCGCCGCCGCCGTGCTAAAGCGAATTTCCGATAGTGAGTATGATTTTTTATCTTCTCCGATCTTGACACCGATCGAAAAATGAATTACCCCTTTAGCAACCTGCATTGGAGTACTTTGCATCTCCAATTGAATGTAGTCGTTCACATCTCCCGCAGCACAGCTTCCGATGTGCCCAACAGAGCAGCTTGCAGGCGTATCCCAGCCGCCGTGGCCTATTATCAGCTTCGTTTATCGAATGCAGGTCGGTTTTTCACGAGCTCAAATCAAATTTTTCCCTTCAAAGAAAGTCTGATGGCGAAGTTTTAACAATTAAAGCAAATTGCGATTCCCTTCCGGGAATCGCCGGCACCCCATATACCGGCAAACCATGGGCATTATCCGAACAAGCGCAAGTCCACCGGTGACCGATCTCGAAAGGGATGACGGTCTCATCAATGGAGGTGATATTTGAAGCGACGCCTACCAGCCCCGGTAGCCCGCAGGGGAGACCATTTAATCCCCACTCAAAGGGTTAAATAATTTCCCCCCAGTTAAATGATTTGAACCCCAGGATTTCAGATTCTGCATGCGGGGGTTTAATGGAGAGAACGCCGATGAAATCAAGGAAAATTATTATCAAGCATGGGTGTTGTCGAAGCATTTCAATTTTATACCCGATGTCTCCACCGAGTTTGTGGATTTCGACCACCTGCAGCAGACCATTTTTTCAACCACCCAGGATTCCATCATATGGAAGGCGGTAGGCTGACAATTTCCGGAATGCAGTTGGTGGGATTTATCAACAAACTGGTGCCCAAATGCCCCAATCTGAATCCCGAAATCAGTCCGGATCAGCTGGTGGGCGGCGGATGATGACTGCATATTCGATACTGGATACTCGATGTTCGATCCTGGATGTTCGATGCTCGATGCTGAATACTCGCTAAATTCCAAAATATTGAAAATCGGAAAACCGGTATCGGGGTTCTGCCCGGAATGGCAAGGGTTTGAACGCAAAGGATAGGCTCCATTTACCCCCTCCCTTGACGGGAGAGGCCGGGTGAGGGTGAATTAGATCGTAAAAATGCCTTTAAATATGTTTAGTTTCACACGAAGCAATCAAACCACTTAAAAGCATCACCGATGGCGCGAAAATCGAGGTGAATCGGGTTGGCAAGCTGCCCAATCCGGGTAACGATCTGGTATCATGACAACAAATTCCGAGCTGTTGAACTTTGTCATTTCTCAGGCCGGAGATTCTTATTCTCCATTCGAAGGCGCCCGGCCTCGACGCGCGCATGTGGCCATCAGTCAGGACATCGTCTGGTCGGATCTGAGGCTTCAACCTTCCCTTCAACTGAAAGAGTAGGACAAACGATGACCAACGAAATATTTATCCTGATGAGTGCCATCCAGGCGGCACAGCGCCTGGGCAAAAAGATCCAGACGGTCTTTGAAGATGAGACCCGGGACCGGGACCTGGTCCTGCCGCCCGTGGAAGCACCGGAGCTGCCCCAATGGGGCCTCGTAAAGGCTTTTTTCGAAAATGAAGGACATGCCTTTGTGGCGGAGGCCGCATCGACGCCTGGTGGGGAAACGTCCTCGCCGGGGCTCTACCTCGAATGGTGGCATCAACGGGATGAAGATCCTCAGTGCCGCGACCATTTGTGCCGGGCCTATGCGGCCATCAGCCAGGGGCTGGACCCGCTGCGCAGTGCAGACGAGGTGAGCCGCGACTTTCGGGCGCCCGGATCGTTTTATAGCGGCGCCAATGCGCTGTTTATCGTCAAACAGTGGCGGGACGGAGACGATCCCAAGCGCAGTCCGCTGCAGCGCATTGCCGGCACGGTGATCGAAATCGCTCTGGATTATGTCAAGGCCGATCCGTCCCTTTTCAACGGCAACGGTACCGGCGAGCGCATCACCCGTGCCTTTTTGCTTTCCCTCAGCGAGGTGGACTTTGCCGAGTCGGATTATGACGATTTGCTGCTGGATGTCATGCGCGCCGCGCTGGACACCTTTCGCGTGAACGCCGACATCGTGCTCTCGGAAGAACATCTGGCTGCGCTTCTCAAGCAGGTCAGCCGCACCCTGACCGGTGCCCTCGACAAAGCCGCGCAAAGCGGGGATGATGACAAACTCAGAGCCCTCTATCGCCTGCGCCGGGATATGCTGCAGGATGTCATTCGCGTTTCGGCCAAAACCGTTTCCGAAAATATGGCGGATTTTGTCGGAAAAGCCGGTAACCGCAGGGAACGACTCCTGGAAAATGTTCTGACCGCGGTTCTGGACACCGTCTCCAGCGAATCCGACCTGATCAACCAGAAAACCCTTACGGATATTTACGCCGCCGGGCTGCGCGCTGTCGCCCAGAATCCGGCACTGCTGCTGCCGCAAACAGACGGCGGCGGCAGCCAGGATCTGCTGCGCAACCTCCTCACGGGCGTTACGGCGGAACTTGCGAATTCAGCCGCCGCCGACCCGCCCGGCATTTTCACGCCGGAGGTGTTGAAGGATACCGTCGAAGCGGCCTTGCAGGTTTTATCCGATCATGTACCCATGCTGGTCGATCCCGGCCATCCGGAAAAGCAATTGCTTGTCGACGGGCTGCATGGGCTGATTCTGGCATTGCGCGATGATTTCCATGCCGGCCGGAACTTGTCCGACACTCTGGACGGCCTTTTTACCCGACGGCAACTGGTCGACCTGACCGGGATCGTTTTCGCGGCGGTGGCCCGGACCCCTGAAGGCCTGCTGCAAAAAACCGAAGGAGATGCCCGGCGCTCCGCGCTGGCCCAGATCATCGGCTCGGTGGCGACCGCCATCAGTGCCGACGCCAAACGGTTTCTAAGCGGCGATGATTACCTGGAACTGTTCGCGGTGGCTTTCAACGCGTTTGCGATGAATCCGGATCGACTGCTCAATTTGGGCAGCATGGATCCCGGCGACAATGTGATCGCCCGGGTGATCGACGCCGTTGTGAAGTCGGTGGCCAAAAATAGTGAATCCGGGGGACGGAATCTGCTCAACGGTTCAATACTGGTGGATGCGGTGGAGACGGCCCTGGCCGCGGTTTCGAAAAACGTGGCGGGATTTATCAAGGAACCACAAATGGTATCGATGGCATTGGACCGCCTGCTGGGCGCCGCTTCGGGTGCGCTGGCCAACGAACTGGACGCTGAAAATCTGTTGACGGCCTTTGGCGGTATATTGCCCGAGGCCCTTCAGAGCCAATCCACACTGGATAGAAGTGATTTGGAGTTGGTTTCCGCCCATGTAGCCCCCATTTGACTGAAAGGAGGTCGGCTGTGAAAATTGATTGCAGGGCAATCGTTTTGAAACCCGCCGTGGTTGCGGTCGCGGTCGCAATCCTGGTCCTGAGCGGATGTGTCGGTCATTCCCAGCAGTTGCGAGAAGTACAGGATGAGTTCAACCAGGCAAATCAAATCCAGCCGCAACCGCCGGGGCCCAATGATTTGACGGCCGAGCAGGAAGCCGCTTTCCGGAACATAGTTGAAAAGATAGAAAAGGACCAGCTCAAATCGGTTGAACGCGACGATCTCAAGGTGTCCGCCTATGCCATCGACGCATTTTCAAAATGGCGCTTGAAGGAATTTATTGCGGCCAAAGTCACAGCCGAAAAAGGGTTGGACATCTACGAGCGGGCCGGGCTAAAAAGCAATCAGCGGGACTACGGGATGCTGTTGATCACCGGCGGACTGGCGGATTACTCTCAGGCATTCCGGGATTATCTCGCGTGGCTCAGGGACCACCCGCGTGATTTTTTGCCCGAAACGGATGCGGCGGCGTTCAGCAACCGAATTGCGGATGCCATGGGAAAAATCGACACCATCAACCGGCCCGATAAGGGGCTCAAGCCCGATGCGCCGATTGTCATTTACGCCAATCAGCAGCTGCTGCTGGCCATTACCGGTATTCTGGACATTTGGGGCCATGTCAGGGAATTTTCCGACCAGAAAGATCCGGTGTGCCATTGGACCGCAGAGGCGGAAACATGGGTGCAGGAACGATTTCCCTCGGTGGACGATTATCCCGGCAAAGCCCGCACGGACGATCTGGCGCAGAAGATTTCGGCCATAAGGCGCAGTTATCGATGCGACGGGTGAATTTGGAATCGGAGAAACCGTACCGCTGTTTCTAATCACCACCGACGGCATACCCCGCTTCGAGCGCTTGGAAGGAGGCTTGCAGCATTTTTTCATTTTTGCCGAAGCGGTCTTTTAACACGGTTTTTATCGCCGCCAGTGAGCAGAAAAGATCATTTTTCCCGGTGCCGTTTTTTTCCAGGGTCGCCAGTGCGAATCCGAGTACGATCAGATTCACCGCCTTGGGATTTTTGATTTCGCCGGCCAGGGCATCGGCGTCAACAGCCGCCTGGTTCTTGGCTTTAAACTGTCCGGCATTGTTTTCGCTGTTGACCACGATCCAGCCGCTGTCCTTCAAATAGGCACCATGCTGCGCCAGATTTTCAGCCCGCAGCAACAGCAGGCCATCGGCCTGGGCGGGCCGGATCAGCGGACTCGCGTATTCGCCGACTTTAAAATGGGACAAAACCGTTCCGCCCCGCTGAGCCATGCCGTGGGTTTCGGATGTAAAGACGGGCAATCCCTTGCTGATGGCCGCTTCCGCCAGCAGACGCGTCACGAACAGCACCCCCTGCCCGCCCACGCCGCTGATGATGATCTGCTGTTGTACTGAGTCGCCCATATATTCACCTCGAATTAAATTTTAACAGTCTTACAGAAATCTAAGTGCATTACCGGCCGATACCGCACGGGACGCAACATCTTTCATCCAGCATCGAGCATCTACTATCGGACATCCAGCATCACACCTTTTCCACAATCGATCCTTTCGGACATACATTCAAACATACCCCGCAACCCGTGCACAGAAGCGGATCGACACTGACATGTTTGTTTCCCCGGTCCTCATCGTGGTAGATGAGCGCCGGGCATTCGAACTGCTGGATGCAATATCCGCAGCCGTCACAGTCTGCGGTAATTTCCACCGGGTGACGCTCTGGAGTCTCGCCTTTACGGGCCTGATCGATGACACACGGATACCGGGAAATCACGACTGCCGGCCCATTCTGTCGGCTGTATTCGACGGCCTCTTTCATCAGGGCGATGAAGTCTTTCATCTGGTAGGGATTGCCGGCCCGGCAGTATTGCACGCCGCAGCCCCGGACCAGGGATTCGATGTCCACCGACTGCAGGGGTTCCCCGCCGGCGCCGAAACCGGAGGTTGGCGTGGGCTGGCTGCCGGTCATGGCGGTGGTGCGGTTGTCGAGGATCACCAACACGAACTTCACGTTTTGAACCACGGCGTCGATCAAGGCCGGCACGCCGGCATGAAAAAACGTCGAATCGCCGATGGTTGCCACAATGTCCGGCGGCTTTTCCAGCGTCTTGTGGGCCTGGTAAAAACCGGAGGCCTGGCTGATCGCCGCCCCCATGCACAAAACGGTGTCCACAGCGCCCAGATTCAATCCCAGGGTGTAACATCCGATATCGCTGGTGTAGATCCCTCTGGGGGCCGCCTTTTTAATGGCAAAAAAGCTGGCGCGATGCGGACACCCGGCGCACAGCGTGGGGCGTCTGCCGGCCGCTGGAGGTATTTCGAGCCGCGGCACCGTCACGCCGGCAAATGCGGCGATCATCTCCTGGATGCGCTCCGGAGACAGTTCTCCAACCTTGGACACATTACCGGACATTCGGCCCTTGACCCGGTGGCGGTCGGCGAGCTGCATTTCGATGACCCCCATGGTTTCTTCGATGACAAGTATTTCCTCATAGGTTTGAATCAGCTCGGCCATAAAGTCGCTGTGCAGGGGAAACGGCTGCAGGACCTGGTAGAAAGGCATGTTTTCCCACAAACCTAACTCCCGGATGATCTCCCGGCAATGGGCGGCGGCCACCCCTGAAGACACGATGGCCCTGTCGGCGGCCGCAGCGGGATTGTGTCGCACCGGCGCCGTGGGTTTGTGCTTCGCCATGGCCGCCAATTTGTCTTCCACCTCTTTGTGCAGGTGAAACCGGAATTTGGGCGTTGCCGCCCAGCGGCCGGGATCCTTTTCGAATTTCACCGCCCGTTTTTTGCGGGGAATTCTTCCCAGCAAAATATCCTGGCGGGAATGACAGACCCGCGTCGTGGGTCGCAGCATCACCGGGGATTGGAAGGTTTCGGAAAGTTGATAAGCCAGTCCAACCATCTCTTTGGCCTGTCGCGGCGTGTCCGGATCCAGAACCGGCATGCGGGCCATCATCGCCATCAACCGGCTGTCCTGCTCGGTTTGGGAAGATATGGGCCCGGGATCGTCGGCGCTGATAACGACGAATCCGCCCTTGACCCCCATGTAGGCGGCGCTCATGAGCGGATCGGAAGCCACGTTCAAACCGACCTGTTTCATGGCCACGGCGGTGCGCAAACCGGTCTGGCAGCCCGCATAAGCGATCTCAAACGCTATTTTTTCGTTTACCGCCCACTGGGTGTGCATCGAAATTTTAGCTTCCTTCTGGAAAGAAGCCACCGCCGCCAGGATCTCGGACGCCGGCGTTCCCGGATAAGAAGTCGCGATGCCGCAGCCGTTTTCCACCAGCCCGCGGGCGATGGCTTCGTTTCCCAGTAACAATCTGCGTTCGGTCAAAATCTTAACCTCCATTCATTGGTTTGTTGTATGTAGTTTGTTGCGTGTTGAAAGGACCATCAGCCCGACTTACAACCTACAACTCACAACTTGCTACCCACAACTTGCTGCTTACAATTCAAACTCCGTTACCGTGATGATCAACGGCAATTGCCGGAGCGTATCGAGCACCTCAGCCGGTATCGGGGTGTCGGTGCGAATGAATATCATGGTTTTGTCACCACCCTCTTCCTGACCGACGCGCATTTTGCTGATGTTGATTCCGTTTTCGGCCAGCAGCGTTCCGATACTGCCGATGGCACCCGGCCGGTCATGGTTGTGAATCAGGACGAACCGGCCATGGGGATGCATTTCGAGCCGGAAATTGTTGATATTGACCACACGCGGATCCTTGCGCCCGAAAATGGTGCCGGCGACCTTTGCGCCGCCATCATCCGTCACGGTTCGGACGGTAATCAGATTGATGTACTCCTCCGTCTGGGCCATTGTGGCTTCGGCGACTTTGAGTCCGCGCTCCCGAGCCAGAACAGCGGCATTGACCGAATTTACGGTGTCTTTGACCATGGGGGTCAAGAGTCCCTTGAGCACCGCGGTGGTCACCGGTGAAAGATCGAGCCCCTGAAAATCGCCGCTGTATTCGATTTGAACTTCCCTGACCGGACCGGCAGACAGCTGCGCCAGCAGACAACCCAGCCGGTCGCCAAGGGTCACCAGCGGGCTGATCTTCTCCAGCAGTTCCCCGCTTACCGCCGGCACATTCACCGCATTGAGGATGGTGCCGTATTTGAGATAGGCGATGATCTGCTCGGCCACCTGCACGGCAACGTTGGTTTGCGCCTCGAGAGTCGACGCCCCCAGATGCGGTGTGCAAATCACCCGTTCGATTTCAAACAACGGGGAGGCACCCGGAGGTTCTTGTTCGAAAACATCCAGGGCGGCGCCGGCGACCTTGCCGCTTTTCAAAGCTTCGCTCAGATCGGCCTCATCCACGATGCCGCCGCGGGCGCAGTTGATAATCATAACCCCGTCTTTCATCTGGTCGAAAGCCGCCTTATTCAGCAAACCGACGGTGTCCTTGAGTTTGGGAACGTGGACGGTAATATAATCAGCCCGGCGATAGAGTTCCTCAAGCGACACCGATTCGAAACCGGCCTTTTCGATTTGCTCCGCAGTCACAAAAGGATCGTGCACGATCACCTGCATTTTCAGCCCCCGGGCACGTTCGGCGACTATCGAGCCGATCTTGCCCAATCCGATAATGCCGAGAATCTTGTTGAACACCTCCCTGCCCTGAAGCTTTTTCTTTTCCCAACGGCCGGCCTTTAAACTCGAAGTGCCCCAGGGGATGTTGCGGGTCAGCGCCATCATCATGGCAATGGTATGTTCGGCGGTGGTGATGGTATTGCCGGTGGGAGTGTTCATAACCACGATGCCCCGTTTGGTTGCCGCCGGAATATCGACGTTGTCAAGTCCGATCCCGGCCCTTCCGACAACCTTCAGATTTTCGGCCGCGGCCAGAATGTCCTCGGAGACCCGGGTCGCGCTGCGAATGACCAGCGCATCGTAGCGGCCGATGACGTCCCTGAGCTCATCGGGAGGCATTCCTGTTTTGACATCCACCTCGATACCCGGTTCTTCCTGGAACATCTTGATCCCGGCCTCTCCAAGCACATCGCTCACCAGTACTTTCATATTCTCCTCCGTGAACAAAGGGTTCACTTAAAAACGGCTTCACTCCAGGCCTGGTGGTACCGCTTACCCGGCACGGTTCCGGGCCTGTTCGATCAATTCGATCAGACTGCTGATTTTGGGTTTCGGTCGTGCCGCGGCCAGCCGAGCGAACTGGTCTTCGGTCAGGTTGTCTTTCAAATACTGAACCACATCGAAATGTTCCCACCAGCAGTCGAGAATTTTAAAGCAGGGCTGCTCCTGGTCACCGCAAATCTCGCAATAGTCAAACGGTACGGAATTGCCCAACCGGGGGCAACGCCGAACCAAACTGCCTGGATCGTTTTTCATGGTGATCCCTCATTCTACCCACCCGGAATAAACCGGGAAAATGATCAAGTTTCCATCCATAAATGGCCTTTTGGCCCAATTTCTGCGTCAATCTGCGCCCTTGCTTGTGCGGCGAAGTAAACTACGCCTCCGCACAAGCGCTTGATTTCCTTGAGCTTGGCCAAAAATTCTCATTTCTGGATTGGAAACACGATCAGGTGCCCATCATTGTAACGACCATTTGTGGATGGGCACGAGCTAAAATGAAATCGACGGAATACCTCAACTTCAGGCACTTTAGTCATTTTAAATTTGAGGCGAATTTGTGCGCAACCAGCTCTGCCGGTAAAGAAATATGTCGCCACAAAAAAATAATTACCCAACGGCTGACCCCAACGCGACGTCTCCCACCGGGAGACGGTCAGCGACCGCCGGCACAGCAGTTGGTTTGCCTTGCGCTGCACCGGCGGTTGCTGGATTTAGAGGATCCGTGGTTTAAAAATTCCTGATAATCTCCGGCTTGGGATACTGCTTGAGCACTTTTTCCGCTTCTGCGATCTCTTCGGCCGGAAAGTCGTAATCGACAAGTTGCCCGCTCAGATATTTGTCATATGCGCCGAGATCGATCAGACCGTGACCGCTCCAGTTGAAAAGGATCACCTTTTCCTTGCCCTCTTCCTTGGCCTTTCTGGCCTCATCCACCACGCAGGCCAGAGCATGATTGGTTTCAGGAGCCGGAATGATCCCTTCAGTCCGGGCGCACAGGAGTCCGGCCTCATAAGTGGCCATTTGCCCGAATGCCTTGGGTTCCAGAATCCCGTCGATCACTAGTTGGCTCACCGTCGGCGCCATTCCGTGATAGCGCAGTCCACCGGCGTGCATGGGCGGCGGGACGAACGTGTGGCCCAGACTGTGCATCGGCAACAGGGGGGTATAGCCCGCCGTATCGCCGTGGTCATAGACAAAGGGCGCCCGGGTCAGGGTCGGGCAGGCGGTGGGTTCCACTGGATAAATGGCGATATCTTTCCCGTTGATCTTATCGTAGGCGTACGGAAAGGCCAGGCCGGCAAAATTGCTGCCCCCGCCGGCGCATCCGATGATGATGTCGGGGTACTCTCCGATTTTCTCCATTTGCTTTTTGGCCTCGAGGCCGATGATGGTCTGGTGCAGCATGACGTGATTGAGCACACTGCCCAGTGAATAGCGGGTCTGGCCGGATTCATCCGCGACGGCCGCTTCAACGGCTTCACTGATCGCAATCCCCAGGCTGCCGGGGGTATCCGGATCCCTTTCGAGAATATCGCGTCCGGCCTTGGTTTCGGTACTCGGGCTGGCCACGCAATGGCCCCCCCAGGCCTGCATCATGGATTTACGGTACGGTTTCTGATCGAAACTGATTCTCACCATAAAAATCTTGCATTCCAGACCGAACTGCGAGCAGGCGAAGGACAGCGCACTGCCCCACTGACCGGCACCGGTTTCCGTGGTCAGCTTCTTGATGCCGAATTCCTTGTTGTAATAGGCCTGGGCCACGGCCGTGTTGGGTTTGTGGCTGCCGGGTGGACTGACGCCCTCGTATTTGTAGTAAATTCTGGCAGGGGTGTCCAGGGCCTTTTCCAGCGCATAGGCCCGTATCAGAGGGGACGGACGCCAGATGCTGAGTACATCCAGGATACCGTCCGGGATGTCGATCCATCTTTGCGTGCTGACTTCCTGCTCGATGAGGTTCATCGGAAATACCGGCGCCAGCTGCTCGGGCCCCACCGGTTTGCCGTCCGGCCCCAGGGGCGGGTTCATCTTGATGTCGGCTAAAATGTTGTACCATTGACGCGGCATCTCATCTTCAGTAAGAACAACCTTCCTTCTTTTCATGACCCCTCCTCGCTGATGTTTTGGTTTCTCATTGGCTGCGATTTCAAAATTTCCGTAATCTTAAAATCGTTTAAATTAAGGAGCTTATATTTTAAAAAACCGTTCAGAAATTATCTTGACTTCAATTTGTATACGGTATACAAAAGCGTGTCAAGCAAATAATCGCCTTGATATGCAATCATCCGTTGAACGTTTTTTAACAGAAAGGATCCACACCATGGCAGTTGAAAAGAACCTCTATCCTTCCGCATTCAATCCACTGCTCATCCGGCCCGACCGGCCCCTGCCCGATGAAATCGCCGTTGTCGGCGCCGGCACCATCGGACCGGACATCGGCTATTACCTGAAAAGCGCCCTGCCCGGGTGCCGGCTTTTTCTGGTCGATGTCGTTGAAGAGCCCCTGAAACGCGCGGAGCAAAGAATTTCCAGCTACACCCAAAAGGCCGTGGCCAAAAAGAAGATGAAGCCCGAAAGGGCGGCGGCCGTGTCCGAGAATATCGTTTATACCACCGATTACGAGAAAATCAAAAATTGTAAACTGGTCATCGAGGCCGCCACCGAAGATATTCCTCTCAAACAGAAGATTTTCGATCGGGTGGAAAAAATCGTCGCCCCGGATACCATTATCACCTCCAACACCAGTTCGATACCGGCCGACAGATTGTTCTTAAATATGAAACACCCTCAGCGTGCCACTGTTACCCACTTTTTCGCACCGGCATGGCGCAGCCTGCCGGTTGAGGTTATCTCCTGGGACGCTGTCGATCCTCGGGTACTGGATTATCTTTTCTGGTTTTTTGCGGCCACCGGCAAGGCGCCCATCATTACCGACAATGCCATCTGCTTTATCCTCGACCGCATTTTCGACAACTGGTGCAACGAAGCGGCGTATCTGCTGGATCGGGCCACTGCCGCCCAGATCGACAAAACGGCCGAGGCATTCGTGTTCGCCGGGCCGTTTTTCGTTTTGAACATGGCCAACGGCAACCCGATCATCATCGAAACCAACTCGCTTCAGATGGAAGAAGGCGCCCACTACAAACCCGCACCGATACTGGCTTCGGTGGACCGCTGGCTGACCCGGCGGCCGGGCAGCCCCGTGTCGTTGAGCAAGCAGCTTGAAGGCGCCGTGCGGGATCGGCTGCTCGGGATTCTGTTCTCCCAATCCTTCGACATCATCGACCGCGGCATCGGCACCAAAGAAGATTTGAATTTCGGCTGCCAGGTGGCCTTGGGATTCAGGAAAGGTCCCTTGGATCTGATGCGGGATCTGGGAGAGACGGAGGTCGGACGGATCATGGAAAAATTTCTGGAGGAAAAGCCTGGATTTCCGGGGCCGCAAAAGCCGCTGGCCGCTTATCAGGATTTCAACCGCTTTATTCTGGTGGACGATCGCGACGGGGTCAAAATCATCACCATCCGCCGCCCCCAGGCGATGAATGCGCTCAACGCTGAAATGACCGCTGAAATTCTGTCGGTGCTGAAAAAATTCGAAAATGACCCCGAAGTCAAAGGTTTCGTGATCACCGGCTTCGGAAAGGCGGCCTTTTCGGCCGGCGCCGACATCGGCAAATTTCCCTCCATGCTGGGGAACGCCGAAGCCTCGGCCCAATATGCCAGAGACTGTGCCGGGGTGCAGATGTTTATGGATGGGATGAAAAAGCCGGTGGTCGCCGCGCTCAACGGGCTGGCCATGGGGGGAGGGCTGGAGATCGCCATCCGCTGCCACAGCATGGTCGCACTGAAAAACACCACCCTGCAGTTTCCCGAAATATCGCTGGGTATCCTGCCCGGCATCGGCGGTTGCATCGTTCCCTACCGCAAATGGCCCCGGGGAGCGGAGCTGTTTCATGAAATGATCTGCCTGGCCAAACCGGTGAAAGCCGAAGAAGCCGCCGCCATCGGCATGATCAGCGGGCTGGCGGAGGATTACCCCGGCCTGATCGCCGCCGCCATCGACGAAGTCAACGACCTGCAGGGAAAAATTTCCCGGATTCCCGAAGGCCCCATCCAAATCCCGCCCGTCAAAATCCCTGATCAACCCAGCGCCGGCGGCCAGCCACTGAGTCGGGAGGCCGTCTCCATTACCGTCGGCACAGTTCAGCAGGGCGCCGCCGCGAAAAGTTTGAGCGACGCCCTGGAAATCGGCTACCGGGGCTTTGGCAAAATCGCATGTACCGATGCCGCCCGGGAAGGCATTTCCGCCTTTCTGGAAAAACGCAGGCCGGAGTTTAAAAAGTGAAAATTGAGGGTTCAAGGGTTCGAAGGGTCAAGGGAAGAGGTTCCTGGTATTTTCACTCGAACCCTTGAACCATCGAATCCTTCCCTATTCCTTGAACCCCTTAATCCTTAATCCTTATTCCTTGATCCCCAATCCCTACCCCTTATTCCCTATCCCGCAGCCCTTCGTTTTTCACCGCAGCTCGTTCATTTCACCCCGTAGTACTCCCGGTACCAATCAACGAATCGCTGAATCCCGGTTCGGATGGGGGTGTCGGGTTTGAACCCGACATCCGCCATCAGATCGTTCACATCGGCATAGGTTGCCGGAACATCGCCGGGCTGCAGGGCAAGGAACTCCTTGTGCGCTTGACGGCCCAGGGCCCGTTCGATCTCGGCGATAAAGTCAAGCAGCTCCACCGGCTGGTTGTTGCCGATGTTATACACCTTGTAAGACGCGTAGGAAGTGCCCGGATCGGGGGCGTCCCCCCGCCAGGCCGGATTGGGTTCGGGAAGCCTTCCCATCACCCGGACAACCCCCTCGACGATATCGTCGATATACGTGAAGTCCCGCTGCATTTTTCCGTGATTGAACACCTTGATCGGCTGATTCTCCAGAATCGCCTTGGTAAACAGGAAAAGCGCCATGTCCGGGCGCCCCCAGGGACCGTAGACAGTAAAAAACCGAAGCCCCGTACAGCGCATACCGTACAGATGGCTGTAGGCGTGCGCCATCAATTCGTTGGCCTTCTTAGTGGCCGCGTAAAGGGAAACCGGATGATCCACATTGTGGTGAACCGAAAATGGCATTTTGGTGTTGGCCCCATAGACCGAGCTGGAAGAAGCAAATACCAGGTGCCCCACGGCATGGTGCCGACAGCATTCCAGAATGTTAGTGAAACCGATCAAATTGGAATCCACGTAAGCCTGCGGGTTTTCAAGGGAGTATCTGACGCCGGCCTGGGCGGCGAGATTGACCACCCCATCGAAGGTTTCTTTCCTAAAAATTTCTTCGAGACTCCCGCGATTCGTCAGGTCCAATTCAGCGAAAGTAAACCCGTCTTCCGGCAGAAGCATGTCCAGCCGGTCTTTCTTGAGTTTGACATCGTAGTAGGGATTCAGATTATCGATACCCGTGACCCGGATACCATCCTGCAACAGGCGTCTGCTCAAATGAAATCCGATAAATCCGGCGACCCCGGTCACGACAACATTGCGGTAGGTAAATTCCATTTTGCTTCCTTTTCTATTTTAACCAATGATTACCGTCGGACATGAAATTTTACGCGAGCGATGCGGATGTTCTCTCCTCCCGGCGATTAAACATCATTTGACTTTGAATTCAGCCCCTCTGCCCTTAGCTCTTTGCTCCCTGCCCTATGTACCCGTCCAGTGTCAACTTCAACCCATCTTCGAGGCTGTAATCATTTCTGAAATCGAGCATTGCGCGCGTCGCTTCCATACCCGCAACCGATTGCAGGATGTCTCCGCTGCGGGCGGGCGCGTAGCAGGGTGCGGAACCACATCCGCTCAGCGAGGCGATTAATTCCCAGAGCCGTTTAATAACCACCTGGTTTCCGGTGCCGATGTTCAATACGTTTCCAGCCGCATTATCGGCGGTGCCGGCCAGCAGGTTGGCCTTGACGACATCTTTGACATAAATAAAATCCCTGCTCTGGTTGCCGTCGCCGTAAATAACCGGGGCCTGTTTGGAAACCGCCTGGGTCATAAAGATCGAAATGACGCCGGAATAGGGAGAAGATGGGTCCTGACGGGGACCGTATACGTTAAAAAACCGAAGACATACGGTCTCCAGGCCGAAAAGATCGAAATAAACCCGGGCATAATGTTCGGCCGACAGCTTTTGCACCGCATACGGACTGGCAGGCCTGGGGATCATGGTTTCGATTTTCGGCAGCTGCGGATCATCGCCGTAGACCGCGCAGGAACTGGCCAACACCACCCGTCGTACATTCTCGTCCCGCGCAGCTTCCAGCACATTCAGGGTGCCGATATCGTTTACCATAGCAGATTCTATCGGATTGCCGATCGTCTCCTGCACGGCCACCACGGCCGCAAGATGAAAGATAACATCACATCCCCGGGCGGCCGTGAGCAGTGCGGTTTTATCACGGATATCGTTTTCAAAAAAAGTGATATCATTCCGGACGGCCTGCAGGTTGGAAAGGTGTCCGCTCGCCAGATTATCCAGCACGGATACCCGGCATCCGGCGGACAGCAGGGCTTCCACCAGATGCGAGCCGATAAAACCGGCGCCTCCGGTCACCAGTGCCTTTTCAAAACCAATCTTCATAATCCTCCCTCTGGGTACTCATTCACTGCGAATCAGCTTTAATTAATCGCTCGGAACAGATCTCGAAACGACCTATTTCGAACCTGGATGCTGTCTGATTTGGTGTTGAAATGGTGGAATAACGGATGGAGAATTGAAAAAGCACCATCACCTTTCCCCAAAATCGGTGAATTCAAATATATTCTAACCCAGATATGCAAAGATTTCCACAGATACTTGAATCCTTGCCCATCATCAAATGTCGAGCCAACGGCGCGCGGGTTTCTCCCATTCCCCGAATGGGACAAAAATGCCTTTTCTTGACTTTAGACCACAATAGCACTAATGTTTACGGGAGTGCTTCACTCAACCCTGCCCGGACCGAAAAACATATAGAAGATGAAACCTCAAATCCAACTTAAGCTGTTTGCCAGCCTGCGTCCCTTTACGCCGACGACTGGTGAGACTTACCCCATTGAACCTGGAACCACGGTTGGCGATTTGCTCGACCAGTTGAACATCCCCCGTGAAAAAGCCAAACTCGTATTTATCGACGGTATCCTCTCGAATCTGTTCACGGCCCTTTCCGGAGGCGAACGCGTGGGAATCTTTCCTCCCGTGGGCGGCGGATAACGCCCCTCTCGAACCGCCGGCGCTGCCGGTGAGAATTGCAAAAGTTCTGCCGTTAACTGGAATAGAGGATTTATTTTGGTACATATCGGCTAATGCCGGAGTCTGAATGGAGATGAAAAACAAATGAAATCCAGCACATCCCGGTGGGCCATTGTTACGGTACTGGTTTTTGCGTTCCTGCTCGGTGCCTGCGAGTCACAACCTTTTTTAAAGATCAACTATCAGCTGCCGTCGCCGTCAAGCGCTTTGAAGGGGAAGACCATCGTGCTCAACATTGTGGACATGCGGACCGGAAGCGGCTTTTTAACCGAGAACGCCAGAGATTCTCTGAATGATTTCAGCGGCGAATTTTCGCTGGTTGTCCTGAATGAAGACGGCAGCGGAAATTTGGTCGGTGCTTATAATCAGGTTTCTTTGATCAGGGAGGTTTTCCGACAGCGTCTGGAAAATGCCGGCATTCAGGTTGCCGCCGGAGCGGACCAGGAGCTCAAGATCGAGGTTGAGGAATTGAAACTCGATTATGCGGCCCACAAATGGACCGTCAACATGAATTACCGCGCCGGTTTGTGGGAAGATGGAAGTCTTGTCTCGCGCGAGGAGGTCCGGGCCGAGGCCGAGCGTTTGAAGATGTCCGGCAAAAAGGACGCCGAAAAAGTCCTGGGAGAAATGATCTCCGATGCGGTTAACCGGTTGAATTTGATCCACCTGTTCCAGCAGGGGTGATATTCCCGACACCCATTTCGGTCAGCGGGCATCCAGTAATCGAGGATCCGGAATCCAGAATCGAGCAGTTTTTGACCAACGTTAAATTCACGGCAGTTGCACCAGGGAACTTTGCGATGACCGCCATCCATTACCCTTCCGGTGCAATAGTCCAGGGCTGAGCCATTTATCTCGGACCCGGCCCCCACAGGACCAGGTTTTCCATGCTGAAATAGAGTTCAACCGGAGCCTGTCCGGCGTCGATCCTTGTTGACCCGTCGGTCGTTCTTAAAGGAAAGCGATACAATCACGCCATCGCGTACGTTTTTTCGACGATCTTCCCTGTTTCTGCGCCGTTCCCTGTTTCTTTGTTTGGCGGGGGAATCCGGCAGATTGTTCTCAGGGGATCTGTTCACATCAATGCCCGTGGCGGGACCGACAACGATTCGCATAACAGCCTCCTTCCTCGATTCAAACCGGCATTTTAAATTTTAGATCGTTTTTCTCATTACGGGCCGAAGCCCCAAGATGCCAAAACAGTTATCGGCATTGTCGGGGCATGCTTTAGCAAAAAATTGCCATACCGCTCAAAAGGATCCGGTATGGCCCGTAAAATTTGCGTCAGGAGATCGCAGTCAGCGCATCAACGCGAAGCACAACCATAGGATCACCGTGGGAACGAAGGCCGCTTTGAACAGCCCGATCGGGGAAAGGCCGTTATCAAAATACTTTTTGAGGATTGACTGGCCGGCCGGATTGGGGGCATTGGCAATGACGGTCAGGCCGCCGCCGGCAACGGCGCCGGCCACCACCGCATACTTGAGCGGGTCGGTAAATCCCGGAACGAACGTACTTAAAAACGTGATGGCGGCATTGTCGTTGAAGGCGGTTAAAACCGTGGCCGCCAGCATCAGGGGCAATTCCTTCAGATGGCCCAGCACCGGCGCTATCCACCAGCCCTG
Organism: uncultured delta proteobacterium; assembly: GCA_963774425.1. GTDB lineage: Bacteria > Desulfobacterota > Desulfobacteria > Desulfobacterales > JAFDCJ01 > JAFDCJ01. Next base: position 48,131 of record CAVZEZ010000025.1, on the reverse strand, counting down.
AACGCCGCCGTGGATGACGAGCCCGCCCAGGAAAAACCCGACCAGAAGCGGTGCTTTGAGATCGATCCGGTTTTGATACGGGGATGTGACCTTGGCAAAGCCCAGGAAAAAGAGAATCCCGGGTATAAACAGTTCCGGATGGTGGGCGTTGGCGATCGTCCAGATCATAAATAAAACGTGAATCACCGTTACCCATGCGGGCACCGCGATCGTCCCGGTCGTCCCAATCCGGATCGCGGAAATCCGGGCGCTCGTCTTCCGGCAAAAGACCCGGAAGCGCTCTGCGCATTTCGCGCAGTCTGATCTCTTCGAAACGTTGTTCGAAGGCTTTCCTCACCAGCACTGGATCGATACCCGACGAGACGATGCTGGACAAATGCCGATCCTTCATGCGGTCCGCCAGCCTGCTTTTTGTTTTTTCAGTCATTTCCTTCAAGCGCAGATCGAGCGCCTGGGTAAATCCCAACTCTTCATCGACCCCGGCTCCGATTCTATTGAATTCGGCCTCGAATTCTCTGCTGTTTAAATATCTCTGCTGGATCTCGTCCTGCAGCGTTTTCAGATTGAATTGATCCCGCAGCTGCCGAAACTCTCGACGGAAGATGAAAAAGTAGATCAGGTTGGAAATGACAATCCCCACCAGGGCTTTCCAGCCGAAATGGATCACCATATGGCCCATCCCCCAGTTCCAGGGGCCGGCCACCATCAAGACCGGCGGAGCGGCGAAATGGGTCAGGGTTCCGCCCACCGAGATATTGACGAACAACAAACCGATCGTGGCGTATTTGAATTTATCTCCGGGTTGCAGATCGTAGAATTTGTGCGCGAGCATCAATGCGGAAATCGTCATGGCCGCCGGCTCGGTGATAAAGGAGCCCAGCACCGGACCCAAAGTGAGAATGGTGAACCACCAGGCCGTCAAAGACCCCCCCAGCAGGTTGGCGATTCGCGACATCATCCGTTCGGACAATTTCAAAACCGGTCGGGTCGATGCCAGGGTCATGATGACGACCACGAACACGGCTTCGGTAAAATCGACCTGGTAGCTGATGTAGCCCACCACCGTTTTCCAGTCATAAAAAATGAAAATCGCGCCGACCAGGGCGACCGCCCAGATGCCGAAGACCACCTCTACCTCGCCCAGGAAATGAAAAAATTCGGCGCCGTGATGAACGGAATGCCTGGGCGCCCGCCCCTGCTCTTTTTTATCCGCATGCGCGTGCTCCCACTTGTGGGCAAGGGCCGTGAATTTGCTGGTCAAAAAAGTATGGAAGATGGCACCCAAAAATATGAGGGTGGCCACCAGATTGAAAGGCTCCTGCAGGATTCGATTTTTCAGGATGGCGGTGATGCTGTCGAAATCCGAATCGTGGTAACTGTCGAGGCTGCGCGGAAACCCTACGGAGGCGTCGGACGAATTTTCAGCGGCGACCGCTTCCGCACTTGAGGCCACAGAGACCGCCAGAAAACACAACACGGCAAACAAAACCGGTTTGTAGGAGATAACCATTTGAGATTCCCGCGTATTAATCTTTGTATAAATCTAAGTATTTGGACGCGCCTGGCCGATATCGCGATCCGCTGCGTTATGGAAAAGCGATTTACGGACACCGAATGACCTGAGTCCTTTACAAAAGCAGGTCCTGGGTGTCTACAGCCCGGAACGCCGAACCCGGAACGCTTTAACCCGGGATGAAAGATAGGTTGAAAAGACGATAAAAAGCAATTAAAAAGTAACGGGATTGAACATTTCAACTGATAGTCAAGGAGCAGCACCCATGAAAATAGGCGTCATGAATCATCCGGCCGGCTCGATTTACGAGCAGATCGACACGATTGGCAAATCCGGCTTCGACTTTGTCGATCTGACCATCGAAGGCCCGGCCGCATGGGATATCGAAACCGAAAAAATCCGTCCGATCCTCGAGCGCAACCAGTTGCACATCACGGGGCATACCGATCCCTGCCTGCCGTGGGCCTATCCGATCGGGGCGGTTCGACAGGCCTGTCTGGACGAACTCGAACGCTGCGCCCGCATCTTCGCCGCCCTGGATGCCGACATCATGAATCTGCATCCCTGCTACGCCTGTTCGCCGGCGATGAGACCCTCCCTGGTGGATTTGAATGCAGCCGCCCTGCCCCCCATCGTCGAGATGGCGGCGTCCTACGGCCTGAGCCTCGTGCTCGAAAATTTCAAGCCCCCGTTCGACCGGGTGACCACCTTCAAGGAATTGATTCATAAGGCACCCGGCCTGGGTTTGCATCTGGATTTCGGACACACCCATCTGGGCGGGGACGGCCATGATATTTTCTGCAGACAGTTGGGCCGGTATATTCAACATGTGCATTTTTCGGACAACCGTTCGCAGGCCGATGACCATATGCCGCTGGGAGTAGGCGGCATCAAATGGGACCGCGCCGTAAACGCCTTGAAAGCAACCGGTTATGACGGGACCATCACCCTGGAAGTCTTTTGTGAAGATTCCAGGATGCTGCTGCGGTATCTGGATCTCAGCCGGCAATATCTGCTTGAACTCTGGGATGGACCGGGCGAACCCCAAGAAGAGGAGCGCATTTTATTGGCATGAGTGGCGGTTCGGGGTTCGGGGTCCGGTTTTATTGGAGCAGCTGAGAATTGTGCCAACCCGAAACGGAGAGCCCTGAACCCTGAACCTTTATCGCTATTTCGTCACTTTGATCGAATACTCTCCGGTTCCGCCGGACGTATTGTAGTGTCTGACCTGAACGAAATATTCACCCGGGATGAGATCGGCGGCGATTCTCGAATTTCGGCCTTCGCCACCGTCGTCATCTTCGGCGATCAGGGCAGTTGTGCTGCCCGGGCCGAAGAGTTTCATGACGACATCGGTCTGGCCGCCGGTTTCGATCGTGTAACGGTCGGCCGTGGTCGCGGTGAATTTGAACATGTCTTCTTCTCCGGGCTGACCGATAGCAGCTGCGGTGCCGGAGGTATCGATGACCGGCAGATCGATGGGTTCCGAAACCCGATCCTTGGGATAGGCCAGAGAACCGGCGATGAAGGTCCGATCCAGCTGTGAAAGCATATCGTTGGCGTGGGTGCTCTGCCCGCTGACGGTCCAGCTCCCGGGAAACGCATACAGCATGATCGAATCCGAATCGAACGCGGTCCCCTTGATCTGATCCACGCTGTATTTTTCAATCACGTTGTGACGGACCTGATCCGGAGTCCAGAAATTCGGCGGCCCCCCGAGGTCGCGGATGACCACGTCCTCGTTCCACTGAATACCGCCGGCCGGATTTTGATGTTCATGACCCATGCCGATGGCGTGGCCGAATTCATGTCCCGAGGTGCCTCCGTCCTGAAAGCCGAGATTCATGGTGGCCTGGCTCTGGGAAATATTGAGACAGTCGGTCCCGACGTAGGACCAGGCCCCATCGGAAGGATCGAAGGAAATGCGGATTTCGGCGTCGGCGGCGTTGTTAAAGTCGAACCTGAGATTGGCATGTTCGCTCCACCAGAGCGCCTGCTCCCGGGCCCGACTCTGCTGTTCGGAGGCGCCGCCCATGAAGCGCACTTTCAGGGCGGAGCCGTTGGGCCACATCTTGCGGATTACGAGTATGGCGCGCAGGGGATTGTTCAAGGCCAATGCGCGGTGCGGACGGTTCAGATCCCGCGGCAGTATCTTGTCAAAGCACATATTTGGATAGTCGGTCATAATTTCCTCCTTATCTTAGGCGGAATTTCCGTCTCCAAGCTTTTTGGTTTGCGAAGGCGGTACATGGATCGATGGGTTGTCGACGTCGGATTTACCTTTCCGGGCATCGATTTCAGCGATGGACCTGACACCGTCAAACCGCTGCGAAGGCGCCACGTCTGCGCTGGATTCATCGTAGAGATCAAACCAGGGCAGTCCATGTTCCGTGTAGGTCTTGGCATCGACAGGCGTGGGCGGCGGTTGAACCCCGGTGAACGCCAGAAAGTCGCTGCTGTTGACCAGGTGCACTGCCACCCGGCCATGGTTGTCCGGATCCCAGACATCGATCCCATAAGGATCGGGATATATCTTCTGCTTCATCCGGCCGCCGGCCCCCAACCCCATAGCCTGCGGAGCGCCGCCTGCCTGGGGCGAGGAGAACCGGACCGGACCATTTTCAAACCGCACCGACGGTTTATCCGGAAACCGGCCGGCCTTCGGCTCGAAAACCGTGATCTGAATCCCTCCGATTTTCTCCGATCCGCTCAGCGCGGCTTCGACGGTATAGCCGCTGCCCAGTGGCATCGCCACAAACTGACGAATGGAGCCGTGGCCGGTGTTGATGCCGTCCAGCCAGGGTTGCGAGGGGCAAACGATATAATCCTGGGGGTCGGCATGCAGACCGCGGTCAAGGGGTTCGCCGGAAACCGAATCGATGCCGCCGATAGCGATTTTTACCGCATTGGGTTTCCAGTCCGCGGCGGCAAATCCCAGCCACAATGCTTCGCGCTGATACATGGGGATAATGACGCCTGTATCTTCCAGCCACGGCGAGGGCACCCGATTCCGGTAATCTGAAGCAGCAAACAGGGGAAAACGGCCGAGACCCGGCGGCAGGGGATAGATCCGGCCGTCATCGGGAATCCGAAGCGTTCGGTGCAGGGCGAGCGCGAAGCGTTCGCCGATCCGGATGGAATTATTTTCGAGGGTCACATCGAGCATTGCCATCTCCGGAATTGTCGATTGACGAATACCTCAAATGATCAATTGGGGGTATATTAATTTTTTTTCGAACTTGCGCCTTTAATCGTCGCGGCAGGGATATGACAAGCAACTTAGCGGGGTTTGGAAAAACAGAGAGGAGCGGCGGGCGTTGGACGCTTTTGCAGAAGGCCCGTGGAAATGAGTTCCGGCAGGATCAAAATCGGCACTCGGACAGACAGATGCCCCGCCGAGATATCCCTAGTCTTTACAATATAAGCCAGAAAGTTGAAAGGTAAATACCACCTATCCGAATTTTTCGATATCGATCCATTCCTCCTTGAAAATGGTCCAGAAATCCAGTGCCAGTTCCTCTTCAACATATTTATAGGGAAGATAACCATAGCCGTTTTCTCCCCAGGCGGTCCCCCAGCTGTTTCTGATGATCAGTGACGGCTCCTTTACGGATGTTCGGCCATTGTCGGTTTTTTCATGGCCGTCGCTGTAGCCGACCGCCAGAATCGCATGGCCGCCAAGCATCCGGTCCTGGGAGCAAGGATAAGGTATGTCGGCCGCATTGCTGATGGAGCTGTAGACCGGAAAGCCGAAGGCGATGCAATACCCCGATGCGATCACACGTTTGACCAGGTTGAGAACTTCGGAGGCAGCGAGGCCTTTTTCGTCGAGACGGGCATAGTTGAGGGTCTGGAAATTGGATCCGTAGGAATAGAGAAAGGCCGAGGGTTCTTCTTCAAAACGATCGAGGTCGTAGGGAAAATGTTCTTCCGGGGGAACACCGAATATGGCCGCCGCCTGCATCGTGCTTCGGATGTAGGCGCCGGTATCGCCGGTCCACCCCAGCAGTTTGCGCGTCACCTTGTAAAGAAAGAGTCGGGACAGATCGACATGCCGCAGGCCTTTTCTGCTCATGAGATATTCCATCATGCTGCTCACGGCATGCGCCGTGCAGGCGCCCAGGGTTCCCTGATTTTCGATCGGTGAGCAATATTGCCGGTTATCCACTTCTTTTTTCAGCCGGCGGCCTTTCCCTATCAGGGATATTTCCTTATCATCCAGCCGGAATTTCTCCTGTACATATCCGAGCGTGTAATCCCTCGCGTCAGGTACGTCCGGTTGCCAGCCCATTCCCACAATGCGTTTTCCGCCGATAACGTCCGGCATGCCATGGGGTGCGAACCGGGGCATGATTGGAGCGCGCGCTTCGGGATTGTGAACGACAGTTTCATCCAAAGCATCCGCATGTAGATTTTCTTCCACTTGACACCTCCCCCGTGACGATTGATATCTGGTTATAAAACCCAAAACCCGTCTGAAATGTCAAGTGTATTTCAACCGGACAACGTTTTATTTTCCCGATAAAGCAGCATGAGGACAACGCAGGAAAGGCTGATGGACAGAAACCTGAGGGCCTTCTTTATCGTGGACCAGTACCCGACAGGGATGACCGGTGACGGTCGGGCGGCAGCTGCGGCCGCCTTTACCCCGAAACCGGCTGCCGCCCGATTTTCGAATCCGGCCATTTGGGCAGGTGGCGGCAGAATGTCCCCTGGCGTGGTGAAGGATGTGGTTGCTTTCCGCCGGGGGAAATTTTGCGGAACAGCCATCGTGTTTTCCGCTGCGACCCCTTTGGGAATTGATTTTACAGCGGCCAAGCGTTCCGTTGAATGAGCGCCGACAGGTGGAGGGTCGCTGAAGGCTTCGAAATCCGGTTGGAAAGAGCTGGAAAGGGTGTCCGTCAAGGATGCCTTCGGCATATTCAGAGAATCCAAAAACCTGCCCGGCGGTGTGGGCGGTTTTTGAACTGCGACACCTGGACTCCCGGCGGCCACCGGGATGCTCGACAGGGCCGGAACCTTGTCCAGTCGGGACATCGCCCATGGCCTCGCGCCGCCGCTTTCCGTTTTTTCGGGAGCCAATAATTCGGAGAAATCGAATTTCGGCGCAATCCCGTTCGCGGAAATTTTCGCGGCGGCCCGTATATTTTCGTCAATTTTTGGGTGGGCTTCGCTATTTCGAGTGTCCGCCCGGTATTCTAGGCCCAAAGTGGAAACATTTTCCGTAAAAACTGCCTTCGGCGGTTCGGCCGCCAATGCGTTTAAAACGGACGGAACGGGCGGCTCCGGGTGATCACTGCCGGTCTGAGATTCTTTTGGTTCGGGTCTCAAACCCGGATCCTCCACCGCAAGCTCCTTTTTCTCCGGTTCAGCGTTCACTTTCTCCACATATTCGGCATATAACCAGCCTTTTCCGTGGATTTTTCCGGCAACATCCACTTTGTACCATGATCCGTTCTGCTCCAGTATCCGGAGCGGGTGATTTTCCGGCACGATACTCAAAATACTGCTGGTTGAATTGGGATTTTTTCGCAGATTGACCCGGTCTGTCGTGCGGGCGTCCCATTTTTCGGAAGCCATACCGGCTGCGGCCCAACCGATGAGAAAGCAGCCTATTAAGACCGAAACAACTGCTATTTGCGTGAATCGAAAATGATGTGTTTTCACGTGCATCCCTTTTCAATTTAAATGCCAAACGGTAAGAAAATGGTCCTGATTTACGGGGGTCCATCGCACCGTTGCGCCAATCTGTTGACGCCTGAATTGCGTTTTAAGTCAACTACCTTCGGTTAAAGCCGAAGGCTTGAAGTTCCAGGGGTTACGAAAAAAGACCGGTCAAGTCTTGGCTTGAATCCTAGGACCCTCGAACCCTTGAATCCTGACCCAATCATCAAATGTTAAACTAACGTCTCCGCCCAATCGCGAGGTTTTTTCTCCCATTGCCCGCGCGGGGTAATGGTCCCCGGACTATGAAAAGCCGCGGGTATTCAGTTTGAAGATATCAGGATGTGCAGGAATTTGGCAATGAATGGAGAGAATGGATGCAGGTTCCGTGCCATTTAACATGATTTTAATTTTCACCCGGCGAACGCGGCTGTTTTTCGGCCAACAAATAGTTTTTAGATTGTCCGCAGCAGGGATGCAGATTAGGTAAATTGGAGGCACACTGCAGTCGGGCAATGGGCCCCCTGAAGATCCTGGCCGGTTTTCGCTAAAGACCCCTGCCGGGGTCATTAATAAGCAGCGATGCCCTGGGCGTAAGGAATCGGCAATCCGTCGATGGTACCCAGCTCGACGAGGCTGCCGTCCGATTTGATTCGAAACATGCCCACCGTGCCTCCCTTCCCGTTCAACACATACAGGAAACGGCCATTATCCGCGGTGGTCAGGTCTATCGGTCCATTGCCCAGTCCCGCCGCGGCATCCAGAAGTGCAAGACCACCGGTGGTGTATCGGCGATTAAAACGCTTCTTATCGAAGCGCTGCTCGAAGCGTTTTTTGCCGGATACCAGTTCATAGGCTGAAATCGTATCGGTGCCGGTATTGGCGGTATAGACCAACCCGTGTTCGTTACCCGTGATCCAGCAGGTTGCGGCCTGACCGTTGGCGACGGAAGGCGTAATGACCCGCAGGGAGATATCCCGCAAAATCTTGTAATAGGTCACCGCACTGGAGCCGGCTTCACTGACCAGCAGGTTATTGCGGGCATCGAAGATAAAGCCGAAGGGAACGATCCCGTTGGAAGGAGATGTAACCGGCGCATCGGCCGGCAAACCTTTCCAGTCGACGGCGAACACATGAATCAGGTTGGGGCCATCAGGACTACCGTGGGTGACCACCAGCACATCGCCCTGCCGATCGAAGCCGACCTGGTGGTAAGCCCCCGGGACCAATTCCCGGGTCGAACCGGGCAGTGCGAACAGCTCCCCTCTGTGACTCACCCGAAATCCGGTGACGTTCGGGTCTGAACTATCCGAACCCGCATTCAGTACGTACAGCAGGTTGTGATACATCGTCAGGCTCACCGGGATCTGACCGCCGGAATCGAAGGCTCCGATGAATTCCAGCCCGTCGTATCGGACTTTAAAGGCCGAAATACTGTCGCTGCCGGCATTGACGGCAAACAACCAGCTATGGCTGGGGCTCAGGATCAGAGATCCCTGGGAGCCCAGCGGGTCGAGGTTGTCTCCTAATCCCAAGCCATTCGTGGGCGTGTATTCCTCCAATTCAAGCAAACCGTGGCGATCCCGGCTGTAAACGGCGATCGCATTACCATCGGATGCATTGGTCATGACATAAACCGCCCCATCGGGTCCCCGTCGACCCGCCCATGAGAGGCCGATGAAGATGAGGGACAACAAAACGGCTGCAACGACTGTCAAGGTGTTCTTTTTCATTTTTCTACCTCCTTTCAAGGTTGAAGAAGATTTCCCTTCCCCGGGTTGATGAAAAGGACGCTTTCTATAGTCGTCCTTTTTACCCGCCCGCCTCCTGGCGCGGAATGGGACGCGGTTGCGATCTCTGGCCGGTGAAATCATCCGGCGCCGCACCAGCCGAACCGGTCGAATGCATTTGAATTGTGAAACAGCAGATGACCTCCCGGCAGCGTCCGGTTGCATGTTTCAGCCGGCTGGTGCTTGACACTAACAGTAAACAGCCCAATTCACTGAATCGTCACGCAAGTATAACTTTTCGGTCACAAAGATTTTTCTTGCCTCCCGGGTGATAGTGAGCTATCCAGAAATAAAAAATTAAGCGGTGGACCTCCCGGGTCAAAAGGAAGGAAGAATATGGCAACATTGCAGGAAGAATTGGTTATCAACGGCATGCGGGTTCGCAACAGAATCGCCCTGCCTCCGATAACCACCAACTATGGCAGTCCGGAAGGTAGGGTAACCGAAAATAACATTCAATTTTATCGCAAACGCTCGAAGGATGTCGGGCTCGTCATCGTGGAAGCCACCGCGGTGCGGGCCGATGGCCGGATCGTGCCCAACGGGCTGGGTTTGTGGCAGGACGGACAAATCGCCGGCATGGCGCGTCTGGCCGCAGCCATCAAACAGCTCGGTGCGGCGGCGGTCGTACAGCTCAACCATGCCGGCGCACGCTGTTTTCCGGACAGCGGCGAACTGCAGGGGGCGTCCCCGTCGGGTTTTGCGTTTAAACCCGATGTCCCGCCGTTCGCCATGAGCCCTGAACAGATCCAGCAGGTGATCGCCGATTTCGCGGATGCCGCCGGCCGTGCGGTTGAAGCCGGATTCGACGCCGTGGAGATTCATGGGGCCCATTTATATCTCATCAGCCAGTTCCTCTCACCGCTTACCAATCGACGCACGGACCGCTACGGCGGCGACTTCGAGGGCCGGACCGCCTTTGCCCGCGAAATCGTCAGGGCGGTGCGAAGCAAAGTCGGCCGACGCTTTGCCCTTCTTTTTCGGTTGAATGGGGTGGAGAACGTCGAGGACGGCCAAACGCCGGAGGATGCCCTGGCTATCGCCCGACTTCTGGCCGGGGAAGGAATCGATGCCCTGGATGTCTCCCTGGTGGCCCATGCTTCCTGGCAGAAGGCCGACGGCAAGCGGTTTCTGAGGGCCAGCTCCGCTTTGCCCAAAAAACAGCCCGCCGGCGCAAATGTTGCGCTCACAGCCCGGATCAGGGAAGCGACGGGTCTTCCCGTGATCGCAGTCGGCAAACTCGGTCTGGGGGACACAGCCGCCGTTGCAGTACGGGATTTTCCGATAGACCTCATTGCTATCGGACGTCAGATGATCATCGATCCCGATACGGCCGGCAAAATCCTGGCCGGCAGGAGCAACGAGATCATCCCCTGCGAGGAGTGCATGACCTGTTTTGCCACCATCGGCCGGGCAGAGGCCATGTCCTGCAAGCTAACCCGGGAATCTGAATGAGCGTTTCTTGTTAGACTGACGACATTCAGATTTCAATTGACTTCAAATGAATTTGAACTGCGCGAAGCGTAATTCGGCTATAATGTAATTTTCGAGGGGGTATAGAGCATCCCCATTTTATCCCCAATAAAAATACCCCTTGTATCATTTCGTGTAATTAGATATGTAAAAAAGTCGTTTCACAAATTGCCACTGTGCTGATGATAATTTGGCGGACTAAAAACACAGCCAAAACCCAATCTTGAAGAAAGGTCGAGATAATGCAGACAGTCTGAACAAATAAAGCCGAGCTGCCAATCAAGGTGGTTTGGCTTTTTTGTTTCTGGATAAATTGAATTTAAGAATGCCACCAGAATTGTTGAAAACTGTCGGATTTTAGCTTTATGCAAGTTATGTCGTCAGTTTGGTTATGTTACCAGTAATTTGATTCCCCCCACATTTCATTTCCTTCATATAATTCCTTTCAAGATGTGTAGCATCTCTATATCATTCCTCTAATTCGCAATTCTAAATTAGGGGGGTGAATATGGAGTATATACCCTGTTGCCACTGTGGTGATTTTTTCGCCCCCAGTCCCCGGCATAAGAACCAGATATACTGTTCGAAGCCCGCCTGCCGACGTGCCCGTAAAGCCACCTGGAAGCGTAACAAGATGCAGACCGATCCGGATTACCGATACAATCGGAGGCTAGCCAACCAAAAGTGGTCAAAGCAGCATCCGGGCTACTGGAAGAGCTATCGCAGGCAACATCAGGAATATGTAAAGCGCAATCGCATTTTACAGCAAATTCGCAATCGCCGCCGCCGCTGCCAGGCAAATGGCGACAAGAATTTGATTGCAAAGGTAGACGCGTCGATATTCCATAAAAACAGACTGGTAGGGCAATTTTACCTGGTGCCGGTGATTGCAAAGGTGGACCCGTTAACAGTCAATATTTTCGACATCTCAAATCCTTATCGGTGATTGCAAAGATCGACTCGTTAGCAGATGACGCTGCGGCGTGATAAAAATGTCATCAGAATAAAGCAAAGGAGTCGATCATGATTGCCAAAAAGGTTCTGGTTGCCGACCGTATCCGACAGGTTGACGGCGGGTTCAGCTTTATCCCCCATCGTTTTCTTACCGGCGGCTTTTTGAGTTCATTAAACCCGCACGAACTTTTGCTGTACTTCTTTCTGATATTATCCGGGGACCGCAATGGGCTCAGTTTTTACAGCTACGATAAAATATGTACTTTACTGCAAATGGCCCTGGATCAATATATCCAAGCCCGCGACGGGCTGATTGAAAAGGATCTGATTGCCTTTGACGGCACCATCTACCAGGTGCTTTCCCTTCCAAAACTATCCGTCAAAAAGTCAGCTGTCCATAAATGTCGACGTCCTTTGCAGACAACATCTCCGCAACAGTTCGGCCAAATTTTAAAAACTGCATTCAAGAGGCGGACCGATGGATAGGCGTTACAAACAGCCGCTGTGCTGCGATATGGCCGCAATCTGCCGGGAGTATCTTGTCTATTTTCAAAAGTCCCGCCAAAGTGGTCGTACGCAAATAGAGGCAATCCGAAGGGTAACAAATGCTTTTAGCGCCTATCTGGAAAAGTCACAGGTCCAGTTGCCGGATATCACCATTGCACATGTCGATGACTTTCTGGCGATTTTCAATATGGCTCACGCCCGAAGCACGCAGCGGCAGTATCGATCCCACCTGCGGTGTTTTCTGCGTTACCTTTACTGTGAACGCAATCTGCTGACCCACAATTTGGCCGATCTGATCATCGGTCCACCGCAGTTTGCCAAAGCCAAGCCGCCGAAGTTTTTACGCCCTCATGAGATCCGGCGACTGTTCGATCATCTGCCGTATGCCACCGGCTGCGAGTTGCGAACCTATGCCATGGTTCACCTGGCTTATTATTTAGGTTTGCGTCCCAGTGAGATCAGTCAAGTCACTTTGGATGATATCTCTTTTTCACAAGCACAACTGATCCTGCCAATTCGAAAAAACAACCGCGCCCTGCAGCTGCCAATACCCGAAAATACGCTCAAAGCCATCACGGCCTATATCGTCGGAGCACGACCCACAACCCAACACCGCAGGCTTTTTGTTCTGCTCACCCAACCGTACAGGCCCATCAGCCCAAATCTTGTTGGCCAGTATCTAACCGACGCCTTGCGTAATGCCGGCATTGACGCTACCGGCTATTGGCTGCGACACACCTACGCTCAAAATTTAATGGAGGCAGGCGCCGAACTTTTCGAGATCAAAGAAATGCTCGGCCATGACAGTATCGAGTCGACCGGGAAATACCTTAGCATCCACACCGCCTTGATGCGAAAGGTCCTTTTTGATGAGAGTCTTTGAAAGCTTTTTATCTCAGCAGATGGAAGCCTTTATCGCCTATCGCGAGCAGCTGGGCTATGACACTGAAAACATCCGATCGCCGCTTTTGACCCCTGATCGGTATATCACTCAGCAGCCAGACCCCTCGGTTGTCTGGCAGCCGCTTTTTTATCTGAAGCTCAGAGAAGATCTTCCATTGGCACCTGGCTCGGTAAACAGTGTCCTTTATGCGGCTCGATGCTTCTTTGAATACCTGCGACGAAACCAGGGACACTGCAGCAATCCTTTACAGGATGTGCCCTGCTTACCCCAGCAGGCTTTTATCCCTTTTGTCTTCTCGCCGCAGCAAGTCGATCAATTACTGGATACCATCTGCAGCCAAATCCGCAGAAACAAACAATACTTTCTCAAGGACCTCAGCGAATATATGGTTATCCTGCTGCTGGCACGCTGCGGCATGAGAATCAATGAGCCGCTGCGGCTCAAAATGCAAGATTATAGGACCGAGGAAAAATCCATTTATATCGAAAAAACCAAATTCAAAAAAGACCGCCTCATTCCAGTTCCTGCATCCGTAGCACAAGAAATAGACAATTATTCGGCGGTCAGGGCGGCTTTGGTGCAAAACCCTTCCAATCCATACCTGTTCATCGGCGGACGGCAAAAAGGACTCTATGATCAACGTATTCGGGTGGTCTTCCACGATGCCGTCAAACGCATCGATATTCATCGACCGCGTCAGATCGTCGGAAATACGGTCTTCGGCAATCCAACACCGCACAGCCTGCGACATTCTTTTGCCGTCAATACCCTCAAAGCGGCCATTGCGCGGGGGCGGTCAGCCCAAAATGTCCTGCCGGCGCTTGCCGCCTATCTGGGACACGTTGAATATCGGCATACGATGAAATACCTGAAAGTTGTCGATGCCCAAAGCGGTGTAAGATTACTTAATTTTGCCGGCACTCAACGCGAGGGCCCATGAGGCTGACCAGCTGCATATACCAGTTCTTCGATCAATATCTGCCCCACATCAAGGGGTGCAGCCCGAACACGGTCAAAAGCTACCGGGACTACACAATCTTGCATCTTCTCTATGACTCCGGCGCCAGGGCCGCTGAAATCGCCAACCTCCGGTTGGATTACTTTGACTGCGAAAACAGGACACTGGCGATCCTCGGAAAAGCCAATCGGTATCGCCAAATCGAGCTTTTGCCGAAAACCACTGCCCTCATTAATCTATATGTCACTAAGTACCGCCGCACTCCCAATGCGTTTTGTAAAGCGCACCTGTTTATCAGCCAGCGGGGCGCGGCCTTTACGCGCCACGGCATCAATCATTATGAGCTAAATAATGCAAGTTATCCTTGACGAAAGAATCGTCATTTTTTCAAACAAAATAAAGCCAAAGTGTGATGCAGGGAGGAGAACCGGTGTTAACAAATTCGACAATCCAGGTATTCCATGAGATCGTAGAAACGATACGTGAACCCCTTTTGGTGTTAGATTCAAATCTGAAAGTTCTCTTTGCAAGCCAAAATTTCATTGATACCTTCCAGGTAACACGCGAAGAAACGGTGGGCAGCTTCGTCCATGACCTTGGCAATCAACAGTGGGATATTCCCAAGCTGCGGGAACTGCTGAATACAATCCTGTCTCAACATACCGCCTTTAACAACTTTGAGGTCCAACACGATTTTTCCACCATTGGCAGGCGAACCATGCTTTTGAATGCCCGGGAAGTTCAAAGAGAGGCGGGCAATGATCCGATCATCCTTTTGGCCATCGAGGACATTACCGAACGCAATCGATTGGAAGACCTGTTGGAGGAATCTGAAGAGCGTTTCCGGCGCCTTTTTGAGACCGCAAACGACGGGATACTGCTTCTTGAAAAGGACGAATTAAAAATTCGATTTGCCAATCCATCTATCACGGCAATGTTGGGTTATTCAAACACGGAGTGCCTCGATAAAGAGATGGCGGAAATTGGTTTCCCGAAGGACCTTGGCAGGATTCGGGAATTGATGCAGACACTGGAAAATGAAGGCATCATGCATTACAAGGATGCTCCGGTGAAAAAGAAAACCGGGCAGGTTGTCGATACCGATATTTACTTTGTCGACAAGACAAAGTTGATTCAATGCAACATCCGGGACATCACCGAGCGCAAGCGAATGGAGCAGAAGCTATTGGAGAGTGAGGAGAGGTACCGTCTGCTTACGGAGAACTCCCTGACCGGAATCTACATCCACGTCGTGGGCCTTGTGAAATTCGTGAACCGCCGCTTCGCAGAGATGCTGGGTTATTCTCCGGAAGAAATCGTCGGCCGCCAGTATTGGGACTTTGTCCATCCCGAAGACAGGCAGATGGTCAAGAGCGTCTCTTCGGCCAGTGCCAGAGGCGAGGAAGCGCCTCCTGAATACGAGTTCCGCCATCTGAGAAAGGATGGAAAAACCGTGTGGGTGCATAACTTGCCGACCCTCATTAATTATCAAGGACAGACGGCCACCATGGGCAACCTGGCTTTCATTGACGATCGCAAGCGTGCGGAGAAAGATAATGTCAAATTGGAAGCCCAGTTCTATCAGGCCCAGAAGATGGAATCGGTAGGCCGGTTGGCCGGTGGCGTGGCCCACGATTACAACAACATGCTTAGCGTGATAATCGGTTATACAGAGCTTGCACTAGAAAAGATGGCACCGACCGAGCCGATTTACGGCGACTTGCAGGAGATATACGCCGCAGCCAGGCGTGCAGAGGAGATTACCCGGCAATTGCTGGCATTTGCCCGACAGCAGACCATCGCGCCCACGGTACTGGATCTGAACACTACCTTGGAGGGGATGCTCAAGATGCTGCGGCGCCTCATCGGCGAAGACATCGATCTGGCCTGGCTTCCAGACACGGACTTGTGGCCGGTCAAAATGGATCCCTCCCAACTCGACCAGATCCTGGCCAACCTGTGCGTCAACGCCCGGGACGCAATCACCGATGTGGGAAAGATCAACGTTGAAACACGAAATGCGACCCTTGACGAAGCATACTGCACCGGTCACCGTGGGTTTGTTCCGGGCGACTTCGTGATGCTGGCGGTGAGTGACGACGGCTGCGGTATAGAGAGGGAAAAACAGGAGAAAATTTTCGAACCGTTTTTCACCACCAAGGAGGTCGGCAAGGGCACCGGTTTAGGGCTGGCCACGGTGTACGGCATCGTCAAGCAGAACGATGGTTTCGTCAATGTCTACAGCGAGCCGGGGAGGGGCACCACCTTCAAAATTTACCTTCCCAGGTACGAAGGTATGATCACTGACGCCATGGAGGAAAAAACAAAACCAATTCCCAGGGGTAAGGGTGAGAGAGTGCTGGTGGTCGAAGACAATGATTCGGTCCTGAAACTGATCGAAAAAATGCTCACTGGTTTAGGCTACACGGTTCTGATCGCAAAAACCCGGGGTGAGGCTATGGATCTGGTCAAGCGCCATGCCCAACGAATCCAGCTGCTCATCGTCGATGTGGTGATGCCCGAGATGAACGGTCGTGAGCTGGCAAATCAGATCCTGAGCCTCTCCCCTAATCTCAAAACCCTTTATATGTCCGGTTACACGGCCGACATTATCGCCCACCACGGCGTTCTGGAAGAGGGCGTCAATTTTATTCAGAAGCCCTTCACCACACATGGGATCGCCTCAGCGGTTCGAAAAGTGTTGGATGAATCGAAGACTGGTACATGGTATCGATCTGAATTGTATTGGCCAGCAGGAGTTCCTTGAATTCCACTAAGGATCCACTCATTTATAAAATAACATGATTAAGGGCTTATTGTATCAATTAGAAAGCATGGCTGCCAAGAACATTATGCATTCATCCCCTTAATATAAGGCTTTTAGGTATATTCTCAAAATGAGAACATTGGCCTTGACAAACACGATGTTTAAGGCTAATAGTCTCATTATGAATACGACAAAATATCACTTGCAGGCCCTTGCCCAGTTCTTTGACCGGCACAAAATCGCCACCCTCGATCAGCTGCGGGAAGTGCTGGGGAATCCGGCTCGATGCACGGTATTTCGCAAGCTGAGTGAATTGCATTATCTGAGCAGCTACTCGCATCGGGGCAAATACTACACCTTAAGATCCATTGCCCGGTTTTCGGAAAAAGGGCTTTGGAGTTTCCGTTCGATCTGGTTTTCGCGATTCGGAAACCTGCTGCAGACATGCCAGGCCTTCGTGGATCATTCCGAGGCAGGTTACAGCGCCGGCGAACTCAAGGACATTTGTCAGGTAAAGACCAAACATGCACTTGCCCAACTCGTTGGAGCCGGCCGCCTTACGCGCAAAACCCTTGATTGCGTGTATGTATATTTTTGCGCCCAGAAGGAGGTGGCCGATCGCCAGTTAAAGACGCGTAAAGCCCTTTTGCAGCGATCCGTGGCTTCTTTGATCGTGACCAATCCCGATTTGGCCACCGAGGAGGCCAAGGCCCTGTTGGTTTTGTTTTGCAGCATGCTCAATGAGAAACAGCGCCGATGGTATGCCGGGCTGGAATCGCTCAAATTTGGCCACGGCGGCGATGCGCACATCGCCGCTATTTTGGGTATGGATCCGCATACGGTTGCAAAAGGGCGTAAAGAACTGATGGATGCGGATTTAACCGTCAGCGATCGGCTGCGGGCACCGGGTGCCGGTCGACCATCGCAGGAAAAAAAACGCCGCAAATCATGAATGCGATCGCCGACATCATGGCCTATGAAACTGCCGGAGACCCGGTCAAGGGATGCAAGTGGACCCGCAAGACCACCGCCAAGATCGCCCGGCAGCTCAAAGCCATGGGCATATGCGTTTCGGCCAACACGGTGGGCAGGCTGCTCAAGGATATGGACTACCGCCTTCGCAAAAACTTGAAAAGCCTTGAATCGGGGTTGAAAAATCCTCCGCCACCCCGCCAGCGGGATCAACAGTTTCGCTATATCCGCTCGCGCATCAAGCACTACACTGCCAATGGCATGCCGGTGATCAGTGTGGATACCAAAAGCCGCGAGCTGATCGGTCCGTTTCATCAACCCGGCCGGCAATGGTACCAGCAGCCGGTTTGTGTGCTTGACCATGATTTTCCATCCGATGCCCACGGGATTGCCATCCCTTACGGCATCTATGATTTTGGCCGCAATGAGGGATTTGTCAATCTGGGCACCAGCCGCGACACCGCTGAATTTGCCGTGGCTTCCATCCGCAACTGGTGGCAGTTGATCGGTTCGGTCAAATACCCTCAGGCCGATCATCTGCTCATACTGGCCGACTGCGGAGGCAGCAACGGGTATCGTACCCGGCTTTGGAAGCATCGACTTCAAATTTCGTTTGCCAATCGCTTCAGTGTTGATGTCAAGGTTTGTCATTATCCTCCAGGCTCCTCAAAATGGAACCCGATCGAGCATCGCATGTTTTGCTTTATCAGCAATAACTGGGCTGCTCATCCCTTGACCGACTATGAAACCATATTGAAATTTATCCGAACTACGAAATCGCGTGCCGGTCTGAAGATACGTGCCGCCCTTCATACAAAACAATACCAGAAGGGAATTCGAATTTGCGACAGCCAGATGAAACCATTAAACCTGAAATCTTACACCCAACGGCCAAACTGGAACTACTCTATCAGTCCGGCTAAAAATGTGAATTAATTTTTGCGTGAATCCTAAGTCCTTGGAGTCCAGTAATTGTGCCATGGGTTCATCCTTTGATAATTTGGTTAGATTGGCGTTGCGGATGGCGATACGATCACCGTTCTTGAAAACCGCACCCAATACAAAATCCGATTGTATGGGATCGATACGCCAGAGAGCCACCAGGACTTTGGAAAAAGGGCCAAACAATTCACCTCCGATCTTGTGTTCGGAAAACAGGTCCGGGTCGTTAAGAAGGATATCGATCGCTATGGCCGAGTTGTCGGGATGGTCTATGTGGGAGATGTCTGTGTGAATGAATCACTGGTTGAAAGTGGTCTGGCCTGGGTATATCGGAAATATTGTACGATGGAGATCTGCGGGAGCTGGTTGGAATTGGAATCAATGGCCATAGATGGGGATATCGGTCTTTGGTCGCATCCAGTTCCAGTGCCGCCGTGGGAGTTTCGAAGGAAAAGATGATCATAGGTTGAATCCTCCCATCATGACCGGGAAATAGCTAAACCGCTTTCTTGTCGGACCAAATTAACCATTTGGAAGAAAAGGAAATAAATGTTAAACAAGATGCTATCAGGGTCTTAGAACTTACATTTCGCTCCTTGAAAAAATATTTTTGGTATTATTGCTGATATTAACAATCAAATCAATCAGGTACACTTAAATTGCCACCAATCGGGCTGAAGATTTTTGTACACTGAGTCGGGAACTTCCAGCAGGCGATTGATCTGTTCATGCAGGTCATTGAGGCCTTTGACCATTGATTGGATGTAGAGCCCATCACGGATTATTTGTGAGTAGTGAACATTTCGAAAGAAATACCTGATATTGTTCCATGTGGGCTTTTTGGTATTCATTGCCTGGGGGAGAATCGGCAGTTTTGCGATCTTGGCCTTTGCCATATTTATCCGAATTTTTCGTTCGATCAGCGAGACGATCATCAATGCCACAAAATAAAGAAACAGGATGGCTTCAATTCGCTTTACCTTTTTGATGAAAACCGGAGCGACTTCCAAGACAGTCTTTTTGGTATACATACGTTTTTCAAGGAATGGCTGGCTTTTGTATTTTTTCAATACTTCAGCAGCCTGCAAATCCGTGTTGGTGATCAAGGGAAAAAGCCCATCTGTTTTGGATGCATCCAAAAGTGCTTGCTGATTTAACTCCCATTTAAGGCTGTATGTGAATTCCCATTTGTTTTTGTAAACGCTTTTATAAGAAGGTCTGCCGGGAGATATTTGCACTTTTACTTGTTTACGTTCGGTGAGGATCTCAACGTCAATAAACTCTTTAACTGCTTTGCAAATATGATCGACAGCCGCCTTGATTTCTTTTTTGGTCTTCAGATGATATGCGTTTAATTTCGGAGATAATTCTTTTAATGCTTCAAGGGCCTTATCTATTTTTTTCTGTCTTCTATCTTGATCGTCTTCGTGTTTTGAACTGCTATGAACCCATATGATACGGAAGCCGTTTTTAGTCCTATCGGCTTCATATGTTTTAAAGATATTGACTTTGCCTTTTTTACGCGAGCTTTCAACTTGATAAGCGTCTTTGAATTGGAGATCATCGGTTTTTAACTGTTTGAGAAACGCTTTGACTTCCTTTCGATCCTTGGGGACGATGGTGATAAAGTAGCCGCCGTTTTGGGCAATATGCTGTTAAAATGCATAAGCTTTCAGCGTGATCCGCCAGGCTGTCGGATGCTGCCGGGACATATTTGCTTAATAAATTGAACAGATCGAGCTGATCCATGAAATGCTTGACCATCGGAAATACGTCGACATGTTTGAACCGTGCTTCAAATTGCTTCATAGCGCCTCCTATTTCGCTTATAGAGAGCGTTATAAAACAATTGAAGGGCAATGTCTAGATTTTTTTTATTCCATGCTATATCAGCAAGTTAGAGGCATTATTGATGATAAAGGACGTAAATCCGCTAAATTAATTTTTCACGTGCGAAATGTAAGTTAATAAAGCAAAATTTATTAAAACATGGCCATTGGCTGTTGATGCAATCGAAAAGACAGTAGATGATTTTCGTGATGTCTATCAGATTCCAGTATCGAAATTGCTACCATATAATGCCCTTATCATTCCGTTTAGCTATTTTTTCTATCATCACCCTAAAAAACCAACCGGAGACATTCAAAAATATTTACAGGATTTCTTTTGGAGGGTATCATTGTCCGGTAGGTACTCACATTCGTTAGAAACTCGTCTTGCACAGGATATTAGAAAAATTGATACCATCTTAAAAGGGAAACTGCCAGCATATGAGTACCCTGTAGATTTGTCAGCAGAATTTTTAGGCGATAGCGGAAGTTTTAGCGCCGGGCGGAGCTATATTAAAGCAATTCTTTGTATTTTCGCTTTCCGTCAGCCTAAATCATTCGGTGATCATTCAATAGTTCGACTTAGCAATGATTGGCTAAAGCAAGCTAATAGCAAAAATTACCACCACTTTTTCCCAAAAGCTTATCTTAAGAAAAATAATTATCAAGATTTCTATATAAACCATATTGCCAATATTACCATTGTTGATGACTTTTTAAATAAGCGTCAGATTGGCCACAAGGCACCGGCGGTGGCCCCCAAAAACTGGACAAGTGGTTAAGCTCTGGGTTACAGTAACGTAATCTCACAAAGAAAGGGGTAACCATGAGCGCAAAACGAAGAAACCACAGTCCGAAATTTAAAGCCAAAGTCGCATTAACCGCCATTCGGAATGAAGAAACTGTCGCCGAATTATCGACCCGATTTGGAGTCCATCCCACCATGATCAACAATTGGAAAAAAACCCTTCTTGACGGGGCAGCCGATATTTTCGGTAAAAATCAAAAATCTGCTAAACAGACAGAATCCAATATGGACGACCTCTACAAAGAGATCGGCAAATTAAAGGTAGAAAACGATTTTTTATCCAGAAAGCTCAATCTTTAGACAAGAAGGATCGCAAAAATCTGATTGACCCTCTGGCAAAATCAATAAGCGTTGCCCGTCAATGCCAATTGCTGAACGTCAACAGATCATCTTTTTATTATCAGCCCAAGCCGATAAGCGAATATGATCTGAAACTGATGCGGCTGATAGATGAACTGTATCTTGATCATCCGTGCCGGGGCAGCCGATCCATGCGAAACCAACTGGAAAGATTGGGCTATAAAGTAAACAGAAAAAAAGTCCAGCGTCTGATGCGTCTGATGGGGATCCAGGCGGTGTATCCCAAACCCAGGACCACCATTGCCCATCCAGGGCATAAGGTCTATCCGTATCTCCTGCGAAACTTAAACATCGATCATCCCAACCAGGTATGGGCCTGTGACATTACCTATATTCCCATGAAATCGGGTTTTATGTATTTGACCGCCATCATGGATTGGCATAGCCGTAAAGTATTATCCTGGCGCATTTCAAACAGCATGGAAACCGATTTTTGTACAGATGCTCTTGAAAAGGCCTTGAACCGTTATGGAGCAC
Source organism: uncultured delta proteobacterium (assembly GCA_963774425.1). GTDB lineage: Bacteria > Desulfobacterota > Desulfobacteria > Desulfobacterales > JAFDCJ01 > JAFDCJ01. The sequence continues at coordinate 26,213 of CAVZEZ010000025.1, read as the reverse complement.
CGGAAATCTTCAACACAGATCAAGGGTCCCAATTTACCAGTAATAAATTTACCGAGGTCCTAAACGCTCATGGCGTGGCCATCAGTATGGATGGACGGGGCCGGGCTCAGGACAATATGTTCATCGAGCGGCTCTGGTGGAGCCTGAAACATCAATACTTATACCTGCGTGCATTTGAGAACGGATCACAGTTGTACAGAGGTTTTAAAACCTGGTTTGAGTTTTACAACCGGGATCGCGCTCATCAAGCGCTTGACAATCTAACCCCGGATGAGGTTTATTATAACCTCACTTCTAAAATGATAACCAAGGCGGCATAATGAAGAAGATGTCCGCACCTTTGAAATTCGAGGAGGCTGGGGCTCCGCCCCAGACCCCGCTATTAAATAATCTTTTAAAACAAACCACTCAGAGCTTATTTTATCGAATAACTGTCCAGCTCATTGGGTCCACCGCCACCCGCAACTTATATGAAAGAGTTTCTAAAAGATAACCCTGATCTTAAAAAAACGATGAAGAGCCATTTTATTGATCTTGATTCCTATGGTGTTTGGGACAATGATTATGATGAATTCTTTTCTAAACGCTGCGCCGCGATATCTAAAGAATTAAAAAAAAGAGTAATTAGTCAAGATGTGGACAAACATAAACAAAATATTATTCAGGACGACTATGAAGAAACAGAGCTTACTGCATAACAGAGTTAATTCAGCCGACGCAAAAAAACCGCGCAGCTGATTAGCGGTGTTATGGAATTGTGGGCGGAAATGTAGATTTAATGCTGCTTGTACTTTTTTAGGTTTCGATAGAAATTTTCATGAGAACCAAACGTGTATAAATAGAGCGTAGAATTAATCACTTCGTAAGCCAGCAATATTTGTTGTTTATTAGATTTAAATTTATAAACTTGGATGCCCTGTAGATCTCCCACTTTCGTTTCCCCGATGGTGGGGTCATTACAAATAGATTTCACAGCGTTATCCAGATCTATTATTTGTTTTTTATGTAGTTTCTTTTTCTGTTTAGCAAAAATCGGCGCTTGGATTATCTCTTTAATATCGGTCATTCACCCTCTCCAAATATATATGGGGTACCTTGACCGACTTTTATTTGTTCTCGACCCAAAAGAACATCTTGAATAAACGGTAACGGAAGATCCGGATTCTCTTCGATCATTTGTCCGATTTTTGCCCAATATTCAATTTGACCAGCAATTGATCTTTTAAATATTTTTGACTTGATCTTTGCTTTCTCAAACAGATCATCAGAAACCTTAACTGCTGTAGCCATTTTACCTCCTAAGAGTGAATTTTTGGTTGCATATTAGCACTTAAGGTTGTTTTATACAACCATTTTTAATACATTTCAGTTACTTAATTTTTCATTATATTATGGGTACTTATAGCACTGAACACCATAACCTCTATATGGCCTTCGGTTGTCAAGGAAAAAAATCCCCTGTGGATCGGAATTTAATAAAAAATGATCAAATACTTCCGTCTTCGAAAAGGAATTCTTGACAAACGACTCGTTGGAACCGGCTTTCGTCTTCAGTCGTGGGAGTCAGAGCGTTCAAATAACGCGTCTGTACCAAACTTCTATCTGGATTGACTTCATTGTCAAAATGCTCTTTGACAATCAGCGTGCTACCTTCAGGTAGCTTCAGAATATATTTCGGTACCCTTATTCCGGCGCAATCAAAGCGAATCGGCTTATCCGTGATTAGCAGACATCCAGTTAGGGCGTCACTCGGAAAAGGGGCAGATCACGATCTTCGCAAATCAAACCCTAATTGATCGTAAACAAAATGGGATAGGTTTTTTATCGATTTGATTTAACGGTCAATATTTAGATTGCCGAGACGATTTTTTATAGTTTGAATAGGTGAAATGTAAATGTCGATTTTAAATCCCATTTTGTTCACCCTGCGGGAAAGCCGATAGCAACCCATCTTCTGCGTTGCCAAGGGATTGCGGTAGGACTACTACAGCTTCACCCTTGGACGCCTTGAACCTGGGGCACTCTCGACTTTCGCTCAATCAGGGTCAAAGCATCCATATATTGATCTGGAGCCGGAAGATGCCGCTAATCAAGCGGATGAGCTTCGGGTATTCGGTCCATTCTTTTTAGCAGTCATGGCTGCAGGCAGTAAATAAAGAAGTTTAGATCCACCCATGTGATCTCAGTTAGGCGACAAGCTTGCATCTTCGGGCTCCAAGCTTATTGGATAACGGGGACGTCCATTCTATTTATCTATTTACACGATTTCTTAGATCTGATAAATAGACACTATGCCTCGTAAAGCCAGAATAGATGCCCCAGGAGCACTGCATCATATCATCATCCGTGGAATAGCGCGAAAAGCGGTATTTAAAGACAGCACCGATCGGGACAATTTTATAGAGCGGCTAGGTGGAATTATTAAAGAAACCGATACCAGCTGCTATGGCTGGGTATTGATGACGAACCACATCCATATGTTGTTAAAAACCGGTTTGGCACCGGTCGCTACAGTCATGCGGCGGCTGCTGACGGGATATGCCGTGTCATTTAACCGCCGCCATCGACGCCATGGCGGCATCTGTTTCAGAATCGATATAAGTCGTTTTTGTGTGAAGAAGATGTATACCTAAAGGATTTGGTGCGCTATATCCACTTAAATCCGTTGCGGTCAAAAGTCGTAAAAGATATAAAAGAACTGGGCCAATATCGCTGGTGCGGTCACAGCGCGCTGATGGGCAAGACTGAAGCTGATTTTCAGGATATAGAATATGTTTTGAAATTGTTTGGCAAGTCCATAAAGACAGCCCGCCGGGCTTATGAGAGTTTTGTTGCCAAAGGTGTCGCCCAGGGTCGACGGCCGGATTTAGTTGGCGGCGGTTTGTTAAGATCGGTTGGAGGGTGGGCTGAACTAAAGGAATTTCGGGATTTAGGGTTTAGGGGTTCGCATCAAAGGCGATGAGCGCCTGCTGGGTTCGTCTGATTTCGTCCAGCGGGTTTTAAAGCAGGCCGAAGAGCAATTAGAGGAAAAATATCGGTTGCAGGTTAGTGTTATCAGCTTGTCGGCGCTTATCGACAAAGTGGCGCACTTTTACAAAATCGATCCTGAGAATTTGAAGTCAGCCAGTAAAGAACGACCCGTCACCGAAGCGCGCCGGGTGCTTTGCTATATTGCGGTACGCAAATTGGGATATAAATGTATCGAAGTTTCCAGGGCATTGGGAATCAGTGCGGTTACGGTGAGCAAATCGGTTAGTCTGGGTAAAGAATTGCCTGAGGTTAACAATATTCATAAACAGTTGCTGGACAACTGATTCCTGGTAATCACACCTTACTAAAACAAAACAGGCAAAATAGATAAATGGAACGGACGTCCCCATTAGCCTTTGGATATTTGGATTGACGGACAAAAAATCGGTGAGAGCTATTTTGGATGTTACTCTTTTAGATAACTGTTATTACATAATATACACATATCTGAAAAATTAGGCGATCAAATCAACCTGTGATATTTTTTATAGGCGAAATTTATGGATCATTATCAAAACATTAAATATTCCAAGACAAAATTTGTTCAGAATACCGATACAATTGTTGTTTGAAATGGGAAATTGGGTCTATAATATAGCAGGACCAAAGCTGGAGTTGTTCGGCACTGCTACAGGTTAAATTTATAGGTGGTGATCCTTGGTTTCTCCCTATATGGGCCGCTTTCAATGAAGGTGTTAAGCAAAACAAGTTTCCTCAAAAAGGTAAGGAAATGTCTGAGGATGCCTCTATGTTTCCGAAATGGTTTTGAAAATAGCCGAGGATGAACTCATAATTCCGAAACGTATTTTTTTTCACATTCATCCCCTGGTAATTGAAAAAATTTGTGACGCATTGGGTAATTTTCAGGTCCGAATTGCTTTTTACTTATTTTAGATTTTTACCTCTTTGTCAGATCAATATCTATTATTTTGATAGATTCTATTTTTTGGTCTGCCGCCATGATTTCGCTGGTCTCTTTTTCAAGCAACTGGACCAGCGCTGTAAAATTTATCCTCTCACCGGTTTTCGGATTTCGCCAGTGTTTTTGTTCGCCTCGGTGAACAATTATAAAAATACCGCAATTTGATCTGGCATCCCGGAGATAATCCCCGCATAGCTGATTGCGAAGTCTTTCAAAAAGTTTTGGGCCTGACCAGCTATCGCCAACTTTCAGTTCGATCGGCACAGGACCGTCAAATCCGAATCCATATATTCTCAGATCCGGCTTTTTCCGATCTGCAAGTTCATCTTCCTGAGGAACACCGTATCTTCCAAAACTTTTCTCACGCAACCAACCGCCGATCATAATACGATGCTGCCTTTCTTCCTTTATGGTCTTAAGAATTCCTGCCAGGCTTGCGTCCCCATGCTCCAGATCCGCTTTTAGGTCGAGCAAGCGAGATACAGCGAGGTCATATAGCTCACGATGATTTTGCGGGGCTCTCTCGGCTTTCTCGGCAAAAATTGCGATATCGCCGGGCCGCCATGGACTGGCTTCGGCGTCTTCCTCGGCTCGTCTTTTGGCGTGTAAAGAATAGCGCCGTTTCATTTTTTCATCAGAGTGATGCTGGGATAGATCAATCAAAGCCAGATATGTGGCTTTACCCGGAATATCGCGCAATAGTCGAAAAAGTCGGCCACGGGCTTCCTGTGCATCATCTATTAGCGTAGGGGAATAGGCTCCGCCACCAAAACGATTTATATCATCTTCGGTACGAATATGTTTATGAATTAATTTAATAAGGCAGGATAAAATTTCCGGACGAATGAAATCCTGATGAATATTAGCAATACGATCGCGCCTTTCCCCAAGCAAAGCGGCAATGAATTTCATAGACAGGTCGGTTGCCTGCGTTGTATCAGTAGTTTCGTCGAGAATTGAAGTTAAGGCCCCAAGCGCTGAGTTGGCCTCTAGGCGCATCCAGGACGCGAGCCATAATGCGTTCCTATAAACAGATGAAGATTTATGGATTTTCGATTTCGCAATATCGACAAACGCCTTTTTGTCGAGGTCCGGGTCATACAGAACAATTCCTAATCCTTTTTGAACCGTATCATCATGTTTTGGTTCATAATTTTTTAAAAAGGATTTTGCCCGGCTTGCTATTCGTCGCTTGATCCAATCCATCTGCCACACCACATCGTCCAAAAAATAGTGGTAGCTTTGTTCACCGTCATATTCGGAAAACTCCCATTCTATCTCTTTTAATATGCTTTCCTCAACGATATCAGGAAATGCAGTGTGCAATTGCTGAATCCATTCAGGAAAGCCGTTCATTTCATTAACGGCATATCTGCAGGCCAGTCTGGCTTCATCTTCGGAAAGGATGTCCGTCCATTTTGGGTCATGAAGTGATTCCATTTTCAGGCCGCTTAGCCCTGCAGTAACAGCAAGTGGGGTACTATTTTGATTTTCAATGCCTTCAGATCTGATTTTTGGTGTATATTTCCGCCAATAATCGATACAGCCATCCCGGAAAGCCTCCGCCACATCCTGGCCGAAATCCGAAGACAGGTCTTCCCAGTTTGTAACAGCCCACTTATTTCTTTCCGCGTTTTTATGTCTCAATTCGTCCATCAAGTAGTAAGTGGCTCTCCAAACCTTCCCCTGTAAAGCGATACTCGTATCCCGCAATACGTGGATGTTTGCTTTCAGCCAGTCTCTCCAATCTTGCTTGATGGCGGCTTCTTTTTCATCGCGTTCTTTCTGGCGACGTTTGAATTGCGCTTCCCTGCGGCGCCAGCGCTTTACCTTTTCCGGCACGGGATCGGAGTGTAAAAGAAGATCTAAAGCTGTTTTCAGTTCGTCATTTCCATTTACAGGACTTTTTAACAATTCACGATGTTTTTTCCTGCGGCCGCCCATTTTATATATTTCAAAGGCTAATGACAACGCCACAAAGCGATCATCCATGCCGGGTTTTGAGCGAATATCATTTGTAATCGTTTCAAAGTCGTTTTCGATAAATGTCCAAAAATGGTGAGAAAGCACCCCTACTTGCCACCATTTCGGTTAAGCGCTCTCCTTTCTCCTGCTCTCGATGATTTCGGACCATATTTACGTCATACCAAAAAAGCGCGCTGTTTAATTCAGGCCATTTCGGAACCAATTCGGCGAGGGCATGTTCCCTGAAATATATTTCATGATACTGGTGTGCGATTTGGGCAAGCGAAATAATTTCAAGAACGGTATGCTGCAAAGCGTCCGGATGTTTTTCCCTAACCAATCTTTCGGAGGCGATGATGGCGTATGGTAAGAGCCAGCCGTATTTCTGTGAAATTTCAAAATAGCGGCGCTCAAAAACCGGTGGTTGTTTGATAAGGAGCAAAAGTCCCTGAATCCAATTTAGGAGCTCGGTAATCGGGTATTTATGCCGGCTAAGTTTTTTTAGCGGTTGATCAATCCATGCATGTGATCGATCTGCGGGATTTTCCATATGGGATAAAATGGAAATGATATCCTGAACTGAAAATTTGTCGGGGGCGAAGGCACTGATCAGTTCTGCTATGGGTTTCTCATGTCTTAAGTCGGGATCTGTTACGCTTTTTTTAACCAGGGAATCTTTCATATCCTCCGAGCATATTGCTGCAACAGCTCGGATTCCGCATACACGCGTATAAATATCGACTGTACTATTCAGAGCGTATCCTAAGGCTTTTGCCGAGCAATCCCGAAGTTCGCCCTGCCAGACCATCCTTAAAAGAAGTTCGCGTATATCCACATTATCAGAATAGACATTCAATAGGCGATTGATTTCCCCACCTAAATCTTTATGGGCGAAACGTCTTAGATCCAAAGGTTCAAACGATAAATCTGCAAAGCTTTCCTTTGAGTAGAGCTCACAAAACCTTTCCAGCAAATTTTTACGGAATTCTGCGGGAAGCGTTGATGGGTCACCTCCCTGGATAAACACTTCAGGCGCAAGTTTCTCTGTTTTATTTCGAATACGATCGGCGAAAATAGCCAGCCAGAAAGAACCGGCCGCATGGATGGAACCAGAACTTCTTTGCCATAAATCTCTTTGAAAAAAAGGCCCTCGACATCGCGTCTTGACTTACCCATATTCAGCAGCCTTTGCAGCCATTTCGCAGTCAGATATTCACGTACACTGCGATGATGAAATCTTACCGCACCGTATATAGCTTTATCAAAAATTGGGCGCTGCAAAATTGCTCGAATTTTTTTTGAATCCCAACTGCTCAGTATGTTTCCGGCATCTATTGCACCAAGTTTTAAGTCGGGATCGATGTTCTGTTCCGGAACAAGAATCCTTTCTTTCTTCTGGAAACTGACAGCAGCGGCGATCATTTCCGCTCCTGTCCTGGCCTCTTCGTGAGTTAGGGGCAGAGCGGCAGCCCGATCAGGATCTTTTTCCTCAAGTTTTGATGATATACTATGCTCAATAAGCGTAGCACGGTTTGCAATTTTCCCGGATGATTCCCAATAGTTGATCAGGTCAAGCACATCTAAAGGCCGGCCGGAATAAATATCGGCTTCGGCCCTCTTTATGGCATTGAGAAATGCGTCAACGTCTTTAACGCCGTGGGCACGCGAAAAAATCGCTATTTGATCCTTCTCTAATTTAAGAAGAGCAAAAACTGATGGTTCAACAAGTTTTTTTTCTCCTTTTTTTGCAGACAAAGCTTGAACGTCTGATAATCCGACATGCGCTTCAGACACATCTTTATTTTGTTCATCGATGGTGGATGTAGACTCTATAAAGGGTAGCTGATTCAAAATTAGAGAAAAATCTGAATTGGGTCGCCATTCACTAAAAAGGCTGGTGATGTAAATGTGGCTTCTCTGTTTGTTATCTTTAAGTTTAACGCCGAATTTCCGAATAGCGGCTTCGAATTGCTTCGGACCGGCCAGGCGGGCTTCGTCAACTGAGTCAAGGAAAAACCAGGCCGGTTCGTTTGAGGATATCCAGGTTTCAAATTCATCGAGAGTTCCGATTTCAAAAGAGCTCTCAAAATTTGAACTCAGATGCTCCAGACGAAAAAAAATGCGCATTTTCCTTCGTTGTGTAATTTATTTGCGACCGCATAAATTTCTTCAGTTTTTCCAGCACCTGCCTCGGCAAGAATTACGACGCGTCTAAGTTGAAGCAGGTCTTCCCATTTCATTGCTTTGGACGCACCAAAATAAAGAGAGAATTCGTACAGTTCGTCATTGAAATCATGGTCTTTTGGTATCGGTGCAAATGATCGATTTAATTCTATAAAATTATTCATTTTTTAATTTTTCGTTAATGTTACTGGTAATTTCAGTTTAGCGAGAATAAAAGTTGGTGTCAAAGGCAAAGGTCAAATAAAAAAACACCCGCTCCATGATGGCTAAACTATATGAAATCGTTTAATAAAATAAGTGTCGGAGGATTAGAAGGAACAATCTAAAAGATGGCGGGGTTATGGTATGTTATTTGATTTTTGTGGTTCGCCTGTTTTTCGAGATTTCGAGGAATTCTTTTTTGAGGGCCGCTGTCTCCTCGTGACGTCCGAGTTCTTCAAGCACCCGGACTTTGTTATACAGGGCAAGAAGTTCTTTTGGTTCGAGTTCGAAGGCTTTGTTGAACGCAGTCAGCGCTTCTTCATGCCGACCCAAACTGAATAGTGATGCACCTTTATTATGCCAGGCTCCGTGAAAATCCGGTTTTAATCTGATCGCCTCATCAAGGGCTGTCAATGCCTCGTCGTAACGGCACAACTCAAGGAGGGAATTACCCTTATTGAACCAGGCTTCAGAAAATTCAGGTTTTAGTTGAATGGCTTTGTCGCAGGTCAGAAGCACTTCTTTATGCCGGTTTAAGCCAGCCAGGGCATAGCCATTATCACACCAGGCTTCAGCGAAGTCGGGCTTGAGTTCTATGGCTTTTTCGAAAACGGGTATTGCTTCTTCATAACGTTTTAATCTGATAAGGGCGACGCCTTTATTGTACCAAGTAATATAAAAATCAGGTCGCTGATCAATGGCCTTTTCAGCGGCACGGAGCGCCTCCTCATAATGCCCGGAAACCTCCAAAAAACTACTCTTGTTGATCCAGGCCAATGCATAATCTGGTTTTATTTCTAAAATGGTGTCGAGAATGGTTATGGCTTTGTCGTAGTCTCGTGCATAATAGGCAGCTTCAGCTTGGCCCATCGGTCCCTCAAACTTCTTTTCAATATCGCCTCTTTTGTCTCGGGCGCCAGGATCGGCTATGGAGACGCCGCCAAGGACGACGGCCAATTTGTCCAAGCCAGCTTCAAAATCATCAAACAGGTCATATTGCTGAAAAACGGTTAGTCGATGGTCGCCGCGCCCGCAGTCTTCCAAGCGCACCGGCACGATGGTAAATTCCGTAGCAGGCTGCCGTTTGGCAATTCTATAGCCGGCATTGAGTTCCGTATCCATAAATCCAGGTTGGTCATCACCTGTTTTCCGTAAAGCAGCATTGCTGATGCAGATAATAAAATACCGACTGCGGGCAATAGCTTTTTCGATTTGGGGCATCCACTCACCTGGCCTCAAATTCTCTTTATCCAGCCAAACGTTTAGTTTTCGCTTTTTTAGGCCTTGATAAATATTCAAAATTTTATCAAGGTCTTCGCTGGCATAGCTTAAAAATATGCGATCTCGCTTTGAATCAGTCACAGGGCTGCCCCATTTAATTTCGGGAATTTTGATCAGATGATCTATAACGGACTCATAAAAGGAAATCAAGTTTTCCATACTGTAAACAGGAGAGGCATTCAAAATAATTATAAATTGTCCAAAATATGTGAAATAAATGGATCTAGTTTTTTGGCAAAAATTGGCGAAAAACGAAGATTAGGATTTTTAGTAGTTTTCAGGATTTTTGAGACGCTTTTTGGGGTATTATCCGAAAGAATATTTCGGGATAATTGCCAGGAATTGGATCAAATGGGGAGACTGAAAAAAGACTTTGGTCTTTGATATTTTCTTGGTTTTTCAGCAATAGATAGCGGGACCTTTATAGACGGCTTTATCCTGTTTGCTGGCCTTTTTGTATTCACTAAAGAATTGATAAAATGCTTTGATTTTAGAGGGAAAAAATGGGTTTTTTAAGGGTGTTGGTAGGTTATATCACGATTTATTCTTTCGGCTCCGCGATTGTTTTCGAATTCTTATGCAGCCAAATCAAATCATTGGTCAGCGCCTGAAGTCGGTCGCAGGCCTTTCTTTTGCCTATCCCGTTCCGCTCTATATCCTGCCTCAAGCAGTCCACCCGCGTAGCCAGCTGCAGGAAGATTTCTTGGTTTTTTATGTGGAATTCCAGTTTCTTCTTTCTTTTATCCGGGACCATAAAATTTTAACAACAAAAAAGGCCTTCTGTCGGCGTCCCGATTTCTCGGGACCTATGGAGTTTCCCCCATAGACCATGCGTATGATACCGACCTGAAGGCCGTCTTTATACGCATGGGTTTTTGAACCATGCCCTCAGCCGATCGGCTCAAGGGGTTAGGTTCTGAGATTAAATCGTTTATCTTCATGTTTTCATTATAAAAACAGAGGAATTTTTGTCCAGTGCTCCGGCTCTAAACTCAGATCAACTGGCCGGGAGTGTTGAAATTCAGGATCTGGCCGGCGGCGCCGGGTTCGCCCGGAGCAAATACTCCCTCCCTCCGGACCGGCTTTGACCGATAGACCATTTCGGTCAGGCGCCGGTCGTCATAGTCCATGAGGCCGTAAAGGATGTCGCGGACCAGGTGAAATTCCACTATCGAGACAGAGGGCATGAACAGGGTCTTGAATTTCAGGTCTGGCACGGCGTCGTTATTTTGGCATTGGGGTCGGACCAAGCAGGATGCCTAATTGGCGAGGGCTTACGTCAAAAACAGGGCTGTTTTTTGGTCTTAAACCCATGTTTTTGGCGCCAAAAAGAGCGATTTAACGGATTATCCGCCGAAAGAGCGGAAATTGGTAATATTGATGTATAAGAAAAAAAATTTAAAACATTAGGGGATTAAGGGCTAGAGGTTTAGGGAATCCGAGGGACGATGGACGAGAGAGGACAGAGGACGGAAAACAGCTGAAAGAGCTTTGAGCATTTCTTGACGGTTCAAACCCTCTAAACGTTCTCAACGAGTTGAAATAGCTCAACGCTGCAGCCGGTCAACAGGCCGACCGGCGCAACGGGCTAACGGAATAACGAGCCCACGGGCCAACCGCCTCACAAGTTGTTCACCTTCCACTTCGAGATCTCCTGATGCAGACTTTTGATCAGCTTCTCGATTTCTTCGATCGTGCTTTGGGTGAACCATCTCAATATATTTCGATTTTCGCGGGCATGCTCCCGTTCCTGACGTTCGATGTCGTCCGATATTTCTGCTTCGCTCCAATCCGGATGCAGCTTGCGGATTTTGGTGCGCGCTTTGTGCTCATCGAAGGGTTCGTAAAAATTGCCCCGGATAAACGCCTCCATCTCGTCGTGGGCGGGCACCTGATAGGTGTCGGCCAAGATCTCGTGAAAAGAGGATTTGACGATCTGACGAGCCCAGTTCTTTGCATCTGATTGATTCATTCGCCACCTTTTTGGCTGGGATTCTGTCCCGCTGCAGGAATTGGGATCAGCACTTGGGGGATGACTTCATTTAATTCATCGATCATCACGATTTCAAGTTCTTTTTGAATCTCGGCGGGAATTTCCCGCAGGCTGGCTTCGTTTTTGCGGGGAAAAACCACGGTCCGGACGCCCGCCCGATGAGCAGCCAGCAGTTTTTCCTTGACGCCGCCCACTGGAAGTATCCGGCCGGTCAGGGTCAATTCTCCGCTCAGGGCCGTATCTCGGCGACAGGGTCTTGCCGTGATGAGCGACAGCAGTGCGACGGCGATCGTCAGGCCCGCCGAAGGACCATCCTTGGGAATCGCTCCGGCGGGTACGTGAATGTGAATGTCATGCACTTCGAAATAGTCTTCGGGAATCGAATAATCTTCGGTATGGCTGCGAATGTAGCTCATGGCCGCCTGGGCGGATTCCTTCATCACATTGCCGAGGGAACCCGTTAAAATCAGTCGGCAGTTGCCTTTCATTTTGGTGGCTTCGACAAAAATAATTTCTCCCCCGCTATCGGTCCACGCCAATCCGGTTGCGACGCCGACTCGATCCCTGGCCTGCGTGACTTCGACAAAAAACTTCCCGGGGCCCAGAAGCGCTTCCACCATTTCCTCGGTGACGTCTGCCGCCGACTCCCGGAATTCCGGATGCAGTCGTTCCCGCGCGATTTTACGGCACAGGGACGCTATCTGCCGTTGAAGATTTCGCAGGCCCGCTTCACGCGTATATTCTCTGATAATCTTATGCACCGCCGCTTTTGAAAACCGGACGGAGCCCTCGGCAAGTCCGGCGGCCAAGGTTTCCTGGGGGATGAGATACCTGAAGGCGATCTGCTCTTTTTCCAGATCCGTGTATCCCGCAAGGTGCAGGACCTCGAAGCGGTCCAGCAGCGGTTCGGGTATGGGATCCACCGTATTGGCGGTGGCGATGAACATGGTTTTTGAAAGATCGAAGGGAACATCCAGGTAGTGATCCATGAACTGATTGTTCTGTTCCGGATCCAGCACTTCCAGCAAGGCCGCGGCCGGGTCACCCTTGAACTCCTGACCGATTTTATCGATTTCATCCAGCATGAATACGGGATTGATGGATTCGCAGCGCCGCATCTCCTGGACGATGCGGCCGGGAAGCGCGCCGACATAACTGCGGCGGTGGCCCCTGATCTGAGCTTCATCCTTCATTCCGGCCAGAGAAATACGAATGAACTTTCGCTCCAAACTGCGGGCAATCGACATTCCCAACGAGGTTTTACCGGTGCCCGGCGGACCCACAAAACAAAGCAACGGCCCTCGGGACTCCCACTTCATTTTTTTCTTCGACAGGGCCTTGTCCACCGTTGCGCGGATCTCATCCAACTTGAACGGTTTGGAAAGGTAGAAGTACGATCCTTTTTGCATGGCTTCTACGGCCGTGGGCACCGTGGCGTACCCGCTGATCATGATCACCTCGATGGAAGGGTCCTTTTTTTTGGCGGCATCCAGGACGCCCATACCGTCGACACGCTTCATTTTGAGGTCCGTAATGATCACCTCGAAATTATATTTTTCCAGGAGATCCAGGGCTTCGGCGCCGCCGGGAGCGGTCATGACCTCGTAGCCCTCACGCGTCAGCACATGATCCAGATTTTTGCGGGTCAAATCCTCGTCATCGACCACCAGAATGCGGTGTTTGCGGGAAAGTCTCAAAATCCGCACCGCCAGGTGTTCCAGAATGCGATCCTTGATCTCCGGCAATCCAAAGTGGGCCTCGTCCAGGATGGATTCCGCATGCCGGATATCCAGGTTGTCCTCTGTCAATGCATTCCAGGGCAGGCTGATCAGGTATTCGATGTAATTGGTACCGATGGTGTATTCCGGAGCGGAGGGGCTGGTTCGGTTCAGCTTTTCCAACTCCTTGAGGGCGATGGTTTCCACTGGCGGCGGCATGCGGGCCTCCCGCACCGTATCCATGAGCCCGTCGATCTCGGTGGGTCCCTCGATTTCCTCGGTTTTTTTAAATATCCCCATAAACAGCGCTCCTCGTTGAAATTCTGCCGGAATTATAGAACACACGATCGGGATAAGGCAATCAGTTTCAGTAAATCCTCGGCCACCCGCAAAACTGGTAATATGAGGAAACCCCCTTCCCCGGGTAAAACTTTTCAGTTCTCACCGAAAGAGCCGGTGGCTTATGAATGGATTTACCGGAGAATCAGAACCGAGGATTCGCCCGCCCGGATGAGTCGGTCGACTGTTTTGCGGGAAAACGCTTTTTGCAGGATCGATTTCTCTCCCATCCAGAGTGCCATCAGCCCCCAGCGCCCTTCCTGACTGATGAAGGATTCCAGGGAGGAAATCTTGACCAGTTCCAGCCACGGCTGCAATTTTTGGGCGGTATAATATTTCAGTATCGCATCCAGTTTTCGCTCGACATTTTTAGACAGCGTATCGCCTTCCGTCAATCCCACGATTTCCAGTTCCGCCCCGTGAAGAGTTACCATCTGGCTGACCATTTCCAGCGATTCCTGGCTGACCCGGTCGTGATCCAGGCAACAAAGAATTTTTCGGATGTCCCGCTCTTTTTTGATGACCCAGACCGGGCAGGCGGCCGACGCGGCCACTTTCTGGGGGACATTGCCCCACTGCTCCCAATAGCATGTCGGGTCCTGTTCGCAGCCGAGCACAATGAGATCGCTGCCGTCACCGGCGGCTTCGGCCAGGATGCCTTTGACAGGATTCCCCTGGCGAATGCGGACATTGAGATCCTTGCGACTGCTGCGGCCGACATAGAACTCCTGCCATACGTCGGGACCTGCCGGCAGAAGTTCGAAATCGAACTCCAGCGGAGTATACGGCGATGTCTCTCCGTTGAGCTGGCTGAAGAAGGTATCGCGATACGCTTGCATGGTCTTGAAAAAGGAAGGATCGATTTTCCCCTTGCCTGAAAAAGAAGCCGCACTGTCATTTTTTTTTGAAGGCTGCAACCCTAAGAAGGTCATGTCGGCCCAGGTATTTATTGCCAGCCCGGCCACCCGCTGCACGGCATGTGCGCTGTATTCAGATTGATCAACCGCTACCAGAATTCTCATAGGTGCCTCTCGTTTAAGACTAAATCTTTTAGGTTCAGAGTTCAAGGGTTCAGGGGTTCAAGGGTTCAAGGGTTCAGGGTTTATCGCCGATCGAAATTACCCTGCAGAAGAAATCCCCCTCGGTCCCCCTTTGGAAAAGGGGGAGGGTGTGCTTCCCTCCCCCGGCGGCCTCCGGCTCGTAGAGCCGGCGAGCCTGCGCCTCGGAGAGGAGTGATTGAGGGAGGGAGCAAAATGGATCTATTCCTTAATCCGTCACTTATCACTTGTTACTTATCACTTGTCACTTGTTACTTGTCGCTTGTCACTCGGAGTTTCTTCCTCGATCAGACCGCCTCTCCTTTTCCCGGAGACTCAGCTTATACAGAAAGATAACTGATTCAACGCCAATCGATCAGTACCGGCAAGGGGGTGTGTGCCAGAAGATCCACAATGGGACTGGTGGCGATTCTCTCCCGGGGAATAGACGCCAACACCAAACCATAGTTTCGCACGGATTGGCCCAGGGAATCGGATTTGCTATTCACGGTCCGACACTCCCTGGGGCGTTGGTCCTTTTCGGCCAGAATTTTCTCGGCGGCCGCCAAACCGGTCCCTGGCCGGGATGCGGCCTCCTCCGCGTCACCGGTTTCGCGAAACCGGCAGCAAATCAGATCCAGCTCCACCCGGACACCTCCGAACAATTTAAGAAAAATTTCCGCACATCCCGCCAGGTCGCTTTCCTCGCCCAATGCCAGGATTCCCCTTTCCAGACTGGCCGGATTTTTGACCATCAGAACCGGACACGGAACGTTCCGATAAAGCCTGGATCGAATTTTCTTCAGAAAATTATTCGGGTCGAAGGCATGCAGGATACCTTCTACGAAAATATCAGAAACGGAAAGATGCAGTTCATTCAGGATCGCGATATCTCGTTTGCCGGCAACTATTTTTGGATTCCCCAGACCCGGACACGCAATTTTTTCGGCCTGAATCAAACGGGCGATGTTGTCCCGTCCCTTGAGGGCCACGGCATCCTCCCACGTCTGTTTCACCCAGCCGGTCCCCGGCGTTTGACCTTGCCCATCACCCTTGACAACATACAGCGTCTGCAGACCCAAACCGGTCACGCCCGCCAGATGACAGGCATATCGAATGGCGATACTGGATGCCAGATCGTTCCTGACGGCAATCAATGCCTTGCACTTGCCCATTGGATATGTTTCCTTATGATTGACGGTTGTTTCGAATTTCATAGATTTCGCATCGTTCTTAAAATTCTTAGAGCAATCCGTGCAATCTGCGAAATCTGTTGAATAGGATTAAAGAACTTGTAAAAATACGAGATTGTCAATATTGAATTTGCCGACACTCGATTTGCAGATCGGCGGCACCGCCGATTTCAGCGGGGATGGTGGTGATCGGCAGTGTCACCGTAAAGGAAGATCCCTCCCCTTCGCGGCTGCTGGCCCGAATGCGCCCCCCATGTTTGCCGACGATTCCCTGGGACACGCTCAATCCCAGGCCGGTGCCTTTGCCCTTGCCTTTGGTGGTGAAAAACGGATCGAAAATGGAACCTATAATGTGCCGCGGAATCCCGCTGCCGTTGTCGATGACTTTCACCGCTACATAGTTGGGATCATCGGCCGGCACAATCATGACCTGAATCTTGCTGCCTTTGGGCGAGGCATCGATAGCGTTTAAAATTAAATTGAGAAAAACCTGCTCGAGCTGCTGGCTGTCGCCGTGCACCCGGGGCAGGTTGTCCGCGGCCTGAAGTTCGATTTTTATTCCCGACAGCTTGATCTGGTTGGAGGCCAGATTGATGGTTTCGTTCAGCAGATGCACCAGATCCAGGGGCTCGAGCTGGGAGCTGCTTTCCCGGGCAAAGTCCAGCAGGTTGCTGATAATTTTTTTGGAACGTCCGGCCTCGTTGACCACATCACGGATCATTTCCTTGCGTTCGGCATCGTTAAGGGTGGCGTAATCTTCCAGAAGCATATCGGCCGTCAGCATGATGTTGTTCAGTGGGTTGTTCAACTCGTGAGCTACCCCGGCCGTGAGGGTCCCGACCGCCCTCATTTTATGCGATTGGATCAGCACAGCCTCCCGGTTTTCCAATTCCTGGATCATATGATTGAACGCCAGAGCCAATTCGGTGAATTCGTCCCGGTAATTGCGGGCCGGCATGATGGGGGTGTAATCTCCGGAGGCGATGCGCTTGGCATAGGTTGAAAAGCGGTTGATGGTATTGAGAATTCGCATCCGGATGAAGAAAGCGTAGATGCCTAAAAAGATCAGTAGAAAGATCAGCGCAAAAACGGTGATGTAGCGCGAGCGGGCGATGGCGTCTGTCAGGGATTTTTTCTCCCGGCGCATCAGGTCCTGCCCGTAGGAAAGCAGCTGGTGGCCGAAGGTTCGCAGCTGCGGTTCGATTTCATGTTTGATCCGATTATATTCGGCATCCGTCGTTTGGCGCTGCTCGAGTTCTTCCAGTCGATGCAACAGACTCTCATATTCCCGCAGGTTTTGCAGAACCATCGCCTGCCGACCCTTGCCTAACAGTTTGCCGATATCCGCCGAATTGCGGTCAAGCAGATCACGGGCCTTGAAGGCGTTTTCCACCGCATCGTTCAGGTTGGTGCCGTAAAGAAAGTAATTTTTTTCAAAGCGCCGGGTCTGGTCGATCTCCACCACGTACTCGTTGACAATTTCCAGCCATTGCAGGCGGTTTTCGACAAAATACATGTTGACCACCAGCGCCACCGAAATTCCCAGGACAAACAGAAAGAACAGGAAAAATCCCAGGTTGATCTGCATGTGCAAATTGATGCGGGGACGTGCCAGCAAGGCCTGGTGGGCGGCTTCCGCCGCTTGGATACGCTCATAGCGGCCTTCCACCTTGTTGCCGGAAGCAGAATTCTGTCCGCCGTCCGGTTCCGTCGACCCGTTCGGAGCCTCACCGGCCGGGACATCGAGCGTTTTATTCATGGCCGGTTCCTGTT
Organism: uncultured delta proteobacterium; assembly: GCA_963774425.1. Classification (GTDB taxonomy): domain Bacteria; phylum Desulfobacterota; class Desulfobacteria; order Desulfobacterales; family JAFDCJ01; genus JAFDCJ01. The sequence continues at coordinate 8,577 of CAVZEZ010000025.1, read as the reverse complement.
CAACTATCCGGTTTTAAAATTCAGTCCGATGCCGAGGGATTCGGCCGCCCGGACGACGACCTTTCTCAGATCATCGGGTTTAAAGGGCTTGGCGATAAAATCAAAGGCGCCCTTTTCCATGGCTTTTTGAGCCAGAGACATCATGGCGTATCCGGTAATCATAATCACCCGTGTACGCGGCGACGTTTGATGAATATGCTCCAGAATTTCAATTCCGTCAACATCGTCCATGCGGACATCCGTAATCACGATATCGAAATCGGTTTGATCGCATCGTTCCAATGCCAAACGGGAATTTTCGTAGACCTCGACCTCGCATCCCATCTTGGTCAAGGCCGGTTTCAGCCGCTTGCCCACGATGGGTTCATCATCGAGCAGCAAAATCTTCAACTGCCTGGCCACGTTAGATCTCCTGCTCCATAACGGAAGTGTCGGTCGCTGCCTCGCGATCCATCTTTTCCAAAGCATCGACCGCTTTGAGGATGGCCTGTCGCATCTCACCGACCTTAAACGGTTTGGCGATAAAATCAAAGGCTCCCTTGGTCAGCGATTCCCGCGCCACTTCAAGGGTGGCGTAGCCGGTTATCATGATGACTTTGCTGCGGTCGCTTTTTTTCCGGACCAATTCGAGAATCTCGATTCCGTCCATGTCGTTCATGCGAATGTCGGTGACTACAATATCAAAGGTTTTCTCCTGCAGCCGGGCGGCAGCCTGAATGGAATCAACAAAGGTCTCGGTGCGGTGACCTTCTTTTTCCAGGGCGCTTTTTAACCGCTGGCCCACGATTGGCTCATCGTCCAGAATTAGAATATCCATTGGCATGTCAGCCTCCTTTTTCGACGTGCTCATGTGAAACTACACATGTTTAAAGGTATTTTTGCCATCCATATCACCCTCACCCGACCTCTCCCGTCGAGGGCGAGGAGTCCACTTCCCTCCCCCGGCGGGAGGGACTGAGGGAGGGGGATAAAATGCAGCCAATTCCTTTTGTTGTTTCTGTTCAGATCAAACCGGCTTCTTTTTAGCCGGAGGCGGCGCTCATATGAAACTGCATGTGTCTAAAGGGGTATTGTCGGTCTCACTCGCCCTTCAACCGGCCCATCCTGTCTAAGGGGATGCATCCCGTGTCGGTCCCCGGCGGTCTCTGGTTGCTAAAACCTATCCCTCGTAGCGGGGAGAAGCAACGACTTTTTTTTAATTTCTTTTTTTATCGTCGATTAAAGCCGAAGTCTCATCGCCGGGGGCCGTGCATGCATACGGTTCGGTAATTGCGGGCGCCGGGGCCACCGCTCACCTGCAGCTTAGACGGGATAGGTCGAGACCTTCTTGACCACCCGCAGGCTTTTTTGAATCCCCCGGCGCTGCCGGTGCGCGCGCGTAACTTGATAGAGAATCAGCAGCGTGCCGGTAATCCCGCTGGCAAACAGGAAGAACTTGCTGACCAGGTTGAAGTACACGTCCCACCCCGGATCGATCGCCAGAAAACCCAGTTGCCGCAGATACATGGGAACGGCGATTCCCCGGCTGAGAACACACAGCAAAATGATCACACTGGTGGTCAAACGGATGTATTTCTCGTTCACCACCTTGACCCCGTAGACTCCAAGGTAGATCCCCAGCAGCGACCCCAGGTAGAGCAGCATTGTCAACCGGATATCAACGAAACCCTGAAAGGCATAACTCAGGGCGCCGTAAGCTCCCATGAACATGGCCAGGTACAGCTCCGTTCCGGCGGCAACGGCCGTAGGCACCCCGAAAATATATATCATGGAAGGAACCCCGATAAATCCACCGACGCCGATGGTGCCGGCCAGGTAGCCGGTGGCCACCCCCACCGGCAGCAAGATCCAGACACTGACCTTGGTGTCGGCCACTTTGAAGTGAATCATCGGCGGCAGATTCAAACGGGCCAGAAAGTCGGCGATTTTTCGCGAGGGACCGGAGCCTTCCGCTCCGTCGGCCGACGGCCGCAGAACATCGCGCAGCATGGACATCGCCACCCCCGCCAGAATGAAAACAAACACCAGACTGATGTAAAGGTTGGCACCCGCGCCCTGGGCCGCCCCGTGCCCGCTGCCGCCTTTGAAGAGAAAGCTGTTGATCCAGACCGCCAGCTGGATGCCCAGAATGGCGGTTATAAGCACGCAGACGGCCAGCCGCTTGTCCACATTGCCGGCCTCGCCGTGCTTGCGGGAGCCCACCATGGCCTTGCCGAATTTGTGGGTGATATTGCTGGCCACGGCCACGACCCCCTCGACTCCCAGATTCATCATGCCGGGGGTCATGAAAAATGCCCCGCCGCTGCCGATAAAACCGCTGAGCACCCCCCCGATGAATCCCAAAAGTATGACCTGCAAGGCGATGGCGGCATCGATGTCAATAAAGTGAACCAGAAAGTTGTGCATGGTATCCTCCAGTTATCAGTCAATGTCAACCAGCTTAAGGACCAGTCCGGCGAGCGTGCCGTAGGTGTAAGCGACCAGGGGAACGAACAATGTCACCAGGATGGCGGCCGTCCATTTCCATCTGGCGTGCATCTCGCCTCCCAGAAAATTTAAAATCAGATCCTGGAAATGAAACACCAGCGCAAAAAGGCACACCACCACCGCTGCACAAAGCGCGGCCTTCACCGCCTGCTTTTTGCCGAACAGAAAGCGCGATTCCAGCTCATCGGCGCTGATGACGGCCGCCTTTACCCGCTCGCGAATGGCCACACCCATTTCGCGGGTCAGGCGCTTGCGGCTTTCGGGCCCTTTTTCCAGGAACAGATCGCCCAGCACAACCATGGAAAAATGACTGGTATCCTTGAGTGCCTCGATGACCTCACCGGTCCCGCCGTAGACCGATAAACCTCCGGCCGAGCGGCCGAGGGCCACGAGTGCTTCCTGGGTCAGCGCCAGTCCGCCATCGTTCGCCGGCGGCGATACGGACTCGTCGTCTTCGACCCCACCGGTATAGACCTGTCCGGCCGGTTTGAGCGGCCGCGGGGAGGCTTGACCCAGGTCAACGGCCGGTGACGAGAGGGTGTCACTTTTGAAGGGACACAGGCGCAGCAGTTCCACCGCCGCTCCCCAGCGCTGGGCCAGCCGGGTGATCTGATGGAAGCTTTCCCCTTTGGGATCAAACGCCTCCTGGATCCAGAGAATGCTGGTCTCGGCCATGGTGCAGACATTTTCACGGCAGCCTTCCAGGTCTTGAAGCACGTGGGAAATGGATTGGGCGGCTTCTTCCTGGCGCGGCATATAGGTCACGGTCACCACCCCACTGACGGCCCGGACGCCCAGATCCAGAGCGCGGGTGTGTTCATCCTCGGCCAGGCGCAGCTTGGCCCGGGCGGCCAGATACAGGTCCTCCAGGCGCCGGGTGCTCAGTGGCGTCGGCCGAAAATCGGGCAGCGCGGCGGTTTCACACAGCAGCATGGCGGCGTTGGCCAGGCTCATATTCTGCAAATTGAAAAAAATATCATACTGTCCCGAGTCTTTTGCCTCCTGCCGATGCACATAGTGGATCCACTTTTCGATATCCCCATCGAGCAGGTCGAGATATTCCGCGGCCTTTTCCGGCGACAATTTTAGTTTACGAACGACATTCTCGATGCGGATCAGCCGGGGAACCGCCAATCCAACCCGCAGCCGGTGCGATACGCCCGGCAGCGACAGGTGACCGGCCCGGCCATAATAGATGAGATTGCCCTCCCGGGCGTTTTCGTAAATCTGGGCGGTCACCAGCGCCAGGTAGAGGTTCTTTTCCCTGGCCAGCTTTTCCGGAATGACCGGTGATTTGACGATGGAGGTTTCCAGCCGGCTCAGCCGAATTCCCTGTTCGTGTGCCCTTTCGGCCAGTTGCTGGCGACTGAACAGCGGCCAGCCGGTTTTGCGCTCCAATTCCCGGGCCAGTTCCTCTCCGGCGCCGTGAGGGGAGCTGGAAATCAAAACAATCGGCATGTTTCACCACCTTTCCCGTTTCAATGTTTCCTCGGTTTTGATTTTAAAATCGAAATCATTAAAACTATTTCATGACGTCCGTTAACCCTGTTTTCTCCTTTACCTGTATGATCTGGGCGGATGTCTGCGGTACGACTCGCTGCAAAATGTCGTTTATCCGGCTTTTTCCGGCACTGACCACGATCAGATCGATGTGTTCGATTTCAGCCAGACCGAGAACCTCTTCTTCAAAACCGACGGCAGCGATGTGGCAGGATACCTGCAGGCCTTCTTCACAGGCGCTGTTGATGACGTCCATGAGAACCTCTTGCACCCAGCTGTCGATCTGAAGCGCCGTCCCGGGAAGCCTGGAGAGCAATACAAAAACTTTGACATCGATCCGCTCCGCAAGCGCCAGGGCGTGATAGAGCGCTTTAAGATCCTTGGTTTCCGGATCGATAGGGACAAGAATTTTTTTAGGGGTCACCGCAGTACTCCGCACACTTTTGAAAATTTTTTATTCGACTACGCTTGCAGGAAACAAAATTTGTGCCAATTTTAAATGTTGTGTTAAATCAAATAATTACAGTAAAAACGGCCAATTCGGCCAGGGGAATACGTTTCAGTTTGCAACAAAACATCCCTGACGAAATAGTCGACCGATATTTTTAGTCATGAAAATAATAAGTTATGTATTTTGTTTCAGAATGGAACCGTTTTCGGTGAATGATCGCATCGGGGACCTGAATGTTCGGCTGGCAGGCAGTGAATAATAAGGTTTGGGGGGCAAAGATGCGAGGGTGCAAGGGGCCGAGGATTCAAGTAAAAAGACGGTTGGCACCTTTCCTTGAACCCTTGGCCCCTGGGCCTCTTGAACCCTGTCTTATTTTCGGATCACCGACGTCAGTCGAGCCCCAAACGTTTCATTTTGCGCCACAAAGTGGTACGAGGTATTTTCAGAATTTCAGCCGCCGCGGCCTTCCGGCGACCGGTTTTAATCAGGACCCGTTGAATATATTCCTTTTCCTTTTCTTCCAGCGAGGGCCAGGCGTCGGGTTCCATACCGCTGATGGACAGCTGCTGTAAATCTCCGGGAAGGTCCCGCGGTCCGAGCGTCGTCCTGTCGGTCAACGCCACGGCGCGTTCGACAATGTTTTCAAGCTCCCGCACGTTACCCGGAAACGGGTATTGCATTAAAATTTCCAGCGCCTCCGGCGCCACCTCGCTGACCGCCTTGCCGAACTGTCGATTGTACTTGTTCAGAAAATAATGGATGAGCAGCGGGATGTCGTCCTTGCGGGCTCGCAACGGCGGCAGGTCGATCAGAACCACATTGAGCCGGTAGAAAAGATCCTCGCGAAACAGTTTTTTGTCCACGGCCGTTTTCAGGTCCTGATTGCCGGCGGCAACCAGGCGCACATCGAGCGGGATCGGTTTGATGCCGCCGACCCGGATCAGGCTGCGCTCCTGAACGAAACGCAGCAATTTTACCTGCATGCTCGGGGGCATGGCTCCGATTTCATCCAGAAAGATGCTTCCCTTGTGAGCGGCTTCCAGCAATCCGACCTTGGTGTCGAAAGCGCCGGTAAAGGCCCCTTTCTCATGGCCGAAAAGCTCATTGGCGATCAACTCTTCGGTAAATCCCCCGCAATTGAAGCAAATAAACGGATGGTCCCGACGCACACCGAGAAAATGCAGGGCGCGGGCGACCAGTTCCTTGCCGGTGCCGCTCTCGCCCAGGACGAGTACATTGCAGTTGAGCGAACACACCTTTTTAACAAGACCCAGAACTTGCTGAATAGCCGGGCTGTGGCCGATGAGATACTGCTGGCGCGATCGCGAAAAAAGCGCCTTCTTCAACAGTTCCTTTTCCCGGATCAATCGAACCTTCTCCAGGGCGCGGTCTACCAAAGAGCGCAATTCGGCGATTTTAAGCGGTTTGGAAAGGTAGTGAAACGCACCGGCCCGAATGGCTTCAATGGCCGTTTCCACCGAACCGTAGCCGGTCATGAGGATGACTTCGGTCTGGGGCTGCAGGGTTTTGACTTCTTTTAAAACATCCAGTCCGCTTATAGCCGGCAGCTTGAAATCACAGATGGCAAGATTAAAGGCTCCCTCCTGAAATCTCTTCAAAAAAGACTCTCCATCACTGAAGGTCTCGATTTCGTATTCGTCCTTTCCCAGGACCCGGCAGATGGCCCGGCGAGCAATCGCCTCGTCATCGATGACCGCTATTCGCAGCCGTTGGCTTCGATCTTCGTTTGTCATGGGCTGAATGCATTGTGGATGGATGCCATCCCAATCGGGTTTTGGTAACGAACTGTTGCATATCGCAACTGTAAGACCATGATTGTGTTACATATCATAACCCACCAAAATTTAAAAAGTTATTTTTAATGGCCGAAAGATATGTTGCATATCGCAACGCCGACCCACATTTGTCCTGAAACGGATTTGCATGTAATAATTATTTGAAAATCAATGGCTTATGGAAAGATAATAACAATTGGCACAGCCATTGCTTTATCTAACTGCAAATAAACCATAGCTGGAGCAAATAAAATGTTCAAATTGAAGAATGTAATGGACAACCTCGAAAAGCTGATGACAGCCTCCGCCTTTGCCGAAGCGGATCAAAGAGACATGGCCCTGGAAATCATGAACGAGAAACCGGCCACCAAAAATCAGCGGAAATCCGAAAAAGCACACAAACGTGTCGATCAGCGTCCGGTTCTCAGAGCCTGAAATGATTGCCACCTGAAAAACGGGGTTCTGAATATGAAAACAATTCTGCTTGCCATTGAGGGGGTCGCCCCTGATCGCGGTACCTTGGACTATGCCGTCACCCTCTGCCGGCGCATGCGTGCAGGCCTGGATATCCTGCAAATACTCAGCCCGGCCAGCTGCCGAAGTTATCTGGCCAAAATAAAGAAAAGCGCCCGCAGCGCAAGAAGCGCCTTCGAAGACGCCATGGTCGCCGTTACTTACGCCGAAGCCGGCCGGCACGATATTGTCGAGCAGATGAAGACCCAGGCTTATCACAATCTGGATCAATTGATTCCGCAGCCGGAAAGAGAGGACATCCAGTGTCACCTGACGCTGAAACCCGGAAACCCCGACGACGAAATCGTTCGCTACGTGCACGACCATCGGAATGTGGTCCTGACCATCTACGATGCCTGCGCGGGCAAAGATGCGCACAACCGCCGGTCCGACCCAAATAAGACCGGAATACCGGCAATCGCCCGGAAGTTACCCATACCCCTGGTCCTCAGAAGAAAGTGTGAATCGACGGGACCATGACCGTGACAGACAGGAGGGATTTAATACATGTCAGGAATCTTCGACAAATTCAAGTTCAGGATGCGTAAGATCTCGGATCGCATGGATAGCTATCAGGAGGCCATCACCTTTGCCGAACAAGGGCAGACCGGCCACGCCCAGCAGGTGGTGGGCGACAAGGAAGTTCAGCAGCATCAAGGAAAGCTTCTGGTGATCGGGCGCGAGAGCATTTTCAATCCGGGAGTCATCGACTATGCGCTGGACATGGCCCAGCGGCTTTCCTATGAGATTCTGGCGTTGAATACGGCGCCGTTGACCTGTGATACATTCAGTCTGCTGCCGACCGAGCGCAGCAAAGTTTGCCGGGAATTCAGGACCCTGGCGGAAAAAACATCCGGCTTTTTCAACAGGAAGCGGAAAAGCGGGAAATTCCCTTCACCCATGTAATCAAATTCAGTCAAAATGATCTGGCCCTCGCCGAAATCTCAAACGAATTCAACGACATCGAGTTTGTGATCTCGGACACTGAAGAAAATCGCGCTATCGACAGGGCCGCTCAGGGAGAAAGACCCAGGGAAGCGATCTACGTCTATTCCATGGTGTAAACCACAAAGAAAAATTGAGATTGGCGCCCACGACATCCGGCTGTCTCGCTTCAGGCGGCAGCTGGATGTTTTGTTTTTGACACGGTGACGTCCGCTCTGTATTTTTCCGGGTGAATCCGGCGGCTGCCGGCCCACGCCTTGCCGACGGCAGATGGAAACACCCCACTGCAGGACAGGAGGATAAAAGTATGGATATCCATTTTTATTTTGACTTGGCCCTCATTTCGTTTGTTTTTTTGTTGTGTTTCCATTTCAGAAAAGATAATCGCAAAAAATGAAACCCGGCCGCGGAACCGACGAGCGCCGACTGTAATTGATTTAACGTGAAACGGGATTTGAGGAGTAGTTGACATGACGCCTGAGATAATGCTGACCATGATTGTGCTGGTAATGGTCATTATACTGTTTATTTTTGAATGGGTGCGCGTGGATGTGGTCGGAATTATCATGATGGTCATGCTGCCCCTCGCGGGCTTGATTTCGCCCAAAGAGGCCTTCGTCGGTTTAAGCAGCAACGCCGTCGTTTCCATCATCGCGGTGATCATCATCGGCGCCGGCCTCGACAAAACCGGTGTGATGAATCAGGTGGCGGGTCCGATTATAAAACTGGCGGGAAGCGCGAAACGGGTCATTATCCTGATATCGGGAACGGTCGGAATCATCTCGAGCATGATGCAGAACATCGGCGCGGCCGCACTTTTTCTGCTGGCGGCCGAGCGCATCTCCAAACGCACGTGCCCGTATCGCGCATTTTGATGCCGATGGG